>NZ_JARTVM010000001.1:420815-1480938 GCF_029625765.1 Mesorhizobium sp. WSM4983 | reverse complement strand
CATCTGGGACATCGACCAGGCCGCGATGGCGAGCGCTGTGGCCGAGCTTGCTCCCTTGGGCCGGGTCGATGCCTTGCGCGCCGCCCGTCACGACCCCGACGCGGCCAGAGAGATCGACAGCATTCAAACGACGGTTCATGGCCAATTCCTCTGCTTCTCCATGCACTTGGTAGCGCGGATCAGTCCCTGACGTTTCGCGCCACAAGCTTGGCGACGCTTGGCCCAACAAGCAGCACGACGAGGAAACGGGCCGATTGCAGCGCCATGACGAAGGAGATGTCGACGTTCTGCGCGGCGGCGGCGATGATGGCGACGCTGTCCATGCCGCCGGGGCTGGTCGCCAGATAGGCGGTCAGCGGATCGATGCCGAGCACGCCGCTGATGACGAAAGCCATGCCGCCGCAGAAGGCGATCAGCGCTACGATCGAGGCGATGATCTGCGGCAGGGCGCGTGCCGCGTGGCGCAGGATCGGCCGGGTGAAGTTCAGCCCGATCGACCAGCCGACCATGGCGTAGCTGACGGCCAGCAGCCAGGGCGGCAATTGCATCGGCACGCTGAAGCCGAGATGGATTACCGCGCCAAAGATGAAGGTGCCAAGGAAGAAGGGCGAGGGCAGTCTGAGCAGCTTGCCGAGCAGGCCGCCGACGACCGCGATGCCAAGGGTGGCGCCAAAGGCCAATGGATCGATCGGCGGAAACCAGATGATGGGCGGCACTTCGACGCCCGACGTGTCGACCCACATCTTGGCGACGAGCGCCGCCGTCACCGAAACGAAGATGACGCGCAGATATTGCATGAAGGCGACGAGGCGCTGGTCGGCACCGAAGGCGCCGGCCATCAGCACCATGGCGGTGGCGGCGCCCGGCGAGGAACCCCAGACCGCCGTGGTGCCGGGCAGGATGCGCCAGCGACTGATCAGCCAGCCTAGCAGGCTGGAGGCGGTGAGCGTCGCCACCACCATCCCGAAGAAGAGCGCCCATTCGGCGTAGAAGACCGGAAATATGTCGACCGAGATCGAATTCGCCACCAGGCAGCCGACCACGGCCTGAGCGGAACCGAACAGCGCGCGGGGTACGCGCACCGTGGCGCCGTTGGTGCCGGCCAGGATCGCGGCAAGCATCGGGCCGATCAGCAGCGCCGCAGGCAAGGCGGCCAATTCCAGCGCGCCGGCAAAGAGCAGCGAGAGCACCACCAGCGCCAGCCACTGCTGCAGCGGGCGCAATCGCGTCATGCGTTGAACAGACGGTTGCTCCAGTGACGGTCCTTCTGATGAAGAGTCCATATCCGGCTCTTAGCCCGGGCACGGACAAATGCGAACCCATTTTCCCGCGGAAATGCCGTTGGCGACGGTCTCGCGCTCAGCTGCCCTTCTCGGGGGCCGGAAGGCCGAAGCCGCCGACAGGATGGGTCTCGACCTGGAATTCGAAGCCGGCGATGAAAGGACGCGCCTTGGCGATTGCCGCCTGGACTTCGGGCAGTTGCAGGGACGCCTTATGGCTTGCCTGATCGGTCCACACTTCGGTGACCCAGATCGCGTCGGCATCGGCCGGATCGGTGGCGATGATGTAGCTCAGGCAGCCGGGCAGGGCACCGGTCGTCTCACGCAGCACGTCCATGACTGCATCGCGCTGGCCGCGTGCCGCCCGCATCTTGCCGATCAGTCCGAACATTCCCTTCCTCTCCCTCCAGGTTGCACGCTGAGCTGAGTATGCAATCGCCAGCTCACGGCATCAACTGGCCACCATTGACCTCGATCACCTGGCCGATGATGTAGCCGCTCAAGCGGTCGGAAGACAGGAACAGGTAAGCGCCGACGCAATCTTCGGCCCTTCCGGCGCGACCCTGCGGAATGGTGGCGACCATGCCCTTCATCTGCTCGGCGGTGGAATAGCGCTCGTGGAACGGGGTCAGGATGGTGCCGGGCGCCACGGCGTTGACGCGGATGCCGAAGCCGATCAGCTCCTTGGCCATGCCGCGCGTCACGTTGGAGACGAAGGCCTTGGACGAGCCATAGAGGCCGGCGCCGCCGCCGGCGCCGTTGCGGGCGGCGATCGAGGTGGTGTTGATGATGAAGCCGCCCTGGCGCTTCAGCCATGGGATCGCTCTGCGCGAGGCCGTCAGCACCGAGCGCGCGTTGAGATCCATCACCGCATCGTAATGGGCCTCGGTCTGCTCGGCATAGGCAACGCGGCCGAGCATGCCGCCGGCATTGTTGACCAGCCCGTCGAGCCGGCCGAAATGTTCAGCGCTCCCCTCGACCACGCGCTCGACGTCGGCGGGAACCGAAAAATCGCCCTGCGTCAAGAACACCTCGCCGCCGTCGTCGCGGATGGTTTTGGCGAGCTCTTCGGCGGCTTCCCGGCTTGAGTTGTAATGCAGCGCAACGCGGCATTTCTGCCGGGCATAGGCGAGGGCGAGGGCTGCTCCGATCCCGGTCGACGCGCCGGTGACCAGCACCGCCTTGCCGGCAAGATCGGGAATGACAAGCGTGGTCGGGTCAGTTGGCACGTCGATATCTCCAGGATTGCGCTGGCAATTGGTAGACGCTTCCCGGCCAGGTGTTCAAGTCAAGGCAAGATCAGGGCGCGAATTCAGGGCCGCAGATAGACATAGCCCTGGCGCTGCAGCTCCGCGAGCTTGACCACGCCGCCTTTCTCCGCGACCTGGAAGCCGGCAAGCAGGTCGATCAGTGCGATGTCCATGCCATGCATTGTGTTGGCGCAGGCCTGCGGAACAAGTCCCTGCTGGACGAGGCCGGCAAAGCGGCTGGATGTCGCGCCGGAAGCGCTCTTTGCCTTGAAGGCCGCAAGCGCTGGCCCGTGCACGACCAGCACGATCTCGACATCGCCGCTGGTGCCCTCATAGTGGTTCTTGATGTTGCCGAGGACGAAGTTGACCTTGTCGGCGTCGCTGAGATGGTAGGCGACCCTCAGCCTGTCTTCGCCGGTGGCGGCGCTCGCCTGGCGCAGACCGAAAAAACCGGCCGCTCCGGCAAGACCGGCGCGGAAAACGTCACGGCGCAGCATCGCATCCTCCTCGATCCGGCGGCCCTCGCAAGTTTGCGTGGCCCAGCCTTCGTGCCTAGACTAGCATGAATCGCAATCACGTCCTGTCGGCGCGAGGAGAGGATCACATGACGTCGAGGATGGTGGCAGGCGCGGTGCTGGGTGCCGCGCTGTTCTTTGTCGGCGCGGCGCTCGCAGATGATGCCCCCAAGCTGACCGAACTCAGCCCGAGCGGCGCCGACGTCTGCTTCGGCCGGGTCTATGATGCCGCCCATCTCAAGGTGCATCCGCACCAGAAGGTGGCGCGCATCTTCTTCTACCATGGCCATGATCCGGTCGGCCGGCCGAACGAGGAGCCGAGCTCGATGTCCGACGCTGCCTATAACGGCTTTCTCACCACCACGGTGCGCGGCGCCAAGAAGCCGGAATGGGCGGCTGGCTGGTGCAACAAGGAGGATCCGAGCGACAAGGCGAGCGGCATCCGCTGCGGCATGGAATGCGACCGCACGCTCGCCTCGCTGAAGGTCGACGACAAGGGCCGGCTGATCCTCTCCAACGTGCAGCCTGACGTCTATCTCGACGCCGGCGCGGAGGAGGATCTCGGCAAGGCGAAATACGACGAGCAGGCGCTGGGCAGCGAAGACGACAATTTCCGTCTCGATCCGATGCCGGCCGACACCTGCAAGGCGGAGTTCTCGCGCATCGATCCGGTCGATCCGGCGCTCGGTGCTCCGCTGCGCGAGCGGCTGAAGCCGGATCAGCCCTTCTGCTACGGCCGCGACTATGATGACGCGCATCTGAAATCCCATCCCGACCAGATGACGCAGTCGATCCGCGTCTTCCGCGGGCCGATCGAGCTTGCTTCCTTCGCCGCCGGCGGCGATGCCGCCAACTGGCCAGACGGCGCCGACATCGCCATCTCGGTGACGACCAGGCAGAAAGAGGCCAAGGTCACGCAGACCTATTCCTGCCAGGGCGAGGCCGATCAGTGGCGCTGCTCGGCCAGCTCCAAGATGAGCGACTTTGCCCGCGACATCTCGCAAAAGGAGGTTTTTCTCAAGCGCGGCGCCAGCGGCACGATGCTACTGGCTAACCCCAACAATGCGCTCGCCATCGTCGACCTCTGCTCGAAGATGGCGGGCGGCAAGACCACGTCCGACGACAAGGTGTACAGGCTCAATCCGATGCCGCAGTCGGCCTGCACGCCGTGAGTGTGCCACTTCGTCACTCTAAAGTGTGGCGCTTCGTCATCCTATGCGGAGCAAGGAGGGAAGCGACGCGGCGCAGCCATAGGATCCATGCCGTTATGCTAAGGCGTTGAAACGGTGCAGAATTCTGCTTCGCTGCTTGCTTCGGCCAAGGCCACGGCATGGATCCCAGGGGTCTCGGCGATGGAGCTTCGCTCCTGCTTCGTCCAGGGATGACGACACCGCGGAGGCCCGGCCAATTTTCCAAGGCGTGCCTGGAAATCGCTTCAGGCGAAAGGCACCGCCGTTGTGCCTTTCGGCAGCTTCGCCTCGTCGTCCGGCTCGACATGGATGGTGACGCGCACCGAGGGGATCTCGGCCTTCAGCGCGTCCTCGATGCGGTCGCAAATGACATGGCTGGCGCCGACCGTCATGTCGGCGTCGACGACGAGGTGGAACTCGATGAAGGTGGCTCGCCCGGCGATGCGGGTTTTCAGGTCATGCACCTCCAGCGCACCCTTCGAATTGGCCGAGATGATATCGCGGATCTGCATGTGCTCCTGGGTGTCGACGGCACGATCCATCAGTCCGCTCAGCGACTCTCCGGTAAGCTTCCAGCCCTGATAGAGAATGTTCAGCGCAACAAGAAGCGCAAGCAGCGGGTCGAGGATATGCCATCCAGTCATCACCGCGGCGACAAGGCCCACGATGACGCCGACCGAGGTAAGCACGTCGGTCATGATGTGCTGGCCGTCGGCGACCAGGGCCGGCGATCGTTCGCTGCGGCCGTTGCGGATCAGCACGAATGCCCAGACGGCATTGACGAGCGCCGCGCCGGCATTGATCGCCAAGCCCTGCCAGGGCTGTTCGAGCGATGCGGGGCTCTGCAGCGATTGCCACACCTTGGCGATGATCAGCAGCGCCGCAACGACGATCAGAACACCCTCGAGCACCGCAGAAAAATACTCGGCCTTGTGATGGCCGAAGGGATGGTCGCTATCGGCCGGCTTATGGCTGATGCGGATCGCCCAGAGAGCGGCTGCTGAAGTGATGACGTTGACGATGGATTCCAAAGCATCGGAATAGAGGGCCACGGAGCCGGTCATCTGCCAGGCAACGAATTTCAGCCCCATCACCAGGAAGGCGATGACGATCGACCAGAAAGCGAGGCTGGCGATCTTGCGCTTCGCGGCGGCTCTTGCGGCCGCCGTCGCCGTGTCTTCCACCGCGGCCATCGTTGCTAGGCAGCCTTTTCCTTGGCCTTGCGCGGCAGATGCGCAACGATGTTCTCGATGATGCGCATGCCGGCATTGTGGCCGAGCGTCATGATCGATTCCGGGTGGAACTGAACGGCGGCGATCGGCTCCTTGCGGTGCTCGAAGGCCATGATGACGCCGTCCTCGGTCTCGGCCGTCACCACGAAACCTTCGGGCAGGCGCACCGGATCGGCGAAGATCGAATGATAGCGGCCGACGGTCACTTCCTTGGGCAGCCCCGAGAAGATGATGCCCGGCTTCGAGACACGGATGCGCGAGGGCTTGCCGTGCATCGGAATGTGCAACTGCCGCAACTCGCCGCCATAGGCTTCGGCCAGCGCCTGCAGGCCGAGACAGACGCCGAAGACCGGCAGGTCGCGGGCGCGCGCTCGTCTGATGGTCGCGGCGCAATCGAAATCCTTCGGCGTACCCGGGCCGGGGGAGAGCACGACGAGATCGGGCTTCAGCCGCTCGAACACCTCTTCCGGCACCGGCGTGCGCACGGTGGAAACAGTGGCGCCGGTCTGGCGGAAGTAGTTGGCCAGCGTGTGGACGAACGAGTCCTCGTGGTCGACGAGCAGGATGTTGACGCCGTCGCCGACGCGCGCGGTGGTGCGTTCGGTGCCTGCGGCGTTGCCGGTCTTGGCGTCGCGTATGGCGGAGAGCATGGCGGATGCCTTCAGTTCGGTTTCGGCTTCTTCTTCCTCAGGAACGCTGTCGAAAAGCAATGTGGCGCCGGCGCGCACTTCGGCGATACCGTCCTTGATGCGGATGGTGCGCAGCGTCAGCCCGGTGTTCATGTCGCCGTTGAAATTGACCATGCCGATCGCCCCGCCATACCAGGCGCGCGGGCTCTTCTCGTTCTGCTCGATGAAGCGCATGGCCCACAGCTTCGGCGCGCCGGTGACGGTGACCGCCCAGGCGTGTGACAGGAAGGCGTCGAAGGCGTCCATGCCTTCGCGCAGCCGTCCCTCGATGTGATCGACGGTGTGGATCAGGCGCGAATACATCTCGATCTGGCGGCGGCCGATGACGCGCACCGAGCCCGGCTCGCAGACGCGCGACTTGTCGTTGCGGTCGACGTCCGAGCACATGGTGAGCTCGGACTCGTCCTTCTTGGAGTTGAGCAGCTTGAGGATCTGCTCGCTGTCGGAGATGGCGTCGTCGCCGCGCTTGATGGTGCCGGAGATAGGGCAGGTCTCGACCCGACGGCCGTTGACGCGCACGAACATCTCCGGCGAGGCGCCGATCAGATACTCGTTTTCACCGAGATTGATGAAGAAGGAATAGGGAGAGGGGTTGATCGACTTCAGCTTGCGGGAAATGTCGGAGGGCTGGGTCTCGCAACGCTCGTAGAACATCTGTCCAGGCACGACCTCGAACAGGTCGCCGCGCTTGAAGCTCTCCATCGCCCGGCGCACCAAATTGGCATATTCGCCGGGTTCGTGATCGCCGCGCGGCGGGATGCGGTCGGCGGTCCTGAACGGCTCGACATGAGCATCGCGGGCCAAGCCTTCCGTGGAAAACCCTTCGCCGGAATAGTCGTAGCGGTCGGTCCAGGCCTTGGTCGAATAGTGGTCGACGACGAGGATCTCGTCGGGCAGGAACAGCACCAGGTCGCGCTGGCTCTGCTTACGCTCGAGCTTGTAGTCGACCGGGTCGAACTGGAAGGCGAGATCGTAGCCGAAGGCGCCGTAAAGGCCGAGATTGGCGTCCTCGGCAGTCTTGAACAAAGCCGTGATGGCGCGCAGCACCGTGAAGACGGACGGCACGCGGCTGCGCTCTTCCTCGGTGAAGACGCGGCCGGGCTTGGCGACATCGAGGCGGATCAGCTTTTTCGAGCTCTCGGCAATCGCCACCTCGCTCAGCTCGCCAAGCGCCTTGCCGATCACCGGCAGCAGCACTTCGCCGCGCTGGTTGAGCGCCTCGATGCGCATGGCGCGGCCGCGCGCCGAGATCACCAGCGGCGGATCGATGATGGCCGTGTCCCAGCGCGTGTAACGGCCCGGATATTCGTAGTTCGAGGAGAACACCGCGCCGCGGCGGGAATTCAGGCCGTCGACATAGGCGTCAATCGCGCCTTCATAGGGCTGGTCATGGCGTTCGCGGGTGATCGTCACCCCGCCCGCGGTGACGAAGCGCTCCGCCCCGTTGTCCAGAACTGTAGTCGTCATTGCCGTCTCCATCAGCGTTTTGGGCAACGGACCCGGGAATGGCTTGGAAAAACAAATGGCCGCCCGGACATTCCGCTGCGGCCACCCTCATTTTCACGCATGCGCGTTCGAACCGGCCGCTGTCAGCGAGCCCACCACCAAACGGTCTTGTTCGAACGCATGTTCATGGCGACTCCCATAGCGGCGAATGACGGCCCGCGCAACTGGATTTCACGCGAACGGTAAAGCCGGCCCGTCAGTCCTCCAGCGTGCCGGAGCGCGCGTCGGCGCTCCTCTTGTCGCCGGCAAGCTTCAAAAGATCCTCGCCGGCGCGGATGATGCGGCGCGAACGACGGGTCAGGATGAAACCCGACTGGGGCGCGAACACCTCGGTGCGGCCGCCGGCTTCGCCGGGCGCATGGACGATCGTCGCCAGCCGGTCGCCCTTGTTGACGCGGTCGCCGGGCTTGACGTCGTAAAGGATGGCGCCGGCCTTGGGCGAAGGCATCATCTCGATGTTTTCCAGCGGTACGACGGCGCCGGAGAAGCTGCTCGCCTTCGGGACGGAAGGGTCCTGGATGACGCCGCGCGTCACCAGCAAGCGGTAGAGGCCGGCGGCATCGGAGGCGGCCAAGCCGCTGTCGACATCCAGCATGCCGCGATATTCGACCGTGGTGGCGACGCGCCGGTCGAAGCGCGCGACGCTCGCAGGCACATTTTGATAGGGCATGATCGAGGCGCCCTCGAAGGTGCCGCTACTGTCCTCGCTCCACAGCAGGACGGCATCGATGCCCATCGCAGCCGCGCAGTCGGCCATATGCGGCCACAGGCTGGTGTGGATGTAGAGATAGGCAAGGCCTTCATCGTCGCAGTGGAGATCGAGCACGATGTCGTTGCCGAGCGAGAGTTCGACGAGCCGCTTCTTCAGCCGGCGGTCGGCGCCGCCGAGGTTGACATCCGCTAAAAGCCTGGCGTCCGGCGCGGCAAGCAGCGGGAAGGCACGGTTGAAGTTGGTGCGGGTGCCGAGATTGAAGCGGCCCTGGTGCTCGCCGAAATGGTATTGCGCCCGACCGATTGGATTGGCCCAGGGCACCAACGTGATGGCGCCTCTAATGCGGCCTTCCGCTTCCGCCTTGGCAAGCATCGGCATCAGCGCGTCGATGGCGACGACACCTGGCAATTCTCCGGCATGAAGCGCCGCCTGCAGATAGGCCGAGGACGCCGACTTGTCCGTGCCCTCGAAGCGGAAAACTGGGAACTCATAAGCAACGCCTTCGCTGTCGCCTGCGATGCGCTCGATGGTCTTTTGCATGGGGTTCCTCCGGTGGGTGGCCAGACATGCATGGTTACGGCCAGGGTGTCAGTGGTCCAGTCCGCCCGCGCGATAGGCGCAAGCCGACCGTCGGACGCCTTGAGCACTGTTTGCCAAGATCGAGAAGCCCCGACGTGGAGCGGCGATCTGCCGTTACGCCAGCGGCTTCAAGTCCTGGGCGATGGTCGGCAGAAGCTCCGAGACGTTGGGGTGGATGTGCATGGCGCGCGCCAGCGTCGAGATCGGCGCCTTGGCATACATCAGGTCGAGCACTGAGTGGATCGCCTCGTCGCCGCCCGGTCCGAGCACCGAACAGCCGAGGATCTCGCCGGTGTCGGCGTCGGCCAGGATCTTCATGAAGCCTTGCGTCTCGCCCTTTTCGACGGCGCGGCCGACACGGGTCATCGGCCGCTGGCCGACAAGGGCGCGGCGGCCGGATTTCTTGACAGCGGTCTCGGTCATGCCGCAGCGGCCGAGCGGCGGATCGATATAGAGCGCATAGGCCTCGATGCGGTCGCTGACCTTGCGCGGATCGTTGTCGAGCAGATTGGCGGCGACGATCTCGTAGTCGTTGTAGGAGGTGTGGGTGAAGGCGCCCTTGCCGTTGCAGTCGCCCATGGCCCAGATGCCGGGCACATTGGTGCGCAACTGGTCGTCGACGACGATGTAGCCGCGCTTGTCGACCTCGACGCCGGCCTTGTCGAGGCCGAGGTCGTCGGTGTTGGGGACGCGGCCGAGCGCCAGCAGCACATGCGAGCCGACCGCCGGCGGCTTGCCGGCAGAGAAGGTCACGGCGATACCGTTGCCCTGCCTGGCAAAGCCGATGTCCTCCGCGCCGACATGGACGGTGACGCCTTCGTTTTCGAGGATGGACTGGATCGCGGCCGAGACGTCCTCGTCCTCGCGGCCGGTCAGCCGCGGCGCTTTCTCGATCACCGTGACCTCGGAGCCGAATCGGCGGAACATCTGGGCGAATTCGAGCGAGATATAGCTGCCGCCGACGACGACCAGATGGCTGGGCAGCACATCGAGATCCATCATCGAGGAGTTGGTGAGATAGGGGACGTCGTTGACGCCGGGCAGGTCCGGCACGGAGGCGCGGCCGCCGGTGTTGAGGAAGATTTTTGGCGCGGTCAGCAGGTCGTCGCCGACGCGCACTGTATTAGCGGATTCGAATCTGGCATGGCCGCGATAAAGCGTGCAGCCCTTCATCCCCGCGATCCAGCTTTCGAGATTGCCGCGGGCGTCATTGGTCACCTTGTCCTTGCGTGCCTTGATTCTTTGATAGTCGACCCCGACCGGACCGGAGAGCGCGACGCCATAGTCGGCGGCGCGGCGGGCAAGATGCGCGGCGTAGGCGCTCGCCACCATCGCCTTGGTCGGCATGCAGCCGGTGTTGACACAGGTTCCGCCAATAAGCTTGCGCTCGATCAGCGCAACGCTCATGCCGGCGGCGTCGAGCCGGCCGGCGAGCGAAGGGCCGGCCTGGCCGGCGCCGATGACGATGGCGTCGAAGTTTTTCGCGCTCATGCTACCGCCGCCACGATCAGCAGGCCGCCGATGATCGCCACCGCGTCCTCGATGAAGGCGGCGGGCGGATCCTTGCCGAAGGCGGCAGCCATCCTTGCGCGTGCTTCCGCGCCGCCCAGCGTGCCGATCACCGCGCCGATCGCGCCGGCGATGAGGCAGCCGATGGTGGCGCCGACCGTGGCGCCGATCACCGCGCCGCAGAAGGCGCCCGTGACGATGCGCGCGCCAAACTGCTGCGGCACCTTGCGGCTCGGCGTCGACGGCAACTGGTCGGTGACGAGTTCGACAATCGCCAGGACGGTGAAGATGCCGACCGCGATCCAGTGGCCCATGAAGCTTGCCCAGGTGCCGGCAACCGGGATCCAGCCGAGATACGAACCCCAGGCAACGGTCGCTGGCGCGGTCATCGCGCGAAGGCCGGCGACGACGCCAATCAGCAATGCCAGAATGTAGAGCATCATCATCCCCTCAAATTCGGAGCTCCGCACGGTTCCGCGGATGGCAAGCTAGCATAGGCCTGGCGTTTGGCCATGGGCTTTTCCGGTCGGGCGGATTGTGCTTTGGCAGCGGGACGGGAATGGAGGAGCAGCCATGACGACAAGCGAGCGCATGAAGATGGCGGCGGGTGAATGGTACAGCTGCATCGACCCGGAGCTGGAGGCGATGCGGGTGACCGCCCGCGACGCAGTGTTCGAGCACAACAGCATGCCGCCCCGGCAGCGCGGCGACATCGGCGCGACACTGCGAGCGCTGCTCGGCGGCCTAGGCGAGGGCGCGCGCATCGAGGCGCCGTTCCACTGCGCTTACGGCTTCAACCTGTTTCTCGGCGAGGGCGCCTTCCTGAACGCCGGTTGCACCATTCTCGATACCGCTCCGGTGAAGATCGGCAGGAGGACGCTGCTTGGCCCCAATGTGCAGATCTATTGCGCCGAGCATCACCGCGAGGCCGCCGGGCGGCTGGCCGGATTGGAGATCGCCAAATCGGTGACGATCGGCGACAACGCGTGGATCGGCGGCAGCGCGGTGATCCTCGCCGGCGTCAGCATCGGCGAAGGCGCCATCGTCGGCGCCGGCGCGGTGGTGACGCGCGACGTTCCGGCCAATGCGACCGTGGTCGGCAACCCGGCGCGGATGGTTACACGCCGCTGAGGGCGACCCGTGCGCTGCCCTTCGAGAATTCGCGCCGGTACTGCATCGGCGAGGTTCTGAGCCGTGCCGCGAAATGCTGGCGCAGCGACGTGGCGCTGCCGAAGCCGGCCTCGAAGGCCACCATGTCCATCGATTTGTCGGTCTGTTCCAGCAGCCTCTGCGCCAGAGCCAAGCGCTGTTCGGCCAGCCAACTGCCGAAGCTGGTGCCGGTCGTCTTCTGGAAGCGACGCGTGAAGGTGCGGCGGGTGAGGCCAGCTGCTTCGGCGACGCTGTCCAGGGTGTGAGCTTCGCCAAGCGTTGCCCGCACCCCGTCAAGTGCCTTTGTGAACCGGTCGGCGTTTGGCGTCGGCGCGAGCGGGCGCTCGATGAACTGAGCCTGTCCGCCCTGCCGGTGCGGCGACAGCACGACGTGGCGGGCGAGCCGAAGCGCTGCCTCGGCGCCGTAGCGGGCGCGCACAATGTGCAGGCAGCAGTCCAGCCCGGCGGCGACGCCGGCCGAGGTAACGATGTCGCCTTCATCGACATAGAGCACGTCGGCATCGACGGCGATATCGGGGTGCAGCGTCTGCAACTGGTCGGTATAGGCCCAATGCGTGGTGGCCCTGCGTCCCGCCAGCAGTCCGGCGGCGGCGATGGCGAAGGTGCCGAGGCAGAGGCCGACGATCAGCGCGCCGCGCTTATGTGCCCGTTCGAGCGCATGCTTGAGCGGCGCTGCCAGAGGAGCATCGAGATCTTTCCAGCTTGGGATGATGACGATGTCGGTCTGGTCGAGCGCCGAAAGATCGTGCGGGACCGAAATGCTCAAACCGGCATCGGTATGGATAGGTCCTTGCTCCGCCGCGCAAACGCGGAAGTCGAAGCGCGGCAGGCCGAGCTTGGTGCGGTCCGCGCCGAAGACCAGGCAAGGCACGGAAAGGTGGAACGGGCTGATGCCGTCGAAGGCGACGACGGCGACGATCGGATTGCGCATGGCAGACATCACCAGGTTACGGCAAAGAGTGTCCCAATTCTTTCGAATAATGTCAATGGGGCCACTTTCTGGGAATAGATGTTCGGCCTAGCTTCGCCACCTATCAACCCGCTCGAAAGGAACCGCCATGTCAGCACCAGCCACCCAGCCACGCCGCGCACTCGTCGTCGTCGATGTCCAGAACGACTACAATGGCGGCAATCTCGCCATCCAGCATCCGCCCTTCGCCGACAGCGTCGCCAACGTGGCGCGCGCCATGGACGCCGCCACTGCTGCCGGCATCAAGGTCGTTGTCGTGAAGCAGATGGCGCCGGAGACTTCGCCGATCTTCGCCAAGGGCAGCCATGGCGGCGAACTGCATCCCGAGATCGCCGGGCGCGCCCGCGACCACTATGTCGAGAAGACGCTGCCCTCCGCCTTCACAGGCACCGACCTCGAGAACTGGCTACGCGCCAACCACATCGATACGATCGCGGTCGTCGGCTACATGACGCATAATTGCGACCTGTCGACCATCATCCATGCGGTGCATTTGGGCTTTGCGGTCGAGTTCCTCTCGGATGCCAGCGGCTCGGTTCCCTACGCCAACAGCGCCGGCTACGCGTCTGCCGAAGACATCCATCGCGTGGTGCGCGTGGTGCTGCAGTCGCGCTTCGCCGCGGTGCTCAAGACCGCCGAATGGATCGATTGCCTGAAGACCGGCGCCCTGCCGGAGCGCGACACGATCTATGCGTCGAACCAGCGGGCGCTAAAGCGGAACGCTGCCTAAGCATTTCACCGTTTCACGGAAACGGCGAAATGCTCTGGCTTTTTGTTTTTGACGCAATTCCAGACGGAAAACTGCTCACACTTTCCTGGAATTGCTTTAGCCGCACCAACGCCGAAAGAAAAAGGGCACCGCAGCAGTGCGGCGCCCTTCGTCATTTCAGCTCCTAACGCTGCCTAGAACAGGCCCTCGATCTGGCCCTGCTCGTTGAGGAAGATCTTCTCCGAGGAGGGCGACTTGGGCAGGCCGGGCATGGTCATGATCTCGCCGCAGATGATGACGACGAAGCCGGCGCCGGCCGAGAGCCTGACCTCGCGCACCGGCACGGTATGGCCGGTCGGCGCGCCGCGCAGGTTTGGGTCGGTCGAGAAGGAGTACTGGGTCTTGGCCATGCAGACCGGCAGATTGCCGTAGCCTGCCTGTTCCCACGCATGCAGCTGGTCGCGGATCGATTTGTCGGCGATCGCCTCGTCGCCGCGATAGATGCGCTTGACGATGGTGTTGACCTTCTCGAACAGCGGCATCTCGTCCGGGTAAAGCGGCGAGAACTGCGAGGCGCCGGATTCGGCGATCTCGACAACCTTCTTCGCCAGGTCCTCGATGCCGGCCGAGCCTTGAGCCCAGTGCTTGCACAGGATCGCCTCGGCGCCCTGCGCCTTGACGAAGTCCTTCATCGCCTGGATTTCGGCGTCGGTGTCGGTGGTGAAGTGGTTGATCGCCACCACCGCCGGCACGCCGAACTGCTTCACGTTCTCGATGTGACGGCCGAGGTTGAGGCAGCCCTTCTTGACCGCTTCGATGTTTTCCTTGCCGAGATCTTCCTTCTTGACGCCGCCATTCATCTTCATGGCGCGCACGGTGGCGACGATCACGGCGGCCGCCGGCTGGAGCCCGGCCTTGCGGCACTTGATGTCGAAGAATTTTTCGGCTCCCAGGTCGGCGCCGAAGCCGGCTTCGGTCACGACGTAGTCGGCAAGCTTCAGCGCCGTCGTGGTGGCGACGACCGAGTTGCAGCCATGCGCGATGTTGGCGAACGGGCCGCCATGCACGAAGGCCGGGTTGTTCTCCAGCGTCTGCACCAGGTTGGGCTGGATGGCGTCCTTCAAAAGCACGGCCATGGCGCCGTCGGCCTTGAGATCGCGGGCATAGACCGGCGACTTGTCGCGGCGGTAGGCAACGATGATGTCGCCGAGGCGCTTCTCAAGATCCTTGAGGTCGGTGGCAAGGCACAGGATCGCCATGACTTCCGAAGCGACGGTGATGTCGAAGCCGGCCTCACGGGGGAAGCCGTTGGCGACGCCGCCCAGCGAGCAGATGATCTCGCGCAGCGCCCGGTCGTTCATGTCCATGACGCGGCGCCAGGCGACGCGACGGGTATCGATGCCGAGCTCGTTGCCCCAGTAGATGTGGTTGTCGATCAGCGCCGAAAGCAGGTTGTGGGCCGTGGTGATGGCGTGGAAGTCACCGGTGAAGTGGAGGTTCATATCGTCCATCGGCACCACCTGGGCCAGGCCGCCGCCGGCGGCGCCACCCTTCATGCCGAAGTTCGGGCCGAGCGAGGCTTCGCGGATGCACACGATCGCCTTCTTGCCGATGCGGTTCAGGCCGTCGCCGAGGCCGACCGTAGTGGTCGTCTTGCCTTCGCCGGCAGGCGTCGGGTTGATGGCGGTGACGAGGATCAGCTTGCCGTCCTTGTTGCCCCGCACCGATTTGATGAATTCGGCCGAGACCTTCGCCTTGTCGTGGCCATAGGGCAGCAGGTGCTCGTAAGGGATGCCGATCTTGGCGCCGATCTCCTGGATCGGTTTCTTCCTGGCGGCGCGCGCGATCTCGATGTCGGACTTCACTTCGGCCATGACGGCTTTCCTCTGGATTGGGCGGTGGAGGGGAGGGGTTCGATCACTACAGCAATTCCAGGAAAAGTGTGAGACGGTCTGCCGTCCGGAATTGCGTTAAAACGAGGAAACAGGGCGGTTCTGCGTTTCCGCCCGGACGCGAGGGCATGTTCTAACCCTGTCGCTGTCACGGCGTCAACTTTCATGCAACTATGTTTCCTGTAAAGAAATTATTGCGTTCCCGGCCGACCTTCCCAAGGGTCTTTGGCGCCCGGTCGTTGCGAGCGTATAGAAGCCAGAGCAGGGATCGTTCCGCCGTCTCAAAACAGCCGCGCAATGCACGGAATGCGACAGACGCGACGACGCAAATCCGCCACCGTCCTGCGGTGGCAGCAGCGCTATTGGCTGAGCACGTTGCTGATCTCGACCATGTTGGAGCGCACGCGCAGGATATAGAAGCCCATGGTCGTCAGATGCGTTGGCAGCAGCCAGCCGTCCTCGCGGCCGTTGGCGATGATGAAGGGCTGGATGCGCAGTGCCGAGACGAATTGCGCGTCCATGGTGTCCCACAAATTCTGCAGGTGCTTTTCCTTGATCACGTCCTCGAAGTCGGCCTGCGCCGCTTTCATCAGGCCGTAATAGGCGTAGAGCTGGCCATAGGCGAACCAGAAGCGGTCGTCGGCGCGGAAGTCGAACCAGCCGTCATTATGGTTCTCGGCGCGCTCCTTCAAGATCGCGGAGGTCGAGCCGATGTCGCTGGCGATGCGGTCGATATATTGCTTCAGATTGTCGGCGCGGGCATCGAACGTCGCCTGACAGCTGGCAAGGCGAGCGTTGAAGGAGCGCAGCTTGCGCACCGCGTCGCGGTAGTAGCTCGGCGTCGGCGTCTTGGGGCCGAACGGGTTGAGGCCGAAATACCAGGTCTCTTCGTCGAATTGCAGATTGCCGCGTGCATCCTGCAGGTCGGCGTCGATCTGCGAGGTGGTGCGCACGCGGCCGAGATTGTCGGCAAGCTCGGTGGCGGTGCGCCGGACCCCCTGGTTGATGCCGCGCTGGAAGGAGGCCTTGTTGTCCATCCACGGCGTATGGTCCCAGTCGATGCCGAACAAGCCGAGCTTGTAAAGGATCATCGAGGAGACCCAGGCATTCTGGTTGACGTTGAAGTCCGTCAGATCGGCAGCCACCTGGGCTATCCCTGAGTTGCCGCAGGTCTTGGCGGTGTCGGTGCCAGCGCCGGCGGAGACCTGCTCGCCGGCCGAGACGCTGCGCTTCTCGAAGGTGTATTTGTCGGGATAGTTCGGGTCGAAATTGTTCCACCACTGGGTGGCGTAGAAGAAGTTGGCGTAAAGGCCGATCAAAACCAGCAAGGCAAGGCCGACCACCGCCTTCAGGATCCAGCCGCGCTGGCCGTACCAGCGGCCGGCCCATATGAACGGCCAGAGAATAATGCCGACGACGAAGCCTATGCCGCGGCCGATCCACTGGAAAATCCGGGTGAAGAAATTCACGATCGGATCAAGCATGGCTCTCGTCCCCCCTCAGTCCGTCAAGCCGTAAAGGCGCGCGCGGAATGCCGCCTTGTCCTTCAAATATGTGGTTTTCAGAACGTCCACAACATGCGATCGCCATGCATCGCTGAAGCCGTCGAAGTCCTTGTAGAAGCCCGGTTTATTGAAGACGTAGCGCGAGACGAAGTCCTGCGGCACGAAATCCGAGATCAACTGATAGGTGAGCCAGGCATCGGGATGATCGGGCTTGGCGCGCACAACCAGGAAGCGCTGGCGCGGCGGCACATCTTCAAGCTTCAGGTGGCCGAACTGGGCGATCTCGCGCTTGGCGGCGTTGAGGAAAGGGAAATTGCCGTCGCTGGCAATCAGGTCGGCATGGCTGTGGATCCAGGTCTGCAGCCAGACCTTGTCGACGTCCGTCAGGTTGCGGTTGGGCTCGGCATCGCGGATCAGCGCCCTCACCACCATCTCGGCGCGGTGCTCCAGATAGCCCGAGGTCTCGATCCAGGAAGCGCGCGGCAGGTCCAGGCGGCCGGTGGCGGTGAGGAAGCGGAATACCTTGTCGGCGTCGTTGATCGACAGATAGCTGACCTGCCACGGCCGCGAGCGGCGGAAGCCGGGGGCTGCCGGATCGCTGATCACCGTCGTCATGTCGGGGTCGACGAAGACGTAGAGCCCGCCGAAATGGCTGGTCCAGTAGGCGTTGTGGCGGAAGATCACCTGATCGGGCACCAGCGCGTTCTCGCGGATGTCGCCGCAGACCTTGGCGAGGCCGACCATGCGCTCGAGCATGGCGTTGTCGCGCCAGGCGTCGGGCTCCTGCTTCAGCCGGTCGACCAGCTTGCCGAGCTCGGCCGCCTTGCCGAGCACGTCCTCGGCCGACAAAACCTTGAACTCGACCTGATTGATCGACAGCAGGTCCTCGATGTCGTCGACCTTGGGGACGGAGTCCTCGATCTCGCCGTAGATGACGTCCTTGATGGTCAGCGCGTCGATGGCGCGCTGGTTCTTGGACATGAACTCGAACATCAGCTGCGAGGTGTTGGAGAAGGCGGTGTGCACGACCGGCAGATCGATCTGCGACGGCGTCAGGATGATGAAGCGCCGGTTGACCTCGTTGGGATCGAGATAGCCGTAGTCGCCGCATTCCTCGGCCACCTCGGGCGAGAAACCAGTGCGGTCGATCTGGAAGCTCGTCAGCTTGGTCGGCTCGAGGCCGAAGGCGACGAGAGCCTTGTTGTAGCGCTGGATGAGATGCGGCTCATCGACGACGAGCAGCCTGCCATAGATCAGCTCGTTGTCGCGCAGAAGGTCGGGCTTTTTGGCGGGACGGGTCATTGGCAAAGGTCCGACGGATGTAGCCTCGAAAGGCGAAGCGGCAACGCCGACGCCCCCCTCTCCCCGTTCTTGACGGGGAGAGGGTAAGGGTGAGGGGCGGCGCCAACGATCAAAGATTTGTCTCCCCGTAGCCGCTGGCAGCAATAAATCGAAGCTCGTGCGTCTCGATCAGACGATCGAGACGGCATTCGATCGCAGCAAGTATGGTTTCGAGCACCTCATCCCGCTTCTTCAAGACATCGACATTCCAGAAGCGGAGAACGGACCAATTGTTTGAGACCAGGAAGCGATCCCTGATCTGGTCGTAGCTGTTGCCTGCATGCTGGCTGCCATCGACCTCGACAACGAGCTGGCACTCCCTGCAGGCAAAATCAGCGAAATAATTGCCTATCGGAAACTGCCGCACAAACTTATGGCCATTCAATCGTCTGTCGCGCAGTTCCATCCAAAGAGCTGTTTCCGCGTCGTTATCCGACTGCCGGAGGCGTCTTGCCCGTTTCGTTGTAGCGACTTCTGGTCCACGCACGGCGCTGCCCCTCACCCTTACCCTCTCCCCGTGAAGGACGGGGAGAGGGAGGCGCCGACGTTGGCACCACATCCTTCCGCACTTGCGGGCAGCGAAGGAGGCCTACGCATTCCAAAGCCCCTTCTTCTTCAGCTCCTCCATCTCGCGCACGGCGCGTTCGCGCAGCCGCGCGTCGCGCAAAAGCTTCTCGACCGCCGCGTCGTCGGACTTGTCGGAGTAGCGGAATTCGGAATCGGCGTAGCGGTTGATCTCCTGCATGACCATGTCCATCGAGAACGGCCCGCGCAACTCCTCGATCATCGCCTTCTTGTCGTCGTAGCTCTTGTGCATGAAGGCTTCCGGCTTCTCGAACCAGTCGTCCGGCAGCTCGATATCCATGGCGCGCATCTTGATGGCGTCGGTCACATTCTTGATGGCGCGGCCGGTGAAGCGCGGCTCGGCATCCTTGATCATGTGCAGGTAGGTGCCGATATCGGCCATCGTCTTCGGCGCGCCGTTCTCCTTCATATAGCGCTCATAGACCTTCATCAGCCCATCTTCCTGCGGCTTCTCGTGCTCCTCATAAGCCGCAGTCACCGCACGCTGGATTTCCTGCGCGGCATAGAGCTCGTGCTCGCCCAGCGGGATCTTGTGGTTCTTGCCGGCGAGCAGCACGAAGATGTCGATGTAGTCGTCGCGGCTCTGCGGGCCGTCGACCAGCCAGCGGGCGCCGGCGCGCTGGCGGAGTGCGTCGTCGACATTTTCGGGGTAGTTGGAAAACATGCCGAAGGAGCAGTTGCCGCGCACCACGGTGGAAGCGCCGGCAAAGGCGTCCATGAGGACGCCCGTGATCTCCTGCTGGCCGGCGGATGCGCGGTCGTCGGAGCGGCGCGCCGCCACCTGGTCGATGTCGTCGATAGTGCCGAAACCGATGGTTCGCGGATTGAGCACATTGTTGATGAACTGGCGGCAGTTCTGGCCGGATTTGCCCTGGTAGGAAGAAATCTGGTCGACCCCGAAATTCTCGTAGACGAAGGGATAGCCGGCGACCTGAGAATAGTTGTTTACGAGGCCGGCGATCATCTGGATCAGCGTCGTCTTGCCGGTGCCTGGCGCGCCGTCGCCGATGAAGGTGAACAGAAAGCCGCCGAGCTCGACGAAGGGGTTCAGCTCGCGTTCGAAATCATAGGCCATCAGCATCTTGGCAAGCTTTACCGACTGGTATTTGGCAATGTGATTGCCGACGACCTCTTCCGGCTTCTTGAAGGTCATCACCAGCGGCTTCAAGCGCTTGCCGGGCGCGACGTCGAAACCGTCGAGGGTGAAGTCGTCGGCATCAATGCGGATATGCGCGTTCTCGAACGGACCGATGCCGTCGAAGCGCCCCTTGCGCGCGAGCAGCCCGTCGATGGCAACGCGGGCGAATGCGCGCGCCCTGGTCATCAGATCGGCATCGTCTTTGGAGCCGGCAATCGCCTTGTCGAGGCCTGCCACGATCGACTTCACCGCGTCCTGCGGCGTGTCGAACAGGAAGTCGGGTTCGGGACTGTCGTTCGGCGCCTCGCCGTCGCTGTCGATCAGCTGGAACAGGTAGGAGGCGAAGCTGAAAGCCGAAACGTAGGCGGAGGCCGACAGCAGCTTCTTGAATGTCGCCGCCTCGTCGCCTTCGAGCGGGGCACGCGCGTTCTTGGCCTGCAGGCTTTCGAGATCGGATCCCTCGGCAAAGACATCCGATATGGCCAGCGCGATCGCCAGGCCGCGGCGGGCGCGGTAGAGAAGCATGTGCTGGGGGATGCTCATCAGCTGGTCGTCGGGATGGATCGCGGCGACCGTTTTCGACAGTTCGACCTCGCGCGTGCGGCGCACCGAACCGGCCGAGACGGTCGAGACGAAGCGCCGGTTGGTGCCGGCGAGCGCGGTGCCGGACTCGCGCGATGGATCCTCCAGCACGACGATGCGGGTGATGAAGCTCTGCGCGGTGGCGCGATGCTTTTCGATTGTCGATTCCGAGATCGTGGTCAGCCCGGTGTCCATTACGGATACTCCGCGATTCGACGGTCACACATCGCTGATGACCTGCCCTTTGGACAGGATGTGGACCTTGTAGCCGGAAAAGATCTTCTGCGCTTCGCCCGCGGCATAGAGCGCCTGATAGGCCTCGTGCGGGATCAGCGCGTGGTTCTCGTAGCTGGAGACGCCTTGGCGCGCCGCTTCGAGGTCGTCGGTGTTGATGAAGAATTCCTGCGTAGACTTTTCGCTGGAGAACAGCCCCTTGCGGCCGGGCTTCTCGGACTTGGAAAAGACTTCCTGGATGGTCCAAGTGAGCAGCCAGGCGTTCTCCGGCTTGCGCACCTTGGCCAGAACCTCGGTAACGGTCGAATTGTTCTCGGTGATCCCGGCCGAATAGAACGGGCCGAGCACGACGCGCCGCAACTGCTTCGGGTGCAGCGGCTCGAAATCCTTGTCGAGATTGACCGCGATGGTCGCCGGCGACAGCGTGTAGGCGGAATTCTTCTCGGTGAAATCGTCGAAGCGGTGGGCAAGCTCGGGGTTGAGCAGGCCATCGACAGGAAGCGGAATGTCGATCTTCTCGTTCAGCTTGCCGTTCGCGTCGACGAGCTGTCGCACCATGCTCTCGGAGGAGTCCTCGACCGTCACCATATAGATCAGCGGCAGGTTGGCGCTGCCGTCGAACGAGGCCCAGTGGACGAGGTAGTAAGGCCGCATGGTCTTCGGATTGACCGAGACTTTGGCCGTCTGCGCCAGGGTGAACGGACCGAAGGTGGTCTCGCTCTTGACACCCTCCAGATAGAGCCGCTCGGCCATCGACCTTTGCAGCGCCACAGGCAATTCCTTGTGGCGCAGGATGAAGTCGGCCATCTCCTCGCGCAACTCGCCGGCCTGCGGAATGTTGGCCAACCGGCTATCTGCCTGTCGGCGGTCGTTCTCCAATTCGAGCAGATTCTGGAACACCGGATAGCCGCTGTCGGCGCGCGAAATGCGGAACGTATCCATGAAGCCCAGCCGGTTGCGCCAGCAGTCGAATGAGTTTTCCAGCCGGGCGATGTATTCGGCGACGATCTTGGCGACGATGCCGTGCCGGTAGAGCGGCGAGCGGTCGTCGCGCATGAACAGTTCGAGCCCGCTCAGCGCTGCGGTGATGGCGAAGAAGTAGCGCGCCGCCGCTTCATTTTCGGGGGTCATGGCACCGCCGTGTCGAAGAATGCCGTCACACCGCCTACTGCTGCACGTAGTTCGCCGAATTGTGCTTCTTCATCACCTCGTCGAAGCGGCGGGCGAAGGCGTCGTCGGCGAGTTTCTTGCGGCGCTGGATGTCGGCGGTGGCCACCATATTCTTCTCGTGCATCTCCAAGAGATCGCCGATGTGCTTCTGCGAAGCGGCGCCGATGCCGGCCATCGTCTCCTCGGCCGTGTTGTCGACCTGGCTGCCCAGCGTGTTGATCTTGTGGGCGACGTCCTGCTGGGCGGCCGTCTTCAGCGAGTCTTCCAGAGCTTTGTAGAGCACGATGCGCTGCTCGGTGTCGATTGTCAGCTTGTTGATCAGCGTCGACTGCGCGGCGATCTGGTTGTTGAGGGAATCGACAAACGTCTGAAACATCGAGGTGTAGCGCTCCAGCGTCTGGCTTTCGGCCAGCAGCTCCTGCTCCTTGGCCTGCTTCTCGTTGTACTCGGTCGCCATCTTCGAACGCTCGCCCTCGAGCTGGGTGCGTTCCTTCTGGCTGGTCGAGGCGGCGATCTTGTTCTCGATGTCGAGCAGCATCGGGTTGAGTTCCTCGATGCGTTTCTGCACCGCCTCGAGATTGGTCATAGTCGCCTTGCGGCGCTCGATCACCTGCGACAGGCTAGCTTCGGAGGTCTTGTAGCGCTGGTCTAGGATCTGCTTCTGGGCTTTCAGGATGCCGACGATGGTGTCCGATTTCGCCAGCAGCTCCTGCAAATTACCGGCGAGCGACATGTTGCGCACGCGGTCGGTGCGCATGCGCTGCTTGCGCTGCTCGGAGAAGACGCCGACGAGATTTTCCCAGCCGGTGTAGCTCTTCATGCTCTCGAATTCGGCGCCGAAGACATTGGTGGCGTCCTCCAGCCCGATGATCAGGTCGGCGATATTGCCTTCCATGACCTTCTGCTGTTTCAGCACGTCCTCGATGCGGGCGTTCTCGAGGTCGAAATTGGCATCGCCGATCTTCCTGTCGGCCTGCGCCAGCGTGTCGAGCACGGTTCCGGACTGCTCGATCTTGGTGCGCATGTCCTCGACGACCCGCTTGGTCTTGGCAATTTCGGCATCGAAATTCTGCAACGTCGCCATAGGGGCCTCCCGCTTCGGCATCCGGTTTCGTGTCGCACGTCGCCGAATATATGTGGGGGCTCAAGGGATTGAAAGAAGGAAGACAGGGAGACGTGGCAAAACAAAAGAATTGGCCAGGTCCTTGAAAGATAAGGCAAGCATGCTCATGCCGAGTAATGCGCGCCGCCTTCAGGCAGCTTTAGCTGGTATGCCTTAAGCTCTTGTTTTTGCGGACAAGCTGCGGCGCTGGGAAGTGTGCAAATCTGTTGTGCCGAATCGTGGCAATCAAGCGGCCATCAGCCGGCCGATGGCAGCGATTGCCCAACTTAGTCGGAAGTCGCGAGGCTCCCCGTCTCAGTTGCGGGCAAAGCCGATGAAGTCGTCGGGCGCAGCCCTGCCCATTTCCTCTTCCCAGTGCCGGCGGCAGAGCGAGACATAGACGTCCTTGCCGATCGCCACCTGCTCGCCTTGCTTTGCCACCTTGCCGTCGGGACCGAGGCGAACGACCATCGTCGCCTTGCGGCCGCAGCGGCAGATGGTGCGCACTTCGCGCAGATCGTCGGCGATGGCGAGCAGCGCGCGCGAGCCGGAAAACAACTTGCCTTGGAAATCGGTGCGCAGGCCGTAGCACATGACCGGGATGTTCAGCCGGTCGGCGATGCGGGCCAGCTGCCAGACCTGCTCCTCCTCGAGGAACTGCGCCTCGTCGACGAAGATGCAATGCACGGTGGTGTGCTCATGATGCTCGGCGACGCGGGCGTAGAGATCGTCGCCGTCGCGGAACATCTCGGCCTCGGTCTCGAGACCGATGCGCGACGAGATCAGTCCCTTGTCGCCGTTGCGATAATGGCCGGCGACGAACAGCATCGTCGTCATGCCGCGTTCGCGATAGTTGTAGGATGCCTGCAGGAGCATCGTCGTCTTGCCGGCATTCATCGTTGCGTAGTTGAAGTAGAGCTTGGCCATATGGGTGTTTAAGCTCAATTGCCGCGGGGCGGGGAAGGAGCCGCGGGCTCCTTCCACCAAAAAAGCGGGCCCGCCGGAAAGCGCGGCATGTCGCTGAATGGCAAGCGCGCGCCGTTGATCGCGGTGTGGAACCGCTTGAAACCGCATCAAAATGGTGTTTGGCTGGCGAAACAAGGCGGGCGCAAGAACCGTGACTTCGCGCCGCTTTAAAAAACCGCAATGGGAGAAAGTTCATGTCGCGTATGAAATCCTTCGTCGCCGGCCTCGGGCTGGCGGCGCTTCTGTCCACGACCGCGGCCTATGCCGGCGATCCGGCGAGCTGCAAGGCCGTGCGACTGTCCGATGTCGGCTGGACCGATATCCAGGCAACCACCGGGCTGGCTTCGGTGCTGCTCACCGCGCTCGGCTACGAGCCGCAGGTGATCCAGCTTTCGGTGCCGGTGACCTATGCGTCGCTGAAGAACAAGGACCTCGACGTCTTTCTCGGCAACTGGATGCCGTCGATGACCAATGACATCAAGGACTATACCGCCGACGGCTCGGTCGAGACGGTAAGCACCAACCTGACCGGCGCCGGCTACGGCATCGTCGTGCCGACCTATGTCGCGGATGCGGGCGTCAAGACGCTGACCGATCTCGGCAAGTTCAAGGACAAGTTCAACGGCAAGATCTACGGCATCGAGGCCGGCAATGACGGCAACCGCATCATCCTCGACATGATCAAGAACCCGAAGGACAATCTCGAAGGTTTCGAGCTGGTCGAGTCCTCGGAAGCCGGCATGCTGACGCAGGCCGAGCAGTCGATGAAGAACAATGAGTGGATCGCCTTCCTCGGCTGGACGCCGCATCCGGTGATGGGCGCGATGAAGATCACCTATCTCGAAGGGATGGGCGACAGCGGTTTCGGCGCCGCCACCGTCTATACCAACACGCGCAAGGGCTACACCGCCGAGTGCCCGAATGCCGGCAAGTTCATCTCCAACCTGAAATTCAATCTCGATATGGAAGGCGAGATGATGGACGCGATCCTGAAAGGCGGCGATGCCCAGACGGTCGCCACCGACTGGCTGAAGAAGCATCCGGACGCGATCGCGCCCTGGATCGCCGGCGTGACCACCTTCGACGGCGGCGATGCGGCTGCGGCCATCAAGACTGCGCTCGGGAGCTGAGCCGGCTTTGAGTCCGGCATGATCTCCGGAAAGGGGCAGCCGCTGGAAAAGGCTGCCCTTTTTCATATGCTGTGAGAAGGTGACCGCTCGGCAGGGGCGGCAAGGACCAAAGAGGGGAAAGATGGATCCGATCTCGAAATTTCTGGTCGCCTACAAGATTCCCATAGGTCCATGGGGCAAGGCCTTCTTCGGCTTCCTCACCGAGAATTTCGATACCGTCTTCAGGGCCTTTTCGAACGGCCTGAACTTCATCCTCGACGGGGCGGTGGACCTCCTGCTGATGCTGCCGCCGGTTCTGCTGGCGCTGGTCGTCGCCGTCATCGCCTGGTTCCTGCAACGCTCGCGGCCGCTCGCCATCGGGGTCTTCATCGGCCTCATCTTCATCATCAACCAGAACCTTTGGAAGCAGACGGTGCAGACACTGGTGCTGGTGGTGGCCGCCGCCGCCATGGCAATGGCGATCGGCGTGCCGCTCGGCATCTGGGCGGCGCACAAGCCGAAGGTCTACCGCGTGATGCTGCCGGTGCTTGACCTGATGCAGACGCTGCCGACCTTCGTCTACCTGATCCCGGTGCTGACGCTGTTCGGGCTGGGCAACGCGCCCGGCCTCATCGTCACCATCATCTTCGTCATCCCGACGGCGGTGCGTCTCACCCATCTCGGCATCGTCTCGGTGCCCAAGGCGATCATCGAGGCGGGCGAGTCCTTCGGCGCCACCAAGAACCAGCTTCTGTGGAAGGTCGAATTGCCCTCGGCGCTGCCCACGATCATGGCGGGGCTGACCCAGTCGATCATGCTGTCGCTGTCGATGGTGGTGTTCGCGGCGCTGATCGGCGCCGGCGGTCTGGGCACCGAAATCAACCGCGCGCTGGGCTCCCGCAAGATCGACCTCGGGCTTGAAGCAGGCCTTGCCATCGTCGTGCTCGCCATCGTGCTCGATCGCATGACCCGCATCGGCGTTGGAGGCAAGAAATGACCGTCGCCGTCGATTTCAAGAATGTCGATATCGTCTTCGGTGCCGACCAGGCGCAATCCCTCGCGCTGATCGACCAGGGCGCAACCCGCGCCGAAATCCTCGAAAAGACCGGCAAAGTGCTGGGCTGCGCCGGCGCCAACCTCACCGTGCATGAGGGCGAGATCTCGGTGCTGATGGGGCTTTCCGGCTCCGGCAAGTCGACGCTGCTGAGAGCCGTCAACCGGTTGAACGTGGTGTCGCGCGGCCAGGTGCTGGTCAATGACGGCGACCGCACGGTCGACGTGGTCACCTGCGATGAGCCGACGCTGAGACGCCTGCGGCAGAAGCAGGTGGCGATGGTGTTCCAACAGTTCGGCCTGCTGCCGTGGCGAACGGTCGAGGAGAATGTCGGCTTCGGTCTGGAGCTCGCCGGCGTGCCGGAGGCCGAGCGCAAGGCACGGGTGCAGAAGCAGCTCCAGCTGGTCCATCTCGACCAGTGGTCGAAGAAATACGCGCATGAACTTTCGGGCGGCATGCAGCAGCGCGTCGGCCTCGCCCGCGCCTTCGCCACCGAGGCGCCGATCCTGTTGATGGACGAGCCGTTCTCGGCCCTCGATCCGCTGATCCGCACCAAGCTGCAGGACGAGCTCCTGCAGCTCCAGGCGGCGCTGAAGAAGACCATCATCTTCGTCAGCCACGACCTCGAGGAGGCGCTGAAGATCGGCAGCCACATCACCATCATGGAAGGCGGGCGCATCGTCCAGACCGGCGCGCCGGAAGACATCGTGCTCAGGCCGGCCAACGACTATGTCCGCGACTTCATCGCCAATGTGAATCCGCTCTCGGTGCTCACCGCCTGGAACGTGATGCGCGACCGCCGCGATCTCGAGCAGGGCGAGAATGGCTGGGTCTGGCTCGACCGGCGCAAGACGACGCGCTTCAAGATCGACGAGCATGGCCTGGTGGCGGCGGCCGAACGCGACGGCAAGCCGGCGGTGTGGGTATCCTGCGCCGAGGTCGAGAGGCAGCCGGAGGAGGGTGCGCAGGTGTTCTGGGCCAATCCCGGCACGTCGCTGAAGACGGTGATGCTCGCCATGCACCGCTCGCAGACGGCACCGGTGGCGCTGTTCGACGAAGGCTCGCGCTTCGTCGGCGCGATCGGCATCCGCGACGTGCTGAGCGCGGTGCTCAGGCGGTAGGAGCTCGGCCTTAACTCAAGCATGAAGTGTTCGCTGGCGGGCACCTCATGCTTGATCTAGACTTGGTCGGCAGCCGGGGTGGGCCGCTCGCGCATGGGGCCGATAAAATGATCTTCCGTCAGCTTTTCGATTCCGTTTCGGGCACTTATTCCTATCTCCTCGCCAGCCGCCGCGGCGGCGAGGCACTGATCATCGATCCGGTGCTGGAGAAGGTCGAACGCTACCTGCAACTGGTCAACGAGCTCGACCTCAGACTGGTCAAAGCGGTCGACACACATCTTCATGCCGACCACATCACCGGGCTCGGCGCGCTGCGCGACAGGACGCATTGCGTCACCGTGATGGGTGAGCAGACCAAGGCCGACGTCGTGTCGATGCGGCTTGCCGACGGCGACAAGCTTGCCATCGAGGGGCTGGCGCTGGACGTCGTCTATACGCCCGGCCACACCGACGATTCCTACAGCTTCGTCCTGCCGGACCGCGTCTTCACCGGCGACACGCTGCTCATTCGCGGCACCGGCCGCACCGACTTCCAGAACGGCGATCCGCGCCAGCAATATGACTCGATCTTCGGCCGCCTGCTCAAGCTTCCCGACGAGACGCTGATCTTTCCGGCACACGACTACAAGGGCGAGACCGTGTCGACGATCGGCGAGGAAAAGGCCTTCAATCCGCGCCTGCAGGTGAAGTCGGTGGACGAGTACGTGAATATCATGAACAACCTGAAGCTGTCCAATCCGAAGATGATGGATGTGGCCGTGCCGGCCAACATGCGGGTGGGGCTGCATCAGGACGACATCGCCAGCCGCGGCTGGGCAGTGACCGCCGAACAGGCGCTGGCGCTGGTCGGTCGGCCCGACGTGGCGCTGATCGATCTGCGCGAGCAATCCGAACGGGATCGCCACGGCGTCATCCCCGGCGCGATCCATCTGCCCTATGCGCGGCTGCAGGAGAATATCGCCGCCGGCGGCATGCTGCACGAGCTGGCGAAATCGACAGCCAAGCAGATCCTGTTCTATTGCGCCTTCGGCGAGCGCTCGGCGATGGCCGTGCAGGCGGCGCAGGATCGCGGAATATCGAGCGCCCGCCACATCCAGGGCGGCATCGATGCGTGGCGCAAGGCCAGCGGTCCGCTGATGCACTGAGACCTGTTGATATTCAGGTGATGCCGACCTGCAAACGCGCGTTTGCTGGTGCTCATGGACTTCAAGTACGCTCCGCTCCGGCTCTCGGAACCCGCCATTCTCGGCTCGGCCTGACCTCAATCGCAACACGCCTTTGGATGTGCCAGAAAATCAATTCAATCCGATCAGCTTCGCGCCTCTGCGGAACAGGGCTTCGCCGTCCCGGTCGAAGCGGAAGGTGGCGATGAAATCGTCCGCCCGATAGTCGGGCCACGTGGTGCGGATCGCGGCGGCGAAGTTTCGTGCCTCGTCCTGGCGGCCGGCCAGCGCCAGGCAATGCGCGGCGATCGCCAGGATGATGACATGCGCGTTGGGCCTGGCCGCAGCTTTCAGCGCCCATTCGGCGGCTTCATCGTATTCGCCCAGCCGCGCATGGGCCATGGCCCGCGCGCCCATCATGCCGAACAGCAATGGGTCAAAGGGGCTGAGATGGCGCGAGTGATCGGAGGAGCCGATCGCCGATTGCGGATCGCCCGACTGCGAATGGACAAAGGACAGGGCATAGTGGCCGAGCGCGAAGTTCGGGCTGAGGTCGACGGCCTTTGCCAACTCGAGCAGCGAGCCGTCCTGCTCGCCGCGCAGCCACAAGGCGCGGCCCATCGCCCAGTGCGCGGCCGGATTGCGGTCATCGACCAGGAGGCTGTGACCGGCAGTTGCGAAAGCCAGCGACGCCTCACGGTCGCGATCGCCCCAACGCTGAAAGGCATTCTGCCAATGCGTGAAGGAGAGGCCTGCATAGGCTCGGGCGAAGGTCGGGTCGAGCTTCAGGGCGTCATTGAAGAACTGCTGCGCCAGTTCGTTTTCCTGGCGGGTGAAGCGGTACATGTGCCAGAGCCCGCGATGATAGGCTTCCCACGCATTCAGCGAATTCGGCGCCTTAAGCATTGCCCGGTTTCGCTCGACGGTCGCGATCTCGGCGGCGATCGAAGAGACGATGCTGTTGCCGATGTCGTCTATCACCGTGAAGATCTCGTCCGGCCTGTGCTCGAAGGTCTCGGCCCACACAATCCTCGCGGTGCGGACCTCGACGAGCTCGACCGAGACGATCACCCTGCCCGAAAGGCTGCGGACCGAGCCTGTCGCCACATAGTCGACATTCAGCCGGCGCCCGGCGTCCTCCGGCGCGATGTCCTTCTCGGCCAGCGCGAAAACCGATCCGCGGGCAATGACGAAGAAATCGCGAAGCTTGGCGAGCCGCGTTATGATGTCGTGGGTCAAGCCATCGGCAAGCCCGCCACGGAAATTGACGGCGCTTTCCGCGAACGGCATCACCGCCAACGAGGCCCGGCGCACCGATGCGGGTTCGGATTCGACGGCAACGATCGGTGCTTGCGGGGCCGGAAGAGCTAGCCCGGATCGCGCGCATGACGTTGCGCTGGAATGGCGTGCCTTGATCTCATGCCATGCTTCCCGCAAGGGAGCGACATCCAGCTCCTCGGAGCGGAAGAGTTCCGCCGCGGTCGCGATATGCTCCTCACCGGCGCCGATCTGTCCCCGCCGCGCAAGGTTTTCCAGCAGCGCCACATGGGCGCGGCCATCGAAGGGCGCGAGTTCCAGCCATCTGTCCAGATAGGCGCCCGCTTCATCGGCTCCCTGGGGGAGCAGGCCGATGATGTGCTCCAGAACGGCGACGTGGCACGAGCTGAAACGGCGGCGTTGCGCGGTCAGCCAGCTGGTGAAATGCGGGCTCCGATCGAGCTCCAGTCCGTCAAGGAAATCGCCGGCGAAGAGCTGCGCAAGCGCCCGAAGACGCCCGAGGCTGAGCGTCTCGATCCCTTCGGCGACCGCTGCGGCGGCTTCGACGGCATCGACGTTCGTATCGGCAAGACGAAGCGCCACGGTGTCGCCCTCGGTCTCGACCCTCTGCCGGCCCGGTTGGTTAAGCGCGCCGCGAAGCTTGCTCAGGCACCAGCGAAGCTCGCCGCGCGGATCGTTCGGCACGTCCCACAGAAGCTCGCAAAGCCGGCTGCGGCTGACGGGATGTGGCGCGAGCGCCAGATAGGCCAGCAGCGCGCGCAACTTGCGCGAAGAAGGCAATTTAACCGGCTCGCCGCCACGCGCGATCGTCAGTTGCCCAAGCAGTCGCAAGGACAGGCCGGCGGCAGTGTCGTTCGGGCTCGATCGGCTGGATTCCACGTATGTTCCCACGCTTTCTCCAACGCTCACCAGTTGGTCCATGTTCTATCACCAAAGACGACAGGAAGCATCCGGCAGCCCAATTCCATGCCGGAATGCCGCCGTTGCCGCATTCGCGGCAGGTCAAGCAACCTAACTCGGCAAGGTGTCGAAACCGCGCCGCCCAAGCCGCCGGTCTGAAACCGGCGCGTGAGATCGCGAGGAGAAAGCCCATGTTGCAGAAGTTGAAAATCAGGACCACTGCCGGTCGCGGCCGGCTGTTCGATAGCATTCTCGACACCGTCGGCGACACGCCGGTCATCCGTATCAACAATCTCGGCCCCGGCCACGCGACCATCTACGTGAAGGCCGAGTTCTTCAATCCAGCGGCCTCGGTGAAGGACCGGCTGGCGCTCAACATCATCGAGGAAGGCGAGCGCAGCGGCAAGCTGAAGCCGGGCCAGACCGTCGTCGAGGCGACCAGCGGCAACACCGGCATCGGCCTTGCCATGGTCTGCGCGCAGAAGGGCTACCCGCTGGTGGTGACGATGGCCGACAGCTTCTCGATCGAGCGCCGCAAGCTGATGCGCATGCTGGGCGCCAGGGTGGTGCTGACGCCGCGCGCCCAGAAGGGTTTCGGGATGTACAAGAAGGCGGTGGAACTCGCCGACGCCAACGGCTGGTTCCTGGCGCGCCAGTTCGAGACGGAAGCCAATGCCGCCATCCACGAGGCGACGACGGCGCGCGAGATCATCAACGATTTCGCAGGCTCGCGCCTCGACGTGCTGGTCACCGGCTACGGCACCGGCGGTACCGTGGCCGGCGTCGGCCGGGTGCTGCGCCGCGAGCGGCCGGATGTCCGCATCGTGCTTGCCGAACCGGCGAACGCGCAGCTTATCGGCAGCGGCAAGGCGCAGGAGCGTGGCCAGGGCGGTGCGCCGTCCGCCAGCCATCCGGCCTTCGAGCCGCATCCAATCCAGGGCTGGACGCCGGACTTCATCCCCAACGTGCTGCAGGAGGCGATCGACAAGCGCTACTATGACGATGTGGTGCCGATCGCCGGTCCGGAAGGCATTAAATGGGCCAAGGCCCTGGCGCAGCAGGAAGGCATCTTCACCGGCATTTCAGGCGGCGCCACCTTCGCCGTCGCGCGCCAGATCGCGGGCACCGCTCCGGCGGGCTCGGTGATCTTGTGCATGCTGCCCGACACCGGCGAGCGCTACATGTCGACCCCGCTCTTCGACGGCATCGAGGCTGAGATGGATGCGGAGGAGACGGCACTGTCGCGCTCGACACCAGGCTGCCAGTTCGACGCCTGAAGACAAATCGCGGCGCTGCCGTCCACTCGGATGGCGGCGCCGCGCGACGATCCAGGAATGATGGCGGGGGAGCAGCGAATGGACACTATGCAGGAAACAGCGGTGATGGATGAGACGCTCGACCCGCCAGACTGGGCCGAGATGCAGGCCCTGTCGCATCGGATCGTCGAGGAAGCCGTCGCTTATCTCAAGGATGTCCGGGACCGTCCGGTGTGGCGCCAAATGCCGGTCGAGGTTCGCGCCTTCTTCTCGGCGCCGCTGCCGCGCTCGCCGGCACCGATAGCCGAGGTCTATGGCGATGTCGCCCGCAACGTCATGGCCTATCCGATGGGCAACATCCATCCGCGCTTCTGGTCCTGGTATATGGGGTCAAGCAATTTCACGGGCGCGCTGGGCGATTTCCTGGCGGCGATCCAGGGCTCGAACCTCGGCGGCGGCAATCACGCCGCCGGGCTGATGGACAGCCAGGTGGTCGACTGGTGCAAGGAGATGGTGGGCTTCCCGGCTTCGGCCAGCGGCACGCTTGTCAGCGGCGGCTCGATGGCCAACCTCATCGGTTTGACCGTGGCGCGCAATGCCAAAGCAGGCGTCGACGTGCGCGAAAGGGGTGTCGGGGCGATCCCAAAACCGTTGCGCTTCTACGCCTCGGACCAGGTCCATTCCTGCCACCGCAAGGCCATGGAAGCGCTCGGCCTCGGCAACCGGGCGCTGCGGCGGGTCGCGACCGACGCCGATCTGCGCATCGATGTCGATGCGCTCAAGACCGCCATCGCGGAAGACCGCGCGGCAGGTTTCAAGCCGGCTTGCATCATCGGCACCGCAGGAACCGTCAACACGGGCGCGATCGACGACTTGCGGGCGCTGGCCGTGTTGGCGGCAGAGGAAGACCTCTGGTTTCATGTCGATGGCTGCATCGGCGCCCTGATCGCCATCGCGCCTGAAAACAGATCGCTCGTCGCCGGCATCGAACGCGCCCATTCCGTCGCGCTCGACCCGCACAAATGGCTGCACGCGCCCTTCGAAGCGGGCTGTGCGCTGGTTCGCGACGCCGTCGCCCACCGCAACGCCTTCGCCGTCACGCCGGAATATCTGGAATCGACGCCGCGTGGCCTCGCCTCAGGGCAATGGCTGCACGACTATGGCCTGCAGACATCGCGCGGTTTTCGCGCGCTCAAGATCTGGATGTCGCTCAAGGAGCATGGCATCGAGAAATTCGGGCGGCTGATCGACCAGAACATCGCCCAGGCCGGCTATCTGACCGAGCTGATCCGGGTCGAGCCGGCGCTCGAGCTGACGGCGCCGACCACCATCAACATCGTCTGCTTCCGCCATCGCCTGGACGGCGCCTCCGAGGAACAGCTCAAGGCGTTCAACACCGAAATCATGCTCAGGCTGCAGGAAGAAGGCATTGCAGCCGTGTCCGACACCACGGTGCACGGGCAGCACTGCCTGCGGGTCGCGATCACCAACCACCGCACCCGCCGCGACGACCTCGATCTCCTGCTGCGTGAGACGCTTCGCATCGGATTGGAAATCAAGGCCGCGGCGCTACCGGACTGACGAGATTGCGCAAGATATGTCATTCCGGCAGGCCGGCCAGCCGTAGCGCTTCGACATATTTGGCGAAATATTCTGGCCTGATCTGCCCCACCCGATGCTTGAGGTTGGAAAGCTTCAGTTGCGGGTCGAGCTCCAGCGAGCGCGCGATGTGCCTGCTCGCGGCATCCAGCCTGCCGGCCATGGCGTTGCTGGCGGCCGCCACACGCAGGCCGGTGAGATAATAGGGCTGCGCGCGCGACGCCGCCTCGGCGAGCGGCCAGGCGGCGTCGTAGCGGCCGGCCACGAAGTGAGCGAAGGCAGTGAAGGTCTGCATAAAGAAGGTCAGCGGATCGAGCGGGCTCAGCCGCCTTGCCCGCGACATGTGCTCGATTGCGATGTCCGGGTCGTCATGGCAGGCCTTGAGGCAGCCGCTGGCGCTCCAGGCGGCTGCGCAGTTCGGGTTGAGCACGAGCGCGCGGTCGGCCAGTGCCGATCCGGCCTCGTAATCGCCGGTGACATAACCCACCGCCAGGCCGCTGAAAGCCAGCGCCACCGCATCGTCCTTGCCGGCGATAGCCACGTCGCCGACCAGCCTGGATACCTCGGCTGTTTCCTTCTGCCGGTCGATCATCCAGCCATTCGCCATGCGCCAGAAATAGCACCAGGCGGCAGCGCCTTCCGCGGCGGCAAAATCGGGGTCGAGCTGGATGGCCCTGTAGAACTGTGGCAACGCCTCCTCCAGCCCTTCTCTCGTCCAGCGGTAAAGGCTCGCCATGCCGCGCAGATAGTGGTCATAAGCGTCGAGGCTCTCGGTGGGCTTGCGCTTGGCGCGCGCCATCTCGGCCTGTTCGAGTCTGGGTGAAATTGCGCCGATGACACTGGAGGCAACGAGGTCCTGCAGTTCGAACACTTCCGAGACATCGCCTTCGAAGCGGTCGGCCCAGAGATTTACTCCCGCCGACGCCTCGATAAGCTGACCTGCCACCCGAAGCCGGCTGCCGGCCTTGCGGACACTGCCCTCCAGCACATAGCGCACCCCGAGCTCGCGTGCCACGCGGGTGACGTCAACCGCCTGGCCCTTGTAGGCGAAGGCGGAATTCCGCGCGATCACGAACAGCCAGCTGACATGCGACAGCGCCGTCGTGATCTCCTCGACAACGCCGTCAGTGAAATATTCCTGCTCGGCGTCGCCGCTCATGTTCTGGAACGGCAGGACCGCGATCGACGGCTTTTCCGGCACCGAAACGACAGGGCGAGGCGCCTTCGCTTCCAGGCGGGAAAGTTCGGCCTCGGGCTGGCCATAGTCGGCTATCGAACCCTTCAGCTCCATTGGCGCCTCGATGCGTTCGATCAGCCCCCGCGTCGCTTCCTCAGGCTCGACACCGAGCTCGCGCTTGAGCGCTTCCTTACAGGCCAGGAACTGGCGAAAGGCGTCGTTGGTGCGGCCGTGGCGGCGGAAGACGCGGATCAGGGCGCGGTGGGCCTGCTCGGCGCATGGGTCGGACGTCACTAGCCGCTCAGCCAGTCTTTCGCAGGCCTGCTCCTCGCGTTCACCGAGTTCCGGCAGGAGGCTCAGCCGTTCGGCCAGGTCCAACGCCTTGCGGGTGTAGTTCGCCCGAAGCGGCGCAAGCCATTCGTCGATTTCGCCGGGGGATGGCAGTCCGTCGAGCAGGTCACCCCGGTACAGGTCGGCAGCTGCCGCGAGGCTCGCGCCGTCATCGGCCTGGCAGTTCCGGTCGAAAATCCAGATGTCGGCCTCGTTGTCATTCGCCACCACCCAGATGGTGTCGGCATTGCCTTCGATGCGAATGGCCTCGTTGCCGGTGGACGGAAACAGCCGCCTGATGTCGACCAGGGCCTGGCGCAGGCTGTTTCGCGCCTGCTGCTCGCCGCTGCCGGTCCACAGCATCGCCGCCACCTTCTCGCGGCGAAGCCCTTTCGGGCCGGCCAGAACCAGCGCGGCAAAGAGCAGCGACGTCTTGCGCGTCGCGAAGTGCAGAGGTTGCCCGCCTGCGGAGACAACCTCGATGCCGCCAAGCAATCGAATGTACATCCGGGGCCCCGTGAAACAGCGTTAAGCAGAATACCATGTCCCGCCGCCGACTTAACGACGATTTTGCGGGCTTTTTCCTGCGGTTTCACGCCTGGACGAACGTTGCCAAAGCGCGCCGATGAGACACTGCCCTCGTGAGTTCGAACGAGGGAGAATGACAATGACCTACATCAATATCAGAACCTGCCAGCCGAGCACCCGAGTTGCCGGCACGCTCGCCGCCAAGATCGCGTTAATCTTCGCCGGGTTCCAGCGCCGGTATCAGGACGCCATGCAGCGCAGGGCTTTGGCCGGTCTGTCCATTTCGGAGCTGAAGGATTTCGGCTATCCGGCCGATGAAGCCCCCGCGGATGCTGCGGCGCGCAGCCGCACCGCCGGGCGCCGCCCGCTGCGGTGAATCCGTCGCTACTCCCGGAATTCAGGCCAGCGGCGCGCCCGGCAGATAAAGCGCAATCGGCCGGATCTCGTAGACGGCGGTGGGATTGACGCGCCTGAGATCGCGCGCCACCGCTATCGCCTCGTCCTGGTTGGCGCAATCCAGCACATAGAGGCCCAGCAACTGCTCCTTGGTCTCGGCAAAGGGGCCGTCGATCACCATGCCGTCGCCCGGACCGCGCAGCGTGACGGCTTTCGCCGTCTCCCCCAGCCTTGCCGCCGGGCCCAGCTTGCCGGCGCGGGTCAGCCTGTCGTTGATCTCGAGCAGGTCTTTCATGACGGCTGCATCCTCGTCGGGCGTCCAGGACTGGACGGTCTCTTCGACGTGATAGGCAAGGATTGCGTAGAACATGGTTCGGTTCCTCGTGCGGGGATCCGAAAATCAGAATCGATTTTTGCGTCGCTGACCTTCGGTTCGGTAAGGGTCATGCACCAAATTGAAGTGCTACAGCATCCCGCGTCCTGGAGGACGCACGGCGCTTTAGGGCGGGCTGCACTATCACAAGGATGGCGCGGCTGATCCAGTCCTCTGGAGCAGCCGGGAAAGCGCTTGCTGACTCAAGCTGCCAGCGGCAGGCGCAGCTCCGTCAGCAGGCCGCCGCCGGGATGGTTGGAAAGGCTGATCTCGCCGCCGGCGCCGCGGGCGATGTTGCGGGCGATGGTCAGGCCGAGGCCGAGCCCGCCGGTCTCGCGGTTGCGCGACTGTTCGAGGCGCACGAAGGAACCGAACACCTGATCCAGCTTTGCCTGCGGAATGCCCGGCCCTTCATCGCGGATGCTGAGCGTGATTGTATCGCCAGAGCGCTGCACGCCGATATGCGCCTTCTTGCCATAGGTGACGGCGTTCTGGACTAGATTGGTGATGCAGCGGCGCAGCGCCACCGGCCGCGCGATGCAGACCAGGCCGCGCGACGGCGTGGCGTCCTCGTCGAACGAAGCGTCCTCGAACATGTCGGCGACCGCCTCCACCAGCGACCAGAAGTCGATCCGCTCGGCCTTTTCCTCGGTGACCTCGAATTTGGCGAAGTCGATCACCGAGCTTGCGATGCTCTCGATGTCGGCAAGGTCATGCGCCAGCGCTTCACGGGCCGGCGATTTGCGCAGCAGCTCGAGACGCAATCGCATCCTGGTCAGCGGCGTGCGCAGATCATGCGCCAGTGCCGCCGCCAGGTGCTCGCGGTCCTCGACATAGTCGCGCAGGCGCATCTGCATGGCGTTGACCGCCTTTGCCGCAGCGCGGATCTCGCGGCTGCCGGTCTCGGCGATGGGCGGGCTTTTGAGGTCTTTGCCGATGCGGTTCACCGCGGTCTCCATCATGCGATAGGGTGCGGTCAGCCGGCGCAACGACCAGATCGACATCACGATGATCAGTCCCGCTATCAGCGAATAGAGCGGCAGGCTGTCCCAACTCAGGATCGGCCCGGCCGGCGTGATCGGCTCGGTGAAGTTCAGCCACTGGCCGTCGGAAAAGCGCAGCGACGCCGTCAGCTTGTCGCTCTGGGCGAAATCCGCGGCCAGCACCAGCAGATCGCGCTCGACCTGGCCGACATCCTTGTTCATCACCTGACCGTCCGGGACATCGGCTTCCTGCGTTGCCGGATCGCGCCGCACACGCGCGTCGGTGATGCCGAACTTGGACAGGCGGCCGACCAGGATGTCCTCCAGCTCGGCTAGCTGGTCATCGCCGGCGATCGAGGAAGTGACGGCGGGGGTATCCGAAACGGTCAATGCGTAGGTGGCATTGAACAGGCCGGACGCGGTCGTCTTGCGTTCTTCAGGCGTGGCGTCATGCATCAGCTGCACCAGCGAATAGGCGCGGTCGTTCAGCCGGTAGAGATCAACCACATCGTTGGCAGCGGCGCGGTCGCGCGCCACGATATAAAGCGTCGCGATCTGGCTGATCATCAGGCCGGCAATGACGATGAGCAGAACCCAGACAGGCAGGGTTTGCGGCAGCAAGCGTCTCATTCGGAGGTCGTTTCGGGCAGAAACTGATAGCCACCGCTGCGAACAGTCAAGATCAGTTTCGGCGTCTTGGGATCGTCCTCCATCTTGCGGCGCAGGCGGCTGACCAGGATGTCGACGCTGCGATCGAAGCTGTAACCGGTGTCGCCGCCGGACAACTCGATGAGCTGCTCGCGGGTGAGAACGCGTTGCGCGCTCTTGACGAAGGTCTGCAGCAGGTTGAACTCCGCCATCGTCAGTTCCACCCGCACGTCGTCGGGCGCCGTCAGCCGGCGGCGCGAGCAATCCATGGTCCAGCCGGCAAAGCGGTAGATCTGCTTGGCTGTGGGCCGGCGCGGCTCGGCCGTGCCGTTGCGCCTCAGCACCGCTCGGATGCGGGCGAGCAATTCGCGCGGATCGAAGGGTTTCGGCACATAGTCATCAGCCCCCATCTCGAGCCCGACGACGCGATCCGTCGTCTCGGTCACCGCGGTCAGCATGATGATCGGTGTCGTGTGATTGGCGCGGATCTCGCGGCATAGTTCCAGCCCGCTTTTACCGGGAAGCATCACATCGAGCACGATCAGGTCGACCTGCGCCCGGCGCAGGATCGACTCCATCTCGGTGCCGTCGGCGGCCACTGTCGTGCGCAGCCCCCGCTTCTGGAAAAACTCCTGAAGCAGGTCGCGTATGCCCTTGTCGTCATCGACGATCAGTATGTGCGAGTCGGATTTCACGAGAACCCCGCGATTTGTGTAGCCAAGCTGCCCTTCTGTGATCACCCACACGATAGAATTCGGGCCACATCTTGGCCAGTGGCGGCGACGTGGGACGGAATGGCTTCCCCAGAAACAATTCAGAAACAAAATTCTACACTCGGGAAAAACTCGTGAAAAATTTCAAGGGCATAACTGGTGCCGTGGCGGTCAGGTCATCGGCTGCGACGCAAGTTTCCGGAGTAACGGGCAAGACCGATGCAGAGGTTCTGGATCAGCGTGATGGGTGCTTTGCTTAGCATGTCGCTCATCACAGCCGCAGTCGGGGCCTCCAACGCAAAGGTAACGCCGCTGACCCGGACCGAGCGCTGCACCAATCTCAACCGTCAAGTTGACGAAGCCCTCGAAACCCATGCCGCGGCAACGCAGGTCACCGCGGCGAAGGCACTTCAAAGAAAGGGAAACCGGTTCTGCGCTGCCAAGAAACAGGCGCAGGGCATCCGGATGCTCGCAAACGCTTTGAAGCTCCTTGGAGTGACACCGATCGACCCGGTTCAGTGACGCTCAACTCCTCGACCCGCATGAAAAAGGAAATGAAGCCATGACAAAGTCCCTCCTCTCCGCCCTCGGCCTCGCTGTTGCTCTCGCTTTCTCGATGCCGGCTGTCAGCAACGCCGCCGCCACGACGACCGCCGCTCCGGCCGCCTCGACCACGACCACGGCTCCGGCCGCTGACGCTACGGCGAAGACCGCTCCGAAGAAGGTCGCCGCCAAGAAGGCCTGCAAGGTGACCAAGACCCACAAGTGCCCGGTCAAGAAGGCCCCGAAGAAGGACGCGAAGAAGTCCTAATCCAGGCTTCGATCCTGATCTTTCAAGACCGCTCCGGCCGAAACCGGCCGGGGCGGCTTCCAGCGGCCGAATCCTGACACCGGCAGCTTGCGCCGCGCCACTTCCTTAACCCGATCGCAATGCCGGTGCCGTAGGACAATCCGCATGAAGAAGCGGCTTTCGTCCATGATGCGCTCGCTGGCTCTCGGCGGCTTGGTTGCCACCGCGGCGGCAAGAGCGCTGATCATCTTTACAGCCAGCCCAGTGCCGGATCCCGCCAGCGGCAGGACCGAGCCGGAACTTTTCGCACCGGCCATCTCATCGAGCTTCGACTACATCACGCCGGCACAGAGCTGGATCCTGATCGTGCTGACGGGCGCGACGCTGATCGGCTTCGTCGCCTGGATGATTGGCGTCTTCATGGAGCGCGGTTCCAACATGGACGACGGTGCGTCGCACGATCGGTCGGCAGGGGCGTTGAAGCGCAAACAACGCCATCCCACATAAGCCTTCATCGTCCCTCGATTCTGCGCCCTCCAGCGGACAAATGGGCAAATGCTTCCCTGACTGAGGGAGTGCAAGCCAGACCCAGTTTCCAACTGGTGAATTCCAATGCCTGAGACCGTCCTCAAACCGCGTACCAAGACGCAGCCGAAGACCGAGCGGCCGAAGCTCTACAAGGTCATCCTGGTCAATGACGACTTCACGCCGCGGGAGTTCGTGGTGACGGTGCTTAAAGGCGAGTTCAAGCTCAGCGAGGATCAGGCGCATCGCGTGATGATCACTGCGCATACGCGCGGCGTCTGCGTGGTCGCCGTCTTCACGCGCGACGTTGCCGAGACCAAGGCCGCGCGAGCAACCGACGCCGGCAAGGCCAAGGGCTATCCGCTGCTGTTCACGACCGAGCCGGAAGAGTAGGGCGGCTCTGCCTCGCCCGTGTACTGAGAGGGAAAGCGAGGCCGCCGGCCGAGCAGGGTGAGGGTGGGACCAAGCCGCCATATTCGATTGGTGGACGACGCCCCTCATCGGCGCTTCGGGCACCTTTCCCCGGAAGGGGGAGACGGAAAAGGCTCTACCTTCCTTCTCGATACCACATGGAGCCGATGGCCAGGAGCAGCAAGCCGAGGCCGAGGAAGCCGCCGAACAGCGGCACGCGCGAGACGGCCTTCAGCGTGCTGTCGTCGGTGGTGCGCAGCCCGATCCAATCGTTCCCCGATGCCGCCCCCGAGGAGCGGACCGGTACGATCGAAGGCAATGCCACACCGCCGGCAAGATCGCCAAGCATGGAGGATGGCGCGAGCCGGCGCACGCTGCCGCCGGTCGCCTCGGCCGGCGCCTTCAGCCTGTCCTCGGTGGAAACGACATCGGCGAATTCAGGCGCATTGATCGGGCCGACATGGGCAAGCGCGGAGAGGTCGCCGTTGCCGACCTGATAGAGGCCGATCTCGCTGGTCTGCAGGCTGCCCGTGAAAATCCCTGGTTCGGCTTTTTCCAGCTTGACGGTCATCGTCTTGCCGGAAGGCGTGATCACCTGAGCGGGGCCGGGATCGTCGCTCATCGTCTGGCGGCGGATTTCCAGCACCATGCCGCGACCGTCGGCGGTTAGCCGCTCTTCTTCAAGTTCGGGTTCCTTCATCAGCCAATGGGCGATGCGCCGATAGAGCTGGACATGCGGCCCGCCGCCTTCGAAGCCGCGCGCCCACAGCCAGCCCTGATCGGAAAGCAGCATGCCGACCCGGCCTTCGCCCTTGCGGTCGAGCACAAGCAGGGGGCGGTCGTCGGCCCCTTTCATCACCACCGCGCCCTCGGGATTCTTGACGCCGATGGTGCGAAACCAGCGGCTCCAGCGGGGCGGATCGGCGGCGGAGCCGTCGAGCCCGCGCGTGACCGGGTGGCGCTGGCCGAGATCGGTGAGACGCGGATAGAAGGCCTTATCGACGACCTCGCCGCTCGGCATCGCGGGCAGGGCCGACATTAGCGGCGTTCGGGCGATGGAGCTTTCGCCGGCATATTCGGGGCCGGCGGCAATCAGCAGCGCGCCGCCCTTTTCGACATATTCGGAGATGTAGTCGTAATACAGGATCGGCAGCACGTCGCGGTGCTGATAGCGGTCGAAGATGATCAGATCGAAATCCTTGATTTTCTCGACGAACAGCTCGCGCGTCGGGAAGGCGATCAGCGACAGCTCGTTGATCGGGGTGCCGTCCTGCTTTTCCGGCGGTCGCAGAATGGTGAAGTGGACGAGGTCGACCGAAGCGTCGGATTTCAGCAGGTTGCGCCACGTGCGCTCGCCGGCATGCGGCTCGCCGGAGACCAGAAGCACGCGCAGATGATCGCGAATGCCGTCGACGAGCGCGATGGCGCGGTTGTTGGTGTCGGTCAACTCGCCCGGCTCGTGGTCGATCGAAAGCTGGACGATGTTGCGGCCCGCGTTGGGAATGGTGACTTCAAGCTTCATCGGCTGACCGATGGTCGCATGCTCGACAGAGACCTGCTCGCCATTGACCGAGACCCGCACGTCGACCGGGCCGCCCTGGCCTTCCGTGGAAAGCACCCGATAGCTCATGTCGAGCGGCTTGCCGACGAGGCCAAAGCGCGGCGCGTTCTCGAAGCGGATGCGGCGGTCCTTCTCGTGCTCGTTGCCGGTGATCAGCGCATGGAGCGGCGCGTTGAATTCCGGAGCGCCGGCCGGCGCGTCATGCACCTCGCCATCGGTGATCATGATGGCGCCGCCGATGCGCGAGGGCGGCACATCGCGGAAAGCGCTTTCCAGCGCGCCGAACAGCCTGGTTTCCGTGCGCTCATCGGCGGCCTCGGATTTGCCGGCTTCGACGACGCGGACGTCGAATTGCTTGAAGCGGCCGAGGCGCTGCTGAAGGCCCGTCAGCGCTTCGTCGGTTTGCTTGGTGCGGTCGCCGATGTCCTGGCTCTGGCTGCGATCGACGATGACCGCGACGACGCTCTTCAATGCCTCGCGTTCCTCATCGAGGAAAACGGGATTGAGCAGTGCCGCGCCCAGCGCCAGCAGGGCGATGAAGCGCAGGACAGAGCCGCGCTGACGGAACGACAGGCCAGCCAGCGCGAGCAGCGCGAGCGGCACGATGACGACCCAGAACAGCGGCCAGGAAACGAGCGGCTCGAAGGAGATCGACCAGTTCATGAACTACTGTCCCAGCCGTTCGAGCAGGACGGGCACATGCACCTGGTCGGATTTGTAGTTGCCGGTCAGCATGTACATCATGATGTTGACGCCGGCGCGCAGCGCGTAGACGCGCTGCATCGGATCCGGCGGCACGGTCGGCAGCATCGGATCGCCGTTCTCGTCGACCGCCCAGGCGCCGGCGAAATCATTACCGGTGATCATGATCGGGGAGACGCCGTCGCCGGTGCGCACGGGACGGTTCTCGGTATTGCTGGCATCGAGCGAGGCTTCGACCCAGAGCGGACTGCCGTTGAAGCGGCCGGGAAACTCGGGAAGGATGAAGAAGGACTTCGTCAGCACATGGTCCGAGGGCACCGGCTCCAGCGGCGGCACGTTCAGATTGCCGAGAATATCGCGCAGCCGCTCGGTGGCCGGGCTTGCCGAGCCGGCGCCGATGCCGTTGGAGAACTGGTCGCGCGTGTCGAAGAGAACCGTGCCGCCCTGCTGCATATAGGCGTCGATGCGGGCGATCGCGGCTTCGCTGGGCATCGGCGCGGTAGCGTCGATTGGCCAGTAGATCAGCGGATAGAAGGTCAGTTCGTCCTTGGAAATGTCGACGCCCGCCGGCGGACCGGGTTCCAGCGCGGTCTTCTCGATCAGGAAGCGGGTTAGGCCTTCGAGGCCGGCGCGGCTGATTGAATCGACGCCCGGCTCGCCGGTGATGACATAGGCGATCCGAGTTTTCGAAATGTCCTCGATGGCCTGGGAATCGCCCGGCTTCGAATCATCGGCGCGGGCAAAATCGGCGTGGCCGAAGAGCCCGCCGAACACGATCAGCAGGGCAGCAGCGGTCGCCGCGGCGCGGCGCGGCCGGCGCGAAAACAGCCCACCCATCCAGAACACGGCAAGCGTGTCGAGCACCATCAGCAAGAGGGCCAATGTGACCAGCGGGCCTTTCAGGTTCTCCGATTCGTCGAAGGCGTAAGGGATGGCCGTCACCGGCAGCGAGACCTGTGGCCGAGCAAGCGGCGTGAATGTGCTCGAAGCGTTGAGCAGGTTATGCGCGAAAACGCCGGTTTCCGAACCGTAGACGCCGGGCGGGTTTTCCAGCGTCACTGGAAGCGGGCCGGCGGCGGGCACGAGCGGCCGCGCATCGGGTGTCGGCGGCACCAGCGCGCCGTCGGCGCCGATCATGCGATAGGGCGCCAGCGATGCTGCGGCCGCCTCGGCATTGGCGACCGCGGCGCCCTGGTTGCGCGACAATTGCACTATGCGTCTCAGCATCTCGACGAAGCTGCCGGAGATCGGCAGGTTCGACCAGGTCGCCTCCGGTGTCACGTGGAAGAGCACCAGCGTTCCCTTGTCCTTCTTCATGCCCGTGACCAGCGGCGTGCCGTCGGCAAGCGTCGCCCAGGTGCGCTCGACGATGTCGGGCGTCGGCTCGGCCAGCACCTGCCGGCTGACCGTCACCTCCGTCGGCGGCGCGAGGTCGGCGAACGGGCCGTTCTTCGGGAATTCGGTGACCGGTTGCGGCGTCGTCCACGAAAGCGCGCCGCCCAGCGCGCGCTCGCCGCTGCGCAGCCGGACCGGCAAGAGATCATCGTCGTTGCCGGCGGCAGCCAGCCTTGAACCGGCAAAACGCACCAGCGTGCCGCCATTGTTCACCCAGTCGACCAGCCGTTGCCGGACCTGCGCAGGGATGGTGCCGACATCGGCCATGATGATCATCGCCGGCTTCTGGTCGAGAAGCTGCGGAATGGCATCGGCCAGATCGGCGCTCGACGGCTCCACCAGATCGGCGAAAGGCTGCAGGGCGCGGCGAATGTAATAGAGCGGCGACAGCAGCGGCTGCGCCTGGTCTGCCTCGGCCTGCGAAAGCAGACCGACGCGGCGGCGCTTGGAGCTCTCGTCCAGCACGCGAACGGCACCGGCCTGGTGCTCGCCATCGAGAGCTATCGAGGCGAAGTCGTTGCGCAATTCGAACGGCACCTTCATCGTTCCGGTGGCGGTGGCCTGACCCGGCGCGAAGGTCAGAGCCGCGTCGGCGATGCGGCGGCCCTTGTCGTCGAAGGCGCCCGCGGTGACCTGCGCCGGCGCCGGATCGCCCGGCGCGCGGATGGCGGTGAGCGTGAAGCCGTCGACCTGATTGTCGGCGCCGGTCAGGCCGGTGAGCGAGAGCCGGTCCGAGGTAGCCCAGACCAGCCTCGCGGCATTCCTTTCCAGGAGCGTCTTGAACGCCGCTTCGTCGCCGGTGGCGGCAAGGCCATCGGCAAGCACGGCGACGCTGGCGCCGGGCAGGCGCTCCAAAGTGGCTGCGACGCGGGCATAGACGGCGGGGCGGTCGGTCGGGATCGGGCGCGGCTTTGCCGCGCGCAGGCGGTCGAGCGCGGCCGATGCATCGAAGGGGCCGATCTCGGCATTGGGCTTCTCGGCGGTAAAGGCGATGACGACCGGCACGCCGTTCGAGCCGGCGTCCGCAATCAGCCGCTCGGCGGTGGCGACGCGCTTGCCCCAGTCGGCGGCGCTTGCCCAGTCATTGTCGATGACCAGCGCGAGCGCCGAGCCCTCGGCCGGCAGCTTTTCGCGCGGATTGAAGATCGGCTCGGCGAGCGCGGTGACGACAAGGGCGGCCATAAGCAAGCGAAGCAATGTCAGCCACCAGGGGCTTTGATGCGGCGTCTCCTCGCGCCTCAGGACGCGGGCGAGGATTCTCAGCGGCGGAAAGACTTCGGTCCGCGGCCTGGGCGGCGTCAGCCTCAACAGGTACCAGATCACCGGCAGGGCCAGCAGCCCCCACAGCACCATCGGCGCGCCGAAGGAAAGCGGCAGCCAACTCATGCGACCGCCTTTCCGGCATCACCGCCCGCGGTCAGCCCTGCATGACCGCCACCGGCGGTCAGCCCGGCATGACCCGAGGTCAGACCCGGACGGCTGCTGTCGGCGGTCATCGCCATGTGGACGCGCACGAGCGCCTCGGAGGCGAGGCGGTCGGTATGATTGACGGTAAAGCTCCAGCCGAGGCGCTTGCACCAGCCGGCCAGTTCCTGGCGGCGAGCGATATAGAGCAGGCGGTATTCGTCTTTAAGCGTTTCGGCGCGGCCGGCGGTCAGCTTGTCGCCGGTCTCGGGATCGGTGAATTCGGTGCGGCCGGCATAGGGGAAGGTCTCCTCGGCCGGGTCGGCGACCTCGATCAGATGCGCGCGCACGCCGTGACGGGCGAGCACGTCGAGCCAGGCCATGGTCTCCTCGACCGGATCGAGAAAGTCGCTGACGATGACGATGTCGCAGAAGCGGCGGATGGCGGAGAGATCGGGCTTAGCCGCCAGGTTGCCGGCATGGCTGAGCTGGGCCGCGATGCGTTCGGCGCCGTTGCGGGCGGTGAACGGGTCGGTGAGGCCCGGCCAGGCGATGCGCTCGCCGCTGCGCGACAGGAGCTCGGCCAACGCAAGCGCCAGCACCAGAGCGCGCGATTCCTTGGAAACGCCGGCTCCGGAGGATTTGTAGAGCATGGACGGCGAGGGATCCGACCAGAGCCAGACAGTATGGGCCGCCTCCCACTCGCGGTCGCGCACATAGGTGTGGTCGTCGCGGGCCGAGCGGCGCCAGTCGATGCGCGAGGCATCGCCTTCGACATAGGGGCGGAACTGCCAGAAATTCTCGCCGATGCCGCGCTTGCGGCGGCCATGCCAGCCGGCGATCACCGTGTTGACGATGCGGCGCGCCTCGACCAGCAGATCCGGCACCAGAGAGGCCCGCAACCGGCCACGGGCGAGCGCGTCGCGCGTCGCAACCGGTGCCTGGACCTCGCCTATTCGACCCATCAGATGCCTTTTGCCAGTTTCGCCACCACGTCGCGCACGGATGTGCCTTCGGCGCGGGCGGCGAAGGTCAGCGCCATGCGATGCTGCAGCACCGGCTCGGCGAGGGCACGGATGTCGTCGACCGACGGCGCCAGCCTGCCATCATATAGAGCGCGTGCTCGGGCGCACAGGGTCAGCGCCTGGCTGGCGCGCGGACCAGGACCCCAGGCGACATGCTTGTCGGTGTCGGCAATCCCCTGACCGGGACGAGCCGAGCGCACCAGCTTGAGGATCGCTTCGACGACGCTTTCAGGCACCGGCATGCGGCGGATCAGCGTCTGAATTTCCTTCAGCCTGGCTGGCTGCAGCACATTGTCGGCCTTGGCCTCCTCGACGCCGGTGGTTTCGAGCAGGATGAGGCGTTCGGCCTCGATCTCCGGATAGAGGATGTCGACCTGCATCAGGAAGCGATCGAGCTGCGCTTCCGGCAGCGGATAGGTGCCTTCCTGCTCCAGCGGGTTCTGCGTCGCCAGCACGTGGAAGGGCGAGGGCAGGTCGTGGCGAGCGCCGGCGATGGTGACGTGATATTCCTGCATCGCCTGCAGCAGCGCCGACTGGGTGCGCGGCGAGGCACGGTTGATCTCGTCGGCCATCAAAAGCTGCGAAAAGATAGGCCCGCGGAGGAAGCGGAAGGATCGTTTGCCAAGCTCATCCTGCTCCATGACTTCGGAGCCGAGGATGTCGGACGGCATCAGGTCGGGCGTGAACTGGATGCGGCGGGAATCGAGGCCGAGCACGATGCCCAGTGTCTCGACCAGCTTGGTCTTGGCGAGGCCTGGCACGCCGACGAGGAGAGCATGCCCGCCGGCAAGCAGCGCAACCAGCGTGCGCTCGACAACGGCTTCCTGGCCGAAGATCACGCGGCCTACGGCGTCGCGGACCTTGGAGATGTCGGACAGCGCCTTCTCGGCCTGCTCGATCATCGCCTTGTCGCTCAACGGGCTTTCCTTGATCATCACGCTCATGCCGTTCGATCCTTGTGGTTGGAAATACCGGCTTGCATTCTCGATTCGCAGAATGCCGCGATTCGGCCTCGCCCGGCGCCTGCGATTGAACTTAAATCACAGGCTTGGGCTGACAAGGCTGACAATCCGGACAACAGTGACTATTTCGTGACCATGACGCATCGCACAGAATCCGGTGAAAAGGGCCTGACCAGCGCCACCGAGGCGCGCGGGCTGGAGGCGCTGATCTCGCGCGCGGCGCGCGCCGGCAAGGGGCCGGCTCCGGTGGAGCGCTGGAATCCGGACTTCTGCGGCGACCTCGATATGGAGATCAGGGCCGACGGCACCTGGTTCTACCTCGGCACGCCGATCGGGCGCATGCCGCTGGTGCAGCTCTTTTCCAGCGTGTTGCGCAAGGACGCCGACGGCAAGACCTATCTGGTGACGCCGGTGGAGCGCGTCGGCATCCGCGTCGCCGACGCGCCCTTCATCGCCGTCGAGTTGAACGTGTCCGGGACCGGCGACGGCCAGGTCATCACGTTCCGCACCAATGTCGGGGACGTGGTTGCCGCCGGACCCGGCCATCCGCTGCGCTTCGTCGACGAGGACACCACCGGCGGGCTCAAGCCCTATGTGCTGGTGCGCGGGCGGCTGGAAGCCTTGGTGGCGCGGCCGGTGATGTACGAATTGGTCGAGCATGGAGAGGTGATCGACGTCGGCGGCAGGGCAATGTTCGCCGTCCGCTCCGGCGGCGAAGTCTATCCGATCATGCCGGCCGAAAAGCTCGATCGGCTAAGCGCGTGATGGACCAAGTGGCGCCGGTGCCGTTCTCGATCGCGGATTTTCGCGCCCGCGCAGCGGCGCAGGCCGAGGTCCAATCCGGCGACGAGTTCGGCGACCACCGCTTCAATCCAGGGCATCCCAGGCTGAAGCATGTAAAACCGCTGCGCGACGCCGCGGTGCTGATCCCGGTCATCGATCACGCCGACGGCGCCACGGTGCTGCTCACCAAGCGGGCGGAGAAGCTGCGCAGCCATTCCGGCCAGGTCGCCTTTCCCGGCGGCACCATCGATCCGACCGATCCCAGCCCTGAGGCCACAGCGCTGCGGGAGACATTCGAGGAGATCGGCCTCGACCGCGATCACATCGAAATTGTCGGCCGCATGCCCGATTATGTCTCCGGCAGCGGCTACCGCATCGTGCCGGTGCTTTCGGTGGTGCGGCCGGGCTTTTCGCTGATGCTCAACGCCGACGAGGTCGACGCCGCCTTCGAGGTGCCGCTGCGCTTCCTGATGGACCCTGTCAACCACGCGCGCGACAGCCGCATGTGGAACGACCTCGAATGGTTCTTCTACGAGATGCCCTATGACGGCCAGCGGATCTGGGGCGTCACCGCCGGCATCATCCGCACACTCTATGAAAGGCTCTATGCGTGAGCGCTGAGGTGTCTCTCTCGGGCAGGGCCGATTGGCTGGGCCAAAAGCATCTGCAGAAGCTGCTTGCCGCGCTGAAGGAGGGCGGCGAGGAGGCGCGGGTGGCCGGTGGAGCGGTGCGTAATGCGCTGATCGGCCAGCCGGTCGCCGACATTGACATTGCCACCACGACGGTGCCCGAGGACACGATCCGCCGCGCCCAGGCCGCCGGCTTCAAGACCGTGCCGACAGGGATCGAGCACGGCACCGTCACGGCAATCGCCGGCGGCAAGGCCTATGAGGTCACGACGCTCAGGGCCGACATCGAGACCGACGGTCGGCGGGCGAAAGTCATCTTCGGGCGCGACTGGAGGGCCGACGCCGCGCGGCGCGACTTCACCATCAATGCGCTTTATGCCGAAGCCGACGGCGCCATCGTCGACCTTGTCGGCGGCGTCGCCGATATCGAGGCGCGGCGGCTGCGCTTCATCGGCGATCCAGAAGCGCGCATCCGCGAGGATTATCTGCGTATCCTGCGTTTCTTTCGCTTCTTCGCCTGGTATGGCGACGGCCGGCCCGACGCCGAGGGCTTGAAGGCCTGCGCCAGGCTGAAGGACGGGCTCGGCAGGCTGTCAGCCGAACGCGTGTGGTCCGAACTGAAGAAGCTGCTTTCGGCGCCCGACCCATCGCGTGCCCTGCTGTGGATGCGCCAGGCCGGTGTCCTCACCGCCGTGCTGCCGGAGAGCGAGAAATGGGGCATCGACGCCATCCACGGGTTGGTCAGGACCGAAAAGGATCTCGGCTGGGATGCCGATCCGCTGCTCAGGCTGGAGGCCGTCGTTCCGCCGGATGCCGCGCGCATGAAGACGCTTGCCGAAAGGCTGAGATTTTCGACCGACGAGGGGGAGCGCCTGCGGCACTGGGCACAGACGGTTCCGCCTGAACCCAAGACGGCCGAGACGGAATTGTCGAAAAGGCTCTATTTCGGCGACCGCCAAGGCTTCGTCGATCGGCTGCGGCTCGCGCTCGCCGCCGCGCGGACAGGGGCCATCGAGGACGATCAGGCGATGATGGAAGCCGGCGGTTTCTCGCGCCTGCTCGGCTTCGCCTTGAAATGGCAAAAGCCGAGCTTTCCGATCAAGGGGACCGACCTGACCGAACTCGGCGCCGCGCCCGGCCCGAAGCTTGGTGCCACGCTGAAGAATCTCGAAAGGGAATGGGTGGATTCAGCATTCGCCATGGATCGCGGCGCGCTGCTCAAACGCGCCGCGCAGGCACTCGAGGCTTAGATGAGTCCCTAAATCGTGGCGTCGCTCAGCGTATCGCCATCGGGGCCAGGGCACGCGAAAGGCTTGCCTCGCCCTTGCCGTAGACTGAGGGGTTGTAGTTGACCAGCGTGTCGGTGCGAGCCGTGTTGAGCAGGTCGTTGGTGATCTGAACCGGGGTCGCCTTGGTGAATTTGCTGCCGATGATTGCGGCATATCCGGAGACGATAGGCGCGGCGAACGACGTGCCGTAAAGGCCGGTCTTGTCGCCTTCGACGCCGACCACCAGGAAATGGCTCTGCACGGTCGGGTCGGAGCCGGCGTAATTGGAATACCAGGCAAGCTGAGCCTTGTTTGACGCCGTGCCGTTTGTGGACAGCGCGCCAACAAAGATCGCCGTCGGTTTGCCGATCAGAGCGAGATCGAGATAATCCTGCTGTCCGCTGGTGACGCCGCCGACCGCAACCGAATCGTTGCCAGCCGCTTTCGAGACGATGGCCGATCCCTTGCTGGCGTAGGAGATGATCGATTGCTCCTCCGGGGCCCAGCGGATCTGGTTCACGCTGTAACCCGCGTTCGCGTACATGCCGTAGCTGAGGTTGAGAACGTTGCGGCCACTTGCCAGCGGGACGGCCGAACCCGTCGAGAAGTCCTTGGAGCGGATGGTCGCCGCAGGAGCGATCATGCTTGCTTCCTCGCGCGTCCACTCTCCGTGTCGCTGATATTGCGTGCCGATGCCAAAATTGCCGGAGAAGCGCGATGAACTGCTGAAGTCGTCGACGATGGTGATGGTGACGCCCTTGCCCTTATAGCCAGCCGCCCACGCGGCGCCGACATCGGGACTCATCCAGCTCTGCACCGCTTGTGTCGTTCGCGCAACCGGTATCTTTGCGCTTACGCATATGGACCCGCCGCCGTGACACAGCGCGGCCGACTGGTCCGCGTCGAGAGCTTCCTGCGCCGACGCCAGGCATGCCGGCAGAATGGTCAGTGCCGCGGCAATGCCGAGCTTCCAGAAATTACCAGACATGGTCTTACTCCCGGTCAAAGCAGGAACGAGGACGGACGATCGCGAAGTTCGGGAGCAGGAAGATTTCTCATGCGCGGCATCCCGGCGATCAGAAGGTAACACGGTAGTTGAGCCACAGGCGCAGCCTTTCGGGCGTAGCGTTAACCAGATATTTCAGCGTGTCCTCAGGCGCCGTCTCCCCGGCCGCAAGCCGGCAGTTGACGCTGTAGGTGCCCAGATCCCCGTAGTCGGCCACGCATGGCTTTTCGCTCAGGTTGCCGCCGAAGGTCGAGGTAACCGAAAGGGAGAGAGTGCTGTTGAGGCTCGGATGGGTCTGGGTGAGAAAACCGAGCTTGAGGCTCGGCGCGATGCGGTACTTCTCGGCTTGTTCCCCGGTTCCCACTCCCCACAGAAAGCCGCTGTCTTCGGTAAGTTGCGTGATGAAGTCGACGTGCATGTCGACCCAATCGCTGTGGTACCAACGATTGAATGAGACCCAGCTCCCGTCCTGCAGCTCATAGCCGCCATTGCCGAGAGCTCTGGCGCGGTCGCTGAGCCATGACCCCTGGTGGATGTTCACGAGCGACGTGGTCATTTCCTGGGCCATCGACGGCGAGGCGCCAACGACTAGGCACAGCAACAGTGCGGCTGCGCCGAAACCGTCTCGTTTGTTGGATCTTTCGCGCATGCGCGAAGCACCTCGCCCCACCGGATCCAGACGCGCCTTGTGGCGGACGGCTCCTCGGGCAGCCGCGGTCCCCGGATCATGCGCGACGATCGCATGGAGACCGTTACCGCGGGGTTATCCAAGCCGGTACGAATATAAGTTTTTGCTTGAATTCGGCGAAGCCAAGCCGTTGCCAGCGATCAGACGCAAACGAAGCGAGATGCGCCGGATGCTGCATCCAACTCGCCGGCTTTGCCAATGGTCGTCCGAAAACGGTGACCCGATGCCTCAGGCCGCGTCGCGGACCTTTTGGATGCGCGAGCGGATCGCCTCGATCATGGTCTCGCGGATGGTGGTTTCGCCATGGGTTTCACGCATGTGCTCGACGGCGCGGCGCATGACCTCGGCTTCCTCCTCGGCGCGCGTGTGCCAATCGCAGCCCGGGACGAGTGTCCCGCATTGGAACTCCTTCATGGTTTTTCCTTTCCTAGGTCCGGAGCCCTGATTCCGCTCCTTGTTATCATGCAATTCCGCATGGAAAGCCGCATCGCATTTTCCTGAAATTGCCCCGGTGGAAAACCATAACACATGTCGCCGGCTTCGGTTGCATTGGAGCCGGTGGCGAATTGTTTTTTCACGGTCTCCGCGCGAAATCAAAGGCGGAGCATTGCTGCTCCGCCCGTTGCCACCTGGTTTCCGTGAAACGATGAACCGCACTGTCTTTTTGTTTTGACGCAATTCCGGCGGAAACCGCTTCAACGTTTCTGCAATTGCTGGCCGTGCAGGCCGTCACTTCATGATCTTGACAGCCTCGGCAATCTTGTTCTTGCCGCTCATATCCCAGGAAACGCGAACCTTCTCGCCCGGCTTTATGCCCGGATCCTTGAAGGCCTTGGACAGCGTGAAGGTCGATCCGTTGTCCAGAACAAGGCTCATGGCCGTTCCATCAAAGCTCTTCACTGTTCCCGTGGTGTGCTTGACCGCGGCGAACGCGGCGCCACCGGAGGCGAGAAAGGCGGCGGTTGCCGCCGTCACAATAAGCTTGCGCATAGGATGTTCTCCTGGGATGCGGGCACCATTGGGAAGGCACTCCGCTCGATCAGGGCCGTCCGGACGCGTCGGGTCGCGGCTCGTAGCAGTGACGAGCCGCCGGCGCTTCCCGACCCGGCACGTTAAATAGATCAATTTTTTCAAAAGGATATTAGACGAAAAAGAAATCGCCCCTGCCACATTGCCGGTCAAAATTCGGCGAATGGGACAGCAATGCGGCTGGCCTTCCGCTCACCGGATTTTTACGGCCACTTTACCTCGGGCGGCAGGCTGGAGAGGATCGAGGCGACATTGCCGCCGGTTTTCAGGCCGAAGATGGTGCCGCGATCGTGAAGCAAATTGAATTCGACGTAACGGCCGCGCCGGACGAGCTGTTCCTCGCGGTCGCCGTCGGTCCAGTTCTGGTTGAAATTGCCCCGCACCAGATGGGAATAGACGACGAGGAAAGAGCGGCCGACATCCTGGACGAAATTGAAATCGGCGTCCCAGCCGCCCTTGCCCTCATCGGAATGCAGCCAATCGAAAAAGATGCCGCCGATTCCTCGCGCCTCGTTGCGATGCGGCAGGAAGAAGTACTCGTCGCACCACGCCTTGAATTTCGGATAGTCGGCCACCCCGGCGTTCTTCTCGCAGGCGAACTGCATGGCGCGGTGGAAGGCGATCGTGTCGGGATCGTCCTGGGTACGGCGGCGGTCGAGCACCGGCGTCAGGTCGGCGCCGCCGCCAAACCAGTGGCGGGTGGTCACGACCATGCGTGTGTTCATATGCACGGCCGGAACGTTGGGGTTCCAGGGGTGCGCGATCAGCGAAACGCCGCTCGCCCAGAAGCGCGGATCCTCGTCGGCGCCCTGGATCTGCTTGCGGAATTCGGGAGAGAATTCGCCGTGGACGGTCGAGGTATGCACGCCGACCTTCTCGAAGACGCGGCCGCGCATCATCGACATGGTGCCGCCGCCACCTTTGCCGTCGTCGCGCTCCCACGGCGTCTGCTCGAAATGCCCGGGCGACCATGCCGATTGCGGTCCAGTGAGTTCCTGCTCGATCTGCTCGAAGGCGGCGCAGATGCGCTCGCGCAGCGCTTTGAACCAGAGGCGGGCCTTCATCTTCTTCTGCTCGATGTCGTCAGGCAGGCCCACCGCAATGTCGGGTCGTTCCAATTCCGTCTCCAGTCCAGGCTGCTTGCCCGACAAATGACTCGTTTTTTCTGCGCGCGATCCCTAATCTCTTAAGGGCAAGGGTCAAGTCCTGTCTGACCAAGGTGCAAGGAGTTTGCTCGTGCGCACCCCGGCAAGACCGCCGCTGGATGGCTTGAGGAAGAGGCTGGAGCGCTCACGGGCCGAGCGCGAAAGAATGCCGCGCGACGGATTCTTGCGCGAGACTTTCGTGCTGCCGCGGCCAGCCGCGCGCCTCAAGGCCAAGGAATGGTTCGAGCGCTTTCCCAAGCAGGCCTATTGGACCGAGATCGAAAGCTGGTTCGAGCGCCCGGGCGACGTCATCGAATTCACCATGCGACGGCTGCCGGCGGCAGATTGAAAAATCCTCAGGGCACCAGTAGCCGTCTCGCTCCAGTTCCCTCTCTGGCCAGTCGGTCCTCCTTGTTCCGAAGCGGGCATTTGTCGATCGACATGCAACCGCAGCCGATGCAGTCGGTCAGTCCGTCGCGCAGCTTCTTCAATTGGGCGATCTTATGATCGAGGCCGTCGCGCCAACCCGTTGAAAGCAGATTCCAATCCTCGCGCGTCGGGGTGCGGCCCTCGGGCAGAGATTGGAATGCGGCGGCGATTTCGGCGAGCGTTATGCCGACCTCCTGGGCGACGCGGATGATCGCCACCCGTCGCAGCACGTCGCGGCCGTAGCGCCGTTGGTTACCCGCGGTGCGATGGCTGCGGATCAGCCCGCGCGCTTCGTAAAAATGGAGCGCCGAGACCGCGACGCCACTGCGCATCGCCACCTGACCGACCGTCAATTCCTTCACCGGAGCCATCTCGCACTTTCCGCTTGACCTCAAGTTAGGTTGAGCTTGTAGCGAGGAAAGCCTGACAAGGCAAATTGAGGAGAAGGCGATGTGCGCCTGGGTGAGACTGACGCCGCAAGTGGGAGGCGTTCGCGACGAGCAGGGCTTGAGCAGCCTATCCGAGTTGGCGGACCGCTTCGCCCGCGACCATCGCGACGGACAGCGAGACATTGATGCTGCGGGCGCCCGGGCGCATCGGAATGGTCAGTCGCGCATCCGCCGCCTGATGAACCTCTTCCGGCACGCCGGCGGATTCGCGGCCGAACAGAAGGACGTCGCCGGCGGCGAAAGCAAACCGCGTGTAGGCGGTCTCGGCCTTGGTGGTGAGCAGCACAAGGCGGCGCGCGTTCGTTCGGCGCGATTCCTCGAAGGCGTGCCAGTCGGCATGGCGGGTAAGCGCCGCCATTTCGAGATAGTCCATGCCGGCCCGTTTCAGCGCCCGATCGGAGAGCGGGAAACCGGCCGGCTCGATGATGTCGACGCCAAGATCAAGGCAGGCGGCGAAGCGCAGGATCGTCCCGGTGTTGCCGGCGATATCCGGTTGGTAGAGCCCGATGCGGAGACGGTCGTTCATTTCCGCATCCTTCTAATAAGTGGCAGAACGGCCACAGGCGGCTCCAGCTTTTGGCGATTTCTAGACTGGCGGGTGGCCATTTTCTGCGAAGTTGAGTATACGCCCATCATCGTCAACCCGAACCGAAGGAGAGGGACCACATGATGACCATGCACTTCCAGCCCTTCTCCGGGCAGCTCCTCTTTGGGGCCCACGTATGCCCAACGGCGGTTTCGGTACGACGATTCTTCTGACACTTTAAGACCTCATCGCACCGATTCCCGCCGAACCCAGTTTTCGGCCTTCGAAGGAATCTTGCGATGTTTCTCAAACTGCCAAAGCGGCGCCGCGCCCCGCCTGAACGTGTCGACACCGACGCCGGCCGTCATGTCGGGACTGACGCTTGCCGTCATGTCCTGACTGCGTCGCGTCCCTCCGGCCGAATGCCGGAGGTCGAGCTCGCATCACCCTTTTTAACGCATTTGCACATGGAGGACGGACCGATGTTCGATCCCTTTAAAATACCGGGTTCAAGAAGCTTGCATGAGCGCAAGGTGGCGACCTGGGCGCTGCTGATCGGCGAGACTTACTCGTCGGCGGTGCACGCCGAGACGCGCCGGCGTCCGCATCGCGGCATGCTGCCGGACGTCGACTTCTCGCGCGCGGTGCCCGATCCCGGTCGACCCTCGCTGGTGCGGCGGATCATCCGCATGGTCCGGCCGGGTAAAACCAGGGCTGGCGACAGCTTGTCGTCAGGATCCTCTGGCAAGCCTGTCGGCGAAAAGACCGCGACACCCTATATTGCGCGAAGCAGGGCCGGCGATACGGACAATTCCGTATCGCCGGCCCGCGGCGCCGTGCCGCCGAACGGCCTTACCAATCAACCCCGCGCCGCGTGAGCGCACAAATCGTCGAGTGCCTCGAATGTTCCGCTGGTTTGAGAAGAGGCTCGATCCGTTTCCCGCCGCGGAGCCGGTCGAGCCGCCGAAGACGCTGGTCGCCTTCTGCGTGCATTACACGCGCGGGGCCTGGCCCTATATCCTCGTCGATGCCGTGCTTGTGGCAGCGATAGCCCTTGCCGAAGCGTGGATGTTCGGTTTCATGGGCCGTATCGTCGACTGGCTGTCGGCGCAGAACCGCGAAACCTTTCTTGAGACGGAGCGCTGGAAACTCGCCGGCATGGCTTTCATCGTGCTGTTCGCGCTGCCCGGCACGGTATGGCTGCATTCGCTGCTCAACCAGCAGACGCTGATGGGCAATTATCCCATGCGCATCCGCTGGCAGGTGCATCGCTACCTGCTCAAGCAGTCGATGGCCTTCTACCAGGACGAGTTTGCCGGCCGTATCGCCACCAAGCTGATGCAGACCGCTCTTGCCGTGCGCGAATGCGTCATCAAGCTGATCGATGTCCTAAACTATGTCGTCGTCTACTTCCTCAGCATGCTGTTCATCGTCGGCTCGGCAGACTTGCGACTGGCTGTGCCCTTGGGTGTATGGCTGGTCGGCTATATCGGGCTCTTGCGCTTTTTCATCCCGAAGCTCGGCAAGGTCGGCGAGGAGCAGGCCAATGCGCGATCGACCATGACCGGCCGCGTCGTCGACAGCTACACCAACATCCAGACGGTGAAGCTGTTTTCGCATGCCCGCCGCGAGGCAACTTTCGCCAGGGAGGGCATGGCGAGCTTTCTCGATACCGTCTACCGCTCGATGCGGCTGGTGACGCAGTTATACGGGATGCTCTACATCCTGAATTCGCTGCTTCTGTTTTCCGTGACGGCGATCTCGCTGTGGCTGTGGCTGGGCGAGGCGGTGACGATCGGCGCAGTCGCCGTGGTTATCGGCCTGGTGCTCAGGATGTGGGGCATGTCGCAGTGGATCATGTGGGAGATGTCGAGCCTGTTCGAGAATATCGGCACGGTGCAAGACGGCATCCAGTCGATCTCGCTGCCGCGCCTGGTCGAGGACCGCCCGGGCGCCAGCGACATCGCCGTCAGTCAGGGCGAGATCCGTTTCGAGGAGATCCGCTTCCACTACGGCAAGCAGAAGGGCGTCATCGAGAACCTGTCGCTCACTGTGAAACCCGGCGAGAAGGTCGGCATCGTCGGCCGCTCCGGCGCCGGCAAGTCGACGCTGGTCAACCTTTTGCTGCGTTTTTACGACCTGGAAAGCGGCAGGATCCTCATCGATGGCCAAAAGATCGCCGGGGTAACGCAGGATTCGTTGCGCGCGCAGATCGGCATGGTGACGCAGGACACCTCGCTGCTGCATCGGTCGGTGCGGGAGAATATCCTCTACGGGCGCCCTGACGCCACCGACGAGATGCTGATCGAGGCGGCCCGGCGGGCGGAGGCGCTCGATTTCATCGGCGCGCTTTCGGACCATAACGGCCGCAAGGGATTCGATGCACATGTCGGCGACCGCGGCGTCAAATTGTCCGGCGGTCAGCGGCAGCGCATCGCCATTGCCCGCGTCATGCTGAAGGACGCACCGATCCTCATCCTGGACGAGGCGACGTCGGCGCTCGATTCGGAAGCCGAGGCGGCGATCCAGGAGAACCTCTACAAGCTGATGCAAGGCAAGACCGTGATCGCCATCGCGCATCGGCTGTCGACCATCGCTGCGATGGACAGGCTCGTCGTCATGGACAAGGGGCGCATCATCGAGGAAGGCTCGCACGAAGAGCTTGTCACCAAGGGCGGCCTTTATGCCCAGCTCTGGCAGCGCCAGTCGGGTGGGTTCCTCCTCGATGATGCGCCGGCTGAGTCCGATGCCAAAGGGTCTCACTCCGAGATGGCGGCGGAGTAACGCGATCGCGATTGGCATCAAGGTTACGGCGATCGCGGGGAATCGCTCCCGGGCGTAACCACGACCTGTCAGAGGCCCGCCGGCGACCAAATCGGGTGCCGGCGGGGTTCCGGCATCTACGAGAGAAAAATGTTCGACCGCATCTTCACATGGTTCGAAAGCCATTATTCGCCGGTGGCGCTGGCCGAAGACAGGCAGCCGCCAATGGGACTTTGGCGGTTCTACTGGTATTTCATAAGGCAGTTTCGCGCCGCCTATTGGCTGCGCATGATCATCGTTGCCGTCGCGGCAATAGTGGACGCGATGCTGCCGATTTTCGTCGGCCTGATCGTGGGCCTGCTCTCCAACACCAGGCCGGGCGATTTCTTCGCCGCGCATGGGCCGCTGCTCGTCATGATGGCGATCGTCGTGCTGCTGCGTCCGCTGTCCATGGTTATCGACGCGCTTATCCGCAACCACGCCATCGCGCCGAACCTCATCGACCTCATCCGCTGGCAAAGCCATTGGCATGTCGTGCGTCAGGACTGGTCATTCTTCCAGAACGACTTCGCCGGCCGCATCGGAACGAAGGTCATGCAAAGCGGCGACTCGGTGGAGATGAGCGTCAATCTCACCGTCGATGCCGTCTGGTACGCGCTGGTCTTCGTCGCGGTCGCCATCGTTGTGCTGGCGCGGCTCGACCCGCTTCTTCTGGCTGTGGTGGCGGCCTGGCTGGTGTTCTATTGCATGATCTTCTGGTTTGCGATGCCGAGGATCACCCAGCGCTCGTCCCAACTGTCGGAGCGGTGGTCGCAGGTGAGCGGCCGCATGGTCGACAGCTACACGAATATCCTGACGCTCAAGACATTCTCGACCGGCGAGCACGAAGACAAATATGTCTCGCAAGCCGTCGTCGAGCACGCCGACACGTTTTACCAGCTGATGCGCGTTTTCACACTGATGTGGTCGGCCCTGTTCGTCCTCAACGCTGCGCTGCTTATCGCCATAAGCTGGTTGGCGCTGGCCGGCTGGAACACCGGCGCCATGACCACGGCGGCCGTGGCGACGGCGATACCGTTCGCGCTGCAGATCGCCAACATCTCCGGCAGGATCCTCGATGTCGGCGCCAACGTCTTCCGGCAGATCGGCGTCGCCAGCAATTCGATGACGACGATCGCGCGCCCCATCACAATGCAGGACCAGCCGGACGCGCCCGCCCTCGTGGTCAAAGCCGGCGGCATCGAGTTCGAGCAGGTGAACTTCAACTATTGGCGCAAGGACGGCAAAGGCGGCGTCATCGACAATCTGTCGCTGAAGATCGCGCCGGGCGAGCGGGTGGGCCTGATCGGCCGTTCCGGGGCCGGCAAGTCGACGCTGGTCAATCTCGTCCTGCGGCTGTTCGACGTGCAGGACGGCAAGGTGCTGATTGACGGACAGGACATCCGCAACGTCTCGCAGGAAAGCGTTCGCGCGGCGATCGGCTTCGTCAATCAGGATACGTCGCTCTTGCATCGATCCGTCCGCGAGAACCTCAAATATGGACGCCAGTCCGCCAGCGACGAGGCGATGTTCAGCGCCGCCAAGGCCGCGCAGATCGACGATGTGATCGCGGGACTGACCGATCCGCATGGACAAAGCGGCTATGAGGCGCTCGTCGGCGAGCGCGGCGTGAAGCTGTCGGGCGGCCAGCGGCAACGCATCGCCATTGCCCGCGTTATGCTGAAGGACGCGCCGATCCTCATTCTCGACGAAGCTACGTCTGCGCTCGATTCGGAGGTGGAGGCCGCTATCCAGGAGAACCTCTACAAGCTCATGCAGGGCAAGACGGTCATCGCCATCGCCCACCGTCTGTCGACCATCGCGGCAATGGATCGGCTCGTCGTCATGGACAAGGGCCGCATCGTCGAGGACGGCTCGCATGAAGCGTTGATCGCCAAAGGCGGGCTCTATGCCCAACTCTGGCGGCGCCAGTCGGGCGGCTTCCTGCTCGAGGAAAAGCAGGCGGCCGACGATCTGCCGACGAAAGGTGAAGCCGCGGAATGATGAAGGCCGTCTATCGCTGGTTCGAAAGCTGGGTCTACCCGTTCCGCGAGCCGGCGAATCTTCGTCCGCCTGCCAGCGTCGGCGGCTTCCTCTGGCACTATGTCGGGCAAGCGAAGCTCGCTTTCTTCGCCATGCTGATCATCGGCGGCATCGCGCCGCTGGTCGAGGCCGGGCTGTTCTATTTCGTCGGACGGCTGGTCGATATCCTCGACCAGCTTCCCGGCGAACGCAGCTGGCACGCGCTGTGGGCCGCCGCCGGGCCAGAGCTGCTGTTCATGGGCGCGGTGGTGCTGATCATCCGCACGCTGGTGGTCGGCCTTTCGGCGCTGGTCGACGAGCAGACGATCACGCCGGGCTTCTACAGCCTGGTGCGCTGGCAGGCGCACCGGCATGTCTCGCGCCAGTCCTACGCCTTCTTCCAAAACGACTTCGCCGGGCGTATCGCCACGAAGGTCTGGCAGGCGGGGCAGGCCACTGGCGACCTCATGGAAAGCTTCATCGAAGTCGTCTGGTTCATGATCGTCTACACGGTGACGACGCTGGCGCTGGTCGCCGGCCTCGACCTCAGGCTGGCGGCGCTGGTGGTGATCTGGATCGTCGCCTTCGGCTGGCTGGCCAGGCTCCATTTGCCGGCAATCCGCAAGCATGCCGAGGCGACCGCCGAGGCCGGCTCGATGATCACCGGCCGCTTCGTCGATTCCTATTCCAATGTGCAGACGCTGAAGCTGTTCGCGGCCGACGGCGACGACCGCTACATCCGCAACGGCTTCGACATTTATCTCGACGCGCTGCGGCCCTTCACGCGGCGGCTGACCGGCGTGCGCGTGGCGCTGACGACGCTTTCCGGCATCATGATCACGGCGATCGCCGCCTTTGCAGTCTATCTGTGGGTGGAAGGCTCGATCACCGTCGGCGCCGTCGCCTTCACGCTCTCGCTTGTGCTGAGGCTCAACATGCTGCTGGGACGGCTGATGATGCAGCTCAACAGTATCCTCAGGAATCTCGGCGTGCTGGAAAATTCCAAGGCGCTGATCTCGCAGTCGCTCGGCCTGACCGACGCCCCGGATGCCAAGGAGCTGGTGGTTGCGGGTGGCCGCATCGACCTCAAGAACGTCACCTTCCACTACGGGAAAGGGGCAGGGGTCCTCGAGGGCATCGACCTCGTCGTGCGTCCAGGCGAGAAGGTCGGGCTTGTCGGTCCGTCCGGCGCCGGCAAGACGACGCTGGCCAATCTCATCCTGCGCCTTTACGACCTCGAGGGCGGCAGGATCCTGATCGACGGCCAGGATATCGCCCGTGTGACGCAGAATTCGCTGCGCGCCAATATCGGCGTGGTCAGCCAGGACACGGCGCTGTTCCACCGCTCGCTGCGCGACAACATCAAGCTCGGCATGCCGGACGCTACCGACGCCGAGGTGATCGCCGCGGCGCGCAAAGCCGAGGCGCATGACTTCATCATGGGGCTGCGCGACAATCGCGAGCGCCTTGGCTACGAAGCCTATGTCGGCGAGCGCGGCGTCAAGCTCTCCGGCGGCCAGCGCCAGCGTGTGGCGATCGCCCGCCTCTTCCTCAAGGATGCGCCGATCCTCATCCTAGACGAGGCGACCTCGGCACTCGATTCCGACATCGAGGCGGCGATCCAGGAAAACCTGGCAAGGCTGATGGAGAACAAGACCGTCATAGCCATCGCCCACCGGCTTTCCACCATCGCAGCGCTCGACCGGCTGGTCGTGCTCGACGGCGGCCGCATCGTCGAAGAAGGCACGCATGACGAGCTGGTGGCGCTGGACGGTCTTTATGCACGGCTCTGGAAACGGCAGTCCGGCGGCTTCCTCTTCAATGAGGAGAGCGCGCTGGAAGAGACGCGCCCGGCGGAGTAGAAACGCAGCCATGTCGGTCAGAATGCCCAGCAATTTCGGACGGTCAGGCGCGCAGGAGAGCGCTCTCGATCTGCTCGGCCAGGAAATACTCGCCGAGAAGGCCGCCGCCCTCGGTCGCGCCGGCCAGCGCGTCGAAGAGGCCTTGACGAAGCTGCGCGAAAATGGGGAAGGCGGGGACCGCAACCGGCTGCTGACAGAAGCGGCAGAAGCCGTCCACGCCTATTTCATCCAGCGCGAACTCTGCGGGCTGCGCAAGCACGACGCCGTGATCCGCGAATACGACATCCCGCCGGCGGTGCTGGTCAGGCTCGGCGCCAGCTAGGCGCTGACTTCCTTCCGAAAGCGCGCCAGGCGCAAGGCGAGCGCCCCGGGATTCTCATCGGCGACGAAGTGCCCGCTATCGAGGATGATGTCGCCCTCGACGTTTGAGAGGCCGGCGGCCTTCAAGCCATTGAGGTAATCGGTGATCTCGCCGGTCTCGGCAGCGCCCCTGAGGCAGAGCACCGGCGTGTCGATCGGGCTTGCCGACGGAACGGCATTGGCCTTGGCGTCCTCGGAAAAGGCGCGGTACCAGTCGAAGCCGGCCTTGAGGCTTTCCGGCCGCGAATAGGCCTTGGCGTAGATGTCTCTTGCTTCGGCCGGGATGGCGGATTTCTCCTTCGAAAGGGTGTCGAAGAAGAAGTCGAAATAGGCGCGCTCGTGACCCCCAACCAGCAGTTCCGGGAGAGCAGGAACCGCGTGAAAGGCGAAATGCCAGAGGTTTGGATTGCGGATGACCTTGTCCCACGGCGCCACGCCCGGAACGACAACATCCATGATCGCAGCGGCGGAGAGGATTTCCGGATGGTTGCGCAAAAGCGCGAAGACGATCTGGCCGCCGACATCATGGCCGGCCACTATGACCTGTCGCAGGCCGCAGGCGTCAATCAAGGCCGCTATCACCCTGGCCAGATGGGCTTTCTCACCGGTTTTGCGCGTGCCTTGCGAGCCGCCTATACCCGGCAGGTCCGGCGCGATCACGCGCTGATCGGTGGCCAGCCGACCGATCACGTTCTCGAAGGCATGGGAACTTTGAGGCCAGCCGTGGAGCAGCACGAGGCCGGGCGCATCCCGTGGCCCGGCTTCGCGGATCGCAATGGTCAGTCCTTCAACCTCGATGCTGGAAGTTTCCATCCGCCCGGCCATCATCTGTCCGATCGCTCCGACCGACAGAACTAGGCGGGAATCGGTCCGGGAACAGGCCTGCCTCTCGAATAAGCCGCATCACTCCAGCCACTCGGTGATGAAGCTGCCGTTCTCGTGGATGTCGGTGGTCTCGAGCCGACCTGGGCCGAGATTGGTGAATTTGTGCGGCGTGTGTGCCGGCACGATCAGAATTTGGCCTGCGGTGGCCGTTATCTGCCGGTCGCCAACCGTGAACAGGCCGGTGCCGGAACGGATGACGAAGATCTCCGCGTAAGGATGCTTATGCAGACGCGGGCCGCCGCCGATCTCGGGTTGATAATTGAAGATCAGGCAGGAGTTGGAGCCAAATGCGCCGCATTGCAGCTGGCCTTGCCAACGGTCGGGCGTGCTCGCCCATTTGTCGCGGTCGATGACATGCGCCATGGCTCGACAATAGACCGGGCCGGCGGTCGCTGTCGAGGCAAGCGGAGCTCCGATTTGCCGCTGAAGTTAGCGCTATTTAGCGCTGTTCGGCGGCACGATCATCAAGCCGTTGCGCGGGCCGCGGCATGTGCCCGCGACAATGTGCCCTTGTGCCTCCACGCGTCTGGACAAAAACGGGCTTCACGCATAAACCGAACCTCCAAATGCCGGAGGAATTCGCTAGCCTGTTCGCCATGCGCTGTCGGGCCGGCGCGATTGAGCGGGGACAAGGCTCGGCCGCCGGCACGGAAAGAGGCGAAAGGATCAGGCACCCGTGAGCGCAACCGACATCCACGATCCCAACCGTCGCGATTTTCTCTACATCGCCACCGGCATGGCCGGCGTGGTCGGCGCCGGGGCCGTCGCCTGGCCGTTCATCGACCAGATGCAGCCGGATGCCTCGACGCTGGCGCTGGCTTCTGTCGAGGTCGATGTCTCCTCGCTGCAGCCCGGCAGCTCGCTGGTCGTCAAGTGGCGCGGCAAGCCGGTCGTGGTGCGCAACCGCACCGACAAGGAAATGAAGGACGGCGCGGCGGTTAGCCTCAACGATCTCAAGGATCCGATCGCCCGCAATGCCAACTTGCCGGCCGATGCGCCGGCGACCGACGCCAACCGCACCACGCCCGGCAAGGAAGCCTGGATGGTCATGGTGCAGGTCTGCACCCATCTCGGCTGCATCCCGCTCGGCCAGGAAGGCGATTTCGGCGGCTGGTTCTGCCCGTGCCACGGCTCGGTGTACGATACCGCCGGCCGCATCCGCAAAGGCCCGGCGCCGGAGAACATGGCGATCCCGGTGTTTAAATTCATTTCCGATACCAAGATCCTTATCGGTTGAGGCAGGGGGATATTTCGATGAGCGAGGGACACTCCACCTACACACCGAAGACGGGTCTCGGACGCTGGTTCGACGCCCGTATGCCGCTTCCCCGGCTTGTCTATGACAGCTTCATTGCCTATCCGGTGCCGCGCAACCTCAACTACATGTGGACGTTCGGCGGCATCCTGTCGATCATGCTGGTATCGCAGATCCTCACCGGCATCGTGCTGGCCATGCACTACACGTCCGACACCACACTCGCCTTCGATTCGGTCGAGAAGATCATGCGCGACGTGAATTCGGGATGGCTGTTGCGCTATCTCCATTCCAACGGCGCCTCGTTCTTCTTCGTGGCCGTCTACATCCACATCTTCCGCGGGCTGTTCTACGGCTCCTACAAGGCGCCGCGCGAGCTGCTCTGGATCCTCGGCTGCATCATCTACCTCCTGATGATGGCGACCGGCTTCATGGGCTATGTGCTGCCATGGGGACAGATGAGCTTCTGGGGCGCCACCGTCATCACCGGCTTCTTCAGCGCCATCCCGCTGGTCGGCAACTGGATCCAGGAACTGCTGCTCGGCGGCTTCGCCGTCGACAATCCGACGCTGAACCGCTTCTTCGCCCTGCATTACCTGTTGCCGTTCATGATCGCCGGCGTCGTCGTGCTGCACGTCTGGGCGCTGCATGTCGTCGGCCAGTCGAACCCGACCGGCATCGAGGTCAAGTCGAAGACCGATACCGTCGCCTTCACGCCCTATGCGACCATCAAGGACGCGTTCGGCATGATCGTGTTCCTGTTCTTCTTCGCCTATTTCGTCTTCTACCTGCCGAACTACCTCGGCCATCCGGACAACTACACGGTCGCCAATCCGCTGAAGACGCCGGCCCACATCGTTCCGGAATGGTACTTCCTGCCGTTCTACGCGATCCTGCGCGCCATCACCTTCAACATCGGGCCGATCAACTCCAAGCTCGGCGGCGTGCTGTGTATGTTCGGCGCCATCGCCATGCTGTTCCTGGTGCCGTGGCTCGACACCTCCAAGGTGCGCTCGGCGGTCTACCGGCCCTGGTACAAACTGTTCTTCTGGCTGTTCGTGGCCGACGCCATCCTGCTCGGGTGGCTGGGCTCGCAGCCGGCGGAAGGCTCATACGTGTTCATGGCGCAGATGGCGACGCTGTTCTACTTCGCCTTCTTCCTGGTCGTGATGCCGGTGCTCGGCCTGATCGAGACGCCGCGGCGGCTGCCGAACTCGATCACCGAGGCAGTGCTGGAAAAGAAAAACAAGGGAGCCGGCGGGCATCCGGCAGGCGCGGTCAGCGCGCCGGAAACCAAGGGCTGAGAATCTGAGGGGATTTGGCATGAAGAAGATTCTCACCTCGCTGGCGCTGCTTGGCCTGGTGGTCGCGGGCACCGCTGCCATCGCAGCCGAAGAGGAACACAACGCGGCTGCCCCGACGCATTTCCCGATCAATGAACCGAAGGAAATGAGCTGGAGCTTCGCCGGGCCGTTCGGCACGTACGACAAGGCCCAGCTGCAGCGCGGCCTGAAGGTCTACAAGGAAGTCTGCTCGGCCTGCCACTCGATGAACCTGGTGGCGTTCCGCACGCTGGAAGGCCTCGGCTACTCGGAAGCGCAGATCAAGACGCTTGCCGCCGAGTACACCATCCATGACGGCCCGAACGATGCCGGCGACATGTTCGACCGCCCGGGCAAGCCGTCGGATCACTTCCCGTCGCCGTTCCCGAACGAACAGGCCGCCGCGTCCGCCAATGGCGGCGCCGCTCCGCCCGACATGTCGCTGCTCGCCAAGGCGCGCGGTGTCGAGCGCGGCTTTCCGCGTTTCATCTTCGACATTTTCACCCAGTATGCTCAGGGCGGCCCGGACTACATCCACTCGCTGCTCACCGGCTACGACCAGGCGCCGCCGGCCGGCATGGTCATCCCCGAAGGCACGCACTACAATCCATACTTCCTGTCCGGCGTGTCGCTGAAGATGCCGAAACCGCTTTCGGACGGCCAGGTGACCTATGACGACGGCTCGCCGCAGACGGTCGACCAGTATTCGCGCGACGTGTCGGCGTTCCTGATGTGGGCCGCCGAGCCGCATCTCGAAGAGCGCAAGAAGACCGGCTTCCGCGTCCTGGTGTTCCTGCTGCTGTTCGGCGCGCTGGTCTACCTGACCAAGCGCAAGGTGTGGGCCGAAGTGGCGCACTGAGCCGCGATCGGTCCGACACTTTCGAGGGGCGCCGCAAAGGCGCCCTTTTCAATTTCGGGACCGCTTTGATCCGGCCGTGTCACATGGCTGTCATTGCGCATCGCGATCCTGCGTTGGCTCACCTCAAAGGATCCTCATGAAAAGATTTGCGCCGCTTGCAGCCGTGGTGCTGCTTCTTGTCGCCTCCTCGGCAGTCCGCGCCGAGGACGCCCAGCCCTTCGTCACCAACAAGGACATCGACCTGACGATGATCCTGCCGCCGCCGCCGGCTAATGATTCGGCCGAGACCAAGGCAGAACTCGGCCAGGTGCTGACCCTGCAAGTGACGCGCACGCCCGAAATGGAAAAGCGCGCTATCGCCGATGCCGAAGAGGATGTCTGGCGCTTCGCCGATGTCATGGGACCGAAATTCAGCAAGGAGACGCTGCCGAAGTTCAGCGCCTTCTTCGACCGCGTGGTGGCGACCGAAGGCGCGGTCGTCGATCCGGCCAAGGACGTCTGGAAGCGGCCGCGTCCGCATCAGCTCAGTGATCTGGTCAAACCCGCGGTGAAGCTGTCGAATTCCGGTTCCTGGCCGTCGGGCCATGCGACGGTCGGCACCATGATGGGCATCATCCTGTCCGAAATGGTGCCGGAGAAGCGGGCCGAGATCATGGCCCGCGCGGCCGAATATGCCCATAACCGCGTGGTCGGCGGCATCCATTATCCGTCGGATGTCGAGATGGGCAAGATTTCCGGCAGCGTGATCGCCGCGGTCCTGCTCAGCCGGCCCGATTTCAAGGCCGAGTTCGAGGCGGCGCGGTCCGAGCTTCGGTCCGACCTCGGCATGTGAGCCGTCCGTCACCGACGTTTCTGCAAGGGCGCCATCGGGCGCCCTTTTTCCATTGCGGCGCCGGCACGGGAGCAAGGCAGGCGATGCCGATCCTTTGCCGGATGCGCTTGTCTCCCGGGCTCCATCGCGGTAGCCGTTGTTGGTTGCGTTGCGCCGGGCGCGTCGACGCCGTTATACCCGACAGCCGGACACGCGGAGCTCGTCTCATGAAACCCTCGCTCGAAGACACGCTGCTTGCGGCCATCCGCACCATTCCGGATTATCCCAAACCCGGCATCCTGTTTCGCGATATCACCACGCTGCTCGGCGACGCTCGCGCCTTTCGCCGCGCCATCGACGAGCTTGTGCATCCTTACGCCGGGCTGAAGATCGACAAGATCGCCGGCATCGAGGCGCGCGGCTTCATCCTGGGCGGCGCAGTGGCGCATCAGCTTTCGGCGGGTTTCGTCCCGATCCGCAAGAAGGGCAAGCTGCCTTACGAGACCGTGCGCGTCGCCTACAGCCTCGAATACGGTCTGGACGAGATGGAGATGCACAAGGACGGCGTCTCGCAAGGCGAGAAGGTGATCCTGGTCGACGATCTGATCGCCACCGGCGGCACGGCGGAGGCGGCCGTCAAGCTGCTCAGGCAGATCGGCGCCGACATCGTTGCCGCCTGCTTCGTCATCGACCTGCCGGATCTCGGCGGGCGCCAGAAACTGGAAGCTCTCGGCGTGCCGGTAAGGACGCTGATCGGCTTCGAGGGGCATTGATCAGTGTTGAATGGTGAATAGTGAGTCGTGAATAGGGAATGGTTCACTAGTCACCATTCACTATTCACCATTCGCCATTCGCTACTCCACCTTCACCAGCACCGCGCTGTCGAACTCGATAACCTTATCGCCGCTGGAGTCGAAACCTTCGGAACGCAGCGTGAGCAGGCTCCAGCCGGGGCGGCCGGCAAGGGGTCGATGGGCAAGCGCTGTGCGGGTGAAGGTCACGGTTTCGCCGGCATAGACCGGCTTCAGCCATTTGAGGTTGCGAAACCCGGGCGAGGGGCCGAATTCGGGCTGCGGGCCGGGACCGGTCCAACGCACGCCCTCGGTCTCCATGCGCTTTTCGAGGTTGTATTTCATCCAGGTGGCGGCGGTGTGCCAGCCGGAGGCGCAGAGACCGCCAAGCATGCTCTCCTTCGCCGCCTCCTCGTCGACATGGAAGATTTGCGGATCGTATTTCCTGGCGAACGCCTTGATCTCGTCGGCCTCGAATTTGTGCGCGCCGAGGGTGACGGTTTGGCCGATGAGGAAATACTCGTCCAGGGTCACGCGACGGCCCCGCGGGTCAGAAACATGCCGGTGTTCTCAAGCTCGAAGACGCATTCGCCACGCTGGTTGAACAGCTCGCTGCGCATGCTGACGAGGCCGATCTGCGGCCGCGACTTGGACTGGCGCTTGGAAAGCACGGTGACCTTGCCGGTGAGACGGTCACCGGCCAGAACCGGCTTCTTCCATTTGACATGCTCGATGCCGGGTGAGCCTTGCGAGGTCGAATCGAGCAGGAAGGCATCGCACAGCATGCGCATGAACATCGCGCAAGTGTGCCAGCCCGAAGCCGAAAGGCCGCCCAGGATGCTGGCCTTGCCGGCCGCCTCGTCGAGATGCATCGGCTGGGCATCGAATTCGCTGGCAAACTCGATGATCTCGGCGGCGCTCACATTCTTGCTGCCGAGGTCGAGCGAGGCGCCCTCGACGAAATCCTCATAGGCCCAGGTCTTTCCGGTCATGTCGGCAATCCGGTTGACGAACGCGTGATCCCGAAGGTCGAGCATCCCGGATGGAGGCCCGAGCCAATTTGGTCAAGTCCTTTCTGGTGAGCCAGCCAGGCACTCAGGTGTTGAACTTGAACAGCATGATGTCGCCGTCCTGGACGACATACTCCTTGCCTTCGTCGCGCGCCTTGCCGGCTTCCTTGGCCGCCACTTCGCCGCCGAGCGTGACGAAGTCGTTGTAGGAGATCGTCTGGGCGCGGATGAAACCACGTTCGAAGTCGGTGTGAATGACGCCGGCAGCTTGCGGTGCCTTATCGCCCTTGTGGATCGTCCAGGCGCGCGTCTCCTTCGGCCCGACGGTGAAATAGGTGATCAGATGCAACAGTTCGTAGCCGGCGCGGATCACCTTGTTGAGGCCCGGCTCGTCAAGGCCGAGCGAGGCGAGGAACTCCATTTCCTCCTCGTCGGAAAGCTGGGCAACTTCCGCCTCGATCGCCGCCGAGATCACCACCGTGCCGGCGCCCTGCGCGGCGGCCATCTTCTCCACCGCCTTTGTATGCTCGTTTCCCGTGGCAGCGTCCGCCTCAGCGACGTTGCAGACATAGAGCACGGGATGCGATGTGAGCAGGTTCAGGCCCTGCAGGATGCGCAGATCCTCCGCCGCGATGCCATTGAGCAGGACGCGGGTCGGGCGACCTGCCTGCAGCAGTTCGAGCGCCGCCTCCATCATCGGCAGAACGGTCATTGCTTCCTTGTCCTTGCCGGCGGCGCGCTTGCGGACCTGCACGATGCGGCGATCCAGGCTTTCGAGATCGGCGAGCATCAGCTCGGTCTCGACGGTCTCGGCGTCGGCGACCGGATCGATGCGGCCCTCGACATGGGTGATGTCGTCATCCTCGAAGCAGCGCAGCACATGCACGATGGCGTCGACCTCGCGGATGTTGGCGAGGAACTGGTTGCCCAGACCTTCGCCCTTGGAGGCGCCGCGCACCAGTCCGGCAATGTCGACGAAGGAGATGCGGGTCGGGATGATCTCCTTCGACTTGCCGATCGCGGCGATCTTCTGCAGCCGCGGGTCCGGAACCGCCACCTCGCCGGTGTTCGGCTCGATGGTGCAGAAAGGATAGTTGGCGGCCTGCGCGGCAGCCGTCCTGGTCAACGCGTTGAACAGCGTCGACTTGCCGACGTTGGGCAAGCCAACGATGCCACATTTGAAACCCATGTTCGTCCGGTCCTATCGGGAATTCGAGATTTGGTGAGGGCTATGGGCGAAAGCGCGGACGATCGTCAAGCCCTTGGCATGGTCGTTTCGACGCTCAGTCTTTTCCGAACAGCTTCTTCAGCATCGCGGCCATCGGCCCGCTCTCGGGAACCTTCGCCGGCGGCTGCTGCGGGCGGGCCTGGCGGATATGGCTCTGCTGTTTTGGCTCCTTGGGCGGAGGCCGATCGTCATCGCCGGTCGGCACGAGCTTTTCGCGCAGCGCCAGGGTGATGCGGTTCATGAAGGAGTTGTCGTCGCCCTTGGCCAGCAGTGCGGCGTCGTCGGCGATCGCGTCGAGCAACACGTCGAGCCATTCACGGTCGGCCTTGGCGAAATCGCCGAGCACATGGCCGTGCACCATCTCTTTGACGCCGGGATGGCCGACGCCGATGCGCACCCGGCGATAGGCATTGCCGACATGCTGGTCGAGCGATCGGATGCCGTTGTGGCCGCCGGAACCGCCGCCGACCTTGACCCTGAGCTTGCCGGAGGCAAGGTCGATCTCGTCGTAGAAGACGGTGAGGGCGGCGGCATCGAGTTTGTAGAAGCGCAACGCCTCGCCGACCGACTGGCCGGATAAATTCATGAAGGTCTGCGGCTTGATCAAAAGGATCTTCTCGCCGCCCAGGGCGCCCTCGGCGATCAGGCCCTGGAACTTCTTCGACCAAGGCGAAAAGGAATGGCGGCGGGCTATCGCGTCCGCCGCCATGAAGCCGACATTGTGCCGGTTGTTCTGATATTTCGCGCCCGGATTGCCGAGGCCTGCAAAGACAAGCATCGTCGTCTCCTGGCGCCGAGACAATTACTTCTCTTCGGCCTCAGCGGCCTCAGCTTCCGGCGCCGCCGCTTCGGCAGTCTCCTCCGTCTCCGGCTTCATTGCCGCGGAGCCGGCGATGGTCGCGATGGTGAAGTCGCGATCGGAGATCACCGGCTTGACGCCGGCCGGCAGGGCAACCGCCGAAATGTGAATCGAGTCGCCGATTTCGGTGCCGGCGAGATCGACGGTGATGAATTCCGGGATCGCGTTGGCAGGGCAGTGGAACTCGACTTCGTGACGAACGATGTTGAGCACGCCGCCGCGCTTGATGCCGGGCGACTTGTCCTCATTGATGAAGTGGACGGGCACGTCGACATTGACCTCGGTGTCCTTGCCGATGCGCAGGAAGTCGACATGGACCGGGAAGTCCTTGACCGGATCGAGCTGAAAATCCTTCGGCAGGACCTGGATCTTCTTGCCGTCGACATCGATCGTAGCGATCGTGGTCAGAAACCCGCCGCCGTGGATCTTGTAGAAGATGTCCTTGTAGTTGAGGGCGATCGCCAAGGGGGGCTGCTTGTCGCCGTAAATAACTGCAGGCACTTTGCCGTTGCGGCGAACTGCACGGGCGGACCCCTTACCGACCTGTTCGCGCGCTTCGGCCTTGAGCTCGTAAGCCTCGTGGCTCATGGCATTTCCTTTCGCGTGTTATGGAGCGTTCGCGGCGGGCAAGCCCATCCGTAAACGTCGAAAGCCGTCGCGGCCTTGCATGGTCGATCCAACGCTTTTGGCTGTCCAAACGCTTCGGGGATCATGCAGGCCTGGCCGGCCTTCCTCCGCGTTGCCTCCAAGGGTGTCTACGCGGGTGGCGGCTCTATAGCGGAACGCGGGCAGGGGCGCAAGCCGTTGAACCGGAAGGCTTGGCCGAGGTTTTGGCCATGATATCCGACTGGGGAGGCATAGCCGACGCGTTGCTCCACTGCAAAGTCGGATCTGGCGAGTTGCGTCGGTCCCGCCCGCATGCGTCATGTAGCATCGGGCCGGTTTCAAACGTCCTTGGCAGGCAATCGAAGGACCGGAGATCGACATGAAACTACTGTTCAGCCGCAATCCCAATCCTCGCCTCGCGGTCGCGGCGGCGCGCTATCTGAAGGCCGATGTCGCCTTCGAATTCGCCTCGCCCATGGCGCCGGGGCAAGCCGAGCGCTACCGCGCGCTTAACCCCAATTTGACTTTGCCTATCCTGGTCGGCCCGGGATGGAGCCTGTGGGAAGCCGATGCGATCGCCTGCCGGCTCTCGCGCGACATGCATTCGGATTTCTGGCGCACCGGCGACGACGAACCGGAGATGATCCGCTGGCTGAGCTGGGGCAAGGAGAATTTCGTCAGGGCCTGCGACATGGTGCATTTCGAGCGCGGCACGAAACAGCGCTGGGGACTGGGGCCGATCGACAAGGCATTGGTCGAGGAGGGGCTGAGGCAGTTCCACATCACAGCCGCCATCCTTGAAGCAGAGCTTTGCGGGCGCCAATGGCTGGTCGGCAATTCGGTTTGCTATGCCGACTTTCGTATGGCGACCTTTCTCGCGTTCAATGATGCTGCCCGGTTGCCGCTCGATGACTATCCATCGCTCAGCCGCTGGTATCGGCGGATCGAGCATATCGATGCCTGGCGCGACCCGTTCCAGGGGCTGGATGCGCCGCAACTGCCGCCGGTCAGCAGCGAGGAGCAAGCAAGTATTTTGAACGTTCCGTCTTGAAAGGACCATTGTCGAGGATGCCTGCCAAGCCGCGGGGGAAATGGCTCGCCCCTGCGATGAGACGCGGGCCGTGGCCTGCACTAAGCAGACTTTGTCCGGCGTTTGGAGGTCAGGCAGCATCAGCCGATTGGTCGCCGCTCAACGCATCGCGCAACGCCCGGACTTTTCGCGTGAGAGCATCGATCTCGGCCGAGGTCATGCCTGAACGCTCGACCAGCGTTTCGCCCAGACAGCTGCATTGCGTGAGCAGCGCCCGGCCTGCCGCGGTGAGATCGACCTGCACCTGCCGCTCATCGTCATGGCTGCGCTGGCGGGTCACCAGACCCGCCTGCTCCATGCGCTTGACGAGCGGGGTGACGGTGCTCGATTCCAGCGCCAGCCGGCGCGCTATGGTGCCGACCGACATGCCATCGGCCTCTCCAAGCGCATTGAGCACGAGATACTGGGGATACGTGATCCCCATCTCGTCGAGCATGGGCTTGTAGGTACGGTTGATCGCCATGCTCGTGGCGTAGAGCGCGAAACAGAGCTGATTGTCCAGGGGCAGAGGCATCGCGCCATGATCCTTTTGTCGATGTCGTGAGGCTCTTTAGCACAAAAAATCGTATCGCGATACATATTATCGTGGACAAGTAGTCATCGTTGCGCTAGACATATCATTATCGCGATATTATTTATCGCGACATCTAAAACGGAGATTGAGATGACTGAAGCTTCACATGCGAAGGCCGGCTCGGGCAGCGGCACGATCACCACCAACGACGGCACGCAGATCTACTACAAGGATTGGGGCACCGGTCAGCCGGTCGTCTTCCACCATGGCTGGCCACTGAGCAGCGACGACTGGGATGCCCAGATGCTGTTCTTCCTCTCCAAGGGCTATCGGGTCATCGCCCATGACCGCCGCGGCCATGGCCGCTCCAGCCAGACTGACACCGGCAATGAGATGGACACCTACGCCGCCGATGTGAGGGCGCTGGTTGCGCATCTCGACCTCAAGAACGCCATCCATGTCGGGCATTCGACCGGCGGTGGCGAAGTGGCGCGCTATGTCGCGCAGTACGGTTCCGGAGGCCGCGTCGCCAAGGCTGTGCTGATCGGCGCGGTGCCGCCGATCATGCTCCAGACCGCTGCCAATCCCGGCGGCCTGCCGATCGAAGTGTTTGACGGCTTTCGCTCAGCGCTGACAGCGAACCGCGCACAGTTCTTCCGCGACGTTCCGGCCGGCCCTTTCTACGGCTTCAACCGTCCGGGCGCGACGGTGTCGGAAGGTGTGGTCGACAATTGGTGGCGCCAAGGCATGATGGGCGGCGCCAAGGCGCATTACGACTGCATCAAGGCGTTCTCGGAAACTGACTTCACCGAGGACCTGAAGAAGATCGACGTGCCGGTGCTGGTCATGCATGGCGACGACGATCAGATCGTGCCGATCGCGGATTCGGCGCTGCTCGCGATCAAGCTGCTCAAGAAGGGCGAGCTCAAAGTCTACAAGGGCCTTCCGCATGGGATGGCGACTACCCGTGCGGACGTCATCAATGCCGACCTCCTGGCCTTCTTCCAGGCCTGAGTCCCAGCGCCAGAAAAGCACCCGCCGTCGGGCGGGTGCTTTGCTCTGTGGAGCTCGTTCCGAGTAGCCGGCTCAGGCTTTCCTGGCCTCCTTCATGTTCGGCAGGAACACGGTCAGCAGGCCGAGGAAGGGCAGGTACGAGCAAACGTGGTAGACGAAGTCGATGCCTTTCATGTCGGCGATGACGCCGAGCACGGCCGCGGCGATGCCGCCCATGCCGAAGGCGAAGCCGAAGAAGATGCCGGCGATCATGCCGACGCGGCCGGGAACCAGTTCCTGCGCGAAAACGACGATGTTGGAGAAGGCCGACGACAGGATCAGGCCGATCACAACGGTAAGCACCATCGTCCATTCCAGATTGGCGTAAGGCAGCGCCAGCGTGAAGGGCAGAACGCCGACGATCGAGAACCAGATCATCGCCTTCTGTCCGTAGCGGTCGCCGAACGGGCCGCCGAGCAGGATGCCAAGCGCCGAGGCGCCGAGGAACAGGAAGAGCATCACCTGCGACATCTGCACCGAGACGCCGAACTTATGGATGGCGTAGAAGGTGTAGTAGCTGGACAGCGAGGCGATATAGGCGTTCTTGCTCAACACCAGCAGCGTCAGCACCGCCAGTGCCCCCATGACCTTTTTGCGTGGGAAGGGCGAGACGTGAGCCGCCGGCTTGCGGCTGGCCATTGAGGCGCGCAGCCGGCTGTACCAGCCGCCAACCTGCCACAGCACGACGATGCCGATCAGCGAGCCGACGGCGAACCAGGAAATGCTCGTCTGGCCGAAAGGCACGACGATGAAGGCGGCGAGCAGCGGGCCCATCGCCTGGCCGAAATTGCCTCCGACCTGGAACAGCGATTGCGCGAGACCGAAGCGGCCGCCCGAGGCGAAGCGGGCGATGCGCGAGGATTCCGGATGGAAGATCGCCGAGCCGATACCGATCAGCGAGGCGCCGATCAGGAGCAGCCAGTAATGGCCGGCATGCGCGAGCACCACCAGCCCGACCAGTGACGAGGCCATGCCCCAAGGCAAGGAATAGGGCATCGGCCGCTTGTCGGTGATCATGCCGATCACAGGCTGCAGCAGCGAGGCCGTCACCTGGAAAGTGAACGTAAGAAGGCCGATCTGCCAGAAATCGAGACCGTAATTCTCTTTGAGCAGCGGATAGATCGCCGAAAGCAGCGACTGCATGATGTCGTTGACGCAGTGGCAGAAGCTCACCGCAAGAATGACGGTGAAGGCCGTCGCTTGCGCCGAGGTGTGGCTTGCCGGCGCTGGGGTGGCGACGGCGGTGGCGGTCGTATCGGTCAAGGCAATGCTCCGGGTCTTTTTGGCGGCGAACCGCAGCCAGCCAGCTTTTTGGCCGCTTGTCTTATAATCGGCTTGAATGGCGACTTCTTTCGTGGTTTGGTCCAATAGTTTCGCAAATGGGCCACATCGAATGCCGCATGGCCGGGAAATCTTCAGGGGCGATGCCGCCGAGCTCGGCCGGCTGCATGAAAGCCGCTGGCAATGGCTGGAGCAGGCGGTCGGGCCGGCGGTCGCGCTGCCGACCGAATATCCCGACGGCTACCACGTGCCGCGGCACCGCCACAGCCGCAGCCAGTTGCTGCATGCGCTTGTCGGCGTCGTGCTGGTGACGACCAGGCACGGTCGCTGGATGGTGCCGCCCGACCATGCGATGTGGATACCGGCCGGCATCGAGCATTCGGTCGAGATGCTGGGCGACGTCTCGATGCGCTCGGTTTATGTGGTGCCGGATGCAATTCCCGGCCTGCCGGAGGGCTTACGTGTCGTCGGCATTACCGAGCTGATGCACAGTCTGATCGTGGAATCGGAGAAGCTGCCTCAGGGCGGCGAGCTCGAAGGACGCGCCGGGCTGATCATGGGGCTCTTGCTGCATGAGATACCGAACCTGCCGGAGCGGCCGCTCGGCCTGCCTCTTCCGTCGGATCCGAAGCTCGCGGCGCTCTGCCGGCGCTTTGTCGCGGCGCCCTCGCCACATGCGACGATCGACGAATGGGCGGATGCCGCTGGCATGAGCCGGCGCTCCTTCACACGCGCCTTCCACCGCCAGACCGGGCTGTCGCTTTCCACTTGGCGCCAGCAGGCCTGCCTGTTCGCGGCGCTGCCGAGGCTCGCCGACGGCGAACCCATCACCAGGGTGGCGCTCGATCTTGGCTATGACAGCGTGCCGGCGTTCATCACCATGTTCAAGCGCATGCTCGGCAACTCGCCGCGCGGCTATATGCGCGGCGCGCGCGAGTCAGGCGAGGGGCCAAAGCGATCAAGCGGCCCGGTTCAAGCCAGCAGCGCCGCGGCTTAGTCGAACAGGCTTGAGACCGATTCTTCTGTCGCCGTGCGCGAGATCGCCTCGCCCATCAGGTCGGCGATCGAGATGACGCGGATGTTGGGCGCGTCGAGCACGGCCTGGCTCGGCTGGATGGAATCGGTGATCACCAGTTCCTGCAGTTTCGAGCCACTGATGCGGGCAACCGCGCCGCCCGAGAGCACGCCATGGGTGATGTAGGCAGTGACGCTGGTCGCGCCGTTGGCGAGCAAGGCATCGGCCGCGTTGCAGAGCGTGCCGCCGGAATCGACGATGTCGTCAATCAAGAGGCAATCCTTGCCGGCGACGGCGCCGATGATGTTCATCACCTCGGATTCGCCGGGCCGCTCGCGGCGCTTGTCGACGATGGCGAGCTGCGCATCGAAGCGTTTTGCAAGCGCGCGCGCCCGCACTACGCCGCCGATGTCGGGCGATACGACGACGACATTGCCGAGCTGCTTGTATTTCGCCTTCACGTCGCGGGCCATCACCGGCACCGAGAACAGATTGTCGGTCGGAATGTCGAAGAAGCCCTGGATCTGGCCGGCGTGGAGGTCGAGCGTCAGCACGCGATCGGCGCCGGCGCGGGTGATCATGTTGGCGACGAGCTTGGCCGAAATCGGCGTGCGGCCTGAGGCGCGGCGGTCCTGCCTGGCGTAGCCGAAATAGGGAATGACCGCCGTGATGCGCCTTGCCGAGGAGCGCATGAAGGCGTCCATCATGATGAGCAGCTCCATCAGATGGTCGTTGGTCGGATAGGAGGTCGACTGCAGGATGAAGACATCCTCGCCGCGCACGTTCTCCTGGATCTCGACGAAGATCTCCTGATCGGCGAAGCGCCTGACGCTGGCCTTCCCCAGCGGGATGTTGAGATAGCGAGCGACCGCTTCGGCCAGCACCCTGTTGGAATTGCCCGCAAAAAGCTTCATGCACCGTTCCTGGTGAAGGATGGAGAGACCGGACAGACTCTCATGAGCCTTTATGCCGGGCTTTTAGCGGCCCGCGCCGGTATTGCAAGCCTCGTGATCGGGAATCGTTCGACAAGGCGCAACAAAGGCCGGCTGGATCGCAAGCCGGCAACAGGTTGGTCGATCAACCGGCGCCGTCGCCGCCGAGCCACGCGGTGAACTGGTCGATCGTCTGGTCGGCGATGGCCTGCATGGTCGCCGGCGCTACTGCCGGCCAGCCTTCGCCACTGCCGACCGAGGCCGCTTTCTGCTGGCCATTGATGCGATGCAGGCGGTTGCCCGACGGATCGTAGATGTCCCAGACATAGATGACCGTGGTGTCCTTGCCTTCGGACATCGTCGAAAAATATCCCTTCAGCACATGCGTCGCCGTCTGGTCGGTGCTGCCGACAAGGGTCACGCCGCGCTGCCTGGCGCGCGTCTGCAATTCCGCCGTCAAGGGTGCTGCGGCCTCCACCGAGGCGCCGACGATCGGCGCTACCTGCAGCCGGGTCTTGGCGATGGCGGCGGCCTGAGCCGGCGTGGCAGGCGTTGAAGCCGCCGCGGTCGCTGTGGGCGCGGGCGCGGTGGTCGTTGTTGGCGATGCGGTGGCCGACGTGCCCTGGGTGGCCGGCAGAGCCTGGGCCGAACCCGCCGGCGGCTTGACGGCAGAAGGATCGAGGACGTCCTTGGCGTTGGTGCAGGCGGCCAGCGCCAGCGCCGCAAGCAATGACACGGTCGTCACCTGCGATCGTCTCATTTGCCCGACAACTCCCTGGTGGCGAACGCCCCCGCGTGAACCAACCATTATGGATTCACTGCACGATCAAGTCGAGATCATGGCGCGAGAGCGGCTTCGGCGCCGATTCCGTGGTAAGATAGGTGCGGCCGAGCGTCATCGCCGTATCGGTTTCCGAATCCATGATGATCATATGCGCGAACAGCGTCATGCTGGGCGCGATCGGCTCCGGATTGCCCTGGTAGAACATCGGCATGTCCATCCAGGACGGCGTGAAGCGGGCGCCGAGCGAATAGCCGCAGGCGTTCAGCCGGTGCTTGGTCAGATTATGCGCCTCGAGCGTGCGGGCATGCGCGTCGAAGACGTCGCCGAAGGAATTGCCCGGCGTCATCGCCTTCTCGACGGCAAGCAGAGCCGCGCGGGCGGCATCGAACAGTTCCTGGTGGCGCTTCGAGATCTTCCCGGTCAAAACGGTGCGCATCATCGCCGCGTGATAGTGATGGAAGACGCCCGCCCATTCGAGCGTCAGCTGGTCGTTCTTGGTGAGCTTGCGGCGGCCGGCCTTGTAGCGGCAGAGCAGGGCATCGGCGCCGGAGCCGATGATGAATTCGTTGGCGGGATAGTCGCCGCCGCCGGCAAAAACTGCTCCTTGCATGGCGGCCAGGATCAGCGCCTCGTCGCCGCCCTGCTTGATCAGCGGCAGCGCGGCATCGAGCGCATCGTCGGCGAGGCTTGCGGCTTTTTCGGCCTTGGCGATCTCGGCCGGACTCTTGAAGAGACGCAGCCGGCCGACGATTCCGGAAGCATCGGCGATCTGGCCGAAGGTCTGCAACTGCTCGTCCACGCGACGGCCATTGTAGGCCGTGAGGCCGTGCGTGTCGTATTCCACGCCGATGCGGGCGCCAAGCAGATCGAGATCGTTGAGCAGGTTGCGCAGGTCGATCGCGGGATTGGCGCCATCACGATCGGTCCACAATACGATATTCTCGATGGTCGAGGTGTTTCGCGCCTGCCTCAAATCGGCCGAGCGGGTGAGCAGCACCATCGAGCCGTCGCCCTTCACCACCAGGCACTGGAAGAAGCAGAAGCCGAAAGTGTCGTAGCCGGTCAGCCAGTACATGCTCTCCTGCGCGAACAAAAGCACGGCGTCGAGCTTCTTCTCGGCCATCTCGATCAGCAGCCGGTCGCGCCGCGCGTCGAATTCCGAACGTTCGAAATGCAGCGCCATTACTCTTTCTCCAGAACGATTGCCGAGACCTGCCGCCCGTAATCCGCTTCCTTGCGGTGGGTGGTGCGGCGGTAGGAATAGAAAAGGTGTTCTTCCGCGTAAGTGCAGCGGCCGAGCCCGTCGGCGGTCACGCCGGCCTTGCGCAACCGGTCGACCGTATATTGGTTGAGGTCGAACATCGAGTGGCCAGGGTTCTGCGACGACTTGAAGTAGCGTTGATTGCCGGCGTCGGCTTCGATGAAGCGAGCGACGAATTCCGGTCCCACCTCGTAATTGTCGGGTCCGATGGAAGGGCCGAGCACGGCGACGATGCGATCGCGGCGCGCGCCGAGCCCTTCCATCGCGGCTACGGTGTTTTCGAGCACGCCGGTGAGGGCGCCTTTCCAGCCGGCATGGGCCGCGCCGATGACGCGCGCCTCCGCGTCGGCGAACAGCACCGGTCCGCAATCGGCCGTCGAGGCGCCGACAGCGATGCCCGGCCGGTCGGTGACGATGGCGTCTGCCTTGGGGCGAGCGCCGGCAAAAGGCTCCTTGGCAATGACGACATCGGGAGAATGGACCTGGTGCGCGGTGAGGAGATGATCCGCCGGCACGCCCATCCAGTAGGCAACGCGGCGGCGGTTCTCGGCAACCAGCGTCTGATCATCGCCGGAGCCCGTGCCGATGTTGAGGCCTTGATAGATGCCGCCGGAGACGCCGCCGATGCGGGTGAAATAGCCGTGGCGTATGCCTGGCGCCTTCGCAAGCAGCGGCGAGCGTACTGGATCGGGTCTGGTGTGATTCAGCATGGAAGGGTTTGTTGTCCGCGTGGGCGATTTCGTCAAGGTGGAGTTCGGGTGGGGTATGTGGCTCGGGCAAGTGGCGGGGCCAGCTTGCACGGGTTGCCCGCCGATGTCAGCCAGTTTTCGCGGCTGGCAGGATCTTCATCACCTTGAACAGCTCGCCCATCGCATCGGGGCCGGCAAGGCGCTTGACCGCCTCGGAAATCGCCTGACGCGCGACATCATCGGCCAGGGCGCCCAGCGCGCCGGCGCGCTCGAGCAAGCCCATGCCGAGCAGGAATTCGCTCTGCGTGGTCAGTTCCGCCTGGAGGCCGTGCTCCCGGACGGCTGCAGCCAACGCGGCGAAATCGACATGAGCGGTAAGATCGGCCCCGCCGGGATTGGCCAGCACGTCTTCGTGATCGTGCCTGCGCACAGCCTGCAATGTGTCGCCGAAGCCCGGCTCAAGATGGCCGTAGTCGATGAACAGCCCGGCGCTGCCATGGCCGGCGATACGCTCGGCAATCGCTGCCATCAGCGCGGCGCGGGCCGGCGCCACCTCGACGATGGCGCCTTGCAGAGCATCGGCCGCGCCGGCCGGCAGCAGCGCCGGGTCGACGGAACCCGCGCCGGCGAAGAAATGAAGATTGTCTTTCTCGTCGAGCCCGACCATGCGCTCGCGCCAGCCGGCGCCGACATAGACGAACTGGCGGATCGGCACGGCGTCGAAGAGTTCATTGCCGACGATGAAGAGCGGCTGCTGCGGCAGCGTGTCGATGGTTTGGTGCCAGCTCAGGGCGGGGCTCTGGCCGGCAAGCGTCTCTTGCTGGATTTCGGCCAGGCGCGGACTGGTCTCGATCATGGCGAAGGAAGCCTCGGCGGCAAGCGCCGGATCGAGGCGGGACCAGGTGCGCAGCATGTCCTTCATCAGCGTGCCGCGACCGGGGCCGATTTCGGCGAAGGTGGCTGGCAGCGGACGCCCGCCGCCTTGCCAGGCCTGGTAGAGCCAGACGGCGACAAGCTCGCCGAACATCTGGCTGATCTCCGGCGCGGTGACGAAGTCGCCGGCGGCGCCGAAGGGCTCGCGCGTCGTATAATAGCCGTCCTCAGGGTCGAACAGGCAGAGCGCCATGTATTCGCTGACCGGGATCGGCCCCACCGCGCCGATCAGGCCGATGATGCGCTCCTTCAGCCCGGTCATGCCGGCTGCGTCTGCGTCGTCGGCTTTGCGGTGGCCATGGCCCAGATGCCGGCGAGCACCATCGGCGAGGACAGGACCATGCCCATGGTCAGCCAGTTGGTGCCGAGCAGATAACCGAGCTGCTGGTCAGGCTCGCGGAAGAACTCGACGAAGATGCGAGACAGGCCGTAGCCGCAGATGAAGGCGCCGCCGACGAAGCGCGGTGTCTTCAGCTTCAGCCGCGAGTGGGTGAGAAAGCGCAGCACCAGGAAGAGCACAAGACCTTCCAGCAGCGCCTCGTAGAGCTGGCTGGGATGCCGGGTGAATGGGCCGCCATTGGGGAATTCGATCGCCCAGGGCACGTCCGACGGACGGCCCCAGAGCTCCGAATTGATGAAATTGGCCACACGCACCAGCCCAAGGCCGACCGGCACGCCGGCCGAGACGACGTCAAACAGCGTCCAGGTATGAATGCCGCGCTTGAGCGAAAAGAGGGTCATGGCGAGGATCACGCCGAGCAGTCCGCCATGGAACGACATGCCGCCCTGCCAGACCGCCAAGGTGTCGAGCGGATGCGCGATATAGCGTGGAAGGTCGTAGAAGAGGACGTAGCCGGTGCGCCCGCCGAGCACCACGCCGATCGCCGCCCAGACGATGAAATCGTCAAGATCCTCGGGCTTCGTCGGCAGCTTGCCGTCCGGCCAAAGGCTGGCATTGCTGACCAGGCGCTTGGCGTACCACCAGGCGAACAGAATGCCGACGATGTAGCCGACGCCATACCAATGCACCGCCAGCGGCCCGATATGGACGATAACCGGGTCGATATTGGGGAAGGGCAGGGAGGCCAGCGGCAGCAGGAAATATTCGCTCAAACTGGGTCGCTCCGGTTGCGGTCGTCTATCGGGCGCGGACCATGCGGCAGGGTTTTGGCGGGGTCAAGGCACGCTTCGCTTGCAATCCGTGCCGCGCGCCACTACGTCAAAATAATCAAGCGAGGATTTGCCATGTCGACCGGAACGAACCGCATTCTCGATGAATTCGCCAAGCTGATGACCGATGCCGCGGGGGCAGCCCAAGGCGTCAGGCGCGAGATGGAGACGGCTTTTCGCAGCCAGGCCGAGCGCCTGCTCAACTCCATGGATGTGGTGAAACGCGAGGAGTTCGAGGCTGCGCGCGAGATGGCCGTCAAGGCAAGAGAAGACAACATCCAGCTTGCGGTGCGCGTCGAAGCGCTCGAGGCCAAGCTCGCCGAATTGACCGGGCAAGCCGCACCTGCGGCTGCGGCGAAGCCCAGATCAAAAAAATAATCGTAAACTTTTCCACAAAGCACGATCCGAAAAATCGCTTTGCCGTGAATCGCTTACCGGCATTGCATGAATCTTTTTGACAGCGCCTTTCCACATGCGAATGACGCAGTGCGAAAAATTGGGCTGTTCACGCGACTCCCGATCAATAGACTGAATTTGTTGCATGATTCGAAGCAGGGTCATGCGCCGGGCGGTGGGGTCCGGTTGGGGTCTTTGCGTTTGGAAAGTCCTGGCCGTCCGAGTTCTAGACAAGATTGTTCGTTGTGCGTGCCCTCTCTCGCGGAGCGTGTGGCGGCGCTCTCAGAACGACAGGAAGCATTCATGGAACTCCTCGAACTCGAATTCTCCCGCGAAATCCACCCGGTGGACGTCATCGAGCAGGTGGCCCACAACAATGACTGGTCCTTCGAACGCGCCGGCGACGACGAGATCTCGATTTCGGTGACAGGCAGCTGGACCGACTATCATGTCTCCTTCTCCTGGATGGAAGATTTCGAGGCGCTGCACCTGGCCTGCGCGTTCGACATCAAGGTGCCGGAAACGCGCGCGCTCGAAGTGATGCGGCTCCTGTCGCTGATCAACGAACAGATGCTGTTTGGCCATTTCGACCTGTGGGAGCAGGAGGGCGCGATCATGTTCCGGCAATCGCTGCTGCTTGCCGGCGGGGTCGAGCCGTCGAGCCAGCAGGTCGAGGTGCTTCTGTCATCGGCGTTAGAGGCCTGCGAATGCTATTTCCAGGCCTTCCAATTCGTCGTCTGGTCGGGTACGTCGGCCAAGGACGCGCTGTCCAGCGTGCTCTTTGAAACCCATGGAAGCGCCTGAGCGAAGCCAATACCGCCGATGAGTTCCAGCAGCGAGCGCAAGCCCGAGATCAGCTTTGCCGATTTCGATCGTGTCGACATCCGTGCCGGCACGATCGTCGAGGCTGAGCCCTTTCCGGAGGCGCGCAAGCCGGCATTCAAGCTGAAGATCGATTTCGGCCCGGCGATCGGCGTGAAGAAGTCGTCGGCGCAGATCACCAAATATTATGCGCCGGAGACGCTGATCGGCCGGCAGGTCTTCGCGGTGGTCAATTTCCCGCCGCGCCAGATCGGCCCGTTCATGTCGGAAGTGCTGACGCTTGGCTTTCCGGACGAGGAGGGCGCCGTCGTGCTCGGCGCCATCGAGCGCAAAGTGCCGGACGGCGGGCGTCTATTCTAGAACCAGCCTGGGCCGGCCTGACGTCACCGCGTTCTGATCGGCGCGCTTGCGCGGCATTCCCAGCGCTTCTTCGACAACGTCGAGGAACATGTCGGCGCATGACTTCCAGCTGTAGCGCAGTGCGCGCTGGCGCGCCTCCGCGTGGTCAATGTGAAGCGCCTTGAGCGCCGCCTCGCGCAAATCCTCGGATACGGCCCCACCGACGCCGTCGCCGACGATGTCGATCGGTCCGGTCACCGGATAGGCGGCCACCGGCGTGCCGCTGGCCAGAGCCTCGATGATGACGTTGCCGAAGGTGTCGGTGCGGCTCGGAAAGACGAAGACGTCAGCCGAAGCGTAGATTTCCGCCAGTTCGTCGTTCGGGCGATGGCCGAGGAAATGCGCGTTCGGATAGCGGGCGCTGAGCTTTGCCAGTTCCGGCCCTTCGCCGACCACCACCTTGCTGCCGGGGAGATCGAGATCGAGGAAGGCGGTCAGGTTCTTTTCGATCGCGACACGGCCGACGCAGAGGAAGATGGGGCGGGGAAAGCTGGTGTCCTTGCGTTTGTCCGGCCGGAAATGATCGGTGTCGACGCCGCGAGTCCAGGGCCTCAGCTTATCGAAGCCGCGCGAGGCAAGGTCGTCCGCCAACGATTGCGTGGCGACCAGCGTGCCCTGTCCGGAATTGTGGAAGTCGCGCAGCCAGTTATAGGCCCACCTCTCCGGCACCGGCAGGCGGGCGCTGAGATATTCGGGAAAACGCGTGTGGTAGCTGGTGGTAAAGGGACGGCCGGCCTTGCGGCAGTAGCGGCGCGCCATGATGCCGAGCGGCCCTTCGGTGACAATGTGGATGTGGTCGGCCTTTCCCGCTTCGATCAGCCGCGCGACATGACTGGGGGTTGTCAAGGCGAGCCGAATGTCCGGGTAGGTCGGCAGCGGCAAGGTGCGGAAGATGTTCGGCGTCAGAAAATCGACCTGGACTTCGAAGGATTTCAGCGTTTCGGTAAGCCGCTCCAGCGTGTGAACCACGCCGTTGACCTGCGGTCGCCATGCATCGGTGACCATCAGGATTCGCATGGCGACCCTTCGCACGGATTCTTGGGCGCGCCGGCACGATGGCGGAACGGCAGCCAGGCTGCAGCTCGCGCTTCGCTCCAGCGCACCCGGGCGGGTGCGGGATCGAAGCGGGGCGGCATGGCCGAATCGATAAAGGTCGCGCGCTTCATGCGCGCTCTTGACCATGATTTCATGACGGGGGGATGAAGGCCGTCTTTGTCCGACTAAGCCGGCACCTTGATCACGGCTCGCAAACCGCCCAGCGGGCTGTCTTCAAGCATGATGTCGCCGCCATGGGTTCGGGCGATGTCGCGGGCGATCGACAGACCAAGGCCGGTGCCGCTGGCATCGAGATTGCGCGCTTCGTCGAGCCGCAGGAATGGCTTGAACACTTCTTCGCGCTTGTCCGGCGCGATGCCGGGACCGTCATCGTCGATGGTGACGGTCAGCGAGCCGCGGCCGTGATTGGCATGGACCTCGACCGTCTTGGCATATCGGAAGGCATTGCCGATGACATTGGACATCAGCCTGGCAAAGGCGTTCGGCCGCACATGCACGGTCGGATCGCCGGTCAGTGTCGTCGACAGCTTGCATTTGCGCAGTTGCGCTTCCTCGCCAAGCTTCTGGAAATAGGCATCGAGATCGAAGCGGCCGGTGTCTTCCGCCGCCTCGCCGCGGGCAAAGGAGAGATAGCCCTCCAGCATCGACTGCATGTCGTCGATGTCCTGGTTCAGCGCGGCCTTGGTCTCGGCCTTGCCGCCGGCCAGGGCCAGCTGCAGCTTGAAGCGGGTCAGAATGGTCCTGAGATCATGGCTGACGCCGGTCAGCATGGCGGTGCGCTGCTCGATCTGGCGCTCGATGCGCTCGCGCATCTGGATGAAGGCGAAGCCGGCGCGGCGCACTTCCTCCGCGCCGCGCGGACGGAAATCGCGCGGCATCGGCCGGCCCTTGCCGAAGCTCTCGGCGGCTTCGGCCAATGTCAGGATCGGCCTTATTTGATTGCGCAGGAAGGGGATGGCGATCATCAAGAGCACCAGCGAGGTGCCGACCATCCAGATCAGGAAGATATGGGTGTTTGAGGCATAAGCCTGGCTGCGACGCACGAAGACGCGCAGGACCTTGCCTTCGAGCTGGACGCGGACCTCGACGACATTGGAGTTGCCGACCGTGTCGATCCAGAAGGGACGGTTGATCTGCCGAGTAATCTCCGACGACAGGGCCGTGTCGAGGATTGAGAAGAACGGCTTCGGTCCGGGGGCCGGCAGGGGATCGGGCGGCAGCAGATCCACTTTCAGCTGCATACGGTCTTGGGCGATGCGAATGATGTTGGCGTAATCGGCGTCGTGGGGATAGGTCTCCATCATGTCGATGATGGCAGCGATGTCTGCGATCGTCGCCTGCGACAGGCGTTGGGTAACTGTCTGCCAGTGGCGCTCCATGAAGACGAAGGCAACGACCGACTGCAAAAGGATCATCGGCGCGATGACGATGATCAGGGAGCGGGCATAAAGCCGCTTCGGCATGTAGAGCGCGACCAGGCGCCAGAACCGGTTCCAGGCGCGCGGCATCGCCCTCAGCGTGCGCAAAGCGAGATCGCCGAGGCTCCCGGTCTTGGGCTTTTCCAGTTGCGTGGTCGCCATTCGCCCTTCCGCTCGTAGACGGCCATTCAGCCAAGGCCGTCTGCGAGCATGTTATTCCACGCTGAGCCGATACCCAATACCGCGCACGGTCTGCAGCCACACCGGATTTGACGGATCGCGCTCGATCTTGCGGCGCAGCCGGTTGATCTGGACATCGATGGTCCGCTCGCCGACATCCGATTCGTCGCCGACGAGCTCGTGCCGCGGTATGGTTTCGCCCGCCCGGGCGGCGAAGATCGCCAGGATTTCCTGCTCGCGGTCGGTCAGCTTCAGCGCCTCGCCGCCACGCTTCAGTTCGCGCTTGGCGATCTGGAACGTGTAGGGGCCGAAGACGAGCTGCTCGACTTTCGGCGTCGCCGCCGGGCCGCCGCGGCGCAGGATGTTGTTGATGCGCAGGATGAGCTCGCGCGGATCGAAGGGCTTCGGCAGATAGTCGTCAGCGCCGGCCTCGAGCCCGGTGATACGACTGTCGGTTTCCGACAGCGCCGTCAGCATCAGGATCGGCACGTTCTTCTCGGCCCGCAGCGCCTTGGTGAGGTCGACGCCGGTTTCGCCGGGCATCATGACGTCAAGCACGAGCAGGTCGAAATCCAGCCCTGCGAGCTTGCGCCGGGCCTCGCCGGAGTTGCCGGCGACGGTGACGCGAAAACCGTTCTCGGACAAATATTGCTTGAGCAGATTGCGAATGCGGGTGTCATCGTCGACCACCAGCAGATGCGGCGCATCATCGCCGGGCGCTGCCGGATGATCAACCTTCTCAGTGGTCTCCATTTTTCTTCCCCGATGTTTGCGCAGGCACAATGTCGATCTGCGCTCTAAGTTCCGGATTGACCATCGCCTCGAGGAATCTCTCGATCGAGGCGCGCTCGGCGGTCCCGGAATCCTCCAATGCAGCACGGATGCGGCGCGACTGTGGCCGTGCCAGCGCCAGTGCCAGCGCGCGGCCCTTGGCAGTCGGATAGAGCTCGCGCTGCCGGCGGTCGCGCAACCCTTGCACCTGGACAATATGGTCCGTGTCGATCAGCTGCTTCAACACCCGCGCCAGGCTCTGCTTGGTGATCTTCAGCACGTCGAGCAGCTCGGCAACCGTCAGTCCGGGCCTGCGGTTGACGAAATGCAGGACGCGGTGATGGGCACGGCCGAAGCCGTAATCGGCAAGGATCTGGTCGGGATCGGAGGTGAAGTCGCGATAGGCGAAGAAAAACAGCTCGATGATGGCAAAGTCGATGCCGTCCTCGTCGGTGATCGCCGTCCTGATCGGTTTTCCGGCTGCGGGGCTTCGTTCCGTCATCATTTCTCCATGCCAAGCGGGAATTACGTCAGTACTGTTGACGTAATTTCCCGCAAATGATAATTTTTGACAAGCTTTTCGGCGGATTGCGAACGAAAAGGCAAGCGGAAGCCGTTTTTCCGGAACTTCCTAAGTTTGCCAGGGATTGAATATCCGCCTACGCTTCCAGACACAGGCTCGCGGTTTCGGACCCAGTAGCAGGGCCGACACAAAAGGCCATAAGACACAACGATTGGCGGGCGCCTGCCCGCGGGAGGTTTCCATGGCATCCGTTCCCTTCGATCAACTGGACGGCTTCATCTGGATGAACGGGGAGTTCGTCAAATGGGGCGAGGCCAAGATCCACGTGCTGACTCATGGCCTGCACTATGCCAGCGCGGTCTTCGAGGGCGAGCGCGCCTATGGCGGCCAGATATTCAAGCTCACCGAGCACAATGAGCGCCTGCATGAATCGGCACGCCTGCTCGGTTTCAAGATTCCCTACTCGGTCGGCGAGATCGACGAGGCTTGCCGCACGCTTCTGAAGAAGCAGGGTTTCAAGGACGCCTATGTGCGTCCGATCGCCTGGCGCGGCAGCGAGCAGATGGGTGTTTCGGCGCAGAACAACCGTATCAACTGCGCCATCGCCATCTGGCAGTGGCCGAGCTATTTCGACCCGGCGCAGAAGCTGAAGGGCATCCGTCTCGACGTCGCCGAATGGCGCCGGCCCGATCCGCGCACCGCGCCATCCAAGTCCAAGGCCGCCGGCCTCTACATGATCTGCACGCTTTCCAAGCACGCCGCCGAGGCCAAGGGCTACGCCGACGCCATGATGCTCGACTGGCGCGGCCAGGTGGCGGAAGCCACCGGCGCCAATATCTTCTTCGTCAAGGATGGCAAAATCCACACGCCGACGCCCGACTGCTTCCTCGACGGCATCACCCGCCGCACCGTTATCGGCCTGGCCAAGGACCGCGGCTTCGAGGTGATCGAGCGCGCCATCATGCCCGAAGAGCTCGATGGCTTTGAGCAGTGCTTCCTTACCGGCACGGCTGCTGAAGTAACGCCGGTCTCGGAAATCGGCCCGTACCGATTCGAGGTTGGCGAGATCGCCAAGACGCTGATGAACGACTATTCTGCCGCGGTGCAGCCAAAGCACGCCATCGCCGCAGAATAGATAGTCACAGCCTTTTTGTGCAACGGGGCGGTTCTCGGGCCGCCCCTTTTATTTAGGCGCCTTCGCAGCAATTTGGCGTCTCATGGGTGCGCTCGATCCGGCGACGGCAGCGGAGCAGCCGGTGGGACTGGGCAGGGCGATGGACATACAAAGCGTCATCGTCGGCGCCGGCGCCATCCTCACCGACACCATGCGCGCGGTCATGAACGTGATGAAGAATAGGCTTGGCAGAATTTCAGGCTTCCCATGGGCGGCTATGGCCGCCCATTTCTTTCAGAGGGATCACCGGTGGACGCAGTCGGCTGTGCTCTCTACATCAGGGCAACACCTCGAAAGGAAAGCCATGGGTCAGCTCAATGCCGGCATCGTGCCGGTCACGCCCTTCCAGCAGAATTGCACCATTCTCTTCGACATGGACGACAAACAGGGTGTCGTCGTCGATCCCGGCGGCGACGTCGACAAGATTCTGGCGGTACTCAAGGACAACGCGATCACGGCGAAGGCGATCTGGGTCACTCACGGCCATATCGATCATGCCGGCGGCGCGATGGATCTGAAGGATGCACTCAGCATCGACATCATCGGCCCGCACGAGGCCGATCGGCCGCTGCTTGCCAATCTCGAGAACCAGGCCAAGCGCTTCGGCCTTACCGATCCGGTGCGCAATTGCATTCCGGACCGTTTTCTCAGCGAAGGCGACACGGTCTCTTTCGGGGAGCATTCGTTCGAGGTGCTGCATTGTCCGGGGCACGCGCCGGGCCACGTCGTCTACTACAACCGCGCGGCCAAATTCGCCCATGTCGGCGACGTGCTGTTTCGCGGCTCTATCGGCCGCACCGATCTGCCAGGCGGCGATCACGCCGCGCTGATCACCTCGATCAAAGACAAGCTGCTGCCGCTCGGAGACGATATCGGCTTCATCTGCGGTCACGGTCCGGGCGGCCGCTTCGGCGAGGAGCGCCGGACGAATCCCTTCCTGGCCTGATCCTCTGCGCAAAGAAAAAAGCGCCGCTCGAGGGCGGCGCTTTTGCCTGGACTGGAAACCTAAGTCTTAGTTGGCAACACAGAAATGCTGTTCGCCATCGTTGCCGGTGAATGTGCCGGTACGCGAGTTGAAGGTGCGGTAGCGGTCGGAGCAATACTCGTACCATTCGCGGGTCCACGGCTCGGCATAGCGGTCGGCATAGACGACGCGCGGCTGTACATAGTAGCGGCGAACGGGCCGGTCGACATAATAGCCGTCATCATAGGCTGGGTCGTAGTATCTCGGCCCCGGGTTGCTGAGCGCACTACCGATCAAGGCGCCCGCCGCCAGGCCGACAACGCCCGCGGCGACGGCGTCGCCGCCATGATAATGACGACGATGCCAGCGCCCATCATCAGCATTTGCCGCCGAGAAGGTGGCCAAAGTGGTCGCGGCGACGCCGGCGGCCACAATGGCGGTCTTGAGAATTCGGTTCATTTTCGGTCTCCTTCGCGCCGGCCCGCGTATTGTCAGGGGATGCGGATCGGCTTTAGGAGGGGTTAGTAGAGGACCGTGGCTGAACGGAGGCTGAACGGCACCGCGCGAACGATTTCGCGGCTCGACAAAATTCCGAGCTCTGCGGGAGCGCCCCGCCTGCTCAGTCTCCGTCGGATCTGTCTTGAGCCGGCTTAGCCGATAGACAGGTTGACGGCCTTCGGACCCTTGCCTCGCTTGTCGGGCTCGGTGTCGAATGTCACTTTCTGCCCATCCTCAAGACCGGGAAGGCCCGACGCCTGCACGGCCGAAATATGGACGAAGACGTCCTTCGCGCCATCGTCGGGCGTGATGAAGCCGAAGCCCTTGGCATGGTTGAAGAATTTGACGGTGCCGGTCTGCGGCATGGGAAGCTCCTTTGATCCCATCAAGTCAGTCTCGGGCCGGCAAATTGCCCGAGAGGAAATTTGTCCTTTATTTTAGCGCTATCGGCAAGAGAAAGTTTTCGCCTGCCAATACAACTGTTTGCCGGACAAAAAAGGGCGCGACGGAACCGTCGCGCCCTCGAAAACTCAAGCTTCCTGCGAAGCCGATTCATGATCCTGCCGCGCCGTTCATCAGCGGAAGGACAGGCAGCGTCGCCCGCTCAGGCGGCGCGGAGGTTGACCGCCTTCGGACCCTTGCCCATGCGGTCAGGCTCGACGTCGAAGGTGACCTTCTGGCCGTCGACGAGCGTACGCAGGCCGGAGGCCTCGATCGCGGAGATGTGGACGAACACGTCCTTGGCGCCGCCGTCAGGCGTGATGAAGCCGAAGCCTTTGGTGGCGTTGAAGAACTTTACGGTGCCGGTCTGGGCCATGGGGGAAACTCCTTCACCCGTATCAGTCTCGTGGGCTCGCCCGCTTCCTTGGGCTGATCCCGGTGTTGCTTCGGCAGTCATGCATTCGCGCATGGTCAAAGCCCCCGCCGAAAAACGGGGCCGTCAGAGATTCACACTATCGGGGAAAGGTCGTCCAAAACGTGCCGCTCTCCGGGTCGCAAATGCCCGAACACCAAATTTATTACACGGAAATGTGATGGTTGCAAGACAGCACCGCGGGCGGCCCTCGGCGCGCCCAACGCGAGGCCATCGATAGACCCGGCGCCATGACCGGTCATCGGCCAGTGAAAAGCCGGGCATGGGCCAGTGCGAGAAGCCGACCGGCGATAAATTTCGCCCCGGGCAAAGCACAAGCCGGGGTTGCGTTCGATCCCAAAATGGCGAGGAATTGCGCGAGCTGGCGCGATCGCGCCTGAGCCAGATAGGAGAGGGACCTATGCGATTTCTTGCGGCAATCGTTTCGCGGCAGGGCCTTGTCGCCCTGCTACTGTCGGCATTGCTGGCGGCCTGTACCGTGGTCGTCGACGAAGGACCGCGTCCGCGTCCGCCGAGGCCGCATCCGCAGCTCTGCACGATGCAATACGAACCAGTGTGCGCAAGACGCGGCGGCGACCGCCAGACCTTCGCCAATGCCTGCCTGGCGGAGCGGGCAGGGTATCGCATCGTGCGTGACGGGCCTTGCCGGGATGGCGGCGGTGGCGGCGAGCAAACCTTCTGCACCCGCGAATACGCGCCGGTCTGCGCCAGACGCTACGGCGAGGTGCGCACTTTCCCGAATGCGTGCGAGGCCCGCGCGGCGGACTATCGCATCATCGGCGACGGGCCTTGCTAGCGGCATTGCGGGCAAGTCCTCGGAGCGCTGCCCACACACTTGCATCTGCCGCCCGCTTGGCTTAGGTCCGGCGGGCGGACAAACACGGCAGGTTTCCCATTAACAGAGATCAGAGAAGAGCGGCAAACGCGGGCGGCAAGCCAGGATCGGCGAGCCCCCTCGATCCCTATGTGCAACGGGCGCTGCAGCTGCACCAGGCAGGACGCCGGCAGGAGGCGGAGTCGCTTTACCGGCAGGTGCTGGGGCAGCAGCCTAATCATGCCGCCGCGCTGCATTTCCTCGGGCTCCTCCTGCACCAGACCGGTCGCAGCGAGGAAGGGCTGGACTCCATCGAGCAGTCGGTCACGCTGCAGCCCCAAAATGCCGATTTCCTCAACAACATGGGCACGGTGATGCGCGACCTCGGCCGCGTTGCCGCCGCCGTCGATTTCTTCCGTGGCGCGGTGGACATCCGCCCGGACCAACTCGCGGCACGCGACAATCTCGGCTCGTCGCTGAAGCAGCTCGGCCAGTTCGATGGCGCTGAGGAGATCTATCGCGGCACGATCGGCCGCAACCCGTTCCATGTCCGCGCCCGCATCGGCCTTGCCGAAACGCTGCAGGAAGCCGGGCGGCTCGACGAGGCGATTGCGCTCTTCCGCGAGTCGCTGTCGATCCGGCCCAAGGATGCCGAGCTGCTCTACGGACTGGGCGTCGCCCTGATGGAGAAGGGCAAGCTCGCCGAGGCCGCCGATCTTGCCCGCCAGGCGGTGGCGATCGCTCCGGCGATGGCGAAAGCCTGGCTTCTGCTGACCCAGGTCAAGCGCCAGACAGAGCGCGACGCCGAGCTTGCCGGCATGGAGGCCGAGCACGCCAAGGCGCCGCAGGACAGCCTTGCGCGCATGCAGCTTTCCTTCGGCCTCGGCAAGGCCAATGACGATCTGAAGGATTATGGCCGCGCCTTCGACTATTTCGCCGAGGGCAATGCGATCCGCCGCAAGGGCATCGACTACGACCCGGTGAGAACGCGCGACGAGTTCGAAGCGATGAAGTCGGCCTTCGACAAGGCCTTCTTCGAAAAGCACAGGCCGAGCGACATTTCCGACGACACGCCGATCTTCGTCGTCGGCATGCCGCGTTCCGGCACGACGCTGGTCGAGCAGATCATAGCCAGCCATCCGCAGGTCTTTGGCGCGGGCGAGCTCAGCATCCTGAAGTCGGTCGTCGGCAAGCAGTTTCCGATGAGCATGCCGGGCGGTTTTCCCTCAGGGATAGCCGACATGCCGGACAAGGCCTTTGCCGAGGCCGGGCAGGCCTATATCGACATGCTGCATGCCCGGTATCCGGGCTTCCGCCATGTCACCGACAAGATGCCGGGCAACTTCCTGCTGGTCGGCTTCCTGCACATGATGCTGCCGAAGGCGAAGATCGTGCATTGCGCGCGCGACGCCGCGGCCACGTGCCTGTCGATCTTCAAAGTGCATTTCCGCGGCGACAGCCATCGTTACGGCTACGATCTCGGCGAGCTCGCCGATTTCCATAACCTCTACACCGATATCATGGCGCATTGGCACAAAGTTCTGCCCGGCGTCGTCCACGACGTCCGCTACGAGGATTTCGTCGCCGATCAGGAAGGCCAGACGCGGGCGCTGATGGCGCATCTCGGCCTGCCTTGGGACGACAAGGTGCTGGCGTTCCACGAGACCGACCGGCCGGTGCGCACGGCGTCGGCCGCGCAGGTGCGCCAGCCGATGTATCAGGGCTCGGTCGACCTGTGGAAGCGTTATGGGGAGCGGCTGAAGCCGCTGCTCGTCAAGCTCCAGAACGGATAGGGCCGGGTTGGACTGGTAGGCCGCTTGCTCTCAGCCATCGCAGGCCTGTGAGATTAGCCGCTGCCTCGCAACCTCGTCATTCGAGGGGGAAGCAGGAGCTCCGCTCCTGCTCCGCCCTGGATGAGGACCGAATCGGCTGTGCTCAAACCTCGATAAATGGCTGGAAGCCGCCGAAGATCATGCGCTTCCCGTCGAAGGGCATTGTCGACCAGTCCATCTTGAGACGTTCGTCGGCCATCACTTTCGCCATGACCGCGTCGCGGCTCTGCCTGGATTCGTAAACGACCCAGGCAAAGATGACGACTTCGTCGTCCTTCGCCTGCACGGCGCGCGGGAACGAGGTCAGTTCGCCATAGGGCACGTCGTCGCCGATGCATTCGACATAGGCGAGCGCGCCGTGCTCCTTCCAGACGGCGCCGGCATTCGCAGCCATTTTCTTGTAGTCATCAAGATTTGCCTTCGGCACGGCAAGCACGAAACCATCGACATAGGACATGGGTAAACTCCTTCGCTGAAAACGAGCGCCGGGCCGGCGGGGATACGACCCGGCGCGGGTGAGCGCGTCAGCCCTGGGATTGGCGGCCGACGCTTGCTCGCTGGGAAACCTATTTTACCGGCGCGTTCATCGCCCAGGCGACGCCGAAGGGATCCTTCACCTGGCCCCAGCGGTCGCCCCAGAACATTACCTGGAGGGGCGTGACGACTTCGCAGCCGGCGTCCACCGCGCGCTTCCACCAGGCATCGACGTCGTCACTACCGAGATGGAGTTGGAGCGTATAACCCTGCGCCGCCTGATGCGGATGGCCGTGCTCGGGATAGGCGTCGCCCAGCATGAGCGTCGAGCCGTTGACATAGAGATGGATATGCATGGTGCGGCCCTTGTCGTCCGGCGGATAGGCAAAGACTTCCTCGGCCCCGAAAGCCTTCTTGTAGAACTCGGCCGCCTTGATGGCGCCGTCGACCTGCAGATAGGGGGTCAATCCGCCAAGAACTTTGGCGGGGGGCGGGTTCTGGTCGGTCATTTCACGTGTTCCTCTTCACGGGTTGATTGGGCGTTGCGATCAAAAGACGGACGAGGCGACAGCAATCCTACACGGGCAGCGGAATTTTTTTAGCGGGCCCGGGCCCGGACCGGCCGCGCAGCCGGTGAAGCCGATGACCGTCGCATGAACCCGTTGGTCACTTTCAAATGACGTCGGTCGAGAAGGTGACTGTGCAGCGGCCGTTTCGCGTGTCGAGAATTTCCGGAAAACCGATGTCCTTGCGCAGGTCGGCCGGCAGCGAAAGCAGAATGCGCTCGCTGCGGTAGCGGGCGCGCGCCGTCGCATATTGGCTGGCGATGCGGCTGATGGATGACAAGATGGACATGATAAACTCTCCCTGGTTGGTGCCGTCAGCACCGTGTCGGCATCCCAAGGACGAGGAATGCTGCGGCAATCCGACAGGTCACCGGAATTTTTCATGCGCGCCCGGAAAGCCGGCCCGTATAGGCCGGCCCCCCGTATAGGCCGGCCTTGTCGTGGCTATCAGCGCTCCGTCGCGGCCACCGAGCGGAAGAACCCTTCCGGACCGTCGACTTCGGTCAGCCGCCGCTTCTCGATCAGCCAGAACCGGTTGCCGATCGCGCGGATGAAGGAGCGGTCGTGCGAGGCGAGCAGGCAGCTTGCCTGCTGCTTCAGCAACTCGTCCTCCAGCGCTTCCTGGCCGTCAATGTCGAGGTGATTGGTCGGCTCGTCGAGGAGGTAGAAATTGGGGTTGAGGAGCCGCAGCACCAGCAACATCAGCCTCGACCGCTGTCCGCCCGACAACGCGGCAATCCTTTTCTCCTGGATCTCGATGGCGACGCCGGCGCCGGCGAGAAGCGAGCGGGCGCGCTGCTCGCCGATCTCGAAGCGGCGCGAGACCATCGCCAGCGGGGTGGCGTCGGCGCCGATGCCGGACAGAGCCTGGTCGCTGTAGCCGAGCACGGTCGACGGCGTCACCTTGACGCTTTCTTCCGACCCCGGTTCGGCGATGGCGGCGCGGATCATCGCAATGAAGCGCGATTTGCCGACACCGTTGCGGCCGAGCAGCACGATGCGGTCGCCTTGGCAGATATGGCGCTTGCCGGTCCTGAACAGCAGCGTGCCGTCGGGCGTTTCGACCGCCGGGTCGTCGAGCGTGATCAGCACCTTGGCGTGGGTGCCACGGTTGGCCAATCGGATCGCGCCGGCCGAACGCTCGCGATGCGCTGCCACGGCTGCATCTTCCAGCCTTTCGGCCCGCTCCCTGAGCTGCTTGGTTTTGACCGTCAGCAGGTCGCTGCCGGAATTGATGCCGATGTTGTTGAGCTTGGCTGCCTGCCGGCGCAACTGCTGTGCGACCTTCATGTCGCGCTCGAACCGCCGCGCCGTCGAGGCGTCGACCTCGTCGAGCGCCTGCCGGGCGCGCGAATAGGGCAGCGAAAACACCGGCGATTCTTCCGGGCGCAGGAACAGCGTGCGGTTGGTGGTGGCGTCGAGAAAGGCGCGGTCGTGGCTGGCGATGATCACCGGCACCTCGCGTGGCAGCGCGTTGAGCCAGGTTTCGAGCTGGCCGATCCTGGCGAGGTCGAGATGGTTGGTCGGCTCGTCGAGCAGAAGCACGTCCGGGTCGGTGACCCAGACGCGGGCGATCAGCGCCAGCCTTTGCCAGCCGCCGCTCAAGGCCCGCATCGCCCTGTCGCGCATGTCCCCAGGCACATCGAGCGAATCCAGCACCACGTCGACGCGCCAAAGCTCGCTGCCAAGCTGCTCCGGCGGCAAGGCATCGGCAACCACCTGATGGAAGCTACGGTCGAGCAGCGCGTCGGGGACGGATTGCTCGACATGGCCGACGCGCAAGCCGCGCGTCCGGGTGATATCGCCGCTCGTGGCGTCCAGCTCGCCGGCCAGGCATCTGAGCAGGGTGGATTTGCCACGGCCGTTGGCCGCGACGATGCCCAGCCGGTCGCCGGCACCGATGATGAGGTCGAGGTTGGAGAAGAGCGGCGCACTCATGGTGACGCCGAGGGATTTGAGGCTGATCAGGGCCATGTCGATTTCTCTGGTCTTGCCGGAGCCCGGCTCAATGCACTTTGACGGTGCGCCGGTAGGCCATCAGGCCGAGATCAGCGGCACCACGAAGGGCAGACCAAAAATCGAAGCGGGGGAAAATTCCCGGACCGTCCTGGTCAGCCCTGCAAGCAAGCTCGCAGGGCACAGACAGGGCCGCGTTGACGGTGGTGATCGATAGACACGCAGCCCTCCTTTCCAGATGTTCGAATTGGGAAACTGGGTACACCTCGGGAGGGGGACATGGCAAGGGGCGGCAGGACAGAGCGGAGCGCTGAAACTGCCGACCTCCCTCTTGTGGGCCCATTGTGGGGGAGATGTCCGGCAGGACAGAGCGCTGTCCCGCCGGCATGTCAACATCAATCTCTTCAGAAATCAGTGCCCCGGCCGCCCAGTCTTGCTCGGCCGGCGCTTTTGACGGCGCTCATCGGCTGGGTCTTCGTAAGAGCCGATGCCAGAGCGCTGGCGGACGATGGGTTTATCGTCGCGTTCCTTCGCGCCCCCCTCTGTCCTGCCGGACATCTCCCCCACAAGGGGGGAGATTGGCCGTGGCTTCGTAGGCACCGTTCCTTCGACGGGTTTTTCGGTACGGCGCACCGTCATCTCGTCGAGCGAGTTCTTGCGGAACAGCGACCCGGTGCGATCGCCCGGGATGCCGAAGTCGGAGCCATGCGCTTCCTGCGCCGACTGCTTCTTGAACAGCGAACGCGAGACCGCGCCAGCGGGTGTTGCCATATCGGTGCCCGGTCCCATGTCGTCGATCGAGGGCTTGGCGAAAAGAGGCTTCTTCACCGGCACCGCGCCGTCCGCGCCCATCTCATCGAGATCCGGCTTGCGGAACAGGCCCTTGCCGTCGTCATCGACGGTGCGGTGCACCGCACGTCCCTTGTTGTGCCTGCCTTTCTCGCGGCCGGAAACCGGGCTTTCCATGTCGGCGTAGCGGGCGAGCGGATCGTCCGAGATGGACAGCTCCATTTCGCGCAGCCGCTTGATCTCGTCGCGGATGCGGGCGGCCTTCTCGAAGTCGAGATTGGCGGCGGCATCGCGCATCTGCTTGTCCAGCGCCTCGAGATGGGTTTTCAGATTGTTGCCGATCATGGCGCCGGCATCGTCGGTGAACTGCGAGATGTCGGCGCGCACGTGATCCTTCTCGTAGACGGAGTCGAGGATGTCGGCGATGCGCGACTTGACCGATTCCGGCGTGATGCCGTTGGCCGCGTTCCACTCCATCTGCTTCTCGCGGCGGCGGTTGGTCTCCGCCATCGCCCGTTCCATCGAGCCGGTGATCTGGTCGGCGTAGAGGATGACCTTGCCGTCGACGTTGCGGGCGGCGCGGCCGATGGTCTGGATCAGCGAGGTTTCCGAACGAAGGAAACCTTCCTTGTCGGCATCGAGGATGGCGACGAAGCCGCATTCGGGAATGTCGAGGCCTTCGCGGAGCAGGTTGATGCCGACCAGCACGTCGAAGGCGCCGAGGCGCAGGTCGCGCAGGATCTCGATGCGCTCCAGCGTGTCGATATCGGAGTGCATGTAGCGGACTCGAATGCCGTTCTCATGCAGATATTCGGTGAGGTCTTCGGCCATGCGCTTGGTGAGGACCGTGACCAGCGTACGGTAGCCCAGCCTGGTCGTCTCACGGATTTCGCCGACGACATCGTCGACCTGGCTCTTGGCGGGGCGCACCTCGACCGGCGGGTCGATCAGGCCGGTCGGGCGGATGACCTGCTCGGCGAAGACGCCGCCGGACTGGTCGAGCTCCCAGCCGCCCGGCGTCGCCGAGACGGCGATCGACAGCGGGCGCATGGCGTCCCATTCCTCGAAGCGCAGCGGCCGGTTGTCCATGCAGGAGGGCAGGCGGAAGCCATACTCGGCCAGCGTCGCCTTGCGGCGGAAGTCGCCGCGATACATGCCGCCGATCTGCGGCACTGTGACGTGGCTCTCGTCGATGAAGATCAGCGCATTGTCCGGCACATATTCGAACAGGGTCGGCGGCGGCTCGCCCGGCTGGCGACCGGTGAGATAGCGCGAATAATTCTCGATGCCGGCGCAGGAACCGGTCGCCTCGAGCATCTCGAGGTCGAAGCGCGTGCGCTGCTCGAGACGTTGCGCTTCAAGCAGACGGCCAGCCTTTTCAAGCTCTTGCAGGCGGTATTGCAGCTCTTCCTTGATCGACTTGATAGCCTGATTCAAGGTCGGCCGCGGCGTCACATAGTGCGAATTGGCGTAGATCTTGACGCTCTTCAGCTCGCCGGTCTTCTGGCCGGTCAGCGGATCGAACTCGGTGATCGCCTCGATCTCGTCGCCGAACATCGAGATGCGCCAGGCGCGGTCTTCGAGGTGGGCCGGAAAGATCTCGATCGTGTCGCCGCGCACGCGGAACGAGCCGCGCACGAAGTTGATGTCCTGGCGCTTGTATTGCTGGGCGACGAGGTCGGCAAGCAAGGCGCGCTGGTCGAGCCGGTCACCGACCTGCATCTGGAAGGTCATCGCCGTGTAGGTCTCGACCGAGCCGATACCGTAGATGCAGGAGACGGAGGCGACGATGATGACGTCATCACGCTCCAGCAGCGAGCGCGTCGCCGAGTGGCGCATGCGGTCGATCTGCTCGTTGATCGAGGATTCCTTCTCGATATAGGTGTCGGTGCGCGGGACGTAGGCTTCCGGCTGGTAGTAGTCGTAATAGGAGACGAAATACTCGACCGCGTTTTCGGGGAAGAATTTCTTGAACTCGGCATAGAGCTGCGCGGCCAGCGTCTTGTTCGGCGCCAGGATCAGGGCAGGGCGCTGCGTTTCCTCGATCACCTTGGCCATGGTGAAGGTCTTGCCGGAGCCGGTCACGCCGAGCAGCACCTGGGTGCGGTCGCTTTGCTCGACACCCTCGACAAGGTCCTTGATGGCGGTCGGCTGGTCGCCGGCGGGCTCGAAATCCGACACCATCTTGATGGCGATGCCGCCTTCCGATTTTTCCGGCCGGGCAGGCCGGTGCGGCGTCCAAAGCTGGCCATCCTTGTGCAGCGGATTGCCGGATTCGATGAGCCTCGACAGTGCGGCGACGGTCGCGGTCACACCGCTCGAGGAAACCTGCTCGGCGTCCTCCAGGCTGATGTCGAGGCCGGCCACCGGGTTGAGGCCGGCGGCGGCGCGTTCTTTCGCCGATGCCGCGCCGCCCATCGAGGTGCCGCGCGCCGTGCGCCCGGGCGCAGCAGAGCGCTCGGGGATTTTCTTCGGCGCTTTAGCCTTCGGCTGCTTTTGCGCCTCGCGCTCGATCTGCCCGGCCCAATCGGAGATCGAGCCGGTGAGAGGCGCGCCGGAGAACTCGCTTTGCGGTGCTTCGGCGAAGCCGCCGCGCTCCAGGGGCTCGGCGGCGTCGAGGAATTCGGTCAGCGGACTGCGCCGTTTCGGCGCGCCCTCTTGCGCCGGCGAGGGCGTTTTCTTGTCGGTGCGTTTGGCCATGGCCCGAATATGGGAGGACTCGGCCGAAATGGAAAGAGCGGAGTGAAATGGCGGGTGCGCGCTGCCGAGCCTGCTGACAGAAGGCTGTCAGGAGGCATGTCGCACGCGCCGTTTCGTTTCAGTTGAACCACAGCGCGAATATCAGGAATCCGGCGCCGCCGAACTCGCGCTGAATCTGATTGAAATCGTCGCTGGTGAGGATTTTTCCACTTTCGAGGTAAGGCGCGATGGCCGGGCCGGTGATCGACAGGACGAGGTCGAAAGGTTTCGGCTCGTCGAAGAAGCGCTTCATGTTGATGCCTTTGCCGATGACGCGGAAATGCGGCAGCAGCACGCGGCCTTCGAGAAGGTCCTCAGCCATGGTCAGGGCGGCAAGCCATGCCTGCACTTGCGCCTCGCCGACCTCGAGGCCGGTGAGCGGGTTGACGCCCTTCTGCTGCGGTCCCGGCAGCCATTCGCGGTCATTGTCGGTTTCGGCGCGTATCGCTTTCCAGTCCTCGCGCGAAAGCCGGATCATCTCCAGCAGGTGACGGCGCGCCGCCTTCCGGCGCTCCGGCTCGATCACCGGCCAGTTGACGAGATGCACCAGCGAGATGAAGTCGGCAAAGCGCCATTCCGAGGCGAAGATGCTGCCGCTCATGCCGCCATCCGGCGGGACCAGCGCGTCCTGCAACGGCAGTTTCGCGTGCGGAAACAGCATGTGGAAAGAGCCGTCGAACATGGCTCTGAAATCATGCGCCAGCCAGAAATCGGCCTGCGCCATCAGGAACTCGGCGTAACCTTGCAGCCAGAAACCGTCGGCGCGGTCGAAGCGGAAGGTAAGCGAAGGGGCGGCATCGCTCGCGTCGACGCCGCGTGAGAGCGAGGCCATGATCGCGGCGATGCTTTCGTCCGGCGCGATGTTGCCGTCCTCGTTGAGATCGATACCGGCATGAGCGAGGTCGACCACTATGCCGATATCGGCATCGGCGGGCACCGAGCCCAGCGTGGCGGCGGATTTCTCCAGACGGTCGCGGAAAGCGATCAGGATGGCGCGGAACTTTTCATAGGTCAGCGGCTCGGGACTGGGATTGTCCGGCACGGGCAGCCGCATCAGCGGTAGCATGAAGGATTGCGGGCTCTCGAAACCGTGCCGATGCAGACCGCTGGCCAGGATTTCCAGCGCGGTAAAGAATTCGCCGGCGCCGGCGGCATAGGCCGATGCCGGATCGCCCGGTGCCGCCGCCTCCAGTGCCGCCAGGGCTCTGTTCCGCTCGGAAACGGTTTTCGCCTCGAACAAGGCGGCAGGGTCGGGGCTAGCCGCTTTGGCGTAAGCAAAGGGCAGGAGCAGCAAGAGTGTGAGTGCCACAAGGCCCGACAGTCGCTTCACGATGGATCCTCCCGTCCCAATCCCGCCAGCCACAATACACGGATTTGCGGCGCTTCGCCTGCTGCTTTCTCCTGGCGCGCAGACGGTCTACACACGATGGCAAACGGTTGGGCATCGCGTGTCGAATTATCCGCTTTCCTACAAATTGTCGTGGCTGCCGCGTTTTCTGAAGCCGTCGCTAGGCGGCGACAGAAACGGTTTCGCGGCGGCAGCAGCGACGCTGATGGTGCCGGGGCCAACGCAAACTGTGCGGCTTGCCTTCATCGGCGACCTGTCGGCGGTCGCCAATCGCCGGGTGCCGGAATGCGACCCTGCGATCGCGGCGCTGCTCGCTTCGGCCGATCTCGTGGTCGGCAATTGCGAAAGCCCGATCGTCGAGCGGCCGAGCGCGGTGGCGGGCACGCGGCTTGGCACGCATCACGCGATGAGCGAACGCTTCCTGGCGGATGCGCTGGCAGGCGTCGGCATTGCCCGTGACAGGCTCGTGCTGTCGCTCGCCAACAATCATATCCTCGACCAGGGCGTTGCCGGCTTCGACGAGACGGTCGCGGCGCTGAAGCGGCTCGGCATCCGCACCATCGGCACCGCGGCCGGCGGCCCGGTCCAACACCAGGCCGCCGGGCCGCTGACGATCGGCTTCGCCGCGTTCACGCTTTGGCGCAACGCTGACGAGGCCGAATTTCGGGCGCGGATTTCCATGGCGGGCGATCCGGCCGAATGGCCGCTCGGGATCCTCGCGGACGTCGACTTGCTCTGTGCGGTGCCGCATTGGGACTGGGAGTTCCGACATTTTCCGAGACCTGCGACGCGGGCACTGGCGCGACGGCTGGCGGGTCGCGGCGTCCGGCTGATTGCCGGCCACCACGCCCATGTCGTACAGCCGCTCGAGCGCATCGGCGATGCGCTCGTCGCCTACGGTCTTGGCGACTTCCTCGGCACGGCTTTTGCCAGGCAGCCATGGCCCGGCCGCATCGGTTCGATCCTGGTCGTCGACGTCCGCACGGACGCAGCCGCGCGAGGCAAGATTGCCGCTTACAAACTGCATTTCTTCATGCGCCTCGCCAAAGGCAGCCATGAGCGGCTGGTGCCGGTGGAGGCGCTGGAGGAGGGATTGTTGAAGCGGAAGGTTACCGAACGCCTAAGCGCGATCTTTTCCGGCTGACAGCCGACTTCTGACCCGGACCGACTGGCCGCGGCGAGCTTGCCGCAAAGGCAGCTGTAATGCCTTGGATGCAGTTCAGCAGTCGAAGCCGTATTGGGTGCGCATGTAATCCGCTTCTTCCTTGGACATTTTCTTGAACATCACGCAGACGGTGAAGCTGCCGACCTGATGGCCGTCCCTGGTGTATCCCCAGTCGGAGATATCGTCCTTGGAGAATTCGATGTTCTGGCCGAATACCACGTTGCGGACGAGTTTAGGCTCGTTCGCCAATATGCCGACAAAGCCGGTGGCGGTCCGCTTGAAGGGGATGACCCAGAAATGCTCCGTCGCATGTCCGTCGACCACCATGACCTTCAGCTTGAACCTGCTGGTTCCCGGCGGCGGCGCGTCGGACAAAGCCAGGAAGTCGTCCAGGCTGGATCGTGCCTTTGCAATCGCCGCCGCCATTTCGGCATCGTCCGGGGCTACCATCACCGTTTTGTCGTCACCCTGATCGGTGTCCTGCGCTCGAAGAGGCAAGGGCGCGAGTGCCAGTAACAAGCTTAGTGTGGCGCGAACGGCAAAGGTCATGAAGCCCCCCAACTCCAGGTAGGCGCTCATCTTCCCGCATCGTGCCGGCATTATCAATCAGGCACTGCATTGTTCCGACGCGCCAGCGGCGGCCTTCGTCTGCAGCGTTCCGGTACCCCTATGGTTTTTGCCGGGTGGTCAGTCTATCCGTCACGAGCGGATGGTAACGGGAACGGAAGCGCTCTCGGTCGTCAAAGAGTCGAAAGCGCCGAGCGCCGGAGAGGACAGGACATGCGAATGAAACTTGGTGCCACGGCGATGATCCCGGCAAGGATGCAGACGTGACCTTGCCCGGCGGCAAGACGGCCAGGGTGCGGCTCGACCGCAACGACTTCGACACTTTGTCCGGCGGCAGGTTTTCCCTTGTTCATCCGAGCAGCATTTCCGTCACCAAGACGGATCTCGGCGAGAGCATCACCCAATACCTCGCTGCCTCGGCCCTCGGCACCGTCGTCGTGGTGCAGGAATACGGCAAGATGAATCCGGTGTCGCTCAATCAGCTGATGCTGCAGGAGATGACCAAGGAGTCGGTTCAGGCGGGCGGCACGCTGATACAGGAGCCGACGACCCGCAAGCTCGCCGACGGCAAGCAGTTGACCGGCATCAAAGCCACGGTGAAGACGCGTACCGACAAGGCCGATTTCGAGATCGTCGGCTTCGGTCTTGCCGATCAGGGGCTGCTGTTCATCACGCGCATCGGCGATCAGGACACCGCAACCGAGCAACCGATGATCGACAAATTCTGGCAGACGCTGAAGGTCAAACTGTAAGGCGCGCTGATATTCAAGTGCCTGGAATACCGGTTTCGTGCGCTTCCGGTGCTGGATTACAGCCCGCTCGGCACCAGTCCCGCCAGCCAGTTCGCCGATCGCTTTGCCATGTCCACCGTCGCGTTGGCCGCGCGGCCGAGATCGGTCTTGACCACGGCATAACCAGCCTTGGTGCGATAGAGCACGGCGCTGCCGCCGTCGACCGCGGCCTCGAAGGCAACAGGCCGCGCGGCTTCCGTCTCGCTCGCCGTCACCGTCGTGCCGACCGGGACGCTCGGCCGACGGCTGAGCTCGGGCGGCAATGGGGCAATGGGTTCGACGACGCGGTTCGGCGGCCTCAGCTCCGGCCTTGACGCTTTGGCTGCGAGCTCCGAAGTCGATGCCGACCCTTTGGTGCGGCAGATGCCGGAAACCAGCGGATAATTGAAATTGCGCTGATGCAGCATCTGGCTCTTCATCGCCGCTTCGCAGTCGGCAATCGTCGCCCATTTGGCGGGAGTCTCGCCGATATACTCGCAGAGCTTGGCGTCGCAGTCGCAGCCGACAATGGTCATGGCGACAAGGGCGGTCTTGATCACGGTCTTGTCCCTTTGAACTTCGTTCCCAGGCGATCAATCGCCGGGGAACAAGGCGGGATTTGGCCGCGATTGTGAATTGAGAGTGTCGGCGCGTTGCTTGGCTTGCGACTGTGGCGGGGAAGCATCAGTGGCAGATGCTGGGGAGGTGCAGGACGCTGGGAAAAGGGCCGGTGAAAGGGGCAGCCCAAAAAACAGTCGGCGCTGGGATTGCTCCCAGCGCCTCCCTGTCAGATCAGGAACCGGTTACGGCAGCAACTTCCGTAAAGTCGTCGCGCCAGGCCGGCCTTGATTTTGACGGTCCTGCCAGTCGCCACCCGAAGGCAGCGTCCGTTCCAGACCACGCCGATCTCCACCCTTGCGGGCTTTGCCGGCGCACCATCGAAGGTTTCACCCGCCTTCATGGCAGCATCGGTCCGCCGTCGGCGTTCGCACGCTTTCCGCGGCACCCGTAGGTCTCGGCATCCGTCCCTCCAGCAGGCGAACCTGCTCTCGTTCTGGGCCGTACGGGCCTCAGGAAATCCGCCTTGCGCTTCTGCCTTTCGGCCGGGGCGTTCGGTAGCCGCCTGAGATGGGTTCAATGTATGCCGGGTAAGGAATTTGCGGAATAGACGCGGACCTGTGGATAGCGGGATTATCGGGGACCGATGCGACAAGTCTCGGAATTTGCGGGCCGAACGCCTTAGACAGCCTGTCCCCATTTTCCGCGGTCCTTTCGACGATGAGCCTTGCCCCGCCAGTCGGCCCGCGTTTGAATGCCGGCAAAGTGCTGTGGCGCTGCATCAGCCGAGTCGCCTTGCGCTTCCACGCAATATGCCTCGGGGGAGATCAGGTTGAAGGTCGGGGTGGTTCTCAATCCGATAGCGGGAGGGGGCAAGCTCAAGCGGCATTGGTCCGAAGCCGCCGCATCGCTCAAGAGGCATTTCGGCGATTTCGAGCTGCGCGAGACGCAGACCAGCGGCGACGCCGAGCGATTGGCAATCGACCTCGCGGCCAGCGGGTGCGATCTGGTGATCGCGGCCGGCGGCGACGGCACCGCCAGCGAGGTGGCGGACGGGCTGCTGCAGGCAGAGCATGAGACCGGCCGGACCAGCGCGCTCGGCCTTTTGCCCTGCGGCACCGGTATCGATTTCGCCAGAGGGCTCGGCCTGCCCGACGAAATCGAGGAAGCACTGGCGCGTATCGCCGGCGCCGGCGCGCGCAAGGTCGATGCCGGCCGCGTCTGCTACATCGACGACCACGGCGCGCTCGCCAGCCGTCACTTCATCAACATCGCCAGCCTCGGCCTCTCCGGCGCCACCGATCGCGCGGTCAATGCGGACAAGCGCAAGGGCAGGGTCTCGGCCAAAGCGCTTTTCTTCTGGCGCACAGTGCTGGAATTCATCCGCTATCGCTTCCAGGAGGTCAGGATCACCATAGACGACGGCGAGCCGGTCGAGGCGCGCATGGCGCTGGTGGCGGTAGCCAACGGGAAATTCTTCGGTGGCGGCATGATGATTGCGCCGGACGCCGATCTGTCCGACGGCCAGTTCGATGTCGTCATCCTGCGCGCCGCCGGCAAGCTTGGGCTGATCCGCGACATCCGTCTCCTCTATGGCGGGCGCCACCGCAACCATCCGGCGATCACCATCCTGCGCGGTCGCAAGGTGCTGGTCGAACCGCTAGGCGACGTTGAGAAGAACGGAGCGCTAGTCGACATAGACGGCGAGTCGCCAGGTCGGATTCCGGCAACTTTCGAGATATTGCCCGGCGCATTGACGCTCAGGTGTTGAATCGCCTGCCTGAAGGTTTGATTCCGCCGGTGTGATTAGGCGATTGAAATAGCTGGCTAAAGTTTTGGCGGATTACAGTTCGAGCTTGGCCGGGAAGCCTGGCGCGCGAAGCTCCGTGCCGACCGCATCCTCCAGAAGCTTGACGATCTGGGTCGACCAGGCGCCACCGCCATACTTCTGCCTGCCGACCTCGAAAATCTGGTTGACGAGTGGTGCCAGTTGCAGCGGCACGCGAAAATCCCTGGCCATGCCCAACGCGAAACCGAGATCCTTCAAAGCCAGGTCCATGGTGAAGCCGATGTCGTAGGAGCCGTTCAGGATGAGCTGGCTTTCGGTCTCGTGGACGAAGCTGTTGCCGGAAGACGCGACGATGGCGTGATAGGCCTGGGCGAGGTCGAGCCCGCCCTGGTAATGCCTCGCCGGCGGCGATCAGATGGATGAAGGCCAGCATGTTGGTGATGACCTTGATCACCGCCCCCGAGCCGACCGGTCCCATCAGGAACGATTTGGCGCACATTGCCTGAATCGCCGGCCGGTGGCGCTCGTAGAGCGCGGCGTCCCCTCCTACCAGCGCGGTGATCTTTCCTGCCGCCGCCAAGTGCACGCCGCCGGTGACCGGACATTCCAGCGTCTCGACACCTTTCGCCGAAGCAAGTGCGGCCAGCCGCAGGATCTCGTCGCGGCCATTGGTCGACATTTCGATCCAGGTGCCGCCGGCGGCCAGGCCGTCCAGCAATCCGTCAGAACCGGCGAGCACAGCTTCGCTCACTTTCGGCGAGGGCAGGCAGGTGATCGCATTTCCGGCGCGGGTCGCGGCATCCGCCGGGCTCGCCGCCGCCGTAGCGCCGAGCGCGACCAAACGCGCAACCGCCGCTGGGTCACGATCGAAAACGGCAACAGCGAAGCCGTGGCGCAGCAGGCTGGCGGCAAGGTTGCCGCCGAGATGACCAAGGCCGATGAAGGCGTAGGCGAGGCGCGCGGTCACGGCATCAGCGGCGTCTGCATCATCTGCAGATGCAGGTCCTTGCCGCTATAGGGGTGCGCCTCGCAGATTTCCTCGTTGAGCTCGACACCGAGGCCTGGCTCCTTCGACGGGATGACGTGGCCATCCTGCCATTCGATCTTCTTCTTGAGCAGCGTGGCGTGAAAACCGTCCCACTGCTTCAACGATTCCAGGATGAGGAAGTTGGGCAGAGTCACCGCAAGCTGGATGTTGGCGGCGCCGACGATCGGCCCGCAATAGCAATGCGGCGCGACCTGGATGTGGTAGGCCTCGGCCATGGCGGCGATCTTCTTGGTTTCGAGAATGCCGCCGGAGCGGCCGAGATCCGGCTGCAGGATGGTCGCGGCGCGGTTCTCGATGACGCGCGCGAATTCGAATTTTGTCGTCAGCCGCTCGCCGGTGGCGATAGGAATCGAGGTGCCGCGAGCGACCTGCGCCATCACCTCGGGCATGTCCGGCGGCACCGGCTCCTCGAACCACAGCGGATCGTAGGGCTCGATTGCACGGGCCATACGAAGCGCACCGGAGGCGGTGAACTGGCCATGGGTGCCGAACAGGATGTCCGCCCTGGTGCCGACCGCCTCGCGGATCGCCTTGATCATGCGCGCCGAGAGGTCGACGTCGATCAGGCGCGGCTGATGGCCGTCATAGGCCGTGTAGGGCCCGGCCGGGTCGAGCTTGACGGCGTTAAATCCCTGCTCGACATATTCCAGAGCGCAGGCGGCGGCCATGTCGGGATCGTTGTAGACGTTCTGGCCGCGGGCGTCTTCCGAATGGACGCTGCCGGTGTGCGGATAGAGATAGGTGTAGGAGCGCAGCGTCTCGTGCACCTGGCCGCCGAGCAGCTTGTAGACCGGCTTGCCGGCCTCCTTGCCGATGATGTCCCAGCAGGCCATTTCGAGTGCCGAAAAGCAGCCCATCCCGGAAACGTCGGGACGCTGGGTGAAGCCGGAGGAATAGACGCGGCGGAAGAGGTTCTCGACATCGTGCGCATCGCGCCCGATGAGGTAGCGCTCGGCCATATCCTCGATCATCTTGGCAGTGACATGCGCCGAGAAGGTGGCGTTGTAGGCCTCGCCATAGCCGACCACGCCGCCATCGGTGGTGAGCTTGACGAAGATGAAATACTTGCCGCCGATGCCGGGCGGCGGGTTGCCGACAACCCAGGTCTTGACGTCGGTGACTTTCATTTCTGATCCTCCAGAACCCGCTCGGCGCCTTTCCATCCGGTGAGGATTGCGGCGGCGTTGGTGTTGCCCGTGATGTTGTCGGGAAAGATCGATGCGTCGATCACACGCAAGCCCTCGAGCCCATGCACCCGAAGCCGGGGATCGACGACGGCGCGCGAAGCGTCCGGACCCATGCGACAGGTCGAGACGGGATGGTAGACGGTGCCCGAGCGCTTCCTGAAATCCTGAATCAGATCGGCATCGGAAGTAATTGACGGACCAGGCAAAACTTCTTCCTCGATGATCTCGGCCATTGCCGGCATCGAGGCGATCTTGCGCACGAACTTCACCGCCGCCAGCATCTCGTCGACATCGGCGTTGGTCGAATAGGCGTTCGCCGTGATCTTCGGATAGTCGCGCGGATCCTTCGAGCGGATCATGATCTCGCCGCGACTCGACGGCCGGCAATTGGAAAGGCCGATGGAGAAGCCCGGCCACGGATCGGGCGTCAGGATCGGGCGCTCGCCGCTCTTGGGGATGACGGTGGAGAAGGCCTGGAAATAGAGCTGCATGTTCGGCCGCGCCATCGACGGGTCGGTGCGGAAGAAACCGCCGGCATTGTTCATCGACAACGACAGCGGACCGGAACGCAGCAGGATGTACTGCATGCCCACCAGCAGCTTGCCCCACCATGGCCGCAGGATCTGGTTCAGCGTCGGCAGCTTGCCCTTGAAGGTGTAGTTGATGCCGACATGGTCTTGCAGGTTGGCCCCGACATTGTCGTTGGCGTGGACGACCGGGATGCCGAGATCGCCGAGCAGCGCCGACGGGCCCACACCGGAGAGCTGCAGCAGTTGCGGCGAGTTGACCGAGCCGCCGGAGAGGATCACCTCGCGGCCCGCGCGGACCCTCTTGGTTTCGCCGTTTTGCTGGTACTCGACGCCGACGGCGCGCTTGCCCTCGAACAGGATTTTCGTCGCCAGCGCGTTGGTCTCGACGCGCACATTGTTGCGCTTCATCGCCGGGCGCAGGAACGCGCGGGCGGCGGACATGCGGCGGCCGTTCCTGGTGGTGATCTGGTAGACGCCGACGCCCTCCTGGGAGGCGCCGTTAAAATCCGGATTTAACGGCAGTCCGGCCTGCTGGGCGGCCGCCAGATAGCGCTTGGTCAGCGGATGCACCGCATTCGAGCAATCGGTGATGTGCAAGGGGCCGCCGACCCCGCGCCATTGGTCGGCGCCGGCCTCGTTGTCCTCCAACGCTTTGAAAGCGGGGAGCAGGTCGTCAAAGCTCCAGCCCGCATTGCCGGCGGCGGCCCAGGCATCGAAGTCCTCGCGCGCGCCGCGAATGAAGACCATGGCGTTGATCGAGCTCGAGCCGCCGAGCAGCTTGCCGCGCGGCCAGTGGTCGACATTGTTGCCGAGGCCAGGATCGGGATCGGCCTTGTAGTTCCAGTTGACGGCCGGATCGAAGAAGGTCTTCCCGTAGCCGAGCGGCATCTGGACATAGAAACGGCGGTCGGTTCCGCCTGCCTCCAGCACCAGTACCGAAAAGCGGCCGGAAGCCGAGAGCCTTTCCGCGACCACCGAACCGGCCGAGCCGGAGCCGACAATAATGAAATCATAAGTCTGCATGATGCGCGGGCGGGCTCCGAGATCCGGCTTACCCTAGACATTGCCGGCTCACGTCGTCGCCGGGGCTTCCGGCATGGCTTGTGAAAAAAGCGACCGGGCGGCGGCGCCGCTTTCGCCTTCAGCAAAGCTTGCGACATCGTGATGGCGTTGGTACGGCTTCAGGAAGCAGCGGCTGGAGGACCCCTCATGGTGCACTACGCAGACGGAAAGCCGCTCGGCGACCTGACATTGAGGACGCTCGCCATGCCGTCGGATGCCAATGCCGCCGGCGACATTTTTGGCGGCTGGGTGATGGCGCAGATGGACCTAGCCTGCGGCATCCGCGCGGCCGAGCGCGCCAAGGGTCGCGTGGTGACGGCGGCAGTGAAGGAGATGTCCTTCGCCAAGCCGATGAAGATCGGCGACACGCTCTGCATCTACACCCATGTCGAGCGCGTCGGCCGCACCTCGATGACGCTCAAGGTCGAGGCCTGGGCGCAGCGCTATCTCACCGACCTGATGGAGAAGGTCACCCATGCCGATTTCGTCATGGTGGCGCTCGACGGCGACGGCAAGCCGAAACCGATCCCAGCCGAAAGCTGACGGCGAACGCTTTTCCGGCCAGGCAAATTTGTAACAACTCTTGCGCGGGACGTGCGTCCGGCGACATCCGATGGTTGCTTCCGCGCCCGACGGTGCGTGCCGCTGGAGGAAAGACAATGCGTCAACATATGCTGAACGGCTGGCTCGTGGCAGCCCTTCTTGCACTTACCTGCTTGCTCGGCATAACTGCCTATGCAGAAGTGAAAAAAGAGCTCCCGCGCACCGCGTGGGTGCATGGTTTCGGGGCGGACCAGAGTCAGGGAGCGATGTGCGCAGTCTGCTCCTTGGCGCCCCGTGGCAGTACCACGTCAAAAGCCTGAGTGCTCCTCTCAGGCGCGACCAAAGCCGTCAGGGTCGGGCGGGCATCAAGGTTGATGTGCCCTCGAATACGACAAGTCAAAAAGACACAACTGCAGACTCCTTGCTCAGTCAGCGGAGCGATGCTCGCAACACGTTGCGCTTCAAGGCCTTCAGGGATGCTCGCCATCGAATTTCGCGCGCGCCGCGCGTACTCGATTGGTATTCTTTCGTGCCCATTCGCCGAGCGCGCCAACCGGCACCAGCAACTCGTGGCCGAGCTCGGTCAGCTCGTAATCGACGCGCGGCGGAATGGTCGGGAAAACCTTGCGCGTGACAAAGCCGTCGCGCTCCAGACCGCGCAAGGTGATGGTCAGCATCTTTTGTGAGATGCCGCCGACGGCCGTGCGCAATTCATTGAAGCGCATCGGTCCGCCGCCCAGCTTGCCGACCACCAGAACGGTCCATTTGTCGCCGACCCGTTGCAGGATTTCCGATACGGCCCGGCAGTCCTCAGTGTTGTACGGGTGCCTCGGTAACAAAAATGTGCCTCCTTGCGCGCCACTTTGTCAGTATCACATATAGCGCCGGTATCCAAACGATACCGAAATTCCCCGGCAAGGAGAGCCCCCTTATGTCCAAACCCAAAATCGCCATTGTCGTCGGTTCGACGCGCGCCGCCCGCTTCGCCGACGTCCCGACGCAGTGGATCGCCAAGATTGCCAAGACGCATGCCGATATCGACGTCGAAGTCGTTGATTTGCGCGACTGGCCGCTGCCGTTCTTCGATGAGGTCGCATCCTCGGCCTGGGCGCCGTCGCAGAACGAGGTGGCGCAGCGCTGGCAGAAGAAGGTCGCCGAGTTCGACGGCTTCATCTTCACCGCGGCCGAATACAATCACGCGCCGACCGCCGTCTTGAAGAACGCCATCGATTACGCCGCCAATGAATGGAACAAGAAGCCGGCTGGTTTCGTCGGCTATGGCAGCGTCGGCGGCGCGCGCGCCGTCGAGCAGCTTCGCCTGATCGCCGTCGAGCTACAAATGGCGCCGGTCAAGTCGGCAGTGCACATCGCCTGGGGCGATTTCCTTGCGGTCCGCCAGGGCGACAAGAAGCTGGAAGAGATCGAACATCTGAACCAGGCGGCGGCGGCGCTCATCAATGACGTTGCCTGGTGGGCGAAGGTGCTGAAGGCGGCGCGCGCCGCCGACGCGATCGCCAGTGAAGCCCAGGCGGCTTAAGCCGCTTCATCCTCCCAAAATATCATCTAAGGGCGGCGCTTGCGCCGCCCCTTTTATTTGCGGAAGCCTCGGTCGTTCGACAGAGGATCGCTCAAGGATTTCGCTCTGTTGCCGCTTTTATGTCAGACATACTGGAGAAAGTCGGATCTCAATTGGGCATCCTTCGGGCGCAACCTTAGGCGTTCGCGTGAAGTTTGAAACGCCGATCGTCGTAGAAATCCAGATATCCCGAATGGACGGGATCCGCGAGACGGCGGGATTTCATGTAAGCCTGCGCCAGGACATGCGGACCGCCTTCAATGGGCTCAACCTCGATCGGGACGCGCAGGTTGCCGGGCTTGCCAACGGATTCGATCCGGTCAAGCCCGGCCAGGGCGCGGTCGTCGACCGCGTAGAGCTCGCCCCTGACGTGGAAGCCGAGACCCGGTTCATTGAACATCATCGGAGCGAAGCGAGGTCCGGCAATCAGCATCGGGAAACGCTCACGGGTCCTGCAGGCACCGATGCACGCGGCCCCGGACAAACCCGCCTTGTGAAGAGGAAACCCTCTCTTCAAGGTTCCGAACACGAAGAGGTTGACGAGCATTCTCCGGAACGCCGGCCGAAGCTGGAAGTTCATCCGTTTCGCCATGTTCAGGGCAGGTGCAAATCCGCATGACTCAAGAATTCTCAATTATCCTGTCTGCGGACGAAGCCGCGAAAGCGGAGGCCGCCGCGGCGCTCTACCGCTATAACGTCGCCATCACAGGGACGGACGACCGCATTCCCATAGGCGCCGTATTATGTGATGGCTCGGGCAAAGCTTTGGGCGGCCTATGGGGAAGGACCGAACTCGGCCTTCTGTTCTTGGACATGTTTTCGTGCCCGCGCATTTACGCGGTCTGTCTTACGGCGCCCGGTTGCTTGCCGCCGTCGAAGAAGAGGCAAAGGCGCGGGGCTGCAGACGCGCCGTCGTGGAGACAAGCAGCTTTCAGGCGCCTGGATTCTACATCCGCCACGATTATGTGGAATTCGGCCGCGTTCCGTTCGGGTTCGATGGGCAGGCCCGCGTCTTTCTTCGCAAGGAACTGGCCTGAATGGATGTTGGGAAAACCCGGCAGACCCCAGGCTCGCTATCGGCGCGCCATCGGACGGTGGCCGTCGGGCAGGCGGGTGGCGATCAGCTTGTCGATACGCCGGCCGTCGAGGTCGACCACCTCGAAGCGCCAGCCTTGCGCGTCCACGCATTCGCCGGTAGCGGGAAGGTGGTGCAGATGTGACAGCACATAGCCGGCCACCGTCTCGTAGTCGCGGTTCTCCGGCAAGTCGATGCCCAGCACCTCGGCCATCTCGTCGGCCTGCATGTAGCCGGCGAGCAGCCATGAGCCGTCCTCGCGTTTGACCGCGTTCTCTTCCTCGCCCGCATCGAGGTCCGAGCGGAAGACGCCGGTGATCGCTTCCAGGATGTCGGCCGGCGTGACGATGCCTTCGAAATGGCCGTATTCGTCATGGACGAGCGCCATGGGGACGTCCGATTCCCGCAGCCTTTGCAGCACGTCGAGCGCGTCGGCCTGATCATGGACGATTGGCGCGGTGCGCACATGCTGGCGCGGATCCAACACCCTGCCGGCAAGAAGGGCGGCCAGCACGTCGCGCGTCTGGATGACCCCTATCATGGCATCGACATTGCCGTCGCCCGCAGGCAGGCGCGAATGCTGGCTCTCCATCAGAAGCCGCTTGATGGCCGCCTCGTCGGATTGCAGGTTGATCCAGTCGACCTCGGTGCGCGGCGTCATCACGGCGCGCACGGCGCGGTCGCCAAGGCGCATGACGCCGGCGATCATGCGGCGCTCGTCGGATTCGATGGTGCCGTGATGCTCGGCCTCGGCGACCAGCATCTTGATCTCCTCGTCCGTGACCTTCTCTTCCGCCTCGCCGGCCTGGCCGAGCAACCACAAAACCGCGCGGCCGGAAATGTCGAGCAGAAAGACGAGCGGCGCCGATACCTTGGCGAGAATGGTCATCGCCGGCGCGGCGCGGACTGCGACGCGCTCAGGATCCCTGAGCGCGATCTGCTTCGGCACGAGCTCGCCGACGATCAGCGAGGCGTAGGTGATGACCGCGACGACAATGCCGACGCCGATGGGGTCGGCGATGTTCTCGCGGATGCCGGTCGAGGCCAAGTATTGAGCCAGTCGCTCGCCGAGCGTGGCACCGGAAAAGGCGCCGGAAAGGACGCCGACCAGGGTGATTCCGATCTGCACCGAGGACAGAAACTTGCCGGGGTTGGAGCCGAGGGCCAGCGCGCGGCCGGCACCCCTGACATTGCGGTCGATCATCGCCTTGAGGCGGGCCGGGCGCGACGAGACGATAGCCAGCTCCGACATGGCCAAAAGGCCGTTCACCAGGATGAGGGCGGCCACAACGGCGATTTCGAGGTATAGCATGCGGCGTCAATAGCATTGCTGCGGTGCATTCGAAAATAGCGGGTTGGGCGTTTTTCGAATTGCGCCGTTTGCCGCTTCGAGAATGCCGGATGCGCTAGGGCAATTGCTTCAACACGCCAACCACCGCCATACCGTCGGTGAAATAGGGATCGCCGCCGCCGTTCCTGCCGTTTTTCGTCGCGCCGATCCCCGGGATCTCGCTGGTCGATGTCAGCATGCCTGCGGTGCTGAGGTCGCCGATCAGCAAGTTGCGCTCGGCATCGATGTCCGCGCCGATATGGTGAGTGATGGCACCGGTGTCGTGGCTCAAGCCGACGCCGCGGTCGAAGCTGGCGGCACCCAGCCAGAGCGGGCGGCCGTCATCGCCGACGGTATTTGTCTGCCAGAAGCGGACGTGGTGGCGCCGGTCGGCGCTGTCGCCGACGGGCTTTTCGAAAGCGAGGTCCTGGGCGCGGCCTTCAAACAGCAGGCGGCTGATCGGCGCATCGGGATAGGGTCGGGAGAATAAGACGCTCTCGCCGATGTCGACCGCTGTCCTGAGCGTGACGGCGTCGGCCGTGTCCCAGCCGGCCACGGCAAAGGCGTGGACCACCTCCTTCTCGGTGCCGATAAGTCCGGCATTGATCGGGTCGCCGGGAATGCCCTGCGGCGTATGCGTCACCATCTCGAAGCGCTGCGTGCGGAAGCCGCGCTCCCGCCACGTCCAGAATTCCGGCGCAGCAAGGTAGGCAAAGCCAAGATAGAAAGCACAGAAAGCCACCAGCCAGATCGCCGCGCGTCGCCAAAGGCTTCGCTCACCCACGAGAGACCACTCCCAAGCCTGTGCCCGGCCCACTCTATGCGGTGTTGGGCCGGTTGGGCAGTAGGCCGAAGGTCAGCGGCAGGCGCGGTAGCCGTTCCTGCGATTCTTGACGTCGAAGTGAAAGTGGTTGCGGTGGTCGTAATTGTAGCCCGGGCCGAGGACCGTGTTGAAATATTGGCAGCCGTCGGCGCGAACATTGTTGAGGAAGCCGCGGGTGCGGAACGCAAACAGGCCAGGCTTGCGAACGTCGATGTCGTTGCCATTGTTGAGCTCGATGCTCATGACGTCGAGCGCATTGCCCTTGCCGTGCTCCGACAAGACGCCCTCGCCGGCGATCTTGCGGCAGGAATAGCTCGAGCCCTGGTGGATCGCCCTGACGCCGGAGAAATAGCGCCAGCGGGCTGCCGGCACGAGCTCGTTCCTGGTCCAGGCGGCGAAGGTCGCGGCCATGTTGCAGGTCAGTGTCGCTGCCGGTTTCATCTCGACGCTGCCGATGGCTGAAACTTTCACCGGGAAGTCGATGCCGCACTGGCCTTCGTGGATAGGCTGGATGTCCTGGTAAACGACGCCAAGCCGTTTCAATTCATTGCGGCAGTCGATCTCGCCGGCCGGCATCTGCTCGGGCGAAGACAAGGGCTCATCCATGCGCGGATAGGCTGCCTGGGTCAGGTAGGGATCGGACGGAACAAGCCTCTGCATGCCGGAATATTGCGGAGCCTCGGGCATGGCGGAGGTCTGGCTGCCGACGTCGACGGCCGGCTGCAGCGAAAAGACATCGCCGGTGGTGCAGGCCGAGACCGCTGTGATTGCGAGCCCCGTTGTCATTCTGACGGCAACGGAGCGCGCACGAGTGCTTAGTCGCGCCAAGGCGAGGCTGGCGCCAAATATTGCGGCCATCGAAAGGCATCCTGTCCCCGGATGGCACAAGTCTAGTCGGCAAGAGTAAAGGAAAGATCAGCGCCGGCATTCACGCCTGGGGCCGAATTGCGGCATCTGTTCTTCGCACCCACTCATTGGCAGAACGTTCCGCCATTCCGTCTCGGTTCGAGGTCGAAGTGGAAGTGCAGCGCATGGTCCGGATCGCTGCCTGGGCCGAGCACCGTCTTGAACGGCCCGCAGGCGGCCTTGCGGATCGTGTTCAGGAAGTTTGCATCTTTTTCGGGCGGCACCGGGCCGACCTCGATCGTCCTGCCGTCGGAGAGTGTGAAGGACGCAATGTCCAGCGCATTGCCGAAGGCGTGCTCCGAAAGCTTTCCACCACCGTTGCGCGGGCGGCAAACAAAGGCGGAGGCCTGGCCGATCGATTTGAGATCGGCGCCAAATTCGGCCTTCGCGGCGGGTTGGATGACTTCGACGGCAAATCGTGCCGCAGCCTCCGCCATTTGGCAGTTGAGTTCGGCTCCGGCGCCTATACTGATCGATTTTCCTAATGTTTTCATGACGATGGGATAGGGAATGGAGCAGCCGATCTCGGCGTCGTGCTCGGCCTTGTGCTCCTCGAATTCGACGCCGAGCGTCTTGAGGCGCTCACGGCAGGCAACCTCCTCCGCCGGCATCTTGTCGGCTGGCAGCTCAGCGGAGCGCGGATCGGGCAGTATTTTGTTGTCGTGGGTATCAGCCGGCTTTTCAGGTGGCTTCGGTGCGGCAGCGGGCGGCTTCGGTTCCGCGATGTCGGGTCGTTGCGTCGGAATCGGCACCGCAGACGGCGCCTCAGGTTCGCCTTCCGTGTCGGTTGACGGCTCGGTGGCCGAAGGCTCGGGATGCTGCCGCTTTCCCTCACGAGACTTTTCCTGATTGATCGGGTCGGATGCGTCAGCGTCCTTTGGACCGGCAGCCTTCTGCTCTTCCAGCGTTGCGGTGCCGGCCTTTTGCGCTTCCGCGGGCCGTGGTTCTGGCACCGGAGCATCGGCGGGCAAGATCGGCTGGTCCTGCGTTTGCTGTTGCGTCAGCTTTGGCGCGACTTGCTGCTTGCCGCGCGGTCTCACGCGGTGCTTGCTCCTCGGCCGCAGTCGTTGATCCGCCCGCTGCGTCAACGGCTGCTCCATGCGCGGTGTCAGCGGCTGCCTGTGACGATGCTTGGCATCGGCCGGCGTGACCAGCAAAATCCCCGCCGCCAAAGGCAGCGCCAGTCTGCAAAATCCGTAAAAGCTCAGCCTCGCCATCGGCCGGAAACGGGCCCGGCATCGCAAGGTTGCCTTGGACGCTGCGGCGCTGCGATCAAAATCGGTTACCGGTTCGTTACGCGCCGATCGCCTCCAGGCCTTCCTCCAGCCAATCGGCGAGCTGCGGCAGTCCCAGCAGGTACTTTGCGGTGCGCTTGTTGGCGCGCTCGCGCGCGGCCGCCACCGCGTCGACCCATTCGGAAGCTTCGTAGTCGCCGCGGCCCACCCAGGCCAACGCTACGAGCTCGGCCGCTTCATCGACATTGAGGTCGTTGATAAGCTCGCGGAATTCCTCCTCGGTGAGGTCTTCCGATGCCTCCTCGACAAGGCCGTCGTGATGATGATTGTCGTGCCTGTCGCCATCGAACTCGACCTCGTGCTCGGCGCCGTCGTCGTAGTCCTCGTTGACGGCTGCGCTCAGCGCCTTGGCCTTCAGGATGAACAGGCGCACGGTATCCGGGTCGATGGAAAGCTCCCATTCCTTCTCGAGGCGCTGCTGCACTGGCCTTTCTCCTCGTCGTGCGCTGGACTGATGATAGCGGATTTGCGGCCCGCGTCACATCCGTTCGCAGAGGCGATGCGCTCCCCGACCTCCAAATAGTTTGGCTTTTGACAGGTTTTCGGGATGAAACCGCATCGAAGCGGCGTTAATCTGCCGTTGTCACGCTCAAGGAGGCTCCGATGCGCAGACGTTTGCTTGTTCAGGTCTTGGCTGCTGCCGTTAGCCTGCCGCTGTTCGCGGCGCCTGCATTCACCGCCGGCGAGGGCGGCGGTGGCGGTGGCGGTGGCAGCGGCGGCCAGACCACCACCCAATGCAAGAAGGGTCAGGTCTGGGACAAGAAGAAGAAGAAATGCGTCGTGCCGCAGTACGGCATGCTGGATGACGACAGCATCTACGAGGCAGGCCACGATCTGGCAATGGCCGGGCGCTACGACGAGGCGATCTCGGTGCTGACGCTCGCCGCCAACAAGCAGGATCCGCGCATTCTCAACTATCTCGGCTATTCGCATCGCCATTCCGGCCGTGTCACGGTCGGCCTCGGCTATTACGAGGAAGCGCTGCGCATCGACCCCGACTACACGCTGGTGCGCGAATATCTCGGCGAGGCCCATCTGCAAATCGGCGATCTTGCCGGCGCGCAGGAGCAGCTCAAGGAAATCGAGAAGCGGACCGGCAAAGGCTCGCGCGAATACGGCATGTTGTCAGAGCAGATCGAGCGTTTCCTGAGGAGCTGATTCTTCTCAGATGCCTTTCGAGGCCGGCTGCGAGCAATCGCAGCCGGTTTTTTGCTGCCGGCATTGCGGATTTAGCGCCGGATGGCCTTGCGAAAGCGGTGGTGATTTTACTGAACTTCATTTTTGAGCGTGAAAATCGCGCGGAGATCGCTATATTCAGGGAAATTGTGGTGAAACGGTTCCGTTAGCCCGAGGCTGCCGGACCGTTTTCTTTTTGTACCCAACGACAAGGCTATTCCCGAAAAGCGGGGGTAGTGGCAGGAAAGGTCAGGCATCATGATCAAGGTCCCGATGACAGGCGAGGGGTTCGCGTCATTGAAGGAAGAACTGCGCTGGCGCCAGCAGGAAGAGCGTCCACGCATCATCGAGGCGATCTCCGAAGCGCGCTCGCATGGCGACCTGTCCGAAAATGCCGAGTACCACGCGGCTAAAGAGTCGCAGAGCCACAATGAGGGCCGTATCAACGAGCTCGAGGACCTGATCGCGCGCGCCGAGGTGATCGATGTCTCGAAGCTCAGCGGCGACAAGGTGAAGTTCGGCGCCACGGTCGTGCTGGTCGACGAGGACACCGAGGAAAAGAAGACCTATCAAATCGTCGGCGACCAGGAAGCGGACGTGAAGTCCGGCCGTATCTCGATCTCCTCGCCGATCGCGCGCGCGTTGATCGGCAAAGAAGTCGGCGATGCCATCGAGGTCAACGCCCCGGGCGGCGCACGGGGTTACGAGATCGTCCAGGTGCAATTTATTTGAGGGCTAGACTGGCGTTTCCGATCTAAGCACCAGCAGCCGCTCTGCTTCAGCCATAACTTCGGCCGGCGTGACTTTGCCGCCGGCGGGCGCCAGCAGTGTCGATGAAAACGGCCCGCGCGGGCCGGTCAGGCCGGGCTCCGTCGCCAGGAATATGGCGACGGTCGGCAGGCCGAAAGCGCTGGCGAGATGGGTGAGGCCGGTGTCGGCGCCGATGACGAGCGTCGACCGGCCGAGGATCGCAGCGACATCCGCTAGCGGCGATTTCGGAACCAGCACCGTTTCCGGCAAGGCGCCGGCGATCGCCTCGGCAACACGCTTCTCCGCTTCGTTCGACCAGGTGACGATCGGTGTAAATTGCTGCGACATCAGTCGGCGCGCAGTCTCGACCCAGTCTTCGACCGGCCATTTCTTGTCTTCGCGGCTGGTGCCGTGCAGCAGGAAAGCCGTTTTGCCTTCGACGCCGGAAAGTCCGCCTGCCGGCGGCACTATGCCGGAGTTGAGCGTCGAGAGGTCCGCCTGATACCCCAGCGCCAGGCCGAACAGGCGTCTGGTGCGCTCGATGGCGTGCAACTCGCGCCGCACGGCGTATTTGCGCTCGTAGAGCAGCGTCGCCGAGGGCTCGCGGGCGCTGGAGCGGTCGAAGCCGGCGATCGGCGCGCCGGATTGCCTGGCGACCACGGCCGATTTCACCAGCCCCTGTGCATCGATGACCAGGTCATAGCGACCCGAGCGAAGCGCACGTCGCAGGCCCGCCACCTCGCGCCATGTGCCGCGGTCGAACGGCTTCTTGCGCCAGCGCCGGATCGCCACCTTGTGGATGGTTCCGATCGCCGGATGCAAGGCGACGACGGCGGCAAAGGCCTCTTCCACGCACCAGTCGCAGCTTATGTCCGGGCGATTGCGGAGCGCGTCCTCGACGGCCGGGAGGGTGTGGATGACATCGCCCATCGATGATGTCTTGACGATCAGAACCCTCATGCGGTCGCAGGAATTTCAAGCAACCGGTCGGCGGCGGCGGCGACCCGCGCGACATCGAGCGTCTTAAGGCAGTTGAGATGGCCGAGCGGGCAGACCTTCCTGTGGCAGGGCGAGCAGGAGAGGTGCAGCCAGATCAGTTCCGAACGATCGGTCAGCGGCGGCGTGTTTTCGGGCGAGGTCGAGCCATAGACGGCGACGATTGGCGTGTCGACGGCGGCGGCCACATGCATAAGCCCGCTGTCGTTCGAGACGGCTAGCTTCGCCGCGGCGATCAGGTCGATGGCATCCTCCAGCTTCGTCCTGCCGGCAAGGTCGACGGCGCCCGGCGCAAGCCTCGCGATCTCGCCGGTAACCTCAGCGTCGTTCTTCGAGCCGAGCAAGGCGACGCCCAGGCCTTTTGCCATCATCCCGCGGGCTAGCTCGGCATAGTATTCGCTCGGCCAGCGCTTTGCCGGGCCGAACTCGGCGCCCGGCAACAGGGTGACGAATTCTTTTGCGCTGAGCCCGAACCGCGCCAGCAGATCGGCCTGATTGGTGAGATCGACGGTGAGCTTCGGCGGGCGAAAAGTGCCGCCGCGCGCCAGGCCGAAATAGGCCCGTGCCGTGCGCCGCTTCACCGCATCGGGCAGCGGGACGATGTCGGTCAGCAGGCCGTAGCGCATTTCCCTCAGATGGCCGACGCGGCGCGGAATTCGGGCGAAGAACGGGATCAGCGCCGATTTCCAGCTCCCCGGCAGCACATAGGCCATGTCGTAGCGGCCGCGCAGCAGGCGGCCGAAGCGCCTGCGGCTGCGGAATTCGAGCGTGCCGGGCATCAGTGGAAAGTCGATCTGGGAGCGTATTTCGGGCATGCGCTTGACCAGGGGCGCTGCCCAAGCCGGCGCGAGCACGTCGATCGCGGCATTCGGATGCTTTTCCTTCAGCGCCGCGAACAGGCACTGGGCCATGACCATGTCACCCACCCAGCGTGGGCCGATCACGAGGATCGTTGGGCTTTCAGCCATTGGACATAGTCTCTGACGCCGGTTTCGACGGTGCGGAATTGGCCATTGTAGCCGGCCGTGCGTAAGCGGGACATATCCGCCTCGGTAAAACTCTGGTAGCTGCCCTTCAGGTGTTCGGGGAAGGGAATGAACTCGATCTCACCCTTGCCGAGCGTGTCGATTACCGTCTCGGCGATGGCGCGGAACGGCTGGGCGCGGCCGGTGCCGCAGTTGAAGATGCCGCTTGAGCCCCGCTTCCATAGCCACAGATTGACGTCGGCGACGTCGCCGACATGGATGAAGTCGCGGCTCTGCTCGCCGGGGCCGAACCCGCCATAGGCGCCGAACAGCTTCGGGTTCTGGCCCTGCTCGACCTGGTTGAACAAATGGAAGGCGACCGAGGCCATGGCGCCCTTATGCGCCTCGCGCGGCCCGTAGACGTTGAAATAGCGCAGGCCGGCCACCTGCGAGTGATCGGTGTCGAAGACATTGCGGCGGACATAGTCGTCGAACAGCTTCTTCGAATAGGCGTAGACGTTGAGTGGCCGTTCGAATTCGGGCTCTTCGCGAAACTCGCTGCCGCCGCCATAGACCGAAGCCGAGGAGGCATAGAGGAAGGGCACCCGCAGCGCCAGGCAGGCGTGCAGCAGGCGCTTCGAATAAGCGTAGTTCACGTCCATCATGAACTTGCCGTTCCATTCGGTGGTGGTCGAGCAGGCGCCCTGATGGAAGACGGCGTCGATGCGGCCCAGCCCGCCATCCTCGAGCCGGGCCGGAAGCTCGTCCTTGTCGAGATAGTCAGCAATGCGGAGATCGGCCAGATTGGCGATCTTGTGGCCGTCGGTCAGATCGTCGACGACCAAGATATCGTCATGGCCTTCGGCATTCAGCGCGGCGACGATGTTGGAGCCGATCATGCCGGCGCCGCCCGTGACGATGATCATCCTTGTGAGCCTTGTTTCGTTGCCGATTCCGGCCCTTATAGGGGAGGCGCGAGCAGGTGTCGATAAAAGGTCCCCGGCTGTGGAGCATCGGCTACGACGAATGTAGGGATGGATCGGCAGAACGGCTCGCGAGATAAGCTCTGGCGCGCCGAACGGTACGTCTTCGATCGAAGCAAGCTATGGTGCCATTGAGGGCTGTGGCATGAGCCGTCGGTGTGCGTTCTTGCCGTTGGTATCAGCCATGACATCCGATTTAAAGCCAGGCCTTCACCACGTTCAAACCCTGCGGGTCGAGGACTCCCTGACGGTTCCGGCCATGACAACGGCCTTTGCGAGTTTCGCCGACATGCCGCCGGTTTTCGCCACCGCCTTCATGGTGGGCTTCATCGAATGGGCGTGCGTCGAGGCATTGCGTCCGTTCCTGAGCAGCCATGAGAGAACCGTCGGCACCCATGTCGACGTCAGCCATGTCGCCGCGACGCCCGTCGGCATGACCGTCACCGCCGATGTCGAGCTTGTCGCGGTGCAGGGGCGAAAGCTGCGCTTCAAGGTATCGTGCAGCGACGAGAATGGATTGATCGGCGAAGGTTTCCACGAGCGCGCGGTCGTCGACCATGACAAGTTCATGGCGCGTGTTCTTGCCAAATCAGGGCAGACCGGTTCGTCGCCACAGTGAGGCCGCAAAGCTCCCGCTTCAGTCGGCTCCTATCGTGAGGGATCAAGATGCCGTCGACCGAACTGCTTATCGCCTTTTTCGTCACCACGGCTATCTTCGCCTACATTCCCGGACCGGCCATGCTCTATGCCGCCGCGCAGACCATGGCGCGCGGGCGTTGGTCGGGGCTGACGGCGGCGCTCGGCATCCATCTCGGCGGCTATGTCCATGTCCTTGCCGCCGCAACCGGACTGTCGGTGTTGTTCCACGCCGTGCCGCCGCTTTACATGGCGGTCAAACTTGTCGGCGCGCTGTACCTGATCTGGCTCGGTGTTTCGCTGTTCCGCGCCAAGATCCAGGGAAACGGAACGCTTCCTGCCATCGAGCGAAAATCGGCGCGTCGCGCCTTTTTCGAAAGCATCACGGTCGAGGTGCTCAATCCCAAGACAGCAATCTTCTTCATGGCTTTCCTGCCGCAGTTCATCGATGCCTCGGCGACCTTGCCGGTTTGGCTGCAGTTCGTGGTGCTGGGAACCGTCGTCAACCTGATGTTCTCGTCGGCCGACATCGTTTGCGTCTTTCTCGCCGGCGCGATGATTGCGCGCCTGCGGCGCTCCGGTCGCGCGCAGCGCCTTATGCAGCGCGCAGGTGGCGCCGTGCTTGTCGGTCTCGGCGTCCATGTCGCCTTGCAGAAGAGCTGATCCGTCCGGCGCCTTGGCCGTGCGCATACGGCCGCCGTTGCGCTGGCCCCGATTGCGGTATATCGGCATCGCGAAGAATGAAGAGCGCCGGTTTTCCGGCGCTGCAACCCCGATCAAGAACCGTCGTTTTCGGCGCGTGCCAGTGAGATGATCAAGCACCATCTGCCTTCCCCGGAGCCCTTGCATCGCACCATCGCCCACTTCGGCGAGGTCACGGTGCTGGTGGTCGGCGATTTCATCCTCGATCGTTTCGTCAACGGCGTCATCGAGCGGATCTCGCCTGAAGCGCCGATCCCGGTGCTGCATGGGCGGGGCGAGGTGGTGGCCCTGGGCGGCGCCGGCAATGTCGTTTCCAACATCGTTTCACTGGGCGGCGCCGCGATCCCGGTGTCCGTCATCGGCGCCGACCAGGCCGGCGACAATCTCATGCGCATGCTCGGCGATCTTGGCGCCGATACGGACGGCCTTGCACAGCGGCAGGACCGCATGACCTCGTCGAAGAGCCGCTTCAGCGCGCTTAACCAGCAGGTGCTGCGTTTCGACGAGGAGGAAATCAAACCGTTGTCCAGTGGCGAGCGGGCGACGCTTGTCGAGCATTTCCAGGCTGCCCTTGCGCGCGCCGATATCGTCATCCTGTCCGACTACGGCAAGGGCATCCTGCTCGACGGCGTGGCGGCCGAACTGATCGCGATCTGCCGCGATGCCGGAAAACCGGTGCTGATCGACCCGAAGGGCCGCGACTATGCGCGCTATGCCGGGGCGACGGCGGTCACGCCCAACCGCAAGGAACTCGGCGAGGCGGTCGGACGCCCGGTCTTCGGCGATGACGAGATCGTCGCTGCGGCACGCGACCTGATTGCCGCGCATGACTTCGAGTTCATCGTCGCGACGCGCAGCGAAAAGGGCATGAGCGTGGTCACCGCGGAGGATGCCCGCCATATCTCCACGCAGGCGCGCGAAGTGTTCGACGTCTCCGGCGCCGGCGACACGGTCATCGCCACCTTCGCGCTGTCGCTCGCCGCGGGCGCCGACCGGGTGCAGGCTGCTACAATCGCCAATGCCGCCGGCGGCGTGGTCGTTGGCAAGCGCGGCACGGCGCGGCTGACAGTGGAGGAGCTTTCCGGCGCGCTGTTCCGCTCGCATGGACCGGTCGCCCACAAGGACGCCATTCTCGACGCCAATGCGGCGGCCAGGATGGTGGCGGCCTGGAAAGAGGAGGGGCTGTCGGTTGGCTTCACCAATGGCTGCTTCGACATTCTGCATGCCGGCCATGTCAGCCTGCTGCACGCCGCGCGCAGCCGATGCGACCGGCTGGTGCTCGGCTTGAACAGCGACGCCTCGGTGCGCCGGCTGAAAGGGCCCGGACGTCCGGTCAACGACCAGCACGACCGCGCCTGCGTGCTCGCGGCGCTCGCCTCGGTCGATGCCGTTGTCGTCTTCGAGGAAGACACGCCGCTCAAGCTGATCGAGGCGCTTCTGCCCGACATCCTGGTCAAGGGCGCGGATTACACGATCGAGACCGTGGTCGGCGCCGACGTGGTGCAGAACGCGGGCGGGCGTGTGGTGCTGGTCGACCTCGTCGCCGGCAAGAGCACCACCAAAACCATCGGCAAGCTGCGCGCCGGCGGCGCGAATTGAGGGTTTCATGTCCGAGCTGAACGACTATCTGGTCCGCTCCGCGGCGGCGATCTCGGCAATGGTCGAGCGCGATCTCACCGGCGAGATGGAGCGCGCGGTGAGCGCGGTCGTGAAGGCGCTGTCACACGGCAAGGCGCTGCTGATCTGCGGCAATGGCGGCTCGGCGAGCGACGCCATCCACATCGCCGGCGAACTGGTCGGCCGGTTCCTTAAAGAGCGCAAGGCCTACAATGTCATCGCGCTGCCGGCCAATGCGGCGGTGCTGACCGCCTGGGGCAACGACTACGGCTTCGACACCGTCTTCTCACGCCAGGTCGAGGCGCATGGGTCGGAAGGCGCGGTATTGCTCGCCATCTCCACCAGCGGCAATTCGCCGAGCATCCTTGCCGCCGCCGAGCAGGCGCGGGCCATGGGCATGACGGTGATCAGCCTCACCGGCGACACCGGCGGCAAGCTCAAGCCGCTCACGGACATCTTGCTCAATGTGCCGTCGACCTCGACGCCGATCATCCAGCAGGGGCATCTCTGCCTCTATCACCACCTGTGCGAGGCGGTCGAAGCGCGTCTCAGCAATGGCTGACCGCGAAGGGGATTTTCCGCTCGTCGAGCCCGGCCTGTGGATCGAGCGGATTGGCGCCAAGGCGTTTCCGACTGGCCTGCCGGCACTGTTTCTAGACCGTGACGGCACCATCAATATCGATACCGGCTATCCTGACGATCCGGACGCCATGGTGCTGCGCGACGGTATCGCGCCTGCCATAGAAGCCGCGAATCGGCGCGGCATTCCGGTCATCCTCATCACTAATCAGTCCGGTATCGCGCGCGGCTATTTTGGCTGGGATGCCTTCGCCCGGGTCAATCAGCGGGTGCTCGAACTGCTTGCCGAGAAGAACGCAGCCGTCGACATGGTGCTGGCCTGCGCCTACCACGAGGCCGGTTCGGGCCCGCTGGCGATCGCCGATCATCCGATGCGCAAGCCCAATCCGGGCATGCTGCTCGAGGCAGGGCGCCGCCTCGGCCTCGATCTCAAGCGATCGCTGATCGTCGGCGACAAGCCGGCCGACATGGAAGCAGGCCAGCGCGCCGGCCTCGAGCGCGGCTGGCTTGTCGATGGCGAAGCCACACCGATGGGCGGCTTTTCCGTTTTGCCGCTGCTCGATGTGCGAGACCTGGAAGGTCTGCTCACCGCGATACGATCGCAATGATCGCGGATTGATTCAAAATTGAGCGCCAAACCGCTGTTTTTCCAGCGGCTTCATCGGAAGCCGGCGCATTAAGCCGGAAAGGCGACCAGCCCCTCATCCTTGACCCGGCGGATGGTCAGCGCGGTGCGCACCGTGTCGACATTGGGCGCCGAGGCGAGCTCCTCGATGACGAAGGTCTGGAAGGTGCCAAGGTCGCTTGCCACGCAATGCAGCAGGAAATCGGACTCGCCCGACACCATCCAGGCATCGCGAACGATCGGCCAGCCCCTCGTCCGCTCGGCAAAAGCCTTGAGCTCGGCGTCGGCCTGATGGTGCAGGCCGATCAGGCAGAAGGCGACGACATCCATGCCGAGCGCCGGCGCATTGAGGAGCGCACGGTAACCGCGGATGATGCCGGCCTCTTCCAGTCGCCTGACGCGGCGCAGGCAAGGCGGCGCCGAGATGCCGACGCGGCCGGACAACTCGACATTGGTCATACGACCGTCACTCTGCAGCTCTCGCAGGATCTTCCAGTCGATGGCGTCGAGATCGGCTTTGAGCGGCATGATCGGCTTTCGCGCAAGAATCTTTCGCGATTTTGTAATTTGGTTTCGCGCGCGAGGCCATCCCTTTGCGATGATTTTTCTGCAACTGGCTGCGATATGGCCCTGTATACCGCTATGAAGCTTTCCGGGGACGAAGGCCAAGCTGCCTTGCTGGCTTGGCGGGCAGCACTTACATTACCGGCAACAAAACCACGGCCCTCGCGCCGCAGGGGACTTTTTCATGAACACCAAACACGCGCCCGTTCTCATCATCGGCTCCGGGCCGGCCGGCTACACCGCGGCGATCTATGCCGCCCGCGCCATGCTGAAGCCGATGCTTGTCGCCGGCCTGCAGCAGGGCGGTCAGTTGATGATCACCACCGACGTCGAAAACTATCCGGGCTTCGCCGATCCGATCCAGGGCCCCTGGCTGATGGAGCAGATGCTCAAGCAGGCCGAGCATGTCGGCACCGAGATCGTCAACGACATCATCACCGAGGTCGATCTCAATGTGCGGCCGTTTCGCGCCACCGGCGATTCCGGCACCGTCTACACCGCCGACGCTTTGATCATCGCCACCGGCGCGCAAGCCAAGTGGCTGGGTATCCCGTCCGAGCAGACGTTCATGGGCTTCGGCGTCTCGGCCTGCGCCACCTGCGACGGCTTCTTCTATCGCGGCAAGGATGTCGCCGTGGTCGGCGGCGGCAATTCGGCGGTGGAGGAGGCGCTCTACCTCGCCAACCTCGCCAGGAGCGTCACCGTCATTCACCGCCGCAACGATTTCCGCGCCGAGCGTATCCTGCGCGAGCGGCTGTTCAAGAAGGACAATGTCCGCATCATCTGGGATACCGTCGTCGACGAGATCACCGGGCAGCCGGGCAAGGCACCGCTGCCGCCTTCGGTCGACGGCTTGAAGCTGCGCAATGTGGTGACGGGCGAAGTGTCGCGGCTGCAGGTCGATGGCGTCTTTGTCGCGATCGGCCATGCGCCGGCGGTCGAGCTTTTCATCGGCAAGCTGAAGCAGAAGCCGAACGGCTATCTGTGGACGGCGCCCGATTCGACCCGTACCGACGTTCCCGGCGTTTTCGCCGCCGGCGACGTCACCGACGATGTCTACCGGCAAGCGGTTACAGCTGCCGGGCTCGGTTGCATGGCCGCGCTCGAGGCGGAGAAATATCTGGCGGGGATCGAGGTTCACCGCGAAGCGGCGGAATAATCGATCGGCTGAAAAAAGCCGTTTAAAAGCCTGATTTTTCATTCAGACGCCAAAGGCAACACGAGGGGAATCATGGCGCTGGACTGGGACAAGCTACGCGTGTTTCACGCTGCGGCGGAGGCTGGGTCGTTTACCCATGCCGCCGAAACGCTGCATCTGTCGCAGTCGGCGATCTCGCGGCAGGTCAGCGCACTGGAGCACGACGTCGGCGTGGCGCTGTTCCATCGCCACGCGCGTGGCCTCGTGTTGACCGAGCAGGGCGAGATGCTGTTCCGCACGGCACATGACGTGCTGATGAAGCTGGAGACGATCAAGTCGCGGCTGACCGAGACAAAGGATCGCCCGTCCGGCGTGCTGAGGGTCACGACAACGGTGGGGCTCGGGGCCGGCTGGCTGACCGAGCGCGTGCAGGAATTCATCGAGCTCTACCCCGAGATCAGCCTGCAGCTCATCCTCGCCAACGAGGAGCTCGACCTCACCATGCGCCAAGCCGATTGCGCCATCCGCCTGCGCCAGCCGCAGCAGCCGGATCTTATCCAGCGCCGGCTGTTCACGGTGCATTTCCACCTTTATGCGTCGCCTTCCTACGTGGCGAAGTTCGGCAAGCCCGCCTCGATCGCCGAGCTCAGGAACCACCGGATCGTCACCTTCGGCGTGCCGGTGCCTTCGCATCTGTCGGAGCTGAACTGGCTGGAGACGGTCGGCGATTTCGAGGGCGGGCAAAGGGTGCCGACGCTGCAGATCAACGACATCCTGTCGATCAAGCGCGCGGTCCAGGGCGGCGCCGGCATCGCCATGCTGCCCGACTACGTCATCAACAAGGACTCGAACCTCGTCCAGTTGCTGCCCGAAACCGAGGTGCCGTCCTTCGACACCTATTTCGCCTATCCCGACGCGATGAAGAACCAGGCGAAGCTGCACGTGTTCCGCGATTTCATCATCGCCAAGGCGCGCAGTTGGTCCTACTAGCAGGACCTGCCGATATTCGGGTGGTGCCGGCCTGACCTGGCCCACGACAGGGACTTAAGCGCGCCATGGCGTGGGGCAGCCAGCCGGAGACAGCGCGCCCGGGGCGGAGACAAAGAACAAGGCGCTGCCGGCATTTGCCGAAAAAGTTCGCATCGGGCTCTCCTGCCGCAGAAATAAACGCGACCAGCCCAAGTTCGCATCATTGTGAATTTAGCGTATTTCGGCACCGGAATCTGACCCGGTTTGCATATCAGCGATCGCTTTCAGTCCGGAACGGCTCTGGATTCGGCGATTTTTTCTGGTCCTATCGGTTCTCGCGACGGATTAGACCACAGCCTACCTCTTTTTGCATGCGTGTGTTGCAAAATAGATGCTTGTTTCTTGAGCATGATGAGCACATATATAGTTCATCTCCAGGGCGCGTTCTCCTCCCATTAGCGCCCTCGAGTGTTCCCCTCTGGAGGTTAGCCCTAATCGGCACTTCCAATCAAACTCAGCCGGATCTTTATTGATCCGGCTTTTTTGTTGCGCCGAAGTCACGCCGACACCAGAAATGCGTGCGCGCGGCCCGCGTAACAGTGACATGTAACATCGGGTAACATGTCGCAGACGCACTCTATCGATTAGGTAGATCATAGGACGCGGTTGGTCGGTCCGGGAGATGGGGGCATCACTCGGACAGGCCGGGCTCAGGCAGCTACCGCGTCCGATCCATTTCCTGATGCGGCGGGACCTGCCGTTGCCTCCCAAGGAAGACAGTCCGCAATAAGAACGGCGCCCGGACGATCCGGGCGCCGTTTTCGCGTCTTCAACAAGATCCGATCAGGCGGCCTTGCCGTTGGCGTTCATCGCCTCGTCGGCGAGGCGCCCGGTCAGCTCGGCCATATGGTCGAAGACGGCCTTGTAGCTGGCGACGCCTGCCGTCGCCGAGCGCAGCTCGATGATCAGGTCGCCGATCTCGGCCTGGGGCATGGTCGCTTCGACCACGTCCCAGCCCGGCCAGCCGGGCCGCGCGTCATAGCCAAGGATCTGGCCGCGCCGCTGCGGGATCAAAGCGATAATCCTCGAGGTCGCATCTGAAGGCGTGACGATCTCGACCTTCATGATCGGTTCCAGCAGAACCGGCGAACAGGCCGCCATGCCTTCCTTCATCGCCAGCTTGGCCGCCATCTGGAAGGCCATGTCGGACGAGTCGACGGCATGATAGGAGCCGTCCGAAAGGTTGACGGCGACATCGACCACCGGGAAGCCGAGCGGACCGGATTTCAGATAGTCGCGGATGCCGGTCTCCACCGACTGGATGTAGGTTTTTGGCACGACGCCGCCGGTGATGGTGTCGGTGAACTGGAAACCCGTGCCGCGCGGCAGCGGCTTGATCTCGATCACCACGTCGCCGAACTGGCCGTGGCCGCCCGACTGTTTCTTGTGGCGGCCGCGCTGCTGCGCGGATTTGCGGATCGTCTCGCGATAGGGCACCGCCGGCGAATGGCCATCGATCGGGATCTGGTTCTTGCCCTCCAGCCGCTCGCGCACGACGCGCAGGTGCATTTCGCCATGGCCCGACAATACGGTCTCCGCGGAATCCTGGTTGTGGTGCAGGCTGAGCGAGGGGTCTTCCTCGGCTAACCTCTGGATCGCTGCCGACATCTTGACCTCGTCCTTGCGCTCCTTGGGGCGCAGAGCGAATGCGAACACCGGTTGCGGGGGCTCCAGGGCGATCAGCGGCTTGATGCCGCCCTTGGCCGAACTCAGCGTTTGGCCGGTCCTGACATTGTCGAGCTTGCCGAGCGCGACGGTATCGCCAGCCTTGGCCGACGGCAGCTTCAACTGGTCTTTGCCAAGCATCTTGTAGATGCCGGAGACCTTCGTCGTGTCGCCGCTGGAGAGGAAGAGTTCGGCCGCGTCGGCCACCTGGCCGGAAAGCACACGCGAAATAGACAGTTTGCCGCCATGCGCGGTGTGGATGGTCTTCATCACCTGCACGACCGTCTGGCTGCCATCAGGCGCGCCAAGGCGCTTGCGCGTCGCCTCGACGTCAGGCGCGTCGTGGCGGATAGCTTTCAACAGGCGCAGCACACCGTTGCCCTTCTCGGCAGTACCGATCAGCACCGGCGTCACCGAGCCGGCGCGCAGGTCAGCGGCAAGGTCATCGAAGATCGCGTCCTTCGGGGGCTCGATCTCCTCCAGCAACTGCTCCATCAGCTGGTCGTCATGGTCGGCCAGCGTCTCCAGCATCGAGAACCGTGCCTCGAGCTCGCGCGCCTTGTCGTCGTCCGGAATCTCGGCGACCTGGCTTTCGGCATATTCGCGGTAGACATAGGCGCGCTCCAAGGCCAGATCGATCGAGCCGATGACGACACCATCCTTGCGCAATGGAATCTGGCGCAGCAGCAGCGGCGCCGAGCTGGCCGGCTGCAGCATCTTTAGCGTCTCGCGCACGCCGGCGACCGCCTTGTCCACCTTGTTGAGGAACAGGATGCGCGGCACGCCGAGATCGTCGAGCTTGCGCATGATGAGCTGAAGCGCGGGTATCTTCTTTTCGTCCGCTTCGGCCACGACCACGGCGACATCGCAGGCGGCAAGCACCGGCTCCGCCTCGAAGGCGAACTCGATGGAACCGGGGCAATCGACGAAGGTGAACTGCTCGCCCATGAATTCCGTCGTGGCAAAGGTCGCCTCGACGCTCATGGCGTGGGCGCGGGCTTCTGGCGAATGATCGGAAACCGTGTTGCCCGATGAGACGGGATTCTGGCGGGGAATGGCGCCCGTGCGGGCGAGGATAGCTTCGAGAAGTGTCGTCTTACCGCTTGCGAAGGGACCGACTATGGCGATGCATTTCGGTCCCGTGCGTCGTCCTCCGGCGCGATTACCCATGGCTGACCTCCACTCAGGCGTTTCCCTGGGAGCGGCGGCCGGCCTGTTCAGCCGTCGCGGGCGGGGTTGTTGCTCACCACCTGCCAAGGCCATCGTCACACGGGTTAGCGGAGAGGGCAAGGAAAATAGGAAATGCGCCGGCTTTGGTTTTGTGCTCGGTTTCGAACAGCCCGGTGGCTCAAGCGCTCAAAGGCGATTGCGCCGGTCGCCATATAGCAAGAAACTGACCTCCCGCTGCGGCGGACGGTCCCTAACGATTTGAGAGTTTCTACGATGAGGATCATTGCGTGCGGCAGCGTGCCGACGATCATCGCGCCTGAAAAGTATTTCACCGGCAAGGTGCTGCAGACGCCGATCATCGAGAAGGAGGCGCCGGCGCGGCTGAGGGCGACCCTGGTCAGTTTCGAACCGGGCGCCCGCACGCATTGGCACACGCACCCGCTCGGCCAGACGCTCTATGTCACCGCCGGCGCCGGGCTTGCGCAAACGTGGGGCGGGCCGATCGAGGTGATCAGGGCCGGCGACGTCATCTCCTTCGCGCCGGGTGAAAAGCACTGGCACGGCGCCGGGCCGAAGACCACGATGACGCATGTCGCCATGCAGGAAGCGCTGGACGGCGTCCATGCCGAGTGGCTCGAGGCGGTCTCCGACGAGCAGTATGGCGGCTGATTGCCGTCCCAGCAAAAACCCGGCGCGAAGCCACCGGCGCGAAGCCGGGTTTTTGTGGATGGCGGCGTTGCCGATCAGGTCAGCGACGCAGTGAAGCGCTGGATGCGGGTGCAGGCTTCCTCCAGCAGCGCCTCCGATGTTGCGTAGGAGATGCGGAAGTTCGGGCCGAGGCCGAAGGCCGATCCGAACACAACGGCAACGCCTTCGGCTTCGAGCAACTCCGAGCAGAAGGCTTCGTCATTGTCGATGACCTTGCCGGCCTTCGTCTTCTTGCCGATCAGCTCGGCGCAGGATGGATAGACGTAGAAGGCGCCTTCCGGGGACGGGCAAGAGATGCCGCGCGCCTGGTTGAGCATCGACACGACGAGGTCGCGCCGGCCCTGGAAGATCGCCTTGTTCTTGGCGATGAAGTCCTGTGGGCCGTTGAGCGCCTCGACGGACGCCCATTGCGCGATGGTGCAGGCGCCGGAAGTCTGCTGGCCCTGGATCATGTCCATTGCCTTGATCAGCGGCACCGGGCCGGCGGCGTAGCCGATACGCCAGCCGGTCATGGCATAGGCCTTCGACACGCCGTTCATGGTCAGCGTGCGCTCGTAGAGGCTCGGTTCGACCTCGGCGATGGTCTTGAAGACGAAGTCGCCATAGGTCAGGTGCTCATACATGTCGTCGGTCAGCGTCCAGACATGCGGGTGCTTGAGCAGCACGTCGGCCAGGGCCCTGAGTTCACGCTCGGTGTAAGCGGCGCCCGATGGGTTGGACGGCGTGTTCATCAGCAGCCATTTCGTCTTCGGCGTGATCGCCCTTTCCAGCACCTCAGCCGTCAGCTTGAAGCCGTTGTCGATCGAGGTGTCGGCAAAGACGGACGTGCCGCCGCAGATCGCCACCATTTCCGGGTAGCTCACCCAATAGGGGCGCGGGATGATGACCTCGTCGCCGGGGTTCAGCGTCGCCATGAAGGCGTTGAACAGGATCTGCTTGCCGCCGGTGCCGACGATGGTCTGCTCCGGTCGGTAGTCGAGATTGTTCTCGCGCTTGAATTTTTTGGCGATCGCCTCGCGCAGCGGCGCGATGCCGGAGACCGGCGGGTACTTGGTCTCGCCACGGCGGATCGCCTCGATCGCCGCGTTCTTGATGTTATCGGGCGTGTCGAAGTCCGGCTCGCCGGCGCCGAGGCCGATGACGTCACGGCCGGCATTTTTCAGCTCACGCGCTTTCTGCGTCACCGCGATGGTCGCGGAAGGCTTCACGCGGGAAAGGGCGTCGGCAAGAAAGGCCATGACAGAGCGTCTCCAAGAGAAGGGCGCGGCCAGGAGCGGCCGCGGCGCCTCTCATGTCGCATCATCGGGCCAAGCGCAAGCATTGTCGGGTGATCCAGAGGTCAAGGTGGCGTGAGCGGCAACTATAAATTCATCAACGAGCGGTAAACCCTTGGCTGGCAGGATGGCAGATCGAATTCCGCTTTTTCTGCGGAGCGAGGGACCTTTGTCGCGCAGCATCGGGCTTGCCCATATCATCCGTCATGATGACGGCACCTCAAGCGGTGTCTGGGGAATCTACACGCTGCAGAGCGCCTTCCAGCCAATCTTCGCCTTCGATGGAGGCAAGCTTTCGCTCGTCGCCTTCGAGGGGCTTATCCGCCCGTTCCGCGACGGTGAGCCGCAATCGCCGATGAGCTTCTTCGGCACTTGCCCCGCAGGCGACCGGCTGCATATCGAGGCGCTGACCAGGACGCTGCATCTGCTCAACGCCGGCGGCTGTCTGCCGCAAGAGGCGTCGATTTTCGTCAATTTCGATCCGTCGGTGTTCACCGACCGCGCCATCGTCGACAAGGCGCTGCGCGACATGCGGCTGGTGCTGCACGAGGCCGGCATCGACCCGCGCCGTATCGTGTGCGAGGTCACCGAGCAGAAATCGGCTTCGCAGGAAACGCTCTACAGCTTCGTCGAGGCGCTGCGCGCCAACGGGTTCCGCATCGCCGTCGACGATTACGGCGCCGACGAATCCGACATCAACCGCATCAAGGAATTGCGGCCGGACATCGTCAAGTTCGACGCCAACTGGATCACGCAGCTGATGGAGTCCGGAGCCGGATTCGCGCTGCTGACAACGATGGTGACGAGCTTCGAAAGTCAGGGCATCCGCACGGTTTTCGAAGGCATCGAGGAAGGCTGGCAGCTCGAGCTCGCCGAGAAATCCGGGGCGTCGATGGTGCAAGGCTATGTGCTTGCCCGGCCGGAGCTGGCCTCGACCAGTCTTCGCGTCTTCGGCAAGAGCGTGCAGGCGCCCGCGGCCGGGGAGGGCAAAACGATCGCGGCCGCCAGTCCCGCTCCGGTGGCGTCAGCTCGCCCGACCAAGGCGTTTGGGCGCAAGGTGACGCCATGATCGGGCGGCCCGACAGGCAGCGCCCCGAAAGGCGGCGAAGTGTCGCCGAAGCGATCTTCGAAGACGAGATCGGCCTTCAATTCGGCGTCTATGGCGAGTTCCGGCTGTGGAGCGCCTACCAGCCGATCTTCGCGCCGCGTGGCAGATCGCTGCAACCCGTCGCCGTCGAGGCGCTGATCGAGCCGCGGCGCGTCGCGACGCCGGTTGCGCCGCAAGTTTTCTTCGACAGCGTTGCGGCAAAGGACCGTCTGTTCGTCGAGACGATGTGCCGGATGCTGCATCTCGGCAACTACCGCAACATCGGGGTCGATGGCCTTACCCTGTTCTTCAACTACAATCCGATGATCAACGATCATCTCGGACGGGCGCTCGCCGAGATCCGGCTGATGGCCAGGCATCTCGGCGATTTCGGCCTCGAGCCGGCCATGCTGGTCTGCGAGATCACCGAGCAGGCAGCCGACGAGCATGTGCTCGCCCGCCTCGTGCGCGAGATGAGGCGTGGCGGTGTCCGCATCGCCATCGATGACTTCGGCACCGGACATTCGACCGAAGCGCGCATCGGCCTGCTGTCGCCCGACATCGTCAAAATCGACGGCGGCTGGTTCGCCGAGTTCTGCCGCCATGCCGCCGCCGAGCGGTTCTTCCGGCCGCTGGTTTCGACGCTGCACGACCGCGGCGCCAAGGTGCTGGTCGAGGGCATCGAGCATGCCACGCATCTGCGCGTCGCGCTCGATGGCGGCGTCGACCTCCTGCAAGGATATCACCTCGCCCGCCCGGCGCTCGCCGGCACCATCTTCAACGAAGAGCCGCTGGCGATCGATGCGCTGCTCGGCATGGACAACAAGGTAGTGCCTTTGCATCAGCGCCGCTGATGCTTTCACTCAAAAACAAATCACTGGATGAACTCCGCACAGGCGAGTTAGAGGCTGCCGATCGTTCGTCGCGCGCGGAGAGGGGCCATGATCCTTTATGACATGATTGACAGCGGCAATTGCTACAAGCCGCGTCTGTTGATGGCAAAGCTCGGCATTCCCTTCACCCGCATCGAAGTGAGCTCGCACACCGGCGAGACGCGCAAGGCCGACTATGTCGCCAAGAACCCCAACGCGATGGTGCCGCTGCTCGAGCTCGACGACGGCCGACGCATCGCTGAATCCAACGCCATTCTGCTCTATCTCGCCGAAGGCACGCGCTTCCTGCCGGCCGACAGATATGAGCGGGCGCTGGCGTATCAGTGGCTGTTCTTCGAGCAGTACAGCCACGAGCCCTATATCGCGGTGCGCAAGGCGCTGCTCACATTTCCCGAGAGGGCGAAGGATGCGACGCCGGAACGGTTGGCGCTGACCTTGGAGCGCGGCAACAAGGCGCTCGGCGTGATGAACAAGCATCTGGAGCAGAACGCCTTTTTTGCCGGCGCCAGCTACAGCGTCGCCGACATTGCGCTCTATGCCTACACTCACACCGCCGAGATGGGCGGTTTCCAGCTCGACGCCTATCCGGCCGTGGTGGAGTGGCTGAAGCGGGTCGAGACGGACAAGGGGCACGTGCCGATCGAGTGGGTGGGGTAGTCTGTTTCTATGCCGCAGCATTTTGCAGCCGCCGAATGCTGGCTATTTGATGAGACGATCGTATTCGGCATGGGGTGCCGATCCAGATCCAGTCGAAGCATCAGCGCTTTCGAGGGCCAAGGCCCGATAAGTGTCGTCTATCCTCGCCGACCAAAGCTCTCCCACCTTTTGAAATGGAGGGATGGATGTCGCGGATTGGTCTCATCGAAGTGAAGTTCTTGTCGGCCGGTACGGCGAACGGCCTTTGGTCACGCAGTTTGCCGGCAGCAAAGTGGGACCACAAGCGCGGGCGGCGGCTTGCCAATTCAGGCAACAAAAAAGGCGGGACAATGCCCGCCTTCCTATGCCGGTAGCCTGATCGGAAGCGTTGGGGCCGGGCCGGCAGCTATCTGCTGTTCCAGCTTGTCGGGTCCTTTCGCTCCGGCGCGCTTATCGCACGACCGTCAGTACATCCGTGACTTGCCGCCCGCTCCAGGCTCTCGCCCGGTGCGCGTCGCTAACTAGGCGCATTGTGCAATGCCAGGCGATCACGCCCGGCTGCAAAATGCCAGCGCCAAATCAGGCTGCCTTGCTCAGAGACCCAGCAGCGGACTTGCCGGTGCGGCGGTCCTGCTCGATCTCGAAGCTGATCTTCTGGCCTTCAACGAGGGTGGTCATGCCAGCGCGCTCGACGGCGGAGATGTGGACGAAAACGTCCGCGCCGCCATTGTCGGGCTGGATGAAGCCGTAGCCCTTGGTGGCGTTGAACCACTTAACCGTACCAGTTGCCATGTAGAGTCCTTCACATTTGCTTCGTTTGACCGGACCAAAGCCCGGCCGGTGGTATCGAAATTTTGGAGATAGACGTCAGCAAACGCGAAGATCGCGGCCCGATCGATCGGCCAAATTCAATGCGCCGGATATAGTATGGTTCGCGAACGAAAACAAGATGGCGTTACCGGCATGTGCCGCGATAGCGTCCAACGGAGCCCACTGCGCTTGGAAGGTTTGCAGCCGGGGATGCGTTGTGGAGGGAAGATGCGCTTGCTGTTGCGGGAGAAGATCATGAGGACAATTCTGCTTGCCGCCTGCCTGATGTTGGTGGCCGCCGAGGCGCAGGCCGTCTCGCGCTACGACCCGACGCGCATGAGCTGCGACCGCGTGCGGGCGACGATCGCCAGGCAGGGCGCGGTCATCCTGCGCTATCAGTCGACGCGCGTGCCGGGACTGCCGCTTTATGACCGCTATGTGCGGGACGAGCGCTTCTGCAACATGGGCGAGGTGAGGGCGCGGGCCTATGTGCCGAGCGCCGATACTAAATCCTGCCCCGTCTATATCTGCAAACGGCCGGACTTCGACCGGCATTTCCGACGGCGGATCTTTCCGCGCCATTAGAGTCCGGCGTTCGGCAAGCCGTGTCAGAACGCGAATGATGCCTGAGCGGCGGGCGGCGGGCCGACCCGCACGCCTTCCATGGCCAGCATCTTCTCCTTGGTGGCGGAGCCGCCGGTAGCCGAGAAGCCGCCGATCTTGCCGCCGGCGGCAAGGATGCGGTGGCAGGGAATGACCAGCGGCACCGGATTGGCGCCGAGGGCTGCGCCGGTTTCGCGCGCAAGCCCGGCATGGCCGGCCCGCTTGGCCAGTTCGCCATAGGTGGTGGTCTCGCCGAAGCCGAGTTGGCGCGCGGCGTCATAGATGGCGAGGCGGAAATCGTCGACGCCATCGAGATCGACCGGCACGCCGGAGAAATCGACATCCTCCCCGGCTGCATAGGACTTGATCGAAGCGATCAGTTCGACCACCCATTGCGGCTGTTCGCTGGAGGTGGAGACTCCGGCATGGCGAAACAGGCGGCGCTCAACCGCTTCGCGACTGCGCTCGGGCAGGCAGAGCCGGATCAGGCCCTTTTCGCTCCAGGCGACGCCCATGAAGCCGATCACTGTTTCTAACACTGCGTGGCCGGCCGTGATCGGCAATGCGTTTTCCATGGTGCGCTCCTTTCCGCAAACTGCGAAAAACGGGTACATCTCCAGTACAGATGGGGAACAATATCGCAGTTTGCTTCGAGTCTCGCCACCCGAAAGCTGCACACTGGCCCTGATTGCCCGGTTGGAATCGCTGGTGTAAGGACTTTTCAACAACCGACAATCGGACCTGCAGGGCTTGGCAGCGAAAATCATCCTCACCGCGATCGGCGTGCTCGTTGCCGCTGCCGGCCTCAGCGGCTGTACCTCGACCTCACAGATGAAACCCTCGCCGGCGCTTGCGGCGGCATCGACGCCGGCCGCCGAGGACGACACACCGACCATCGCGCTGCCCGAAACCGTTGCTGTGCTGCCGGAGCCTTCCGGCCTCGCTCAGGTGCAAACGGCGGCGCTGACCGACGATGCCGTGGCCCTGGCGACGGCACCTGGGGCGACGGCGCCTGGCGCGACGACGGCTGGCGCGCCGTTGCCGCCGCCCGCGCAGCCCGGCGCCACCCTTCCGCCGCCGGCGCAACCTGCCGCGTTCGCCGGCTCGACACCCGTCGCCGGGCAGTTTCCAACGCCGCCGGTGCTGCTGGCCGGCGCATCGCCGACCGGCCCCGGTGCGCTCAAGCAGGCCGCCGTCTACCGGACTGCCGCTGTTGCCATGCCGGTCACCGGCCAATCTGCGAAGGTGGTTCCCATGCCGGGCGTGCAGCAGGTCGCCTATGTGATGCCGCAGAACCCGGCGCTGCTTGCCCAACCGGGCCAGCCCGAACAGCATGCCACGGGTCCGCGCGCCGAGATCGAGCGGCTGATCGAGAAATATTCGGCGATCTACGAAGTGCCGGTCGATCTGGTGCGCCATGTCGTCAACCGCGAGAGCACCTTCAATCCGAAGGCCTATAATCACGGTCATTGGGGACTGATGCAGATCAAGCACGCGACCGCACGCGGCATGGGCTATGACGGGCCGGCAGCCGGCCTGTTCGACGCCGAGACCAATCTCAAATACGCTGTCAAATACCTGCGCGGCGCCTGGCTGGTCTCGGGCGGTAATGCGAAGCGGGCCGACCAGCTCTATCAGACGGGCTATTATTACGACGCCAAGCGCAAGGGCCTGCTCGATCAAACGGGTCTCGGCGTCGACCGCCGCCGCCTGCAGCCAGGCGCCTGAGCGCCGGCAACGAGGCGCGTCCCATCGGTCTTTGGGGCAGTTGCATGCGTGACACTGACAGCCGCCGGCCGCCGACTCCAGACGATGTCCGCCTTCGCAAGCTTCTCGATGATGCGCTGACCGCGCCGCATTGGCCGGAAGGCTTCGTTATGCGCCCGTTCGAGCACAGGGATGCGCAGGCCCTGCACGCACTGCTGGAAGAGGCATTCGACGACGGCGCCGAAGGTCCGTTCGACGAATGGTGGCCGCGCATCTCTGGCGATGCCGAGTTCGATCCGGACCTCTGTTTCCTGGTCATCGACGGCAAGGGGCTGCTGGCGGGTGCCGCGCTTTGCTGGGCGTCGGGCTTCGTCAAGGATCTGGCGGTTCATCCGGACTCGCGAAGGCACGGCATCGGCGAGGCGCTGATGCGGCACGTGTTCCTGACTTTCCGCGACAGGGGTGCAGCCCATGTCGACCTCAAGACCAACACGGTGAAGAACCTCGCCGCCTTCAGGCTTTACGAGCGGCTCGACATGCTCCCAGTGGCGTGGGAAGGGTAACGCTTCGCGGCATTTGCCTGCGGCGGCACAACCGAATGCGGGGCGCATTGTGAACCGCTTCACACAAGCTGACGTTAGGGCATGCTAATGCGTCGTGGTGCAGGGCGGCCGATCGGCGGATCGACGCTGGCAAGGCGTCGGAGAGGCTGTGCCGGCATGCGTCAGCCACTCCAAGGCGGGCTCCGGGGCGGCGGGTTTCGGAGCCCGCCCGCTTTGGGCGTGCGGCCAATCGCGAGATCTCCCTTAACCGAGTGACTCGGGTCAGTCCCCTCGCGGCCCGTCCCCGATGGCCATGTCTGGAACCCCGAAGCGTCGCTCCGCATTCAATGCGGGCGGAGGGTCATCATCAGCCGACGCGGCAAGGTCCGCGTGGACGGTTCCGAGGCGAGGCCCACCAGCATGAAATTTTACCGCGCGTTCCTCGCACTTGCCGTCGGCGCGATGCTCGCGGTGGCGCCGGCTCGCGCGGTCGAGCTGTCGATCGTCTCGGGCGACACGGGCAACGGCATCAAGGTCTTGCGCGAGATACTCGACCGCTACCAGAAGCAGAGCGGCAACAAGGTCGACATCGTGGTGATACCGCCGTCGGGCACCGACCAGTTCGGTCAGTTCAGATTGTGGCTCGCGGCGGGAAACAGCGACATCGACGTCTACCAGACCGACGTGATCTGGGCGCCGCAGCTTGCCAGCCAACTCGTCGATCTCACCGCGGCGACCAGGGATATCGTGGCCGAGCACTTCCCGTCGATCATCCAGTCGCAGACCGTGAACGGAAAGCTGGTGGCGCTGCCGATCTTCACCGACGCGCCGGCACTCTATTACCGCAAGGATCTGCTCGACAAATACGGCGCCAAGGTGCCGACCACCTGGCAGGAACTGGCCGACACCGCCAAGCTCGTCATGGACAAGGAGCGCACCGCCGGCAACAAGGACCTGTGGGGTTTCGTCTTCCAGGGCAACGCCTATGAGGGGCTGACCTGCGATGCGCTCGAATGGGTGATGTCGAATGGCGGCGGCCAGATCATCGAGCCCAACGGCACGGTCTCCATCAACAACCGACAAGCCGCGGCCGCGCTCGACATGGTCAAGGGCTGGATCGGCACCATTGCGCCGCCGGGCGTGCTCGCCTACCAGGAAGAGGAATCGCGCGGCGTCTGGCAGACCGGCAATGCCGTCTTCATGCGCAACTGGCCCTATGCCTATGCGCTCGGCAACAGCGAGACCTCACCGATCAAGGGCAAGTTCGATGTGGCGCCGCTGCCGGCAGGAACCGGCGAAGACGCCCGGCCGACGGCAACGCTCGGCGGCTGGAATCTCGCGGTTTCCAAATATTCCAAGCACCAGGACGCGGCGATCGATCTGGTGAAGTTCATCGCCTCGCCCGAGATGCAGAAGTATCGGACGCTGAGGACGTCCAACCTGCCCACCATCAAAGCGCTCTATGACGATCCCGATATCGCCAGGGAACAGCCGATCGTCCCGCGCTGGAAGCAGATATTCCTCAACGCGGCGCCGCGCCCTTCGGCGGTCGCCAAAATCAAGTACAACGAAGCCTCGAGCCAGTTCTGGACGGCCGTCCACAACACCATGTCGGGCGACGGCAGCGCCGCCGACAATCTGGCCGATCTCGAAGCCAGGCTGACCAAGCTGAAGGGCAAGGGCTGGTGAGGGCGATGCCTGTGAGCCGCTCGCGCCTGATGCGGCAACGCGTGCGCTCGGCCTGGCTGTTTCTGGCGCCGATGCTTCTGGTCCTTGCCGCCGTCGCCGGCTGGCCGCTCCTGCGCACTTTCTACTACAGCTTCACCGACGCCTCATTGGCCGATCTCGACGCCCGTCAATGGGTCGGCTTCGACAATTATTTCTCGATGCTCAGCATGCCGAGCGGCCGCGTGCTCTATGACGGGCTGCTCGCCGATCCGGTCTGGTGGCGCGCCGTGTGGAACACGCTGCTCTTCGCCGTAGTCTCGGTGGGCTGTGAAACGGTCCTCGGCATGATCGTGGCGCTCGTTCTCAACGCCGACTTCAGAGGCCGCGGCATCGTCAGGGCGGCGATCCTCATTCCATGGGCGATCCCGACCATCGTCTCGGCCAAGATGTGGCAGTGGATGCTCAACGACCAGTTCGGCATCATCAATGCGGTGCTGCTCAATCTCGGCCTGATCGACGCGAAAATCGCCTGGACCGCGAGCGCCGACACGGCGATGATCGCGGTGCTGATCGTCGACATCTGGAAGACGACGCCGTTCATGGCGCTGCTTTTCCTGGCCGCGCTGCAGATGCTGCCGCGCGATGTTATCGAGGTCGCCAGGCTCGACGGCGCCAATCCGTGGCAGATCTTCTGGAAGGTGACCTTGCCGCTCATCCGCCCGGCGGTCATGGTTGCGGTGATCTTCCGCGCGCTCGACGCGCTACGCATCTTCGACCTGATCTACGTGCTGACGCCCAACAACGTGCACACCAAATCGATGTCGGTGTTCGTGCGCGAGAACCTGTTCGAGTTCGACAAGTTCGCCTATGGCTCGGCCGCCTCGACGCTGCTTTTCCTGATCGTCGCCCTGCTCACCATTTGCTACATCCGCATCGGCCGGATAGAGCTGGAAGGAGGCCGCTGAGATGGCGATGTTGAAGCGCCTGGGCTTCTTCCTGCTGGTGGGGGCAATCGTCTTCGTCGCGGTGTTTCCGCTCTATTACGCCATCGTCACCAGCCTGAAATCCGGCACAGAGTTGTTCGAGGCGAGCCTTTGGCCGCAGGCGTTAAGCCTCGCCAACTACAGGAACGTGCTGGTCGAAGGTCCCTTCCTGCGCAATCTCCTGAATTCGCTGGTCGTCTCGGGCGCCGTCGTGCTCATCTCGCTGCTGCTCGGCGTGACCTCCGCCTATGCGCTGGCACGCGTCCAGTTTCGCGGCCGTTCGGCGCTGATGCTTGCCATATTATCGGTGTCGATGTTTCCGCAGGTCGCGGTGCTGGCCGGCCTGTTCGAGATCATCCGCGCCTTTGGCCTCTACAATTCGCTCATCGCACTGATCTTCTCCTACATGATCTTCACTCTGCCGTTCACCGTCTGGGTGCTCACCGCCTTCGTGCGCGACCTGCCGGTCGAAATCGAGGAAGCGGCGATCCTCGACGGCGCGACGCCATGGATCATCGTCACTCGCGTCTTCCTGCCGCTGATGTGGCCCGCATTGGCGACGACAGGGCTGCTCGCCTTCATCGGCGCATGGAACGAGTTCCTGTTTGCGCTGACCTTCACCTCCAACAACGCGCAGCGCACGGTGCCGGTGGCGATCGCGCTGCTTTCCGGCAACTCGCAGTTCGAGATCCCCTGGGGCAACATCATGGCCGCTTCGGTGATCGTCACGGTGCCGCTGGTGGTGCTGGTGCTGATCTTCCAACGCAAGATCGTTTCCGGCCTAACCACCGGCGGCGTGAAGGGATAGGCCGTGCTGATGTTCAGGTGATGCCGGGCTGCGAATGGCGGTGTCCTGCGCTTCGGTGTTCACGTACTTCAAGCACGCTCCGGTTCTCGGTACGACCATCCTCGGCTCGGCCTGACCCTGACTCAACACGGCCTCCTTCACGCCCTCAACGCAACCGGCAGCGCCATTTCGCGTTGGAAGTGCAAGGGGCTGATCGGAGATTCCAGATGAAAACACTTCTGACCGCGGCCGCCATGGCGCTCGTTGCCGGCGCGCCGGCCACCCTTGCTCAGTCGAGCGACAGCAAGGATGTCGCGCCAATGGCGGCAGACAACAAGGTCGACACGCAGACTTTCGTCACCACCGTACCCAATGCCAACGAGTTCGAAATCCAGGCGAGCAGGCTGGCCGAGGAGAAGTCGCAGTCGGACGAAGTCAAGGCTTTTGCCAACGAGATGGTCAGGGACCACACCAAGGCAGGGGAGGATTTCAAGGCGGCGATGAGCCAGGGCCAGACGACGGCTTCTATCAAGTCGGCCGGCCCCGCTCTGGGGCCTAAGGAACAGCAGATGCTAGGCGAGCTGAAGCAGGCGAGCGGCACGGAGTTCGACCGGAAGTATATCAAGATGCAGATGGATGCGCACAGGGACGCGGTCGCGCTGTTCAGCACCTATGCCAATTCCGGCGACGACCCGGCGCTGAAGGAATTCGCCAAGAAGACTCTGCCGGTGCTGAAAATGCACGAGAAGCATGTGAAGGAACTGGCGGTGGCGCATCACGGGTGAGGGCGTGGTTTCTGCCCCCCGCAGCGGGTCCTCAGCTCGCCTTGATCTGCTCGACCGCCGTTGCCAGCAACTCGTCCATGGCCTGGCGAATCTGGGCATCCGACTGGACGACGCCCGCCGCGTCGAAGTCGGCACGGACCTTGCGGAACACGTCGTTGTCGCCCGCTTCCTCGAAATCCGCGCGCACCACCTCTTTCGCATAGCCGTCGGCATCCACGCCGGATTTGCCGAGCTTTTCGGCGGCCCACAGGCCGAGCAGCTTGTTCCGGCGCGCCACGGCCTTGAACTTCGTCTCCTCGTCCATTGCGAATTTCTTTTCGAAGCCTTCCTGACGGTCCCTCATGCTGCTCATGGTTTGCCTCGCTCAGACGTGAGTTCGACCGCCTCCGATGCATGCGAAGAGCGGCCAGGAGAAGCGAAAATGGGGAGCATGAAGGCCTGTAGCAAGGCCTGATCGTGGTGTGGACGCCGCGGACCCGAAATTCGTGCCATGCCGGGCCGAAGCTCCGATGTGATTTGACCTGGCCGGGCCGTAGCCTACTTTCGACCTGGCAGGAGGAGTGGAGGAGACGGGCGATGAAGTCACCGTTGAACCATATGCAGGGCGTCGTGCTGACGGCGGCGTCGATGTTTGCTGCCGGCACTGCCGCCTATGCCCATCACGGCTGGTCGTGGACGCAGGACGACTTCTTCGAGCTCAAGGGCAAGATCGCGGCGATCTATATCGGCAATCCGCATGCGACGCTGGACGTCGATGCGAAGGGGGAGGTGTGGCGGGTGGAGATGGCGCCGCCGGCCCGCACCATCGCCGCCGGCTTCACCGAGGAGGTCGCCAAGGTCGGCGACGCGGTGACCGCGATTGGCCATCGCTCGCGCGAGGAGGCGGAAAAGCGCATGAAGGCGGTGCGCATCATCGTCGGCGGCAAGCGCTACGACGTCTATCCCGACCGACTGCCGCCGGCCTAGATGGCGGAGTTTCTGGCCGGCATCGAGCAGCTTGCCTTGGTGCGCGGGCTGAAAGCCTCCTTCGTCGCCTATCCGATCGTCAATGCGCTGCACATCATGGCGGTCGGCGCGCTGCTCACCAGCGTCGGCCTCATGGATTTCAGCGTCCTTGGCGCCTTCCGCTCGCTGCCCCACGCGCCGTTCGTCGCGCTGCTGCGCCGCGTAGCCCTTGGGGCGTTTGGCGGCGCGATCATCACCGGGGCGCTGCTGTTTTCGGTAAAGGCGGGCACCTATGCGGCGATGCCGATCTTCGTTGCCAAGATAACACTGATCCTGCTGGCGGGGGCCAATTTCCTCGCCTTCACGCGCTTGACCCGCACGAGCGGGGTGGCCGAGTCGGCCGGGGGCATCGCGGCCGTCCTGGCCGTGATTTCGCTCGGCCTGTGGACCTGCGTGCTTTTCGCCGGGCGGTTCATAGGGTTTTTGTGAAGCAGTTCCACGAAGAGCCGGCTGCTGCTCAGATGTCCGGCGCGTTGCCGACTTTCTTCTTCATCTCCAGCGCCCAGGCGCGGCCTTCGTCGCCGCCCCACAGCAGCCAGGCGATGTAGCCGGCAGAGGGATTTTCCTCGTTGCCGTAGTTCTTGCCGCGCTTGTCGACCTCATGGCGGGCGAAATAGCTGACCATGCGGCGGATGGTCGAGGGTGAAAGGTTCTTGCGGTTCTTCAACTCCGTCGCCCTCGCGACGCCGATCTCGGTGCCGCCGCGGCCAAACTGCTTGCGCAGACGCAGCCCCTTGGCGGCGTTGTCGGCGACCACCTGCGGGCAGCACAGGTCGATTTCGTCTTCGGACATGTCATTCATCGCAGATTTTTAGTCTACGAGCAGAATGCGGGGAAGCAGAGTTCCGAAGTTGCTAATCGGTGCCGGTACCAATGCCCTGAGATGAAAGGGCACGAAGGCGCGCTCTACGGCGCAATCCTAAGCAGGCGAAACGGGCGCTCAGTCGATAGGCCAGCGGTTGCGGCAACGGTTCATTAATAGTCAGCCAATCGCTGGAATGGGCCGCCCGAATGAGCGTTGCCTTGTCGCCTGCCGCCGAAGATTGGCAAGACGGTTCATTAGACAGAGATTGCACCGTGGCTGGTGCGCTTCGTAGCGCCAATAGCCTTACCCAAAATATTCCTGCAGCGGCCGGACCTCGAGGTTCCCCGCCCTTAGCGCCGCGATCGCCTCGGCCACGGCCGCAGCACCCGACAGCGTGGTGTAATACGGCACCTTCTGCATCAGCGTCGCGCGGCGGAGCGACTTCGAGTCCGACACGGCTTTCTGGCCGTCGGTGGTGTTGAAGACGATCTGGACCTGGCGATTGCGGATGGCGTCCTCGATGTGGGGGCGGCCTTCGAGTACCTTGTTGATCTTTTCCGCCGTCACGCCGTTCTCGGCGAGGAAGCGGGCGGTGCCGGAAGTGGCAAGCACCTTGAAGCCCTGCTCGGCGAGGCGTTTTACGGCGGGCAGAATTCCCTTCTTGTCTTCGTCGCGCACCGAGACGAACAGCGTGCCCGCGCGGGGGAGATCAACACCCGCCCCTAGCTGGCTCTTGGCGAAGGCCAGCGCAAAGTCGCGGTCGAGGCCCATCACCTCGCCGGTCGAGCGCATTTCCGGCCCGAGCAATATGTCGACGCCGGGGAAGCGGGCGAAGGGGAAGACGGCTTCCTTGACCGCGATATGGCCGGGATTGCGCGCGTCAGGCATGGCGCCGTAATGCGCGAAGGCGTTTTCCAGCGTCTCGCCGGCCATGATGCGGGCGGCGATTTTCGCAATGGGACGGCCGATGGTCTTGGCGACGAAGGGCACGGTGCGCGAGGCGCGGGGATTCACCTCAAGCACATAGACCGTGCCGTCCTTGATGGCGTATTGCACGTTCATCAGGCCGCCGACATTGAGCGCCCGGGCAAGTGCGGCGGTCTGGCGTTCCAGCTCGTCGACGAGTTCCGGCTGCAGCGAATACACCGGCAGCGAGCAGGCGCTGTCGCCCGAATGGATGCCGGCCTCCTCGATGTGCTCCAGGATGCCGGAGACGAAGGTTTCCTTGCCGTCGCAGAGGCAGTCGACATCGACCTCGGTGGCGCCGGTCAGATAAGTGTCGAACAAAAGCGGGTTCTTGCCGAGCAGCGTGTTGATCTGGCCGGTCTTGTCGGCCGGGTATTTCTGCTTAATGTCCTCCGGCACCAGGCCGGGCACGGTGTCGAGCAGATAGGTCTGCAGCATGCCTTCGTTGTAGATGATCTGCATGGCGCGGCCGCCGAGCACATAGGACGGGCGCACCACCAGCGGAAAGCCGAGCTCGGCAGCGACGAGGCGCGCCTGCTCGACCGAATAGGCGATGCCGTTCTTCGGCTGGGTGAGCCCGAGCTTGTGCAACAGCTTCTGGAAACGGTCGCGGTCTTCCGCAAGGTCGATCATGTCGGGCGAAGTGCCGAGGATCGGGATGCCGGCCTTCTCCAGCGCGTCGGCCAATTTCAGCGGCGTCTGGCCGCCGAACTGGACGATGACGCCGACCAGCTCGCCGGAGGCCTGCTCGGCGCGCAGGATCTCCAGCACGTCCTCCGGCGTCAGCGGATCGAAATAGAGCCGGTCGGATGTGTCGTAGTCGGTCGACACGGTCTCCGGGTTGCAGTTGACCATGATCGCCTCGAAGCCGGCGTCGCGCAGCGCAAAGGCGGCATGGCAGCAGCAATAGTCGAACTCGATGCCCTGGCCGATGCGGTTGGGGCCGCCGCCGAGGATGACGACCTTCCTGCGCGACGAGACGCGCGCCTCGTTGGCGAGCTCGCCGGCGAAGGGCGTCTCATAGGTCGAGTACATATAGGCGGTCGGCGAGGCGAACTCGGCGGCGCAGGTGTCGATGCGCTTATAGACCGGATGAACGCCGAGCTTTTGCCTGGTCTTCTGAATGACTTCCGCGTCGGTTCTGGTCAGCGACGCCAGGCGTGCGTCGGAGAAGCCCATCGCCTTCAGCATGCGCAGGTTCGGCGCATCCTGCGGCAGGCCGTGCTCGCGGATGCGCTCTTCCATGGCGATGATGCCGGCGATCTGCTCGAGGAACCACGGGTCGATCTTGCACATGGCGTGCACGTCTTCGAGCGAGGTGCCCATGCGGATCGCCTGCGCCACCATGCGCAGCCGATCGGGGGTCGGCGTGCCGAGCGCGGCGCGGATGGCGTTGCGGTCGTCGACGTGGTCTGCCGAGCCAAGGCCGGGGATCTCGATCTCGTCGAGGCCGGTGAGGCCGGTTTCCAGTCCGCGCAGCGCCTTTTGCAGCGATTCCTGGAAGCTGCGGCCGATGGCCATCACCTCGCCCACCGACTTCATGGCGGTGGTCAGCACCGGCTCGGCGCCCGGGAATTTCTCGAAGGCGAAGCGCGGGATCTTGGTCACCACATAGTCGATCGACGGCTCGAACGAGGCCGGCGTCGCGCCGCCGGTGATGTCGTTCTCCAGCTCGTCCAGCGTGTAGCCGACGGCAAGCTTTGCCGCGACCTTGGCAATCGGGAAGCCGGTCGCCTTCGAGGCGAGCGCGGACGAGCGCGAGACGCGCGGGTTCATCTCGATGACCACGAGGCGGCCGTCGGCCGGGTTGACGGCGAACTGGACGTTGGAGCCGCCCGTCTCGACGCCGATCTCGCGCAGCACCGCGATCGAGGCGTTGCGCATCATCTGATACTCTTTGTCGGTCAAGGTCAGGGCCGGCGCGACGGTGATGCTGTCGCCGGTGTGCACGCCCATCGGGTCGAGGTTCTCGATCGAGCAGATGATGATGCAGTTGTCCGCCTTGTCGCGGACCACTTCCATCTCATACTCCTTCCAGCCGAGCACGCTCTCCTCGATCAGCACCTCCGTGGTGGGCGAGGCGTCGAGGCCGGACTGAACGATGTCGTAGAATTCGGCGCGGTTGTAGGCGATGCCGCCGCCGGTGCCGCCCATGGTGAAGGAGGGGCGGATAATCGCCGGCAGGCCGACATGGTCGAGCGCTTGCGCCGCGATCGCCATGGCGTGGCTGATATAGCGCTGCTTGCGGTCGCCTTCGCCGAGATTCCAGCGCGTCTCCAAAGCATCGAGCGCGGCATCGAGGTTTTCGGGGTTCTCGGCTTTGAGCGCGGCGCGCTCGGCCTCGTGGATCTTGCGGTCGGCGTCCTTGACTTCTGTGGCGTTGGCCAGCATCGAGCGCGGCGTCTCCAGCCCGATCTTGCTCATCGCCTGGCGGAACAGCGCGCGGTCCTCGGCCTTGTCGATGGCATGCGCATCGGCGCCGATCATCTCGACATTGTAGCGGTCGAGCACGCCCATGCGGCGCAGCGACAGCGCGGTGTTGAGCGCCGTCTGGCCGCCCATGGTGGGCAGCAGCGCGTCGGGGCGCTCCTTGGCGATGATCTTCGCCACCACTTCCGGCGTGATCGGTTCGATATAGGTGGCGTCTGCCAGCTCCGGATCGGTCATGATCGTGGCCGGGTTGGAGTTGACCAGGATGACGCGGAAACCCTCTTCCTTCAGCGCCTTGCAGGCCTGGGTGCCGGAATAGTCGAACTCGCATGCCTGGCCGATGACGATGGGGCCGGCCCCGATGATCAGGATCGACTTGATGTCGGTGCGTCTTGGCATGGTCTATGGATTCCGTTCGGCGAGCGGCTTGCACGAAAAACCGGGCGGGGAGGACCCGGCCGGTTGTGCTTGCGATTCTGGTATCAGGCTAGGAGGGCCTTATAGGGAAGAGTTTTGGCGGATGTAACCCCGAAAATGAGGGTTTGGGGGTTGGCGTGACGGAACAAACCAGGCGTCTCATTCCTTCGCGCCCCCCTCTGCCCTGCCGGGCATCTCCCCCACGAGAGGGGAGATTGGACGTCACGACTACTTTCGCCAATTTTCGACGGTGAAGAAAAAGCGAGGCGCCAAAACAGCCGATCTCCCCCCAAGTGGGGGAGATGTCCGGCAGGACAGAGGGGGGCGCTGTCCCGCCGGCGTCTTCAGCCTATCAATTCCCCAGGGCCAGCTGATCCGTGATCTCAAAGCGCTCCGAAACGCCGATGCGGATCATGTTCAAGCTGCCTTCGCGGGTGAAGCGGAATTCGTCGGAGGAGTCCGAGCCGGCCGGCTTGCCGTCATGGAAGTGGATGATGCGCGTGCCGCCGTCCGGCCAGGTCACGGTCACGACGCTGTCGCCGGCCTCATGTGCGACGCTGATCAGGCAGCGGGTCATCGGCTGGCCGATCCGGCGCGCGCAGGGGATGCCGTCGGCGGCGTCTGGGGCAGGGGTGTCGGACTCCGTGATTGCCGAGGCGGCGAAGGCGAGGGCGTAGGCATCCTGCATGGCGACGGCGCTGATATCGGCCGCGGATGGCGGATCGGCCGGCTCGCTGCGACCCAGGCGCGCGGCGATGTCCGGCTGCGGTTCTTCAGAGGGCTCGGGCGCGTTCGCTTCCTGTGGCGGGCCGGCGTCAGTTGCCGGCACGGCTGCATCCTCGGGCGCCGGGGCCGGGTTGTTCGGGCTGAGATAGCGGGCCGGCGCCCATCCGACGATATGCGCGTCCTGCGTGTCCTCGACCTTGCACCAGGGATAGTTGTTGACGGTCTTGCAGCCGTAGTTCTTCACGGCCGCGCCGTTGGGCAGGCGCGCCGCGATCTTTCCATCCGGTGAAGCGGTGTCACGGATGTTGAGGAGGTCGTCCGGCGCGAGGCCGCCGATGATCGAAATGATCAAGCCTGGCGCGTCCTGGGCCAAAGCTGGCACGGCGGCCAGCAGCAAAGGAGCGGCGATCAGCAATGTCGATCGGAGCGTGACTTTGCGCTTCATCCTTGATGCACTGCAATCCTGGCGTTTCCGCTCAATCAGATATGAGCTGCGCTCAATCATGGATCTGAGCTGGGCTAAATCCTGAATATGAGCTTCGCTCAATCTAGATATGAGCTGCGCTCAATCTTTGTAAATCCGGTCCGCGGCGCGTGCGCCCATTCCGGCCGTCCCGCTGCTTCTGCCTGCTTTGCGGCAGCTTCATGGTCGTAGGCGATGGCGATCGCCTCGGAGCGGCCGGAGGCATCCAGCTCGACGATGCCGTAGCGCGCATGCCGGCTGTCCTGCTCAGAGACATGCGCCGGCGGGAATGCGGATGAGCTCGCTGCGATGGCTATTGCCGCACAACGCGATCCGGCAGGCTGGAGGGCCAGCACGTTGCCATGGATATCGGCCAGAACGGCAATGCGCATCAGGCGTCGATCTCCGCATCGGCGGTGCCGACCGCTGGAAGCGCCTTGTCCTCGCCGGCGGCCGCGATCACGCTGTCGAGCAGGCCGGGAAAGCGCCTGTCGAGGTCGTCGCGGCGCAGGGTGATCAGCCGGCTGGTACCGACCGCTTCGGTGCGCGTGACGCCCGCCTCGCGCAGCTTGGCGAGGTGGTAGCTGAGATTGGTCTTGGAGGCGAGGTCGAGGAACTTGCCGCAGTTCATCGGCACGCCTTCCTTGCTGGCGAGAAAGCGCACGATGGCCAGCCGGGTCGGGTCGCCAAGCACGGCAAGCAAGATCGGCAGGCTGATCTGATCGGCGGTCGGATGAGGCAAGGTCATCGCTGAGAATTAAGCGCAAACGGAACCGACTTCAACGCGTCTCCTCTTCTTGCTTGGTTACACAGCTTCCCGGTTTCTACGCCGTCCTGACACAGGGCTGTCAGCAGGGTTCGGCTAATTTGCCCAAGCGCCGTTGACATCATGCACCTTCAGGTCCAATTGTTCAATAACTTTTGAACCAAGGACATATCCCATGGACAAGCGGATCTTCTGGCTTGCGCTCGGATCGTTTGCGATCTCGACCGAAGGCTTCGTCATCTCCAGCCTTCTTCCCGATATCGCCGCGGATGCCGGCATCTCCGTTCCGCTCGCCGGCTCGCTGATCACCGCTTTCGCGCTCGCCTATGCGATCGGCGCGCCGATCCTGGCGACGCTGACCGGCGAGTGGGACCGGCGGCGCGTCATCCTGTGGACGCTGGTGTTCTTCGTCATCGGCAATATTGTCGCGGCGCTAAGCTCGTCATTCGAATTGCTGCTCCTAGCACGCATCGTCATGGCGCTATCGTCCGGCCTGTTCGCGGCAACCGCGCAAGGCACCGCCGTGGCGCTGGTCGACGACCATCACAGGGCCCGCGCCATCGCGGTCGTGGTCGGCGGCACCACGGTGGCGGTCGCGGTCGGCGCGCCGCTCGGCGCGCTGGTGGCGGCGATTGCCGGCTGGCGCGGCACCTTCTTCGCCATTGCCGGCCTCGGCGCGCTTGCCGGGGCGATCCTGTGGTGGCGGCTGCCGCGCGGCATTGTCGGCACCAGGCTGCCGCTCAAGGCGCGGCTCGCGGCGGCCGTCCGTCCCGGCGTGTTGCCGATCCTGGTCACGACCGTGCTGGCGCTGGTCGGCGCCTTCACCGTCTTTGCCTTCATCGCGCCTCTGGCGATCGAGGGCGGCGGCCTCAGTCCGTTGGCGCTTCCCGGCATGCTGCTCGCATTCGGTGTTGGCGCCGTCATCGGCAACATCGCCGGCGGCCAGGCGGCGGACCGTTTCGGCGCGGCGCGCACGGTTTGCTGGTCGCTGGGGCTGAGCGCAGCGATGCTCGTTACCCTCTCGCTGATCCCGACCTTCCTGCCGCATTCGATCGCCGGGCCGGCGCTGATGGGCATGATGGTGCCGTGGGGCATCGTCGGCTGGGCCTTCCCGCCGGCCCAGGCGAGCCGGATCATCAAAATAGCGCCCGATGCCGCCCCGATCGTGCTCTCGCTCAACGCCTCGGCGCTCTATTTCGGCGTCGCCCTTGGCGCGGTGGTCGGGGGCGCGGTGCTGCGCTTCGGCGCGCCGGCCGATCTCGGTCTGGTCGCGGCTGTATTCCCGATCGTCGGGTTGGGTGTGGTGCTCGCGGGTCGCGCGCTCGCCCGCCCGGTCGCCATGCCGGCGGAATAGACTTCGCAAACCTGAAGGACTTGCCGGCCTCAGGCTGGCCGCCACATCTGCAGGATGGAGGCGGCCAGCAGCAGGCCAAGCACGATGTTGAGCGCGCGCCATTGCCGCTCGGTTCGGAGCAAACGTGCCAGCAGCGTGCCGGCTACGCACCAGAGCGACAGCGAGACGGCCGCGGCAAGGCCGAACACGGCGCCGAGCAGCAATGCCAACTGCAAGGGGCCGTCGGCAAGCGCCGCGAAGGAAGCGGCCGCACCCAGGCCCATTGCCCAACCCTTGGGATTCATCCACTGAATCCCGGCGCCGCCGAAGAAGCTGTTCGGCCTAGCCATGCTCACGTGGAGCTTGGGCGGGCCGCTGCGGCCGATCCTGATCGCCAGCCAGATCAGATAGAGCGAGCCGGCGATCTTCATCGCAAGCTGGAGCGAGGGGACGGCGGCGATCAGCCCGGCCAGGCCGGCAGCACCCGCCGCCGCTACTGACGCCAGTCCCGCGGCGCTGCCGGCCATCAGCGGCACCGATCGGCGAAAGCCGAACTGCGCCCCGGATGCCGTCGACAGCGTCGTGGCGATGCCGGGCGTCGAGGTCGAGATCAACGCGAACAGGACAAGGGGGATGATGGTTTCGGACATCCAAAGCCTCCACGGTGGAAGGAGCCTGCATGTTAGGCGCTGGGCGCTATCAGTAAATGCAATGTTGGATATGGTCTGCATTAGTGATTATAATGCAGCGATGTTCCGCGATCTCGACACCACACTTGTCCGCACCTTCGTGACGACGGCCGACAAAGCCAGCATGACGGCCGCGGCCAACGCCCTCAATCTGACCCAGGGCGCCGTCAGCCAGCAGATCAAGCGGCTGGAGGAGATCCTTGGCCAGATGTTGTTCGAGCGCGACCGCCGCGGCTTGAGACTGACGCGTTCGGGCGAACGGCTGCTCGACAAGGGCCGGCGTCTCTTGCGGCTCAATGACGAGATCCTGGCGGAGATAAGCGGCAAGGCGGTCGCCGGCGGGGTGCGGATCGGCGTGCCCTACGATCTTGTCGGCACATTGCTGCAACCTGTTTTGAAAACCTACGCTGAAGCCTATCCGCAGGTGGAGATTTCGCTGGTCTGCGCCTCTTCGCCGGAACTCGCGGCGGCGCTGGCGGCAGGGACGATCGACCTTGCCGTCATCGAGGAGCGGGCCGGTCCGACGGCCGGCGAGTGCCTACTGGTCGACCGGCTGGTCTGGGTCGGTGCCAGAGGCGGCTCGGCGCGCTTGAAGCGGCCTTTGCCGGTCTCCATGGTCGCGGATAGCTGCGCCTTCCGTCCCGCGGTGCTGGCGGCGCTCGGCACGCACGGGCTCGATTGGCGCACCGTGTTCGAGAACGGCAACATCGACGCAACGACCGCAACGGTACGGTCGGACCTTGCGGTGACCACCTGGCTCGCCTCGACGGTTCCGGCCGACCTCGACATCCTGTCCGACGCCGACTTACCGGCGCTGCCGAATTTTTCCGTCAACCTGCACCTGCCGAAGCATGCAGTGACGCGGACGGCAGAGGCATTCGCCACTCATATCCGCGAGGGTCTGGCGCGGCATCGCCGGGCAGCGTGAGCGACACTTTTCGTTCCTCGCCCCCGCTTTGGGGGCGACGAACCTTGGCGCTACTTCCAGTTCTTGCGCCGTTCGAGCTCGGCTTCGGAAGGCTGCTCTGTCGCAAAAGATCCGGTCTTGACGTCGCCGCCACGTTCATAGGTCGCCATGATGACACCCGTGCTGGTGGTTTGCGACTTGATGAGCTTGAAGGCGGCGGGCATCGCGTCATCGCCGAACAGGCGCTTTCCCTTGCCCAGCAACAGCGGGAAGATCATCAACCGGATCTCGTCGATCAGCCCATTGGCGAGCAGCGTCTGGATCAGATTGCCCGAACCCTGGATGAGCAGATCGGGTCCGTCTTCCTGCTTGAGCTGCCTGAGCCTGGCAACGACGTCTGGTCCAAGCGGCTGCGTGTTCTGCCAGGTCAGGCTATCCGGCCGATGCGTCGCGACATATTTGGTCGCCGGGTTGAAGGCATCTGCGATCGGATCTTTCTGATACGGCCAGTACGCGGCGAAGATGTCATAGGTTCTGCGACCGAGCAGCAGGGCGAAGGGCTTGGAGAACAATTCGTCCATTGCCTCGCCCGCCACCTCGTCAAAGTAATGGAAGGTCCAGCCGCCGAATTGAAAGCCGCCGACCGGGTCCTCTTCCGGGCCGCCTGGCGCCTGCATGACGCCGTCGAGGCTGACGAATGTGGCGGCGATGATCTTGCGCATCTGTCTTCTCCCTTTTCGTGATCCGCGCCGTCGCGGCCGGATTTCGTCCTAAGGACGGGCGACAAGCCTGCGTTCCGACACAGGCTTCCGCAGATTTCTATCGTTCGCTGTCCGCGCGCATGGCGCGGGACGAGAACCAGACATCGCCGAACACGGCGGTGGCGGTTCGATCGGGCGCCTTGTCTTCGGTCAGCCAGATCGAGCGCGTGCGGCTGGCGCGTTCGCGGGTTGGCACTCTTGCCTCCGGGCCGGCGAGGGAGGCGCCGACGCAAGGGATGAACCAGGAACCCATGAAGGGCCGGCAGGCGAACCCCGCCTGCATGCGGGTGACCAGCACGGCGAGGCCGATACGCTGCGCCGGCCGCCAGGGGAAGATCAGCCGGCCGCCGGGCCTGAGCGCCCTCAGCCACGCAGGGGGCGGGGCAATGACGGCAGCATTGACATAGATGATGTCGGAGGGCGGCAGCGGGCCGGCGACAGCGTCGCCGGCAACGACCTCGACATTGCCATAGGCCGCGAGGTTCACCTTGGCTTGCGCGGCGAGATCCGCTTCGATCTCGAAGGCGGTGACGCTGCCACCGGGCTCGACCAGCCTTGCCAGCAGCGCGGTATAGTAGCCGGTACCGGCGCCGATATGGGTGACGGCTTCGCCGGGTTTCGGTTCGACCTTGCCGATCCACATGGCGTGCAGAACCGGTTCGCCGTTGTTGATGCCCTTGTCGGCATCGAGCACCACCAGCACGTTCTGGTAGATGTAGCTTGGATCGGCAGTCGGGGTTTTGAACGCTCCGTCGCCGGCAAAGACTGTCCAAGGTCCAGGGCCGAGAAAGGCCTCGCGCGGCACGGAGGCGAACGCCTCCTCGATGCGGGGATCGGCGGAGCGCGCATGCGCGGCCATCAGTTTGGCGTAGAATTTTCGGGCGTCGTCCGAAACGGTCATGCTTTCAGAAGATAGCGCGGCCGGCCGGGATGTCGCGGCCCGAACTCAGCCGGCAAAAGTGTCGAAGAGCAGCTTGAAGTTGAGCACCAGGATGATCGCCGCGACTACCCAGGCGAGTGCGGCGACGCCGCGCGAGATGACGAAACTGCCCATCTTCTTCTTATCCGAGACGAACTGCACCAGCGGCACAACGGCGAAGGGCAACTGCATCGACAGGATGACCTGGCTGAAGACCAGGAGCTGGGCCGTGCCCTTTTCGCCGTAGAGCGCGGTGACGATCACGACGGGGACGATGGCAAGGCCGCGCGTCAGCAGGCGGCGCGCCCATTGCGGAATGCGCAGACGCAGGAAGCCTTCCATCACGATCTGGCCGGCAAGCGTGGCGGTGACCGTCGAGTTGAGCCCGGAGGCGAGCAGCGCGACCGCGAACAGGATCGAGGCAATGCTCAAGCCCAACAGCGGCGACAGCAATTCGAAAGCCTGACCGATCTCGGCGACATCCTGGTGCCCGGTGCCGTGGAAGGCCACTGCCGCGACGATCAGGATGGACGCGTTGACAAACAGCGCCAGGATCAGCGCGATGGTCGAGTCCGTGGTCGCCCATTTGATGGCGTCGCGCTTGCCGGCATCGGTGCGCTCATAGGCGCGGGTCTGCACGATCGAGGAGTGCAGGTAGAGATTGTGCGGCATCACGGTGGCGCCGATGATGCCGATGGCGATGTAGAGCATCGTCGGGTTGGTGACGATCTGGGACGACGGCACGAACATCGAATGCAGGATTGTGCCTGCGGGCGGGGCGGCGACGAAGATCTGGATGGCGAAGCAGCCAAAGATGATGATCAGGAGCGCGACGACGAACGCCTCGAGATAACGGAAGCCCCTGTTCATGAGCAGCAGCACAAGGAAGGCGTCCAGCGCGGTGAGGACGGCGCCGCCGATCAGCGGGATGCCGAACAGGAGCTGCAGCGCAATCGCCGTGCCGATCACCTCGGCGAGGTCGCAGGCGATGATCGCCAGTTCGCAGGCGATCCAGAGCAGGAAATTTACCGGACGCGGATAATAGGCGCGACAGGCCTGCGCGAGGTCGCGGCCGGTGGCGATGCCGAGGCGGGCGGCCAGTGCCTGCAACAGGATCGCCATCAGGTTCGACAGCATGATGATGAAAAGCAGCCTGTAGCCGAACTGGGCGCCGCCGGCGAGGTCTGTCGCCCAGTTGCCCGGGTCCATATAGCCGACCGAGACCATATAGCCGGGACCCATGAAGGCGAACAGGCGGCGGAACCAGAGACCGGTGTCGGGCACCCTGATCGAGGCATTGACCTCGCGCAGACTGGGCTGCTCAGTCTCATCGGAGCGGGCAAATTGCCACGAGGGACGGGACACTGCTTCTGACATCGGGGGGTCCGCTGGAAGGGTATCGAGGATCGCCACTATGTATGCTAAGGCTGAACATTATGCAACAGGCTATACTTCATTGTTCAAGCTCTTGTGATGCACGCCGATAGGGCGCCGCGTGCAGCAGCAAACGCCGGGTTGCGCCGACCCGGGAATGCAAATAAACGGCCAGGGCACCACGGTCCGTGCTATGAGTGCGGAGCCGATTCAGCCATGAAGGAGCGCGTATTGGCGCTGAGGAACAGACCAGTTCGACGCGAAAAGCCGCTTCCTGATGCCGAAATCCATTCGGAAGGGTTCCGTCAGACCCGCGAAGCGCGTCGCAGCGCGCTTGTCGAGGACTATGTCGAGCTGATCGCCGATCTGATCGAGGACGGAAACGAGGCCCGTCAGGTCGATATCGCGGCCAGGCTTGGCGTCGCGCAACCCACCGTGGCAAAAATGCTGACAAGGCTCTGCGCCGACGGGCTGGTGTCCAGGAAACCCTATCGCGGGGTGTTTCTCACGGACGCCGGTCGCAAGGTGGCGCAGGAGAGCCGCATCCGTCACGAGACTGTCGAAGCCTTCCTGCGCTCGCTCGGTGTCAGCGCCGAGACGGCACGGATCGATGCCGAGGGCATCGAGCACCATGTCAGCGCCGAGACGCTGGATGCATTTCGCAGGGCGATGACGACACGCTGAGCCCCGCCAGCGTTAAACTTCTGGACCGACGAGTCGCTGGAACCGCCGAACGGTACGCACGTTGCTCCTGACGTTGCGCGATGATCGCGTGGAACGGAGGAAGCGACGGGCGTTGAACAGGCACCGACCACGAAGGGCAAGCCAGCGGCCAAAGGGTTGAGACACGCGGCGGCTCGTGACGAGCGCAAGACCGAGGCCGAAACCGGCTCGAAGCAAAAGCTCTGATTTCATCCCATCTGGAGCCGGACGCGCGGTCTTTTGGTCAGCAAAAATGCTGTGACTCGGCGTGACCGTTGCGATAATTGTCTGAAGGGGGCGGTCATAGGCCGGACCTTCCAGAACATCTGCATTGCGAGGAAGTTGCCATGCTTTGGAGAGGCCGCCGTCAGAGCGACAATATCGAGGACGAGCGCAGCGACAGCGGCGGGTTCGGCGGTGGCGGTCCGCGGCAGTTCCGCGTTCCGATCGGGGGGCGAGCGGGCGGCGGCGGCAGCATCATCTTCGTCATTCTGGTGGTTCTCGCCGGATGGTATTTCGGCTTCGATCCATCGCAGATCCTGGGTGAAGGTGGTGGCCTTGTGCCGGGCGGCGGCGGCCAGATTACCGAAGACAGCAGTTCGCCGGACAGCGGCGCGCCCGCCTCGGACGAGATGAAACAGTTCGTGGCGACCGTGCTCGCCGAGACCGAGGACACATGGAGCGGTATCTTCAAAGCCAATGGCCTTACCTACGAGGACCCAAAGCTGGTGCTGTTCAGCAGCCAGATCCGGTCGGCTTGCGGCTTTGCCTCTTCGGCGGCGGGACCGTTCTATTGCCCGGGCGATCACAAGGTCTATCTCGACATGACCTTCTTCCAGCAGCTCGACCAGCAGTTCGGCGCCTCGGGTGAATTCGCTCGCGCCTACGTGATCGCGCATGAGGTCGGCCATCACGTGCAGAACCTCACCGGCATCATGTCGAAATTCAACCAGATGCGGCAGGGCATGGGCGAGGCCGAGGCCAATCAGATGTCGGTCCGGGTCGAGCTTCAGGCCGACTGCTTCGCCGGTGTCTGGGCGCACTATACCGCGCAGAAGGGCATTCTGGAGCAGGGCGACATGGAAAGCGCGCTGAATGCCGCCAAGCAGATCGGCGACGACACGCTGCAGAAAAAAATGCAGGGCTATGTGGTTCCGGAAAGCTTCAACCACGGCACGTCGGCGCAGCGGCAGACCTGGCTGGCGCGCGGCTACAAGAGCGGCAAGCTTTCGGACTGCGATACATTCAACAATCCGGTCTGAACAGCGACGCAGGGCTGCGGCACCGCGGCGGGCTGCCGGGAACTGATGTCAGGATGAGGCAGTTGCGGTCGTTCGCTTATTGTTCCGGCCGGCTGGCTCGCCTATAAGAGCCTCCCGTCCAAGGCGGCCGAGGAGCTTGTCACCATGATCGACCCCAAGACCGCCAAGCGGGGCCTTGCGCTCGTTTTCACGACGCTGCTGCTCGACGTCATCGGCTTCGGCATCATCATGCCGGTGCTGCCGGCCTATCTGCAGGAGCTGACCGGCGCCGGCGTAAGCGAGGCGGCTATCGAGGGCGGCTGGCTGTTCTTCGTCTATGCGGCGATGCAATTCTTCTTCGCGCCTGTCATCGGCGGCTTGAGCGACCGTTTCGGGCGGCGGCCGATCCTGCTTGCCTCGGTGCTCACCTTCTCCATCGACAATCTGATCTGCGCCATCGCCTGGTCCTATCCGATGCTGTTCATCGGACGCGTGCTCGCCGGCATTTCCGGCGCCAGCTATTCGACGACGTCGGCCTTCATCGCCGACATCTCGAACGACGAGAACAGGGCCAAGAATTTCGGCCTGCTCGGCATTGCCTTCGGCGTCGGCTTCGTCATCGGCCCGGTGCTCGGCGGACTGCTCGGCACGTTCGGGCCGCGCGTGCCGTTCTACTTCGCCGCCGGGCTCGCCTTCGTGAACTTCCTCATCGCGATGTTCTTGCTGCCGGAGACGCTGGACGAGCAGCATCGTCGCCGCTTCGAATGGAAACGCGCCAATCCGGTCGGCACGCTGATCCAGATGCGCAACTATCCCGGCATTGGCTGGATCGGACTGGTCTTTTTCCTGATGACGCTCGGCCACATGATGTATCCGGCGGTCTGGTCTTTCGTTTCAAGCTACCGTTATGGCTGGAATGAGCAGCAGATCGGCTTCTCGCTCGGCGCCTTCGGCCTTTGCGGCGCGATCGTCATGGCGACGGTGCTGCCGCGCGTCATCCCGAAGCTCGGCGAGTGGAGGACCGCCGCGATCGGCCTGACCTTCACCGCGCTCAGCGCCTTTGGCTACGCGTTTGCGACGCAGGGCTGGATGATCTACGCGGTGATCGTCGCCGGCTGCCTGGAAGCACTCGCCGACCCGCCATTGAGGAGCCTTGCGGCGGCCAAGGTGCCGCCTTCGGCGCAAGGCGAATTGCAGGGCGCGATGACCTCGATCTTCTCGATCACCTCGATCATCACGCCGCTGCTTTATACGGCGATCTTTTCCTGGTTCACCGGCCCGAGCGCGCCGATTGAGTTCGGCGGCGCGCCCTATGTGCTCGGCGCGGTTTTCCTCACATTGGCGGTGATCGTCTTCGTGACGAAGGTCGCCAAGCCGACACCGAAGGAGGTCGAGCGCATGCAGGCGCAGGAAGCGGTGACCGACGCGGCTTAAGGCGTGTTGATATTCAGGTGGTGCTGGCCTGTAAATGACTGTTTCCTGCGCTTCCAGTGCGCACGACCAAAAATACGATCCGCTCCGGTTCTCTGAACCCGGCCAGTTTGGTCGCTTCGCGCCCGTCTTCGACTCCGGCCCGGCCTGGCCCGAATCTCAATACGCCTTGGAGTGGGTTGCGCTTGAGCTAGGCGCGCTCGGCCAGGGCCGGCGCGCCGCGCCGCTCGCGAATGAGATTGACGAAGCGGCGGAAGAGATAGTGCGAATCCTGCGGCCCGGGCGAGGCCTCGGGATGGTGCTGGACCGAGAACACCGGCCGGCCGGTCAGCGCGATGCCGCAATTCGAGCCGTCGAACAGCGAGACGTGGGTTTCCTCGACGCCTTCGGGCAGCGAGTCGGCGTCGACGGCGAAGCCATGGTTCATCGAGACGATCTCGACCTTGCCGGTTGTGTGGTCCTTCACCGGATGGTTGGCGCCGTGATGGCCCTGATGCATCTTCTCGGTCTTGCCGCCGAGCGCCAGCGCCAGCATCTGGTGGCCGAGGCAGATGCCGAACACCGGGAGATCGCTTTTCAGCAGGTCCTGGATGACCGGCACGGCATATTTGCCCGTCGCTTCCGGGTCGCCGGGACCGTTGGACAGGAAGATGCCGTCCGGCTGCATGGCCAGGATCTCTTCCGCGCCGGTTTTTGCCGGCACGACGGTGACCTTGGCGCCGAGGCCCGCAAGCAGGCGCAGTATGTTTCGCTTGACGCCATAATCGATGGCCACGACATGCAGCGACGACTCGTCCTGCTCGCCGAAGCCTTTGTTCCAGGCCCAAGGCGTCTCGCGCCAGACCGAGGATTGGCCCGAGGTGACCTCCTTGGCGAGGTCCAGCCCGATAAGGCCCGACCAGGCGGCGGCGCGCCGCTTCAGGTCGTCGAGGTCGAAAACGCCATCCGGTGCATGGGCGATCACGGCGTTGGGCATGCCTTTCTCGCGGATCAGCACGGTGAGAGCGCGAGTGTCGATTCCCGAAAGCGCGACGATGCCGCGCCTCTTCAACCATTGGTCGAGATGCCCGGCCGCCCGGTAGTTGGAGGGGTCGGTGACATTGGCCCTGAAAATCGCGCCGACAGCACCCGCGCGGGCAGCTGGATGCAAATCCTCGATATCCTCGCTGTTGGTGCCGACATTGCCGATATGCGGGAAGGTGAAGGTGACGATCTGGCCGGCATAGGAGGGGTCGGTAAGGATCTCTTCGTAGCCGGTCAGGGCGGTGTTGAAGCAGACTTCGGCGACCGCCGATCCCGTGGCGCCGAGGCCGCGGCCTTCGATCACCGTGCCGTCGGCGAGCACCAGAAGGGCGGTCGGCTTTTCGGTGGTCCAGGGGGCGGTCGTGGCCATGGCGGCACTCCTAGAGGCTGCTTCCGGACCATTCCGTTGGAGGGACGACCCGCACAGCAAACGACGCGCGGCGGCGAACTAGCGAGCCTGCGCGCAACCAAAGTTTCAGTTCATGCGAGGCTCAGTACATAGGGGATGGCGGCAAAGCGGTCAATGACGCTTCCTCCGAGCGGAATCGTTTTATTTCGCCGAGCAAAATCAACGGTTTGCCTGGATTTGCCTTGAGCGTCCGGCGAAGCTATTGTCCGCCGCGATCGAAGGAGAAGCATCATGCGCGAGAAAATCGCCGAATCCATGAAGAGCGCGATGAAGGCGCAGGACAAGCATCGGCTGCCGACGCTCAGGCTGATCCAGGCCGCCATCCACGACCGCGACATCGCCAATCGCGGCGCGGGCAAGCCGGCGGCGAGCGAGGAAGAGATCCTGCAGATCCTTTCCAAGATGGTGAAGCAGCGCGAGGAATCGGCCAAAGCCTTCGAGGACGGCAAGCGGCCGGAACTGGCGGCGCAGGAGCGCGGCGAGATGGAGATCATCCGCGAGTTCCTGCCGGCACAGCTCGACGATGTGGCGATCACGGCGGCGGCGCGCGAGGCGATCGCGGCGACGGGTGCCGCCAGCCAGAAGGACATGGGCAAGGTGATCGGCGCGCTGAAGCAGAAATATGCCGGCCAGATGGATTTCGCCAAGGCGAGCGCCATCATCAAGGGGCTGCTCCAGTAGAAGACCGGCTCAGTTCTTGCAGATCGGCACCGGCTGCGGCGGCGGCGCCGGATGGTCTTTCTTGTACTGCGCGATGATCGGCTCGAGGGTCTTCTTCGGCCAGAACTTCGGAGAGCCGATTTCCTTCAGGCAGGAAGCGTTCCAATAGACGCCCGCAGCCGACAGCGCTTGGCCGGCGGCCTTTGCGCGCGCCACAGCGGCGATGTCGCGCGATTCAGGATAGATATAGAGCGTCGTCGGGTTGTTCTTCACCAACGGGATGATCTGCTCGGCATCGGCCGGCGACCAGCTGGTGCAGCCATTGCTGCGGCCGCCGGCATAATTCACCAGCTTGCCGAATGGGACGAAGCCGTCATGGTCGGCGTAGGAGCTGTTCGGATCTTTCCGGAGGCACATGCCCCTGAGCAAGGCTGCCGGATGGCCGCCGATCACGCGCTGCCTGGCGTTCGCCGCTTCGCCTTCGCCATCGAACTGGATGAAGGTACGCATGAACACCGCGTTCTGCGCACCGACGCGATAATAGCCCTTGAAGGACGTCTTGGTCTCGGCGGTCATGTAGGCTCCGCCTGCCGTCAGCTCCGAATCCATCGCGTTGCCGAAGTTTTTCGCGCAACGCCTGCCATTGGAGAAATCGGCAACGCCTTTGAGATTGCGGCCGCCGCCATGGCCCGAAGAAACCGCTCGAAAGAGCTGCTTGGCCTCGCAGATGATATAGTAGCGTTGGCCAAGCACACTGTTGCCCAGGTCGCCGGGCCGCGTTGCATCCATGGCGAAGTAGCAGGGGTTGCTGACCGAACCTTCACTGACCTTCTTCTGGTAGAGGGCGCGCGCCCGCTCCAGCACGACCTGCGAGATCTGACCTTCGTTGTCGCCGACATGACGCTGCAGCCAGTCCGGAATGTTCGATGGGCGCAACGCCGCGAACGAGCCGACCGATGCCATCAGAGCGGCGATGACGAAGAGGACGGCGGCACCAAGCGGAACAGATATCAACCGCACCGGATTAATCCCCCCTCGAACTGGTATCGCTTGTGGTGAATCACCTGCGCCAATCATAAGAGCATAGCGCCGATGGGCGAAACACTTCTTGTCTAGTGCGCTCTGCCGAAGCTGGCGCATCTGCGATTTTCGACAGGCAAGAAGTTGGCTACTATCTGATTCCGGCGCGCCCACGCCTCCTCCCTCCGTTGGGAAAGCATTGTTCATGCAGGGCATTCGATCGCTAAACCGACTGTTCGAGCATCGGCATAAGGAGGGATTGCGAAGACTGCTCGCAATAGGAGGTTTTTCGATGCGGCTTTCCGCACCCGTCTATCATCTGAAGCGCCAGGCGAGGTTGCTGTCGCGCAAGGAAAATGTTCCCCTTCATGAGGCGCTTGACCGCATGGCCTTCAAGGAAGGCTTTGGCAGCTGGAGCCTGCTTGCGGCGAAAGCCGCCGAGGCCGCACCCGCCGGGAGGCTGCTGGCGCAACTGATACCCGGCGACATGGTCCTCGTGGCGGCCCGGCCGGGTCAGGGCAAGACGCTGATGAGCCTCGAACTCGCCGTGGCGGCCATGAAGCAGGGCAGTCGCGCCGTATTCTTCACCCTGGAATACATGCATGCCGACATCCTCGACCGGTTCCGCGACATCGGCGTCGACCCTGCCGTTTTCGACCATCTGTTCGAGTTCGACAATTCCGACGCCATCAGCGCCACCTACATCATCGAGGCGTTGGGGTCGGCGCCGCGCGGCACGCTGGCGGTGATCGACTATCTGCAACTGCTCGACCAGAAGCGCGAGGATCCCGAGCTCATGGTCCAGATACGCGCCTTGAGATCGTTTGCCCGGGAACGCGGGCTGGTGCTGGTCTTCATCTCTCAGGTCGACCGGTCATACGATGCGTCCAGGAAGCCGTTTCCCGACCTTGACGATGTCCGGCTGCCGAACCCACTCGATTTATCGCTCTTCGACAAGATGTGCTTCCTCAACAAGGGCGAAATCCGCTTTCAGTCAGCTTGAGGGCGATCCTGACCGGGGCTATGCCTCCGATCTCGCAAAGGACACGGCTTCATGGTCGAAATCGTCAAACCGGCGCTCGAGCATCTGCCATCCTACAAGGCGGCGCTGGAGCGCGGCTGGTCGCCGGACAATGTGCGGCTGCTGGAGGCTACGCGCGAGCAGCTTGAGGCGATCGAACAGGATCCGGCGGCATTCCTTGCCGGCCTTGACGATCCCGAAGCCAAGGGGCCGCCGATCGCGCTGCCGGACGGCACAATGGTGCCACGCCTGCCGGGCTTCCGGCGCTGGATCTGGGACGGCGAGGCCGCCGGCTCGATCGGGCTTCGCTGGCAGAAGGGCACGTCGGCGCTGCCGCCGCACCTGCTCGGCCACATCGGCTATGCCGTGATGCCATGGAAGAAGGGGCGCGGCTATGCCACCGAAGCGCTGCGGCTGATGCTTCACGAGGCAAGGGCGGTCGGTCTCGACTATGTCGAGATCACCACCGATCTCGACAATCTTGCATCCCAGAAGGTGGTGCTCGCCAATGGCGGCATTCTCGTCGGGCGGTTCGCCAAAGTCGCCGCCTATGGTGGCGCGGAGAGCCTCAAGTACCGGATCGACCTTTAGGTCTCAAGGCAAGCGAACTTGAGAACCTTATTCGCCGGGCCTGGCCAGTCTTCCTTCTGCGGCCTTGTAGTAGAACTGGCTCGCGACAAGCCAGCCTTTCAGCGGCCTGAGCGGCGGAATGCAGGTCGCAAGGATGATCGGCACCGAAACGAAGGCGTGGAACCACATGGATGGCTCGAACGTCACCTGCGCCCAGACGGCGAACAGGACGGAGGGCACGCAGGCAAAGCAGATGACGAAGAAGGCGGGTCCGTCGGCCGGATCGGCAAAAGAATAGTCGAGCCCGCAGACTTCGCATTTCGGCGCCAGCTTCAGAAATCCGTCGAACAGCCGGCCCTCTCCGCAACGCGGGCATCGCCCGCGGATGCCGACCCGCCAGGGCTCGAGGTGGGGATAGTGCGCGTCGTGCATGGTCATCACTCCAGGACCTCGCATGCATTCGATCGGCCTTGAGGTCACGCATACATACTAATATGATTATTGTATGCATACAATGCGACAAAATGTATGGATGCCGGTGGCATGAACAGTGAAGGGGACCTCAGCTGGCTTTCTCCCTTGGCGGAAGACTCACGGCCGCTCTATCTCAAGATCGTCGAGGCGCTTGCGGCTGCCCGCTCGATCGGGCGGCTGCAACCGGGGGACAGGCTGCCGCCGCAGCGAGAGCTTGCCCGCTTCCTTGGCGTGGATCTGACCACGGTCACCCGGGCGTTCACCGAAGCCCGCCGCAGGAACCTGATCGATGCAACGGCCGGTCGCGGCACCTTCATCACGCCCGGCGAGCCGGAAGAGCCGATCCTCGATCTGAGCATGAACATTCCGCCGGCGCCTTCGGGCCTGAGCCTGCCGGCATTGATCCGGAGCGGCATCGAGGGACTGCTCAAACGTTTCAGCGCCGAAGCACTGCTTTCCTACCATCCCGGCCCGGGTTCTCCCGCGGAACGCGCCGCCGGCTCGTATTGGCTTGCCGCAGCCGGCGGCAGGTTGCCTGTCGAGCGCGTGGCTCTTGGTTCGGGGGCGCAGGCGCTGCTCGCCGCCGTCCTTCTGTCGCAAACCCGTGAGGGCGATACGATCCTCACCGATACGCTGACCTATCCCGGCCTGATCGCGCTGGCGCAGGCCACGGGGCGAAAGCTGGCTGGGGCGGGACGCGACGATGACGGCATGCGCCCCGACCATCTGGAGGAAGCGGCGCGACGATATGGCGCCCGCGTCCTCTATCTCAACCCGACACTTCACAATCCGACCACGCTCACCATGCCGGAGGGCCGGCGCCGGGATCTGGCTCGGATGGCGGGCAGGCTTGGCCTGGTGATCGTCGAGGACGATCCCTACAGTCCCCTGCAGACCGCTTCACCGCCAGCCTTCCTCAGCCTGGCGCCGGACCGGACATTCCACCTGGCTACATTGGCGAAATGCATCTCGCCATTTCTGCGCACGGCGTTCCTGGCGGCGCCTGACGCGAAATCCGTCGAGCGGATCGCGGCGACAATCCGGGGCACCACCATGATGGCGCCGCCGCTGATGACGGGGCTCGCCTGCGAGTGGGTGCGAAGCGGCCTGGCCGGCGAGATCACCGCCGCGGTGCGTGCCGAAGCAGAGGCCAGGCAGACGATCGCGCGCAAGATCCTGCCGGCCGGTTTCGCCTCGACGGAATCAAGCCTGCATCTTTGGTATCCGCTGGATGCGCGATTGCGTTCATCGGATATCGCCGAGATCGCACGCCGTCGCGGATTGGCCCTCAGCCCGGCGGAAGAGTTCTCCGTCGTGCCCAGTGCCGCTGATGGCTTGCGGCTGGCGTTGGGTGCCGCATCCAGCCACGAAAGGCTGGAGGAGGGGCTTCACGGTTTGAAGTCGATCCTGTCGGGCGGCTCTGGCTCCTTGCGTCCTCAGGTCTGAGGCGGCAGAGCGGCACGCCAAGGCTCTATTCCGCCGCAGCCGGCAACGGCGGCGTCGCCCGGCTGCGCCATTCCCAAGCCTGCGAGGCAAGCGCGACCGCCAGGGCCACCAGCATGGCAAACGCGCCGGCGACCGGCAGGCTGCGATAGCCAAGACCGGCATTGAGCATCGCAGCGCCCAGCGAAGCGGCGAGCGCGATGCCGACATTGAAGCCCGAGGGAATCAGCGACGAGGCAAGGTTCGAGGCGTCTGCCGTCCAGGCCAGGATCCGGGTCTGGATCGGCGCGCCGATGGCGAAGTTGAGGCCGCCCCATATGACTATCGCGACGATCATCGGCACCGGGTAGGGACTGACCGCATAGATGACGCCAAGCATTACCGCCTGCAGGAAAAGCATGGCGATCAGCGACGGCATCAGCTTCCAGTCGGCAAGCTTGCCGCCCAAGAGAACGCCGATCGTCGCGCCGACGCCGTTGAGCAGCAGCACAAACGGGATCAGGCTTTCGTGGAGGCCGGTGACTTCGAGCAGCGTCGGCGTGATGTAGGTGAAGAGGCCGAACTGGCCGATCATCAACATCAGCATCAGGATGAGCGAGGTCCAGACCTGCTGGCGCCCCAACACGCGCACCTCGCGCGCGAGGCCGGCGGGCCGGTTGGCGGCGCCTGCCGTGCGGGGCAGCAGCGCAAGCATGGCAACGATCGCGATGACGCCCAGCGCGCACATCACCCAGAAGGTCGCCCGCCAGCCCCAGAGACCGCCGATCGCGGTGCCGGCCGGAACGCCGATAACATTGGAGACGGTCAATCCAGAGAGGATGACCGCGACCGCCCGGCCACGCTGGTCCTCGCGCACCAGGCCGACCGCGACCACCATGGCGACGCCGAAATAGCAGCCATGCGCCACTGCAGTGGCAATGCGCAGGAGAAGCATCGAGGTGAAATCGGGCGCCAGCGCGCATGTGGTCTGGCCAAGAGTGAAGGCAATGGTCAGGGCGATGAGCAGCGACTTTCGCGAGACCCTGCTGGTTGCGAGCGCCAGGAGCGGACCACCAATGGCGATGCCGCAGGCATAGCCGGAGACGAGATAGCCGGCGGTGGGCACGGAAACACCCAGACCCTGCGCTACCTCCGGCAGCACGCCGGCGATGACGAACTCAGTCGTGCCGAAAGCGAAGGCGGCAATGAACAGGGCAATGAGGGGCAGCATGGCGCGGACAGCGATCCTGAATGAGCTGGCCTCAAACCATGGATGGACGCTGCGGGCAATGCAGAAATTGTCGATGCCGCTTTAGGTTTTCTTGACCGGGTTGGGCAGTGGTCCCGCCTAAATGAGCACAAGGCCCTCTTCGTGCCGTGAGGACGCCCAGTCCGAGCCGTCTGTCAATCTCACCGTCACCTAGCCGACGGCGAGGATCAGCAAAGGCTAATTTTGTGCGGGCCGGTCGGTCGATGCTAGCTCGCCTTCAGCCGCGAGCCGCCGAGCAGCCCGCGCTCCTCCAGCACCGGGTAGGCCATGGAGGCGAGCAGCGAATTGATCTGCTTGAGGTCGCGGATGGTGTCGAGATGGATCGAACTGGTCTCGACGCTTTTCGCGGTCCCGTCGCGCAGCCGCACGAAGTGGCTGGCGCTGGTCTCTTTCTCGCGCTCGCGCAGCAGGTCCTTCTCGAGCACCAACTGGCGGGCGGTTTCCGGGTCGCGCGAGACCAGCACGTTGAAGGCAAGCCGCGCATTGGCCAGAACCGAGGCATGGAAAGCGCAAAGCTCGCGCCAGCCCTCGGGCGTGAATTCCAGCCCGCGCTCCAGCTTCTTCCTGACATGCACAAGCATGTTGCGCACGATGATGTCGCCGACCTGCTCCAGCTTGACGCAGGCGCCGATCAGTTCCTGGCAGCGCAGCGCCTCGTCCTCACTCAGGGGGTTCTTGGTGACCTTGGCCAGATAGAGCTTGATCGCGGCGTGCTTCTGGTCGACCCGGTCGTCGAGCGCGGCCAGCGCCTTGATCTTGCCGGCGTCGGCGCTTTCATAGAGCTCGATGATCCGCTTCAGCATGATCTCGACCGTCTCGCAGACCCGTACCACCTCGCGCGTGGCGTTGGCCAGGGCCTGGCTTGGCGTGTCGAGCGCGCTCTCGTTCAGCGCCGACAGTTCGACCACGTCGAGCGCTGCCGTCGGTTCGGGCTTAGTGCCGAGCGCCACGATCTTCTCCGAAGCGCGATAGACGAGGCCGGCGAGTGGCAGCCCGGCAAGCAGGATGATCACGTTGAACAGGATGTGGGCGTTGACGATCTGGCCGGAGGCCGTCGTGCCGAGGAAGGAGAAGTGCGGCCTGAAAATCATGAACAGGATCAGCATCACGAGCGAGCCAAGCCCGCGCATCAGAAGATTGCCGATCGGCACGATGCGGACTTCCGCCGCTGCCGAGCGGGTGAGCATCGGCGCGATGATCGAGGAACCGAGATTGACGCCCAGGATCAGGACGACGCCGAGCTCCGGAGTGATCAAACCCCGGCCGGCGAGCGTGGCCATGAGCAGGACCGCCGCGATGCTCGACTGGAACAGCCAGGTGATCAGTGCCGCCAGCAGGTAGGAGCTGATCGCATCGCCGGAGAAGTAGTCGATGATGACCGGCATGAGCTGGCTGTCGCGCAACGGCTCGGAAGCTTGGCCGATCATCTCCAGCGACAGGATCAGAAGGCCGATGCCGACAAGGATGCGGCCGGTCTGACGCCAATCGCGGCGCTCGGTGGCCATGAACATGATGGTTCCTGCGACCAGGCACAACGGCACCACGAGCGACAGATCAAAGGTAAGAAGCTTCGCGACCAAGGCCGAGCCGATCTCGGCGCCGCGCACGGCAAGCTGCCCGGCGGCGCCCGACACGATGCCGGCGCCGGCGAAGGAGCCGACCAGCAGCGTGACGGCGGTTGAACTCTGCAGCGCGATCGCGAGGCCACAGCCGGCCAGCACCGCCATCAGCGGCTTGCGCATGGTGGCGCGCAGCCTGTGACGCAGCACATCGCCATAGGCGCGCTCGACACCGGTTTTTACCATGCGGGTGGCGAACAGCATCAGCGCCACTGCGCCGGCAAGGTGCAGAAGGACAACGGATCCGCTCATGCCGAGCCTCGCAACGAGGCGGCCAGGAAGCGGAAAAAGGTGCGAATCGCAAGCATTTCGAAGGTCGAGACTAAAGCAGTTTACATTAGCCGGATAATAAATTTTACCCGATTCGGCCGACATTCGGCACACGACGGCGTGTGTCGGAAATGGATAGAAGGTGCTTTGGTTGCAGATCGCGGTCGGACAGGCGGCAAATGTCGCGTCGACGCGAAGCCTGGGCTTGAACCGGTTTCTGTAAATTGGTGAAGCTGCTTGCGTAACCAACGGAAATCATTACGGAATTGTAACCAAGGTGTTCAGTTTCGGTTCATGCCAGCCGGAATATCTCCTTGCCTATCGACAACCAAGGAGCACCGACCATGAAGCGTCTCATACTTTCCACCGTGACCGCCGCGATGCTGACCGCTTCGGCCTTTTCGGGCCAGGCGGCGCCGCTCGTTCAGCCGAGCGAGACGCAATCGACCTACACACAGGTCGACTGGCAGAAGCCGGGCCGGCATGTCGAGAAGCGCGTCGTGAAGAAGAAGGTCGTGGTGAAGCGCAGCCATTGGCGCAATGGGCAGAAGTATTCCAGCTGGAAGCGCCATCAGGCGGTTCGCGACTGGCACCGTTATGGGCTGCGCCGTCCCGGCCCCGGCCAGGAGTGGATTCGCGTCGGCAACGACTACCTTTTGGTCAGCATCGTCTCCGGTATCATCTTCGGCGCGATCGCCGCGCACTGAGCGGGGAATGGTCCGAAAGACGGGAAGGCGGCCGCGCGGCCGCCTTCTTTTTGTCTGTGAAAAGCGGGTACGATCGGGCTTATCGAGTCGTCGCGCCCAAGCGGCTTGATTATATGGAGGGTAAACGAGCCTTTCCCGATGCGCTTTCCACCCGCCTTCCTCGACGAGATACGCGACCGCGTGCCGATTTCTTCGGTGATCGGTCAACGCGTTTCCTGGGATAGGAAGAAGTCCAACGCATCGCGCGGCGATTATTGGGCGTGCTGCCCGTTTCACGGCGAAAAGAGCCCGTCGTTCCACTGCGAGGACAAGAAGGGGCGCTATCACTGTTTCGGCTGTTCGGTCTCGGGTGATCATTTCAAGTTCCTGACCGAGCTCGACGGCATGAGCTTTCCCGAAGCGGTCGAAAGGATCGCAGAGATGGCCGGCGTGCCGATGCCGGTGCGCGACGCCCAAGAAGAAAAGCGCGAGAAGGAACGCGCCAGCCTGACCGACGTCATGGAGATGGCGACGGTCTTCTTCCAGGAGCGCCTGCAGGGACCGGAAGGCGCCAAGGCCCGCGCCTATCTGCGCGACCGCGGTCTGACGCCGGCGACGCAGCAGTCCTTCCGGCTCGGCTATGCGCCGGACAGCCGCAACGCGCTCAAGGAATACCTCGCCGCCAAGGGGGTGCCGAAGGCCGATATCGAAGCCTGCGGACTGGTCCGGCATGGCGACGACATCCCGGTCTCCTATGACTGGTTCCGCGACCGCATCATGTTCCCGATCCCGGATTCGCGCGGCAGGATCATCGCCTTCGGCGGTCGGGCGCTGGCGCCGGACGCTTTGGCGAAATACATGAACTCGCCGGAGACCGAGCTCTTCCACAAGGGCAACGTGCTCTACAATTTCGCCCGCGCCCGCAAAGCGGTGGCCAAGGGCGGCACGGTGATCGCCGTCGAAGGCTATATGGATGTGATCGCGCTGGCACAGGCCGGCTTCGAGAATGCCGTGGCGCCTCTCGGCACGGCGCTCACCGAAAACCAGCTCGAGCTTTTGTGGCGCATGGCGCCGGAGCCGGTGCTTTGCTTCGACGGCGACCAGGCCGGGCTGAAGGCCGCCTGGCGCGCCGCCGACCTCGCGCTGCCGTCGGTGCAGCCCGGGCGCTCGGCACGCTTCGCGCTGCTGCCCGAAGGCAAGGACCCCGACGATCTGGTCAAAGCGGATGGGCCGGACGCGTTCCGCGCGGTGCTTTCGGAAGCGCGGCCGCTCGCCGATCTTCTGTGGATGCGCGAGACGGCCGGCGGCGTGTTCGATACGCCGGAGCGGCGGGCGGAGCTCGAGAAGACGCTGCGCGAGCTTACCGGCCGCATCCGCGACGAAAGCCTGCGCTACCACTATCAGCAGGAGATGCGCGAGCGCGTCCTAAGCTTCTTCGGCTCGCAGCGCGGCGCGCGGCAAGGCCTACACGGGGGACGCCAGGACGGCCGGCCAGGCGAGCGCGGCAGAGGTTCGGCGCCAGGCGGGGCGTTTGGCCGGAGCGCTGCGGGCGCGCGCACCGCCATCACCGAAAGCCTCGGCCGCTCGGCGCTGGTCAAGCGCACGGGCGAGGCCATGTCGGTACGCGAGGCGACGATCATCGTGGCGCTGGTCAACCATCCGCCGCTGATCGACGAGAATTTCGCGCATGTCGAATTCCTCGATCTTGCCAATTCGGATCTCAGGCGGCTGCATGCAGCCATCCTCGACGCGATGGCGCATGACGCGGCCGACGACCGCGACGCAGTCATCGCCACCATCGAGCGCGCCGGATGCGGCGACATCTGGGAACGCGCGGTGGCGCTGATCAAGCGGGCGCGGCAGTGGCCGGCGCTCGAAACCGCGGGACTTGACGATGCCCGGGACGCCTTCAACCAAGCGCTGCACTTGCAGCGCAGCGCGCGCACCTTACATAGGGAGCTGAAACAGGCGCAGGCGGCGCTCGATGCAGACCCGTCGGACGAAAACTTCCGGCATCTCGTCGAGATTCAAGCGCAATTCAACGATGTACAGGCAACGGAAGCGCTGATCGAAGGGTTCGGCGTTTCGTCGGGCAGGGCTGGGCGTGCTTAGGCCCAGGTCGGCCCGAAATGAAGTGGAAATGCTCAAGGCGCGTCGATTCGACGCCTCTAAGTCGGGCAATTGATTCGCTTTTTTCATGCGAATCATGCCAGAGGCGCTTGACCTTCTGACAGATTGGCGGAATCAGGACGATTCGAAACGTTAACCGTGCCCGGCGTCGGTGGGAAATTTTGAGCGATGTAAGGTTCTGGCGACTGGACAGGCAAAAGGCCTGCCACAGATACCAGGGTTAATCTGGACTTAATGCATGTCGCCCAAAAGTGGAACCGGTTTTGGGGCAACGACAGGCAGCAAACAAAAGAGATGATGCGGTCACTGGCCCGGTAAGAAGCGTTCTGGGGCGAGCGCATCCGGTTTGACCGGTCCGGCAGCTTACGCGGCTTCGATATTCGGCCGCTTGGAGACGACAAAGAATGGCGACAAAGGAAAAGGAAGAGGTCGAGACCGAACGTGAAGGCGCCACCGATGGCCCGCTGCTCGACCTTTCCGATGATGCTGTCAAGAAGATGATCAAGGCCGCCAAGAAGCGCGGCTATGTGACCATGGACGAACTGAACTCGGTGCTGCCCTCGGAGGAAGTGACATCCGAGCAGATCGAGGACACGATGGCCATGCTGTCCGACATGGGCATCAACGTCGTCGAGGACGACGAGCAGGGCGAGGAGGCGGAAGGCGGCGACGCGGGCGCCGACTCCGAGGAAGACGCCAACGAGCTTGCCGAGCAGACCGGCACCGCCGTTGCCACCACGACCACCAAGAAAGAGCCGACCGACCGCACCGACGACCCGGTGCGCATGTATCTGCGCGAGATGGGCTCGGTCGAGCTTCTGTCGCGCGAGGGCGAAATCGCGATCGCCAAGCGCATCGAGGCCGGCCGCGAGACGATGATCGCGGGCCTGTGCGAGAGCCCGCTCACCTTCCAGGCGATCATCATCTGGCGCGACGAGCTCAACGAATCGAAGATCCTGCTGCGCGAGATCATCGACCTCGAGGCGACCTATGCCGGCCCCGAGGCCAAGCAGGCGCCGGTTGTCGAACGCGTCGAGGAAGCGCCCAAGGCCGAAGAGAAGCCGCGCGGCCGCTCGGCGGCGCGCGAGGAAGAAGACGACATCACCAATGTCGGCGGCGACACGCGCGGGCTGGAAGAAGAGGAAGACGACGAGGACGAGGCAAGCCTGTCGCTGGCCGCGATGGAAGCGGAACTACGCCCGCAGGTGATGGAGACGCTCGACGTCATCGCCGACACTTACAAGAAGCTTCGCAAGCTGCAGGACCAGCAGGTCGAGAACCGGCTGGCGGCTGCCGGCACGCTTTCGCCCAGCCAGGATCGCCGGCTGAAGGAGCTCAAGGAGCAACTCATCAAGGCGGTGAAGTCGCTGTCGCTCAACACCGCGCGCATCGAAGCGCTGGTCGAGCAGCTCTACGACATCAACAAGCGCCTGGTGCAGAACGAGGGCAAGCTGCTTCGGCTCGCCGAAAGCTACGGCGTGCGCCGCGAGGAGTTCCTCAAGGAGTATCAGGGCTCGGAGCTCGATCCGAACTGGACCCGCTCGATCGCGAATCTCACCTCGCGCGGCTGGAAGGAATTCACAAAGAACGAGAAGGACGCGATCAAGGAACTGCGCGCCGAGATCCAGAACCTCGCCACCGAGACGGCGATCTCGATTCTGGAATTCCGCAGGATCGTCAACCAGGTGCAGAAGGGCGAGCGCGAGGCCGCGATCGCCAAGAAGGAAATGGTGGAAGCGAACCTTCGGCTCGTCATCTCCATCGCCAAGAAATACACCAATCGCGGCCTACAGTTCCTGGACCTGATCCAGGAAGGCAATATCGGCCTGATGAAGGCGGTCGACAAATTCGAGTATCGCCGCGGCTACAAGTTCTCGACCTACGCGACATGGTGGATCCGGCAGGCGATCACCCGCTCGATCGCCGATCAGGCGCGCACCATCCGCATTCCGGTGCACATGATCGAGACGATCAACAAGATCGTGCGTACCTCGCGCCAGATGCTGCATGAGATCGGCCGCGAGCCGACGCCGGAAGAGCTGGCAGAGAAGCTCGCAATGCCGCTCGAAAAAGTGCGCAAGGTGCTGAAGATCGCCAAGGAGCCGATCTCGCTCGAAACGCCGGTCGGCGACGAGGAGGATTCGCATCTCGGCGACTTCATCGAGGACAAGATGGCGATCCTGCCGATCGACGCGGCGATCCAGGCCAATCTGCGCGAGACAACCACGCGCGTGCTGGCTTCGCTCACCCCGCGCGAGGAGCGTGTTCTGCGCATGCGCTTCGGCATCGGCATGAACACCGACCACACGCTGGAAGAGGTCGGCCAGCAGTTTTCGGTCACCCGCGAGCGTATCCGTCAGATCGAGGCCAAGGCGCTGCGCAAGCTCAAGCACCCGAGCCGCTCGCGGAAGCTGAGAAGCTTCCTGGACAGCTGAGCGGAAACGCAACATACGAAAACGGGCGCCTCGGCGTCCTTTTTCATTTCCACCTATTTGTTATGCCGCCTTGCCGGGCTTGCTCAACAGGAGGATAATTTCAGGGTCGGATGCATTTGTGGGCGACAAGCCGGATGCCCGCCCCGGACGCCGGTCGCAACTGCCAGGCGTCGCGCTCCGTGGCTCCCGGTGGGAGGTGTGCCATGACAACCTACATCGTGCTTATCAACTGGACCGAATTGGGCGCCAAGAACGTGCGGGAGTCGCCGAAGCGGCTCGATGCCGCCAAGAAGCTGCTCGGTGAAATGGGCGGATCGTTCAAGGCATTCTATCTGACGATGGGCGAATGCGACATGGTCGCCATTGTCGAAGCGCCGGACGATGCCGTGCTTGCCCGTTTCGCGCTGATGTTGTCGTCGGGCGGCAATGTCAGGACGCGGACGATGAAGGCGTTTCCGGAATTCGCCTACCGCGAGATCATCAGTTCGCTGGGGTAGAGCGCCGGAAACAGCCCGGCTCGATGCTGATATTGCGGTGCCGCGCTCGGTCGCCGATAGTCGCGCGATGCCTGAGCCGTTGCTGACTGTCTGGTACAACACACGCTGCCCGGTCTGCGATGCCGGCATCAACCGCCAGAAACGGCGGCTGATTGAAGCGGTCAAGTCCGGCCGCGTCGAATTCCGCGACATTAATTTCGAACCGCAAGCGCTTTCAGCCTTCGGCGCCTCGCTCGAGGATGTCCGCCGGCGGCTGCATGCGACCGATGCCGAGGGCAAGCTGCTGGTCGGTGCCGATGTGGCGATCGCCGTCTGGCGGCTCACGCCTGGCGAGGGATGGCTCGCCACCCTGTTCGGCAATTCGGTCGTGCTGCGGCTGACGCGCTTTGTCTATGATCGGTTTGCCGATCTTCTCTACGCCTGGAACCGCCGCAAAGGCCGCTGGTAGGCTGTTTTCGCGGCGATCGCTGCGCATTCGACCGCCTCGCAGTTCGCCTTGCGTCAACCAAGATGCATCGTAAGATATATCTTGACTCCACCCGCCTAGCTAAGATATATCGTAAGATAGAACTCAAGGAGCGATCCATGCACAAGCATAATCCCTTCGGGCACAACCATTTCGGTCAGCGCATATTCATGCACATGGCCGGTCGTTTCGGTGGTCGCGGCGGCGGCTTTGGTCCCTTCGGCCAGGGCATGCGCGGCGGCGGCCGCGGCGGTCCGGGCGACATGTTCCGCGCCGGCCGCATGTTGGCCGACGGCGATCTCAAGCTGATCACGCTGTCGCTTCTGGCCGAGGCGCCGCGGCACGGCTACGACATCATCAAGGCGCTGGAGGAACGCACCAGCGGCATCTACAGCCCGAGCCCGGGCGTGGTCTATCCGACGCTGACCTTTCTCGAAGAGGCCGGCTATGCCGTCTCGTCAAGCGAAGGCAACAAGAAGGTGTTCTCGATCACCGAGGCGGGCAGGGCGCATCTCGAGCAAAATCGCGAGATGATCGATCACGTGCTCGACCATCTCGAGCGGTTCGGCCGCAAGATGGCCAAGGCGCGCGACTGGTTTGGCTGGAACGACGAGGGCGAGGACGTCGGCCGGCGCGGCCGTCACGAAAAGCGCGACCGGTTCCGCGCACTGCGCCACCGCCTACGCGCCGCGCTCAGCGATATCGTCGATGCGCCGGAGGACAAGCAGGCCGAGGCGATCAGCATTCTGGAAGACGCCGCCGCAGCGCTCGAGGCCCTCTCACGTCGCTGAGTCGCCCGGCACTGAACGGGCTATTGCTGGCTCGACCGATGACCGTCAAAGCGGGATGACTTCCAAAAGTCATCCCGTTTATCTTTGTGTGAGCATGATCTTCCCGAAAACCGCTGCACAGTTTTCGGGTTCATGCTGTAGTGAAAATCGTCCTGCGGCACGCTATGTGATGCAGGACGATTTGCCGTTGGAGGATGCGCTATGTCTTTTCTGAAACGTCTTTTCGGCGGCGGCGGTGGTGAGGCGACGGACACCGGAGCCGCGAAGCCGGCAAAGCAGGTCGAGCACAAGGGCTTCCTGATCAGCGCCACGCCCTACAAGGCGGACGGCCAGTACCAGACCTGCGGCGTCGTCTCCAAGGAAGTGGACGGCGTGATGAAGGAGCACCGCTTCATCCGCGCCGACCGTTTCGCCGGGCTGGACGATGCGGTCGACATCTCGATCAAGAAGGGCATCCAGCTCGTCGACGAGCAGGGCGAGCGGATGTTTGGATAGCCGTTGCCGCAGGGTTCTTTTTTTGCCGGGATCAGAACGCGACTTTGTCGCCGCCCTTCAGCTGCAGGATCTGCCGCGCCTCGTCGGGCGTGGCGATCGAGGCGCCGAGGCCCTCGATGATCTGGCGGACCTTCGTTACTTGTTCGGCGCTCGAGCGGGCAAGCTTGCCCTTGCCGATCCATAACGAGTCCTCCAGGCCAACCCGCACATTGCCGCCCAGCGCGATCGCCTGCGTGGCGATCGGCAGTTGGTGGCGGCCGGCGCCCAGCACCGACCAGTGATATTCGTTGCCGAACAGCCGATCGGCCGTGCGCTTCATATGGGCGACGTCCTCCGGATGCGTGCCGATGCCGCCGAGGATGCCGAACACGCTCTGGACGAAGAACGGTGCCTTCACCAGCCCGCGCTCGACGAAATGCGCCAGGGTATAGAGATGGCCGATGTCGTAGCACTCGATCTCGAAGCGCGTGCCGTTGTCGGCGCAGGTGCGCAATATGTGCTCGATATCGCCGAAAGTGTTGCGGAAGATCCGGTCGCGCGACGATTCGAGATAGGGCCGCTCCCACTCATGCTCGAACGTCTTGAAGCGCTCCAGCATCGGAAACAGCGCGAAGTTCATCGAGCCCATGTTGAGCGAGGCGACCTCGGGCGCGAAGACTTTCGCGGGCCTGACGCGTTCCTCCACGCTCATCGTCGCCGCACCACCGGTGGTGATGTTGACGACGCAGTTGGAGCGCTGCTTGATGACCTGCAGGAAAGGGGCGAACGCCTCGGTCGACTGGTCGGGGCGTCCGTCGACCGGATTGCGGGCATGAAGGTGGACGATCGCGGCACCCGCCTCGGCCGCCTCGATAGCGGCGGTCGCGATCTCCTCGGCCGTGACCGGCAAGTGCGGCGACATTGACGGCGTGTGGATCGAGCCTGTGACCGCGCAGGTGATGATGATCTTGTTCTGACTTGCCACTTTTTGATGTCCTGATCTGATCTCTTCGGTGTTCGAGCGCGCCCTGTTCGAGCGCGCCCTGTCGACCGCGCCCTGTCGACCGCTTTGGGTGATGCCGGAAATGAACCGCTTCGACAGCACGATATAGAACAGGGTAATCGGCAGCGCCGCCAGTGTCAGCCCGGTGAACAGCTAGTCGGCGGTGAATTTCGCCGACGAACACCGTCAGCCCCGGCGGCAGTTTCCTCAAATTGCCGGAGGTGATCAGCACCAGCGGGAAGAAACAGTCGTTCCAGATCGGCACGGCTCGACGAACATGCAAAAAAAGCAGGCGCCGATCGGCGCCCGCCTTTTCATTCTCAGGGTTTTTCCGTTCTCAGGGCAATGATTACGCGGCCACGGCGATCCCGTCCGCGTTAGCAGCCGCGGCCGCGATCGCATCCACCTTGGCGGTGGCCTTGGCAAGCGCGGCGGTGACCGCGTCGGCGCCCATGCCGACGCCTTCGACGCGGATCACTTCGACGTCCGTCATGCCCAGGAAGGCAAGCACGCCGCGCAGGTAGGGGATGGCGTGATCCATCTGCACCGCGGCACCCTCGGAATAGATGCCGCCCGAAGCAAGCACGATATAGACCTTCTTGCCGGCGACCAGGCCCTTCGGGCCATTCTCACCATAAGCAAAAGTCCTGCCCGAGCGTGCGACGTGGTCGATCCACGACTTCAACGTCGAGGAAATGTTGAAGTTGATGAAACCGGTGGCGAGGATAATCGTGTCGGCCGCGAACAGCTCGTCCAGCACCGCGTCGGACACGCCGACCACCTCGGCCTGACGCGGGCTGCGCGCCTCGGCGGGGGTATAGATGCCGGTGGCGTAGTCGGCATCGATATGCGGCAGCGGATCGGCGACCAAGTCGCGCACGTCAAGTGTGTTGGACGGATCGGCGGCGGCCAGCTTCTGAGCAAGATCGGTGGCGACGCGGGTCGAGTGCGAGGCGGCGCCGCGCGGGCTGGAGGTAACAAGCAGTATGGACATGGCGGTGTCCCCTTTGGTTGGATTGAACTTGCCCGAGCCATATGGGGTTGCGGCTCTATCCGGAAAACTGGTATAATTTGCATGGTACCCATCGAGAATATGGATTGCTCATGCAGCCAAATCCGACGCTCGACCAATTGCAGATCCTGGTGGCGGTGGCCGACACCGGCAGCTTCTCAGCCGCGGGGCGCAAGCTAAACAGGGCGCAATCGGTGGTGAGCTACGGCATCGCCAATCTCGAAGCGCAACTGGGCCTGAAGCTGTTCGAGCGCGAAGGCCTGCGCGAGCCGCAACTGACCGATGTCGGCAAGGCCATGCTGGAGGACGCGCGGCGCATGATCGGCGTGCTGCAGCGCATCCGCTCGCGCGCCGACGGCTACAGGCAAGGGCTGGAGGCGGAAGTAAACCTGTCGGTCGACGTGGCGCTGCCTTCGCCGGCGCTCGTGCGGGTGCTCAAGGCCTTCGAGGCCCAGTTCCCGGCGGTGATGCTGCGCCTCTATATCGGTTCGCTCGGCCTGATCGTCGATCAGGTCGTCAACGGCCAGTCGGACCTCGGCTTTGGCGGCCTGCAAGGCGATGCGGACGTCAATCTGCTGCGCATCGGCTTCATCTCGCTGGTGCCGGCTGCCGCACCCGACCACCCGCTGGCCAAACTGCCGAAGCCAATTGCGATCGAAGATCTGCGCGACCACATCCAGCTTGTCGTCTCCGACCAGTCGGAGCGGACGCGGGGCCGCGACTATGGCGTGTTTGCCTATCGCACCTGGCGGCTGACGGACGTGCGCACCAAGCACGCCCTGATGCGTGAGGGTCTCGGCTGGGGCGGGCTGCCGCGCTGGCTGATTGCCGACGACATCGCCAGCGGGCGGCTGGTCGAGCTCGATCTCGAGCCTTATCGCGAGGTGCGTGCGCCGATGTACGCGATGCACCGCAACGACCGGAGCCCCAAGCCGGCGGCTTCGTGGCTCATCGACGAGTTCAAGCGGCAGCTCGGCTGCTTCAACGAGCTGGAACCGGGCGTTTGGACGGAGGAGGAGCCGGAGACAAGCCGTCCATGAGCGCCATCAGCACGGCGCGATACTCCTCGGCCGATGCGCCGGCCTCGATGGCCAAAGCTGCGCGATCGAAGGCGGCGGCCAGCACCGCGGTCAGCGCCTCGGCCGGCAGCTTGACCATCGAGCGCGCGCGCATGGCTGCGATCAGGCCTTCGCGCAGCGAGCGGTTGCCGTGGCGGTTGTCGATCTCGTCCATCGCCGCGCGGCCAAGCACGGCCGGCCCATCGAGCAGCAAAAGCCGCGTGCGGCCGGGCGCGCGCATCGCGGCGAGATAGGCGTCGGAGCCGGAGATCAAGGCATCGCGGGCCGAGAGCGAGGCGGGCGAGGCGCGGTCGATCTCCGCTGCGACGGTCGCTGCCTCCTGTTCGACGACCGCGGCGAGCAACGCCTGCTTGTCGGCAAAATGATGATAGAGCGCCCCACGCGTCACGCCGGCGGCGGCCACGATCTCCGGCGTGCCCGTCTCCGCATAGGATTTTTCCGTGAACAATTTTCGCGCCGCGCGGATCAGATCGGCGCGCGTTGCCTCGGTGCGGTCGCGGTTGGAGCGGCGTCCAGACTCTGGTTGCATACATACAGCCTGTATGTTAATTGCACTTACATACAGACTGTATGTTGGATGGCAGGAGAAAGAAAGATGAAGACGACCAGCTATTATCCGGTGCTGATGACCGGCGACGTCGCCGCCACGGCGGCCTTTTATGTCGAGCATTTCCGCTTCAAGGTGCTGTTCGACAGCGACTGGTACGTCCATCTGCAGTCGGCCGAGGATCGCCGCGTCAATCTCGGCATCGTCGACGGGGACCATGAGACGATCCCTGAGGAGGGCCGGGGACGCACGTCCGGCCTGCTGATCAATTTCGAGGTCCGCGATCCCGACGCCGTCTATGAGCGCATCGTCGCCGCAGGCCTGCCGATCCTGCGCAGCTTGCGCGACGAGCCCTTCGGCCAGCGCCATTTCATCACCAAGGATCCCAACGGCGTGCTGATCGACGTGATCAAGCCTATTGCGCCGAGCGAAGAATTCCTGGCGCAATACGCCAAAGGTGCGGCCGGGAGCTAGGCCGGACAGCGGGTCTCAGTTCGTCCGCGCCACCGGCGTCACGGCGACCTGGCTGACGCCGGTGCGGCGCACGACGGTGCAGAGCGTCTCGCGACCGATGCGGTCGGCGTCGAGCATGCGCACGAGATCATCGACGCCGGTGACCGGTCGGCCGTCGAGAGCGGCGATGATGTCGCCTTCCTTCAGGCCAGCCCTCGCGGCGGGGCCGTTCTTCTCGACACTGCGCAGGCGCACGGCCGTCTTAGTCGTGACCTGCGAGAGAAGTGCGGCACGGCGCGGCAGGTTGGTCGTATCGGCAGAGACGCCGATGAAGGCGCGGCGCACACGGCCGAAGCGGATGATCTCGGAAATGACGAAATTGGCGGTGTTGGAGGCGACCGCGAAGGCAATGCCTTGCGCGCCGTGGATCATGGCGGTGTTGACGCCGACGACTTCGCCGGCCGACGACACCAGCGGTCCGCCGGAATTGCCGGGGTTGAGCGCGGCATCGGTCTGAATGACGTCGTCGATCAGCCTGCCGGTCGAGGCGCGCATCGAGCGGCCGAGCGCCGAGATGACGCCGGCGGTGACGGTCCATTCGAAGCCGAGCGGATTGCCGATGGCGATCGCGATCTGGCCGCGCCTGAGGCGCTTGGAATCGCCGAGCGGGGCGATGGCGGCGAAGCTGCCGTCGGCGCGCACCAGCGCGATGTCGGTGTCGGGATCGCGGCCAAGCACGCGCCCCTCGCGCGAAGCGCCATCCGGCATCGTGACGCGAACGTCGCGGGCGTCGCCGACGACGTGGGAATTGGTGACGACCAGCCCGTCCTGAGCAATCACGAAGCCCGAGCCATGGCCGCCGGCACCAATGCGCTCGATGCGGCAGACGGCCGGTCCGATTCGATCGACGGCGTCGGCGACCGTCGCCGAGTAGGCGTCGAGCAAGGCGTCCTCGGATTGGAGTTTTTCGGCGGCGAAGGCCATGTTGGCTCCCGTGTAATCTGGCGCAAACGATGCCTATATGTGCGGAGCGGCAGCAATTGCCGCGACCTGACCACATGGCCAGTCAGGCACTCGACTAGCCGTCAGGCGAGTATCCGCGGCGGCGACATAGAGCGATATCTGGGTCACAGAACCCAGGAGATCATCGATATGAGCAACTTCAATCTCAGTGCCTTTTCCGATGCCGTTGCCGATGTCGCGGCGGCCGCCGCGCCGGCGCTGGCAAGCTTCGTTACGCCTCACCACCGCACAGCGAGCGCCTTCCACTGGCGCGACGGCTTCTTTGTTACCGCGGAGGAAGCGGTCGAAGCCGGAGAGGAGATCGAGCTGACGCTGGCCTCGGGCAAAACTGTGAAGGCCGAGCTTGCCGGCCGCGATCCTTCGACGGGCGTTGCCCTGCTGAAGCCGGCTTCCGCCGCCGCCGGTCTGCCGCAACTGGCTGAGGCCGCTGCCGTGCGCCCCGGCAATGTGGCGATCGCCGTCGGCAATAGCGAAGGGGCAGCACTCGCGGTCTTTGGCACGGTCGGCGAGGTCGGGCCCGCCTGGCGCTCGATGCGCGGCGGCGCGATCGACCGCCGCATCAATCTGGCCATCAACACCGGCGGCCGCTTCGAGGGCGGCCCGGTGCTCGATGCCAAGGGCGGCCTGATCGGCATGCTCTTGTTCGGGCCGCGCCGGCGGGCGCTGGTCATGCCTTACGAGACGATCGAGCGGGCGGTTGCGACGCTGCGCGAGAAGGGACATGTCGCGCGCGGCTATCTCGGTGCCGGGCTGCACCCGATCCGCAACAGCGACACCCACGGCGCCATGGTGATGAGCCTCGACGACAGCGGCCCGGCGAAAGCCGCCGGCCTGCATGTCGGCGACATCATCGTCACCTGGAATGGCGAGGCCGTGCATGGGCCGCGCGAGCTGATCCGCAAGCTCGGGCCGGACAGCGCCGGCACCACCGTGACGCTCGGTATCTTGAGTGGCGGCGCTGAGCGCGATGTTTCGATCACCATCGGCGAAAAGCCGTTGAGCTGAGAGGCCGATGGCAAGCAGCGCGATACAAACGATTGCTCGACCGGAGCCGGCAAGCACCCGGCTGACGGTGCTGATCGCGCTCGGCGACGCGGCCCGCGCCGAGCAACTGGTCGATGCGCTTGCGGCGAGCGAGGACCTGCTGCCGATCCTCGCCGGGAGCGGCATGGGTCAAACGGCGGATGTAGCCTTGGTCGATGTGGCTGCTTCGGAAAGCCGGGCCGTGAGCCCCGCAACGCCATGTGTGCTGCTGTCGCGTCGCGCCGGCCATGAAAGGCCGGGCGGCAATGTGTTTGCGACGCTGCCGGCCTCCGCCGACGGCCTGCTGATTGCCGCCGCCTTGCGCTTGGCGGCGTCCGGCTATCGCATCGGCCGGGCAGGACCGTCCGATCTTGGTGCACATGGCGAGTTCCACGCGGGGGTGTCCGAGGACGAGACGCCCGACAACCAGCCCCGCGCGGCGTTGTCGCCGCGCGAAGCTGAAGTGCTGGCGCTGCTGGCGGAAGGCGCGCCCAACAAGGTAATCGCCCGGCGGCTCAACATCTCCGTCCACACGGCGAAATTCCACGTCGCCGCGATCCTGATCAAGCTCGGCGCCGCCAACCGCACCGATGCGATCGCCATCGCGATGCGGCAAGGGCTGGTGCTGGTCTAGACCCTTTCAGCACGACGCTGCGTAACCTCCGACCGGTGCGTTGGGCCTTGCGCCACGGCTGCCCGCCGCGCAAGTTGCCTCACTGTTGCAGAGGGAGCCGAGACATGTCGCTCAAGGGAAAGACGCTATTCATCTCGGGCGGATCGCGCGGGATTGGGTTGGCGATCGCGCTGCGCGCGGCGCGCGACGGCGCCAATATAACGATTGCAGCCAAAACCGCCGAGCCGCATCCGAAGCTGCCGGGCACGATCTACAGCGCGGCCGAAGAGATCGAGCAGGCCGGCGGCAAGGCGCTGCCGGTGCTTTGCGACATCCGCGACGAGGCTCAGGTCGGCGAGGCGGTGGCAAAGACCGTCGAGCGGTTCGGCGGCATCGACATCTGCGTCAACAATGCCAGCGCCATCCAGCTTACCGGCACGCTGGAGACCGACATGAAGCGCTACGATCTGATGCACCAGATCAACACGCGCGGCACGTTCCTGGTGTCCAAAATGTGCATTCCACACCTGAAGTTGGCAAACAATCCTCACATCCTGAATCTGGCGCCGCCGCTCGACATGAAGGCCAAGTGGTTCAAGAACCACGTCGCCTACACGATGGCCAAGTTCGGTATGTCGATGTGCACGCTCGGCATGAGCGCCGAGTTCGCCAAAGACGGCATCGCCGTGAATTCCTTGTGGCCGATCTCGACCATCGACACGGCCGCCGTGCGCAATCTCCTGGGTGGCGCCACGGTGGCTGCGATGAGCCGCTCGCCCGACATCGTGGCCGATGCCGCGCGCGCGATCTTCCTGCGGCCGGCGCGCGAGGCGACCGGCAATTTCTACATCGACGAAGAGGTGCTGCGGGCCGAGGGCGTCACGGACTTTTCGGCCTATGCGCCAGGCGCGGCAGATCAGCTTGCCGGCGATTTTTTCGTGCCGGACGAGGTGTTCGCCAACTCGCCGACGAAGGTCAGAAGGATCTATTGACAGCCCGCGGCCGCCTCATTCCGCCGCGCCCTTCCTGCCTTTCGCCGGAATTCGACGCGAGTTCGAGACGCTTCCTGAGATGTTCCGGGGCGGTTTCGCTCTGATCTACGCAATTCCGGACGCTGCGCATTTTCCTGGAATTGCTCTCTGGGGTTCGGCCGTATTTCCGGCAGGTGGGCTTATTTTTCAAGGTAAAAGCCCCGCCGGAGAGGGGCGCCGGCGGGGCTCATGTGTCCCGCTGGAGTCGGGACAGGGCAGGGAACGCCCTGACTGGAATCTGGGTGCCGCAATGCGGCGATTCAATGAGCACGGCGGGATGAGCGGGACAATTCTTCTTGAATTTCAAGAGAAAGGGCCCGTCCGGATCCGGACGGGCCCTTTCTTGTCGCGCTGCTTCCGAAAATCGGCTCAGGATCTTGAAGTCATTGCTCGTTGCTCGCCACAGGCGCCACCAGCGAGGTGATGCGGCGGATGGCGACACGACGGTTCTCGCGGTTCGGGCTAGACGTATTCACCTTGAGATATTCCTCGCCATAGCCCTGTGTCGTGAGGTTCTCGGCCGGGACGCCGAAAGCGTTGGTCAACGCTTCGGCGACCGCCTCGGCACGCTGATCCGACAGTGCGAGGTTCGCGTCAGGCGTACCGACGGCGTCGGTGTGGCCCTCGATCAGGAAGGTCTCGGCCGGGTTCTTCTTGAGAAGTTTGTCCATGGCAGTGGCCACGCCTTCGAGCTTCTGCACTTCGGTGTCGGAAAGAGTCGCCGAGCCGAAATCGAAGTTGAGCGTGTCGAGGTCGATACGACGGGCGATGTCGCGCACGCGGGCCGAGCGCTTGACCTCGTCGATCGAGTAGAGACGCTGGACCCTCTCTACCGGCGGCTGCTCGAGGAAGGTGTAATACTCGTCCGGATCCTCGACTTCTTCCGAATCCAGGATGTAGTCCCGACGCGATATGTCGAGACGCATCGGCGGCAGGTCGTCGCCTGGATCGCGCCAGTCGTCGACATCCTGGTAATAGCGCTCGTCGACATAGCTCAGCACATATTCGCGCCCGTCAGGCGTGATGCGCGAACGCTGGACGATGTCGCCATTGCGGTTGCGGATGGTGACGATCTTGACGCCATTCTCGCGCTCCACGGTCTCGCGGGTGCGGCCGCGCGGCAGATCCTCGTAATAGACATCCCTGGCGCCACGGGTGATGCGAGGAGCCTCGTTGCTTTCCACGAAAGTCTGGTTGTTGAACTGGAGGATCACGCGGTCGCCGAACTGCTTCACCACATCCGCGCCCTGGGGCCGGCGGCGCTCGCGGACCACCTGCTCGGGCGTAAGCTCGATCCGCTTGCCCTTTTCCTCGGTGACCGGAACAAGCTTCTCAGGCTTGATCGCCTGCTGGGCCGCCTTGTCGTCGGTGGGCGGCGGCCCCTGATCGACCGCGGCAGGCCGCTGCTCGGCCTGATTGCCGCCCTGCTGTCCAACTTGGTTGCCGCCTTGCTCGACACCGGCCTGGCCATTCTCGTTCTGGCCGGCCGGCTGGCGGCCCTTGCGCTTGCGAACGACATCCTTCTGGCTGTCGAGAATGGGAGCCTCGTTCGCGTTGGCAGGGGCTTCGCCCTGTGCGGCAGCGCCGGCGTTCGCGCCGCCTTCAGCCGGCTGCTCACCGGTAGCGGGCTGGCTCGTTGCCTGGCCTTCGCTGGAGGGCTGCTGGGTCGAAGGTTGCTCTCCCGTCACCGCCTGACCGGTGCCGGGCTGCTCGCCGACCATCTTTCTGCGCTTCTTGGTCTTGTCCGAAGGCTGTTCGCCTTCGGCCGGTGCTGCTTGCTGATTGTCTTGCTGGGGCTCGGCCTGCTGTGCCTCGCCGGCAGGGGCTTCGGTCTTCGGCGCCTGCTCGGCCGGTGCGGTCTCGGTTTGCTGCTGATCCCGCTTCTTCCTGCGCAGCTTGTCCTGCGGCGTGTTGTCGTTGGCGGGCGCCGCCTGTTCGGCAGGCTGCTCGGCCGGTGCGGTTTCGGTTTGCTGCTGCTGGCGCTTCTTCCTGCGCGGCTGCTGTTCGTCGCTCGCCGGCGCCGCCTGTTCGGCGGGCTGCTCTGCCGGCGCCGTTTCGGTTTGCTGCTGCTGGCGCTTCTTCCTGCGCGGCTGCTGTTCGTCGCTCGCCGGCGCGGCCTGTTCGGCCGGCTGCTCGGCCGGTGCGGTTTCGGTCTGCTGCTGGCGCTTCTTCTTGCGCGGTTGCTGCTCGTCAGTCGCAGCCTGTCCGCCCTGATCGGCAGGGGCTGCCTCGATCTGCTGCTGTTGATCGCGTTTCTTGCGCGGTTTGAGCTGCTGCTCCGCCGGGGCCGCCTCTTCCGCCTGGCCGGACTGCTGCTGGTCCTGCCGCTTCCGGCGCGGCTTCTGCTCGGGCTCGGCGGACTGTTCGGCCGGCGCCGATTCCGTCTGCTGCTCGCGCTTCTTTTTCCTCGGCTGCTCGGCTTGCCCCTGCTGGCCTTGCGCACATTCCTCAGCCGATTGGCCTTCGGCGCAGTTCGACTGCGCTAGGATAAACGGCGTCCCCCGCGAAGGGCCGAGATCGGCCTGCAGCGGATACGCGCCCAACGGCGCGGATGCCATTAGCAGGCCGATTGCCGTACCTGCCAGAATCCGTGGTTGGCGTTTCATATCGATTTTCTCCTACTGGGGTCCCATCGCTGCCCAAACTTTCAACAGCATCAATTGGTTCCGCCGGGCATTGTTGTCAGCCAAGGATGCCCGGCCGGCCTTTTGAAGGCAATTTCGTGTTTTTCTAATGTTGATACTGGGTCACTGTGACAGCAGTGCTTGACCGACAGGTCCCGGAGGGCCAAATCCAGCCGCATGAATGCGCCATTTTGGAAAACCAAGACTCTCGAGGCCATGACGCCGGCCGAATGGGAATCACTCTGTGACGGCTGCGGCAAATGCTGCCTGTCCAAGCTCGAGGACGAGGATACCGGCGAAATCTATTGGACGAGCGTCGGCTGCCGGCTGTTCGACGCCGAAAAATGCCTGTGCTCGGATTATGCCAACCGGTTGGCGCGCGTGCCCGATTGCGTCGGCCTCACACCGCAGAATGTGCGCACCATCACCTGGCTGCCCAAGACATGCGCCTACCGGCTCGTCGCCGAGGGAAACGACCTCTATTGGTGGCACAAGCTGGTTTCGGGAAGCGCCGAGACCGTGCATGAGGCCGGGATTTCGATCCGCGGCCGGGTGAAGGCCAAGGAAACGGATCTCGCCGAGCCGGACGACTATTTTGATTATGTGCTTGATGACGAACCCTGACGGGTTCGCATCTTGAAACTTGAGGGAACTGGGGCCGCGGTGACGCGTTCCCCGCGTCAGATTTGGAAGTGCATTCGGGTGAGGGGTTTTGCCTTTCTTCCACATGAACCGGACATGAACGGCCGGTTCGCACAAAGTTCAGACACAAAAAGGCATTTTGTAATCATTGGTTCGCCAATCATCCGTTCAAGGGCGAGAGGCCCACAACAAGGAGAGAGACAATGTTCAACCAGATCAAGACGGCAGCCCTTTCGGCCCTTGTCGGGCTTGGCACGCTCGGCGCCATCCCGGCGGCGCATGCGGACAGCCTCTATCTCGGCTTCGGCAACAATCACGATCCGCGCTTCGGCGTCTACACCGGCGATGATGGCTATTACCGCCGCGATCGCGACTGGCGCCGCCGCGGCTGTTCGCCGGACCGCGCGCTCGACAAGGCCGAGCGTATGGGCCTGCACCGCGTCCGCATCGTCGACATCAGCCGGCGAACGGTGAAGGTGGCCGGCCGTCAGTATGGCGACCGCGTGGTGGTGGTCTTCGCCAACGAGCGTGGCTGCCCGATCATCTATCGCTGAGGCCTTTCTGGAGCCTGCGAGGACAGGTTGGGCATGATCCTCTGCAGGACCAGCTGACCTTCTGCGAGGTCGGGAGCAGGATGACTCTCGCCGACGTCACCTGTGAGTAGTGGAGCCCCTTCGGCCAGTGCTGAAGCGTGGCTCAGATAAACCCCGGAGGATCGGTCCTCCGGGGTTTTGTTTTTGTCGGATTACCAAAGCGGCGGGCAAGCTATTTCAGCTCGAACGTGACGGTCACCTGGACGGTGTAGGAATTCTCGCCGGCCTGCACCGGCACGGCGGCGCGGGCGGCATCGAAAGCCTTGGCGTTCAACGGCATCGGCGCCGGCGCGACGTTCTGGTCGGTGATCTCGATCACCTTGCCAAGGTTGACGCCGGCGGCCGCGGCGAGCGTCTTGGCCTTGGCGAGCGCGTCGGCAACCGCCTTCTTGCGCGCCTCGGTGATGGTGGCCTTCGGATCATCATTGGTGAAGGCGATGCCGCCGCCCTGGTTGACCCCGAGCGACACCGCCTTGTCGAGGATGTCGCCGGTCTTGTCGACGTCGCGCACGCGCACCGACAGTGTGTTCGTCACCTGGTAGGCAACGAGTTCGGCTTCCTGGCTGCCGTCCGCCTTGTTGGTGTAATTGTAGCGCGGATTGATCTGGATGCCGGCTGTCTGCAGGTCGCGATCGGCAATTCCGGCCGATTTCATCGCCGCGATCACGGCCGCCATGGCATCATTGTTGGCATCAAGCGCGGCGCGCGCGGTCTTTGCCTCACGCATGACGCTGAGCGTCAGGATCGCCATGTCCGCAGCGACAGTCGCTTCGCCTTCGCCCGAGACGACAATTCGCGGAGGCGGCTGGGTGTCGGCGGCGCTTGCCAGCGCCGGAAACGCGATCGCGGCAGCGAGCGCGACAGGCAAAAGATATTTGGTCATGAAAACTCCTCGAAATCTGCGATCCGGTATCACCTCTGCCCAGACTCGAAAAAGGCATCGATTCCCGGCGTTGCGGGCAGTCCGGACCAGTTCACGCGCCTGATGGGCGCGCACACCGCTGTACGGAGCGAATATGAGCTGATTTTGGCATTTGCCGCCAGCGCTTTCGAAAGCCTTGTGCCGGGCGGCGAAAAACACTAAGCCAGCCCGCGTGGGGCCTGTAGCTCAATGGTTAGAGCCGGCGGCTCATAACCGCTTGGTTGGGGGTTCGAGTCCCTCCGGGCCCACCATAACCTTTGATTTCGTTGCCGAAAATTGAGCGAAGCCAGAAACTTCCGGGCCCGTTGACGGGCTGGGCAAAAGGCGATCCCCGCGTTTGCTCCCGTCAAGTTGGAGGCGCAGCACCATCGAGTGACTAACCACCATTGCCCGGACGACACAAGCCTACACTGGCGCTGCATGCCCATGCTGGAGGCCAAACTCGGGGCCGCCACTTGTTACCGTTCGCTTCCGGCCGCTTCCAGATTGTTGGGGTAGCATCTTATGAAGCGAGGTGAATAGCAGACGGTAACGAGTTGATGCCCTTGATCTCCAAGGTTTGTTAGATCGCCGGCTCGGACCTGGAGGGCATGCGCCTCTGACCTCCTGGGAATCGGTCAAGATGCGCATTGCGCTCGCCCGTTCAACGTCATCGCGCCCCACGAAGGAGTTCAAGAACATAGGTCTTGGCGCCCCGTACCGCCGCCTCCAACGGCAGACCTTGAGCTAACGATGCTGCGATGGCGCTGGACAGCACGCAGCCGGTGCCACGCATCCCCCGATGGACGCGAGGCGCTTCGACCCGAACTGCGCGACGGTCCGGCTGCATGAGAAAGTCATTCGCTTGATCTCCGTGCGCGTGCCCGCCCTTGACGAGCACGGCGGTCCCCACCCTCGCCAACAGGTCCTCGCCTTGAACGCACGCGCCTTCTTCGTCCTTCGCAGGGCCTGCTCCCACCAACCTTGCGAGCTCGATCAGGTTGGGGGTCACGAGCCGGCAGAGCGGCATCAGATCACGGCGCAACAGGTCGACGGCATCGTCCTCCAGCAACCCGCGTCCCGAGGTCGAGGCAAGCACAGGGTCGAGGACCACCGGCACCTTCGGATGGGCCGCCAGGACAGAGCCGACCGCCTCAATGGCTGCCGCGGTCCCCAGCATGCCGATCTTGACCGCTGCGACCGGATTGGCAGCAAAGGCAGCGCGCATCTGGGCGGCGATAAGCTGCGGCGGCATCTGCTCGATGTGTTCGACGGCCGAGTGCGTCTGGACGGTCACGGCCGTGACGGCGAGGCAACTGCGCAGTCCAAAGGCGGATACGGTCTCGACGTCTCGGGCTGTTCCCGCGCCGCCACTTGAATCGCAGCCGGCGACGATCAGCACATGCGGCGTCAACGCCATTGGGCTGTCGCCGCCAGCCATTCAGCCGTCCGCGCCTCGGGGTGCGTGTTGCGGGTGATGTCGGTGACGACCGCCGCACTTTGGGCGCCGTGCGCGAAGACACCGGCTACGCGCTCGACGGTGAGCCCGCCGATGGCCACAAGCGGAAGTTCGCCTACGCGCTGCTTCCAGGCGGCGATGCGGTCCAGCCCCTGCGGATCCCATTTCATCGCCTTGAGAATGGTCGGGTAGATCGGTCCGAACGCGACATAGTCCGGCTCGGCTTGGAGCGCGGTTTCGAGTTCGGCGCCGTCGTGAGTGCTGAGGCCCAGCCTCACGCCCGCCCTGCGGATCGCCTTCACATCAGCCTCCGCCAGATCTTCCTGGCCGAGGTGAACGAAATCGCAATCTTCCTCGATCGCAAGGCGCCAGTAGTCGTTGACGATGAGCTGGCAGCCGTGGCTGTCACAGACTGCCTTCGAGGCGCGAATTTCTCGGCGCAGCGAAGCTTCGTCCTGGTCCTTAGTGCGCAGCTGCACCAGCTTCACGCCGAGCGGCACCAGACGTTCGATCCAAGCGGCGGAATCGACGATCAGGTAAAACGGATCGAGCTTCATGAGAATGCTGCCATGCCGATGACGGGGGTGGAGGGAACGGCCATGTCGCGCGGCTCGAGCAGGCCGGCGCAATAGGCCTCGCGGCCGGCCTCGACCGCCTTGCCGAAGGCCGCGGCCATGGCGGCGGGATCGCCTGCCCTGGCGACGGCCGTGTTGAGCAACACCGCGTCGTAGCCGAGCTCCATCACGGCCGCGGCATGCGAGGGCCGGCCGATGCCGGCATCGACAATCAGCGGAATGCCGGGGAAATGGCCGCGCAGGTTTCGCAGCGCATCGGGGTTCTGCGGCCCGCGGGCGGAGCCGATCGGCGCGCACCAGGGCATCAAGAGCCTGCAGCCGGCGTCGAGCAGGCGCTCGGCAACGATGAGGTCGTCGGTCGTATAGGGAAACACGTCGAAGCCTTCCGAGGCAAGGATCCTTGCGGCTTCGACCAATCCGAAGACGTCGGGCTGCAGCGTATCGTGGTTGCCGATCACTTCCAGCTTGATCCAGTCGGTGCCGAACACCTCGCGCGCCATCCGCGCCGTGGTGACCGCTTCCACCACCGAGTGGCAGCCGGCGGTGTTGGGCAGCACGCGAACGCCGAGCGACTGGACAAGCGACCAGAACTGGCCGCCGGCTTTGCCGCCGGAGGTTTCGCGACGGAGCGACACGGTGACGATCTCCGTGCCGGACGCTTTCACCGCCTCCGCCATGATGGCAGGCGAGGGGTAAAGCGCGGTGCCCAGCAGAAGGCGGGACGAGAGTTTCTGTCCATAGAACTCGAGCATGGGATCAGCCTCCCTTCATCGGTGAGAGGATTTCGATGCGGTCGCCATCGGTGAGCCGGCAGCGGTCCCGTTCCCTGGCCGGTACGACGTCACCGTTCAGTGCGGTTGCCAGCCAGCCGCCTTGGAAATCGAGTTCGCTGAGCAGCGCGGCAAGTGTTTCTGCTGCGACTTCATGGGCTTGGCCGTTAACGGTGAGCTTCAAGGGCAAACTCCTTTGCTCCAGGATCCCAGGATGAGGTCGGCTGCCCGCCGCGCCATGGCCGGGGCGAGCAGGAAGCCGTGGCGGTAGAGGCCGTTGATGCGAATATTCCCGCCGTCGCGCTCGACGCGAGGCAAGTTGTCGGTGAATGCGGGACGCACGCCAACACCGGTTTCGACCAGCTCGGCTTCGCCGAATGCCGGATGCAGCGCATAGGCGGCGCCGAGCAGCTCCATGGTCGAGCGCGCGGTGATCGGGCCTTTGGCATCGCATTCGATCATCGTCGCGCCGACCATGAACAGGTTTTCCGCGCGGGGCACTACATAGACCGAGATGCGCGGATGAAGCAGCCGCACTGGCCGGGCCAGCGAGATCTCGCCCGTTCGCAGCATAAGCATCTCGCCGCGCACGCCGCGCAGTTCCGGTCGCCTGTCACCGCTGCCGGTGCAATCCACCTCAATATCCTGAGATGCGGGCGCCGAGCTGCGGCCGAACTCGACGCGCGCGCCCATCCCGCGCAGCTTGTCGCGCAGGGAAAGCAGCGCCTTGCGTGGGTCGAGATGCGCTTCCTCAGCAAAATACAACCCACGTCGAAACCGGCCGTCGAGGGCCGGCTCGAGTGCCGCGATTTGGCTGGCGTCCAACTGCCTGAAGCCGGACGTTCGGCGGCCGAACCGGTCGAGTTCGCCGGCATCGCGCGCAGACGCCAGCACCAGCGTGCCGCGGCGCGAGACATGGCCGGGCAAGGCCGCGTCCCACCAATCGGCTGCGTCGCGTCCGAGCGTCAGCACCGTCTCTTCGGCGCTCTCGCGCTCGCACCAGGGCGCGAGCATGCCGCCGGCCTGCCAGGAGGCATTGCCGGCGATCTCGAGGCGTTTCTCGACAAGGGTCACCTCGGCGCCGCGCGTTGCCAGCTCGTGCGCGAGTGTCAATCCGGCGACGCCAGCGCCGCGAACGAGCACCTTCATGGGGTGTCCGTGCGCTCGGAGGTGCTGTCGACCGGTATATAGAGATCGCCGCCGTCGCGGTACTTCGCCGCCATGGCCGCGAGCCCTTCCTTCTGCGCTTCCGCGCGGATGTCATGCGACATCCGCATCGAGCAGAATTTGGGACCGCACATGGAGCAGAAATGCGCCACCTTGTGCGCCTCCTTGGGCAGGGTTTCGTCGTGGAAGGCGCGCGCCGTCTCCGGATCGAGCGACAGGTTGAACTGGTCCTCCCACCGGAACTCGAAGCGCGCCCTCGACAACGCGTCGTCCCTGACCTGGGCGGCCGGATGGCCCTTGGCGAGGTCGGCGGCATGAGCGGCGATCTTGTAGGTGATGACGCCAGTCTTGACGTCGTCGCGGTCGGGCAGGCCGAGATGCTCCTTCGGCGTGACGTAGCAGAGCATCGACGTTCCGAACCAGCCGATCATCGCCGCGCCGATGCCCGATGTGATGTGGTCATAGCCCGGCGCGATGTCGGTGGTGAGCGGCCCGAGCGTGTAGAACGGCGCTTCGCCACAGACCGCGAGCTGCTTGTCCATGTTTTGCTTGATCTTGTGCATCGGCACGTGGCCGGGGCCCTCGATCATCACCTGGCAGTCCTTGGACCAGGCGATCTTGGTGAGCTCTCCGAGCGTTTCCAGCTCGGCGAACTGGGCCGCGTCATTGGCATCGGCGATCGAGCCGGGGCGAAGGCCGTCGCCGAGCGAGAACGCCACGTCATAGGCCCGGGCGATGTCGCAGATCTCCTCGAAATGCTCGTAGAGAAAACTCTCCTGGTGGTGATGCAGGCACCACTTGGCCATGATCGAGCCGCCGCGCGACACGATGCCGGTGACGCGGTCGACGGTCAGCGGGATATAGGGCAGGCGCACGCCGGCATGGATCGTGAAATAGTCCACGCCCTGCTCGGCCTGCTCGATGAGGGTGTCGCGGAACACCTCCCAGGTCAGTTCCTCGGCGACGCCGCCGACTTTCTCCAGCGCCTGGTAGATCGGCACCGTGCCGATCGGCACCGGCGAATTGCGCACGATCCATTCGCGGATGTTGTGGATGTTGCGCCCGGTCGAGAGGTCCATTACCGTATCGGCGCCCCAGCGGATCGCCCACACCATCTTCTCGACCTCTTCGGCCATCGACGAGGTGACGGCGGAGTTGCCGATATTGGCGTTGATCTTGACCAGAAAATTGCGGCCGATGATCATCGGCTCGCTTTCCGGGTGGTTGATGTTGGACGGGATGATGGCGCGGCCGCGCGCCACCTCGTCGCGCACGAATTCCGGGGTGACGAAATCGGGGATCGCGGCGCCGAAGCTCTCGCCATCGCGCTGGAGTTTCGAACGCAACTGCTCCCGGCCGAGGTTCTCGCGGATGGCGACGAACTCCATCTCAGGCGTGATGATGCCGGCGCGCGCATAGGCGAGCTGGGTGACGGCGCGGCCGCCGGCCGCGCGCAACGGTCTGTTGCGAACCGGGAATTCCGGCGTCAGGCGATCGGCTGAGACGAAGCCGTTGTCTTCCGGCTTGATCGTGCGGCCCTCGTAGCGCCCCACGTCTCCGCGCGCCTCGATCCATGCCTCGCGCAGCCGTGGCAAGCCACGCTCGATGTCGGTTTTCACCGTGGCATCCGTGTAGGGGCCGGACGAGTCGTAGACAGTGACCGGCGGCTCGCCGGCGCTCGGGTGGACCGAGATCTCGCGCATCGGCACCCGCAGCTCCGGGTGAAGCTGACCGGGTTTGTGGACCTTCTTCGAAGCTGGGAGTTCGCCGACGGTGACGGTCGGGGTGTGGGCATTCATGAGTGAGCCTCCTTGCTCGAGTGCAACGGAGACCCAGTCCACGCGATGAGGAGGAAGTGACGCTTCGCTTAGAATGCGGGCACTGCCCGAATGCCGAAGCCGGATTGCCGACCCGCGAAGCCTCGCACCGTCCCTACGCCAGTATGAACTGGATCAGGTTCAACGGGTCACTGCGCGCGATAGCAGTATCTCAGCCCCTTGCCGGGACTCCCCTGGTGAGGCGCCTAGGTTGGACGATGCGACGCTATCCTGTCAACTCGACTTCATGACTTCTCCAGCCTCGAACAAGCGACGAGAAGTGGCGCAGCCACGCAGCTTTGGTCGAGCATCTCTTACATCGACGCCCATTGAGCCACGACCTTGCGCGCGTCGAGCTGGCAGTCGGGGCCCACTTGTCATCCGCCAAGGAAACGCTTTTGCGATCCCTTGTGGCGGCGGATTGAAGAACGCATTTTTCGCCTCGAAGAGCATCTGTTCGGCGTCTATGGACGCTGGTTCGATTTGTTCAGGACCGAATTATTGCGCAGCCGTAAGGGTCGAGTTGCAGCGTTCCTTCAACGGCCTTGCCCGTCAGCAGGTCGAGGCCCTTTGGGACGTCGGTTACGATCACGGCGACTTCCGTGGTGTTCAGCACGAACATCAGCCGGCGGTCGTCGGCTTCCCTGACAGAGACCTCCACCCCGGCAGGCAGGTCGGGCAGCAAAGGCGCTATACCGGCTTTGGCCAGCACGACATCGACAAGCTTCTCCGTCAGTTGCGGCGTGAGATACGTGCCGACATAGACAACCCGACCTTGCCCGACCTTGCGGGCGGTGATTGCCGGAGAGCCGGCGGCGAAGCGGTTCGACCAGACGCCGAGCACCTCGGTGTCAGGCGCTACGTCAAGCACCTCGTACAAATGCGCAGCCTGGAATTCTTCATTGCCAAGGGTGAACAGGTATTTGCGTTCCGCGGACGAGGCCGGGAGGGGCGGCGGTGCATAGGTGCCCATCGGAGCCGGACGAAACAGCGGAAACAGGCCGCTGGCGCCTTCGGGAACGACGCGGCCGAACTCCGCCACCCTGACGCCGCTCAGGGCTGCAAGGGCCTTGCCGGGGGCCTGCTCGCGAATGATGTGGTTGTTCTCGTCCCTCGTCCCGCTCAATGCCGACAGGATCAGCGTACCGCCGTGGCGGACGAAGGTTTCGACAGCCTCGTTCCATTCATCCTTCCACATCACCCAATGCGGGACGTAGAGCGCCTTGAGCCGCGAAAGATCGTCTTCGGGATGAATGAACCCGCATGCAATGCCGTTCTGATAGCAGTGGCGATGAAACAGCGTCGCGTCTTCGAGCGGACTGGGGAGGCCGATCGGATAGGTCTTGTGAGCCTCCTGGTTATCGAAGTCCGCGCCGGCGATGCCGAGGTCCATGCGCACTGCGGTGCCAAGAATCTGCTCCTTCGCGGCGGCGATCTCATGGAAGAAGCGGCTCGCCTCGTCATAGCGGCGGCGCGGCACGTCGTCGTGATCGATGACGCCCATCCAGTAGATCTCGGCGCCGAAATGCGCGGGACGCCAACGAAAGAACATGACACCGTCGGCGCCGCGCGCCACCGAAGTCATGGCCATGCGACGCATCTCGCCGGGCTCCGGCGTCATCGTCGAGAAGCCGGGCTGGCTGCCGAAGCCCGAGGCCTGCTCCGGAACGATGAAGTTGCCGGAATAGGCGCGGCATATATCGAGATGGAGGGCCTGGGTCGCCGCATGCCCGCCGGTTCGGCGCATCTCGTCATAGAGCATCGGATAGATGTCGAAGCCGATGAAATCGAGGTCCTGTCCGAACTGACCGCGGAAGTCGATGTCGGCAAGCTGGCCAAGATTGTGGAAGATGAACCAGTCCGGATTGGCGGCGCGCAGGATCTCGACCTGGTCGTGTTGGAAGGCCGCGGTCGCGGCGGCCAGAAAGCGATGGTAGTCCTGCACGTGGCCGGGGCTGGGGTAGGACGGCATGAGCGGTCTCGGCAGGTCGATCTGCGAGAAATCGTCGTAGGCCGTCGCCCAGAAGTGGCCGCCCCAGGCGAAGTTCAACGCCTCAATGGTGCCATAGGCCTTCTGCAGGTATTTCTGGAACTCCAGCCTTGTCGAAGGCGCGAACGATTCCGACACCGTGGTGTTGAGCTCGTTGTCCGTCTGCCAGCCGATCACACGCGGGTTGTGCCGATAATGCTCGGCCATGGCGCGGGTGATGCGGCGGCTGTGGGCGCGGAATACCGGGCTTGTGGTGTCGGCATGCTGGCGCGATCCGTGGCTTGAGGCCCGCCCGTTCATGTCAACGCGCAGCACTTCGGGATAGTTGACGGTGAGCCAGCGGGGAGGGGTGGCTGTCGGCGTGCACATGATCGTGTCGATCCCCGCGCGGCCGAGAAGTTCGATCGCGCGATCGAACAGGCCGAACTCGAACTTGCCTTCGCGGGGCTCGAAAATGTGCCAGGCGAACTCTCCCATACGCACTGTGTTGACGCCGGCGGCAGCCATGCGCTCGGCGTCACGCTGCCAGCAGCCTTCGTCGACATGTTCGGGGTAATGAGGTGCTCCAAGCAGAAAGCGGTCAAGATTGAGGGGCCGCCATACGGATAGCGGAGCGGGCTCTTTGCGGTTCATGCGTATGGGACTTTCGAAATTTCGAGGTTCAGACTGAGGCGAGGGGTTTTCTTGGCGTGAGCGTGCGGCCATCGGGGCCGAAGAGGTAGGCGTCGCCCGCTTCGAAGCCGACCTGCAACGCGGCGCCGACGCCGAGGGTAGAAACCTTGTTGAGCTGAAGCGTGAAATTGCCGGTGCCGCTGTCGGAATTGGTCGTCTGAAGCGGAGAGCCGTCGACGTAGAGGACAGTTTCGCGCCCCAACTGCTCGACCAGACGGACCTGGCTGGAGAAGGCCGGCATTACGTCGTCGCTTGGCTCGACGACACGCAGGGCCTCCGGACGGATGCCGATGGTCACGGCGTCACCAGCCGAAAGGCCGCCGGCGTCGATGCCATCCAAGGTGATGGCAGGGAGGCCGGCGGCGGCTACCGAGACGCTGGATGCCTCGACGCTCACTGCTTTCGCTTCGATGAAATTCATGCGTGGCGCGCCGAGGAAGCCCGCGACGAAAATGTTGGCAGGGTTGGCGTAGAGCTCCAGCGGCGAGCCGACCTGCTCGATCCGGCCCTTGTTGAGGACCACGATTCGGTCGGCCATGGTCATCGCCTCGACCTGGTCGTGGGTGACGTAGATCATCGTCGATCCAAGCTGCGCGTGCAGGCTCGAAAGTTCCACTCGCATCTGAGTGCGCAGCGCGGCATCGAGGTTCGACAGCGGCTCGTCGAACAGGAACACCTCGGGAGAGCGGGTGATCGCGCGGCCGATCGCGACGCGCTGGCGCTGCCCGCCCGACAGTTGCTTCGGGCGCTTGTCGAGCTGCTCCTCCAGACGCAGGATCCGTGCTGCGCGTTTGACGGCGACGTCGATCTCGGTCCTGGGCCGGTGGGCCATCCGCAGGCCGAAGCCCATGTTCTCGGCCACGGTCATGTGTGGGTAGAGTGCATAGGACTGGAAGACCATTGCGATGCCGCGGTCGCCGGGTTCTTCCCTGGTGACGTCTCGCCCGTTGATCACGATGTGGCCGGAGTTGATGGTTTCCAACCCGGCGATCGTCTTCAGCAATGTCGACTTTCCGCAGCCGGAGGGGCCGACCATGACGACGAACTCGCCCTTTTCGATCGTCAGGTCGACCGTCTTCAGGGCATGGTAGCCGGCATAGTGCTTGTCGACTTTTCGCAATTCCACGCTGCTCATATCGAGGCGCCTTTCCGTGCGTGTCGGGTGCGGCAGGGTTCGCGGCGGATCATCCCTTGACGGCTCCCATGGTGAGGCCGGCGACAAAGTGCTTCTGCATCATGAAGAACATCACGACCGGGGGCAGGGCGACGAAGATCGTGGCCGCCGAGACGATGTTCCAGGCCGATGTCCATTCGCCGCGCAGATTGTTCAGGCCTGCGGTAACGGGTTTGACCGCATCACTCTGGGTAAGGACGATCGCCCAGAAATAGTCGTTCCAGACGAAGGTGAAGGTGAGGATCGCGAGTGCCGCCAGTGCAGGCCGGACCAGCGGAATAACCACGTGGCGCAATGTCTGGAACGGCGAGGCGCCTTCGGCGCGCGCCGCCTGGAACAGTTCGCCCGGGAGAGCGGCGATGAAGTTGCGCATGAAAAGCGTGGCGAAGCCGGTCTGGAAGGCAATGTGGAAAACGATCAGCGCATAGACGGTGTCGTAGAGACCCAGCCTCACCATCAGGTCGCGGACCGGGATCATCATGATCTGCGCCGGCAGGAAATTGCCGCCGACGAAGAGGGCGAAGATGAGGTTGGAGCCACGGAACGGGTAGCGCGACAAGACGAAGCCGGTCAGTGTCGACAGGATGAGAACGCCGATGACGGATGGGATGGTGATCAGCAGGCTGTTGAGGAAAAAGCGCAGCATGGCGGTCTGGTCGAAAACCGCCTTGTAGTTGTCGATCAGGCTGAATTTCTGCGGCCAGCCCCAATAGTTGCCGGCCATCAGCTCCTCGTTGGAACGGATCGAGGTCAGCATCACGGCGAGCAGAGGCAGCAGCCACAGGATCACGACCAGGGTTACACCACCTAGATAGAGGGCTCGCTGGATCCTGGCGTTTTCGGGAATGGGGCGCGGGTACATCAGGCGTTGCTCCGCTCGGCCTTGATGAGGCCACTGAGATACCAGGCGATGAAGACGATCATGATCACGAACAGCACGGTGGCGATCGCGGCGCCGTAGCCAAAGCGGTAGGAAAAGATCGACTCCTGATACATCTGGTAGGCGAGCACGGTGGACGAGCCATAGGGGCCGCCACTGGTCATGACCGCGATCATGTCGAAGGAGCGCAGCGCACCGATCACCGTCACCGCGATGGCGATGAAGCCGACCTGCGACAGTTGCGGCAGGACGACATGGCGCAACATGCGCCAGCCGCGCGCACCGTCGACGCGTCCGGCGGCGATCAGATCGTCGTTGAGGCTGTTCAGGCCCGCCAGGAACAGGATCATGCAGAACGCGATCTGTGGCCACAGACCGGCGGCGGCTACCGCGAAGGTGACGAAGGTCTCGTCTGAAAGCAGCGCCGGGGCGGTACCGCCAAAGGCGCCGAAGAGAAGCTGCAGCAACCCGAAGTTTGGATCATAGACCCATCCGAACACGACACCGACGGTGACGGTCGCCAGCACGAGCGGCACGAAGAACAGCGACTTGAGGATGCGCATGCCGCGGATCTGCTGATTCACGATCAGCGCAAGCGCCAGGCCGATCGGCGGCGCCAGCATGAAGATCAGCAGCCAGATTACGTTGTTCTTGAGCGAGACGTAGAACTGCGGATCGTCGGCCAGTTCGACATAGTTGGCGAGCCCGACCCAGGTCTTGGCGCCAATCCCATCCCAGTCGTGCAGCGAAATCCAGACCGTCTCGATGGAGGCGGCAAGGATCACCGAGCCGAACAGGATGAGGCCCGGCAGCAGGAAAAGTACCGGCGTCAACCAATGACGATTTCTGCGCCAGACAGGAGGCATGGCGTTCCATCCGAAAAAAGAGAGCCGGGAGCCGCCGAAAGGCGGCGCCCGTCAGCCAGGGAGGATCAACCGAAGATTCTCTTGCGGGTTTTTTCGAGGCGCTTGAGGATCTGCTCACGTCGCTCAGGCTTGACCATGAATTCCTGCAGCCCCGCCATCCCTTCCTGGGCCATGTCCGGATCGGTGTCGCGATCGTAATATTGCGATGTTCCAACCACTTTCTTCAGTTCCTCGACCGCAGCATTGACCAGCGGGTCCTTGCTTGGCGGGCAGTCGTTGCGAGGCGGGATGGCGCCTTCGGCGGCGAGGAATGCGCCCAGATTTTCCGGCTTGTAGAAATAGGCGAGGAAGTCGCGCGCACCCTGCTTGTTCTTCGCATTCGCCGGAACGTGGATGGAGTTGACCGAAAAATCCTCGTAGCGGGCGACGCCGGGAACGATCTCGGGAAATGGCGCGTAGGCAAGCTGAGGCAAATCCGCTTCCGGAAAGGCGGATCGAACGAAGCCGCCCAGGTCCATCATTGCCGCCTTCTTTTGCGCTAGGGCAGCACCCGCCTGCTCCCATCCGAACGAACTGTGGCTCGGCGAGAAGAAGCCCGCCTTGATCAGATCGTTCCATTTGTCGAAGACTGGCGTCAGCATCGGATCGGTGTAAGGAACTTTGCCGTCCATCAGCGCGATGTGCTTGTCGAGCCCGTTGATGCGCAGGTTCATGTGGTCGAACCAGCCACCCGCCGGCCAAAGCTCCTTCGTGCCCATGCTGATCGGGATCATCTTCGCGGACTTTGCCGCCTCGCCGAAGGCGAGCAAGTCGTTCCAGGTCTTGGGCGGCGACCAATTTTTTTCGGCGAAAACGTCCTTGCGATAGAAGAGGCCCCAGAGAAGACCTCCCATCGGCAGGCCATACTGCTTGCCGTCGACGGTGACCGCGCTTGTGGTGGCGCCGAGTACGCTTTTGTAGTTCTCCTTGGCGAACAGATCGGAGATGTCGTCAAAAAGGCCCTTGTTGACGAAGGCCTTCATGCGGTTGCCGGAAAACCAGAAGCAGATGTCCGGAGCGCCGACGACAAGATAGCTGCGGATTGCCGTCTTATGGGCCTCGTGGTCCATGTTGTTGATGACGATCTTGGCGCCTGATTTTGCCTCATACTCGTTCGCCAGCCGCTGCAGGATCTGGCGTTGCTCGACATTGCTGAGGTTGGAAATGATGGTGATTTCCTGCGCCTGGGCCAAGGCCGGGAGGCAAAGACCAGTCGCCGAAGCGGCGAGTGCCGCGCCAGTGCCCTTGAGGAAACGGCGCCTTGTTGTGGTTAACGCGGAAAAGTCGGTGGTCATGGCTTCTATCTCCTCCCTGAGAACAGCCGGATTCCAATTGAACCATGCGAATTCGTAGCGTATGGATGTCAGCATGGTCAATACTTAATTTACAAAATTAATTATGAGGCAGGAATGAAGCTCAAAGGCGATCAGCAAACGGCCCGCGCGATCAACCGGCGGCTGATCCTGAACCTGCTGCGAAGGCAAGGTGCTATAAGCCGCGCCGAAATCGCCTCTGTTACGGGCCTCAGCCCCGCGGCCGTGACGTTCGTCGTGTCTGAATTGCTCGAGGAAAATATTCTGGTGGAAGGGGAGGCGAGTCTTGGCGCGCCGGGACGTCGACCTATCCCGATCAACATAAACTACGCCGGCAGGCTTGTGGCCGGGCTCAAGCTGAAGGTAGGCGGCATCGATTGTGTGCTGACCGATCTTGCCACGACTCCACTTGTTACGAAGCAGGTCGTTGTCCCCGATCTGTCGCCACAAAGTACGGTGGAGGCCTGCGCCTCGGCAGTCGAGGAGCTGGTTTCCGACCGCAGGGCACCGACAGGCGCCCAGCTCAGCGGGATCGGCATCGCTGTACCAGGCGTCATCGATAACGGTGTCTGCCGGTTGAGCCACCGGTTCAATTGGGCCGATGTGCCGATCGCTGCGATGCTTGCCGAACGCGTGCGCGTACCCGTCTGGGCGGACGACGACACCAACGCATTTGCGCTCGCGCAACAATTGTTCGGACTTGGCCGGCATCATCGCACCGTCGGGGCCCTGGCCATCGGGGCCGGCATCAGCTGCGCGGTGGTCATCGATGGCTCTGTCCATCACGGCGCGAATGGCGCCGCGGGCAAGATGGGTCACTCGACATACGATCCGAACGGGCCGCCATGCGAGTGTGGCAGGCGCGGTTGCCTGCAGACCTTCTTCTCGGAACCGGCCCTGGTGCGGCGATGGAAGGAGGCCAGGCGACTCGCTGGTGAAGTGACGCGCCACGACATGCTGAACGCGGCCAAGACTGGAGACCGGGCAGCCATAGACCTGCTGCAGGAGGCAGGCGAGGGGATTGGACGATACCTGGGCGGTTTCTGCAATATCATCGATCCGGAAGTGATTGTCGGCGGGGGCGAAGCCGTCACCTTTGGCGACTATCTGTTCGGGCCAATGCGCGATGCATTGAAGCGTTATGCCATGTGGAACCCGCCACCGATTACACCCGATTGGGCAGACGATTCCTGGGCGCGCGGCGCCGCGGCGCTTGCGACCCAAAGGCTCTTCGACTTCGAAAGCAGCCCCGGAGAAATCGCCGGCACTGGGCTGCAACGATCAATGGTCAAGTAGCTGCAGGACCAAAGCGGCGTCCTCGTCCCGATTTCGGGCCTTCGTCACTGCGGGCCTATTCCGTAGCCAACTGTTTGGAAAAGCGATGCTTGGCCGATAGTTGCGATTTGTGCAAAGGACGCCGGCCGAATGGAAGAAGACCGGCGCGAGTGTGCCGGTCTTGATGTCGTAACGAGCAGAGGAGGTCGGCGACCTCCGGTCCCGGATTGCCTGAGCAGTCAAGCAGCCTTGAGGTTCTTCAAAGCCTTTTCGAAGGCATCCTTGATCGGCTTGGATACGTCTTCGGTGGCTCTCAACATCACCGCCTGCAGGGTCTTGGCTTGCTCGACGGAAGTGTCGATCTGTTTGTTCACGAAAGCGGCCTGCAGCTCGAAGAACTCGGATGGCGACTTCATGGCGGCCAGTGCTTCGAGGTGAGCGAAGCCGGCTTCGGCATTGGCTCGCAGAGCTGCGATCGTCTTCAGCGACACCTCGTTGCGGATGGTCTTGGCCACCTCAAGGGTCGACTCAAGAGCCTTTTGAGTCGTCTCGGCGTTCGATTCCAATTGGGAAAATGCTTCCTTCGCCTGCTCAACGCCCTGTTCGGCGACAGCGCGGACCTGCTCGGTAACCTTGTACGGCTCGTAAGTAGCGGATTCCGCGTTTTCGATCGTTTCGGTCTTGCCGGGGATCTTGGACATTTTCCATCCTTTTCCAGAGAGTGGCATTACACAAAGCCCCCTGTTTCATCTACGAAATCGACACAACGGATTTATGAAGGGGAGAATTGTCGCTCGAGGGCACCACTGCGGCGGCCGGCGCGCTGCCGGCAGCGATCGGTGCCAACGTGGAAGGGCAAAAGCCTGAACTGCCCGTGCGGGCCGGAGGCAGCCTGGGGTGCCAAACGCGGCCATCAGGCCGAGCGCGATCTTGGCTGTCGTCATTCGGCAGGTCCGCCGGCCGAAATTGAGCATCACCTTCTTAGGAGCGCCTCTTCGGAATCCATCGCTGCCATTCGACCCTGGCGCGACCTTCTCAGTTGTCCTTGTACAGCCAAGACTCCGTCTCATGCCAAAACGGCCAAGGCGTCGGCGAAGAAACGGTCGCCGCCGAAATTGCCTGACTTTAGGGCAAGCAGCAGCTCGCCGTGCGGGCTGCCGAGTGCACGCAGCGCTGGGACACCCGCGGCGATTTCGGGGCCCAACTCGAAGGCGGGAATGGCAAGCTGGTCCACGACGGCGCCGGACGTCTCGCCTCCCGCCACGACCAACCTGCGCACGCCGAGTTCGACCAGACCTTCGGCGATGGTCGCCAACGACTGCTCGATCGCTTGACCGGCAGCGTCACGTCCATGCCGCGCCTGCAGCGCCGAAACCACCTCGGGCGATCCGCTGCTGGCGATCAGGACGGGGCCATCGGCCAAGCGGGCGGCGGCCCAGGCGAGCGCACGGTGCGTCTCCGCCACTCCGCTCATCAGCCTTTCCGGATCGAGCCTCAGCACGGGCATCGTCTCTTCGGCGCGGGCAATCTGCGTCAGTGTCGCCCGCGAACAGCTGCCAGCGAGGCACGCCGCAGGCCCCTCGACCGGCCGGTCCCGCAGCACCGTCCGTTGATGGCGCCGCGCGGTGCCGGCGGCGACCAGGCCGCGGGCGAGACCCAGTCCCAGGCCGGACGCTCCGACCGACAGGCGTTGTGCCAAGGCTGCCGCGCCGATCGCTTCAAGATCGCTCTCGAAGACGGCGTCGGCGATTGCCGCTCCGGCTCCATCTTGGGAAAGCGCCGCGTTGCGCGCGCGGATCGCGTCTGCGCCGCGCGCGACCGTCGCGAGGTCGATCGACCCGACCGCTGCCATGCTCTGCCGGGCGAGTACGCGCACCAGATTGGCATCGCGCATGGGATTGAGCGGGTGATCCTTGAGCGGACTCTCGTTGAGCGGCACCGCGCCGACGAAAAGATTCCCCTGGTAGACGGTTCGGCCGGTTTCCGGAAAGGCCGGCGTCACCAAAACCGATTTCTCATCCACGTCGTGACGCAAGGCGTCCAGCACCGGGCCGATATTGCCGGCATCGGTGGAATCGAAGGTCGAGCAGATCTTGTACATCACATGCGCTGCCCCGCGGGCGCGCAGCCATTGGTCGGCAGCGCGAGCGCGCTCCACCGCCTGCGCTGCCGCAACCGAACGGATCTTGAGCGAGACGACAACCGCGTCGACCTCGGGAAGATCGAGACCTGCGGCCGGAATGCCGATGGTTTGAACCGTGCGAAGACCTTCCTTGGCGAGCGTGTTGGCCAGGTCGGACGCGCCTGTGTAGTCGTCCGCAATTGCGCCGAGGGCGAGGCTCATGGCGAAACTCCGATGCCAGCCTGGGGAAGGGGCTCGCCGGCAAAGGGGGCGAACCAGCCGAGCCCCTCAAGTGTCGTGCCGCTGGGCCGATATTCGCAACCGACGAAACCATCATAGCCCAGCCCGTCCAGTTCCGCGAAGATGAACCGGTCGTTGAGCTCTTCCGAAGTCGGCTCATGGCGGGAGGGCACGCTTGCTATCTGGACATGGCCAATGATCGGCAGCAGCCGGCGCAACGCCATGACGACATCGCCATGCAGGATCTGGCGGTGGTAGACATCGAACTGCAGCTTGAGGTTGGGCAGCGCCAGTTCTCCGATGAGCTGTTCGGCAAAGTCGAAGTCATTGAGGAAATAGCCCGGCATGTCGCGACCATTGATCGGTTCGATCACCAGATCGATGCCGCGATCGGCAAGCTTGCCGGCGGTCCAGAGGATCGCTTTGCGATAGGCATCCATGGCCGCCCTGTCCCCGCGAGCGGCGAGCCCCGACATCAAATGCAGGCGCTTCACGCCCGTGGCCTCCGCGTAGGGAAGGGCAGATGCCACGGCGGCCTGAAGCTCGGCGAACCGATCGGGCAAGGCGGCCAGTCCTCGCTCGCCGGCGGCCCAATCGCCAGGCGGCAAATTGAACAGAGCCTGGGTCAAACCGTATCTGCGAAGGCGCTCGCCGATCACCTCGGGCGTTTGCTCGTAAGGAAACAGGAATTCGACCGCACGGAAGCCGGCATCGGCGGCCGCCTGGAACCGATCCAGGAACGGCCACTCGCTGAACATCATTGTCAGGTTGGCGGCAAAGCGGGGCATGGGCGATCCAGTCTTCCTCAGGCCGATGTCAGGCCGGTTGGCTAGGTTTGCGGGTTGTAGGCAGTTCGGTGCCGGTGATCTTTGCGTAGAGCCGGGCGACGGATGCGTCGTCGTCCCGGCCCATTCCAGCCGCCGAGGTCGCCAGGAACATCTGTAGCGCGGCTGCGGCCACCGGCACCGGGAATTTGGCGCTGCGGGCCATATCCTGAATGATGCCGAGGTCCTTGACGAAGATGTCGACCGCGCTGCGCGGTGTGTAGTCGCCGTCCAGCACGTGCGGCACCCGGTTCTCGAACATCCACGAATTGCCTGCGGAGGCAGTTATCACCTCGTAGACCTTGCGGATGTCCAGCCCTTGCCGGGCGGCAAATGCGATGGCTTCGCTGGCCGCCGCGATATGCACGCCAGCAAGCAACTGGTTGATCATCTTGAAGGCTGCACCAACGCCCGGCTCGTCACCGAGTTCATAGACGTTGGCGGCTATTGCATCCAGTGCCGGCCGCGCTCTGGCGAAGGCGGCAGGGCTGCCGGAGGCCAGAATGGTGAGCGCACCCTCGGCGGCGCGCACCGACCCGCCGCTGATCGGCGCGTCGAGATAGAGCCGTCCCGTCGCTTCGAGCGGCGTGGCAAGGCGGCGCACCGCATCGGGATCGATCGTGGCCGAGGAGACGAAAACCGCGCCCTCGGCCATGGTTTCGGCGACGCCGTTCGTACCGAACAGGATGGCCTCCGTTTGCGCGGCGTTGACGACCACCGACACGACGACGTCGGCACCTTCAGCGGCCTCGGCGGGGCTTGCCGCGCCTCGGCCGCCCGCGTCGACGAGCCGGGCGATGGCCGCGGCGTCCACGTCGAAGCCAGCCACTTCAAACCCGGCCCGCCTGAGCGACATGGCCATGCCAAGTCCCATGGAACCGATGCCGATCAGGGCGGCCCGGTTCGTCCTTGCTCCGGCGGGGTTTTCCTTGCTTCGATCATAAACGGTCATCACGGAGATCCTTATTCGAAACGCAATCCGGTTTAGCGATTGACCAGCTTGGGTGGCGTCGTCAGCACCAGGACCGCGCCGAGCACCAGGATTGCGGCGAGCGCATACATGCCGACCTGCGTTGCGCCGGTCAAATCCTTCAGATAGCCGACGAGATACGGGCTAACAAAGCCGGCCAGGTTGCCGACCGAATTGATGAGCGCAATGCCTGCCGCGGCACCTGTCCCGGCGAGAAATGAGGTCGGCAGCGACCAGAACAGCGGCGCACAGGTGATCGCTCCGGCCGCTGCAACGGACAGGAAGGCGATGGCGATCGTCAGATTCGAGCTGGCGGCCGCGACGACGAAACCGACGGCGCCGAGCAGTGCCGGAACGACCAGGTGCCAACGGCGCTCGCGATGCCTGTCAGCGCTGCGGCCGAACAGATTCATGACCACGACGGCACAGATGAAGGGGATCGCGCTGATCAGTCCGATATTGAAGTTTCCGGTGATGCCGGTCGCCTTGACCAGGGTCGGCATCCAGAAGGTCAGCCCGTACTGGCCCATCACGAAGGTGAAGTAGATCAGGCACATCAGCCAAACTCGGCGATCGCGGAAGATACCGGCTACCGAATGCCCACTCTCCTTGTGACGCTCCTCGCGTGCGATCTCCTCTTCCAGGGCCTGCTTTTCCGTTTCGCTCAGCCACTTGGCCTGACGAATGCCGTTGTCGAGGAAGAACAAGACAGCGATGCCGAGAAGGACGGCTGGAACCGCCTCGATAAGAAACATCCATTGCCATCCGGCGAGGCCGTGGGCGCCATCGAACGAATCCATGATCCAGCCGGAAAGAGGATTGCCCAATATGCCTGAGACCGGGATCGCGGACATGAACACCGCGATGATCTTGGCCCGGCGATGCGAGGGATACCAGTAGGTGAGGAAAAGGATGATCCCCGGGTAGAACCCGGCTTCGGCGACGCCCAGCAGAAAGCGCAACAGGTAGAATGTCGGCGCGGACGTGACGAACATGAAGCCAGCTGAGATCAAACCCCAGGTGATCATGATGCGCGCGATCCACATGCGCGCGCCGACCTTGTGAAGAATGACGTTGCTTGGCACCTCGAACAGGAAATAGCCGATGAAGAAGATGCCGGCGCCGAGGCCGTAGACGGTCTCGCTGAAGCCGAGGTCGGCCGACATTTGCAGCTTGGCGAAGCCGATGTTGACGCGGTCGAGATAGGCAACGACGTAGCACAGCATCAGGAACGGCACGATGCGCCAGAAGACCTTGCTGTAGGCGGTCCTCCTCGTTTCGATTTCAGCTACGGCTTGCGCCGGTAGCGCAGGTGTAAGCACGGTCATTGGTTCCTCCCTTGACTGTGAATGGGGTGTCAGCGCGCCCCGCCGGTGGCGGTTTTGGCAGCGCTTGCGTAACCGGATAACATGGATTGGCAGCGCTGCCAACGAAAAAGTGGCAGCGCTGCCAACAATTGTTTGAAAAGGTTGCCGCGACATGGCAAAAGAGATGGACGGAAGCGAGGACGGTCGAGTGCGACGTCGCGCTCCAGCGGGGAGATCGAAAGTGGCCGACGAGCTGGCCGACGGCACGCCGACGGGGACGACGACCCTTACCGATGTCGCACGCGCGGCCGGCGTCGGCGAGAGCACCGCCTCGCGCGTGTTGCGCGGGCACGGTTCATTTTCGGCCAAGACACGCGAGAGCGTCCTCAATGCCGCGAGAAGCCTCGGCTATGTGCCGAACCGCATCGCCGGCACGCTGGCCTCGACCGGCTCCAAGCTGGTCGGGATCGTGATACCGTCGCTCAGCAACATCGTCTTTCCGGACATGCTGCGCGGCGCCAACACGGTGCTGGTGGGCGCCGGGTTCCAACCTGTCGTCGCGGTGACGGACTACGAACAGGGCCGCGAGGAAACCCTCGTCGAGTCGCTGCTTAGCTGGCGTCCGGCGGGCATGATGGTGGCCGGGCTCGAACACACCGAGCGTACCGTGGCCATGCTCAGGCACGCCCGCATCAGGGTCGCCGAACTGCTCGATTCCGATGGCGATGGCATCGACATCGTCGTCGGTTATTCCAACCGCGAGGCGGGAGGCGCGAGCGCGCGTCATCTGGTCTCGCGCGGCTATCGGCGCATCGGCTATGTGGGCCACGATCTCAGCCGCGATCTGCGCGCCGCCAAACGCTTCGCCGGATTTCGCTCGGCGCTCGCAGAGGCAGGCCTTGAAGTCGCCGCGGAAGAAATCATTCCCTCATCTTCGTCGATCGAGGCCGGGCGCGAGGGTCTCGGCCGGCTGCTCGGGCGCGCCCCCAATCTCGATGCCGTCTATTTCTCTAACGACGACATGGCGATTGGCGGTTATTTCCATTGCCTTGCCCGCGGCATCGCCCTCCCCGGCCGGTTGGCGATTTTCGGCTATAACGGCCTGGACGTCGCCCGCGCGGCGCCGCAACCGCTTTCCACCATCCGGACGCCACGCGTCGCGGTCGGAGAGACCGGCGCCCGGCTGGTCTGCTCCGACGGGCCGCCGACGAAGATCGATCTCGGGTTCGAACTGATCGAGGGAGCCACAACATGAGCGAGGCCAAACTTCGCGAAGAGATATGCCGCTTCGGCCGTTCCCTATTCGAGCGCGGGCTGACACCGGGATCATCGGGCAATATCAGTCTGCGGCTCGATGACGGCGGCTGGCTTGTGACGCCGACCAACGCATCGCTGGGCTTTCTCGATCCGGCTCGCCTTGCCAAGCTCGATGCGCAAGGGCGGCTCGTCGCGGGCGATGCGCCGACCAAGGAAATCCCCCTGCATACCGCCCTCTACGAGACGCGGGCAGCAGCGCGTGCGATTGTGCACCTGCACTCAACCCATGCGGTGGCCGTCACCATGCTTCCCGAGATCGATCCCAAGTCGGTCCTGCCGCCAATGACGCCGTACTATCTCATGCGCGCCGGACAGACGGCTTTGGTGCCATATTTCCGTCCCGGAGACCCTGCGGTAGCCGATGCAATCAAAGGGCTCGCTGGACGCTACTCTTCGGTGCTGCTCGCCAACCATGGTCCCGTTGTCGCGGGCGAGACGCTTGAGGCGGCGGTATTCGCTACCGAAGAGCTGGAGGAAACGGCAAAGCTCTATCTGCTTCTGCGCGGCCTCAACCCCCGCTATCTGTCACCGGAGCAGGTCAGCGACCTGGTGCGGACTTTTGGGCTTTCGCTGCAGGAGCATGGTGCGCACGACCACTGAGACCCGATTTCGACCTTCGTGAGGCGCTCCTGGATTGCATAGGTTGGGGGGTATTACCTGAGCATGTTGCTAAGGGCGTGCGCTTGTTGAAGATGGCCTGACGGCCGGCAGCCTTACGAGATACAGGGCTGGCCGCTATTGAGTTGCGGTCGAGATTGCTTCTCTCTCGCGCCGTTCGGCACTAGAGGTTCCGGCGGCGGGCGGAAACTCGCCCCGGACCGTCGCCGTCTATCGGTCGCGTTGCGGTCAGGCCGGCTTCGATGGATCTGAGAAGCTCAAGCGCGGCATTGAGCTTGCGTGTGTCGCCGCCGGCGGCCTCGGATACGGCAGTTGCCCACTCCTTGCGCACCAAGGCGTAATTGTGGGCGCCCCGCCGGGTGCGGTGGACGCTGACGCCCCGGCGATCTTGCGGGTCGACATGGCGCTCGATCAGCCCCTTGCCTTCCAGGTCGCGCAGCACGGTGGAAACATTGGTGCGCTGCAGCCCGGTCGCCGTCGCGATCTGGCTGGGCGTTGCGGAAGCGTGCGCAACCAGGTGGCGCATCACCATGCCCTCCGATTGCGACAGCGACAGCGCTTTCTCGTCCCTGTAACCGCGAAACTGAATCTCACGGGCAATGATGAGGATGAGGTCGGCCAGGTCCGCCCAGCGAACAGCCGGGGGAGCTTTGCGTGCGGACGATTCCGGGTCGGTTTCCATAGGGCGCAGTTTACAGACTTCGAACGGCTATGTATATGAGCATAATCATTATGACAACATAACTATGATTTCATACACATCTGGAGGTTCGGATGACCAACTCGACAATCGCCGCCGGGCAAGCTTGGCACACACCTCGTTCCATGGCCCGCGCCGGCGGGCTGCACGGGATTGGCGTGTACGTTCTGCTCGCCGGCGCCTTCCTGCCGATCGCCGACTTTTTCATCGTCAACGTGGCGCTGCCGACCATCGCCACCTCGCTGCAGGCTACGCCGGCCGCACTTGAGCTGGTGGTTTCAGTCTATGGTGTGGCTTACGCCGCCATGCTCGTTCTCGGCGGCAGGCTGGGCGATCGTTTTGGACGCCATAGCCTGTTCTTGGTCGGGCTCTCCGGGTTTATCCTCGCCTCTCTCGCCTGCGGTCTGGCACCCACCATCGATCTCCTTATCGCCGCCCGCCTGGTCCAGGGCGCAATGGCGGCGATGCTCGTGCCGCAGGTGCTTGCGACCTTCCAGGCCACGCTGGAAGGCGAACGCAAGACCCGGGCCATCGCGCTTTACGGCGCGACCTCGGGCATCGCCGCGGTTGTCGGTCAACTCGCCGGCGGACTGCTGGTCAGCGCCAATCTGTTCGGCACCTCCTGGCGGCCGATCTTCCTGATCAACATTCCGCTCGGCGTCATCGTGTTCTTCGCCTCGCGGGCGGTCGTGCCAGCCAACCGCTCGCCGCACCCCGCGGGCATCGACGTCGCCGGCACTGTACTTTTCGCCGCCACGCTGACGGCTCTGCTGGTGCCGCTGACCGAAGGCCACTCGCTCGGCTGGCCGGCATGGACGTGGGCAATGCTGGCTGCAGCCGTCTTGCTTGCCGTCGCGACGGTGGTCGTCGAAAGGGCCGCCGAAGCGCGCGGCGAGATGCCATTGCTGCCGCCGTCGCTGCTCAAGCTGCCCTCGATGTCGCGCGGCCTGGCCATGATCACGCTGTTTAGCGTCGGCTTCGGCGCCTTCATGTTCGTCTTCGCGCTCACCGTCCAGAACGGGCTCGGCGCCAACCCGCTCGAAAGCGGCCTCGCCATCCTGCCGATGGCGGCGATGTTCTTCATCGGTTCAGTGGTCAGCCCGCGCATCATCGGCCGCTTCGGCCGTGGAGCGCTCGCGACCGGCGGTCTCCTGCAGGCGCTTGGACTGGTCACGTTGATTGCAATCACCGTGTCCAGTTGGCCAAGGGTGAGCCTCATCGAATTTGCCGTGCCGCTGGTCGTGATCGGGGCCGGACAATCGATGTTGTTTTCGGGCTTGTTCCGGGCCGTGCTTGCCGATGTCCCCAAGCATCTGGCGGGCGTCGGCAGCGGCGTCCTCATCACCCTACAGCAGTCGGGCCTGGCGCTCGGGGTCGCAACCTTGGGCACGCTCTACCTGGCACTGGAGCCGGCGAGCATTTCGCACGCCTTCGGCACAGTCATCGCATGTCAGTTCGTCATTGTCGTCATGCTGGTCCTGTGCACCGGGCTGCTGCCGCGGTTCAACAAGGATCAGGCCGACGCCCAGCCCGTGGAGATGTGATTTCAAATGCCGGAACAGCGCGACCGCTCCGAGCCGCGAGGCTGAAGGAACGGACCGATCGCGAGCTTTAGGTGGATGATGATCATCAGTCGTTATTCAACTGGGTGATGATGCTGACGGCGAACTCTGAATTGGACGGCGTAACCCGTCTCGGGAACGCTATGCGCGCAAACCGGCCTCGGCGCAAACGTTCTCCGCGACGAGAACGAGCGTACGGACGCCGGTCGCGGCCTCGACGAAAAGCACATGGAGCTCTGGGATGACCGCCCCTCGCAAGATTCTCGATTACCTGTTCGACGGCACCGGAGGTGCGGAGCCCCGGCTGACCAGCGGCGACATCGTCAATCCGAGCCGCCGCGCATTTTTGGCCGCCGGCTGCTTTTGTCTGGCCTGCGGCCTGGCGACGCCGTTGTTCGCTGGCGCGCCCATGGCCAAAAGCCAGGCGCCCCGGTTCCATCGTTTGACGCTCGGCGATTTTGAGGTAACGGCGCTGTCCGATGGCAGCAATATGCTCCCCGCGACGAAGTTGCTGCAGGGCGACCCGGCGCGGATCGAGGAAGCACTCAAACGCAACTATCTCACCGATGTCGTCGAGACGTCGCACAATTCCTTTCTCGTCAATACCGGAGCCAGGCTGGTGCTGATCGACGCTGGTGCCGGGTCCCTGTTAGGCCCAGGCACCGGCCACCTGCTAAGCAATCTCAGCGCATCAGGCTATCGGCCGGAGCAGATCGATGAGATCTACCTCACGCACCTGCACACCGACCACGTCGGCGGTCTCATGGTCGACGGCCAGAGAGCCTTCCCCAACGCCGTCGTGCGTGTCGAAAAGCGCGACACCGACTACTGGCTGAGCGAGGCAAGCATGCACGCGGCTCCCGCTGAAGCGAAGCGGTTTTTTCAGGCCGCCATGGCATCGATCGGGCCATATCTGCAAGCCGGCAAGCTCGCCGTATTCGATGGCAACACCGATCTTGTGCCTGGCGTGCGCGCACAAACCGCCTATGGCCACACACCCGGACATACAATGTATGTGGTCGAGAGCAAGGGCGAGAAGATCGTCCTGTGGGGCGACGTCGTGCATGTCGCCGCGGTACAATTCAAGGACCCGTCCGTCACGATCCAGTATGACGCCGACGCATCGGAAGCCGAGCGCGTGCACGAGCGCGCCTTCGCCGATGCGGCTGACAGCGGCTATATCGTTGGCGGCGCCCACATATCGTTTCCTGGGCTTGGCCGTGTCCGGCGCGACGCCGCGAACGTCTACTCATATGTGCCCCTGAACGGTTAGAACTGGTGCCGCGAGGAAGCCGGATCCATCTGCGCCAGTGACATCCTGGATGTCGCTTCCGCCGTAAGATCATGTCGTTCCCACGAGCGGCGCTTCTCCAACCAGCTGGCCATCGAAGGACGAACCGCAGGCGTCCGTCACGAGCGCGCGAAACCATTGGTGGGCGGGGTGCTGCTGCAGTCGTTCGTGCCAGATCAGCTTGTAGAGCAGCTTCTCGGTTTCGAACGGCAACTCGCACACCACCAGGTCACGTCCATCCGCAATCGTTCGCCACGGTCCATTGAAGAAGCCGAGCGGCACGCAGGTGAGGAGGTCGCTACGCGAGGCAATCTTCAGTGCGTCGGCAAAGTGATTGACCACAACGGCGATCGTCCTTGTCCGTCCCGTCAGGCTGAGCCAGCCATCCACCAAGCCGCGTTCCAGACCGGACGGGGTCGCCAAGACGTGTGCCGCGGCGGTGAATCGATCGAGCGTCAGGCAATCGGCCAGGTCATGTCCGCCGCGCATGACGCAGACATAGCGATCCGTCCGCAGGCTCCGTACATGCATTTCTCTTGGCAGCGAGGCAAACATGCCCACGGCGCAGTCAAGGGTGCCGCGATCGATTCCTTCCAGCGAGCCTTCATGGGTATGCACCGCGAAGGAAACGCGGGCGCGCGGCGACGCGGCCTGCAATTTCAGCGTAATTTCGCTGACGCCTTCCATCGCGAGACTGTCGGTGACGGCAATGCGAAAACTGGTCGCATCCGACGCGGGATCGAACTCGTCGGGCGCGAAAGAAGCGCGAATTGCCGTGAGCGAGCGATGAAGGTCGGGCCACATCGCGACCATGCGAGCGGTGGGCTGGACCCCCGTTGCCGTCTTGAGGAAAAGTTGATCTTTAGTGAGGCGGCGGGCTCGACGCAACGCATTGCTCACCGCCGGCTGGCTCATCGCCAGGCTCGAGGCCGCACGTGTCACATTCCTCTCCAGCATGATGGCCTCAAGGACGGCAATCAGGTTCAGATCAAGGCGCACGTTATTCACCCAGCAAATGATGCATTGGTCGATTCTAAATTGGACGCATTGATGGCGGCAAGCCATCCTGATGCCGCTGATCGGAGGATAAGGCATGAATGATATAGCTCTCGCGGATGTGCTGCCGAAGCTCACCGGCAAGATCAGTCGCGACCGCATTCGACTGATGCGGGTACCGCGCCCGCCGAAGGATCTGATCGACGGCTTCAAGCGGATCGGCGACGCCACCAGCGTCATCTCGGACATTATGGATGAGCTCGGTATCACCGGCGCGGTTGGCGCATCGGTTCTGAAGCCGACCCTGCCTTCGGTGTCGATCGTCGGTCCGGCGCTTACGGTGCGCAACATCCTGCAACGCGAGCATGTCTACGAAACGGCGAAAAACCAAGTCAACCGGATGGCGGAGTTCGAGGCCCACAACCTGGCACTGCCGGGCGACGTTGTGGTGATCGAGGGCGTTGCCGGCGTTTCGAACATGGGCGGAATTTCGGCCCAGACCGGAAAACGGCAGGGCGAGGCCGGAGCAATCGTGGACGGAGGCGTTCGCGACCTCGGGCATTCGCGGCGGGTCGGATATCCGCTTTGGGCCACCGAGATAACGCCTGTCACAGGCAAATGGCGCATCGAGACCGTGGAGATCAACGGCGAAATCCAAGTCGCCGGCGTGCGCGTTGCTCCAGGCGATATCGTCGTTGCGGACGAAACCGGCGTCTGCTTCATCCCGATTGCCCGGGCCGCCGAAGTTCTGGCAAAGGCGCTGAGGAAGTCGGCGCTTGAAGAGGCCAAGTGCGAAGCAATCGACGCCGGTACCTCCGTTGCGGATCTGCCGGGCAATGCATGAGGCGATAGGTCACCCCGTGAGAAAGCTTCGCGTCGCCATCATCAACGACTACCAGGACGTGGTCCGCACGCTGGACTGCTTCTCCAGGCTGGACGGCCACGACGTCACGATCTGGACCGATATCGTCGAGGATGTCGACATTCTGGCAGATCGCCTGGCGGAGGCGGACGTCCTGGTGCTGATGCGCGAGCGCACCAAGATCGACGAAGCTTTGCTGAGCCGCCTTCCCAAGCTGAAGCTCATAAGCCAGAACGGCCACATTCCCCACATCGATCTGGCGGCCTGCGACAGGCACGGTGTCGTCGTTTCGTCCGCTCTGACGTCGCGTCCGTCCTATTCGACCGTCGAACTCACCTGGGGGCTGATTCTTGCGGCGATGCGCAACATTCCTTTCGAGAGCGCGTCGCTGCGGCAAGGCCGTTGGCAGACCACCATAGGCCTCGGCCTGCGCGGCCGCGTCCTCGGCATCTATGGTTTCGGCCGGTTGGGCTCGATGGTGGCGCGGATCGGCAAGGCCTTCGGCATGGAGGTGCTGATCTGGGGGCGCCAAGGCTCGTTGGATCGCGCTAAGGCCGAGGGTTTCAGCGTGGCACAAGACAAGCCGTCCCTGTTCAGGCTGTCGGATGTTCTCAGCTTGCATCTGCGGCTGAATGCCGAGACCACCGGCGCGATTGGGCCTGACGACCTAGCCTTGATGAAGCCGACCGCTTTGCTTGTGAACACCAGCCGTGCCGAACTGATCCAGCCGGGCGCTTTGGTGGCGGCGCTGAAGAGCGGTCGCCCCGGCAAGGCGGCGGTCGACGTGTTCGAACGCGAGCCGCTCACCAATCCGGACGACGCCCTGCTCAGGCTTCCAAACGCCCTGTGCACGCCGCATCTCGGCTATGTCGAGCGCGACAACTATGAGTTCGCGTACGGCAATGCGTTCGACCAGATCGTAGCCTTCGCGGGGGGAACCCCGATCAATGTCCACACTGCTGGCGGCCAGAAACAGGATCACTGAAATGAACCTCGAGCTCGACGGGAAAATTGTCCTGATAACCGGGGGCAGCAAGGGTATAGGGCTGGCCTGCGCACGCGCCTTTGCCAGGGAAGGGGCCCGCGTGGTGATTGTGTCACGCAGCCAGGAGAACCTCGACAACGCCAAGAAAAAGCTGGCCGCCGAGGGGCTCTCGGCAACGAGTTTCGCCGCCGATCTGTCGGACGGGCTTGCGGCAAAGGAAATGGTCGCCGCGCTCGAGGAGCAGGTGGGGCCGATCGCGTCCCTGGTCAATTCGGCCGGCGGCGCCAGGAGAGTCGCCCCCGACGAACTGACGCCGGACAAATGGCGTGTCGCGATGGACGCGAAGTTCTTCACCTACATGAACGTCACCGACTACGTCCTGCCGCTGATGGTGGCGCGGGGCGCCGGCACGATCGTCAACATAGTCGGCACCGGCGGCAAGATCGCGTCACCCATGCATTTGCCGGGAGGCGCCGCCAACGCGGCGCTGATGCTCGCCTCGGCGGGGCTGGCAGCGGCGTGGGGGCATGCAGGCGTTAGGGTGAACGTGATCAACCCGGCCGCCACCATGACCGAGCGCTTGCAATTGTCGCTTGAAGTCGAATCCAGGGTGACTGGCAAGACGCCGGAAGAATTGCTGCGGCTGAACGAGCAGCGGATTCCGCTGCGGCGCTACGCAAATCCTGAAGAGGTGGCCGATGCGGCGCTTTTCCTCGCCAGCGCAAGATCCTCCTACGTGACGGGCGCTTCGCTGACCATGGACGGAGGACTTACGCCACTGGTTGTCTAGCCGGTGTCGCATCGACAAAACGGGAGGAAGAGATGTTCACTTGGTACAGGGAGTTGACGTCGCGCGAGCGGAACACCTTCTGGGGCTGTTTCGCCGGCTGGGCCGTCGATGCGATGGATGCGCAGCTCTTCAGCTTCGTGCTGCCGATCCTCATCGCGGCCTGGGGAATGACGACGGCGCAGGCCGGCTATCTGGCCACCGCGACGCTGCTCTCCGCGGCGATCGGAGGATGGCTCTGCGGTTATCTCGCCGACCGTTTCGGCCGGGCCCGCATCATGCAGTTCACGATCCTTTGGTTCTGCGCCTTCACTTTCCTTGCCGGGTTCGCCCAGGACTTCCAGCAGCTTATGGTCTTGCGCATCATGCAGGGGCTGGGCTTCGGCGGCGAGTGGGCGGCCGGTGCGGTCCTGATGGGCGAGATCATCCGCGCCGAACATCGCGGCAAGGCCGTAGGCACCGTCCAGAGCGGATTCGGCATCGGCTGGAGCGCCGCCGCCATATTGGCGGGCGTGGTCCTGGCGCATTTGCCCCAGGATTACGGATGGCGCGTGCTGCTGATGATCGGTGTGCTCCCCGGCGTGCTGGTCCTCTATCTGCGCCGCAAGATCGAGGAGCCGGAGATATTCGTCAAAACGCGCGAGCTGGTCGAGAAGAGCGGCGTTCGGCCCGGGCTGGGTGCGATATTTCAGCCTGACGCCCTGCGCGTGACGATCCTTTCTTCATTGCTGGCATTCGGCGTGATCGGAGTCGGCGGTGCGATCGTCAACTGGCTGCCGACCTTCATGAAGACGGTGCGCGAACTGTCGCCGAGCGCATCTGGATATTACCTGTTCGTGGTGACCGGCGGCTCGTTTTTCGGATTTCTGGCCAGCGCATACCTGGCCGATCGTATCGGACGGCGGCGGACGTTTCAGCTTTTTCTCGTATGTTCCTGGCTGATCACCATCGCCTATATGTTCTTGCCGCTCTCCGGCTGGTCGTTGATTATCCTGGGTGCGCCGTTCGGCTTCTTCACCATCGGAAACTATGCCGCGCTCGGCCCATTCTTCACCGAGCTTTTCCCCTCCGCCATCCGCGCCAGCGGTCAGAGCTTCGCCTACAATTTCGGTAAGGCGGCCGGTGCGGCCGCCGTATCCAGCATCGGAATACTGGCGCAACATATCAGCCTGGCTGAGGCGATCGGCCTTGTCGCGCTGTTGGGCTACAGCATCGCATTCGCCGCGACCCTGATGCTGCCCGAGACGCGGGGAATTCAGCTGACGTCCGGCTATGAACCGCCCGCGCCGCGTCCCGACACCGGCGCTTCCTCGCCACCCGCGCAAGCCTCGGTTTTGCGCGCGAGACGATAGGTCCTTCCAGCCGCACTCGTGCGCTAGGCATTCAGACCAGCCGTTCACGAGTTTCCCGCTACAGATCGCGAAGGATCAGCAGAACCATGCGCAAAAGTATTTCGGTGAAAGGACTGAGCCACAGGCATCCAGTTCCCAATGCCTGCCGGATCGGCAACATGGTGTTCTCGGGGGCAATTCATGGCGTCAGCCCGACCACGCAGGAATTGCCGGCCGGAATGGCGGCTCAGTCGGCCAATGTGTTCGCCAACATGCGTGCCGTCATCGAGGCCGCCGGCGGCAGCGCGGAGGACATCATCAAGGTGGATATCTATCTGAGCGACAGCAGCGACAGGGTCGCCGTCAATGAAGAATGGCTGCGGATGTTTCCAGATTCCGAGTCGCGTCCGGCCAGGCACATTAGGCCGTTGACACCGGACAGCGCTTCCCTGGTGCAATGCGAATTCGTCGCAGTTGTCGAGCTCTAGATTTGCATCTGCTGTACTCAGCGCTCGCAATTTCTGCGTGAGATCAGTTCAGGTCGATGCATGCCGGCGCCTGCCGGTGAAGTGGTCACCTAAGACGCCGATCCACACAGCTTTCAATCGTGCGTGCGCTGCTGCCAGAAGGTGACGGCAAGCTGCTCGAGATGCGTGCGCATGGCCTGCTCGGCGCGATCGGGATCACGGGCCGCGATGCCGTCATAGATCGCCTTGTGCGCCTCGAACGCCGTCTTTTCCTGCCCCTTTGCCGCAAGGGTCACCGTGCGCTGTTCCTTCAGCCACTCCGAGATCTGGTCGTGCAGCGCGATGAAGACTGGATTGCGCGCCATCTTCGCCAGTTCGAAGTGGAAGGCGATGTCGGTTGAGGTGAAGCGCTCGCGGTCGCCGATCGCTTTCCGGTTGGCTTCGAGCGCAGTCGCCAGCGCCTCGAGGTCCGTGGCCGTCGCGTGCCGGGCGGCCTCGCGCGCCAGCCCAACTTCGAAGAACAGGCGCGCGCCCTGGAAGTAGCGATGTCCCTCCTCGGTCGAAAGCATCTGGCGCACGGCCGGCGCCATGCCAGTGAAGATGTGCGAGGCGGTCGGCATCAGCACCTTGGCCCGCGCGCCGTTGGTGAGTTCGACCAGCCCGGCCTTCTGCAGCGAGATCAGCGCCTCGCGGATGGCGGGCCGGCCGACGCCGAAGCGCGTCTGCAGGTCGCGCTCCGGCGGCAGCTGGTCTCCGGGCTTCAGCTTGCCCGACAGGATCTGCGCCTCGAGATGCGAGGCCACGTGCTCGAAGAGCTTCTTGCGTTCTATAACGAGAGGATCGACCATAGACCTTTCATACCATCATACTTGACAACCATGCAACTGCTTGCAAGGATGACCGGAACATAACCAGACAAGGCCGGATCGGCTAGCGGCTTCGCTCGCCGAAAGCGCGTTTCCACAAGATCCCGGAAACGGCGCCCCGACTTTGCCGAAAACAACCCGTCGTGGGACAGGGAGCGAAAGACATGCGGATCGCCATTCTGGGCGGCGGCGGTGCCATGGGCGGCATTTTCGGCGGCTATCTTGCCCGAGCAGGCAATGACGTGACGCTGATCGACGTCTCGAAGCCGGCGGTGCAAGCGATCAACGACAACGGCCTCACGATCGAGGAGAAGGACGGCTCCCGGCCGGTTATCCGCGTTCCGGCAACAACGGAGCCGTCGAAGGTCGGACCGGTCGACCTGATCATCAACTTCGTCAAATGCTATCACACCGATGCTGCGGTCCGCGCGGCGGCCCCGATGATCGCGGGGGAAACGGCGGTGCTCAGCCTGCAGAACGGCTGGGGTAACGCGCCGCGCATCGCCGGCATTGTGGGCGAAGACAAGGTTCTGGTCGGTCTGACTTACCACGGCGGCACGTTGCTCGGCCCCGGCAGGGTGAAGCATCCCGGCGTCGGGATGACCTATATCGGCGAACTGAGCGGCAAGGCGACACCTCGCCTGGACAAGGTGGTCGAGACCTTCCGTGCCGCGCAGATCGAAACCACCAGGTCCGAGCGCATCCTGGACGAGGTATGGAAGAAGCTGGCGCTGAACGCCTGCACGCTGCCGGTCGCCGGCCTATTGCATTTCATGTCGCACGAACTGGTCGCCTTCGACGGCACGAAGTCGCTGATGGCGGCAATCCTGAAGGAAGTCGTGGCGGTTGCCAAAGCGCAGGGCATTTCGCTCGACTACGACGAGCGCTGGGCCGCCATAACGGCGTTGCTGGAGAAGGCCGTGGGCGGCAAGGCCTCGATGCTCCAGGACGTCGAGGCACGGCGCCAGACGGAGATCGAGGTCATCAACGGCGCCATCGTTGACGCCGGCAAGCGCACCGGCGTGGCCACGCCGGTGAATGAAACCATGGTCTGGATGATCCAGGCCAAGCAAGCTCACTACCTTCAGGCGAAGGCATAGCCATGCCGGCCGCACTCGTCAGCGCTTGAGGTCGACATGGCACCGCGCCTGCAGATCTCGCAGCTTTGCAAGACGTTCCCCGGCGTTCGGGCACTCGACGACGTGTCGATATCGGTCGAGCCCGGTGAAATCCGGGCACTGCTTGGCGAGAACGGCGCCGGCAAGTCTACGCTGGGAAAGATCGTTGCCGGCGTCTACAGCCGCACCAGCGGCGAGGTGCGGCTCGATGCCGCCGTACTCGGCGACCTCGACGAGAAGGCCGCGGGCGAACTGGGCATCGGCATCGTCCATCAGGAAGGCTCGCTGGTGCCGCAGCTGTCGGTCGCGGAAAACATCTTTGCCGGCCGTCAGCCGACAAAATGGTTCGGCCAGGTCGATATCCGGCTGATGCGCGAAAGAGCGCACGCTCTCATCGCCCAGCTCGGCGTCGCCATCGATCCGGCAATGAAAGTGGCATTCCTGTCGCCAGCCCAGGCGCAGATCGTCGAGATCGCCAAGGCATTGTCGCGCGAACTGAGGCTGCTGATCCTCGACGAGCCGACGGCGGCGCTGACGCTGACCGAAACCGAAAAGCTCTTCGAGATCGTGCGCCGGCTGGCCAGGGACGGCGTTTCGGTCATCTATGTCTCCCACCGCCTGGCCGAGATCTTCGCGCTCTGCGATTCCGTCGCGGTGCTCAAGGACGGGCGGCTCGCCGGTACGCGCAAGGTCGCCGAGACGACGACGGACGAGTTGATACGGCTGATGGTCGGGCGGGAGGTTCATCTCACCCGCGCGGCTTCGGCGCGGCAAGCGGGTCCGGTCGTTTTTGAAGCCGACGGGGTCTCCGCGCCGCCGCTTGTGCGCTCGGCTTCGATCACCGTGCGCGCCGGTGAGGTTGTCTGTCTTGCCGGATTGATCGGTTCCGGGCGGAGCGAATTCTGCGAGGCCATTTTTGGCGCCAGGCGCCGCACGGCCGGCGACATCCGGATCGGAGGCGCACCGGTCGACCCTCAGGGCCCGTGGGACGCCAAGCACGCCGGCATCGGCATGGTTCCGGAGGATCGCAAGACGTCGGGTCTCTTCCTCGGGATGGACCTCGTCAACAACATCGCCGCCACCGTGCTTTCGAAGGTCTCGTCCGGCGCCAACTTCTCCAACAGCAAGGCCGAACGGCTCGCAGGCGGTTTCGTCAAAGAGCTGCGCATCGCCACCCCCAGCGTGCGCAAGATCGTCGGCGAGCTTTCGGGCGGCAACCAGCAGAAAGTCCTGCTGGCGAAATGGCTGGCCATGGAGCCGCGCCTGCTCATCGTCGACGAGCCGACGCGCGGCGTCGATGTCGGCGCTCGTTCCGAAATTTACCGCCTGCTGCGCGGACTGGCGGAGAAGGGCGTGGCGCTTCTCGTCGTCTCGTCCGAGCTGCCCGAGGTGCTGGCGCTTGCGGACCGGATCGTCGTGATGGCCGAGGGCCGCACGGTCGGGGAATTGCCGGGCGAGGGGGCGACCGAAGAGCAGGTGCTGCGGCTGGCGACCCGGTTCACATCGTCGGTCGCGAACGTACGCGAGCAAGCGGTTGGAGCATGAGCGTGGCACAGATATCCCAGAACGAAGCGCAGGCCCCGGTCGAACAGCGCGAGGCCCTGCCGCTGCGCATTGTGCGCCGCCTGGCCAACTCGCGTGAGCTGACATTGTTCGTGCTCGTCGTGCTGCTCGCGCTGGCGATGACCATCGTCTATCCGCACAACTTCCCGACCGGGCCGAACATGCGCGCCGTGCTGCTCAATCTGGCACCCGTCGGCATTCTCGTCTGCGGCATGATGCTGCTGATGATCGCCGGCACTTTCGACCTGTCCGTCGGATCGACGCTCGCGCTTTCCGGGGTGTGGGCCGGTGTGGTTGCCGGGTGGTGGGGCTGGCCGGCGGAATCGGCTCTTCTCGTCGGCATTCTGGTTGGCGCGGTTGCCGGCTTGATCAACGGGCTGATCGTCACGCGCATCGGCATCAACGCGCTGATCGCGACGCTCGGCACGCTCACCATCTATCGCAGCCTCACCTATGTGACGGCCGGAACGGGCGTCACGCCGATCTCCGACAGCTTCGCCGAATATGGCCGCGCCGCCGATCCGATCCTGCGCATCCAGTCGCCGTTCTGGGCGATGCTGATCCTCGTGCTGGTCGGCGGCTGGCTGGTCGCGCGCACCCGCTTCTTCCGCCAGTTCTATTTCGTCGGCGGCAACCCGCGCGCGGCCCAACTATCCGGGATCCGCGTCGACAGGCTGATCCTCATCGGCTTCATCATAATGGGTGCGCTGGCGGGCATCGCCGGTGTGCTCGGGGCGGCGCGGCTCAACAGCGCTGTTGTCAATGCCGGCGTCGGCATCGAACTCAAGGTCATCACCGCAACGGTCCTTGGCGGCGCCAGCCTCAAGGGCGGCGAGGGCACCATTCTGGGCGGCATTCTCGGCGTGCTTTTCATAGCGCTGATCGAGAACGCCATGATCATCAACGCGGTTGGCGTTTTCTGGCAGGGACTGGTCGTGGGGCTTGTCCTGCTGTTCGCCGTTTCGCTCGACCGCTTCAAGACCGCGGGCCGCGGCTAGGCCGGCGGGAACCGAGGGGAATCCGGCAAGGCCGGTGGACTGCAAAAACTGGGAACAGAACCCAATCAGGAGGAAACGGGAATGCGCTTCATGCTGAAATCGACATTGGTCGCCTTGGGGATAACGGCGCTCGCGGCAGCCGTGACGGCACCGGCGCGCGCGCAGGAATCGTCTTTCGGCCCGGCCGACGCGAAGGAAACCTATTACTGGATTTCCAACAAGGCCAACCTGCCGCTCTTCGTGCAATACGACTATGTCGGCATGAAGAAGATCGCCGAGGAGCTCGGCGTCAAGGTGGTTGTGGCCGGCCCGACTGATTTCGACCTGCCAGGCTTCATCGCCGCGGTCGATCAGGTCTGCGCCCAGAAGCCGAACGGCGTGTCCGTGGTGGGCGGCTGGGATCCGTCGCTGACGGAATCGGTCAAGAAGTGCCTGGAGCAGGGCGTCCCCACCGTCGTCGATGACGGCGACCTGCCGGACTCCGGTCGTCTCGCCTATATCGGCACGAACTGGACGCAGGTCGGTGTCGCTCAGGCCAAGAAGATGATGGAGAAGCTGCCCAATGGCGGCAAGCTCGCTATGATGTCGATCATCAACGCTGGTAACATGCGGGAGGCAGTCGCCGGCTTCAAGGCCTATATCGAGGCCAATGGCGGCGGCAAATACAACATCGTCTCCAACGAGGACGACGGCGGCGATGCGCAGAAGGCGGCGCAGGTGACGGCCGCGATCCTCGCTGCCCATCCTGACATCGCCGGCTTAGCGGGCTTCGATTCGGAGTCGGGCGCCGGCATCGTGACCGCGTTGCGTGAGGCCGGCAAGAATCCGGGCGACATCAAGGTGACGGCGATGGAGCAGACGCCGGACTTCTTCAAGACCGCGAAGGAAGGCTGGGTCGACGGCATAGTGGTGCAGAACCGCGAACTGTTCATCTACTACGCGGTCAAGATCCTGCACGACTACAACCACAACGGACTGAAGTCTGCCGGCCTCGGCGCCAGCGACGGTGGTCGCCCGGTTCCGGACACGCTCGACACCGGCGTGCTGCTCGTCACCAAGGACAATGTCGACAAGGTGACGGCCGCGCTCGGCGTCAAGTAATCGACCACCACCCTGAGGGCTCTGCCCTCTCGCCTCTGGCGGTTCATTCCTTGGCCGCCGGAGGCAACATCGAAGCCAGCCAACCCAGAAGTCGCGCCCATGGCCGCAATGGTGACAACGGACGAACCGAGCATCCCGGACGAGGTGGACATCCACGATCCGGCGTTCGTTGCCGATCCATTCGCGGCTTTCGAGCATTTGCGCCGGAAATGTCCGGTAGCACGCTCGAACAAATACGGGGGCTTTTGGTTGCTGAGCCGATACGACGATGTACGGAGCGCCGCAATCAATTGGCGCGACTACACGTCCAGCGTTCCCGGCGTGACGGCCATTCCCGTGATCACGCCGCGGACCGAACCTCAACTGCCGATCGAAATCGATCCGCCCCGGCATTCGCGTTATCGCGCCCTGGTCAACCCGGTCTTCGCGCCGCAGCGAATTGCCGCGATCACACCTCGCGTAAAAATGCTGGCCCGGTCGCTCTTCGAAAAGATGATCGCTGCGGGAAAGGCCGAGGCCGTTGCCGAATTCTGCGTGCCGGTTGCGATCACGTCGCTCGCGGCCTTCACCGACGTGCCGCTGCAAGACTCGGACAAGTGGGTCGGCTGGATCACCAGCATGTTCAACGTGAAGGACCCGAGCGCTGGAGCGGCGGCAAGCCGCGAACTTAACACCTATATCGAGACCCTCATTGCCGCGCGACGCGCCAAGCCTACGGGCGATTTCGTCAGCATGCTGATAGCGGCCGAGATTGACGGCGAAAGGCTCGACGACATTCAGATCCGCTCGTTCATGAGCGTCATGTTCGGCGCGGGTTTCGAGACCACGGCGGACGCCCTTTCGGTCATGCTGCACTGGCTGGCCGGGCATCCGGAGGCGCTGGATCGGCTTGCAAGCGAACCGGAGCTTGTTCCGACCGCGGTGGAGGAGTTCCTGCGCCATTCCTCGCCGATCGAGATTTTCGGCCGCAATGCCTCGCATGATCTGTGCCTGCACGGTCGCGATATAAGGCGGGGCGACATTGTGGCCCTTGGTTTCGGCGCGGCGAACCGGGACCCGTCGGTATTCGATGCGCCGGACGAGATGCGCCTCGATCGCAGTCCCAACAAGCATCTCACCTTCGGAGCCGGCCCGCATCTGTGCGCCGGCGCGGGCGTGGCGCGCATGGAAATGGCGGTGACGCTCGAAACGCTGATCGAGACCGGCGCGAGGCTCGCACCGGGATCGGAGCAAGAGCTTCGCTGGAAGACACGCGGCGACCGGCGCGGGCTCGCTCGCCTGCCGCTCACAATCGACACGAGAAAGACGAACTGAAGATGACGCTTCAACCCACCACCCGCATCCGCTTCCACGGCGTGGCCGCCTACGAGATCGTGACGAGCAACGGGCCGCGCATCCTTTGCGACCCGTTCCTCGACCAAAATCCTGGAGCCGCGACCAAATCCACCGACTTCGACCATGTCGATCTGGTGATCGTCAGCCATGCGGCGTTCGATCATCTCGGCGACACCGACAAGATCGCCGCGACCTACGGCTGTCCGGTTGTCTGCGGCGGCGAGGTGAAGGCCTGGCTGATGGATCGGGGAATCCCGGCCAGCCAGATCCGCGCGACGACCTGGGGCATCCGGGTCAAGGTGGCCGGCATTGAGATCCAGCCGCTGGAGTGCCATCACTGGTCGCAGATCAGGCTGAAGGACAACTCCTTCATCTCCGGCGTGCCGATGGCCTTCATCGTCTATGCCGACGGGCTGCGCTTCTATCACTATGGCGATACCGCCATTTTCTCCGACCTGAAACTGCAGGGCGAACTCTATAAACCCAATGTCGGCTGCATCGGCATCGCCAATCCGCAGGAGATCCTGCATCTCAATCCGATGCCGGGAGAAATGTTGACGGGCGAGATGAGTCCCTATGAAGGTGTGCTGGCGACCCAGTGGCTCGGACTCGAGACTGTCCTGCCGTGCCACTACATCACGCTCGATGGCGACAAGGACGTCGCCGCTTACATGGAACATCACGGCGCGGCCAGGGCTCGCGGCGAGGCCATTGCCGATCCCTATCTGCTGCGGGCCGGCGACTGGATCGAGTTCGATGCCGATGGCAGGGTCGTGCGCCCCGCGAAGGCGGCATGATGCGGGCCGCCATTTTCGACCAACCGCAGTCGATCCGCATCACCGATGCGCCGAAGCCCGTTCCTGGGCCGGGCGAAGTGCTGGTGCGCGTCAGGGCTGCGGGCCTTTGCGCCGGTGATCTCTATATCTATACCGGCAGGAACCCCTATGTGACTTATCCTCGGATCGGCTGTCACGAAATCGCCGGCAGGGTCGAGGCTTACGGGCCAGGAGCGGCCGGTCCGAAGGTCGGGACGCGTGTCGTCGTCGACCCCTTCATCGGTTGCGGCCATTGCTATCCCTGTCGGATCGGCAAACGCAATTGCTGCGCCAATCTCACCATCATCGGGGTGCATCGCGAAGGCGGCTTCGCTGAATTCGTCACCGCGCCCGCGGGCAATCTGAACGTCGTGCCGGAGGGGCTCTCCGACTTTGAGGCGGCGTTCGCCGAGCCCGTCGCGATCGGCGTGCAGGGCTGCCGGCGCGGCATGGTCACGGGCGAGGACACGGTCCTCGTCCTTGGCGCGGGTCCGATCGGGCTGGCGATCGTCGAGGTCGCGCGGGCCCATGGCGCGAAGGTCTATGCCACGGATCTGTCGGCGGAGCGGCTGTCCACCGCCGCCGATCTGGGCGCAATCCCTGTGCTTGGCGGTGAAGGGCTGCTTGAACGGGTGACGGAAATCACGAACGGCGAAGGCATGCCCGTGGTGCTGGAGGCTACGGGGGCGGCGCCGGCGATGGAGCAGACCATCGATCTGGTTGCCGCGGGCGGCCGCGTCGTCATTCTCGGTCTCGTCAAGAAAGGACAAGGCGTCACGCTGCCCGGGCTGGATTTCACCCGCAAGGAGGTCACCATCCTCGGTTCGCGCGCTTCCGTCGATTGCTTTCCCGAGGCCCTCGACCTGCTTGCGTGGGGCAAGATTCATTACCCCAAAATCGCCAGCAGCTTTGCGCTGTCTGAGGCGCCCACCGTCTTCAAAACACTCGCTGACAATCCGATGGCCCTGCACAAGGCCGTCTTCATCCCGGAGGCCGCATGAAATTCGTCGCTTTCTCTCACAAGCAGGCCGGGCATCGCCAGCACGCCGGCATTCTGGACGGCGAGCAGGTCGCCTGCCTGACCGAAGCAGGACTGGCAGCGTCGGTGCTCGAGGTCGTGCAAGGCGGCGGGGCGGCGCTGGAGAAAGTCCGCGCGGGACTTGCCAAAGCGCCGCGCTATGCGCTTGCCGATATTATCCTCGAAGCGCCTATTCGTCCCGGCAAAGTGCTCTGCTCCGGCATCAACTACAAAGGTCATGCCGAGGAAAACCCGAATGCCAAGATGCCGACCGAGCCGTTCTTCTTCGCCAAGCTGCCGTCATCGGTGGTCGGGCCCGATGCGCGGGTCGAAAAGCCGGTCCGGACGGAGCAGATGGATTATGAGGTCGAATTCACGGCCGTGATCGGCAAACCTCTGCACAAGGCTTCCGAGGCGGACGTGATGCCGGCGATCTTCGGCTATACGCTGCTCAACGACATCTCGGCCCGCGACGTCCAATTCAAGGACAACCAGATCACCATCGGCAAGAATTTCGCGGGCTTCGCACCGATCGGCCCATGCATCGTCACCACTGATGAACTGACCAGGCCGGACGACGTGGCGCTCAAGACAAGGCTGAACGGCAAGCTTTTGCAGAACGGCAGCACCTCGGACTGGCTGTTCTCGCTGCCGCGGCTGATATCCTTCCTTTCGCACTACGTGCCGCTGGAACCAGGCGACCTCGTCTCGACCGGAACGCCGGCGGGCGTCGGCGCCTTCCAGAAGCCGCAGATATTCATGAAGGCTGGCGACGTCGTGGAAATCGAGGCCGCCGGCATCGGTGTGCTTAGAACCCCCATCGTGGCCGGATAGAGGGCATGGACCGGTCCCTGCGCATCGGCGTGATCGGCTGCGGCTTCTTCGCGCAGAACCATTTGCATTCCTGGAGCGACCTCGCCGAAAAGGGCGCCCAGCTTGCCGCCGTCTGCGACGTGGATGCCGCCAAGGCGCGCGCGGCCGGCGAGACATTCCGTGTGCCGTATTATTCGGACGCCGCAAAGATGCTCGAGGCCGAGCGCCTCGACGTGGCCGATATCGTGACACGCCACGACACGCACCGGCCGTTGGCGGAAATGGCGCTCGCGCGCGGCCTGGCCACAATCGTGCAGAAGCCCTTCGCATCGACATGGGAAGATTGCATCGCGATCGTCGAAGCTGCGCAGAAGGCAAATGCGTGGCTTGCCGTGCATGAGAACTTTCGGTTTCAGGCGCCGATGCGCGCCGTCCGCAAGGTAATCGACAGCGGCGCGATCGGAACACCGAGCTGGGCAAGGATACGCTTCAGGACCGGCTTCGACGTCTACAAGACCCAGCCCTATTTCTATGACGAGGAGCAGCTCGCGATTGCCGATGTCGGTATCCACATGCTGGACCTGTCCCGCTTCTTCCTCGGCGAGGTCGAGCACATCTCCTGCGAAACACAGAAGCGCAATCCACGCATCCGCGCCGAGGACACGGCGACCATGCTGCTCAGGCATCAAAGCGGCGCGGTGTCGGTCGTGGAATGCACCTACGAGTCGCGCCGATTGCCGGATCATTTCCCTGAAACGCTGCTCGTCATCGAAGGTCCGAGGGGGGCCATTTCGCTCGAAGCCGGTTGCAGCATGACGGTGACCAGCGATGGCGCGACGTGGACCGAAGACGCAAGCTCGCCGCTCCTGTCCTGGACCGCTTATCCCTGGCATGTCGCCCAGCAAGGCGTGATCGGTGCATGCGGCCATTTCCTCGACAGCCTGCAGCGCGGCGTTCCGCCCGAAACCAGCGGTGAGGACAATCTCACGACATACGCGTTGGTCGATGCCGCCTATCGCGCCGCCGGCGAACGGCGCGCGGTCGAACCTAAGCGTTGGAACCCTGGCTTAGCCAATGGCGGAGAGCGGCCATGAGCATTTCGCCTGCCGAAGCGGCCTTTGCCCTCACCGTCGTCTTCGATCTTGTCGAAGGGACCTTTCCCGAATTCTACCGGCTCGTTTCGGAGAACGCGTCTCTGTCGGTGGAACTCGAGCCGGGATGTCTGCGCTTCGATGTGCTGACCCCGTTAGGCACGCAAAAGCCGTCCCAGATATTCCTGTACGAGATCTATCGCGATCGGGCTGCCTTCGACCTGCACCTCGCTTCGGCTCACTATCTGAGCTTCGATGCCAGCACGCGTGACATGGTGAGCCGCAAGACTGTCGTCACCTACCGGGTGGACGAGAATTCCAAGCAGGCGGTGGCATGACCGCCAATGCCGATCTCCTTGCGCTTTACGGCACCGACGAGCCGCTTCCGCAACGGAGGCTTCTTGCCGCCGGACCGCTGACCGCCGTTCTCGAGGACGGCAATCTGCGGACGATCTGTTTTGCCGGCGTGGAGGTGGTTCGGGCGATCAACTATCTTGCGCGCGATGCGTCCTGGGGGACTTACAAGGCCGAACTGTCCAACATGCGCATTTCCGAGGACGGCACGTCGTTCGAGCTTCGCTATGACGGACTCTGCGCCGGCCCGCAGGGACGTTTCGCCTATCGCATGAAGATTCGTGGCGACGCTTCGGGCGAGCTGACCTTGCAAGCGGATGGCGTGGCGCTCACCGATTTTCCCACCAACCGCACCGGTTTCGTGGTGCTTCATCCTTCAGAGGCGGCGGGCAAAAGGTTGACCATCCGGCATAGCGACGGAAGCATCGAGGAGACGACATTTCCCAAATTGATCAGCCCGGACCAGCCTGCCTTCGACATTTCAGCGCTGACGCACGAGCCAGCACCCGGCCTGGTCTGCGCCGTCGCCATGGAAGGCGATGCCTTCGAGATGGAGGACCAGCGCAACTGGACGGACGCCTCGTTCAAGACTTATGTGCGGCCGCTCTCAAAGCCCCGACCTTATGTCATCGGCAAAGGTGTGAAGGACATACAGCGCGTCACGGTTTCCGTGCGCGCCGAGACATCGGCGCCTGGACCGGCTATCAGCAGTCCAGCAACCCTGACCCTTGGCGGACCTGCCGGGCGGATCCCGTCGATAGCGCTGTTCGTCGATCCCGACCAACTGCCGGCAGCCATCGCCGGCGCGGCTTCGCTTGGCCCGGTGCCGGAGATCATACTGCGCTTCGACAGCGCGCGCGGGCATGATCAACGCGTGCTGGAAAAGGCAGCCGAGCTTGCGAGCGCGCTTGGCGCCCGGCTGGCGGTCGAGGCGATCTTTGATGCGATCCACCCCGGGGCCGAGGCCCAGGCCCTCATGGTTCGCTTGGCGGGCGTCGAACCGAGCGCCATTCTGGTTTCACCACGGCGCGAATTCAAGACACGCCCCTCACACCATTTGCCCAACGGTGAGCGACCGATTGACGAGATCGTGCAGGCATTGCGGGCTGTCGGTCTCGCTTGCCCGATTGGGGCTGGTACGCCCTCCCTATTCACCGAATTCAACCGCAACCCGCCGACCGGCAATGCGGATTTCGTCTTCTTCGGCAACAGCGCCATCGTGCATGCCGCCGATGAGCAGTCGGTCATGGAAACCCTGACCGTTTATCCTGCAGTCATGGAGACAGCACGCCAATTGTGTCCCGGAAAGCCGATCTGGCTTGGGCCTTGCACGATCGGCTTGCGGCACAATCCCTATGGGGAGGCGGTCGCAGCCAATCCCCGAAATAACCGGGTGCCCGCCGCCGGCACCGACCCGCGTCAGCGGGCATTGTTCGGTGCCGCCTTTGCCGTCGGCGTCGCGGCCCGGGCCGCTGAGACAGCCGCTGCGCGGTTGATATTGGCAGCACCGACTGGCCCCTTCGGTCTCTTGAACGAGGACGGCTCCCGACGACCTTTGCAAGCCGTCCATGCCCAAATCGCTGAGGCCGCCGGCGTCGAACGCTATCGGATTTCGAGTGATTGGCCAGGCGTGGCAGCAATTGCCTTTCGTCGCGGCAACACGATCCGCGTGCTGGCGGCCAACCTGACCCCCGTGCCGATCGACATAGCGCTATCCTCGGATGCTAAACTGCTTTGCGTTGCAGGTGAGGACACGAAGCCGGCGAAGTCCCCGCTGACCGCCCATACATTGGGGCCGTACAACTCTGTCGCTCTTCAGTTTGTCCAAACACCAAGTCGACCAGACGGCAGGCCCAGGAAAAGCTGAACGTCAAGATACGCAATCCAAAGCGGGATGTCTCGTCTCCCAGCTATTTGCGTGGGCGGGATGATGGCGCCCGGCAGGAGCATGGAGTGCGCGGACAGGCCTCAAGATCAGCAGCTTCTGCAGGCGAGCGGCGCCTCTGAAGCGCTGAACCTTCGATTGTTGAGTCGGCGTCGAACCGCCAAAGACGTGTGCGGTCAACCGCCTCCGTACATGAGCTTCGGCAGCCAAATGACGATCGAGGGGAACACGATGCACAACCCTACTCCGATTGCCTGCAGGAATAAGAAGGGAACGGCGGATCGGAAGATCGTCGCCATCGATATCTCCGGTGGCGCGACACTCTTCAAATAAAACAGTGAATAGCCGAACGGTGGGCTCAGGAACGCCATCTGCATGTTGACCATGAAAATGACGCCATACCACAGCGGCACGTCTTCAGGAGCCACACCGGCTAAGCCGAACGTACCGCCGAATTCGAGGGACTTAAGGATGGGCAGAAATATCGGTACGGTGAGAAGGAGAATGCCCACCCAGTCCAGAAACATGCCCAGGACGAACAGGATGATCATCATCAGAACAAGAATGCCGTAAGGCGCGAATCCAGTTCCGAGAATGGATTCGGCGACGAAGTTCTGCCCGCCCTTCAGGATGAAGAAGCCGACGAACATGGTGGCTCCGAAGAATATCCACATCACCATCGCAGTCGCCTTGAGGGTCGCCACGCCGGCTTCCCGGATCGTGTCCCAGGTCAGGCGGCGATGGGCGGCGCAGACGATGAAAGCACCGAATGTGCCGATGCCGGCGGCTTCAACAGGCGTTGCTATGCCAAGGAAGATGACCCCGAGCACAAGCAGGATGAGCAGAATGGGCATGAACGTGCGGCGCAGAAGCCTCAGCTTCTGCCCAAAGCCGATGCGCTCGCTCGGCGGCAAAGCCGGGCCGAGCTTGGGGTTGATGTAGCAGCGCGCCGTGACGTAGACGACATACATCCCCGACAGCAGCAGCCCTGGGAATACCGACCCGATCAAAAGCTCGCCTAACGACTGTTGCGCGACGACGGCGTAGACGATCGCCATCACCGAAGGCGGTATGAGGATGCCAAGCGTTCCTCCGGCGAGCAGCGAGCCGCAGGCGAGCTTTGCGTCGTAGTTGCGGCGGAGCATCGCTGGCAGAGCGATCATGCCCATTGTCACTTCCGTCGCACCGACGACCCCAACCATTGCTGCGAGCAGGGTGCACGAGATTATGGTGGCCGAGGCAAGTCCGCCTTTCAGCCCACCCAGCCATTTATAGACGACGTCAAACAGCTCCTCGATGATGCCCGCTTTCTGAAGGATCGCGGCCATGAAGATAAAAAGCGGCACCGCCGAGAGCTGATAATCCGTCATGAAGGGAAAAATCCGCGACGGCAGCATGTTCAGCATGGCCGCATTACCGAATAAGAAGAGGAAGAGAATGGCGAGGCTGCCCGTGCAGAAGGCCATTGGCAGCCCGAGCAATAAAAGAACGCCCAGTCCGCCGAACATGAGGATGCTCAGCCACAGGATTGGAAGCTCGAGACCCATGGCTTAGCGGAGCCTTCTTGTTGCGGTCGCGATGTCACGCATCAGGCGAGACACGCCTTGAAGCAGCAGCAGCGCGGCGCCAACAGGAATCGCCAGCTTCACCGGCCAATATTGAATACCCCACTCGGTGAAAGAACTCTCGCCCACCGCCATCGCGTCGCTGGCAAAACGCCAGCCGGCAACGAGCATTGTACCCACGAACAGGAAAAAGAATGCCGAGGTGATGATATCGCAGATCGCCCGGCCACGTTCGGAGAGGTGGCTGTACACGATGTCGACCCTGACATGGGTCTCATCGCGATAGGCATAGGCCCCAGCCAGCATGTATTGCATACCGAACATCAGAAACATGCTCTCGTGCACCCAGTTGGTCGGGGAGTTGAAAACGAAGCGGGCGACCACCTCGTAATAGTACGCCATGACCGCGAGGACCGACCAATAGGCGACGAACTCGCCTGTCACTCTTACAAGCCAGTCGACCGGCCTAAATGGCGCAAGAGGCTGTTTGACGGGCGTCGCGGGCACATCGACGACGATCTCATGGTGGGTTGCGGCGCGCCCAGTCTCACGGGCGCGGGCGCGCCGCACAAGACCGGGTATGAGAAGGGCGTCGCCGACAATAATGAGACCGAGCAGAAGTCCCGCAATCCGGCTGATGCTGCTGTCCCACTCGAGCCCGTGAACGGCCGCCGTCAGATTGTTGCGCGCCGCCGCGGCCTCAGCCTCAGCTTTTGCAAGTCGATCGGCAGCCCCCTGCTTGTTGGCTGCCGTATCTGCCTTGGCACGCGGCAACAGTCTCTCGGCGTGCTCGCTCTGGGATCGCGCGAGTGAAACTGCCTCGCGTCCATCGCGCACCTGGGTGCTTGTCCAAAGTACCGCGATGAAGAACGGGATAAAAATGAATCCCCACCTGCTCTTCAGATAGAAGCGGTGCATGCCGAGGAACCCGGCTGTGACCAGGAACAGATAGGCAAGAAACAGGTTTGGACGGCCGGGATCACGCTGTGCCCGTTCTCGATGGACAAAGTGAACGGCGGCCAGCGGAAAGACCGCGAGGGTTAACCAGTAGAGCCAGTGCGGCAGCACAAATGTTAGGGAAGGCATCGGCGAACGCCTGCTGCAGGAGCGAGCGCCCGTCCGGCTCAGGACGGGCGAAAAGAGGGTTCACAGGTTGATGGTCAGCCCCTGGTACATGTCCGGAGTGACATAACCGACTGTCGGGTTCTCCATGACCTCGAGCTGCAACTTGAAGATGCGCGCTGCGTCCTTGTCCTTGTTGGCCCACTCGAACCAGATGGGCACCGCGATTTCCTGGAACTTCTGGAGGTCCTCCGGTCCAAGCCGATTGATTTCAATGCCGGCATCCAGGAATTTTTGCCAAGCCTCCATGTCGGCTTTCTGGATCGAGCCGAAATGGGCATTGGAATAGACTTGGATCTCGTCTTCCACGAACTTCTTGAGGTTGTCCGGGAGTTGGTTCCAGACATTCATGTTGACGGCAAAGTCCATCAGGTCGACGGGCTGGTATACGGACATCAGACCGGCTGGACCCATGGAAATGTACTTGGTCACCTGCTGGAAACCGAGGGCCCAGTTTACGGCCGGACCGGTGTAGTCGGCGGCATCGATCGTGCCCTTTTCCAGCGCGGAGAACACCTCGCCGCCCGGCAGCAACGTCGTCTTGGCACCGGCTTTCGCGAAGGTTTCGGCGATCATGCCGCCCGGTACGCGCAGTTTCAGATCCCTAAAATCTTCGATTGAGCGGATCGGTGTCTTTGAGTGGATGATGTTCGGGCCGTGATGAATGCGGTTGACGTAGTAAAGGCCTTGTTTCGCATAAAGGTCGCGCGCGGCCTGCAGACCACCTTTTGAATAGAAAAAGATATCCCATTCGTGCGGATAGCGTAGCCCCAACGTGTAAGAGGACAGGAACGCCGTAGCGGGAAGCTTGCCGGCCCAATAAAGTGAAAACGAGTTCATCGCTTCCAGAACGCCGTTCTTCACCCCGTCGAGGAGTTCGAAGTCACCAACGATATCCTTTGCCTTGAACGGCTGAAATTCGAGTTGGCCTCCGGTTTTTTCCTTGATGGTGCCACACCAGTTTTGGAAGGTTTCAAGTCCGACACCCGCCGGCCACGAGGTTTGGATTTTCCAGGTGATTGCGTCTGCGGCTCCGGCCCTTCGAACCCAGGGCGCGGTGACCGCCGTCGCCGTTAGCCCAGCGACAAGTCCACTCGTCTTCAGAAACTTTCGCCTTGATTGGGAACGCGTTTCTCCGTCCATTGCTTTCCTCCCTGTTCGGCAAGCGGGCAAATGATGGGCCCGTCGCCGGTCTCAAATCGCAAAATCAATGACGCAAAGGATGTCCCGTTCTTGTGGGACCAGAGCTGCCTCCTTTTTCGCAGTCGTTTCCAGCCGGATGCCAACGCCATAAACGATAGCGACAGGGACCGGCGCAGCCTGTAAATAACATAACGCGGCGCAATCATTTTCAACCACTGCGCGCCCGATCCATAGTATGCCTGTGCGGCTGTAATAAATCCATTGGTGAGTCACGCCCAATGACGCGCTCGGGGCGTCGATCTGATGCTTCAGAATTGGGATTGGGGTAAGAGCCATCGGCTCGTACTGAGCGAGTCCTTGCAGGCCCGCGAGGTCAGTCAGATGTAGGACGCGCGAGTTGCTGGTGATGAGCTGTTCGACACGCAATGCTGAATTGCGCGATTGAGATGGGGCACACTCAGTCCGAGCGCGTCCGCCAAGACTTCCCCATGCGGTATAAACCAGCTCTGGCAAATGGCGTTCGGGCGTCTCCCAGCTATTTGCGCAGGCGGGATGATGGCGGCGCCCGGCGGGAGCATGGAGTGCGTGATAGGCCTCAAGATCAGCAGCTTCTGCGGGCGTCCCCTGGATACGGATCGGTCAGTCGACCGTCGCTTGACCCGTTGCCTCCTTAATCTTGTCCAAGACCGCTTCAGGCGCCACGTCGCGCTTCAGCTCCTTCAACTCATTGTCTGCTTCCGTCGGAACATCCAGGCGCTTCGCGATCTCCTCGACCAGTTTGATGAGCTTGGTCGTCTCATGCTCGTTGAGCAGGCTCACCTGCAGATCGAGGTCTGCCCGCGCATCATCCTGGGCGGCCATGCGGTTCTGGTTGATCAGTACGAACGTTGAGAGAAAGATCGCCTCGACCGAGGCGAACATGGCCAGAATAACCAGAGAAGGATCCCAGGGTTTTATAAAGTTCACGATCCCGAAATTTAGGCCGATCCAGGCGCCAAAGAAGACGAGGTGGATGTAGACGAACATCATGCTGCCGGCAAACCTGCTGATTGCCGCCGCCGCGCGCTGCTCCAGCGATGCTGCCTTGGCATCGCGCTTCCGCCTCTCGACCAGTGCCTCGATGTTCCGCGCCAGGGCAGGGGCGAGCCCTTCCGCTGCCGGCGTGGTCGGAGTGGCGTAGCCCTGGTCCTCTGGAGCGGCTTTGGGATTCATTGTTGTCTCTCCCGTCTAGGCAGCCTAACTCGCTATTTGGCAATTCGCTCCATTTCACCGCTGTCCAGAGTGCCGAACGAGCGTCTTGTCCGGCGATCCTGCCCGATGCAACAGCGGTTGCTGCAGACCGGTGCAGGCTCGCTTCGCGTTGAGTTCGCAGGGCAGGACTCCTACTTAAAGGGATGCCCGCGAGCAGAAAAATCGATTCGACTGCACGGCTGGTTGCAGAGTGGCCGCTATCCCCGGCGGCGACGCTTGGATCGTCGGTGCGGGCGAGGGGCATTTTTCTTGAAATGCGCGCTCGCCTTCCGACGGACTTGAGAAGCCTGCTCCATAGCGAGTCCCGGGTGCTTACCTTGCGTCTGCCGGAGGGCTCCCATGCCAATGTTGAGGCCGCATCGGCGATCGTGTCCAAAGCCATGCAGGACATCGAAGACCTGCCCGTCATGCCTCGCGAGGTCGAGGACATTCTGACGATCTCGGCGGGCGAGCGTCACCGCTGGCTCAAGGCCGGCCGCTTGCAGAGCGCCGGGACGCGGACGGTGAAACTGCGTGGCCGCGCGAGGAAGATCACCTTCCACGTTTTTGATCCGCGCCTGATCGAGGATGTGCTCGACCGTGACCTTGTAGCGGTCTGGCGCGAGGAAGACGCTGCGAGAGCCGCCGAGAACCGACGCCGAGCCGCTGCAAAGGCGGCGCTCAAGCGCTCGCAAAAGAGCCGCGGCGCGGCCGCAACCGACGACAGCCAAAGCGAGGCAGTCCACTCCAACCTGCGCGGCTGGGAAGACTTCGAGCGCAACGGGCTCCTCCGCTGAGGTAGGGAGCGCCGTGTCATCTTTTGGGCGGACCGCAGCGCCCTTTGAGGACAGCGATGTCGGCCTCGCGGTCCCCACCGGGCGGCGAGGAGACCGGCGCGCCGACGAGAAACGCGCCAAGCGCGTCACCCGGCGACATATTCACGATACCCTTCGGTGGTGACACTCGGAGCCACGATTCTGTCGGCCTCGCCTCTCGAAGAAGGCTGGCTAAGATAATTGGCGGCAGTGTGGGAAAGAGCGTGACCATAGAGACATGACAAAGCAGAGAATTCTTTTTGATACCGATCCTGGCGTAGATGATGCCCTCGCGCTGCTTTACCTGCACCGTCATCCGAACATCGAACTGCTCGGCATCACAACTGTCTTCGGCAACGCATCGATATCGGTTACAACGCGCAATGCCAGATTCCTCGCCGAGGCTTGGGGGATCAAAGCGCCCGTTCACGCCGGTGCTTCCGTTCCGCTAAACTGGTCCGGGGCGCCGCACCCCTATCCTGTCCATGTTCATGGCGCGAACGGGCTGGGGGATTATCCTATTGCCCAGGAAGCGCGGGAGGAGAAGGACACTGCCGCGCGATTCATCGTCGATACCGTCCGGCAGAATCCGCGTCAGGTGCGGTTGCTTGCTGTCGGAGGCCTGACCAACTTGGCGCGGGCACTGGAGGCCGATCCGGCGATAGCAGATCTGGTGCAGGACGTCGTCGTCATGGGTGGCGCGTTCGAAGTCCCTGGCAATGTGTCGCCCGTTGCCGAGGCCAATATCTATGCAGATCCGAAGGCAGCCGATCGAGTGTTTGCAGCCTCGTGGAAAGTGACCGCGGTTCCGCTCAATCTCACAAATCGAACGGTGATGACGCGACAGGATCTCGCCGCGGCCTCGGAAGGTGCCGATGCCGCCATGCAAATGGTAGCCGCACTGTCCCAAGGCTACATCGACTTCTACCTGCAATGGGGCGAAGCGGGTATGCTTGTGCACGACTGCAGCGCCGCAGTCTACCTGACCGACCCGCACTTATTCGCCACCCGATCCGGTTCGATCGTCGTATTGGAGGACGGCCCGGCGGCAGGTATGACCGTGCAGAGACTGGGCGCCGCCAGTTATTCACCGAACAAATGGGATCAACGTCCAATGCAGTCGGTGTGCGTTGGTGGCGATGCTGCAGGAATCTTGGCGAGGATTTACGCTGTCTGCAGGGGAAGTTTCGCGGAGCCATCCCCAAAAAGCTAAAATGGCTCGCTCCGGCGAGAGAGCCGCGATGGCGCGCCCGAGCCTGTGGCGCGGCTTCTACCCACAGCCATCCAACGGGTCGGGCTCGAATGGTTCACCAGACGTGCCCGACCCGAAATGGTCCTCGAACGCGATTGCAAACCGATCCGGTCTGTTCAGATCAGGACTTGTTCGTTGTCGACGGTTCGGTATCGGACAGCCTCCGGTGCACCGCCTGATCGGCTTTGTCGGCAGCGGACTTGACGACATCGCTGACCTTGTCAGCGAGCGTGCCTTCACTCGACGCCTGCCGTCCTGCTTCCTCGCTGGCCGCCTGGTAGGCTTCGGCTGCAACCTGCTTCACCTGGTCGACGCCCTTCTCGAGCGCGTCCTCGGCCCTTTCGCGAAGCTGTTCGCGATAGCCGCCGAGCCGCTCGTCTTCGAGTTGCGTGTGGGGCAGCATCGCGCCGATCGCCGCTCCGATCGCGAGACCGACAGCAGCAACTGCCAGAGGCTGATCCTCCATCAACTGCTGCGCGGAACGAGTGGCCCTCGTCGCCATGTCGGCGGTGGCTGTCGCCGAGTTCGTCAGCGTCTCCGCCGCGCCGCTTGCCATGCCAGATACGCTGCCGGCTGCGCTGCTGGCCATGTCAGACATGGTGCCGGCCGCACTGCTGGCCATTCCCGAGACAGTGCCGGCCGCACCGCTGGCCATGTCGCCGACAGAGGCATAGGTGTCCGAAGTCATGGCTCCGGTTCCCGCCGTGGGTGTGCCGTCATGCCCGTCGGAACCGCGACGGGTCGCGTAGCCGGGCGCGGCGGTTGCGGCGGAAGCGCCGCTGCCCAGCATCAGCCAGGCCAGACCGGCGCCGATTACAGTCAGTGGCAGAGGATTGTCTCGCACCTGAGCCTTCAGGTTGTGGAGCATGTCGGAGCCTGCGCCGCCGCTGAAAATACCGGTGAACTCATCGAAGAGCTGGCCGGGCGTCATCTTGCCTCGAATGGACTCGGCGGTCGCTACCACCCTTGCTCGCGTGGCCTCGGCTTCGCGTTCGAGTTCGGCTGCGGATTTGTCGCTCATCTCGCTTGTTCCTTGATTACGTTCGCGTCACGCTTCAGTTGCTCCTGCGTACGGTCCGGCGCGAGCTCGGAGGGCGACATGCTCACCATGCCGGTCCGCAGGAGGATGACACCCAGCACGGCAACGACCACTCCGACGAGCAAGGCGGACCAGCCGGCGCCCAGGCCGAGGCGGGTCAGGGCAATGACGAGCGCTTGCAGCAGCACTATCAGCGCGGCGAGAAGACATACCGCGCCGCCCAGAACCCCGACGGCGCCGGCCTCCGCTTTAGTCACGCTCTCGGATAGCTCCGCCCGCAGGAGTCTGGCCTCCGTTTGCACCAGCGTGCTCACCTGCTGTGCCAGATCGGCGACCAGAGTGCCGAGGCTTTGGTTGTCTTGAGTGTTCATTTCTTTAGCTCCGCTGCCTTCCTGGGAGCGCCGCCGTCGACGCCCCAATTGGTCGTCGCGTCATCCCATGGCTCGCTCGCCTGCGCACCAGTCTGCCTGCTCGTTTCCCTACCAGTCTTCCGTGGCGTCGCTGCGCTCTGCCCCGCGCGGCGTGTTTCCGGGGGAGAAGCCTTTATGAACCGTCCGAGCGCCAGTCCTGCCAGCACCGAACCAGCGATCAGAGTGCCGGGATTTTGGCGGCCGAAGTTCTGAATTTCCTCAAGCACCTCGCCGAAGGGCTTCTGCTTCAACGAGGAGGACAGCCTCTCCAGTCCGCCTGCCGCATCCCGCATGAAATTCGACGCCGAGCTCTGGTCGCTGTTTGCCAGATGGTCGCTTGCCGCACGCAGAGCGCCGCCGAATGCCGCCAGGCTCGATCCGATGTCGCGCTGCGTTTCCTCGGCCCTCTCCGACAGGACCTCCTGTGCTTCCGACGCATAGTCGACTGCCCTGCGAGCGACCTCGTCGCGGGCATCGTGGAGCGCTTCGCCGGCGCTTTGGGTTTCTTTCTTAACTCGATCGGAAACTTCGGTCTTCGCCTTGGCGAAGTCGGCCGGCTCGCGGCCCTGATTATTTTCGCGCTGCATGACGCCTCCTAGTGAAAGCCGAGAAAGGAGAGTATCGCGAGCACAACCACGATGAGACCGATAAGATAGATGACACTGTTCATGGCGCAGGCTCCTCCTTGCCTGTTCCAACTTCGCGCTGGCCGCGATGTTCCCTTTCGCGACCAGGATTTTTTGTAAGTAGCTACTTACCCCGATCGGCGCCTCCGAAGCCGGCAAGCTCGTCATCCGAACAGAGCAGCCGCGGCTGCGCCGGATCGGAGATATCGAGCTTGTCCCAAGGTATGCGGTAGAGGCCCTCGCGGCAGCGCAGCGCGAAAAAGTCGAGCAATGCGGTGCCGATGGCCGAGGCCGACAGGCGTTCAAAAGCTGCGAAGATGCCGACATGGAATTCGGTGACGACGAGGTCGTCGCCGTCCTGCTCGGCGATGACCTCCTCGATATGGCCGATGCTCCTGCCGCCCTGCGTGAGAACGCGCCGGCCAGCCAGATGCTCGAGATTCACATTTGCCATCCTCAGGCTCCCGGGATTCGGCCGACGATGCGATCGCGCAGCCAGCTCTGCCAGGCCAAGATCTTGGTCCTGCGCACGTCGATATCGAATTCGATGTCGACGCCGATGTCGCGCACCTTGGTCCAAGCGATGCGATGCGGCCGTGCCTGCTGCTTCCCGCTCAGCCTTGCGGCCAGCCGCGCCGTTAATCGCCCAGGCCGAGCGCCAAGCCGTCGGGCCAGCGCAATCGCGCCAAGCTCGACCGCAACGACCCTCGGCGGCTTGCCCTGCCTCAGCTCGGCGACCAGTCCATCCACCTTGCCGATCTTGACCTGCTCGCGGTCGACGACCTGCTTGTCCAGGATATCGCGCAGCAGCTGCATCAGGTGCCTCCGAATATCTGCAGGGGAATAGTCACCACCGCCAGCACGAAGCCGAGCGCGATGACGAAGATCACGGCGGCATTGGAGATGACGCCGTTGCGGTGTTGGCCGACATAGCGCTCGTCATTCAGCAGGAAGAGGAACGGCACGACCGTCAGCGGCAGACTGGCGGCGGTCAACGCCATTGAGAAGATGGTGAGCCTCAGCGGGTCGAGACCAAGCGCTATCGGAACGGCTGCAAGAAAAAGCGTGAGCGTGTAGACGAGACTGAAGCCGGGATCGTCGCGCGGCTTGAGATCCTCGCCCCAGATCCAGCCGAACCCTTGCGCGACGAGATAAGCCTGCTGCAGCGCCACTTCCAGAGCGGCTCCGAAACAGGCGATGCCGAGCGATGCGACGAAAAGGACGAAGCCCCAGAAGCCGAACACCGAGATCAGCATCAGCGGGAGCTGGTTGTAGTCGTCCACATGGTTCACGCCATGGGCGCCGAGCACAAGCGCGGCCACGATCAGCACGGCCACGGAGATCGTTCCTCCGAAGCTCATGCCGAGACCGGCAATCGCCCGATTGGTGCCGAGATAGCTCTTGTCCCATTGATCCTCGACCGCGCCCGAGGAATAAAACATGAAAAGGTAGGGCGAGATGGAAGCACCGAGGATGCTGACGGCCATGAACCAGTAGTTCGCCGTATCGTGTTGCGGCAGGCTGGGCACGGCACCGGCAGCCACCTGTTTCCATTCAGCCTTTAGCATCACCGCTGCGACGACGAAGCAGAGCGTGATCAGGCCAAGCATCGACACGCCTTTCTCGATGAGGCCGAACGTGCCTTTCCACAGCAGCAGCCATGCGAGGAAAGCCGCTGGCAATGCCCACCATTGAAAGCTGATCCCGGTGGCAAGCTCGGCAGCAATGGCAACCCCGCCTATTTCTGCCGAGAGGACCAGGAAATTGACCAGCAGGACTGCAAGCAGCGGCCAAAGGAAAGCATTGAAGCCGAAGCGTTCGCGGATGCCGTCGGCGATGGTGTGATGGCTCACGGCGGCGAAGCGACCGGCCATCTCGACCAGGAAGATGATGCAGATGGTGCCGAGCACGATCGCCCAGATGAGTTGGAAGCCGAACAGGGCGCCTGCCTGCGCCGCTGTCGCCATCGAACCGACCTCCAGGAAGCCACCAACGCTGGTCACGACGCCAAGCGAAATTTCCAGCAGCTTCTTCATCGTTGTGGCGCGAAATAGCCGCGATAGGCCGTGGCGAGATCCGCCTGCGCGGCGCGAAGCTCGTTGCGTGCCCGGCTGGCCTGCGCCTGCTGTCCGGCCTCGACCGCGCTGTCGGCCCCGCTTGCCGCGGTGGACAGCCGGCTGACCGCCGCCTTCAGCGTGTCTCGCGTCGTAGGATCGGACGGCGAGGCCGATTCGACTTGCCGGCCGGCATCGGCGAGCGTCTCGGCGAAGGATTGTAGGGCAGAGGACGCGTAGTGGGACGGCGCGGCGCCGGAGAGCCAGGCATCGGTGACCAGCACCGCCGCCTGCGCGGTCGAGGCGGCACGCTTCGATTGCTGTTCGACGGTTTCAGACGAGGAGCAGGAAGCAAGTGTCAGCGCAAGCACCTGCAGTAAAGGCAGTTTCCGCCGAGCAATGCTGCGCAATGCTTCCTCTCACTGCTGCCGCTTCGAACATGGAGATAAAGCGGCGCCGATCGGAAGGTTCCCCGTCGAAGGCCGGTTGCACGGCACTGCCGCTCATCGGTCGCTCCGCTGCGCGTCCTCGGTGGTCGAAAGAGCGGCGATCTTGTCGATCATGGCGAGCACCGCCTGCGGGGCTGTCAGGTGCACCATATGCCCGGCATCGGAGACGATATCGACTACCGAGTTTGCGAGATCCGCGTGCAGCCGAAACGCCTCGGCCGGCGCGTCGAAAAGCTGATCGCCGGCGCCGGCGATTATCCCAACAGGAACGGAAATGTCGTTGTGCCGAGGCGTCACAAACGCCGCTGCGATCCACATCAGGAAGGACTCCGCCGCGATCGACCGCAGTTGCGAGGGGCGGCTCGCCAACTCCCTCGTCGTTGCGGTGAATGCCGCCGAGATCGCCGCCGGGCCAAATATCTTTCGCATTGACCAAGCCCAGCCAAGCCTGACCAGCGGCGGCAGCAAGGTGTGGCGGAAGGCCGTTCCGATCAAAGGCAAGATCGGCAACCCCGACAGGGCGAGTTCGAACCTTGGCGATGGATAGTGGTAGCCGGAGACAAGCACGACCCCGGCAACGCGCCCAGGGCGCCGTCGCGCCATCTCGAGCGCAACGGCGGCACCCCAAGAGTGGCCAAGAACAATATAGCGTCCAATTCCGAGTTTGGCGGCCGCGGCATCGATCAGATCGGCCTGCGCGGCGGCCGACCAGATCCTGCCGATCGGGCGCGAGCTCCTGCCGAAGCCTGGTCTGTCGAAAGCCAGAACACGATAGTCTGCGGCCGCTTTGTCGACGATGCCGCTTGTCGTGAAATCCTCGGCCGAAGAGCCGTTGCCATGCAGCAACAACAGCGGCATGCCCTGGCCATCCTCGATCAGGTGCAGCCGCGCTCCGTCGACTTCGACGAAGCGTCCAAAACGTCGGCCGCGTAACGCCCGCCGCGCCCGCAGGCCATTGTAGAGGGCAAGCCCGGCCGCTGCCGCGGCAAGGAGGAGGACCACGTCGTTGAACGTGGCGATGTCAGGCATGATCCCGTGCTGCTACGGAGCCATGGCACAAGCCGCTGTTGAGAGAAGCGGCGGATGTACCCAGGCGCTGGCTTCCAAAGAAGGAGCTTTCAGGCCGAGCCCTTCTGAGGCAGCTTCGTCTCCTCATCGACCTGTTCCTGGAGAGCCCTGCGTTCGCGCTCTCTTCCCTGAGCGTCGACCGGTCGATCTTGCCGTTCAAGCTCGCGTTCCACCGTGTCACGCGCGCCCTCGACAGGATCTTCCTGCGGCAGACGCTTATCTGTTCGCTTTGTGCCTTGCTCGCTCGCCCGGTCACTGTCCGATCCCAGTTTGGACGGATCGTCCTTTGCAGAATGCTTCGTCATTGGCTTACTTACCTATCTGGCCTGCCACGTCGGCGGATCACGTGCCGATCTGTTCACAAGCAGCCCAACAGGCGAGCTGTTTCTTTGTTCCGGCTATCCCGTGCGGCAGTTGGTCAGTCCCGATCCTCATGGTCTTCCGCCTGTGCCGGTTCCGACTCCTCGAGAGCTTCAATGACCGGGGCAAGCGAGGTCTCTTTCCGATGATTTGATTCTGTCGGGTCCTCCTGCTCGGCCGTCATGTCGAGCGCCCGTTCGATTGCATCTTCGATATTGCCGATTTCCTCCTCGCGAACCTCGTGCCCGTAGCCCGCGGCGTCGGCGTCCTGCTCGAACTGTCGCACAAGCACCGGAACGCTGACTTGTGTGTCGGCAGGCAAGTTCCCGACGTTCTCCTCGAGCCAGCTTCGAAAGAACTCCTTGGTTGCACTCATGAGCCGCCTCCTTCGAGCTGAGAACGGCCGCCGTCTGCCAATGTTCCTCTGGCGGGGCTTGCGTTGCCGCGTCTTTCGTCTGAGCGGTTACAACGAGGATCAGACGGGTTGCTCTTGCGCATGTTCGGAACGATCGAGTCCAACTGCCGTTACCGACGAAAGAACAGGAGGAACCGATGAGCGGACGCAGAACCCATGACCAGCAAGTGCGCATCCTGGAAGAACGTGAGAACACGAAGAACGCGCCCAAGGAATTCGACGCCAAGGCGGAGCTGAAGCAGCCGGCCGCGGAGCGCGAAGCGCGGCGGAAAGGTTCGGACCTCAGGAGCGACACGCCCGACCTCGTCGACCCCGATGATCGCAACATCCTTCGCGGCAAGAATCAGGAAAGCGGCCACAACAAGCATCGTGGCGACTAAAGCCTGTCACGCACGTCTTGGTCCCGAAGCCGGTTTCGACTTTCGATGGATATGTTTTAGGCAGGGCGGCTTTCGACGTGAGATGCGATCGTCCCCTTGCTGGCGGTCTTGGTTTGGGCACACCTGGTTATGAATTCTTGGGCCTCCGCTTCCGTGAGATGCTCGATGCCGATGAAGTCGTTTTTTGCGCGGCCTGAGCGAATGAGCTCATCGAGCTTCGCCTGAATGGCCACGCCGTCGCGATTCTGGGTATTTTGAATCAGGAAAACCATCAGGAAAGTAACGATCGTCGTCGCGGTGTTGATGATCAGCTGCCAAGTCTCGGAATAATGAAAGGCCGGGCCGGCAATGGCCCAGAGGACCACCGAAACCACGCACAAGACGAAGGCCCATGCACGACCCGCGGCATGGGCGACATTCTCCGCGAGCCGATTGAATGCTTTTTCCAATGTTGAACTCCGGACTTTCACCCTGACGAAATTTCCCGCCAAGCCAGCCTGAGGATAGTGTGCCGGATGAACTGCACCGAAATGCAGCCGTTTATCCTGTCCTTGGCGCTGGGCACCGGCAAGAAATCAACTGAAGGCGGGCGCGACGCCAAGAAGGCGACCGCTCCGCTGAAAAAACTTGCAGCGTTTCGCGAGGAGGCGGGCCCGTAATCGCGGCCCCGGTCAAAGAGACCGGGGCCGCGTCGCCAAGTCGACTTTTGGCATGCGAATAAGCGTTTATCGGGCGCCTTACGCGGCCGCCTGCATGGCCCGCTTGTTCGCACCGCTTTCGCCGAGCTTGCTAAGTGTCTCGTCGGTAGCGGATTCTTCCTTGAGGGTGTCGCGCAGCAAGGGGAGGGCGTCTTTCAGGCCCAGTTGCTCCGCCCAGGCAATCAGCGTGCCGTAGCGCGCTATTTCATAATGCTCGACCGCCTGGGCGGCAGCCACAAGGCCCGCGTCGAGCGCCGGCTCGTCCTTGTATTCCTCGAGGATCTCCGAACCCTCTTCAATGATGCCATCGATCGCGGGACACGTCTTGCCGCGCGCCGGCTTGCCCAGCATTTCGAAAACCTGCTCGAGCCGGTCGACCTGAGCTTCAGTCTCGGTGCGATGCTTTTCGAAGGCCGCGCCCACTTCCTGTGACTGCGCCGCCTTGGCCATCTTAGGCAGCGTCTTCAGGATCTTTTTCTCTGCATAATAAAGGTCTTTCAGGCCATCCACGAACAGGCTTTCCAAGCCGTTCGCCGCGCCGGACGAACTTTTCTTTGCCATCGACGTCTCCTTCGTTCGACTTTCTTGACCAAACAAAACCGGTGGGATCGACCGATGTTCCCGCGAAATATTTTTTGAAGCCGGGACGACGAGCCGAGGTGCGCGAGCGTTACTTCGGCGTGCCCTTGCCGTTGCGGGACGAAAGTTGGTCGAGCATGCTGAGCGCTGCACTGGGACCCGCATGCTCCAGCAGACCCTGCTCGGCGGCCGCCTTCTTGAAGGCGGCAAAGGCGATTGCCGGCCGGCAAATCCCGTTGGTCGCGTCTTCCACCAGCCGAACCGCCTTGCGATAGGCTGGTGAGTCCTTGCTCTTCCATTTCCGGCCAAGCGCCTTCTTGGCGTCAGCGATCGACGACACCATCATCGTGCCGCCGTTGACGAAGTGGATGGTGAGGGGCAGGAATCTGCTCAAGGCTCTTTCACCGTCCTAGCCATTCGCACACAGGCCGGGCGGGCTCGACGAAGAGGTCCGCGGTCGGCGCCGCCGCCAAGGGATTATCGGTCCGAAAGGATTTCATGGTGCTACCGCCTGTTTGAGATCGCATAAAACGAAGCTGCTGCCGGGTAGTTGCATTCAGCCGGCCCGTGGCGGTCAAAAAACGTGCTCCTTACTGATCGCCGTCCGGGTGAGCAGCGCCGGCGGTGGTGGCGGCCGTGGTTGAGGTCCCGACGGATGTCGCGACTGATGTCCGGATTGAGAGCCGGCAGCTTCGGAGCGAGGCCAACCTTTTCTGTTCGCGTGCGTTGTCCCTCGAAAGCGAAGGAGACACCGATGCCGACGAAATCCGACAGGATGACCGACTCCGCCACACCGATGAAATCGGCCCCGCGTACCAAATCCACCTCCGAGCAGGCGGCCAGCAAGCAGCGGAGCGTGCAACGCAAGGTCGACGCGACCGATCGCGCCAAGTCGAACGGCAAATCCAAATCACAAGGCGCCATGCAGGCCGGCGCGCGGGAATACCCAGTGCCGCCTTTCCCGAAGCAGCATCACCCGAAACCCGGCGAGGAATGGGCGATCGAGCCCGCACCGCTCTACGACGCGCCGTTCTGGCAGGGGTCGAACAAATTGGAAGGCAAGGTGGCGCTGATCACTGGCGGCGATTCCGGCATCGGCCGCGCAGTTGCCGTGTTGTTCGCCCGGGAAGGGGCGGATATCGCCATCGCCTATCTCAGCGAGGATCGCGACGCCAAGGCGACAAAACAGGCAGTCGAGGCCGAAGGTAGGCGCTGCATCATCATGCGCGGAGACGTGGCCAGGCGGACTTTCTGCCACAAAGCGGTGGAGCGGACGCTGAAGGCCTTCGGCAGGCTCGACGTGCTCGTCAACAACGCTGCCTTCCAGGTTCACTCGACCGATTTCGCCGACCTCACCGAGCAGCACTTCGACACCACGCTGAAGACCAATCTCTACGGCTACTTCCACATGGCCCAGGAAGCCGTTCCGCACATGAAGCCGGGTTCGGCCATCATCAACACCGGGTCGGTCACCGGCATTGAAGGCTCGAAGGAACTCATCGATTATTCGATGACCAAGGGCGGCATTCACGCCTTCACCCGGGCGCTCTCTGGTAACCTGATCAGCAAGGGCATTCGCGTCAATGCCGTGGCGCCGGGGCCGGTTTGGACCCCGCTGAACCCGTCGGAAAAGGAAGCGGAGAAGGTCTCGCAGTTTGGCGCAAAGACCCCGATGAAACGGCCAGCCCAGCCGGAAGAGATCGCGCCTGCCTATGTATTTCTCGCTTCGCCGCAATGCTCCAGCTATATCACCGGCGAGATCCTGCCGATCATTGGGGGCTATTGACCGCGGCCGCCTATATGAAGGTCTTGATGAAAAAGGCGGTTCTCCATCCGCCGGCCGTCTTGGTAATCCGGCCTGACGGCCGCCCAGATAATCTGGTTGGCCAAACGGCCGGCAAGGCAGTCGCAGACGCTGGGAAGAGTCCGAAGGAATTCAGATTTTCGGCACAAGCCTGAACCTGTCGGCCTTTCGGCAGTTTTCAAGGCTAGGAGGTTTCGATGAACGAGCACACCGACAAAGGCGACTCGCATGACGGTGCCGTTGAGATCCTGGCCGGCCGATTGGCCAGGGAGGCAGACATTTCCGAAGAGCAAGCCCGCGAACTGATCGAGTTGATCGGGACCGATTGGAATTCCCTGCTTCGAGAGGCTCATTTTCTGAAGGCGCGGCATCGCCTATGAGCGAACGCGGGGCCGAATTCTTTGGCGAATGGATTACCAACAACGTGATGCGCGGCAGCGTCGGCGCTGACATCATTTCCGTCGCGGAATTGACGACCAAGCTCTTTGCAGATGCGAAGGCCGCAGGTGTTTCCGAGCATGAGATTGAAGAGGAGATCGGGAGCGCTTACGATGCCATACTGGCTGCAATCGTCGGACTTGAGGACTCGGGCAAGTCCGATTGAAAGCCAAGCCTGCAATTAACCCGGATAGGGGCGCGTTCAGCCCGCCTTGCGCGGAACGATGTAGCCCGTCCCTTTCGCGCCGCGGGATCGGCCGACGGACCGATGCTGCCTATGGGCTGCAGGCTCGATCGCCGGCGCTGTTTCCATCTGCGATCGCTCAGCGTCATCCGACATGACAAAGGAGAGCGCGATCAGATCGTCGGCGTCGATGCCGCCGCGACCATTGTCCATATGGTCGGCGACCCTTTGAAATGCCTGCATGTCATCCATGCTCACGTTGGCCGCCCGCAGCCTTTCTTGGAGACCCGTCAACTTGGTGGCCAAGGCGTTGGAAATTTCGATCATAATTGCCTCCGTGGTTCCAATCTTAGTGCCAGACCGAGGATAAGAGCCTCGAACAGTGCGGGGGCCGATGAACAGACTGATTTGCCATTACCTGCTATCGCCCAGCCGCTCGGCCTGCCTGGCAACCTTTGCGAACTCTCCGTCTGTTGAGATGACCTCGAGGGTGGCAGGGGCTCATCCTCGCCAGTCGCGACCCAATGAAATTTCTCGCAAGATGTTTCCTGCCCCCGACCTTTGAGTTGGCCCGTACGACATTTGTCCCGCATTCGCTGGGACCGGTGGCCGAGGTCCAGAATTTTAGGGAACGGTCGCTGTCGGATTTTGTTGATTGGATGCCTGCTGCGCACGTTGCCAGGTTTGCGCACTCAGGTACCAACCTCCAGAATACTCAGCCCGCAGGCTCCGGTCTGCGGGCTTTTTCGATGCCATGGAATGCGGCGCTCGCGCTGCCGCTGCCCGTCCGCATCTGGGACGCGGCGTCGGCTGCGAGACTTGGCTCTCACTCACTAGCTTCGGAAACAAAAGGCCGGCCGGATCGTTCGCTCTATGCCAGACCACCGGGTGCCGCGCCATGCCGTCCACCTCGATCAAGAAAACAAAATACGATCCGGCCAAAGGGACTCTTTCCGTATGGTTTGTGACCAGCGGGAAACGCTACGAGTTCGAGGGGGTGCCGCCGGAGACGTTCGCGGCATTCCGATCAGCCTTTGCCAAGGGCCGCTTTTTCAACGCGCACATCCGCAATCGCTTCCGATATCGTCGCGTAACAAGCGATGACGATGATTGACCGGCTATTCAGCGTCCAGTTCAAGCGGCTCGTGCTGCGCTGCTCATGATTTTGGCGTGGATCCCGGCGATCGCCGCTGCGTTGGAGCTCTTGGTCATCCGCGAAGCTTTTCGGCCTCGCGTTCCAAGGTCTTCCGGTCGTTGCCGTGCTGTTTGATGAGATCGCGAACCTGTTGCGCCGTCAGCCCGACCTTGTTGGCGAAATGCCGGACTTCGTAGTCATCGTCCGCTGATACCCGGTTGCGGTCACTGCCACCACGCTTGCTCTTGTCGTCTGCCATCGCTTGTTCCTCCGGCAGGGAATAACAGCGGCCGCGCAGGAATGTTCCAGGCGCGGCAAGCGGCAATTTTAGGCGGGACTAACAAAAGTTATCGAAAACGGACTGCTCGCTCGTGCAGGATTAACGTCACTCCGCCCGCCACGGGCGGAGGATGGGAGGACCGGCCTCAACAAAGCCGAAGGCCGGGTTACTTGGCCCGTTGCGCGGATCCCTTGGGCGCTGCGACGGGCCAAGGTCGCTTGCGTCAGTCTTTCCTCCAGCGGCGCCTTTCTCGCCAAGCCAGCAGTGTACCATTAACATTTGTTACTGCGGACCTGCTAATGAACTGCGTAGATGACTGGGCGGGCGTTGCCCTGGGCTTTGGAGTTGGGTTCGGTTTGCGGCGACAGTGTCACCGACTTGAGAAGCGAACCGATAGCTAGGCCCGTTGTCTAACCTTGGCGGGTCACGGCAACGGGTCTAGCGTTCCTCCGCTTGGGAATGGGATTTCCGGCCGAAGATGAATGTGCCGTCTCTGACGGCGTTCACACTGGCCCCGATACGAGCCCGAAACACCTTCGCGGCATGAGCAGACAGCCCGCCAGCGCTCACAAGGAACTTTAGCGGCATCTAAAAGTTCTCCTCGGGCAATCCCGCACTCCTTGGGTCGAACGATGGCCGAGCTGGCATCAACTTTCGCATATTCATCAGGGCTGACCGGCGATGATATGCTAAGCGCAGTCGTGTCGTTACTGGCCGGCCTGCTGCTCTATAATGTCATGCGCGAACCAAGCCGATAGGGCTCCTGCCGAGACGAAATTCACAGACCGCGCAGTGACGCCGGACAAAAGTTCGGTGGGCGGCCGTTGCTCGGTAGCGCAGCATGGAGGCAATCGGCTATTTGCCCGGGACCTCAGTCCGATCCAATTGACTCGTAGCTGACTTTTTTTGGGTGTATCCTTTCCCCGTTGTGGCGTATCGGGGTGAGGTAAACGATGCGTGGAATCGATCGCAATGCTGTCCCGCCCAAAAGTGCGGGATGCGGTATAGTTGAACCTGCAGAGGTCAACATTCTGGCCAAGGCGGTGAGTGACTACTGCTCCAGTCACAAGATCGAACGCAAGGACGAGCGCGAAAACGTCGCGGTCAAAGTCATGAGCCTTTTTGGACGCGGTGTGACCGATGCTGACCAGCTGTTGGAAGAACTCGAGAAGGTGCGCTAAAGCCTGGTGCCCTCGGCTGGAACAAGTCCACTAAAGCCGAAGTTCGCGTAGACGGGTTCTGAGCAAATGAGCGCGTTCGGAAGAGCTTGTGCGAAATGATCCTCAGGCGATGCAGCACTGGGAGAGCGCTCTAGCCGAAAGACGCAACAGATGCCCGTCATTCCAGGAATGGCGGGCATCTATTTTCACTGCTGCCGACGAAGAGGGTGACGCATTTCCTCGCCGGCCCTACCAAATGATGCATCGGGCAAGTTGTTTCTAGCATAACGACCAATGCGCCGGCCTGTCTAACCTCAGTCGAGCGGAAAAAGGTCGTTCCTCGACGGCACTAGTTGGGATCGCCGGACCTCGAGCCCCCATGGGCTCCGCCGCCATAGCTGTCCCCCCGCGACCCTCCGTTGCCGGATTTAAGAAACTTTGGCTTGGGCCCGACGTGAACGTGGTTCTTGTCACCCCATCCATTGCCCGGACGTGTTCCTCCCGATTTGGCAATCGCCCTGGAGTTCAAGCTTGTGCCGAGCAGCAATGTAATGGCCGGAGGCGTCACCGCAGCAAAGCGTCCAGCCTGCTTGAGAAAATCGCGGCGCGCGTTGGCCTCTGAAACAAGCTTTTCGGAATTCTTTTCAATAAGCCTTTTGCTCTCATTCGGCATTTTAGCACTCCTTTCCTGCAAGATACTTTAATTGCTGTCTGCAAAGAAAGTAGTTCTCCAAAAGGCGTACACCGCGCCGGTGTCCGGAGCGGCCCGGCTCTCTGGCCGACAAAGGCCAGAATTGAGCCGGGCCTGACCAGCGGGGGCTCGGAACCGCAACACGGCGCCGGCTGACCAATGAGCATATACCCCTGATTGTATAGCCGGAACGCATTCATAAGGATAAAGCCGAGCCGGATCAGTGCAGCCAATATTATGGCTTCAAGCTGGCGCTAATATTCGAGCAGGCTGATGGAACCCGAACGGTGCGGTCGGGTTGGTAACATGCGACCGCACTCGTTTTCTCCCATTCAGGGTGCGGCCGCTCTACTCCGTAAGCAACAGAAGCCCGTCGCGCTTGCGCCATTGCGCGACGGGCTTTCTGGTCCACTGAACTTGTAGATCGATACCCTTCATGTGCGAAGCAGCACCGCGAAGGCGGCTTGACGGCTGAAAACCCAAACAGGTACCCGCCACCCGGGGGAGTGTATGGCGGGTACCTGACCTCTCTCCGCCGACGACTGAAGGATTCCGCCGGCTCTACCAAATGTCGGAACGGGCTTAATGTTTCAGTACTGGGACCAATATGTTTGGATGTCCGACTTCCGTCCGGAGCGACAATGCTTTCAAACCCGGTTCAACCAACCCGCACTAGACCTGGGAAGTGCTCGGACTGGTCTATGTTTTCATCAGCGCAATTCGATAGGCGCCTTTGTTCGCCACGCCATCCCAGATGAAGAACGCGGCAAGGGCGGCGACGATCAGCAGGATCGGTCGCATGGCTGGAACTCCCTCAAAGCTCCTCGTACGCGCGTGGCCTGATATCCGCCTGTTCATCTATGTCTACAAGCAGTTGCTAATGTATTGAGAACTCGCCGGGCTCGCCGCCCCATAGCCCAGCCCCAAGCCCGACGAGTGCCGACCCGGGAGGGTACCGGCATCATCCTATTTGCAAGGCTGATGCCAGCATATTCCGTCCTGAAATGAAACAGAGGGTGTGTCAGCGTGCGCAGGCTTGAACGATGGCAAAGCCTATATGCCGATGACAACCGGTACGGAAACACTCCTCCTGCCCGAGACAAACGGACCATCAAAAAAAATGTTCCGTCATCGCGGAACACCTCGCATTCGAAGAGGTTTGGGGCGCGGCGGCGCAATTCCCTCCCGATCATGTGCACAGCCGCCGGGCGGAGCCTCCCATTCTCCGCAGGCCCGCTCCCTGGCTCCCATCAGGGGCGGGCCGTTCTTTCAGATCGCGCTAAGGGAACGCTTACGGGAGTTCCATATTGAATCAAATTCGAGTTTCCCATTGGGGTTCGCATGCGCAAGCCTGCCGGCAGAGCCAGGCACGAATAGGAGTTCACCGCCATGGCGATCCGCCAAAGAGCACTGGAAGCGGAAATTTTCGATCCGGAAGAGCTGGAATTTCTGGCCCGCGTCTTCGACCGGTTGAAATATGATGGCCAAACTACGGAGCAGCGTGAGGCGCTGGCCTCTCGCATCATCGCCAACTTCATGGCGGGTATTGTGGACGAGAATGAACTGGTTTCGCTATCCAGGCTACCTTTAGGTAGGTAACGGTCTGAACGGACTGGACTGCCTGCCGCCCGCCCCTTGTGAATATTCGTCATTGTTGCCGCTGGGCTACAGCCCTTTGGGCGCGACTGTATTAGGAAACGCTTGTGCGGGGTTCCCGGAATCGGGCGGACCATCTGGGAAAGGGGCGCACAGCAGTTTTGAGGGAAGATGGCCCGTCGGCTTTGGTCGGCGGGCTTTTCTTTTGTATGGCCTTGTCTGTAGGGCCTTGTCGTCGATCAGCGCCGCTTCCTCGTGCTTCGGCCATTCGTCGCTACTTCCGGACCTACATCTTTTTTAAATGACGGTCGGGTGCTGCCTCAGCCAGATCGGCGAGCCAACTTCAGCAAGGGGGATTCGCCATGAAGCGCACTTATGAAAAGCCCGTCCTGGTCAAGCGTGACCGCCTGTCCGCCGTTACGGCCGTGATCGTCGTCTCGCTCGTGAACGGCGCGACGTCCCAATAAGGACGATGCCCGTCACTCCAGGCAGGAAATGGCGGGCATCTCTCTAGCTGCTACCGACCAGGAAGGTGACGCACTTCCTCACCGGCTCTATCAAATGATGCAGCGAGGCTTAGGTTTCAGCATGGGGACCAAAGCGTCAGCCTCTCGGACTTCTGTCGCATCGGCGGAAGGGGACATTCTGCCAATCGTCCCGGTTGTGTCGCGCGGCGTGTGCCTCAGCTGAGGTTCACCTCGCCGCGAAAGGCGTTTCCTCAGCGCCCATTCGACCTCCCCAGGCGGGCGGGCTCTTTGTTTGTCTTGGAACAATTCGGTGCCGCTGCAGTTCGCATTCTGGGTGCAGCTCCCGGCAAGAAGAGACGGTCGAGCGCGCCTTGGTCGGGTTGCCCCCGACGCAAAGAGCCCGCCCGCGGAGGAGGTGCGGCGGGCTCTTCTGCTGATCCGGCTAATTCAGCCTGGCCGGCGGCTCGCCGGGATAGCAGTAGTGATTACTATCCGCAGGCCGACCGGGGTATAATCTCCAATGGCCGTTCGGATAGCGGTTGTCCTGGCGCTTCTCGCCGCCTTCGCCTACGGGTTTGCAAAACTCGTAGAGCGGTATGGCGGTGCGGGCAATGATCCCGCATCACCCTGCGGAAAGGTGCCAAGCGTCGATTGCCCGGACCCGAATGCGCCGCCTCCCTTTCCCAAGCCCGACCGGACGGAGCCTCAAAGGCAGTCCGGTGCGTCAAGCCTGAAGGCATATTTGTAAATTGCGCGGTTTCCTTCATCGGTCACCCGCACCCACAAATGTTCATCCCGTCTCGCCAGGACGTCTTTGCCGGTGACTTCCTGAGCAGCCTCCCAAGGGGCACGGGCATTGACAACGTGATAAGCCACCACCTGGTCGCCAGCCATCTTCAACTCGGTATGTCTTCATGATCGCTCCAAGCAGCGACCCGAACTTGGAGCGAGGAGGGTTGTTCCGGGTCTTCCATTTTCGCTCGCCCATAGCGAGCGATTGCAGGGCAGCCTTGGGCGCCTCTAGGCGGGGCAGGTGGCCCGGTAGCCTTGGGTGGCTATGGGGGGGCCACCGGGCCTTGGCCGGCAGGGGCTTAGGGAACACGATGCCGGCGAACGAGTATATGCGCATCTACTAATAAATCAAAATTCAGCCAAAAGGCCGAGCTGGCCCTTGAAACGCAAACATGACGGCTGGACGCTCCAAGAGCTGATCGATGCGGGCATGTCTGCCACGGCCGGCTGCCTCGACTGCCGTCGTCATGCTCGATTACCGGCGGTCCGCGACCGCTTCGGCCCAGAACATCAATCTGGCCCCAATCAGCTCAGTTTGGAGAGCCGGTTGAAATTTGTTCGGACCCGGCGGCCGGCAGGTTTGAGTGCTGCGACCATGGAATCCTTCAGAGCACCGCCGCTTAGAAAAGACGGGCTCCGGCCGGATAGAACTTCAGGCCAAAACCATAAAGCCGATCGTAAGATCACCAATTGTGCAGCCGCCATGCCTTCGGCGAAGGCGAGCGCCTTCTCGTTGACCGCAAGCATCGCCTCAATCCCTTTCGGGGCACGGCTGCTTGCATCCAAAGCAATCAGCGGAAGGCGCATGGCGACGACAGCGGGTGCCAACATCAGGTCTCCACAAAGCGAGAATGCATTTTGGGTGTGGCGCTTCTTGCGAGTTGACATTGTGCCCCCATCTGGACCCGGCTGTTCAGCCAATACGCACCAATCCGGGGTTTGTTCCTGGAGGATGGCGGCCTTCATGAGTCCGTCATAAGGTGCGAATACATTAGCGAGGCCGGATGTCCCATCATCGGCTCCTACAAAGTCTCCTGCCCGGTTTCGGCCGGGCATTCTTTTAGCCTTCAACGAGCGCCAGCTTCGACCTGATCGCGCAGTCGCGTTCACGACGGCATCGGCGGCGTGAAGGCCCAGCGCGATGTCCAAAAGACCCCGCAAGCGAATAGATCGGAACCTCCCGCCCGCGGCGTCATTGACCTCTGCGGGCCGCGTCAGCCGGACCTGGTGGCAAAGAGAACAGGGTGGTTTTTCCGGCTTCACATCCTGGCCAACGAAAAGGCAGTCGAGCTCTTGTCCCACCCGGCCCGCTTCAGTTCGGTGTCGAGCGCATGGCAAAGGACGGGAAATCAAGGACCGGCTGGCTTCAGGAGGCCTGGCTTCTGCTGAAGGAAAGCGTCAGCGGTTATATGGATGACAACGCGCTGAGCCATGGGGCGGCGATTGCCTTCTATGCCACTACCTCTCTCGCGCCGATCCTTCTGATCGTTGTGGCGGTCGCAGGTCTCGTCGTCGGCAACGACGCCGCCCAGCTCGCGCTCTCGGCCCAGATATCGGGCGTGATGGGTCCGCAGAGCGCCGACCTCTTGAAGGCGACGATCGAGACCGCTTCGCGTCCCTGGTCCGGCGCGCTTGCCACCATTATCGGGCTGGTGACGCTCCTGATCACAGCCTCCGGCGTCTTTGGCGAGATGCAGCAGTCGCTGAATGAGATCTGGAAGGTCGAGCCAAGGGCCATGTCGCTCTCGCGTTTGGTGCGGGCGAGGGCGGCGAGCCTTGGTCTCGTAGCCGCGCTCGGTTTCATGCTCCTCGTGTCGCTCGCGGCGAGCACGGCCATCTCGCTGTTGGCCGATGTCATCAACCAACACCTGCCGTTCGGCGAACTGATTGTGAGTTCGATCAACACGATCGTATCGTTCGCGTTGATCGCGCTGCTCTTCGCGGCGATTTACAAGGTCCTGCCGGACCGCAGTCTCAAATGGCGCGATGTCGCTGTCGGTGCGCTGGTCACCGCGCTTCTCTTCACCATCGGCAAGTCGCTGATCGGCTGGTACATCGGCAGCAGTTCGATCGCCACTTCCTATGGCGCCGCCGGCGCGCTGATGGTGGTGCTGCTATGGGTCTATTACTCGGCTCAAATCTTTCTGTTCGGCGCCGAAATCACGCGCGCCTATTCGGTGAGCAGCGGAAGCCGGCCGACCTCAGGCGGGTTATGAAGCCGGAGGTCGGAAAGACGGAGAGGTGACGGTCAAGCAACGCCGGAGAACGCAACACTGCGCGCGACCCTGTGCCTAAAGAGATCAGGCGTTGGGCCAGACAGCGTTGGCTTAGGCTGACAACCTGAGAGGGATCGTCGCCACCTGTCGGTCCATCAGGTCGTGATTAGGTTGCGAAGCCGCGATGAGGCCGCCGCAACCCAGTCACGCCCGGCGGGCGTCAACCGACGATCAAACAGACCCCGATGTCGTCGTTGTCATCAATGGGCGGTCTGCGAATGAACACCGCCCGGCGCCGAAATGCCGCTCAAAGCCTCTCCAGCCTCCCGTGTTTCACCCTTTCTTGCGAGGTCTCCGAGGGAGATGATGCCAACGAGCCGTTTGTCTCGGTTCAGAACCGGGAGCCGGCGCACCTGCAAGTCTCCCATGTTAGCAAGAACATGATCGACGTCTTCGTCATCGAAGCAATATCTTACCTCTTGGCTCATGACATCGCGCACCTTGGTATCGGGACCTTTGCCCAGCGCTATACCGCGGATGACCATGTCCCGGTCGGTGATCATCCCCACCAGCCGGTCATTTTCACCGACAGGCACGACGCCGGCGTCGAGCTTGCCCATCATCAGTGCCACCTCGCGGATCGACTGTTCGGGATTCGCGACGGCAACGTCCTTTGTCATGCAACTGCCGACCTTCATGGCTATCTCCCTTTGTTGCGGAGCCCACCCGCCGAACCTGAACTGAGAAAACAAATGCTCGGCGCTATTGGTTCCTTCAAATCTGGCGGGGGCGACCGGCATGGAAAGTTCCGCTGGGCTCGATTGACAGCCGGGCAGGCGACCGGTCCTTGCGCAGGCCTGAGGGAAGCAAGGCCGGCAGCCCATCGCCCCATGTTCGGCCGAGACCCGTTCGTGCTGTTGCGGTCCCGGTGATCGTTGCTTTGGTTGCGTGCGCCGCTCATGGAACAGAGTCCTGCCTTCGGCCATTGTGTTATGGGCCGGGGGCGACCTGATAGGGGAGCCATGGCCGACTTTCGAAACCGGATCTCACCTGCCCGCGAGGCCGAGACAAGCTCGCGGCAAGCTAAGGCGCGCAACCGCTCCATCATCGTCATCGGGGCGTCCGCTGGCGGGGTTGAGCCCCTGAAAGCGATCGTGAGCGACCTGCCTGCCGATCTACCGGCGGCCGTGTTCGTCGTGGTCCATGTCGGCCAGGTCAGCTATCTGCCGGAAATCCTCGACCGTGCGGGAGCGCTGAAAGCCTCCGGCGCCAAGAACGGCGAGTCCTTCAAGATGGGAAACATCTATGTCGCGCCGCCCGGCTTCCATCTTCTTCTGCATGACGATCACATGATGCTGCGCCGCGGCCCGCGCGAAAACCTCGCGCGGCCGGCGATAGACCCGCTGTTCCGCTCGGCGGCGCTGAGCTTCGGCGCAAGCGTCGTCGGCGTGCTGCTGTCGGGCGCGCTTTCCGACGGCACCGCCGGCCTGCGGGCAATCAAGGCGGTCGGCGGCCTCGCGGTGGTCCAGCATCCCAAGGACGCGCTGGTGCCTTCCATGGTGGAAAGCGCGCTGCGTTATGTCGACATCGATCATTGCGAACCCGCCGCCAAACTCGGCGGCTTGCTGGGCAAGCTGGCGGCCGAGCCGGCCGGAGAAACGTTGCCGGCCCCACCGACGGTCAGGCTGGAGGCCGCAATCGCGGCACAGGAGCATTCGACCATGAAAGAACCAGATCGACTTGGGCAACTGTCGGTGTTTACATGCCCGGAATGCCACGGGCCGCTGTGGGAGATCGAGGACGGTGACATGCTGCGCTATCGGTGCCATACCGGGCACGCTTTCACCGCCGATGCGATCATGGAGGCGCAGGCGATCGAGGCGGACGAGATCCTGTGGAGCCTGCTGCGGTCGCATCAGCAGCGGGCGGAGTTTGCCCGGCGCATGGCGGAGCGGGAGAAGACGCGACATCGCTCCCAACTCGCCAGCGAGTTCGGCAAGCGGGCGAGGGAATACGAAGCGGATGCCTCCGTCATCGAGCGCATCCTGGAAAGCAGGCGGACACAGGTAACAGGCAATGGCGCAGGCGGCGAGGAAGGCAAGCACAAGGAAGGCACGGACTAGCCCGCGCCAGGATGAGAGAGAGCCCGCGCTGTTCCCTGTCATCGGCATCGGCGCATCGGCCGGCGGCATCGCGGCGTTGCAGAAGTTCTTTCCGGAAGTGCCGGCCGACAGCGGCTTTGCCTATGTCGTGATCCAACACCTCGATGCCGAGCATGAGAGTGTGCTCGCGAGCATCATCCAGCGCTCCACCGCGATCGAAACGCAGACCGCGGTCGAAGGCGCGGAAGTCGAGCCGAACAACATCTACGTCATCCCGCCGGGCGTCTCGGTGACCATCCGGGGACAGCGTTTCAACATGGCCAAGATGGCCGCCACGCGCGCGAAGCGGACGCCGATCGACGATTTCTTCACGTCCCTGGCACAGGATCAAGGGGAGGATGCGGCCGGGCTGATCCTCTCCGGAACCGGCAGCGACGGCACGATCGGGCTCAGGGCAATAAAGGAACATGGCGGCCTAACGCTGGCGCAGCAGAGCGCCGAATATGATGGCATGATGCGCAGCGCCGTGCAGAGCGGCCTGGTTGACATGGTGCTGCCGGCCGAGGAGATGGCTGCGAAGCTCGTCGGCTATTTCAGCCACGCCAACCGCGATGAAAGCGAATGCGACCGCCGCAAGCGCGAAGTGGGCGAACAGCTTTCGCGGATCACGGGGCTGTTGCGTACGCGCACGGGCCATGATTTCAGCGGCTACAAGGACAACACCATCCTGCGGCGCATCCAACGCCGCATGCAGGTGCTGCAGATCGACGATCCCACGGCTTTCTACGAGCGGCTGCGCGACGAGCCGCAGCAGGTCGACCTTCTGTTCCAGGACCTGCTCATCGGCGTGACCAGCTTCTTCCGGGACCCGCAGGCCTTCGATGCGCTAGAGAGCTTAGTTATTCCGAAGCTTTTCGGGGGCCGCAAGCCGGACGAGACGATCAGGGCCTGGGTGCCCGGCTGCGCCACCGGAGAGGAAGCCTATTCGATCGCCATGCTTTTGAAGGAGAACGCGCCGCGGGGCGCCGCTTCTCCCAACCTGCAGATCTTCGCCACCGACATCGACGAGCGTGCGCTGGAAGTGGCGCGCGCCGGCCGCTATCCGGCGACCGTCGCAAGCGACATCACGCCGAAGCGCCTGAAGGAATTCTTCTCGCGCGAGGACGGCACATATCGTGTTTCCGCCGAGTTGCGGGAAGCCTGCCTGTTCTCGGCGCACAATCTGTTGCGCGACCCGCCGTTTTCCAAGCTGGACCTCATCGCCTGCCGCAACCTCTTGATCTATATGGGGCCGGAGCTGCAGGAGAAGATCATCCCGATCTTCCATTATGCGTTGCGCAATAACGGCTATCTCTTCCTCGGCTCGTCCGAGAACGTTACGCGCCATGCGCGCCTGTTCTCGACCATCGACAAGGCGACCCGCATCTTCCAGAAGCGCAGTGAGGTCGCCGCGCAACGCCTGCCGGAATTCCCACTTGCCGCCGCCGCCAGGCAGGCTGTTCCCAGCACGCGCCCGCGGGCAACGACAGGAACCCTGCAAGAAGTTGCCGAACGCTTCCTGGTCGAGCGCTATGCTCCGGCCTACGTGGTCGTCAACGCCGCCGGCGAATTGATGCACAGCTCGGGCGGGACAGGCAAATATCTGGAACTTGCCGCCGGCGCGCCCGACCACAACGTCTTCTCCATGGCCCGTCGCGGGCTGCGCATGGACCTGCGCGCTGCCCTTCACAAGGCAGTCAGCACCGGACAGATGGCGGTGCAGAACAAGATCAGCATCGGCACCAATGGCGGACGCCAGACGATCAGCCTCGCCGTGCAGCCGCTGCCGGTCGACGGCAATTCGGATCCGCTCTACATGCTGGTCTTCCGCGATATCGGCGGGATAAAGGCGGAGGCAGAGGACGAGCCCGTCCACACGACCGACGATGTCGAAAGCGCCAATGTCAGTCAGCTCGAAAAGGAGCTGCGGGAAACCAGGGAACGGCTGCAGATCACGACGGAGGAGCTAGAATCCTCCAACGAGGAGTTGAAATCCTCCAACGAGGAACTGTCCTCCATCAACGAGGAGCTGCAGTCCTCGAACGAGGAACTGGAAACCTCGAAGGAAGAACTGCAATCGATCAACGAGGAATTGCAGACCGTCAATGCCGAGCTCAACATCCGCGTCGACGAGCTCAGCCGCGCCAACAACGACATGTCCAACCTGCTCGAGAGCACGCAGATCGCGACCGTGTTCCTCGACCGCGATCTTTGCGTCAAGAACTTCACGCCGACGGCGCGGGACCTGTTCAGGCTGGTCGAAAGCGATGTCGGCCGGCCGCTCGCGCATGTGCGGCCGCGCTTTGCCGCGGACCGGCTGCAGGCAGACATGGAGCAGGTGCTGCAGCGGCTGGGGACGATAGAAAGGCAGGTGGAAGTCATTGAAAGCGCCAAGCGATACATCATGCGCGTGATGCCCTATCGTACCGTCGACAATGTCATCGCCGGCGTCGTCGTCACCTTCGTCGACATTACCCAGATCGCGCAGGCGGAGGAAAAGATCGGCGCGCTGTCGCACGACCTGCGCAACCGCCTCGAAAGCCTGGAGACTGTTCTGGATCTTGTGCCTGTCGGCATCTTGATCGCCGAAGACGACGACGGCGATGCCATCCGCGCCAATCGCCGCGCGGCCGAGCTCGCCGGCCGGCGCGCCGCGGACGGCAAGCTCAGCACTGTGCCGGCGGTCCTGCCGCTGATGGTGAACGGCTCCGTGGTGGAAACGCACGAGCAGCCGCTGCAGAAGGCGATGCGAACGGGCAAGCCCGTCCCCGGCTACGAAGCCCGAATCGCCCAGGGGGACGGCTCAAGCATCGACGTGATGATGTCGGCCAATCCGCTGTTTGACGAGTCCGGCAGGGTTCGGGGCGCTATTGCGGCCCTGGTCGATGTCTCGAACCATAAGGAGGCCGAGCGCGCTCAGGAGAGGCTGCTGCACGAGCTGCAGCATCGTGTGAAGAACATCCTAGCCACGATCACCGCACTGACCTCGCGCATGATCCGCTCGTCAAGCTCAATGGGGGAATTCGCGACATCATTCCATGAGCGACTGCACGCGATGGCGCGCACGCATGAGGTCCTGTCTTCCCACAATTGGGGCGACGCCGACCTCGAGGAACTGCTGAGGGCGACGTTTTCCCCCTACAGCAGCACGGGACGCCAGAATCTAGTCGTTCACGGCCGGCCGTTCCACCTCGATGCGGCAACGGCGGCGGCACTCGGCATGGTGTTCTTCGAGCTTGCCAGCAACGCCGCCAAATATGGGGCGCTTTCCGTCGAGACCGGACGCATCGAGGTCTCCTGGAACGTGGTGAAGCCGGGCATGCTTTCGATCAGCTGGAAGGAACTCGGCGGTCCGGCCGTGGAAGAGCCATCCCGCAGAAATTTTGGAACCACTTTCATCCAGCAGAGTTTGGAGTACGAGCTGAGGGGGAGTGTCGAATTGAACTTCCGGCCCACCGGCCTGGAGTGCCTGCTTGAAATCCCCCTTGCCCGAACCGAAGCCTTCGAGCCGCTGCCCGGCTACGCATGAACAAGAGCGCTCCATTATCGGGCCTGCGGATCCTCGTCGTCGAGGACGCTTTCCTGGTTGCGCTCGACCTCTCCGACGAACTGACCGATGCGGGCTGCCATGTGGTGGGGCCCGCGCCCTCGGTTCAACAGGCGCTCGAGCAGATCGATGGCGTCGAACTCGATGGGGCGGTGCTCGACGTGAACCTGCATGGCGAACGCAGTTTCCCGCTTGCCGAGCACCTCGCAGCGCGCCACGTTCCTTTCCTCTTCCTCACCGGCTATGACAGCGCAACGGTCTTTCCCGATCAGTTCCGGGATTCGCCGAGACTGTCGAAGCCAGTAGACTCCAAAGTGCTGATCGAGGCGGTCGCCCGATTGGCGAGCGCAGGCACCGAGGCCGCGCGGCGCTCTCGCCTGTAGCAATCGGGCTCCTGCAAGGGTTTCGCAACATCCAATGTAGGTATTGGTCTGCAGGTCTTTTCTACTCCTCCGCTAGTCTTTTGCTGACGAATGATCGCAGGATCACGGGCGGCCGGGTCAATAGTCGGACCACGAACAACCTCGGAGCATAACGAGCGTGGTGATCTTTGCGGCCTCGGCGGATTGGTCGCGAGTTGGTTTCTCTAGCTCGAACGGCGACCCCGCTGGTTGGCCGGAGGCGTTCAAGCAAGTTCGTTTACAACAGGAACGATCATCATCGTCACGCATTCTCCCTAATCAATGCCCATCAACTCTCTCTGCTGGGGTGAGAACCGTGTTACCCAAAGGCCATGCCGTGCCTGACTGCGTACCGGGCGAGGTCGCTGTCGTCGACCTCATTCCTGCCTTGCGTGCTTTTGCGCGCACTTTTTGCCGCTTGCCCGATGATGCCGACGATTTGGTGCAGGAGACCCTGACCAAGGGGCTTGCGAACTTGGACAAGTTCGAGCCGGGGACGAGATTGAAGTCCTGGCTTTTCACCATCATGCGCAATACGCATTATACGCGGGTCAAGGCGGCAGCTAGGGAGGCGCCCGGTTTGCTTGACTGCGCCTCCAGCCGGCCGATTTCGGAAGCCTCGCAGGACTGGTCCGTTCGGACCAAGGAAGTCTACCGCGCCATCCAGAAGCTTCCGATACATCAGCGCGAGGTACTGACGCTAATCGGTGTGCTGGGCGTCAGCTACGAAGAAACCGCGGAGATATGCGATTGCGCGGTCGGGACCGTTAAAAGCCGTCTCAACCGCGCGCGTGCAAGCGTCCTGGAATTCCTTGATGAAAGCTCATCGCAAACGCTGGTCGAAAGACACGACCATCTCGCGGAAGATCACTGGGACAGAGGCGCTGACAGGCATCGATGAGGCTTGCCGTCAGTTCTCCTTTTTGCACCGGCGCTTCTCGATCAGCGCATTCTGCAACTCGATCGCGAGCTTGGCCAGGCGATCAGGAACTTTTTCCTGCTCAATGGCGGTCAACAACGACGCGATCTCTTGGTCTATGCCCAGGCTTGCCTGGCTGACGGGATCGCGCTGGCTCGGACGAGACATGGCATTCTCTTAGCAAATGTGGCCCCTTCGAGATTCACTTGAGACCATACACGGCCAGAGTTTGCAAGGCGCTTCCAGCCGCCGATCAGCTTCAGCCCCGCAGCAGATCGTGGCGGAGCGAAAACCCTTTGCCTGAACTGATCCGTTGCGAGCCTGCAAAGTCTTGCGATATTCGCCGCAAGATCAGTCTTCCGGGATCCGGTTTGCCGCGTGGTCCTGATACTGATCGGACTTGATCCGATTGCTGTCGAGGCCGCGTTCTTTTGTATGCTGTTTCTTATCCCGGTTCGACAGGACGTCATTTTCGCCAATCATGTCTTTCGGAACCGTCGTCTTCGCTCCGGTCCCGGCACCTTTGCCCTGACTGCCGCGTCCCATGTGTTTCTTACCGCCGGACGCCATCTTCTTCTCCTGGGTCTTCCAGATTCTGCGCAAGTGGTCTGGGAGCCGAACTTCGGTCCGTCGGTTATGTTCCGCCGGTACGACGAATAAGAAAGGCGGTGCCGTCCCATCGACGGAAAGGCATCTCGCCATCGATGAGGACGTCCATGGCGCATATTCGGGCGAGATGGCGGATGTCGGAGGAATCGGCGGCGGGCGACATCCGGTATGAATAATTCAGGATTGCCGCCATCCCTCCCGGCCGCAACACGCGCGCCACTTCGATAAAGTGCCGCTCGGCGACGCCGGCAAGTACCAAGTAAGGGAAGCTGTCGACCGCCAGCACGCCATCAAAACCCGCGTCGACGAATTCGCCAAGATCGAGGCCCGAGGTCCGGCGGAATTCAACATTGCCAAGACCGGCGCAGCGGCGGCGCGCGACGGCAATCATCCTGGGGGAGATATCGATGCCGACGATATGCTCCGCTCTGGCGTGGAGCGCGCATTCGAAGCGGCCGATGCCGGAGCCGATATCGAGTATTGTCTTATCCGCGCCGGTAAAATCCTGTCGCTCCAGCCAGGAGACGATTTCGGCCGTTGCAGCAGAAAGCTTTTCCTCGTCGCCAAGCGACGAAAGTTGGACGCTGGCCGCCGGAGAGATGGCGACCGCCTCGTCAAAGCCCTCGGCCAGCCGGCGGATCGTCATCTCACCGGTTTCGCCGCGCAGACGGTCATGACAAACCGAAGCTGCCGTTGACCTCAGACTATCGAAGGCATCTGCCTTGCCTGAAAGAAGCACAGCGATGTCCTCGAGCCAGCCCCTTTGCTCGACAGCGCTTGTACGCATGTCCAATGCGACGTCCGCCAATTCTGGCGCGCGCATATCCGTCTCGACTGCCAATCTGGCGACCGCGACTTCGGCGGACAGGTCGGTCGCCATGCAATCCTCGAGGATATGCCTCGCGGTCGACCTCACTCGCTCTGCTGTGGTCATGGCGAGGCGCTCCGGGTCCAGACCCGTTGTATGGTCCATCGGTCCTTTGCTCCCCAGCTGTATTTGTAGCTCTCCCGGCCGCGTAGAAAATCGAACTCTCGCGCGCCGTCCTGAACGGCTTCGGCGATAGCCTTGCCGATCAGAATGGCGCCGGGGCTCTCCGATGCGTAAGCGGGGTCGAAGCCGCCGAGATAGGCATAGGCGCGGTCGTGGTGATGAAAACCGTAATAGGCGCCGACGACGGCGCCGTCGATTTCCATCAGCCAGCACCGCGCCAAATGGCTCGCGGCGAGACGGGGCAAGGCATTGCGATGAAACTCGATCGCGCTTTGCGTCAGCACGCCGCCGCCCTGTCCGGCCCAGCGGGCGTCGTGCAGGCGGATCAGCTGACCGAGAAATATCTCCGGCGCGGCCTCCGCCCGGTTGATCGACACCCGGCCTCTCCATTGCGCGGCTCGCAGCGCGCGACGCAGCTGGCGTCTTCGCCGCGCGGGAACGCACCCTGCAAGCGTCTCGTCGCCAGCCAAGGCAAGCACGGGGCAGGCGGCATGGCCGGTAGATCGGCTCTCTTCGATATCGGGCAGCAAAAGCTCCAGGGATGCGGCTTCACTCGAAAGGTCCGGCAGGATCCATTGCGACCATTCGAGCGAAAGCACAGTCTCGGCAATCAAGGTACCGACGGCTTCTTCGAACTTGGGTGCGCAAAGAATATCGAGATAGTCGCTCAGCGATATTCCGATCGGAAGCAGGCGCAAACCGGAAGCGTGCCGTTCGAGGTAGAGTGGTGCCAGGCCGACGAGATCGTTTCCGTTCCACACGGCGATCGCCGAGAGATCGCCCGGCGCGAATGTCCGCCACCATGGCAGGAGCCAGGCGGGTGACTGGAAAGGCGTAGCAGAGCTGCATTGCGACCAGAGCGGCCACCAATGCTGCTCTAGACCGTCGAGCGCTTCTTGGTCGCGGATGACATCGGCACGCAGGCCGCTCACCCGGCGGCTCCCAGCCGTGCTCGGGAATCGCCGAGCTTTGCCAATGCCCGATAGGCATCCATATAGGCCGAAACCATGCGATCGAGCGAAAACCGATCTCGCGCCTCGGCCCGGCATATTTCGTTGTCGAGGTCGGCCGAAGCGTCGATGGCTATCGCCATCTCGTCGATATCATTGACCAGGAACCCGGTCTTGCCGTGCTCAACGACATTGGGCAGGGCGCCATTCGGGAAGGCCACAACCGGCGTGCCGCAGGCGAGGGCTTCCATGGCAACGAGCGAGCTCGTCTCCGCGGCGAGGCTCGGAATGACCAGGCAGCGGGCGGCGTTGAGAAGCCGCCGCTTGGCGAAAAACCCGAGCGGTCCCAGGAAACGCCGCCGCCTGTCGAGGCGAGGCTCCACCTCGTCGGCGAAATACTGAACATGTGTCCGGTAGGGATATATCTGCCCTCCTATTGCAAGCGGCACTCCAGCGCGCTTCGCGGCGTCGATCGCCAGGTGGATGCCTTTTTCCGGGCATATTCGGCTTAACACGAGCGCGAAATTGCGATGCGACCGGGGGGCGGCAAGCGCATTGACGTCAACTCCGTTTGGGATGGGCGCGATCAGTCTCGATCCGGCCGGCGCGGTTGCTTGCTGCGCCTCCGAGACCGCGTGCAGCCACAGGTCTTCACGGGCCGGGCTCAGCACTCCGGCCGGATACCAGGCAAGCGGCAGGTGCAGTGTCACGAGCGTGGGGCCGTCATCGGGAAGATAGGCATCGAAATCGATGCCATGCAGATGGACGACATCGATCGGCCAGCGCGCACGCGCGGCTGCGATCGCCGCGCGGTGCGCGTCCTGGGCGCGGCTCTTTGCCGTCTCGTCGAGCGCGCCTGTTTCGGCAGGCGTCTCGACCAAGGTCCCGGCCGCGCTGGAGCCCCGGCAGGCGACGACGATGGATTGATGGCCTTGCCTGACCAGTGCGTGATCCAGCATCGACAGCACCTGCTCGGCGCCGCCGACCGCATCGAGGCCGACAGGCGCAAGCGGATAGGCGACGTTGAGCACTGTAAGCGTCATGGCTGATCGAGCCGAAGTGACCTCATGCGGCCGAGACCCGCCGCATGGGAATCGCGGCGTCGCGCACGCCAGGTGCGTAGCGGCGCACCATCTTCGCGCAGAATTCGGCGAACTCTTCGGGCGCCTGTGGCGGGCTGGTGTGATGGGGCTGCAGGCCTCGGTGCTCGGGCGTGAAGCAGAAAGTGATGGTGACGTTGAAGTCTGCCAGGGCTTCCATCTGGCGATCGAACCAATCGAGGGCATTCGGTCTGAAACTGTCGGCCCAAGAGAGGCCGGTGCGCAGACTGGTGACGCCCAGCCGCTTCATCCAGGCGACGGCGTCGTCCAGCCGGTGGTCCTCGAAATGGAACCACTGGACGAGGCCCATTTCCGGAGTGTGCCGCACGAACTCTTCGAGCGCGGGCTTGGGCGAGCCATCCTCGCGCAGAAGACCCATGTAGAAATGACGGTAATAGGAAGAGCCTTCCACCTCGCGATGCCGTGTGGTCGCTCCCCAAGCATGAGGCAAATCATAAAGGCTATACCATTGGACGCGGGGCGCGTTGCCAAGCAGAAGCTCCGCCGTCCGCCGCAGGCCCCAGACCTGGACCTCCTCGGCGCCGAAGCTCGACACGCCGACTTCGCTGATCCAAATCGGCAGATCGGTGACTTCGGCGATCTCGCCGAGCTTTTGCGGCCATTCGTGGATCTGCCAAAGGTTCCAGTCCAGCGGGAAGCCGTGCACGGCGACGGCATCGACATGGTCGAGGACACCATATCCCTTGATCAGCGACATGAAGCCGGCATCGATCGGCGAAATGCCGCCAAGCACTCTGGTGATCGCCGGGTTTTCAAGCCCGATCGCGTCCGCCGCCAGGATACTCATGCCGGCGAAGCGGCTCCAGTCCGGATCGAGCTCTGGGTCCCAATGCGACTTGTTGTTGGGCTCATTCCAGATCATGGCGGCTTCAATCATCATTTCGTCCTTTCGACGGGTAGACCGCACCTTCACCCGCCGGCTCATCGGACGCGCGGCAGAAGTAGACCTCGTCTTCCGGGTGAAGCAGGATCTGGAAGCCGGCGCTGCGCAGCATCGCCTCGATGCAGCCGCGGTTCGGGATCCACCAGTTGGTCGGATCGTCGGCGTAGCGGTGCTCGATGAAGTGCAGCTTCGGGAATTCGGTTCGATCGAACAGGTCGAGCGTCCAAAAATCATAGTTCTGTTCGAGCGCGAGGATTTCGCTGCTCCCGCGTTGCATCGACTGGAAGACCATCAAGTCGCGCGCAACATGCTCGCGGATCAGGTCGAGCGCCAGCAACGGGTGGCGTAGATGGTAAAGCACGCCCATGAAGAGCACGATGTCGAAGGTCTCGCCGAGCGCGCCGACGTCGTAGACCGACAATTGCCGGAATTCGATGTCGCACTCGGCGATTTCGGCGGCGAAACGCGCTTGCGTCAGATAGTCCACGTCGAAATCAATGCCGAGCACGCGATCGGCGCCTCGCTTCTTCATTTCAATGGAATAGAACCCGGCGTTGCAGCCGATATCGAGCACCGACTTGCCCGAGAGATCGGCCGGGATCGCATCCGCGAATTTCTGCCATTTCACCAGAGGATAGTTGCCGAGGAAATGGTCGGGAGCGGTCTCCACGCCCGCCAGTTCCATGTTGTGGAACCACGGTCCAAGCGCATCGATGCGGCGGCGAATTTCCGCGTCGGAATGCAGCACGGTCAGCCTCCTTCGCCTGGCAAGGATGGCACCTGCGAGCGGCTCGGCGGCACGAATATCGCTGTGTCTTCGTCTTCCGAGGCGTCGTTGTTTTCAAGCAGCCGGAGCGCCGTGCGGTAGCCGTTGAAGGTGCCGACATCGACATAGGCCGAGCCTGCCTTGACGCCCCAGGCTTCACCGCCGACGGCAAGGTAAGCATTGACCAGCGTTCCGAAATACTCGTCGCAGCCGTCCCGCTCGCGCCAAAGCGCCGCGAGCCGCTGAAAGGTGAAGCCCGGCATCTTGAACGCGCCCCAGACCCAGTCCGTGGCTGCGTCCTGCTGCTTGACCTGGATCTGCTCGACGCGGCCGTCCTGATCGACAACCACGGCGTCGAAAAGCTCGGGACGGTCTACAGGAAACAGCAGGAATGACAGCCGGTCGTCCGGCAGATGGCAGAAGCCGTCCTCGGGGAACCAGATCGTGTCCGGCAGACCGATCAGGACGGTCTCTTGCGGCGCGACGAGAGGGGCGGCGCGGAAGATCGCGTCGCAAAGACCGACGGGAGAGGGCTGGGCCACGAAAATCGCGGCCGCGCTGTCATAGCCGGCCGCATAGTATTCGAGGATATCGGACTTACCCGAACCGATGATGAAGCAGATCCTGTCGACGCCGTTGCGCACCATTCGGCGCACCAGATACTCGCTGACCGCGCACGGACGCTCGGTTTGCCCGTCCATCCGGCTGCCAACCGGGAGCAGTTCCTTGGAAAAACCCAGCGGTTGAATGCGGCTGCCGCGCCCCGCCGCAGGCACGATACCCAACATCAGACGGTTTCCTTCATCGGTTCGCTTGCTGGCGCGGTGGCGGCTTCGACCAGAATCCGGTCCAGTTCCGCGGCGCGGCGTGCGGATGTGTGTTCGTCGAGGACGCGTTCGCGGGCTCGGCGGCGCAAAGCCTCGAGCTCGCGGTCCGACAAACCGAGCGCGGCGACCACATCGTCGGTGGAATGTGCAAGCAGGATTTCGCTGCCGGGCTCGAAGAAGTCGTCCAGACCCGGCCAGTCGTCGGAAACGATGGCGGCGCCGCAGGCAGCCGCTTCGAACAGCCGGCCGGAGGGGCACCAGCCCTTGCGCGCCATGGCCTCGCGGGTGACATTCAGGGTGAGGCGTGACGAGCAGAAGAAGGCCGGATGATCGGCAGGCGGCAAATGCCTGACGAAGAAGATGTTGTCGCTCCACGGAAATTCCTGCGGATATTGAGCGCCGCCAATGACGAAACGGCGATCCGGCAGCCGGACAGCGGGCGCGACGAGCAGCTTCTCGACGCCGGCCTGGCGATCCGCGGCATAAGTGCCGAGGTAGGACAGATCGCCCGCAAACTCGGCCCTGGGCTTTGCCGGCCGATGACGCTCCGGATCGACATGGCCGTAGAGCGGCACGACGCGGCGCGCCCCCAGCATGGACTTGAGCGCACCGAGTGCCTCGCCGCCGGTGTAGCTCAGCACCAAATCGAAATCGCGAAGGCCTTCCGGACCGAAATAGGGGGGCTGCTCGCCCTGCTCGATGCGCGCGAGCGTCACCGCGGTGTCAAGATCATAGAACACCTTGAGCCCACGGCAATTCTCCTGCGCGAGGCGTGAGGCTTCAACAGCATCCGGGCAATAGGAGGTGACGATGACCGCGTCAGCCTGCCGGACCGCGATTGCCGCAGCCTGGGCAATATCATCCCATCCCGGATAGAGCACCACGTGGCCGCCATCGAGATGGGTGAGATCCCTTGCGCCGGCATAGTAGGGCATGTCGCGCTCAAAGAAGCTGATCGACCAGCCGAGTGGCGCCAGCGCGCGTATCAGCCCGCGCCAAAGCGTGGCATGTCCGTTTCCCCAGGAAGAGGTGACCGCGAGGCCGAAGATCACCATGCGCATCGGGCAGCTCCAGTCAGGCGATTTCGTTCAGGCGAATGAGCTTAGAGCCCCAGTCGCCATGGACGACGGTGGTGATCGAGGCAGGTTCGATGTCGAAGCGAAAACAGTCGCCGAGCTGAAGGCCAAGCACCTTGCACACCGCAGCCTTGATGACGTCCGCGTGACTGATCAGTGCAACGCATCGGTTTGGGGCCTGTTCGCGCAGCACGTCCATGAGGTCGACGATCCGCTGCTGGGTGTCCTGCATGGTCTCGCCGCTCGGTGTTCGGGCGCTCTGTCGCTGGTCGTTCCACATCCGCCAGGCGGCGTCATCGGCCAGCTCTTCGAATGTCTTGCCGGACCATGCGCCGAAATCGATCTCGTCCAATTCCTGGCAGATTCCGATCTGCTCGATATTGCAGGCGACAGCGATCGGTTTCGCGGTTTCCAAGGTGCGCTTGCGCGGGCTGCTGAAAATGGCCGCGAGCGGTTCCCTCGCCAGACGGCGGGCCAGACGCAGCGTCTGTGCCTGGCCGGTTTGGCCAAGATTGATATCCTGGCGGCCTGCCAAATAGCGGTCGACGTTGTCATACGCAGCATGCCGCACGAGGAAAATAGTCGTTGTCATTCCGCGGCGTCGAGCATCGGCTCGCCCCTACCGGCTATGAAGGCGAGGGTGCGCAGGCGGGCTTCGGCATCGGTGAACTGCTCCGGCGGAGACTTCATGAAATAACTGCAAGGCCCGGTGAGCGCCCCAGCGATACCGCGATCGAGCGCCAGCTTGGCGCAGCGCACCGCGTCGATGACCACTCCGGCGGAGTTGGGCGAATCCCAGACTTCCAGCTTGAGTTCGGCATTCAGCGGGACGCCGCCGAAGGTCGTGCCTTCGACCCGGATATAGGCCCATTTGCGGTCGGTGAGCCAAGGCACATGATCGCTGGGTCCGACATGGATGTTGCCGGGCTCGAGCGGTACATCGATCTGGCTGGTGACCGACTGCGTCTTGGAGATCTTTTTCGATTCCAGCCGCTCACGCTCCAGCATGTTGAGGAAGTCCGTGTTGCCGCCGAAGTTGAGCTGGTAGGTGCGGTCGATGCGCACCCCGCGCTCCCGAAACAGATTGGCGAGCAGCCGGTGAACGATGGTAGCGCCGACCTGGCTCTTGATGTCGTCTCCGATCAGGGGCAGGCCGCGCTCTTCGAAGCGGCGGCGCCATTCCGGCCGCGAAGCGATGAAGACCGGTATGCAGTTGACGAAAGCGCACCCGGTCGCCAACGCGCATTCGGCATAATAGCGGGTTGCCGCATCCGAGCCGACCGGCAGATAGGACACCAGCACCTCGGCCCCGCTTTCCCGAAGGCCTGCGGTCACGTCGGCGACCGGCTCATTCGCTTCCTCGATTTCATCGCGCAGATATTTGCCGATGCCGTCGAGTGTAGGTCCGCGTTGCACGCGCACGCCGATCGGCGCCACATCGGCAAAACGGAAGGTGTTGTTCGGGGCGTTGTAGATTGCTTCGGCCACATCGCGCCCGACCTTGCTCTTGGCGACGTCGAAGGCGCAGACGACCTCGATGTCTTCGACATGGTAGCCGCCGAGATCGGCATGCATCAGCCCGGGGATCGGCTCGTTGCTTTTTGCCTGACGATAATAGGTGAGGCCTTGCACTAGGGAGGATGCGCAATTGCCGATACCGACGATGCCGATGCGAACCTTTTTTGATGTCACGAAACCGCCGCCTCTATTGTTGAAGGTAAGTTCCTCGCGCCGAACTGTGACCGGTCAGGAATGTTCCTTGAGAGGTGGAAAATTCGCCGATGCGGTCGACGTTCAAGACTCCCCTTGCCGGGTTGTCTCCGAACGGCCAGCGCAGGACGCGACGTTCGGAGTGCGGCTAATCGAATCTCGCCCGCTCGGCCTCAAATCCGGCCCATGAGCGCCATGATCACCAGGATGACAAGTATGACGCCGAGCACGCCCGAAGGCCCATAGCCCCAGCCCGACGAATACGGCCAGGCCGGGATCGCGCCGATCAGCAACAAGATCAGGATAATAATGAGGATTGTGCCGAGACTCATATCGGGGTCCCCTTCATTGGCGAGGTGGACGTTCGGACCTCAGACTGCGGGGCTCATATGCTATTTGTTCGTCATTCATCTGAGGCGCTGGGGGCTCAGTCCAGCCCGCGCAGCATGTCAGCTTCCCGCTCGAGGATGGTTGCGACTTCTTCGCGTTGAAGATGCGTCATCATCAGGCTGACGCAACATTCGAGGTAGGTGATGGAGGCTCGTCGCAGGAAGGCGGCGGTTTCCGCGGCCGCCATCTGCTCGATGTCCTTGGCTGATCGCTTCGACTGCACGACTGCGTTCTCCGTGCCGGTTATCGGGCCCAACCAGAATCTCGGTCGGATGTTCCGCTTCGGTGAAAAGAACGCGGGACGCATCGGGATCCTGCGGGCTGCCGGTTTCCAATCCGTCTGCTCCGGACCTGTTGGTCGCGGCGGCGGGCGACACGGTCGCGCTGCCTTCGAGTTCGGCGAAGTAAACGACCGTTTGCAGCAGGCCCTGCCGGAGAGGTACCTTGGGGGCCCATCCGAGAAGCTCCTTCGCACGCGCTATGTCGGGGCGTCGCCGGCGGGGATCGTCTTCCGGCAAAGGCAGGAATTTCACGGGCGACCTGGTGCCGGTCAGTTCCCTCACCAGGCTCGCCAGTTCGAGGACGCTGAATTCCCCGGGGTTGCCAAGATTGATCGGCTGGCGCGGATTGGGCTCGATGTCCATGAGCCGCAGCAGGCCTTCGACCAGGTCGGTGACGTAGCAGAAGGATCGCGTCTGCCGGCCATCGCCGAATATCGTCATCGCCCGCTTTTCAAGTGCCTGCATGACCAGATTCGAGACGATGCGACCGTCGGCGGGGTCCATCCTTGGGCCATAAGTGTTGAAGATACGGGCGACACGTACGTCGGCCCGATCGGCCCGAAGATAGTCGAAGCAAAGCGTCTCCGCGGTGCGCTTGCCTTCGTCGTAGCAGGCGCGCGGGCCGGTGCAGTTCACATGGCCGAGATAGTCCTCACGCTGCGGATGCTGCTCGGGATCACCATACACTTCGCTGGTCGATGCCTGCAGGAAGCGTGCACCGTCGCGAACGGCAAGCTCGAGGAGATTGAGCGACCCGACCACGCAGGTGCGCGTGGTATGAACAGGATCGGCCTGGTAGCGGGGCGGTGACGCCGCGCATGCCAGGTTGAAGACACGGTCGACCGGTTCACCCAGTTCCAGCGGGCTGCAGATATCCTGCTCGATCAACCGGAAGCGCGATTGGCCGATAAGCGGCGTAATGTTCTCCATTCGGCCGGTGAGAAAGTTGTCGATGCAGATCACGCGATAGCCGATGCCAAACAGGGCCTCGCATAGGTGCGAACCGAGGAAACCGGCACCGCCGGCGACAAGCGCCGTCCGTGTCTGTTGGGCCTTTCTTGAACGCCGCATCTGTGTGTTCTCCTGTCTGCCTGTCATGCTGCACTTTCGACATCCAGATCGAGCACCGGACGTGTCTGCCTTGCCCGCGCCAGCATCGACGTGAACTCTCGTGCCCGAGCAACTCCGGTGTGTCTTTCCAGGACCAGCGAATGGGCCTGCCTGGCCATGCTGAGCCTGGCGCGGTCGGGCTGTCCCAGAAGAATTCCCGTCACATCATCTGCGCTGCCGGCCGTCTGTATCGCCGTAGCCGGAAAGAAACTGTCGAGGCCTGGCCAGCGATCGCTGATGATCGGCGTCCCGCACGCCGCTGCTTCGAAAAGCCGGACGCTGGGCGACCATCCGGCTTCGACCATCGAAGTGCGTGTCACATTCAGCGTGTAGCGCTGCCGGTTATAGAAGCCGGCATGCTCGGCCGGCGGCAGGTGCTCGATCCGCTCGACATTGTCGGGCCAGTCGATATCGTGCGGGTATTGCGAGCCCGCGACCACGAAGCGTCGATCCGGCAGTCGACGCGCAGGCTCGAGCAGAAGCGTTTCCAGGGTCTGCTGCCGATCCGGACTGTAGGTGCCGAGATAGCCTAGATCCCATTTGATCACATTTCGGTTTCGATGGTGCCGCTCGGGGTCGACGGAGCAATAGAGCGGTTCGGCCCGACGCGCGCCGAATTCGAGCTCCAGGCGATGGAGGGTCGGTCCGCCCGTGAAGGAGAAATAAAGGTTGAAATAGGGAACCTGCCGGCGGGCGAGATAGTCGCAGTCATCCTCGGCAACCCTGGCCAGCGTCACCGGCGTGTCGATGTCGTAGAAGCAGAATAGCCCGGTGCACAGCGACGCGAGGTCGTCGATGACCGCCCTGCCTTCAGGCACGAACGAGCCGATGACCACAACATCGGCTTGCTGAAGGTCTCGTTCATGGCTGCGACGAAGCTCCTGGACGGTGTCGTAATAGCGCAAGTCGCAATAATCGGGGTCGCGCAGGTCGCGGTGGTGCGCGTACCAGGGCACGTCGCGTTCGAAGAAGGTGACGCGATGGCCGAGCTCGTCGAGGCCCCGCAGCAGCCCCCGAAACGTCGTCGCATGGCCATTGCCCCAGGAAGAGGACAGAGAAAGACCCAGGAACACGATATCGAGTGCCTTCGTCATTCTGCGGCCTCCACGGTCTCGCGCTCGAAATGCGCCTTTAAGATTGCGTCAACCCGTTCAGCCCTCAGTGTGTAGGTGTGCTCGGCCAGAACACGCCGAAGCGCTGCCGCCCCGATCGCCTTTGCGCGCCCTGGTGTGAGCGTGCACATGATCTCGACAACGTCGGCGCCGTCTCGCGCCACCAGGATTTCCTCGCCAGGCGTAAGGAACAGCTCGACACCGGCCCAGGCGTCGGTGATGAGGCATGCACCGGCGCCGGCCGCCTCGAACACCCGCGTTGCCGGCGAAAAGCCGTTGCTGGCCATGCTGTCGCGGCTGATGTTCAGCACCGCCTTCGGCGTGACATTGAAGGCGTTATGGTCTCGAGTGCCGACATGGCCGAGCCAGGAGACATTCGCCGGCATCGGCTTGTCGCCCCAGCCTGATCCGCCGAGCAGGAACTTCTGGTCCTCCAGCGCACCGGCCGGCTCGAGGAAGAAGCCTTCCACGCGGGCCTCGCGATCCGGCAGGCGATTGCCGAGAAAGGCGAGATCGCAGGCGAAGCGGGAATCTCGGGCGACGGGGAAATGCGTCTCGGGATCGAGCGCGTTGTAGATCGGCACACATTCGGCGGCGCCAAGCGCCCTATAGTCCCACACGACGGGATCTCCGCCGCCATAGGTCAGCACGAGGGCGATCCTTTTGAGCTCCTCGTGGAGAGGATGGCCGGCATCGTTCCGCAATTCGCTGAGCGTCGCCGGGGCGTCGACGTCCCAGAACACCGTCAGCGCGTCATTGCGGGCGTGGTCGAGCACGGCGCGCAACAGCGCTTCGTCTTCGAAGCCCACACCGCTTGCCTTGACCACGATGTCGGCCTGCGCGGCGCAGCAAGCGACTTGCATCAGCGCATCCGGCGTCGCCTCGTAGACGACGACGTCGCACCAGTCGGGAACCTCGATGTCGCGGTGCTTCTGCCGGTCAAAGGCGTCCGGCTCGTAGAAGACGATGTCGTAACCGCGCCGGGAAAGTGCCTTCAGCAGGCCGCGATAATAGGTGGCGGCGCCGTTCCAATAGGACGACAGCAGGCTGGATCCGTAAAAGGCGATCTTCATGCGGCGGCCTCCCTTGTTGGCACCCCGTCAACCGCATGGCGATTGCCGCATGCGGCGAGTATGTCGAACAATTCGTCGGCGCGGCGCCGGCATGTGTGCCGTGCCAGGATGGTTTCCAGCCCGGCTGCCGCCAGAGCCTTCGCAAGCGCGGCGTCGTGCAGCACGTCGCGCAGGTGCTGGCGCATCTCGGAGCCGTCGCGGGCAAACAGAAAGTCCTTGCCGGGACGGAACAGCTCTTCCACGTCCGACCATGGCGCAGAGACGAGGGGAATGCCGCAGGCCAATGCCTCGAACATGCGGATCGTGGGAATGCCCGGCAGATGGTCCCGATAGGGTCGGCGCGGGATGTGCACCGTCACGCGATGCTGCGCGAACGCTTTCGGGACGTCGGCATTTGCGATCCAACCCTCGTGGCGCAAGCCGGCGTCGGCGAGCGCGGCCCGCGCCTGCGCTGGGTAGCGCACCCCGTGAACGGTTCCCGACAGGCCAAGCTCGCGTGCCGGCGCGACGAGGAACTCGTGGATTTCGGCGCTGCGTTCGTCGTCGCCCCAGTTGCCGACCCAGACCAGATCCGATACGGCGTCGACTTCGGGAGAGGGTTTGAACAACCGTTCGTCCGCTGCTTCATGCCAGGTGAAAGCCCGTCGGCCCCAGCCGGCGCGAAGGTAGCTCTCCCGCAACGCCTCGCCGAAGACCAAGACGCCGTCATAGTGCTCCAGGTTCAGTGCCGAGATCGACTGCGTCGCCGACACGGCGCGGTGATGCGTGTCGTGAAACAGCAGCGTGAACTTGCCGCCGTTGAGCTTGGCCCGCCCGATCCGCGCCACAAGATCTGGATCGGTCCATTCATGGACGATCACCACATCCGCCTTCGCAATCCAGGCCTCGTGATCGAAGGACGCATCGTAGGTCACCGGCATCAGCTCGGGAAAATCCTTCCGGAAGCGCTCGACGGCGAAGGAGCCTTGCTCGGCCAGAAGGTTCGAACGACTCCAACCGTCCGCGGGTTCGAGCGCGAGGGCGTGGTGTCCGTTCGCAACAAGCTCGCGCATGATGCCGCGCTGGAAATGCGCATTGCCATGGTTCCAATCGGAAACGACGGAATGGGTGTAGAATACGAAATGCATGGTCAGCGCCCTGCGACGGCCATCGCCGCACGATCGTAGATTTCACTCATCGCGACCGCCTGCGCCTGCGGCGAAAATTTGCGCGCGCGACGGACGGCGCGCCGGCCAAGCTGGCGCCGCAAATTTTCGTCGCGGGAGAGGTGGGCGATGCATCCGGCAAGCGCATGCGGATCGCGCGTGTCGAAGAACATGGCCGCGCCGTCCCAGAGTTCGCGATAGGTCGCGATGTCGGCGAGGACCAGCGGCGCGCCCGAGAGCGCGGCTTCCAGAGCGGCAAGCCCGAAGGGCTCGTAGATCGATGGCGAAACGAAAATGCCAGCGCGCGCCATCCGCTGACGCACTTGGGCATGGCCGATCGAGCCGAGCGCGACGCAATGATCGAGACGCGCCATCTGCCCGTCCGGCCCGCCGCGCGGGCCGGCGGCATGGACTGGCCATTCGGTTATGGCAGCCGCGGCATCCAGCACCGCCGCGTTCTTTCCTTGATCCCACCAGCGGGCGGCGGCCAGGACGAAAGGCTCGCGGCGCGAGGCGACCGGGCCGGGAAGAGCACTGTTGTGGACGACACTTAGCCGCGCGACCGGCCCGTAGCAGGCCTCAAGCATGTCGGCGTGGCTTCGGCTGGGTGCCACCACAATATCGGCGCGATTGAAACCGGCCCGGTTGCGGTCTTTCTGCCAGGCCCAGGCATCGGTCGGCACCTGACCGCGCACGGCATGCAGCCACGTCACGACGCAGGAATGCGAGACCACGAGGATGGGGCAGGGCAGATCGACCTCGGCCGCCTGGGCCGGAGCGTTAAGATGAACGAGGTCCGCGGCATAGGCCGTCGCAAGCTCCCGAAGCTCGCCGGGCAGGCCGTCGAGATCGCTCTCGTTGCGCGTCATCCAGTCCGGAGGGGTCTCGAGCCATGCGAGCGTCGCGAAGGATTGCGCCTCTTGTGCCTGCTCCCGAGAAGGCCGAGGCCCTAGCCCGGCCAGCACGACGCTGTCCCCTCGGTTGGTGAGCTCGCGCGCCAGGTCGAGCGAATATCGCCAGACGCCACCGACGGAGTCGGTGGTCATCAGGATGCGCCGCGGGCGATGGATCAATGATTGCAGCATGAGGACTCCAATTCGGCCAGCGCGCGCGGGCGCTGGTCCTGGATGTCGCTGAACGTCCGGAACGAAGCCAGATAGTGCTCATGCGCGCGCTCCCAGGCGAAATCGTCGGGTTCGCCCCACAGCTCGCGGTAACTTGGCGAGCTCGGATAGGGATAGAGCGGCACCGGCTCGTTGGCCCAGACGCCGTTGTCGATGAGGTGCTTGCGCCAATACTCCACCAGGGCCGGATCGTCCTCGACCACGCCGATCAGATTGGCTTGGACGAAAGGAACATGGCGGCGGGCATCGACCAGCAGCGCGGCCAATTCCTCGGTGCCCAGCCGACAGCGCTTGGCCAGCATCTCGCGGCCTTCGACGGTCAGGCTTTCCAGGCCAGCTTCGATCGAGACGCAGCCGGCCTCGCCCAACAATTCCAGCAACTCCGGTTTCCAGAGGTCGATGCGCGTCTGAACGCCGAATTGGATATCGCGGTCGACAAGGGCCTCGAGCAGCGCCTTCTGGGGCAGGAAAATCTCGTCGATGAAGTAGATGTAGCCGACGCCCTGGGCCATCAGACCGTCGATCTCGGCGACGACCGCGTCGTGGTTCCTGCGGCGGTAGGCGTCGCGAAAATCGATCTTGGCGCAGAAGCTGCAATTATAGGGGCAACCCCGCGAAGCTTCCACCTCTGCACCGGCGCCCTTCTGGTCCGCGTCGAACCGATGATGGTGGTGCGAATGGGCCGCAATCCAATCGGACGGCCAATGAAGTGCCGGGTGGTCGACGAAGCGGCTGACGCTCACGCCACCGTTGCAGGCCAGCACGCCGCTCTCGAGCCGCGCCGTGTGAGGGACGGCGCTCCATTCGCCGCGCCCGGCAAGCTCCGCCACCACCTCCTCGCATTCGCCGCGCACGACGACATCGACGCCAAGCTTGCGCAGGGTAGGGGCCGGCGTCGCCGAGCCATGCGGCCCGACGGCGGCGGTGCGCCCGCCGCGCCCGGCGAGATGCTTCAGGAATTCTGCCGGCACCCGCAGCTCCGGCGGCGCGCAGCGCCAGAACAGATAGGTCGGCGCGGTGGTCACGACGGTCATGTCCGGCGCGAACGCCGCCACGCGCTCGGCAAGTTCCGCGTTGTCGAGATGCTGCAACTGCCCGTCCAGCATCAGCACGCTGTGGCCGTCGGTCTCCAAGAGCGCTTTGCAGTAGCCAAGCTCCAGGGGCAGATGCGGCTGGCGGCAGCCGAAATAGATGCTGTGTTCATACGTCCAACGTGGATTGACCAGTGCGACTTTCATGCGACGTACCTCGCCACTTCAGCGTGCGGCTGAAGACGGTGCCGCAACAGCCAGCCGGCAAGGTCGCTGATGCCTTCGCGCCACGGGACATGCGCCCGCCAGCCAAGCGCGGCCTCTATCTTGCGGGTATCGGCGATGAAGAAGGGCTGGTCGCCGGTGCGTTCGAGATCCTGCCGCACCACGATGTCGCGGCCGGTCATGATGGCGATCTCCGACAGGAGCGAGCGCAGGCTGACGGCATTCCGCGGTCCGCCGCCAAGATTGAACGCCTGTCCCGTGAGGTCTTCGATCCTGGCCAGCACTCCGCGATAGGCGGCAACCGCGTCGGACACATGCAGGATGTCGCGCACCTGCTTGCCGTCGCCATAGACGGTGATGGGCCGGCCGCTGAGCGCGCTGAGGAGGAAATGGGCGACCCAGCCCTGGTCCTCGGTGCCGAACTGGCGCGGTCCATAGATGCAGCTCATGCGCAGCACCGCCGTCGGCAGGCCATAGGACTTGGCATAATCAAGGACATACTGGTCCGCAGCGCCCTTGGAGCAGCCATAGGGCGTGCAGAAATGGAGCCCGATCGTCTCGTCGACGCCATTGGCGCGGATGGCTTCGTCGCAAGGCTCGTAACGGTCGTCCGTTTCCTGCACCGCGAGCTGGGGCAAGCTGCCGTAGACCTTGTTAGTGCTGGCGAAGATTACCGGGGCGCTCACCTGGCGCGCCGCCTCAAGCACGTTGAAGGTGCCTTTGAGATTGATGTCGAGGTCCTCCGCGGGATCGATCAGGCTCGTGGTCACGGCGGTCTGGGCGGCCAGATGGAAGATCGCTCTTGCTGGCGTCAGCACGGAGGCCAGTCTGGCTTGGTCGCGCACGTCTACGGTTTCAACTCTAAGATCGCTGCCGTGCTTTTGCGCCAGCCATTCGAGGTTCTGCTCGACGCCGGCTCGGCTGAGATTGTCGATGACCAGAACGGGCTCGCCATCCGACAACAGGCTGTCGGCGAGGTTTGAGCCTATGAAGCCGCTGCCGCCGATGACGGCCACCGGCGCTTTGCCAAGGCCGCGATGCCGCTCACTCATGACACCAGCCCCCGCTCTTCAAGTTCGCGCTTCATGTCAGCGCCGCGGTCGATGACGACGGTGTTGCGAACCCAGGCCGCGAATTCACCGAGGGAGTTCTCAAGCCGATGGCTCGGCTCGAAGCCAAGCAGCTCGCGCGCCTTGGCAATGTCGGCAAAGCAGTTGCGGATGTCGCCGGAGCGCGCCTTGCCGAGGATTTCGGGCGGCCGCTTCGGAACGCCCATCGCTTCTGCAAGCAATCGAGCGACCTCGCTGATGGTGTAGGACCGTCCGCTGCCGATATTGATCGCGTGGCCGGCTGCCTGGCGTTGCTCCAGCGCCAGCCGGAAAGCCCGGGCGACATCGCGCACATGGACGAAGTCGCGCTTTTGCTCGCCGTCCTCGAAGATCATCGGCCGCTTGCCGTTGGCGAGCCGCGAAGCGAAGTTGGCAAGCACGCCGGTGTAGGGATTTGCGAGCGCTTGACCGGCGCCGAAGACGTTGAACAGGCGCAATGCCACCGCATCCACGTCATAAGCCTGACCGAAGATCAGCACCGCGCGTTCCTGCGCATATTTGGTCAGCGCGTAGATCGAAGCGAGGTCAGGACGTTTCTCCTCGTCGGTCGGAATCGGCGACAGCGCTTCGCCGGCAGCCGACAGCGGGTCCCATTGGCCGATCCTGATGTCGCTTGGCTTGCGATGGGCATCGTGGATACGCCGCCCGTCTGGTGTCTTGTAGAGGCCTTCGCCGTAGATGCTCATCGACGATGCGACGACAATGCGTTCGACTGGTTTCTTGATCAACGCCTCGAGCAGGGTCGCGGTGCCGAGATCGTTGGTGCCGACATATCGGGCGATCTCGTACATGGATTGGCCGACGCCGACCTCGGCAGCGAGGTGGATGACGGTGTCGACATCCGCTACCGCGTCGGCGACCGCGTCTCGATCACGTACATCTCCCCGTATCAGCTCGGCGCCAGCTGGAATGCTGACGGCTTCATTGCCGTGCACTTGGTCCAAGAGTGCGTCCAGGACACGGACCTCGTAGCCATGCTCGATGAGTTCCTGGGCGACATGCCGGCCAATGAAACCGCAGCCTCCCGTAACCAGGACACGTTTCACGAGAACTCCTTGCCGAGTTAGCGTTGGGGCCGATTTAGCGTTGGGGCCGATTTAGCGTTGGGCTCCCGAACTTCGGGACAAAAGGTTTGTTCCCTGCTTCATCAAAGTTCCCTCGTGGCGAAGCTGTCGGCGGGTCGCCCGCATGCCCGGGAACATTGCCCTTTGCGCGCTGTTAGGGCCGCTCACCGACGTGCGGCGAGAAAGGGAATGCCATGTCTGAAGCGAAGACGACCACCAATCACGACGAAATTCGCAAATGGGTTGAGGAGAGGGACGGCCATCCCGCCGTGGTTCGCACCAAGGGCGAGGGCGGCATCCTGCGCATCGACTTCGGCGAGCCGGAGGAAGCGCTCGAACCGATCGAGTGGGATGAGTTCTTCCGGATCTTCGACGAGAACGACCTTGCCTTCCTCCATCAGGACAAGGCCGGGAGCGGAGGAAAGAGCCGCTTCAACAAATTTGTCGAGCGGAGCGGGAATGGTTGACGCGGGCGGCGGCAGGTAACCAGCAACGAACGCACGCAAGCACCCGACCGGCGGAGGCTGCCGCGCCGCCCCGGTTGCCTCAATCCAATGGCTTGTCGGTTGGGCGCGGGGTGGTTCCGGCCTCGCGCTTGCGACCGGCATTGCGATTGGCAACCTTACTGTCGAGCGGTGATGTCGACTGTTCCTCGGCGGCGCCGGCTGTTTTGGGAACTGCCGGTCTCGCGCCGGCGTCGCTATCCATAGCATCGCGGTTTGGACGCGGAAGGCCTTCAGCGTTCGGTGACCTGGTGGCCGGCCGAGATGTGTTTTTCAGTTGAGCCATTTGATACCTCCTTACCTGATCGCAACGACAGGGCGCCCGGGCGAGTTCCGGGCAAAGCGTGGTCACCCGTGAGGGCGCATCACGACCTTGATGCAGCCGTCCTGCTTATCGCGGAACTTCCTGTAGAGGTCGGGTCCGGCCTCGAGCCCGGCGCGGTGGGTGATCACGAAGGACGGGTCGATGTCGCCGCTTTGGAGGGCTCGAGATAGCGTTGCGTGTGGGTTTGTCCCATGCGGAACGTCAGCCCCTTGTTCATCGCCGCGCCGAACGGGATGTGGTCGACAAGGCCGATATAGACGCCGGGCACCGAAATGGTGCCTCCCTTGCGACAGCAATAGATCGCCTCGCGCAGCACATGCGGCCGGTCGGTGCCAAGATAGACACTCGCCTTGACCTTATCGAGCATGGAATCCGGGGTGGCGCTGGCATCGGCTTCGGTGCCGACACAGTCGATGCAACTGTCCGGGCCGCGACCGTTGGTCATGGCCATCAGGGCATCGTAGATATTCACGTTGCTGAAATCGAGGGTCTCGGCCTTGCCGTGGTCCCGCGCCATAGCAAGCCGCTCCGGCACCTTGTCGACGGCGATCACGCGTCCGGCGCCAAGCATCCAGGCGCTCTGGATCGCGAACTGGCCGACCGGCCCGCAGCCCCAGATGGCGACGGTGTCGCCCTCCCGGATGCCGGCGTTCTCCGCCGCCATATAGCCGGTCGGGAAGATGTCGGAGAGGAACAGGACCTGTTCGTCGTCCATGCCGTCCGGCACCTTGATCGGGCCGACATCGGCAAAAGGCACTCGCAAATACTCGGCTTGCCCGCCCCAATAGCCACCGACCAGATGCGAATAGCCGAACAGGCCCGCGGGCGACTGGCCCATGACCTTGGCGGCCTGGTCGGCGTTGGGGTTCGACCGGTCGCAGAGTGAAAACAGGCCGTTCTGGCAAAACCAGCATTCGCCGCATGAGATATTGAAGGGAACGACGACGCGATCGCCCTTCTTGAACTTGCTGTGTCCACGGCCGACCTCCACCACTTCGCCCATGGTCTCATGGCCCAGCACGTCGCCCGATTTCATCGTCGGCATATAGCCGTCCATCAGATGCAGGTCCGAACCGCAAATGGCGCAGCAGGTAACCCTGATGATGATGTCGCGGTCGTCCTCGATCGCGGGATCGGCGACCGCGTCGCACCGGATATCGCCCTTGCCGTGCCATGTCAGCGCTTTCATCGTGCCATTCCTGTCGATCGGAGGATTGAGTGCATCGAACTTGCGCCCGGCTGGAATGTTCCCCGGGCGGCGCCTCGCATTCATCCGTTGTTCGCGGAACCCGGTTCGGCGGCCTTGCGATGCTGCTCGGCCAGCGTGCCGGCCGGCGTGACATGGGCCGCGGCAGCCTGCATCTTGTTCTTCAAACCGCTAACGACCTGCTCTTTTCCGGCCATCATGGCATCATAGCCGTCCTTGGCCACATCGGCCGGATTGTCTTTCTCCTGAGTCCCGATTTCGGTGTCCATCATGTCGGCCCGCTCGAAGAAGCGGGTCTGCGTCGCGCCGGGCATCAGCACTGTCACGGTCACACCGCTGTCCTTCAACTCATGGCGCAGCGCGATGGCGAAAGAATCGATGAAGGCTTTGGTGCCGTTGTAGACCGCTTGGAAGGTGCCGGGCATGAAGCCGGCGATGGAGCCCGTGAACAGGATCCGGCCGCGGCCACGCCGGACCATCTGCCGGCCGAGCCGATGTGCCAGATAGACCGTGCCGGTGATGTTCTGTCGATGACGCGGCGCGCCTTGGGCCAGTCCTGATCGATGAAGCCCCGGCCCAGGCCTCGTCCCGCGTTGAGGAACAGAAGGTCAATAGCGCGGTCACCAATCCTCGCGATCAGTTGATTGGCCCCTTCCTCGGTCGCGAGGTCGGCTTCTACCGCCTCGACTGCAACGTGGTGAGATTGCAGCGCCTCGGCAGCCTGCTCTATCGCCGGCTCGTCGGCCACGATCACCAGTTCGTAGCCATCTCTCGCGCATAATTTCGCCAGTTCCTTGCCGATGCCGCTGGAAGCGCCGGTCACCACGGCGAGCTTTCCGTTTTCCATTTCGTTCTCCGACCGTGCGAGTGTGGTCCGGCCGAACATGCGCAGAGTGCGATTGTTCCGTTCGAATTCTTGGGATTCGGCAACGCGCGGCAAACGAGGCTCGGCGAGACGGAACCAATTCGGGGCACGGCTGTTCCGCCGTCAATGTGGAGCGACAGTCATGGGCATCTTTTCCGATCTGGATAAGAAACTTACCGACAACCTCTATGAGCATGGCAGCCAGCTGACCGATCCCAGCGCTGATCTGCCCCGTCGGGTCAAGGAGAGGGTCGATCTCCTCATGCCGTTCATCCAGCCGGAGGCGCGTGAGGCGGTGAGGCTGCAAATCCTCGGCATCATTCACGAGCACATATTAGATGAGACCGAGATTGGGCCTGGAGAGCCAGCGGCCAAGGAATGAGAGAAGCTGGCTGGACGCGTCATCGATTTCCGGCCGCCCTAAAGCGGCAGCGCCGAACGGAGCCAGGCGCTAGCTGATATCTATGATTTTTCGCTTCTTGGGCGTCCGGCCCGGCCTGGCCGCGGGAGGAGGCGACTTTGCCGCCGGTGCCGCGGCCAAACGCTGCTCGCGTAGTCGCGCCGTCTTTGCCTGGCGCGCCAGTCGTTCCGTCTCAAGCAGTTCGCGCGCCGCATTCGAGGTGCGCTCACGCCTGTCCTTGTCGATCTTCCGCGTCGCCACGGTCGTTCCAAATCAATTCGCCGTTGGAGCCGTATCCAACTTGCCCGAAGGCCCATTGTTCCGAATGATCCCGCGACGGACGGACGTTTCGAACGAAATGTCTGCAACTCGAATATGTCGGGCCAAGCCCTTGTCGAAAGCTCCCGTTGCTTCTCCCGCCGGGAACTTCAGCGCTGCTTCCCGGTTCAGCCGGCTGAAGCCGACGCGATGCGCCGGCCTGCGACGTCGGAACCGAAGCGGTGCGTTCGCCGTTCCGGCTGCATTCCTGTCGCCAAGGAGATCGCCATGGCGCCGCGTCCCGCCTGGAGCGGTTATCTCAAACTGTCGCTGGTCACCTGTGCCGTCGAATTGACGAACGTCGTGACCCATGCCGAGAAGGTTTCCTTCCACGTGCTCAATCGCAAGACCGGCAACAGGGTCCGGCGCATCTATGTCGATGCCGAGAGCGGCAAGCCGCTGGATAAAGACGACGAGGTCAGGGGCTACGAAGTCGGCAAGGACGAATTCATCTTCATCGAAGAGGAAGACATCGAGGCGGTGCAGATCGAGTCCTCGCACACGCTCAATCTCGACGGCTTCGTCGACAAATCGTCGATCGAGCAGATCTATCTCGACGCACCCTACTACGTGACGCCCGCCGACAAGGTCTCGGAAGAGGCCTTTGCGGTGATCCGCGACGCGCTGGCAGAAAAGAAGATGGCCGGGCTCGCTCGCATCGTGCTCTATCAGAGGGAACGCCCGGTGGTGGTCGAGTCGCGCGGCAAGGGCATGATGCTGACCACCCTGCGTTATGGCGACACCGTGCGCGAGCCCGCCGGCGTCTTCGCCGAGATCAAGTCGGGAAAGCCCGACAGCGAGATGATCGGGTTGGCCGAGCACATCATCGATAAGCAGAAGGGCAAGTTCGATCCCACCGAGTTCCGGGACCGATATCAGGAGGCACTGCTGGAACTGGTTCGCGCCAGAAAGGCCGGCAGGAAGGCGCCGAAAGCCAAGGCGGAACCCAAGCCGTCCAATGTGGTCAATTTGTTCGATGCGCTGAAAAAGAGCCTCGGCGCGGAGGCCGGGGCAAAACCCAAATCCCCGAAGTCCAGGGGAGCGCCGAAACGAAAAAAGACGAAGAATTCTGCACGGGGGCGCAAATCGGCATAGCAGTTGTCTGTGCGGTGAGCGACATCAAGCTGGCTTGCAGACCGAGGCAAACAAGGCTGGAGTCTCGGCGCCTTCGCCGAGGAGGAATTCGGGTAACGCCAGCGCGGGCTAAAACACCGGCCGTGGCAGAAGAGCACGAGCTCGAGGATTTCGCGCGCCGGGGCGCACCGGGCACGATCCAAAAATCTATCCGTTGCGTTCCTCGCTTTCACGCAACAGCCGCACGATCGCATCGACTGGGGATGGATTGGCCGCCGGCTGGATTTTCCGTCGCCAAAGATGGCGAAGAAGCTTTTTCAACATGGGCATGCACATACTCCCTAGCTATCAGACCTTGCATCGGGCGTTCCGGGTTGGAGCGCCACTTCCTCGGCGAGCCGGCATCCATCAACCCAGCCGGGCGGCAAGCAGGAAAGCGGCGCCCGCCAGAACCACGAGCGCCGCAATCACCAGCACCGGCCCGTTCCTGCTCGGCTGAAGGCCGGGCGCGTTCTGGGGGCGCTGCATGGCGTTGGCGAAGCTCGCCTGATTGGTGAATTTCGGTTCATCTTGTGCGACGTGATGGGTGGAACTCGCCGACCCTCCCGCCTCTGCATCCGTTTCCTGCGGGGCGGCAGAAGGGTCGAATCCGGGCGTCTTGTCCCGGGTAATGCCCATCTGCATTTCGCCTCGATCCTCGGCGGGTGTTCGCTTGCTCGGTGAGGTCATCGGACAGCTCCTTTCTACCAAACATCTGTCCGGCGTCGGTGTTCCCACGGGATCATTTGAACGCGAAGTAGAAACGCTGCTGTCCAGGCACTCGTTTCCGGGAAGGGGGAACTATCGCTGCCGCCAATCGCTGAGCGCGGCCGGAACCTTTCCTGTTGGGCAGCTTTTACCTTCGTTATCTAAGATGACGAGGCACCGATGCAGGTTCTCGAGACCCACATACTTTCCAGGTCGGAAGGCGTGGTGACAGTCGAATTTCTCGGTGAGGGCGGCGAAAAGATTGCCGTCACAATGGCTGGATCCGATCCACGGCCGACGAACGGCGACACCGCTCTTATCGATCGCGCCAAAGAGATGATGGTGCAGTGCGCGGTTTTCGAGACCGTGGAAGACCGGTCCGAGCAGCAGAGCAACCGCGACTTCAGCGAGCCCGCCAAGCCGGAGAGCCCCTTCACATTCGAATATCGCGACAATGATGGCGTGCGGCAGCTCAAGGGCGTGGAATTCCCGAACCTGGAGGCCGTGCACGACGAGGCGCTGCGTTCGGCGATTGATTTGCTTGACGACACGGCCGCCGAAGGTGGGCAGCAGGGCTGGGCCGTCCGGGTTCGGGACGCCAACGGAAAGATCGTGCTGGCGATCGACTTCGACGAGGCGAAACGGAAAAAGGCGGCAGCGGAATGAGGAGCGCGGGCTGCGTGGCCTGAGAAAGGACCATGCTCCCGTTCCTATCACTGGATATGAGATATTCGACAAGCGCCTGCATCTTAGTCCAGCCGGGCTCGCAACTGAAACGCCGTGCAGTCCTGCACTGCGGAACCTCATTCCAAATGAATTCCGTGTTCAACCGGAACTTTGGGGACGACTGTCAGTTCGATGATTTGCAGGCGCCGCTTTTTTGGCGCCTGCCGGAGATCGGTGGGAAACACTGATCGGCCCGCACCTCAGACGCGGGCCTGCCGACCCCGCCAGGACAAGCCGGTCAGCCAAGTATGGACGGGAGCCTATCATGAAACACCAAACGCTCGACCAACTGCACGCAGTCGCTGATATCAATCCGCTGGTGCCGCTCACGACAAGGACTGAAAAGATAGAGAGGTGGGCAGAACTGCTCGAGCGGAATCCGTTGCGCTGTCTCGCCGCGCTCACCGGCACCGAGTATCTCTATCCAGGCATGCGGGAAGAGGCGCGGGCGGCTGGATCCCCGCTGACGGTTGCGTTCGAAGACCCGCTGCTGAGGGCCTCGGGCCTGCAGTCCGATACCTATGGGGAAGCCAAACGCTTCTTTGAACTCTCCGATTGGCAGTTGCATGAAGTCGTCTGCAGCTGCCACACCGGCGCAACCATGCAGGCCAGTTGGGCTGCTGGACGCGTCCGGAGAATTGTCACAGGCAATCGCATTTTTGCCTGGCTGAGAAGCCGCTTCATACACTGACTGCGTCTCAACCTGCTCGCTATCGCGGCTGTTGCGACAGCCGCCGGCTTTGCTCGGACGTTGATCGATCCGCGGAGCGATAGGTCCATGCAGGGCGCGCGAGACCGCAATGCGGCGAAGACGGCGATGCGGTGAGAACGGCAAGTCGCCGATCGAAAGGCCCTGCTTCAGCCGTTCTGGTCGATCGCGTGGGGCGCTGGCTGCTGGCTCCCGCCGCTCGGGCGCTCGGGCTCTCGGCCGATCCAGGCCCAAACGGTTATCAACAAAATCACCACGATCGCGATCACTGCAACGATCCGGGGCATCAGAAATCCTTTCGTCCGCTGCTAGCCGCCCGGCTTGTTCGTGTTTGGAGCCGAAGCCGCGCCGACTGTCGGATCGGGCGCAACCGGACCGCGCTTGGCCTCCGAACCTCTGTTTGCCTAATTGGGCGATGGCGTGTTTGTTCCATCGGACTGATGGAGCCGATTGCCCGCGTCCCTTATCGGCCAGGTCGGGGAACGCTCTTCCGACGATCTTGTTATCCTCCAGATCAACCCGGAGAGAGTCATGGGCAAGGAAGAGAACCGCCGCGAGACCGGCGCCAGGAAGTACCCGGCCAATACCGATCCGGATCCCTCAGACCGGTTTTCGCAGGCCGCGGCCGGCAACGAAAAGCCTCACGATCGCTTTGGGCTCACCCGCAGACAGGGCGAGGTGGAAGACAAGACACATCAGTCGGAAGGGCAAAACCCTCCGGGACGGGCGACGCCTGGTCCTGCGACGCAAAAAACTTCCGGAGCCGGCCCATCGGTCGCCGAGCATTCCAAGGATGCGAAAGCACCCAGAGGCGGCCGCCGGTCTGGTGCCTACGTGAAAGAATAGTAGTCTTCGCTCGCCGCACCACGCGCCGAAGGTTCCGTATCAGCGCGATGTCGAATGCATTCGTCATGCCTACACGCCGAAGGGGTAGGTGTCCGGGACCCCGCGCGTCGCATGCTCCGGCCCGAGCGGCGTCACGGCGGTGGTTTCATCGAACCAGACGAAGGCATCGAATTGCCGCGCAAGCGAGGCGTCGGCATAGTGGCTGTGCAGTTCCGTTTCCGGCCGATAGATCACGCCGATGAACCGTTCGAGCCGACGTTCGGTCAGCCGATCATGAAGGGCTGGATCGGCTCCAAGGTCGAGCAGGAAACGAGCGGTGCCGGCGTCGTGGCAAAGCCGCTCATAGCTGTCCTCGCGCGAAGGCCGCACGGACATGATTTCCATTTCGCCGTCCCAATGCTTGGCGGCAGCGACCGTGCCGGCATGCGTGCCGAAGCCGATGACGGCTACGTCGTCGCCGAACCGCTGGCGACAGAGCTGACCGATGTTCACTTCGTCCCTGACGATTCCCATCTCCGTGAAGCGGGCGTCGCCGATATGGGAGTTGTGCGCCCAGACCACGGCCTTGGCATCGGGAGAACGCGCTTCGATAACATGTTGCAGCGTGTCGAACATGTGCGTGTCGCGCAGGTTCCAGGATTGCGCGCCGCCATAGTACATCACGCGATAGTAGTGCTCGGCGGAGGCAATGAGCCGGGCGTTCTGCGCGGCGTCGAACAATTCGTCGCCGTCCTGGCCGGCGTGATCGAGCTGACGCGACAGCATGTCCCGGCACTGCCGCAGCACCGCCTCCTCGCATTCCCGGTAGCCTCGGGTTAGCGCCGCCCGGCCATAGGTGGCGGGTTCGTGCTGCCACGGCGTCAGGCAGCCGTAGCGTTCGCGGGCAATGCTTGCCGCCTCCGGATCGATGCGGTCGAGATATTCCAAAACCGCCGCGATCGAGCCTCTCATATTGTAGATATCGAGGCCGTAGAACCCTGCCTGGCTTGCCGGTGTTTCGATCTGCTCGTTGTGCGCACGCAGCCACTCCACGAATGCCGCGAATTCGGCGTTGCGCCACATCCAGGTGGGAAACCGCTGGAAAGGCATGTCGGCGCGCGGCGAAGGTGGGCGGTGGCGCACATAGCGGTCGATCGCCGCGGCGTCGGGCCAGTCGGCTTCAGCGGCGACGATCGTGAAGCCATGTTTCTCGATCAGTCTTCTGGTGATCCAAGCCCGCGCCCGATAGAATTCGGATGTACCGTGGCTCGCTTCCCCGAGAAGCACGATCCGCCGGTCGGCAAAGCGATCGAAGGCCTCCACAAAGGCGGGATCATCGAACTCCGGAAGCGGTTCGGCCGCTGCGGCAATCATCTGCGGAAGACTGCGCGCTGGCAAGAGCGGGGAGACACGGCTGGATCGGATGCGGTTGTCCTCCTGCCAGCCTTCTTCGCCGATCAAAGGGACAAAGCGCACGGCACCGAAATCTTCCTCGCTGTAGGTGGAAGCGCCCGTGCGGGTGACTTTGAGGAGGCGCTGCTCGTCAGGGTCATCTCCGACCGGAATGACCAGCTTGCCGCCGACATCCAACTGCTGCTGCAGCGCGAGCGGCGCGCCGGGCCCGCTCGCCGCGACGACAATGGCATCGAACGGTGCCGCTTCGGGCCAGCCCTTGGTGCCGTCGCCGGTGCGGACATCGATGTTGCGATAGCCAAGCGTCTCGAAGCGCCGTCTCGCGGTTTCCGCCAGGCCGGCGTGCCGTTCCATCGTGTAGACATGATCGACGATGCGGCTCATCACGGCGGCGGCGTAGCCAGATCCCGTGCCGACCTCGAGGACGTGATCGCCGGGCCCGATCTCAGCCATTTCCAGCATGAACGCGACGATATAGGGCTGCGATATCGTTTGGCCCTCGGCAATCGGCAGCGGTCCATCCTCGTAGGCAAATTCTTCGAAGCCAGGGTCCACGAAAGTCTCGCGTGGGACCTCGCGCATCGCTGCCAGGATCTCACGATCATGAATGCCGCGGCGGCGGAGATGAACATCGACCATTCGGCGACGTTCGCGGGACAGGTCGAGCATGTGCATCCTCAACAGGAAGTTGGAATCGCAAGCGGCTGCGGCAACGTCATCCCTCGGCTTCCATCATCGTCCTGGCCGGCTCCCGCGCGACGTTCTCCTCGATCCGCTCGCGCCCCGGAGTCTCCGGCAGCGCCTTGCGGAAATTCTTGGCATAATCGGGCGGCATCTTCGGCATCAAGGCTTCGTCAATAACGCGCTCGACCTCGTCGGCCCGTTCGATGCTGGCGCAAGCCATCAATGCGGCAGATTCTTCATGGCGCACCTGGACAAAGGAGATTTTGTCCCGGTTTTTCCGCAAAGCCTCCATGATGCCGTTGATGCCATCGCCGGGCAGGCCGAACATGACTTCGACATCCCAAGCAACCCGAGTGTCGACGAAAATTTCGGCTGCATTTGGCATGGCCAGGCTCCAATGAATGCATTCCGAACCAGTAGGGCGGCAGTTGGTTCCCTTGGCCACGCAGCCAGGCCACCGCCTCGCAAGGAGCGAATTCGCGGGAACGAGCGAGCCGGACGCGGATTGAATCCTCATTCGCTGACGAGCAAAGCGCCAGGATTGGCGATTAGCCGGAAGGGTTGATCATGAGCGAGCCACTGAAAACCACAAATCACGAGGTGATCCGGGCTTGGATTGAAGCCCGCCAAGGCAGACCTGCAGTCGCGCGGACTGCAGGCAAGGGGGCGGTGCTGCGCGTCGACTTCGGCGAGCACGAAGAGGATCTGCAGCCCGTCGAATGGGAAGAGTTCTTCGCCATATTGGATGAGAACGAACTTGCCTTCGTGCACCAAGACCTAACGGCGGAAGGTTTGCCCAGCCGTTTCAACAAATTCGTCGAGCGCGGATGAGAGAAGCGCCATGCGATCAGGCGGAAAGCAACTCGCTCGCCTGATGCTCGCTGCTTACGCCTGCCGCTATTGATTGCCCGGCATTTTGTTGCTGCCTTGCGGATCCTTTTTTATGCCGGCGGCGGGAGACGTGTCCTGGGGTGCGTTTCCGCCCTGGTTCTGCTCAGGTGTCCGCTTCAACGGTGCCGTCGGCCAGCTACTCTGGACATAGGCGAAGGCCCAGTAACATGCCAACAGCACAACCACCGTCAGGATCAGCGGCAACAGCACTCGTCTCACGCTGACTCCTATTTGCTCTGCTGACGGTAATCGCCGGCCCGCGGATCGAATCCGGTCCAACCGCCAGCTTCGTAGTCGTTCCGCCGTTCGCCGATGTCCACCGACCTGGAATCATGGAGGATCGCTTGTGCTTGCGGAGCGAGGTCATCTTCGACGCGAGCGGTAAGCAGAGTGCCGCCCCGGCGAATGCCTTCGGCATAGACATGGGCGTCCCCCTCCGACACGCCGCCGTCGGTCAGACTGCCGATGATGCCGCCGGCCGCTCCACCGACAACTGCGCCCGCGGCCGCGCCCGCGGCTGTCGCCGCCAGCCAGCCAGCCGCCACGACCGGACCGACGCCAGGTATTGCTATGGCGCCGAGGCCCGTCGCCAAGCCGCCGGCGCCGCCCACGACCGCCCCGATCCCGGCTCCACTGGCTGCATCTTCGGCGGCCGCGGAAGAATGCCGGCCGTCGGCATTGTTAGCGATGATGCTGAGATCGCTCGGCGGTACGCCCATGGACTCCAGCTCGCCCACGGCATCGGCGGCATCGTCATAATCGTCGAACAGTGCGGTGATCGTCTGCATTTTGATGTCTCCTATCGATTACTATCGGCCGGCAAAGGTTTGCGCGTTATCGGCTGCGACCGCCGGAAAAAACGAGGAGGTCGCAGCGACGGCTAATGGCGCGAGAAGTGTCCGCATGTTCATGGGTTCAAGCTCCTGTGGCCGATGGGCCGGAGCCGAACAAGCGACTCAGGGCTTTGTTCCAGTCGGAGTCCTTCGATTTTCAGATGGCGTCTGCCGGAACTGTGATCCGCAGGCTGCGTTCCGCGACAAGCCGACCTCAGAGGTTCTTGCTCGCCGCAGTCGTTTGAACGGGGGACGGCCTTTCCTGCTGCGGTTTGGTAAAGAGGGTCTGCGATTTCCTTCGGCCGTTTGGCTCAGGGGCCGCAACGGCCGGACATGGTCGCCAAGGCGATCCCGCCGGGCGCGTAGGCGGCTGACCACGCAGCCGCCTACTCCCTTGGACAGGAACATTTGCAGCCCTTATCGGTTAGCTCAAGACCAGCGATAGGTTGCTGGAGAAACCACCTTCGACAGGAAGGAAAACGCCATGTTCGGCTCCGATTTATGGCTATTCGTTGTTGCCGGCGGTCCGCTGATCCTTCTCATTGCGATCATCTACGTGCTTTTCACCCGCCGTCACAGAGGCCCAGTCGAACGGCGCGAGAGCGACCGCGCGACCGAGCGCTTGTACCGCGAGCAAAAGGACTAGCGCACCAGCCAAGCTGTCGCGCCCAAGTCGTTGTTTTCACGCGATTTCGGCAACGCTCCGCGCGCGGCGCGGCTTGCCTGATCTCCGGACGGTGTTGCCGGGCCCATTTCGCAAACTCCGACAGCGGAACAAGCGAGGCCCGCGGCTGTTATCGAAAGGTCCGAAATCGGAGCTGCAGTTGATGACCAACGACGAGTTGCCGGGTCTGCCAGCATCGCTCCCCGTGATCGACGCGAAAGCCGAGCCAACGCTGAAAAGCGCCGCGGCGGAAGCGTTCTACACCCATGCAATCCGCGAGCTCGCCGCTACCGACATTCCTTTCCTCGTCGCCGGGACCTACGCGGTGAGCGCGTATACGGGCGTTGTTCGGCAAACCAAGGATCTGGATATCTTTTGCAAGGCCGGAGACTGCGCGCGCATACTCGAGCACTTCAAGAACATCGGCTATGCGGTCGAGATCCGGGACGACCGCTGGCTCGGGAAGGTCTTCGAGGGCCAGCACTTCTTCGATGTGATCTTTGCCTCGGCCAACGGCACAATGCAGGTCAAAGATCAGTGGCTGGAGCATGCCCGCCAAGTCGAGCTGCTGGGCAGCCGGGTCCGGATCATCGGCCCAACGGAACTCATCTGGTCGAAATGCTTCATCCAGGACAGAGGACGACACGACGGCGCCGACATCGCCCACACCATCCTCAAGGCGCACGACCAGATCGACTGGCAAAGGCTGCTCGCCTATCTCGATGTCCATTGGGAAGTGCTGCTGATGCAGGTCCTCAACTTCCGGTGGATCTATCCCAGCGAGCGGGACCGCATCCCAGACTGGCTGCTCGACGAACTGCTGGGCCGGCTTGCGCGGCAACGGCAGCTGCCGTCGCCCAAAATGAAGATCTGCCGCGGCCGCCTGCTGTCGCAGGTCGACTATGAGATCGACGTCAAGGAATGGGGGTTTGCCGGCGTCGGCGGCGTTGGAGAGATGCGCGATGCCTGAACCAGCCACATCAGCGAAATCAAACGGCAACGGTGTCATCAAGGTCGCCGCCATGGGCGACCTGCATGTTCAGGAAGATGCCCAGACCTCGTACCGCGACCTGTTCGGCGAGATATCGCGCGAGGCCGACGTCCTGGTCCTTACAGGCGATCTCACCAATCTCGGAAAACCGCGTGAGGCGGAACTTCTGGCCGAGGATCTGCGCGCATGCTCGATTCCCGTGGTCGCGGTTCTCGGCAACCATGACTACGAATCCGGTTGCGTCGAGCAGATCGCTGCAACGCTCCGCCAGGCGGGGGTCCATCTCCTCGATGGCCAGGCGATCGAACTGAACGATGTCGGCTTCGTCGGCGTGAAGGGTTTTGTCGGCGGCTTCGGTCGAAGGATGCTGGGCTCCTTCGGCGAGCCGGCCATCAAGGCGATGGTGGCCGAAAGCGTCAACGAGGCAATGCGGCTCGAGAATGCTATGCGGCAGGTGCGCGCCAAGCGCACGCTCGTGGTGCTCCACTATGCGCCGGTCCCGGAGACCGTGGCGGGAGAGCCTCCGGAAATCTTTCCGTTCCTCGGCTCCTCGCGGCTGGCCGAAACCATCGATCGCTTCAAGGTAAGCGCCGTGGTGCATGGCCATGCCCATCGCGGCTCGTATGAAGGCCGGACCCCTGGTGGGGCCAGCGTCTACAACGTCGCCATGCATATCGCGAAGCCGACCGGCCGTCCTTACGCGCTGCTCGAAATCTGAGGCGCAGCGCTGCCTCGCGCTTCGGAACCATGCCGGCAGCGATGAGTTGTGCAGGAGACCAACGGAACCAACTTCGATGCCTGACCCCAGACAACCGGATCCCGATCGCGACACGCCGATGCCGGCGCCCAGCTGGAAACCGGAGCCGGTCAGGAAGCCGGAGCGGCACGGGCTGCCGGACGAGGCGCCGCGTCCAAATCCCGATGAAACCGACGATCCGCCGGCGCCTGCCGGGCGCATCCGGACGGAGTAAGCTCGATGGCTGCGCCTCGCGCGATCTGGAAAGGCTTCATGAAGGTCGGATCGGTTTCATGCGGCGTCAAGATCGTCGGCGCCACCAGCGAAGCGTCGAAAATCCATTTCAGGATATTGAACCGGAGGGACGGCCTGCCGGTGAAAAGCGCCTATGTGGATGAGGAGACCGGCGAACCGGTGGACGCCGAGGACCAAGTCAAGGGCTTCGAGACCGATAAGGAGGATTTCATCCAGATCGAGCCCGAGGAGATCAAGGCGCTGAAACTCGCCTCCGAGCACACGCTGGAAATCGGCGAGTTCGTGCCGGTCGCAGACATCGACACGCGCTATCTCGAGAAGCCCTATTACCTCATTCCGGCGGAGGATGCTTCCGCAGAGGCGTTCAACGTCCTTCGGGAGGCCATGAAGAACAAACGGGTGGCGGCGCGATCCTGCGTCGTCCTCTACCAGCGCGGACGCGAGGTTCTCATCCAGCCCTTCGGCAAGGGAATGCTTCTCACCGAGCTGCGGGACCGCAATGAGATGGTTTCGGAGGCGACGGTGTTCGAAGGGCTGAAGAAGCAGGACTACGAGGCGGACCTGCTCGAGATCGCCGGTCTGCTGATCGACAAGAAGGCGACGAAGTTCGATCCTTCGAAATTCGAGGATACATACGAGAACGCGCTGATCGCCATGATCGAGGCCAAGCGCAAAGGCAAGAAGCTGCCCAAGGCGGCGCCGAAACCGCGTGAGAACGTCATCAATCTGGCCGACGTTCTGCGCAAGAGCCTTGCCAAGGAGGGCATCGCCGCGAAAGGCGCGAAGCAAGGCAAACGCAAGTCAGCTTGACGCCAAGAACGGCCGCTCAGACCTCGTCGAACCGGCTTCCTTCCTTGGAGGGATCGCGCGCGAGGACCCGCTCCTCCTCGTCGTCCGGGAGTGCCTCGTCACTTTCCTGATAGGGATTGTCGTCGTCTTCTTCGGGGAGCGTTCCCTCCGCTTCTTCATCGTCCTGCGGGTCGCCGTTGACGGCGACGCTGTCGGGCAGGATCCGGCCGCCCTCAATCGCGTCCCAGTCCTGCTGCTCGACTGCCGGAGCCTCGGTTTCGTCCTGATTTGCGGTGCGTTGCTTTTTACGCGGGTCCATCTCGTTCTCCAATGCTGCAAGCCTATCCGGCTCGCGGTTCGCTCAGTTGGAAAACCGCTCAGGCGAATGGTGGTTCCGCCCGTTGCAGCAAGTGGCGGCCGTTGTGGCGTCGCCTCTCCCTGGTAGGTGTCCTACGCGATCTGTTCGAACGTGCATTGGCGCGGCGCCTTGTCGGGCCGCCAGCGCACCAGCCTTGTTCCATGCCGGAATCGGTCGCCGGTGACATGGTCGAAGCGGACCTCCACGACCAATTCGGGCCGCACCGGCTCCCATTCTCCGCTGCGCTCGGTGCTCCAGCGGCTCGGGCCGCCGGGTGCCTTGCCGGTGAAGCCGAGCCCGCCGCGCAACGCTTCAAGCCTCTTGGTCAGCGCCGCTCGCTCGTCACTGGCTATGGTCGAGGTGAAGCCGACATGGTCGAGCTGGCCACGGTCGTTGTAGAGGCCAAGCAGCAGCGAGCCGATCTGGCGCTTGCCGCTCAGGTAGCGAAAGCCACCGACCACGCAGTCTGCTGTGCGCAGCCGCTTGACCTTGATCATGGTTCGCTCGCCCGGGCGATAGGGTTCGGCCAGTGCCTTGGCGACCACGCCATCGGTGGCACCTCGGCCGGCGCCGCGCAACCATCGTCTGACGGTCGCGAGGCTCGTTGTGGCCGGCGAGAGCTTCAGCCCGGCGTTCTCTGCCCTGGCAACGAAGTCCTCGATCGCCCGGCGCCGATCGGGCAAGGGCAAATCGAGCAACATCTCGCCTCCCGGGGCAGCCAGTGCATCGAACAGGATCAACCGCGCCGGTGTTTCCGCGCTCAGCTTGCGGATACGGCTCTCGGCCGGATGAAGGCGCATCTGCAGCGCGTCGAAGGAGACGCGCCCGTCGATCTCGATCACGATCTCGCCGTCCACGACGAATTGCCTTGCGGCGAGGTCGCGCAGCATCGTGGTCAGTTCGGGAAAGTAGCGGCCGAGCGGCTTGCCGGATTTGGCGCGAAGCTCGACGGCGTCGCGGCCTTTGAAGGCCAGGCAGCGAAACCCGTCCCATTTGGGTTCGTACTGCCAGGGACCTTCAGGCAAGGCGTCCGCGGTCCGCGCCTCCATCGGCGGCGTATCCAAAGACAGCGGAAACTCGGGACTCGAGATCGCCGGTTGGGACGTAATCCTGGAGGTCTCCATCTCGGTAGAACGTTCGACCACACCTGTAGTTTCCGGTTGAGGGGAACGAGTTGCACGGCGAGGCGTTGCCTCACCAAAGTTCAGAAACCAAATGTCGAGCTTTGACCGCGTCGGGCACTTCTTCACCAGAGCGAACATGAACTTCCGACAGGAAATCCGATGTCGGCTTCCGGCTTGAGCTATGGTCCTCTGGGCGAGCGCTGCGCGCATCTATGCGTCGACATGCAGAAATTGTTCGCGGAACCTTCGGAATGGGCCACGCCGTGGATCACCCGCGTCCTTCCGAGGATCGTCAGCCTCGTCGAATGGAAAGCCGAGCAGACCCTTTTCACGCGCTTCGTGCCGGCTGAAAAGCCTGGCCTGGGTGCCGGCACCTGGAGGCGCTACTATGAGCGCTGGGCCTCGATGACGATCGAAAATGTCGGGCGAGAAATGGTCGGGTTGCTGCCGCCGCTGTCATCCTTCTGTCCGCCGGCGCAGGTGATCGACAAGCATGTTTATTCGCCCTGGCCGGAGGGCAGACTGCAGACGGCACTTGCCGCGCGCAGCATCGACACCCTGGTGGTCACGGGAGGCGAAACCGATGTTTGCGTGCTCGCAACCGTCCTGGGGGCGATCGACATCGGATATCGCGTCGTGCTGGTCACGGATGCGCTTTGCAGTTCATCGGACGCGACGCACGATGCCCTGATGACCGTCTACCATCAGCGCTTCGCGCAACAGGTCGAGACCGTCGAGATGGAGACGGTCCTTTCGGCCTGGACCTGAACGTTATGGGACGATCCGCACCGGCTACAGCCGAAAGCGACCGATCAACTGCTGTTTGACGGGAACCGCAATGTTTCTCCGAAATTGCGCAGGCAGGGAGTGTGTAGATGCCTAAACCAGCGAAACGGGAAAAAGCTCGCAAGCCAAATCCGTCTGACCCCAACCCAAAGCAAAAGCCGCCGAGGGACACGCGCGAAAACCCGACACGGAATCCGGACGGTCCCGGCGAATTGCCGGACACCACCACGCGTGAAGAAGTCGAGACAGTCAGGCCTAACCTGAAACGCTAGTACCGGTAGGCGTACGTATTTCCGAGGCGCGACGCTTTGATGTTGTGGAGATAGGCCGCGCGAAGATTGACTTGTCGGCCCGACAAGACTGCGATTGCCGGCCAAAAAAGGAACCCCGGCTGCAGTGGTTGGGTGGGGGGCACGGCAGCCGAGGTCAATGTTTTTCTCAGAACTGTGGCGCCGTTTGCTTCAAACCGCAAATCTCGCTCTAAGGTCGAGATATGCTCGCGCGCAGCTTTGAGGAGCAGAATTCCTGTGATAGCAACTTAAGGTTGTCATCCTTTCGGTCATATTAGCCACCTAAGATATAATTACCAAATTGTTAACCAGGATTAATGCGCCTTTTCCACAGCATCGTAGTATGCGTTTGAGGCTGGATTACCTCAATGGAGCGGGGATCCCATACGTCCGTGGGTTGGGCCGGCGTATGCACTACTCCTTGAATCTATTCCTCACTTCGCAGCAAGTCGCCCGACACACGGTAAACAGCGTATCAGTTCATGCCGCTGAACAAGCCCTGCGTGGGAGTCAAGATAAAAAGGGGAGCGAGCGAAGTCGGCGGCGGAGAGGAGTAAATAAGGCGATGGGACATCTTCAAATTTCCGAGTCTTGGAAAGACGCGACGGGGTCGTTGCAGAACGGGCATCTGACGGACGTGAACGGGCTCGGCACGTCTGATCTCGAAGAAGGACACCCGACCGAAGGTCTGGTGGTAATTGTGGACAAGCGGGCACTCGAGCGCGAATGTCTTGCTCGAGGCCTTATCGAACATAATCCGGCTTTGCGCGTCAGCGCCGTAGGATCTCTTGATGAGATTCAGCACGTCGCCGGCGGGGCGGAGGCTTCCGCGATCCTCGTTATTCTCGGCGCCCGAAAGGTGACCGACCAGAGCGTTCGGGCGGAACTTGTGCACCTCATCTCCGAGGTCGGCGCCGTACCGGTAATCGTCGTGGTGGATTCCGACGAGCCGGGGGAGATCCTTGCGGCTCTCGAATGCGGCGCCCGCGGCTACATTCCCACGAGCGTCAAGGTGAAGGTCGCTGCCGAGGCCATCGGTCTCGCCCGCGCCGGAGGAATCTTCGTGCCCGCCAGCTGCGTGCTGGCGCTTCGCGAGATCATCCATTCGACGGCAAACGGCGCCCGTCCGCTCGCCGGAATGTTCACCTCGCGCGAGGCCGCGGTCGTGGAAGCGCTCAGGAAAGGCAAGGCCAACAAGATCATTGCCTACGAGCTCAACCTCTGCGAGAGCACGGTCAAGGTCCATATCCGCAACATCATGAAAAAACTGAAAGCCACGAACCGCACTGAGGTGGCCTACAAGCTTAGACAGATGATGCTTTGAAGGCTGCCCAGGCCTGGTGCCTGGCAATAGAACGACGCACGCCGATCCTCGACGTGGAGGCGGACCTATTTCAGGTCCGCCTCCCTTCGAGATTCAGAAATAGGACGGTGCCTGCAGGTCTTGAAACGGATGCGCTCAGGCCGATGCTCAGGCATGTTCCCGGTCGAGCATCTCGAATCCTGCCTTCACGAGAAATCCAACACTGTCGCGGCCCAACTCCGCACCGCGATATGCTGCTTCGGCAGCCTTCAGGCCTCCCGTCAGTCTGCGGATCACCGGAGCCGCTCCGAGTATCTCGAGCGGCAGGCCCAGCTCGCCGCGGTTGGGGCGCTTCGGCGGCCATACCCTGAGGCCGAAATAGCTGGCGGCCGAGCGGTCGATCCCGCCGCTGAACTGCACCAGCAGCGCCTGGCGCGTTCTCCTGGCGATGCGGCCCAGACTGTTGATGTCCATTGGGGGTTTGGCGGAGGGCCGCATAGCGACGATGATCACCTCCCATGCATCATCGGTCAGCAGAACCGGATGCGAAAAAACACCAACTCTTGCTCCACGTTCGGCGAGCATACGTTCGAGGAATGGTGCGCAGGGCGTGTCGCAGACGACGGCGAATCTCGAGGCACGCTGATCGACACCGGCATCCTCGAGTAGGACCCGGCATAAGCGCGCGAATTCCGGCATTAGGTCTATGGCCGGGTGACCGAGATTTGGAGCAGCAACCTTGATGCCGGCCTCGTCACAGGCATCGAAGTCCAACACGCCTTGCCGAAGCTCCCAAGGCTCCGCCATGAGCGCAACGACCGCGTGAGAGGGCAAGAGCTCGATGAGCGATCTCGAAATCGGTCCGACCTGGGGACAATTGGTGATGAGGTCGACCTCCTGCCATTTGCGGCTTTCGATGCGGTTCGTCACTTCCACGCGTTCGGCGACCTTGGCGTACTCGGCAAATGCCAACGTCGCGTCCGCGGCCGCCGCCAGGCTCGGATGTCTGGAGGATACGCGGGTGAGTGCAACGACACGGTCGGCATTGGCGAGCGCCGCGGCTGTCGCAGTCACCGCCTGATAGCCCGTCGCCGCGCCAGCCACGACAGTGAGGCCGGAGAGATCAAGATCGAGCAAAGCTATCTGCTTGCGGACGACGGCAAGTGCTTCCGCATGGTCGACCTCCAGAAACTGACGAGCGCCCGGCCTTGCGGGGAAGTCACCGGACGAAGGCTTCGGAATGGGCGTCACGTTGCGTGCTCCACTGACAGGCTGGCAGGCATTCTTTCGACGCGGAAGATCTGTCTCGTCGAATCTCGTCGCATGCGCGCGCATGCTTTTCAGGCATTGCCAGACGGCTGCCGGCTCGCCCATCCGGCACCAGTGGCTCCAGACATTCTCTCGGCATCCTTGCCATCAGAGCTAGGGCCTGAATTCAGTCGGCGGTCTGGATCGCCCCTAGCCGGACCAGTTGATTTCGTCGATCACGAATACAGTCGAAGGTGCCCACACTGCTACTGCAGAAAATGGGTGCCAGTGTTACGCCGTTTGATCAGAAGGCTTATCGACACCGCGCAGGCAATACGCGTTCAGGCTAAGAGGCTAACCGGCGCCAGATAGGGCGCTACCTCCTTTTCGGTTCTTGCCGGGAATGATCCGCCGCGTGAAGTTGAGCGCTAAAATCAGCCGTTTTCCTTGGCGAAGCTCATGACAATCAGCGCATTCGACACGAACCCCCGCAGACCCGGAATAGGCGTCGGCCAAAACCATCGTCCGCTTGGGGGGCGGCGCAAGAGGATCATGGACGTCACCATCGCATCGATCGCGCTTGTGCTGGCCGCTCCGATCATGCTTGTGGTTGCTCTCTTGATATTGGCGACCGACGGCGGACCGGCGATATTCTCTCACACTCGGGTCGGCTTCAACGGCAGGCGTTTCGCCTGCTACAAATTCAGGACCATGGTTGCCAACTCCCAGCAGGTTCTGGCCGACTATCTTGCGAGCAATCCCGAAGCCGCCAAGGAGTGGGAGCAGAATTTGAAATTCAAGAACGATCCGCGCGTCACCTTCCTGGGGCACATTCTCAGAAAGTCGAGCCTTGATGAGTTGCCTCAGCTCATCAACGTGCTGCGCGGCGACATGAGTTGCGTCGGCCCTCGGCCGGTCGTCCCCGACGAGCTGCAACGTTACGGCGCCTGCGCTATCGATTATCTTCGAACCCGGCCCGGGCTGACCGGCGCGTGGCAAGTGACGGGCAGAGACGCAATAGACTATCCCAGCCGTGTCTCCCTCGACAGCCGCTACGTGCGAAACTGGTCCATATGGGCCGACGTCGTCATTCTCGTTCGGACGGTCTTCGCTGTGATGAGATTCGATCATGCGTCCTGACTGCCGAGGAAGGCAGCGAGCATTGGCGGCATCGCCGCTTTAAAAAAGTCCGGCGCCGGCGACGAAATGGCAGCCGCAATCCGTCAATGCTCATCGGTCACGGCCCGACGCCACACGATGCCGAGGAAGACGCCGAGCAGGTAGGCGCCCTGCAGCGTGACAACGAAAAGCAGGATCGAAAGCAGACGGTCCCAGGCAAACAGGCTGCCGATGCCGCCTGCAATGGCGCTGAACACCACAATCACCGCGGTCATGACGATGAGCGCCGGCGCGCGAACACGAAATCCGAGCAAAATGCCGATCACGCCGACAGCGACAAGACCCCAAAGCACGGCGATCTCCTACGGTGTGAAAGACTCGGTGTGCCGCGCCCAAGTCTCCCACATATGCAAATCCGCACCAACACCGAATCCCCGCCGCGGCTGGACCGGATCTCGACCAGGCAGACTGGAATCGCAGCACCACCAGCCCTTGCACAAAAGGCGTAGGACACCTTGTCCCAATGACGCGTTTTCGCTCATTTCCTTGTCATCCCGCTGCGCCTACGCTGCTTATGAAATAGGTACGCGGAGTATTCACCCGCGGTGCGGCAGCGCGCCTTGAATCACCGTCCTGGAGTGAACGTTGTGTCTCTATTTCTTGGCGTTCCCGTTCAGGACACAGGGGCACCGGACGCAGCCTGGCGAGGCAAGAGCGCGTCGGCCCGCGGTTGTTGCATAGCATTTTCAGCGTGACGTCCATCGATGCTGCAGGCTTCCATCCTTTTGCTGATCGTGTCGATATGGTTCCCTGGCGCCACGCGGATTGCCGGAACCGATGGCTCGATTTCCTTTTTGCTCGCTTTGTTCTGCGGCCTGGTAAGCCTCGTTCCCTACGCCGAAGCGACAAAACGTCTGCATCGCACCGACACGGCCTTGGCGGCTGCCGTGCTGACAACATCTGCCCTCATCATGGTTCTATCGCTGCTGTCGGCGCTACACGCGGACAATCCGGTCAGGACCATGCGCGCTGTCTTCGCCCAGGTGTTTGGTTTCGCCACTATCCCGACCATTGCATTGATCGCCGCGAGGCCTAGGAGTTTTGAGGCAATCGACAGGATTGGGATGACCATGGCCATCATGGTTGCTGTTACATCCTGCCTTGTCGTTATTGGCCTCGGCGATGCTCGATTCGCCGATCGGGCGGAGGGCTATTTCAAGCATGCAAACCAGCTCGGAATTGCCTTGTCGGCCGGTCTGCCGCTTGTCGCCGCGAAGCTGGTCGCTTCTCGAAGGCACCGAATCCTCCTTTCGGTTTGCCTCCTCGCGGGGTTGCTGGGTTTGGTCAAATCGGGATCCAAGACGAATTTCGTTCTTGGGGTCGTCGGTCTCGGCACGTTCTACGGGCTATACTGCATCTATCTGGTGATAAGGAAGCAGCGTCCGGTAACAGTGATCGCGGCGACCGTTACGGCTCCGATATTGTTCCAGGCTAGCTTTATGATGTTGCAGTTCCTGAACCCACGGGCCTACAAGCTGCTGTCGCTTCAGCTCTCCGGCGGGGAGGCACATTCGATCGTTTCGCGGCAGCGACTGTGGTCGATATCAATCGACCTGGGCCTGTCGCATCCGTTCATGGGCGTGGGCGCAGGGCAATGGGTGGGCGACATCGCTCCGCACAGCCACAACCTGTTCATCGATTATTTTAGAACGCTGGGAGTGCCCGGCCTCGCCTTGGTGGTGATCATGGTTCTGCTGGTGGTGGGGTATCTAATCAGCGCCGTTCTTCACACATTGGTCGACAGGGGCAGGAGCGAACAAGCGACCGAAGTGAATGTCATGGTGCTCGGAACATCGGTCGCCGTATGGAACTACTTGGTCGCCAACCAGATGAGCGATTCCTTCGGGCCGTCAACCGCGGCCTTCTTCTGGCTGCCGCTCGCTTTGCTCATAGTCTACCGCGGCATGCAGCGATCGCTGCAGACCGGCCTTGCCAAGACCCCGAGGTTGTATGTCGGGACCGGGTCTCAGCTGCTTGAAGTTGAGTATGCCCCTCGCACATCGCCTTGACTTCATTGGCGCTCCAAGAGTTCATCGTACCACCCGAAATCCAATGACTTCGCACAGTTTTGGTGACCTGGCGGCAAGCCTCCCGCCAAGCGTCGAAGCACGCGCGCTGCGGACAGACATTCGATTTGTCGAGTTCTTTGGTCTGCCCGGGGTCGGAAAGACAACCACCTCCGGCCTGCTGGCGAACAGCCTGCGACGGTGCGGCCCGCCGGTAGGCGACGTGCGAGTGGCGTGGGAAGGAAGAACATTCATCGAGAGGCAGATACACAGAATGGGCGTTGTCGCCCCTCGGCTGCTAGATCGTGAGTTTCGCTCGTTGCTTGCTCGAATTGCCCGCTTCGTCATCGAAAGCAGGCAAGTGTCGCGCCTTGATGCCATCAGGCTTGTCTGGAATCTTATCAGCCTGGTCGCATTTATCCAGCATGAGAGGGCAAGAAGAAATTCAATAATCATAATGGATCAGGGGTTGCTGCAGGGATTCTGGTCCATATTGCTGAAGAGCAGATGCAGAAAAACATCCGAGAATTGGCTGGATATGCTTTCTGCCGTCGGATTGCATGACATGGTTTTTGTCCACCTGCGCAGCGAGACCGGCATCGCCAGAGACCGGCTCCTGACCAGGGGCGATCGCTCCTCGCGGCTGCAACGGACATCTCCGGACAGCGATCCCGACCTTTGGTCGGCGGCGGATCGGGCTTGCCGCGAAATGGCGGCCGCCCTTGAGCGGGGAATGGGAACGGAAGATCGCATGGGCGTGCTGGCGGCTATCGACATCGAAAGGCTTGCTTCGCCCGAAGCCGTGGCCTCGAGAGCTCTCGAGGCGGTCCGTTCGGCCTGTCTCGACCGGCATCGGCAATCCCTTTCTTCAGGTCAATGAGGATGAGGATGAACCGCCGTTCATTCATGGGTCTTGCTGGGCTGTCTCCCGTGTTCGCCCTGTTGCCGGGCGCGTACCAGGCGGAGGGCGGGCAGATGCCGGAGGGCAAGCAGCTCGTTCTGACGGGCGAGCATGGCTACGAACAACAAATGTTTCGGGATCTCGAAGCCGGGGCGACAATCGATGCCCGGAATGCTTCCTTCACAGTCGCCAACAGCAGAAATCCTGAGCCCAGCGCGATGATGGGCTGCGACGAAGGAGACCTGCCGGTCAATCGCTACCCGGTGGTCATCCGCAACTGTCCGGACGTTCATTTCATCGGGGGGCGCTTCGACGGCCAGGTGCCGCTGACCTCCGATTGGCGCGACACCTACTGCAACAGCGCGGCTCTGCTGGTCAGGGACGGAACCGCCAATGCGACAATAGAAGGTGTGCGCGCGCGGCGCTGCTGGGATGGCGTGCGTTTCGCGGCGCGGGCCGACGGCTTTCACCTGAAAGGCTGCTGGCTCAGCGAAATCAGGGATGATGCGGTGGAGAACGACTACCTGCTCAGCGGCATTGTCGAGGATTGCCTGTTCGACGGCTGTTTTTCGGGGATCAGCGTGGATCCTGCCTCAAACGAGCGGGATGGGACAGGGGAGACAGTGCAGATCGATCGAACCCTCATTCGCATGCACCCGTTTCTCTCCAAGGGCGAAATCACACATCAGGCGCCGATCAAGGCCGTCGATCAGTCACCCAGGCTGAGGATAACGGGATCGGTTTTCGCATTGGCTTCGGTGAACATGCGTGGACTCCGTCGCCTGGAAAGAACCTGGGGGCTGGCTATCGAAAGCCGGGACAACGTGTTGCTGTGGCTGCCCGACGAACCAATTCCTTCGGAATTGCCGCTGCCGCCATCCGGTTTCAAGGTGCTGACGGGCGCTGACGCGCGCGAATACTGGAACAAGGCGCATCTGCAATGGGTCGCGGCGCATCAGAACGTGGCCCGGTTCTCCGACGAAGCGCTGTGAGAAGTCGCACTCGGGGGCAAACATTCGGTTGCTTAGCTGTGTTGGGCGAAGTGAACTCCTGCCGAAACGCTTGTCGCTTCGCCCATTGAACGTACCTGTTTCGCAACGATAGGTTGGACCGCCGTCGCGTTCCGGCAGAGGGGGAGAGGACTACTCGATGAATCACGAGGCGGGTAACGGAACGGCGCCGCCAGGCTCCACCGCTCATATCCCGGCCACGTTTGTGACCCAGGGACGGCTGGCACGCGTCAGGGGGCAGAATATCCTGTTCAGTCCTTCCCAGCGGGCCATCTTCGCCGTCAACGATACTGCCGCCGAGATCTGGCGCTCCCTGGAAGAGGGAACATCGCCGCGCGCCATTTCGGCCGAGATGGCGCGCGCCGGCGTCGATGGGATCGAGGCAAACAGGCATGTCGAGGCCGCGCTGAGGGATTGGCAGTGGCTGAGCTTGATACGGCCCGACGCACCGCCGTCTGTGTCGGCTCGAGAGGCTGTGAGCCAGGTCGTCGCGATCGCGGGCCTTTCTGTACGCATCGAGTATCCTGCAGCCTGCGCCTTTCCCGCCGTCGCCGTGTTCCGGCATCTCGAGGTCCGACGAGAGACTGCCGACATTCTGTTCCAACTGGTCGAGCATGAAGGACGGGTCCACCTGTTCCGGGATGGCGACTGGGTTCTTTCCTGCGCGCCCGACGAGCTGCCCGTCATGGTGAAAGGGCAAATGCTGATCGAGGTCCTCGATCGCAGCGCCTACGAACTTGCTCTGCACGCGGCTGCGCTTCTCAAAAATGAGCGCATCGTGCTTCTTTGCGGCAACCCGGGCGCAGGCAAGACTACGTTGACCCTGGCCCTGGTCAATGCAGGGTTCGGTTTCGTATCTGACGATGTGACCCTGTTGGACTCCCGGGGACATGGCATTGGTCTGCCGTTTGCGCCTGCCGTCAAGGCAGGAGCATGGCCGCTTTTGGCCGAACGCTTCCCCGATCTCGACGCTGTTCCGGTTTGTCGCCGGCCAGACCGCAGGCGAGTTCGGTTTGCGGTGCCCAGCGAGGTCGTGCCGTCCTCTCCCATACCAATCGGCTATGCAATCCAGCTTCGTCGAGGTCGCGACGCGAAAGCTTGCCTCGAGCCGATCGACCCGGCCAGCGCATTGCGTGTGCTGCTCAACGGGGCGTTCGCACCCGGCCGAGAGTTGAGTGGCAGCGCCTTCGACACTCTGACCGAAGTCATCGGATCGGCGGGCACCTATTGCCTGAATTATTCGAAGCTCGATGATGCAGTAGAGCTGATCACGAAGGCATGCCGGTGAGACACAGAGGCAACGCGCTCGAGGCTCTGATCGCCGGACTTCGCGGCAGTCCGGCCGACCGGGCCGATTGGCACGCCGTAATCGCTCTGGCCAATCGCACTTTGCTCACGCCGGATTTGTTCTCCTCCCTCGCGCGCGCCGGCCAGATTCACCGGCTACCGCAGGACGTGTACGAGTATCTCCGGTTCGTTCACGACTGCAATCGGGAGCGGAACTTGCGCTTGCGTGCGCAACTGCGCGAAGCCGTTGCGGCGCTCAATCGCCGCGGCATCGTTCCGCTCCTGCTCAAGGGCGCTGTTCCCTTGTTCCTTGCGCCGGCAGGCCAGGCTCCCAGCAGGATGACAAGCGACCTCGATCTGGCCGTGGAGCCGGCCAACGAGGCGGCCGCCCAAATCTGCCTTGAAGAGCTCGGCTATGTCGAGGTGGCAGGTGAGCGAGGCATGGCGCGTGAGCAGGATGCCGGAATGCTGGAACTCCGGGCGCGCCGGGCGATCGACTTTGAACCTCCCAAGCTCGTCCAGCACGACGATTTGTGGGTGAATATTCCTACTGCCCAGTCCCGGGCTCTGCACTGGATCGTGCACGACCTGTTTAAGGAGGGCGACTATTGGCGCGGAAGGATTGATCTCAGGCACCTTCACGACCTGGCGCAATTGGCGGAGACCGAGAACGTGGACTGGAGCGCGCTGCAGGCATCCATGTCGGACCGAAGCGCCCGCAATGCCCTGGATACCCAGCTCCTGGCCTTGCATCACTTCTTCGGAACCAGGATCCCGGCAAGATGCGCGCGGCGCCCGATCGTCCGTTTCCAGCACTGGAGGCGCGTCTTCACGGCAACCCACCCGATCATCGGCGCTCCGTTGCGCCTGGCCGGGAATTTGATTTGGGGAACGCGGCGGTTTCTAAGCGCCAGGGGTTCGGCGAGGGGGGGCTCGTCCGATTTCGCGCGGCGCATCGCTCGTACGCTTTTGCTTCCAAGCGCGAAAATCTAAGCCTTTTGGTGAACTAGTATCCTGGCATCGGGAAACATAAGCTGTTGTGATACTTTGGAACCCGCATGGGAGAATCGTCATGCCAACCGAAAGCACGAAACGCTCGGAAAGGACGCAGGAAGTCCTCGTTTCAGAGGCTCAGGCGCGCCGGGACTTTCTCAAGAAGGCAGGGCGTTTTGCGGCGGTGACTCCACCGGCCATAACGGTTCTGCTCGGCACCAGCCTGAACTCCAGAGCGATCGCCAAATCGGGAGGAACACGCCCGGGCAACGGCTGGGGCGACAACAATCATATTCACATTGGTCCTCCCGGCCAGTCGTAAGGTTGACCGTCAGGGTCGCTGAAGCAGCGTTTTGAGAACCAAAAGCGCGTCGCGGGGAAATGGATCCCGGCGGCGCGCTTTCGCGTCTTTGCTTCAATTTTGATACCCCGATCGCTGGCGGCACGCCGCGGTCGGGGTATTTTGTTTGTTGGCGGCGACCGGGTTGGCGCAAGCGTAAATCGTTCCTGTCAGATCAGGCGAGCAGCCAATCGTTCAAATGGAATTCATAGATCTTGCCGTCGTTCTCGGTCGGATTCGAGTCGTTGTCCACGCCACGATCGACGACATAGAGGCTCATTTGGTGGCTCGGATCGTCGCTGCTCGGCGCCAGCGCAAGTCCCGCCGGCTTTTTCGCGTTGGCGGCGGAGATGTCGAGTGTGCCCAGCAGATCCCCGGTTGGCGTCACCATTGCCACGGAGGTGCGTGACACGATGACATAAAGCAGGTCGTGGACCGGATCATACGCGATGCCCCCGTCAGAAGGGGTTCCGAGCGCCTCTTCAGAAAAACTCGTCACGACATCATCGCCCCCCGTGCTTGGGACGCCGTCGAATCTGCCGTTCTGGCCCGGAGCGATGGTGTAAATCCTATGGGTTGTGCCATCCTCGAGATAGAGCACGCCGCGGTTTGTGTCGTAGGCAATACTCTCCGCATCCGTACTGCCGAACGCGGCGGTCCTGAACGAGGTCACGATATCGTCGGAGGTGTTGTAAAGCCCATCGTTGCCCGGGTTCAACTCGTAGACGCTCTTCGTGCCGGTATCGTCCGAGAAGAAGAGATGGTGGTTCGCCGGATTGTAGGTGACCCCGGCCGGCTCATCCGAGAAATTGATGGTGGTGAGCGTGCCCGTCAGGGTGCCGTTCAGATTCATCTGGAAGAGATTCTTGCCGGTGAAAATCGACATCTCCTCCACCTCACTATCGGTCACCAGCAGCTTGCCGAGGTGGGAGATATAGACGATATCGGTCGGGTCGGGGCTCGGCGGTGACCACTGCGAAGTCAGAATGGTGTGCGCCAAGGTCACGGATGTCGGCAACTGGGTGGCGGTGACGCCGACGGTGAAGGTGTGCGTGGCGATGCTGCCGTCGGACGAGGTGGCTGTCACGTGGAGATCGATCGTCGGTTCGGACTGAGCGTTGAGCGTGCCGCTGCTCGATCGCGTGATGACACCGGTGCTGGAATTGATGGCAAAGCGCGAGTCGTTGATCGTGTAGGTGACCGTCGAGCCGGCATCGGGATCCTTGGCCGAGGCGGTGATGCCGACGGCAGTGCCGGCGGCGGCATTTTGGACGATCTGATTGGCCGCGGTGTTGGCATCGGGCGGCGTGTTGAACGCGATCGGTTCGGGGCTGTTGAGGACGGCGAGGGTGAAGCTCTTGTTGGCGGTGCTGCCGTCGGAGGAGGTCGCCGTCACCGTCAGGTTGATGGACGACTGGGTCTCGAAGTCGAGCGTGCCTGTGCCCGAACGCGTGATGACACCGGTGCTGGAATTGATGGCAAAGCGCGTGTCGTTGATGCTGTAGGTGACCGTCGAGCCAGCATCGGGATCCGAGGCCGAAGCGGTGATCCCTGTCGGTGTCCCCGCCGCGGCGAGCTCGGCGATCTGGTTGGCGCTGGAGTTGGAGTCGGGCGGAGTGTTGAAGGCCACGGGCTGTTGGCCGGCCGTGACGCTGACAGTGAAGGTGCTCGTGGCGCTGCTGCCATCGGACGACGTCGCTGTCACCTGGAGATTGATCGTCGGTTCGGACTGGGCGTTGAGCGTGCCGGTGCCCGAGCGCGTGACGACCCCGGTGCTGGAATTGATGGCAAAGCGCGAGTCGTCGATCGTGTAGGTGACTGTCGAGCCGGCATCGGGATCCGAGGCCGAAGCGGTGATGCCGACGGCAGTGCCGGCGGCAGCGTTCTGGCCGATCTGGTTGGCCCCGGAGTTGGCATCCGGCGGCGTGTTGAACGCGATCGGCTCCGGGCTGTCGAGGACACCGAGGGTGAAGCTCTTGGTGGCGGTGCTGCCGTCGGAAGAGGTTGCCGTCACTGTCAGATTGATGGACGACTGGGTTTCGAAGTCGAGCGTGCCTGTGCCCGAGCGCGTGACGACGCCGGTATTGGAATTAATGGCGAAGCGTGCATCGTTGATGCTGTAGGTGACGGTCGCGCCGGCATCGGGATCGGTGGCCGAAGCTGTGATCCCGGTGGGTGCTCCCGCCGCGGCGAGCTCGGCGATCTGGTTGGCGCCGGGGTTGGAGTCGGGCGGAGTGTTGAAGGCCACCGGACTTCCGGATCCCGGCAAGACATATTCGATGTGCAGCAGCGGCGCGCTGGCGGGATTGTATTCGTAGGAATCGGCGGTGCGCGTGCCGGTGCCGGTGATCAGGAACGCCATGTCGTTGAGCGCCGCCCAGCCCGAGCGGCTGACGATCTCCTGGACGATAGCCGTAAGGTCTGGCGTGCGCTCGGCCAGGGCCTGCTCGCCCACCGTGGTCCACGGGGCCGGCGTCCAAGTCGCCGACGCGTCGGTCGTTGCCCGTGACGATACATTGAAGCTGGTGCTGGTGAAGGCGCTTGCGTCGTCGGTGTCCTGGCCCTTGATCAGCAGCGAGGCCGCGCCTGTCTTCACCTCGTTGGCCTGGAACTGGATGTAGGCGCTGGTGATGATCGCGCCTTGCGGGATATCGATACCGGTGAAGCGGAGACCGACCGTCTGGCGGGTAGAGCCGTCAAAGCCCAGTTCCAGATCACTGACGTTGCTCGAAATCGAGCCGGAACCTTTCTCCTCGACATCGTCGCCCGCGGCCGCCACCCTGGCCTCGAAAGTCCCAGGCGTGCTGCCGCCGGTGACGTCAACATTGAAGGCGTGGGTGTTGGTGCTGCCGTCCGACGAGGTCGCGGTGACCGTGAGCGCTACCGTCGGCTCGGACTGGGCGTTGAGCGTGCCGGTGCTCGAGCGTGTTATGACACCGGTGCTGGGATTGATGGCAAAGCGCGGGTCGGTGAGACTGTAGGTGACCGTCGAGCCGGCATCGGGATCCGAGGCCGAAGCGGTGATGCCGACGGCAGTGCCGGCGGCAGCGTTCTGGCCGATCTGGTTGGCCGCGGAGTTGGCATCCGGCGGCGTGTTGAACGCAACCGGTTCCGGACTGTCGAGGACGGCGAGGGTGAAGACCTTGTTGGCGGTGCTGCCGTCGGAAGAGGTTGCCGTCACCGTCAGGTCGATCGACGACTGGGTCTCGAAGTCGAGCGTGCCTGTGCCCGTGCGCGTGATGACGCCGGTGCTGGAATCAATGGCAAAGCGCGCATCGTTGAGGCTGTAGGTGACCGTCGAGCCGGCATCGGGATCCGTGGCCGAAGCGGTGATGCCCGTGGGTGCTCCCGCCGCGGCGAGCTCGGCGATCTGGTTGGCACCGGGGTTGGAGTCGGGCGGAGTGTTGAAGGCCACAGGCTGTTGGCCGGCCGTGACGGCGACGGTGAAGGGGTGCGTGACGACGCTCCCGTCCGACGAGGTGGCGGTGACGGTGAGGTGGACAGACGGCTCGGACTGGGCGTTGAGCGTGTCGGTACCTGATCGCGTGATGACGCCGGTGCTGGAACTGATGGCAAACCGCGTGTCGTCGATCGTGTAGGTGACCGTCGAGCCGGCATCGGGATCCGAGGCCGAAGCGGTGATGCCGACGGCAGTGCCGGCGGCAGCGTTCTGGCCGATCTGGTTGGCCGCGGTGTTGGCATCCGGCGGCGTGTTGAACGCGATCGGCTCCGGGCTGTCGAGGACATCGAGGGTGAAGCTCGTGGTGGCGGTGCTGCCGTCGGAAGAGATTGCCGTCACCGTCGGATTGATGGACGACTGGGTTTCGAAGTCGAGCGTGCCTGTGCCCGAGCGCGTGATGACGCCGGTATTGGCATTGATGTCGAAACGCGAGTCGTTGAGGCTGTAGGTGACGGTCGCGCCGGCGTCGGGATCCGTGGCCGAAGCGGTGATCCCGGTCGGCGCTCCCGCCGCGGCGAGCTCGGCGATCTGGTTGGCAGTGGGATCGGCATCGGCAGGCGTGTTGAAGGCCACCGGACTTCCGGATCCGGGCAAGACATATTCGATGTGCAGCAGCGGCGCGCTGGTCGGATTGTACTCGTAGGAATCGGCTGTGCGCGTGCCGGTGCCAGTGATCAGGAACGCCATATCGTTGACCGCCGCCCAGCCCGAGCGGCTGACGATCTCCTGGACGATAGCCGTCAGGTCGGGCGTGCGCTCGGCCAGGGCCTGCTCGCCCACCGTGGTCCACGGGGCCGGCGTCCAAGTCGCCGACGCGTCGGTCGTTGCCCGTGACGATACATTGAAGCTGGTGCTGGTGAAGGCGCTTGCGTCGTCGGTGTCCTGGCCCTTGATCACCAGCGAGGTCGCGCCGGTCTTCACCTCATTGGCCTGGAACTGGATGTAGGCGCTGGTGATGATCGCGCCTTGCGGGATATCGACGCCGGTGAAGCGTAGGCCGACCGTCTGGCGGGTCGTGCTGGCAAAGCCCAGTTCCAGATCGTCGACATTGGTCGAAATCGAGCCGGAACCTTTCTCCTCGACATCATCGCCCGCGGCCGCCAGCCGCGCTTCGAATAGTTCAGCCATAGTCGGTCTCCTCTCGTAAATTTCCTCCGCAACGACGGAATCTCCCGGTGCCCGATCGGGCGTCAGGCTGAGCCCATGATCGAGCAAGGCGATGGCGTCGTTGCGCGTGAAGAACGTGATCCTGGGAACTGACCTCGAGTTCCGCCGCTGATCAGTCTGTTGCCTGCCTCAGTCTTGGCCATGCGGGCACGACTGCCGCGAGCAGGCGCAACAGTGACAGGCCTTCCCGCCCAAGGAACAGCGACGGCAGGAGCCAGCACAACAGCAAGCCCCCCACAGAGGCCAGCAATGCCGTATCGATGAGCAGCGGAAGAGGCGATAGATGGAGGGCGCGAAGCCAGTCCACGAACGCCCAGATACCGGTTCCGACAACGCCGGCGAGCGCGACGCCAGGCAGGTGCGCAAGGAAGAAATTTGCCCACGTCATCCCGGTCACGCGGAGACTCAGCTGCGCCATGAGAAAGAAATTGGCCCCGAATGCCAGGCCGACACCGAACGCCACCCCTTCCACGCCCCAGAATTGCCCTATGAAGGCTCCGATGCAGACACCGACGGTGAAAACAGCCTGGCGCCAGGCCCGGGCGTAAACCGTTCCGGTTGCCCGCGAGACGGAATCGCTAAGCTTGTAGCTCGTGCGGAACAGCATGCTGAACGCCAGGATCTGGAGGGGGCCGACCACGCCCTCCCAGCCCCGTCCGAGAATGACCCGAACCAATTCGGGTGCGACGATCGCCACCACCACGCTGGCCGGCAGGACAAGCAGGCTGCAACCGGCGACCGCGCTGCGATAAGCGCGCGCAAGCCTGACGGGCTCTTCCTGGACCAGCGCCATGGTGGGGAACAGCACGCGATCGAGAACCTGGCCGACGATCACCGCCGGAGTGGTCATGAGTTGGGACGACAAACCGTAGACACCGAGCGCATCGGCGCCGAGATAGCGGCCCACGACAAGCCTGTCCACCTGAGTGGCAAGGTAGTTGCAGACCCGCGCAATGGTGAAGCCGCCGCCAAAATAGAGCAGTTCGAAAATCGCGCTCCGCTCGAGCAACGGCCGCATCGGGTGCCGCTGGCCGACGAGCAGCACGATCGTGCGGAACAACTGCTGGACCAGGATCGCTGCGACAAGTGCCCAGATACCGAAGCCGAGCCAAGCCAGCACTGGACCGACGACCACGTAGCCGATGGCGAAAGCGACCGCGTCGACAAGCGCGAGCCAACGGAACCGCAAGGCACGCTGGGCCGAGGCCAGCGCCACCATGGAGGCTCCTTGGAAAAGAAAGATGAAGCAGACCGCACGCACGATCGGAGTGAGCTCGGGCAGGCGAAGAAGACCGGCAATAGCGGGTGCCAACGCCCATACCAGAGCGGTTACGGTAAGCCCAAGGAAGAGCGACAGGGTATATCCGACCCGGAGATGCCGCTCCTCCAGTACAGGTCGCTGCACGATCGCAGGCGTGATGCCGAGGCCCTGGAAGATGGCCGAAAACTTGATGACGATCAGTGCCGCGGAGTAGAGACCGAACTCGTTGGGCGAGAGCAACCGGGCCAGGAGGACGAGGGCGACAAGCTCGGCAACCGCCAAGGCGCCCATGGACAGGCCCGTCCAGAACATGCCTACGACACTGCGTTTTGCCAGCCCGCGCCGGATGTCGCTCATGCCAATCTCCACATGCCGCCTTGCTTACTCGACCGACCAAAGAAGGGCGGCCATGCATCTCCCCGGAACCGCTCAGCGGGGGGAGGGGATATTCGGATGGCCATGCTGAAACGCCAACGGCGCCCGCGTGGGCCGCGAGCCATGCCCGACGAGAAGGGACGGGGGGATCTCGTAGCGGTAGAATCCCATCTCATCCCGCACCTCGGGGATGATCGCCGCCAGTTCGTTCGCATCCAGGCGCAGCCACTTCTGCTGGCGGCCGGGATCGATCATCTCCTTCGCCACGCGAAGGATGTCGTCAGAGCAATGCAGCCCGCAATGTTCATAGATACGGCGCAAGACCAACTCGGGATCCTGTATCAGATCCTCATAGCGAAACGACAGCACGCGGCCTTCGCCCAGCCTGGCGAGATCCTCTCGGGCCATTCGATTGCCGCGCGCCCACTGGCGCGCGATCACTGTCAATTTTTGATGCTCCTGCAAATCCCGATCTATTCCCTTGTAGCGCGGTCCGTAGATCGACGTGTATTTTCTGTGTAATATCCTCTTGGCGACTATCTGCTTTACGACGTCTCCCACGTAGTAATGGACTTGTGTGGCCGGCGTTTCTTTCAATAGTCGCAGAAGACCTTTGAAACTTTTTGCGCGCTGCCACTTAAGTTCCATGGAGCTTATATAGGAAAACGGATTCCTTGTAATATATAGAAATATAGCTTCTGGGAATATCTGGTGGATAAATGGCACGCGCAAGACGTTGGCGGGCGTATTTTCCATGATTTGCCGGTTGCCGTTCCGCAGCTGATAGTCGAGGAACCGGTTGCGAATGTAGCGCACGACCTTCTCGCTGGCGTCGGCTTTGACAAATTCGTCATGCCGCCGCGCCGGATCGGCATAGAGCCACAATGTTTTTGGCTCGTACCAGGTGACGACATCCGGGTGCAGCCCGATCAATTTCTGCGTGATGGTGGTGCCCGACCGGTAGTTGCCAATCAGAAAAATCGGAGGTTTCAACTCTGCTGTCGTCATGACAAGCCCCTATCGCTAAAGGTCAACCAGGATGCACGGATGCGCACGACAACGCGCTGCTACTGGTCTCTGAACGCACGCATCATCTGGTCCGTCAAAGGCTTCATCAGGTATGAGAGCACCTTGCGGTCGCCAGTCCGTACGAACGCTTCCACCGGCATGCCGGGCGCCAGCGAGAGCGCTCCAAGCTTCTTCAGCTCGTGGGGGTCGGGGGTGATGCGTACCGTGTAGTAGATTTCGTTGGTATGCTGATCGCGCGTCACGTCTGCCGCGATCATGGAGACCATACCTTCCATTTCGGGCGTGGTGTGGACGTTGAAAGCCGTGAAGCGAAGAAGCGCGCGCTGACCGATCGAGAGCTGATCGATGTCCTGGGGTGCGGCCTTTACCTCGACCGCGAGAGCATCGGTGTCGGGCACGATCAGCATGATCGGATCCCCCGCGCCGATCACGCCGCCAACGGTATGGACTGCCGATTGATGGACCGTGCCGCTGGCGGGGGCGCGAATATCGATGCGCGACAGCTGGTCCTCGGCGGCGACCTTGCGCTCCTCGAACTCGGCGATTTTGGCCTCGACATCGCGCAGATCGCTCCCGGTCTCGCTGGAAAACTCCTTGTCCAGCTGCAGGATCTGCAGCTCGATTTCGGCGATCGCTCCCTTTGCCTGCGCAATGCTCGACACAAGTTGCGCCCGTTCACCCTCGATGCGCGTCGCCTCACGTTCATATTCGGTCAGCTTCGATTTGAGGGTGAGTTTCATTTCGACAAGACTGCGGATGTCGACGAGCTCGTCGTTGATCAGCTTGATCTCCTTCGTCTTTGCCGATTCCTGCGCCGAATAGCCTTCGATCTGCTTCCCGAACTGCTCGATGCGTTCGCGCAGGCGCGCCTTGTTGCCAGACACCTCGGTTCGACGAAGCTCGAACAGCCGCTGTTCGCTCGCCACCGTGGCAGCTATCTCAGGGTCGTTCATTCTCGCGACAAGCATCGGAGCAAGCGTGATGCGCTCGCTGCCGTCACGCTCGGCCTCGAGCCGGGATTTTCGCGCATAGAGCTCATCCAGGTTCTTCGTCACGTAGGCCAGGCTGGCACGCGGAACGGTGTCGCTGAGCTGGACCAGAACGTCTCCGGCCCTGACGCGGTCGCCGTCGCGCACAAAAATCTTGCCGACCACACCGCCGGTCGGGTGTTGAACCTTCTTTTCGCTGCTGTCGACGACCACCGTGCCGTGCGAAATCACCGCTCCCGAAATATCCACCGTCCCGGCCCAGACTCCCATTCCGCCGACGAGCAATGCGACGATGGTCGTGCCGCCCAGCAGATTGCGACGGATCGACCGTCCGTTCAAAAGCGACACGTTCGAAAGGGCAGCTGTCATTTCCCCATTCCAATCCGGGTCAGCCATCAACGCGGTGTCGGAGTGAGCTTGAAAACCGGCTGCAGGCCTGCGGTCACGGTCTGTGGCGCGGGCAAGAGTGTCGACAGAACGCTTTCCCTGGTGCCGAACATCTGCGTCTGGCCTTCTTTCATCACGAGCAGGAAATCCACTGTGCTGAGAATGTTCGGCCGATGCGCCACAATCGCTAAGATGCCGCCGCGGGCCTTGATTGCGAGGATGGCAGCGGCAAGCGCCATTTCACCTTCGGCATCGAGATTGGAGTTGGGTTCGTCGAGGACCACCAGGAACGGATCGCCATACAGCGCGCGCGCCAGCGCAATGCGCTGACGCTGGCCGGCTGAAAGCGCGGTTCCGCCCTCTCCGATCTGCGTCTCGTAGCCATTGGGGAGACCGATGATGAGCTCGTGGACGCCCGCGGCGCGGGCGGCTGCGACAATGGCCTGCGGGTCCGGCCCGGGATCGAAGCGCGCGATATTGTCGGCAACCGTTCCCGCGAACAGTTCGACGTCTTGCGGAAGGTAGCCTATGTAGCGGCCCAGCCGCTCCGACGACCACTGGTCGAGAGCGGCGCCGTCCAGCTTGATACGGCCCGCCAACGGTCGCCATGCGCCGACCAGCCCGCGAACCAGACTCGATTTGCCGGAACCGCTTGGTCCTATGATGCCTAGCACCGAGCCGGCATCCAGGCTGAATTCCACACCTTGCACGATGATGCGTTGCGCGCCCGGCGCACCGATCGCGATGCGCTCCACAGTCAACTTCGACCCGGGCACCGGAAGCGCCATCGGTTGAGCGTCCTGCGGCAACCGGGCGAGCAATTTGCTCAGCCTGCTCCAGCTCTGTCGCGCCCCGACGAAGTTGCGCCAATGGGCGATGGCAAGATCGACGGGCGCCAGCGCACGGCCTACAAGGATGGAGCCGGCGATGATGATCCCGGAGGTCGCCTCGCCCTCGATCACGAGCCAGGCGCCCACACCCAGCATCGCCGACTGAAGCATCAGTCGCAACGCGCGAGCGAAACTGCCGAAACCGCCAACGATGTCGCTGACACGCTGTTGCAGCGCAAGATGCTCGCGGCTCGCTTCGCGCCAGTGGTCGTGCAGGCGCCTGCCCATGCCCATCGCCTGAAGCACCTCCGCGTTGCGGCGGCTGGCCTCGGCCAAGCTGTTGCGCCTCACGCTGCTTTGAACCGCGGCGCCCATCGGTCTGCGCGTGAGGATCTCCGTCGCGACCGTCAGCGTCACCAGCACCAACGCGCCGCAAGCGGCGGTTGTCCCGAGGGTCGGATGAAGGCTCCAGATGATCGCCAGATAGAAGGGCAGCCAGGGAAGATCGAACAGGGTGCCAGGCCCGGCACTCGACAGAAAAGTACGGATGTTGTCGAGATCGCGTTGCGGCTGCAATCCATCTCCCTGCTGGCCGATGTACAGGGGCAACCTCGAAACGGCGGTGAATACGCGTCCCCCAACCGCTTCGTCCAACTCAGCACCGATCCGGTTCATGATGCGGCCGCGCACGAGGTCGATGACTGCCTGCCCGGCAAACAGAGCGCCGGCCAGTATTGCCATGGCGATCAGAGTGGGGACGCTGCGGCTCGGCAGCACCCTGTCGTAGACCTCTAACATGAACATTGCGCCGGTCAGCATGAGGATGTTGCTCACGCCGCTGAAAACCGCAACGCCCGCGAAGGCTGCCTTGCAGGAGCGCAACGCACTGGCCAGTTCGGAGCCGGGCGCCGGTTCCTTGGTCGAGGACCGGGCGCCGGCGTTCGCGAATGCGCCGGGCAAGTCGTTTCTTCGTCTCCGCCTTGCGCTGCGGACGGCTGCCATGAGCAGACCAAGGGCCGCGACCGCCACGAAAACCTGGAGGGCACCCGGACCGGCCAGCAAGGCCCGCGGATCGGAAAAATAGCGCCAGCCAGCCACGAGGTCCGTCCAGGGTCGCGTCTGCGAAACCCTGGCGAGATCAACAAAGCGTGGCAGAAACTCCGCACCCGCAAGCGCGGCGGCGAGAAGGAGCAGGATTGCAGCGGGAAGTCGGACGATGAGGCGGCGGCGCGGGGCCTTGCTCGACTTCTTGCGGCGCGCAGTTGTGCGGGGGCGCTTTGGCGGCCGCTGCTTCGTCTTGGCATGGAAATTCGCCCGGCGGGGACGCGCTCCAAAGGCCGTCAATACTGTGCCAAAGATCACGTCAAAATTCCGAAGATATCTGCTGCTCTATTGGCCGACCATGCTGCGCTGGACGGCCGGATTTTGCACTTTGGGAGAGGTACCAGAGTCCGGAGCGTAGAACCCCTTGTTGGCCACGACGGAAACCTCGATGACGTCGCCGGCTCTCACTTCCGTGTTTTGATCGGCGACGATGTCGTGGGCGATCTTCTGGTCGCGCCTGAAGATGGAAATCCTCACCGAGCCCTGCAGGTCGTCGAAGGTTCTCTGTTCGCCGTAAGTGAAGATAAAGAGAAGCTTGTCGGCCACGTATCTGATTTGACTTTGGATTTTTCCGAGCTCAACTTGCGCGTCCTGAGTCTGGCCGATCAATTCCATTTCGTGACTTTGGTGCTTCTTTCGCAGCTCGCTTTCAGCGTTCAGCATCGCCTGCTGCGCCTGTTCCTGCTGCAATTCCGTCTGCGCCAGTTCAGCCCGATAGGTGGTATGTGCTCGTTCCGCCGTCAACACATTCGAGTTCGTTATCAAACCCTTTTCCCGCAGAGACCGGGCAGACTGCAGTTCTTGCAGTTGGATGTTCGCGGTCTTTTCACGTTCTTCCCTGGCCGCGGCTAGCATGGCCGCTTCCTTCTTCGCCCGATCCAGCGAGGCCTCCAGGTAGGAAACGTCATCCCGATACGCGGCAAGGCGGGCGTCCAGCTGCTGCTGTTCGGACGCGATGATGCCGTCAATCAATTGCCCGCCAAACTCGACGGGCGAATCGGGAGGAGCGACGAAGGACTTTTCCAGTCGACTTTCCGCCTGGAGCCGAGCAAGACGGACCTTCAGGCGATATTCTTCAAGCGCCAGGTTTGAGCGCGCGCTTCGCAGATCAGCTATTTCCAGGGCCGGCTCCGTGTTGCCCACAGCGCTGGCGCGAAACCCGCCTGCTATAGCGAGTGCATGGCGAACCGTTATTCCGGGTTGAAACGGATAGGATCCAGGGTGGGCCACCGTTCCGGAGATGAAAAATGGCCGGTATTGTCCGATCTCCACTTTCACGAACGGCTGGAGGATCAGCTTCTGCTGCTGAAATGCTTGCTGGATGGCCTGCGAGAGGGCAACGGTGGTCAGGCCGCGCGCTTTGATGTCACCCAACATTGGCAGTGAGATAGAGCCCCGATCATCGACCACGACCTCCAGCGGATAGGATTGTTCGCCGATCACGGACACACGCAGGATGTCACCGGTGTCGAAGGTGTATCCATCCGCGCGCGATGCACTTGCGGTGAGCAGTACAATGGCAACGGCAAGTCCACCGATCATTGCGAGCATGCTGCCGACCGCGGGTTCGAAGTTGGAAACTAGCCGTCGGCACCAGCCCTTCATGCGCAGAGGCTTGGGAGGAAATTGCTGGTCAATACGCATACGCATCGTCGGTACTCCGGTTGTCTAGCCTGCTGCCATCGGGGCCCGTCGACATTCGCCGGCGGGAGCGTGACAAGAGGTTCTTCCTATGGTTCGAGAAGTAAGCCTGCATTGCGAACTCCATCGGAGCAGCAAAGGCTGATCAAAATCCGTGCAGCCCGAAGGTTTGCCCGGCGAGGCGGTCGCGAATTCTCGCCTCGTTTGGCCTCGCGGCCGAAGGGGCGGGCTCCAGCACGGATTGATAAATCTGCTCGACGCTTTCGCACATGGCGTCCAGCCCCCAGGACGACAGGTCGGTGCGTTTCGCGCCGTCGGCCAGTTGAGTGCGGTGCTGCTGGTTCTCGAGAAGACCGGCGACAGCCGCCGCCGCGGCGCCCACATCCTCGGCCGGGGTCACAATTCCGTTCACGCCATGGCGGACAACCTCTTCCACGCCCGGCAAATGCGAGACCACGCTGGCTCGACCGCCGGCCAAATACTGCATCATGACGCGAGGCAATCCCTCTCGCATCGAGGTCAGCACGCACACGTCCGCCAGACTGATCAGTCGTTCGGGCTCGCTATGGTAGCCGATCATGCGAATGTTGTTTGCGAACCGGGATCGTTCAATCGCCGATTCAACGTCCGAACGCGCCGGTCCGTCACCGGCGAGGAGCAGTCGCACGTTTGGAACTCGGTCAACGACTTTGCCGAATGCCTCAATGAACTCGACGTGGCGTTTTCTCGGTTCCAGCGCGGCCAACATCAGAACCACCGGCGGCTTTGGCTCCCCGGCAGCCGTCCCCAGGAGCAGATGCGGATCTTGCGGCCATCGCGCGTTCGCGAAGCGTGCCAGATCGAAGCCGGAATGGACGACATGGTGCTGATCGGGGCTGCCCAGATGATTGGCGATGCAGATGTCGCGCATAGCCTGACTGACATCGATGAAAGCGCGCGTGAACTTCGCGGCCAGGCGTTCGGCGGCCAGGAACACCAGCCTCTGCCCGCGGCCGACATGCACGAAAGGCAAGATGTGGACACCGTGTATGATGCCAGGGATATTGGCTTCCTTGGCGGCGAGGCGGCCGACAATGCCGGCTTTGCTTTGATGGGTGTGCACGATGTCGGGCCGCCAATCACGCATAAGGCGGGTGAGCTGCCTTAAGGCGGAAACGTCGCGGGATGGCGCGATCGGATTGATAAGTTTTTCCAGCGTCACCACTCGCAGGGCTCCGGCAAGGGATGCCCGTAACCTTGGGTCGTATTCCGCGCCGTGAACCAACAGCACTTCATGGCCGTGCCGCGCCTGAGCGAGACAGCAAGCCAACGTGTTCTCCTCGGAGCCGGCTCGAAGCAGTCTGGTGATCACATGAACGATCTTCATTTGCTTGTACCTCAGGGACATGAAATCCGGGAGCGGCGAGAGATCGAGGGGATCGAGCGGGAGTGTCGCGGGGCGCCTTCCGCGGGTTTCGGGGCACGGGCCGGGCTCGCCCGTCGTTCGGCGCGATCGCGTAAAAGCTGCACGTCGGGGATGATGCGGGGCGGTTGGACCGCCCGATTTGCCTCTCAGAGAGACAGCCAGATATGCCTGAACAACTCTTGGCCGACGGCCTCTATGCCGGCGCTGGCGTCAACGGTCCGGATATCCTTGTCCTTCGCCCGCAGTTCCGCCATCAGCGATAGCCGCGCGTCGAACGCTTCTTTCCTGATGTCCCCGGGCTTTCGCTGTTCGGAGACCGCAAAGTCTGAAACGAGGTGCAAAACGAGGTGTGGGCGGCGTTCCGCCATCTTCTCGTAGAGTCGCTGCTCAAGCCGGGCGAGAACTGACAGGCCTGGGACGGAGAACAGGCGAGCGGGAATGGTCGGCCCGTCCAGATATCCCCTGCCGAGCGCCTGCGGCCACCGGTCGCAAATGACGATCATGCCGCGCGTCGACCATCGATGTGCGCGTTTCACTACAGCGTATCGCTCAAACGCGATCAAAACCGCCCAAAACGCCAACGCGGCAGCGACAAATCCTCCCTTCGACCAAGCCCGGCCGGAGGAATCGTTGCCATCGTTCTGGGCCAGGGACTTGAGGCGCCGTCTATGGGGAGAGACGACGGCCTGCAGTGCCTTGCGAAGCCGCCATCCATTGCCATCGCCAGTTCCGACATAGACTTGGGCACATCCGAATTTCCACCCGAATATCTGCCTCAGCCAGGTAGCCTGAGTGCTCTTGCCCATGCCATCGGGACCTATCAAGGCCACCACGAATCCACCAGCTGCGGGCCGTCTCTTCGGTGGAAAGCGCCCCGGCATCAAGCGGTGGAGGGATCTCAGGGCGAGATAGCAGGTCTTGCGCACCAGATGGACCGCCGCATCGGCGATAGCGGGGCGTCCCGTATAGCCACACATTTCGCGGATCGAACGCCGCAGCCTGGCCAGATCTCCGCGGTGGGCGGCCAAGCCGTCGGCGCTTTGCAGGAACCTGCAGCGCACCGTTCTTGCGCCGTCAAACGTGCAGTCGACGACCTGCAAGCCGTGCTCGTCCGACGTGGACGGCAGGCGCGCAAAGTGCTGCTTCCAACCCTCGTCGAGGGTGATCCATTGCCTCCATGGAAGCGCCGAGGCGCGGAAGGCGAAGCGGGCAATCGCTATTCGAAGCTCGTCTTCGGGAGAGACCACCGGAACCGATACTCCGTCGACGCAAATCGCCTCCCATCGCGTGATCGCCGCATAATCGAAAGCCGGATAGCGCTTGCGAAATTCCCGGCCGACGCGGGCACCGATATGCATGTCGAGATGGAGATAGCGGCCATGCGTGAAGTCAGGCAGGAACCAGTCTTCTCTGCCGGCACAGACATTATCGTAGCAGGAGAGGCTCACGCCGCGCCGGCCGTGCAATTGACAGACGATAGAGCAGAAGAGCGGGTAGTCATGCTTGTCCAAAAGGACATCCAGATCATCCCGGCCGGCAAATCCGTCGTGCACGGACGCGAGATCCTGAATAATTCCGTACCTCACGCCAGCTTCATTGAGTGCTCGAAACAGTTCGCTGGCAATCGGCAGTGCCGGCGCCGTTTCGATCGGCCTGAAAGGAGCGTCTCCGTCAGTTTGATACGGCGCTGCACCTGAGTGGCTGCCCAATGCGCCCGCGCCAACAGTCTTCGCCGACGCTGAAACATTCGCTCCCGGCGCCAACGTTTCCGCCACGATCTCCGCCTTGGCCTCCGTAGCCCAGCGTCGATACTGCTGCGGCTGCAGACGATCCCGAAGGTCTCCGGCCGCGGCCGGAGGGAAGGCTGCCGATTTGGACTTGCGTGGTGTTTGCAAGAGATTTCTCGTGATTGGTCGCGGGCGAGCGTCACCCGCTCGTCGTCGCCGGAAACGTCGTGGAACTGGCGTGCGGTAAGTCCAAGCCCCTCGGTGGGCTGGTGTTCCTGGGATGTCGAACGACCAATCGTCTCAGTGCCGGCCCGCAGGTTCTGACATCACCTTCGCAGGCTACCGCACCGAGGGTGAATTGGGTGCCAACTCATCACTCCCTGCCGAGTATTTCGGCATCTGTGTAACGAAAGCGGTGAGTAAAAACTCACCGGGTAGTTTCAAGACACTATCGACAACTTGTCCCGATCAATAGTGATAGGAGTAGACCGGTTCATGATGTCGAGAAGGATTCTGACCGCTCCGGCGCTTCCGACATGATCAAGTACCCCGAGCTGGTCCGAAAATGGCCCGTCTATGATCCTGATTTTCTGGCCCGGCCTCAACAGGATGTCCGGGTGCAAAATCCCGTCCTCATCGGTTGCCGATATCAAGGATTCAACCACCCCATAAGGCGCCGGTACCGGCATGCCCTTGCTCATGACGAGCTTTCGGACGCCCACGGTCGAGTTGATCGGGTACCAGCTCTGCTGATGGACAGCCAGGGAGACGAACAGATAGCAGTCGAAATACGCGCTGGAGACGGTCCTGACCCTGCGGGCGTGCCGGACGGTTCGCCTGCGCTTGGGCAGATAGGTCCGGAAGTTCTGCGATAGCAGGTGCCGCTCGGCAAGGCTCTCGGAATGCTGGTGCGTCTGGACCACGCACCAGCGCGCAGCTTCGCCGCCGTGACTTTTGTCCGCCGAGTCAGGAAAACCGTTGTTGCAGAAGTTAGTGTGCAGCATGACGCAATACTTTGTCTTTCCCTAATTGAGGTAGTAACTGTCCGAGACACTGCTTTCGAGCGACGTGTAACGGCCGTATCTGGGCAGCTTTGGTTCGTCCACCATCGTCAGGGCAATGCCGGCAAGCTTGGACCGATCGCCAAGATGTCGAATTCCTTCGGCAACGGCCTCGCGCGAGGTTTCCCGCCACCTCACGACGAAGACGACCTTGTCGACATGCCTGGCCAGGATCGAGGCATCGGCCGCGGGTCCGACGGGTGGTGCGTCAATGATCACCGTGTCGAATTTGCCCCGAACTTCCTCAAGCAGCGAGCGCATTCGCGCCGAAGCAAGAAGGGCAGGCGGGTTGCGGGTTCTTGCTCCTGCGGGCAGCATGGATATGCCCGAGCGTTCGTCCAGATGGATCGCGTTTGCGGCCTTCACCGGCAAGGTCAGGAGATCGACCAATCCGACCTTGTCAGCCATGCCGAAGAAGGCCGTGGCGGCCGAAAGACGCAAGTCCGCGTCGATGACCAGAACCCGTTCGCCGTCGGCAGCCGCCGAGCAAGCCAGGCTCAATGCCAGCGTTGTCTTGCCTTCGCCGGGCATCGCCGATGTCACGAGCACCAGGCGCGGCGAACGGTCCAGTTCCGGCGTGGCCTGGATACCGAGGCGAAGCCGCCGCACCGCTTCGCTGTACCTGGAGAGCGGTTTGCGCTCGAGATAGGCCACAGGCTGAGCATGGACGTCTTTCGACCAGCCTGACATCCTTGGCATCGACGCAAGAACCGGAACGGCCAATTCTTCCTCGATCTGCTTCTTTGCCATGAAGCCAGAAGCGAAGAGTTCACGCAGAACGGCGCCGGCGCCCCCGAAGAAGATGCCGAAAACCACACCCAAAGCCGCAAAAAGAGGCCTGTTTGGGAAGCTCGGAGCGCCAGGAACGCTGGCATCGGTGATTACACGCACGCCGCTGTTGAGGAGGGTGGATTTCTCCTCGGTGAGCTTGGCGCGCGACAGGAACGTCTCAAAGAGTTCCTTGTTCGCGGCCGCGATCCTCTCCAGATCGCGTAACTGGACGCCAACCTGACCTTCGATTTCGGAGCGGTTGGATACCGAGTCCAGGGCGCGAGCCAGAGAAGCCTCCCGAGCTTCGGCCGCGTCGACCTCGTTCTTGAGATTGCCGATCAGGCGCTGGACTTCGGCGGCGATCTGTCCCTCGATGTCGCGGCGCTCGGCCTGAGCGGACAAGACCTCGGGATGCCGCTCGCCATACTTCAATTTGAGGTCGGCTTCCCGCCGGGTCACTCCGGAGAGCTGAGCCCTGAGCGCGTTAATCACCACCGACTGCAGCACGTCCGGAATCGACTGGATGTCGCCTCCGGCAGCCTGTACCTTGCTAACTTGCTGATATTGCGAACGTTTCTCGGACAACTCGGCGCGAGCATTGATTAGGGCGACGTTCAACTCGGACAGTTGCTGGTCAGTCAAGCTGCCCGCCTGCGTCGCTACTAGATTGTGATCGATCCGAAACTTCTGGACAGCTTGCTCCGAGCGGCTGAGCTCCGCTCGCAGATAGGCGGCCCGATCGCTGAGCCACGAGGAGGCCTTCTGGACCCCTTCGTAACGGGACCTTATTCGATCTGCCACATAGGCCTGGGCAATCGCGTTCGCGAGCGATGCCGCTTTTTCCGGATCGTAGGCGCCTACATCAAGCTCAATGACGTTGCCAAGCCCGACGCGCGAAACTCCCAGCGCGTTCTGGAGCCATACCAATGCTCCCGGTCCTATCTTGGGGTCTTCCGCCAGCTTTTGGCTGTCGACGACCTGCTGAAGAAGTGACGCAGACCTCAAGACAGCGATCTGACTTTCAATGAATGTTGGATTGTCAGAAAAATCGGAATTGGAGTAATCCTGTGGAGTCATATAGTCGATCGGAGCGTCGAGCAATATCTGAGAGACGCCGGTGTATGTTGTCGGAAGAATATATGCGGCAGCCATAAACAGTGTGAAAGTGATGACGGCAATTCCGCACACCAGCTTCCACCGACGAAGAAAGAAATCGAAGACTTCCCTGACGTCGAGGGGCAGGAATTCCCGAATCATCCTCGGATTATCAGTTGGACTGGCCATTTCCCGAATCCTCACGATCGACAGCACAACTCCCAGCCCTTCAGCGTCGGCTGAATGGCGTTCATTTCAAAATGGGTCGGGCAGCTAGCCGTTATGCGCTCTCAAACGCATGAATCGTAAGGGTTGGTGTCCCGCCGACATGTCCAAATCGCTCTTCTGCGCCCACTCACCGATCGCGTCACCGGTAAGGCAGAAACATATCAGCTTCGCGGACATCGCCGCCATTACCATTATTGAGTAGTAACTCGGCTAAAGGTCGATCTGGTCTACCCCGTATGCCTCTCCGAGCTTTAAGAAGTCGCCGAGACACCTTCCTCTCGCCCTTCAGGGAGGTCCACTACAACGCTACGATCGCCAAGGATGATCCTGACGATGAGAGAAGCGGCCGGCCTCGGCAGTTCTGAGGTTGACATGGACACTTATAGCGAAGTCGTTCCGAGTTTTGCAGGTTGGGTGCTCGACGGTCCCGGGGTCATTCTTCTGCTGGCGGCAACCCTGCCGCTGATGCTTCTTCTTAAGGGCCGGCAGCTGGGCTACGGGACCCTTGCCGTCGTTATCGGCACTGTCATGTTGCTATTGTTGGGTATCGAGAATTGGGCGGGAGCGGTCGCCGCTCTTCTCGCCTATTGCGTCCTCGTTTCATTGGCTTTGCTTTCCACCTGGAGGCGTATGAAGCAAATCGAGGACCGCCTCGCATTGGTCGCGTCGGCAATAGACGGCCTGGAAGTCGCCGAGGAGCGGCGACAGACCTACAGCGTCAGGCGTTCGCGCCGGAAGCCGGAAGCCGGAGCAATGGTGCAAACCGTCGCGGTCGGCGCGACGGACAATCCAGAAAGCGAGACGCGATATATCCCAGGGCCGCCTTGGCAAGAGCTGCAAGCGCCCGGTCCGCGACCCGAATCCGCGGCTCCGGCGTCAACGCAATCGGCAGGGCGCGATTTTGCCTCATCGACGGGTGGGAGCCCCTGACAAAAGGTTCGAAGACAAGGATCGGTGTTCCGGCGGCAGGTTCTCGGGCAGCCTGTCCGGACCGACAGCGCGGTTCAACTTTTCGCTGCATCCGCAGCGTCGCGCGTAATGACGAGACTCTGCCGGCCTCCCGCCGGGGCTTTGCGATGGTCCAGACGATACTGTCGGGCGCAGTATGCGGGATCGGTGCGGTGGGGCCTGCATTTCGACGGCATGCGGGCACGCCGCGGCATGCTGCTTGGCATCGGTGCGGCACGAGCTGTTGTTCCGAAGTCATCATGCGCTGCAAGCCAAAGCTGTGCTGCCTGAGCGACTTTAATATACCAAGGGTGTAGGGTTGTACCAAAAGGTGGTAGACTGCGCTGCAATTCGGATGAGGTGACAGATGGAACTTTTTGCCTAGTCGATAGTTGCAGCTTCAGGTTGACCCGGGGGGGTGGATCATGGGCTTGGGCGATTCGGGGAAATGAACTTATCGAAGCAAGTTGGATTGGTGAAAGGACCCACGCTTGCTGACGCAAGCTGGGAAAGGGGAATCTCCGTACTGCCAGGAGCCGTGCGCCGCACCTATGCGGCCAACGCGACTATTGCAGGCGAATACCACACCAAATCCTCTATTCTGATTATGATCGCCGGCTGGGCGGCATTTGCGAAGACATTGCCAAATGGCTCACGTCTCATCGTCGATTTTGCGCTTCCTCGCGAAATTGCGGTGATCGAGTTCGCCGGAAAAGCGGGCGATACGGTGACGGCCCTCTCGGACGTTATCGCGATCGAGCTGGCCGGCCCCGTCCGTACATGTTCTGCGCGTTATCCGCAGTCCATCTGCGAAGCAATCCTGCGGGCTGAGGCGGATCGATATTCAAGGGTTGCGGAACACCTGGCAAGCGTCAGCAGAAGGGGTGCCGTTGAGCGTACGGCCCATTTCCTTCTCGAACTGGCCTGCCGCTCACATCGATCGGCAACGAGCTATCCGGCCCGCTTTGAATGCCCGCTGACCCAGGGCGAAATGGCCGATGCATTGGGACTTTCGGCTGTGCATGTGAGTCGCGTGTTGAAAACGTTGCGACAGACCGCCCTGGCCTCATTCCGTTACGGGGTCGTCGAGTTGCACGATCTTCCAGGACTGATCAAAACAGCCGGATTTGATCGGTCCTACATTTCAAGCTGATGCAAGGCGCTCAGGCCTGGCACGGGCAGTTCAGAGCGCGGAAGTGCTGAACTGCCCAAACCGTTAGGGCCAAATCGTCTCCTTCCGGCAGCCTATTCTTCCAGCGCAAGCCCCAATTCGGCGCGCCGTCGCAGCCAAAGACTTGCGCGGTAGCGAGGATCCCGGGTGCGGTCATGGATCGTATCCAGGATGCGCAGAATGCGGGCAGGGCCGAGCTTGTTGCCCCACTCCAGAGGTCCGTGGGGATAGCCGAGCCCCAGCCGTACGGCGGCGTCCACATCCGCCGCCGATGCAATCTTTTGCTCGACGATCTCGCTGCCGATATTGACGATCATCGCGACCACGCGCTGGCAGACCGCGCCGCAACTATCGCTCACCAGGGTCGCCTTGCGGCCGGCGCTTTTGGCAAGCGCGAGGGCGGCGCTCCTGGCCGTATCGGATGTCGCCGCCGACGCGACGAGCGTGACGTGACGGTCCAGGCCGAAATAGGGATCGAACCCGACGCATAGTGAAGATGAGAGGCCAAGACGCATCGCGGCGCCGGCGACATCGTGCCCCTCCAACCCTACGAGGATGAGGCCGTCCCGCCCTAGCGCCTGATCCTGGAGACCGCAAACAGTGGCGCCGGCCGACGCGACCAGTTTTTGCATTTCGCCGGTGTCATTGTCGGCCAGAACGGTGACGCGATCCGGAATCCCGGCGGTCTCCGCCGGCTGTGTCGATGCGGGCGGAACGGCTTGCCGGCTGCCGTCGTAGGCATAGAAGCCGCGTCCGGTCTTGCGCCCGAGCAGGCCCGCAGCCACACGCTGCGCCGCGATGACGGAAGGGCGGTAACGCGGATCCTGATAGAACTGGTTGTAGACACCCTCCATCACCGGGTGGGAGACATCGAGCCCGGTGAGGTCCATCAATTCGAAGGGGCCCATCCTGAAGCCGGCGGCGTCGCGCAGGATCGCATCGATCTCGGCGATCGAGGCCACGCCCTCCCGCAGCATGGCCAGGGCCTCGGTGCCGAAGGCGCGGCCGGCGTGATTGACGATAAAGCCGGGCGTGTCGCTGGCGACGACGGGCCGGTGGCCGAAGCGGGCCGCAAGCTCGACCAGCGTGTGCTCGACCTCAGGCGCCGTGTGAGCTCCTGAGATGACCTCGACCAGTTTCATCACGGGCACGGGATTGAAGAAATGGTAGCCGGCAATCCGCTCAGGTCGCTTGGCCGCGGAAGCGATCGCCGTGACGGACAGCGAAGAGGTGTTGGTCGCGATGATGGCGTCCGGCCTGACGATTGTCTCCAGCGCCTCGATGAGCTGACGTTTGGGCTCGAGACGTTCGACAATAGCTTCCACCACCAGATCGGCGCCTGCCAGTCGCTCAAGTGTTTCGGCAGGTTCGATATGGGCGAGCAGCTTCTCGACCACGTCCGAGCTGACTTTGCCGGCGGCTGCCCTGGCGCGCTGACGCGACGCGATTTGCTCGATGGCCGCCGCCGCCTTTCCGGGGGCATCATCGACCATCATCACATCGATGCCTGCCGCCGCCAGGACCTCCGCTATGCCGGAACCCATCACCCCGGCGCCTACGACACCGGCTTTCTCGATCCGACTGGTGGGCTCCCCTCCCGCGCCTGCCAAGTCAGCGCCCCTTGAACGAGGGTCTGCGCTTCTCCAGGAAGGCGGCAATGCCCTCCCGTTTGTCCGCGGTATCGAAAAGCAGCTGGAAGGCTTTGCGTTCCAGCCTCAAGGCGGTTTCCAACGGAGCGTCTTCGCCGTTGACGACCGCCTCCTTGATCTGCTCGACGGCCAGCGGCGGAAGACGGCCGATCCTCTCAGCGATTTGCAGCGCATGCTGCAAGGCCTGGCCCTCACCCGTCAGGGTGCTGACCAAGCCGGCACGCTCGGCATCCTCGGCCGAAAACATGTCGCCGGTGAGAAGGAGCATCAGCGTCTTGTATTTGCCGATTGCCCTGAGCAGGCGCTGGGTGCCGCCGGCGCCCGGCATCAAGCCGAGCTTGACTTCAGGCTGGCCAAAAGTGGCTGACCTTGCGGCGACGATGATGTCGGCGTGCATGGCAAGCTCGCACCCGCCGCCCAGCGCGAAGCCTTCGACCGCGGCAATGACCGGCTTCGGGCACCTTGCGATCGCGTCCCAGTAGCGGTGGGTGCGCTGCAGAAGCATGTCGGCCGAGCCGAGCTTTTCGAACGCTTTTATGTCGGCTCCTGCAGCGAAGTTGCCGCCGCGCCCAGCAATGACGATCGAGCGGATTTCCGTGTCCTCGGAAAAGCTTGTCACGGCGGCGGCCAGCTTCTCCCGCACTTCGAGGTTGAGCGCGTTGCGCACTTGGGGACGATTGATTTCGACCAGCCCCACATTCTCGACAGGGCGGCTCTCGACGACAACAAGGGATTCTTTCGCGGAACTCATTTCGTGCTGCGGAATCTAACAGGGAAACTCAATTTCATACCCGAACTATGGTCAGCGCCCGCGAGGCCCGCAAGGATATTGTTTGCTGCGACCGGTGCGATCAGGGCGGTCCGCAGGCCTGAGGCGGCTTCTCAGCGTCATGCTTTCGCTCGAGCTCCGATGAGTTCTATCCATTAGCGATGCTCCAGCAAGATGCGCGTCACATGCTCGGCGATGGCCAGGCTCGAGGTCAGCCCAGGGCTTTCGATGCCAAATAGATTGACCAGGCCCGCGATGCCATGCGTCCCGGTATCCTGGATGACGAAATCGCTGTTGGCTTCGCCGGGACCGGAAAGCTTTGGCCTGATACCGCTATAGGCCGGCTGCAGGCTGCCGTCGGCCAGTTCCGGCCAGTATTTGCGGATTTCAGCATAGAAGCGGGTGCCGCGTGCGGGGTCGACGCGGTAATCGAGCGCATCGGTCCATTCGACGTCAGGCCCAAAGCGCGCCGTGCCACCGAGGTCGAGCGTCAGATGGACGCCAAGCCCGCCGGGCTCCGGCACGGGATAGATGAGGTGCGAAAAGGGCGCTCGCGTCGCCACTGAAAAATAGTTGCCTTTGGCGTAGCGAAGCCCGGGCAGGAACCGGCGAGCGAATCCTGTGATCGAGCCGGCAAGCGCGACAGCGTCGAGCCCCGCCGCGTTCACGAGCCGCGATGTGGCGATCTCGAAATCTTCGCCGCTTCCCGTGCTGGTTGTCTGGAGAACGATGCGGTCGGCTTCGATCCGGCCCGACACGATGCGGGTGTTGAGCGACAGCATCGCACCGCCGCCCTCGGCTTCGCCGAGCAGGGCGAGCATCAGCGCGTGGCTGTCGATGATGCCGGTGGAGGGCGAAAGCAGGCCAGCGGTGCAATGCAGCGCCGGCTCAAGCTTGTGAGCCTCGGCGGCAGAGAGGAAACGCAAGTCACCGACACCGCAGGCCGCGGCATTGGCTCGGATATTGGCAAGCACCGGCTCCTGCGCATCATCGGTCGCGACGATCAGCTTGCCGCAGCGCCGGTGCGGAATCGAGCGCTCGGCGCAGTAGCGATAGAGCATCTCGCGTCCGGCCACGCAGAGCCGCGCCTTGAGCGAGCCTTGCGGATAATAGATGCCGGCATGGATGACTTCCGAATTGCGCGAGCTCGTCTCGGTGCCGATGGCATCCGCCGCTTCGAGGATCAGCGTGTCGAAACCTTGCGCGGCAAGGCCGCGCGCGATTGCGAGGCCGACCACGCCGGCACCGGCAATCACGCAGTCAACCCGTTCCATGCCCAGTCCATTCGGTTGCGCGAGCGGCGCCTCACAGCCCTTTCTCAAGGATCATCTGGCTGTTGTCCATTGCTATCGGGCAATGATGTGCCCGCCGCCGCTTCCGAGACCGACCATGCGCCAGGTTCCCATGGCGCTATCGATCGTGACAGGGCGGCTCTTGCGGCTTGAACCCGCGATGATGCATCACAGCTCAGACACGAGGGCAAATTTCGGACTTCTCGACCAGCGAGATGGTCCTACACTCGCAGACAGGAGCCATCATGGACGCCAGACCGAATTCCCCTGAAGCCCGCGACATCCGCTACCACATGCACGCCTACACCAATGCCCGCAAGCATCAGGAAACGGGACCGCTGGTCATCGAAAAGGGCGACGGCGTCTATGTCGAGGACATTGCCGGCAACCGCTATATCGAGGCGATGGCCGGCCTGTGGAGCGTTGCCGTCGGCTTCTCGGAAAAGCGACTGGTCGAGGCGGCCACGCGGCAGATGTCGAAGCTGCCCTTCTACCACGATTTCGGCTCGAAGGCGCATTCGCCGCTGATCGATCTGGCCGAGAAGCTGGTGCAGATGGCACCGGTGCCGATGAGCAAGGCCTACTTCACCAATTCGGGCTCCGAGGCCAACGACACGGCGATCAAGATGATCTGGTACCGGTCGAACGCGCTCGGCCAGCCGACGCGCAAGAAGATCATCAGCCGCAAGCGCGGCTATCATGGCGTCACCATCGCGTCCGCAAGCCTGACCGGGCTGCCGAACAATCATCTGTCCTTCGACCTGCCGATCGCCAATATCCTGCACACCTCGACGCCGCACCACTGGCGCGATGCCGAGCCCGGCGAAAGCGAGGAGCAGTTTTCCAGCCGTCTGGCCGACGACCTGGAAAAGCTGATCCTCGCAGAGGGGCCGGAAACCATCGCCGCCTTTATCGGCGAGCCGATCATGGGCGCCGGCGGCGTGGTCGTTCCGCCCGCCGGCTATTGGGGAAAAATCCAGGCGGTGCTGTCGAAATACGACATTCTTTTAGTGGCCGACGAGGTCATCTGCGGCTTCGGCCGCACCGGCGAGATGTTCGGTTCGCAGACCTTCGGCATCAAGCCCGACATCATGGTGTTGTCCAAGCAGATCTCGTCGTCCTACCTGCCGATCTCGGCGCTGCTGATCAACGACAAGGTTTTCGAACCGATCGCCGACGAGAGCGATCGCATCGGCACCTTCGGCCACGGCTTCACCGGCGGCGGTCATCCTGTCGCCGCGGCCGTCGCGCTGGAAAACCTCAAGCTGATCGAGGAGCGCGACCTTGTCGGCAATGCGCGCACGGTCGGCGCGCATTTGCAGGCCAGGCTGCGCAAGCTCGGTTCCCATCCACTGGTGGGCGAGGTGCGTGGCGTCGGCCTGATCGCCGCCGTCGAGCTGGTCGCCGACAAGGCGAGCAAGGCGCCATGGGGCAAGCCTGCGGCTCTCGGTGCGCTGGTCAATGGGTTCATGCAGCACAACGGCGTGATCTCGCGCAACATGGGCGATGCGATCGCTTTCTGTCCGCCGCTGATCATTACCGAGGCTCAGGTCGACGCTTTGGTCGACGCGTTCGAACGGTCGCTCGAGGCCGCGCTGCCGCAGGTGCGGCCACGGGACTGACCCATCGATCACTATGGCAGCGCCCGTGTCGGCTCGGTCAGATAGGCATTTCCGAACTGACCTGCTTGCGAGGCATGGTTATTCGGGCTTGTCGTCCGGATGACCGAGTTCGCAGAACCAGCCGCCGAGATATTTCACCGACGGCCTCCTTGGGTCGGGAATTGGCGTCTTCGCCTCGACGGCGGCCCGGAACGGCTCGGCGCTGTCCTGCGGGATAAATCCGAGATGATCGGCGCCGCTGTTGTCGACCATCTTCAGCTTGTTGTTGGATAGGCCGAACGAGATGGTGTGGCCGACGCGCGGCGCTGTCAGCGATGCCTCGACCAGGCGCACGCAGTCGGCGAAGGAAAGATACGACCACAGCATGCGCCGGTCGGCCGGCTCGGGGAACGACGAGAAGATGCGCAGGCACACCGTCTCGATGCCGAACTTGTCCCAATAAAGCCGGCTGAGGCTTTCGACGAAATTTTTCGACACGCCATAAAGACTGTCCGGGCGCACCGGCGCGTCGACGCCGATGTGCGCCTCGATTTCGTGATAGCCGATGGCATGTACCGAGGAGGCGTAGACGACGCGCTTCACGCCGTGTTTCCGCGCGCCTTCATAGATGTGGTAGGAGCCGCGAATGCTGGAATCGAGGATGGTATGCCACTCGCATTCGAGCGGCGCGCCGCCGAAATGCACGATCGCATCGCAGTCCTTGGTGGCCGCGATGGTCGCCTCCATGTCGGCAAGATCGAAGACGGCTTCTTCTTCATGAGGCGCAAGATCGCTGAACGGCCCGCGGCCCGCCAGGCGGATCTTGCTTGCCAGCGGCACCAGTCCCTTGCGCAATTGCGAGCCGAGCCGGCCAGCGGCGCCGGTGATCAATATACGTTCGTAGTGCGGCATCGTTTACTCCACTTGCGCGACGGCGGCATTGATCCGCGAGATCGCCTCGGCCAGCACCCCTTCGCCGGTCGCCGTCGAGATGCGGAAATAGGGTGACAGTCCATAGGCGAAACCCGGCACCGACGCCACGCGTCCTTCGTTGAGAAGATAGTTGGCCACGGCCGCGTCATCCTCCAGGACGAGACCCTTGGGCGTCTTGCGGCCGATCAGGCTGGCGCAGCCGATATAGGCGTAGAAGGCGCCCTCCGGCGGCGACAACGTCAGTCCGTTTATCTTCCTGATGCCGTCCACTACCAGGTTGCGGCGCGCCTCGAAGGCCTGCCGGAAGCGCGCGACTTCATCCTGCGGCCCGTTGAGGGCGGCGACGGTCGCGGCTTGTGCGATCGAGCACACCGAGGTGCAGGACTGGCTCTGGATCGTCGACATCGCCTTGATGAGTGGCGCGGGGCCGGCTGCGTAGCCGACGCGCCAGCCGGTCATGGCGTAGGACTTCGAGACGCCGTTGACGATCAGGGTGCGGTGCTTGAGCTCGGGGCAGGCCTTGCCGAAGGAGACGAATTCGCGTCCGTCGAAGAGGATGTGCTCGTAGATCTCGTCGGAAAGGACCAGCACCTGCGGGTGTTTTGCCAGGACCGCGCCCAGCGCCTTGAGATCGGACGCGGAATAGACCGCGCCAGACGGGTTGCCGGGCATGTTGAGGAAAAGCCACTTTGTCCTTGACGTGATTGCCTTTTCCAGCAGCGCCGGCGTCAGCCGGAAACCTGTGGTCTCCGGGCATTCGACGACGACGGGCGTGCCGCCGAGCAGCTTCACCATTTCGGGATAGGAGACGAAATAGGGCGCCGGCAGGATCGCCTCGTCGCCTGGCTCCAGCGTCGCCATCAGGGCGTTGAAGATGATCTGCTTGGCGCCGTTGGCGACGACGATGTCGTCGGCCGTGTAGTCCAGCCCGTTCTCACGGCGGAACTTGCCGGCCACGACTTCGCGCACTTCGATGGTGCCAGCGGCAGCGGTGTAGAGCGTCTGTCCTGCTTTCGCCGCGAAATGGGCGGCATCGATGATGTGAAGCGGGGTCGGGAAATCGGGTTCGCCCAACCCGAGGTCGATCACGTCCACACCCTTGGCGCGCAGCGCCTTGGCGGCCTGCGAAGCCGCCATGGAAGCCGAAGGCTTCACCGCCGAGAGGCGCGAGGCAACGTAACTCATTGGTCGTTCTCCCAGATGTAACCCTTGGATCGGTCGTTGACCCGCGCGGCGGCACTGCGCTTGGCCGGATCGCCATAGCCGCCGCCGCCCGGCAGTTCGAGGATCAGCCGCCGCCCGGCGGGGACGTGCTGCCAGCCCTTGGGGCGCATCTTTGTGCCGTCGTCGAGCTTGACCACGCCGGCGACGCCGGGCTCGCCGCCATTGCGCCCGCGCGGGGGATGGTTCACTCGGTCGAACATGGCGGAGAAGTCGAACTCGTGGCCGTCGGTCGCGGCGATCTCGATGATCTGACCCAGGCCGCCGCGGAACTCGCCGTCGCCGCCGGAATTCGGCCGCAGCTCTTTGCGCCAGATCACGATCGGACCGGTATGCTCCGTCGCCTCGATCGGCATCGTATGGACACCGGACGGGAAGGCCGTCGCCGACAGCCCATCGAGCTCAGGCCGCGCGCCCATGCCGCCGGAGTTGAACATCAGCACTTCGGCGCGGCGGCCGGACGCGCCGGCGACGGGCCGCGCCGAAATGTGGATGTTCCACAGCGCGCCGGCGCCTTCGGCGAGGATCTTTCCGGGCAACGCCTTGGAGAACGCGCCAAGTACCAGATCGGGCACCATGTGGCCGAAGATGTGCCTCAACGCCACCGGGGCCGGCCGCACGGCATTCAGGATGTTGACCGGCGACGACACGGTGAAGAAGGCGAGCGAGGCGGCATTGTTCGGGATGTCGGGCGCCACCATGCATTTCAGCGCATAGCAGGCATAGGCCTTGCTGTAGATGATCGGGCAGTTGATGCCCCAGCGGCTCATCGGGTCGGTGCCGGTGAAGTCGACCTCGACATGGTCCTCGCGGACCGACACCGTGGCCGCGAGTTTCACCGGCTCGTCGTAGCCGTCGGTCACCAGCTCGTTCGACCAGCTTCCCTTGGGCAGCGCCTCGATGCGTTCCAGCATGGCGTCGCGGGTGCGCGAGAAGATGAAATTGCCTAACCCATCCAGCGAGGTCAGGCCGATCTCCTTCATCATGTCGACGAGGCGCCGGTGCCCGACCTCGTTGCAGGCAGCGAGCGAATAGAAATCGCCGACCACCTGGTTGGGCTCGCGGACATTGGCGCGCAGGATCCTGACCAGATCGAGATTGACCTTGCCCTTTTCCGCGAACTTCATGATCGGGATCTGGATGCCTTCCTCGTAGACCGACTTGCCGTCGGCGCCGAAGCCGCGCCCGCCGACATCGACGACATGTGCCGTGCAGGCGAAGAAGGCGACGAGCTCGCCGTTGAGGAAGGACGGGGACACCATGGTGATGTCGTGCAGGTGGCCGGTGCCCTGCCAGGGATCGTTGGTGACGTAGGTGTCGCCTTCGAACATCTGGTCGCGCGGGATTTCGTGCATGAAATGCAGCACCGCCTCGGCCATGGTGTTGACGTGGCCCGGCGTACCGGTGACTGCCTGCGCAAGCATCTGGCCGCGCGGGTCGAACACGCCAGCTGACAGGTCGCCGGATTCGCGCACCGAAGTCGAGAAGGCGGTGCGCAGCAGGGTGAGCGCCTGCTCCTCGACCACCGAGATCAATCGGTTCCACATGACCTGCATGCGGATTTCGCCAATATCGCTCATGCCTGGCTGCCTTTGCGGATCAGTAGGATCGCGCCGTCGCTCTGGATGACGGCGTCGAAGCTGGTGGTGACGACGGTGGAAGTTTCGCGCTCGACGATGACCGCGGGGCCCGCGATCCGATCGCCGGGGCGGAGCGAGTCGCGCTCGACGATGCCGTAGCTGCGCGGTGCGCCGCTGACCGGATCGAACACCTCGCGGCTCGTTTTGAGTTCGCTCGTTGTCTTGCCAGTTGTGAGCTCGTGCCTGGCGACGGCGGGACGAACATCCGTCGCCTTGACCGACCAGGTGACGATCTCGATTTCCAGTCCGTCGAGCCCCTCGATGGCGCGGCCGAAGAAGCGCTGGTAATTCTCCTCGAACAACGCCTTGAGTTCTGCAACGGCATCGTCTCCGAACGGCTCGTCTGCCACCGGCACGGGGATTTCCCAGCCCTGGCCGGCATAGCGCATGAAGGCGGTGATTTCGCAGACGATCCTGCCGCTGGCGCCGCCGCGCACAAAACCCTCGGCGGAGGCCTTGAGATCGGCGAGCAGGGCATTCACTTCGGCAGGCTGGAACCGCGACAGGCGCGTCAGCTTCGAGGCCAGCGCCTCGTAGCCGAACGGCGCCTTGAGGAAGCCGATCGCCGAGCCGACGCCGGCGCCGCGCGGAACGATGCACTGGTCGATGCCGAGCTTTTCGCACAGTCTCGCCGCGTGAAGCGGGGCGGCGCCGCCGAAGGCGATCATCAGATTGTCGGATATGTTCTTGCCGTTCTCGACCGCATGGACGCGGGCAGCATTGGCCATGTTCTCGTCCACTACCTCGCAGAGTCCGAAGGCCGTCGACATGGCATCGAGCGACAGCCGCTCGCCGACATCGCGCAGAATCGCCTGCTCGGACGCAGTGCTGTCCAGCTTGATCGCCCCGCCGGCGAAATTGTCGGGGTCGAGCTTGCCGAGCACGAGATCGGCATCCGTGATCGCCGGACGCTTGCCGCCGCGCCCGTAGCAGGCCGGCCCCGGCTCCGAGCCGGCACTCTCCGGCCCGGTCTGGATACGGCCCATGGCGTCGACCCAGGCGATGGAACCGCCGCCGGCGCCGATCTCGATCATCTCGATAACCGGGATGGAGATCGGCATGCCCGAGCCCTTCGAGAAGCGGTAGGTGCGCGCCACTTCGAAGGTTCTCGCCGTGCGCGGCGCATAGTCCTCGATCAGGCAGATTTTGGCGGTGGTTCCGCCCATGTCGTAGGAGACGACCTTCTCAAGACCAAAGCGCCTGGCGATGTCTGCGGCGAAGATCGCGCCGCCCGCCGGGCCGGATTCGACCAGCCGGACCGGAAATTCCGAAGCGGTCCCCACCGAGATCAGGCCGCCGCCGGAATGGATCATGAAGACGGGGCAATCCGCGCCCATGTCCTTCAGGCGCGTCTGCAGGCGGGCGAGATAGTCGGCCATCTGCGGCCGCACATAGGCGTTGGCGCAGACCGTGTTGAAGCGTTCGAACTCACGCATCTGCGGCGAGACTTCGGCGCTGATCGAGATCGGGATGCCGAGTTTTCTGGCGAGGATCTCGCGCGCCCGGCGCTCGTGGTCGGGGTTGGCATAGGCATGGATGAAGCCGATCGCCACCGAGCCGAAACCACCCGCCGCAATGCGGTCGGCGATGTCCTCCAGAGCGGCTTCGTCGAGCGGCTGCAGCTCTTGGCCTTCCGCGCCGATGCGGCCCTTGACGGTGAAGCGATCCTCGCGCGGAATCAGCGGCGTCGGCAGTTGCAGGTTCAGATCATACTGCTCGAAGCGGTTTTCCGTTCGCATCTCGATCACGTCGCGGAACCCTTCCGTCGTGACCAGCGCGGTCTTCGCGCCACGGCGCTCAATCAGCGCGTTGGTGGCGAGTGTCGTGCCGTGGATGATGATGCCGATCTCGGACGGCGAAATTCCGGCGTCGCGAATGACGATGGCGATGCCGTCGAGGATCGCCTGCTCGGGAGCCGCATAGTTGGTCAGCACCTTGGTCGAAAACATCGTCCCTCGGACATCAAGGGCGATGTCGGTGAAGGTGCCGCCGATGTCCGCGCCGAGACGGATGTCGTCAGTTCTGGAGGTCATGACTTGGCCTTCTGGGAAGCGAGCGCGGCGTCGCGCATCTGAGAGAGGGTCTGCCGGGGCGTTATCGCTTCGGGCGAGATGGCGATGTCGAGGACGGCGCCGGTCGTCGAGCTAAGCGCCCGCTCGAACGCCGCCGCGAAATCCCCCTTGGATTCGACCCGCTCGGCGTGAAAGCCATAGGCCTTCGCCAGCGCCACGAAGTCGGGATTCTCGAGCGAGGTTCCGGAGACGCGAGCCGGATAGTTGCGCTCCTGATGGGCACGGATGGTGCCGTAGATGCCATTGTTGACGATCAGCACGATCGGCTGCGCGCCGGCCTGCATGGCGGTTCCGAGTTCCTGGCAGTTCATCTGGAAATCGCCGTCACCGGCAAAGCAGACCACGGTGCGTTGCGGGTATGCGACCTTGGCCGCGATCGCGGCCGGCAGGCCATAGCCCATGGCGCCGGATTGCGGCGCAAGCAGGCGCGCTTGCGGTCCAAACTTGAAGAACTTGTTCGGCCACACGGTGAAATTGCCGGCGCCGTTGGCAAGGATGACGTCGGCCGGGAGATTCTCGCGCAGCCAGGTGCTGACCGCGACCATGTCGACCGGGCCGGGCTGCACGGGCGCAGCGAACGTGCCTTCATAGGCCTTGCGTGCCGTCGTGCGCCAGTCGGCCCAAGACCCTTGATCGGGGTGAGCGCCTTGGCGAAGGCGTTCGGACCGGCATGGATACCGATCGTGGGCACATAGATCTTGCCGATCTCGCGATCGGAGCCGTGCACGTGGATCAGCTTCTGGCGCGGTACGGGAACTTCGAGCAGGGTGTAGCCGTCGGTCGTCATCTCGCCGAAGCGGACATTGACGGCGAGGATCACGTCCGCATCGCGGATCAGGTTTTTCACATGCGGCACCATCCCGACGCCGGCCTCGCCGACAAACACCGGCGAATGGTTGTCGAACTGGTCCTGATACCGGAAGGCTGTCACGACCGGGATATCGGAGGCCTCAGCGAAAGCCTGAAGCGCCGCGCGTCCGTCAGCCGTCCAGTTGGTGCCGCCCATCAGCAGCACCGGATTTTCGGCGGCGGCAAGCATCTTCAATGCCGACGCAATTGCCTCCTGTGCCGGCGCCGCTTCGAAGACAGACGCCGGTCCGCCGAGCGGCGCGGCTCCGGTCATGGCCGTCAGCATGTCTTCCGGCAGCGCGACCACTACGGGGCCGGGCCGTCCGGTCAAAGCGGTGGTCCAGGCCCGCGCCACGATTTCGGGAAGACGATTGACGTCATCGATCTCGACCGCCCATTTTGCGACGGTTCCATACACCGCCCGGTAGTCTATTTCCTGGAAGGCTTCGCGGCCTTTCATGTCGGTGCCGACCTGGCCGACGAAGAGGATCATCGGCGAACTGTCCTGCATGGCGGTGTGCACGCCGATGCTGGCATTGGTCACGCCCGGGCCGCGCGTCACAAAGCTAATGCCCGGCGTGCCCGTCAGCTTGCCGTAGGCGGAAGCCATGAAAGCCGCACCGCCCTCATTGCGGCAGAGCACGTAGTCCAGCTTTCCACGCGTGTCGTGCAGCGCGTCGAGAACGGCGAGATAGCTTTCGCCGGGAACGCCGAAGCTCTTGGTCGCGCCAAGCGAGATCAGGCACTCGACAAGAAGGCGACCGCCATTGCGGACCATGCTTCGGCATCCTCTTACGCTGGTGGCAAGCAGACGGAGCCTGCCTTTCGAACTTATACCTGCACTCTGGCGGGCCGACGCGAAATCAAGAAATGCGATCCATTCGAAAGTTTTTCTTTATTCTGCAATTCGAACCAGGACACCGGGATTCATCGTGCCCTGCGGGTCGAACGCGCCCTTCAGCCGCGCCATGAGTTCCCGCTCCACAGAACTGCGATTCCGCTCGGCCATGGCGATCTTGGCGCGCCCAAGCCCATGTTCCGCCGCGAAGCTGCCCCCCATCTCGGTAGCGAGCGCAGCCAGCGCCTCGGCAAATTGTCCCGCCTTGCCGTCGAAATCGGCGCGGCCTTCCGGCGGCGACAGATTGTAGTGGATGTTGCCGTCTCCGAGATGCCCGAACGGGTTGATCCGCACGCCGGGCAGGATGTCGTCGCAAATCCCGGCGCCGGTCTCGATGAAGCGGGCGATGGCGCCCGGCGGCACCGAGATGTCGTGCTTCAACTGTTCGCCTTCCAGCCGCTGCCCCTCGGGTTGTTCCTCGCGCAGCCGCCAGAATTGCGCCCGCTGCGCGCCCGAATTGGCCAGCGCGCCATCCACGACCAGACCTTCCTCCATACCCCATTCCAGTGCCGAATCGAGGATCTCGTCCAGCGGAACGCGCGCCGAACCTGACGCCAGTTCGACGAGCAGGTAGACGTCGCCTCGTGTTTCCAGCTGGTAGGCGAGATCAGGCAGATTTTTGAGCGCCAGCGTCAGGCCGACATCGGAGAAGAATTCGAGCCCGGCAAGGAACTCGCCGGCCTCGCCGCGCAGATAGGTGCCGAAGGAAACGGCCGCGGCGAAGTCGGACATTACCAGAAGCGCGCTCGCCTGTTGTTTTGGGGTGGGATAGAGCCTGAGGACAGCGCGCGTGACGATGCCGAGCGTGCCTTCGGCCCCGCAGAACAGCTTGCGCAGCTGATAGCCGGCATTGTCCTTCTGCACCGCGCGAAGGCCTCCCACATCGCGCCGTCCGGGGTCACGATTTCGAGGCCGAGCACAAGGTCCTGCATCATGCCATAGCGAAACGCCTGGCTGCCGCCGGCATTGGTGCCGATCAGGCCGCCGATCCTGGCGCTGCCTTCGGCGCCGAGATGCATCGGGAACATCAGGCCATGCGGCTCCAGCACGTCGTGCAACGCGGCGAGCACAACGCCCGCGTCAACCGCTATCGACCCGCTCTCCGGATCCGGTTCGCCTATTGCCGTCATGCGCGAAAGCGAGACGATCACCGCGCTCGCCCGATCGGCGACGGCGCCGCCGCATAGGCCGGTGTTTCCGCCTTGCGGAATCACGGCCAAGCCCGCCATCCGGCATGCCTTGACGACTGCCGCAACTTCGGCCGTGTTTGCGGGCCTGGCAACGCCCAAAGGCGCGACGCCATAGCGGTTCAGCCAGTCGCGCTGATAAGGCTTGGCGTCGGTGCCCGAAAGCCAGCCTTTCGGTCCGAGAATCTCGCGCAAAGCGGTCACGGGGTCGGTCATTGCGATACCTGCGATGTGTGGCACGCCGCGTATAGACAGCAGCGGCGCCTGGCTCAATGACCCAGCACCTGCGACAGGAATTGCCGGGTGCGCTCGTTCCGGCAAGAGGTGAAGAACTGCTCCGGCGGCGCCTCCTCGACGATTTCGCCGCTGTCCATGAAAATGACGCGGTCGGCGACGCGGCGCGCGAAGCCCATCTCGTGCGTGAGACAGATCATCGTCATGCCGTCCGAAGCAAGGGTCACCATGACGTCCAGCACTTCGGCGATCATTTCCGGGTCGAGCGCCGACGTCGGCTCGTCGAACAGCATGAGCTGCGGCTGCATGCAAAGCGCGCGCGCAATCGCCACCCGCTGCTGCTGGCCGCCGGAGAGCTGTCCGGGAAACTTCGTCGCCTGCTCGGGAATGCGGACCTTCTCCAGATAGCGCCGGGCGGTCGCCTCGGCCTCGGCGCGCGGTCGCTTGCGCACGATCATCGGTGCGATCATGCAGTTCTCCAGCACGGTCATGTGCGGGAACAGGTTGAAGTGCTGGAACACCATGCCGACTTCGCGCCTGATCCCGTCAATGTTGCCGACATCGTCGTTGAGCTCGGTGCCGAGCACGGTGATGCGCCCGCCATTGTGCTGCTCGAGCCGATTGATGCAGCGGATCATGGTCGACTTGCCGGAGCCCGAGGGGCCGCAGACGACGATCTTTTCTCCGCGCTTCACGCAAAGGTTTATGTTCCGCAGCGCGTGGAAAGAGCCGTAGTATTTGTCCAGGTTCTCGATATGAACCGCGGCGCCAGATGACTGCGTCGAATTCACTTTGTGCGCCTCCCTACCGTTCGCCGACCGACATGCGGCGCTCGAGGTAAGCACCGTAGCGGGACAGGCTGAAGACGAAGACGAAATAGATCAACGCAATGAAGGCATAGACCTCGACATAGGCGAAGCGCCATTCGCCGGTGCCGTAGGCGGCATTGCCGGAAGCGAGGATCTCGAAGAAACCGACGATAACCACCAGCGAGGTTTCCTTGAACGAGATCACGAACTGGTTGATCGTCGCCGGCAGCGCGTTGCGCATGGCCTGCGGCAGGAGGATGCGGCCGATTCGCTGCCAGTAGCTCATGCCGAGCGCCATGGCGGCTTCTTCCTGGCCCTTCGGAACGCCCTGCATGCCGCCGCGCACGATCTCGGCCTGATAGGCCGAGAAGAACAGGGCCGAGCCGAGAATGACTCTGTACAGCTTGTCGCCTGCCATCCATTGCGGCAGCGCGAAAGGCAGCACGACGGCGAAGGTGAAGAGGATAGAGATCAGCGGCAGCGAGCGCACTCCGTCGATGATCAGGCCCGTGGTCCTGGATATCCAGGGCAGCTCCGAGCGGCGCAAGAGAGCCAGGCAGATCGCCAGCGGGAAGCCGATCAGGCAGGTGGTGACGAAGATGAAAAGGGTGAGCGCCAGCCCGCCCCAGGCTTCCTCGCCGACATAGGGAAGACCGAGCACGCCGCCTTTCATCAGTACATAGTAGAGCGCCGTTCCGGCGCCCCAGACGAGCGCGATGCGGCTACCGGTCCAAAAGGCCGGGATGCAGCTCAGCACGGTCATGACCACGACGGCCACACAGGCCAAGGCCGAGCGCCATTGCTCCTCGAAGGGATAGAGGCCGAAGAGGATGATGCGCCACCTGGCGGCAATGACCGACCAGCAGGCTCCTGCCGCCGCCTGGCAGGCCTCGGGCCCGCCGCTGGTGGTGAACACCGCTGAGAACACCGCCCAGTTCAGCAGCTTCCAGAGAACGAAAGTCATGATCGCCAGCGATATCAGCGACAGCAGCGCCTGCAGCGGCGTGGCGAAGAAACGGCGCCTCACGTCTTCGAGCTTGCCAGGGGCAGGGGGAGCGACAATTACCATCTCCATCACTCACCCCCTCAACTGATTGCCCTTGAGGGCAATGGTTTTGTTGATGCGGTTGAACACGGCGGCCAGGCTGAGATTGATCGCCAGGAAGCCCGCCATCAGGATACCGATCGCCTCCAGCGTCTGGCCGGAGTGGTTGATGGTCAGCGCCACGATCATGAAGAAGTCGGTGAAGCCCACCGCAATGCCCATGGTCGTCGCCTTCATCAGCCAGACATACTGGTTCGCGAGGATCGGCAGCATGGCACGCAGCGCCAGCGGCAGCCGCACCAGCGTGAACACGCGCCAGGGGCTCAGCCCCAGCGAAAGTGCGGCCTCCATCTGGCCCTTGCCGACTGCCTTGAAGCCGCCGCGCACGATTTCGGCGATGTAGGAGCCGCCATAGATGGCGATGGCGATGGCTAAAGCGGAAAATTCGGGAGGAATGCGCAGGCCGCCCTTGAGGTTGAGGCCTTGCAGGGCAGGGAAGTCGAGCAGCGGCAGGTCCGGCAGGCGACCCAGCGCAAGGACAATGACTGCGCTGGCCAGTGCCGTCGCGGCCGCGGTCAGTTGAATGCCGAGCCGCTCGCCGGGCGGTTGGCTGAGGCGCGTGGTCCGGCCCAGCCAAACCGGCAGCGCGATCGCGGCGATTACAGCAAGGAAAGCTGCCGCAAACGCGACGCCGCCGACATTGGGGACCGGGACATAGAGGCCGCGGCTGGTCAGCAGCATGCCGAAGGCCTCGTGCGCGGCGCGTGGCGTCGGCAGATGCGTGATGACGGCGTACCAGAAGAAGACCTGGAGGATCAGCGGGATGTTGCGGAAAATGTCGACATAAGTGCGGCCAAGCAGCCGCGCCAGCTCGTTCGAGGAGGTCCGCGCCAGGCCGACGATGGTGCCGACGATCGTCGCCAGGATCAGCCCGGTGCATCCCAGGAATAGCGTGTTGATGACGCCGATGAGGACGAACCACCAGTAGGGGTCGTTGGCGGTGGCGGGCAGCAGCGAGAAGTTGACATCCCAGCCCGTCGACTTGAACAGGAAGTCAAAGCCGGAGGTGATGCCTTGCTGCGCCAGGTTCCGCCGGGCGATCATCACGCAGGCAAGGATCATCGCGGCAATCGAGCCGACATAAAGAACCTGTAAAAGCGTATTGCGGACCCTCTGATTTCTTAGCAGGCTGACCATCATGGTCTTCCCCGAATTGTCGCCGGCTCCGCCTGGCGGTGCCAGGCGGAGCTCAGAGCGAGCTGCGTTGAGAGGTGGAGTCAGTCGATCACCAGCGGGAACAGGACGCCGCCATTGTTCCAGAGGTTGGTCAGCTCGCGATCCATCTTGTAGGGCGACTCCTTGCCGAGATCGCGATCGAAGATCTCGCCGTAGTTGCCAACCTTCTTGATCACGTTGTAAGCCCAGTCGTCAGGAAGTCCGAGACCCTTGCCCATGCCTGGCGCGGCACCCAGGAACTTGGCAACTGCCGGCGACGTGGGCTTGGCCTTGATCTCATCGACATTTTTGGACGTGATGCCTTCCTGCTCGGCGAAGAGCAGGGCGGAGAGCGTCCAGTTGGCGACGTCGACCCAGTTGTCGTCGCCTTGCCGCACGATCATGACCTCGGGTTCGACGGCGAGCACGTCGGGCAGGATCACGTGGTCGTCGACCTTACCCTTGGCGACACGCGCGATTGCGAGAACTGGCCCCCACTGGGCATACATGTCGCAGCGCCCCGAAAAGTATGCTTGCTCGAGCTCTTCCGTCTTTTCGATGACGACAGGCTCCAGCTTGATCCCGACCTTCTGCGCATAGGCCGCGACCTGCTGCTCGATGGTCGTCCCCGCGGGGATGCAGATCGAGCCGCCATCGGCGTCCTTGAGCGACTTCAGATTGAGCTCCTTATGCGCCATCACCTTGGTCGTTCCGAGGTAATAGGACATCGAGAATTGCAGGCCGAGCTCGGTATCTCGGCTGAGCGTGCCGCCCGACGCCTTGATGATGATGTCGACGTCCCCCGACTGCAGCGACGGCCAGCGCTGCGCCCAGCTGATCGGGACGATCTTCAGCTTGGCCGGGTCGCCGAACACGGCGGTCGCCACCGCCTTGCAGAGGTCGATGTCCATGCCCTTCCAGTTGCCCTTGTCGTCTACCTCGGCGAAGCCGAGATAGGAGCCGTCATGGCCCGTGCAGTTGAGCACGCCGCGCGCCTTCACGGTTTCCAGCGTCTTGCCGCCCGCCGCCTCGGCCGGCGCCGCAAAATGAACCAGGCCAAGGGCCATGGCTGCGGCCCCCCATTTCGTCATTTTCATGTTTGTTGTCTCCACTGTTGAGGTTCACTTGTTCTTGTTGTTGGAGGCCCGAAACACGCGCTTCGGCCCTCGGTCGCGAAGCCGCTCCTAATCGGAGAGCGGTGTCGGTTTCGGCAGAGAAAGCTTGAGGTCGCTGCCCCAATCCTGCTGGACGAGCCAGCGATGCAGGGCGGCCACCGCCTTCACGCGCAGATGCCCGCGCGGCATGACGAGGTAGAAGCCGGGGACTTCTTCCGGCTTCATGTCCGAGAGGGCGTCACGGCCAAGTGGCGCGACCAGCGCGCCCGACCTGAAGTCCTCCTCGGCATCGATGACGGAAACCAGGCCGACACCGATGCCTTGGAGCGTCGCACGGCGCATGGTGGCGGCGTCATCGAACCCGATGCTGCGGTCGCCCTCAGCCAGTTCCACTCCGAGGTGCCGCAATATGTCGGGCCACAGCCGCTTCGACTTGACGGTGTCGAGCAGCGTGAACCGCGTCAGGTCCTGCGCCGACTTGATCTTCTCGCCGATCGCCGGGGTACAGCATATGATCTTCGGGTCCGGCACCAGCAGCGTGGTCTCGTAGTCCGGCCAGTTGCCATAGCCCCACTGCACCGTCATATCGATGTCGTCACGCCCGAAATCGGGCAGGTCGACCATCGTCGTCAGGCGCAGATCAGCGCCCGGCAGGATCTCGCGGAACAATGAAAGCCTGGGCAGCAGATAGTGCGTTGCGAAGTAGGGGCTCGCATTAAGATTGATGCGGTCCCGGTAGTTCGATTTGGTGACGCGGCGAACGCCTTCGGAAAATTCGTCGAAGCCGGCTTTGACATAGTGCGAGAGCAAGATCGCCGACTCAGTCAGTTCGATCGAGCGCCCCTTGCGCTCGAACAGCGTCACCTGCAGCGTGTCTTCCAGGAGCTTGATCTGCTGACCGACGGCTTGCGGCGTCACCAGGAGCTCGTCGGCGGCCTGCCGGAAGCTCTTGTGCTGTGCGACGGCGTGGAAGACGCGAAGCGCATTGAGCGAAGGAAGGCGAAGCTTGCCGGTCATCGTGAGGTCCGCCTCCTTTCGTTCGAGACTCCGTTGATCATGCACTGCTGGATTTCAGACGCCGCCGGCTTATGAAAACCGATTCAGGCGTAGATGTAACCGCCTGAGACGATTACGTTTTCACCGGTCATATAGGTGTTCTTCGGGCCGCCGGTCATGAGCACCCACTCGGCGATCTCGGTCGGCTCGGCGCCGCGGCCGAGCGGGCTTGCCTTGGCCAATTCCTCGAGAAAACCGAGCGCCTTGGCCTTCTCGGTGGCCATGCCGGCGGGCGCGACGGAATTCACCAAAATCCCGTCCTTGGCGACGTGATGGGCAAAGGAGCGCGTAAGGCTGACGACGGCGGCCTTGGTCGCCGCATAATGGGCGTTCTGCGGATGCGCCTTGAAGGCGTCGACGGAAGTGAGGTTTACGATCCTTCCACGCACATGCGCTTTTGGCTCTTGCGACTGCATGTGGCGAACGGCCGCCACCATCATGTGGTACGTGCCCTTGATGTTGATGCCGTTGGAGGCGTCCCACTCGGCGTCGGTGATCTCGAGGAGCGGACGCCGAGGATAGATCGCGGCGCAATTGATCAGCGTGTCGACGCGCCCGAGCTTCGCGACAATGGCGTCGAAGGCGGCGTGACACTGCGGTCCGACCTGGATGTCGCAAGCTGCGGCAGCCGTGGGCAGGCCCTTGGCTTTCGCCGCGTCGAGAGCGCTCTCAGCGGCTTCCTGGTTGATGTCGATGATGCCGATCTTTGCCGCCCCGGCCTCCACAGCCATGCGGGCGAGAAGGGCGCCAAGGCCGGCGCCGCCGCCGACGATCAGAACGGAAAGATCCTTCATTGCAGTTTTCCTTACTTGGTGCCGCTGGGCGAGCTCGGCCAGGTCGGCATGATGTCGAAACGGGTAACGTCGGCCCATGCGGGGAGCGCCAGCACAGCGACGACCATCCTGCCCACGTCGTCCGGCTGCACTACTTTTCCGGCGTACATCGCCGCCCGGGCGTCGGCGTCGAGGATGCCTTTGTAGAGCTGCGTCTCGACCCGACCGGCGACGATCTCGGTGACGCGTATGCCGGACGGCGAGAGGTCGGCGCGCAAGGCAGCGGCAAAGCCGGAGATCGCCGCCTTGGTGGCCGAATAGACGGCGATGTTGGAATAGGCCGCGTGGCCGGCGGTGGAGCCGGTGAACAAGATGTGGCCGGACTGGCGCTCGCGCATCTGCGGCACGACGAGGCGGGTGAGCAGGATCGCCGCGCTGAGGTTCACCTCCAACGTGGTGTCGATGTCTGCGATCGTCATGTCGGCGAAATTGCCGAGCGGCGGCATGATGCCGGCGTTGTTGATCAGTACATCGATTGTGAGATCGGCCAGGACCGATTCCAAAGCCTCGCGGTCGGTAACGTCAACGGCGATCGGCAGGATGCCCGGGCGCTCGGCCTGCAGTTCTTTGAGCGCGGCCTGGCTGCGGCCGACCGCATAGACGTCGTAGCCGGCGTCGCTCAACGCGATGGCGATGGCTCGCCCAATGCCGCTCGTCGCACCTGTGATGAAGGCTGTCGTCACGTGGGCTTCCCCTTATTGCCTGATCTTCAGTCTGCGGCCTCGACCGGTGACGCGAAACCAAGAAAAGCAGCAAAAAGGAAAGATAAACTTTCGAGAGCCTTTCCGGCAGCTCAAACGTTCCACGCTGCCTGCGCGGCCTCCAACGCTGCGAACCAAAGGAAAACAAATCCCGTCGGCGCGCGGGAGAGGGTTTCCGGTCGCCGGTGGAACAAAAACACGGCTTTCGCAACGCGCGGCAGGTCGCATTCGGTGCCGACGCGAAAGATCGACCCCGTCGCGCCTTACCCGGCCGTTGGTGCAGGCCTTTTCATTTCGGTGAAGAGCGAGGCTGCGGCGGCCTTTTGCTCCGCGTCGGTCGCCTCGACTCCGGAAGCCCGCGCCAGGGCTCGAACGCGCCCGAGGCTGTTGTGCAGATGCTTGCGCATGGCCTGGCGAGCCTTGCCGCCGTCCTGTCGTTCGATGGCATCGACGATGGCTTTGTGCTCGCTGTGGATGCGCGCGTAATAGCTGTCCTTCAGCGCTGGCTCGACGACGTAGCCGAGCTGGAAGCGCGGCACGATCATCGGTCCGAGATAGGTCAGGAAGCCATGGATGAATTCGTTGCGCGCGGCTTTGGCGATCGCGAGGTGGAAATCGTAGTCGTAGTGGATCTGGACGGCTGCCGGGTCCGCCTGCTGCGCGTCGATGTCATCCATCATGGCACGGATGTCGCTCGCCTCCTTGTCGGTGCGGCGTTCGGCGCATAGCCCGGCGGATTCGACTTCGACGCTCAACCTGAGCTCGAGCAAGGCGATGGTTTCCGGCAAGGTTCTCAGCGCCTCGTCCGGGATCGAGAAATTGCGCGGCACGGGCGTTTCGCTGACGAACATGCCGCGTCCCTGCTGCGGCACCACCATGCCCTCGGAGCGCAGCCGCGCCACGGCTTCGCGCACGACGGTGCGGCTGACATCGTATTCGGCGCAAAGCTCCGCCTCGGTCGGCAGTTGCGCGCCCGGCTGCAACTCACCGGAGCGGATTTTTTTTGCCAGGCTCTCCGCCACGAGGGTGGAAAGCGGCTTGCGCTTCGTCATTCAGGCCTTCCGTTCAAGTCCAGACTAGGGCCGTTCAAGTTCAGATTCGGGATGATGCCCGAACCGGCGAGACCATTCAAACCGCCGCGGTGACGATCAGTTCGACCAGCATGCCGGGCTTGGCCATCCGCCCCTCGCCGGAAGAGCGTGCCGGCGCATGCTCTTTCGGCATCCAGGCGTCCCAGACCGCATTGACCTCGTCGAAATCCCGCACGTCGTCCAGCCACATCTGGACGTGGAGGATGCGGGTCTTGTCGGTGCCTGCCGTGGCGAGTAGCGCATCGATCTTGGCGAGCACCTCGCGCATCTGGTCGGCCGCCGGTTGGCCCGGCTTGGCAACCTGGCCGGTCAGGTAGAGCGTGCCGTTGTGGATGACGCCATGATGGATGCGGGTGTCGAAGTCGAAGCGCTGGATATCGCCCACTGGATTCTTCCTCGTCAGATTGCCGGCGTCTGCCGGATGGGGTTGCCCTGCAGGTACTGCGCGTACGGCGCCTGGACGAGCCAGCCCGCATCGACGGGCAGCGTGACGCCGGTGATCGAGGCGGCACGGTCGGAGCAGAGGAACAGCGCCGCCTCGGCGACATCGCGCGGCTCGACGAAGCGGCGCAGCGCGGTGGTGGCCTGGATCGCTTCCGGGTTGCGTTCGCCCTTGGCGATCCTGGCCTTCAGCCCGTCGGAGAGGGTATAGCCCGGCGCTACGGCGTTCACACGGACTCCATGCGGGCCGAGTTCGGCAGCCAGGATCTGGGTGAGCGCCAGGACCGCATGCTTTCCGGGCGTGTAGGCCGGAAGCGACAGCGGCGCGAAGGAGGCGAGCGAGCCGACATTGAGGATCGCGCCGCGTCCGGCGGCCGACATCAGCCGGCCGAACAACTGGCAGCCAAGCAGCGTGCCGCGATAGTTGATCCGCCACATCTGCTCGTCTTCGGTGAGGTCCTGGTCGAGCACATGCTTGCCGCTCTGCAGGATGCCGGCGCAGTTGACCACGACATGAGGGGTGCCGAACGCATTGCTGACGTCTTGCGCGAGCGCCTCGACGGAATCGGGATCGCCGACATCGGTCTGGACAAACACGGCGCGTGGGGCGCCGGCGCTCTCGCAGGCCTCGGCGGCTTCCTTGCCGCGGCTCGCGTCCCGGCCGGCGACGACCACCTGGTAGCCTTCCTCGGCGAAGCGCTCCGCAATAGCGCGGCCGATCCCGGACGTGCCGCCGATAACGACCGCGGTCGAAGCCTCAGCCATTGTCGCGCTCCTTTCGCTCGATGTCGAAGAATGCGGCCATGGCCTCGACCTGGAAGTCCATCATCGGGCGTCCGGGCTGGATGCGGCAGCCGATCTCTTTCGCCGCCTTGAGCAGGGCCGTTTCGGCCGGCTCCATGATGATGTCGACCACGGTCATCTCCGGCGTCAGCTTGTTCAAATCCATCGGCAGCGGATCGCCGGCCTTCAGCCCGGAGGGCGTCGCGTTGATCGCCATGTCCATTCCGGACGGATCGGGTTCGCCGACCTCGATGCGGCAATCGGGGAACGACCTGCTGACCAGCGAAGCGAGCTTTTGCGCGCGTTCCCTGTCGATGTCGGCGAGGCGGATCTCCGTCGCGCCTTCCTCGGCGAGGCAGTAGGTCAGCGATGCGCCCGCACCGCCTGCGCCGACCTGGAGGATGCGCCGGCCGACGATCCGGTGTCCGCCGGCCTTCAAGGCGTCGATGAAGCCGACGCCGTCGAAATTGTCGGCATACCAGGTGCCGTCCGCCTGCCGGCGCACGGAATTCGCGCTCTGCACGCGCGCGGCGCGATCGTGGGCGGCGGCGCATTTGTGGTAGACCGGGACCTTATAGGGCACCGAGATGATGACGCCGCGGATGTTCTCCGCCGCCGTGATGCCGGCCCAGAAAGTATCGAAATCTTCCGGACGGCAGCTCAGCGGCACCATCAGACTGTCGAGCCCCTTCTGCTCGAAGATCTCATTGAAGATGCCAGGGCTTTTCGCGTGGCCCACGGGATGGGCCAGCATGACGAAGACATCGGCCTTGCCGGTTCCGCGCATCGGTTATTCCTTTCCGTTTGACAGTTCATGATCGCTCAGGACCTCGAGAGCCCGGACGAGCGACGAGTGGTCTGCTTCCGCGCCGCCCGGGCGGGCCGCACAGGCATTCATCAGTTGCTGCGCCAGCGCCGTGCTCGGCAGGGCGGCTCCAAGCGCGCGGGCGCTTTCGAGCGCGAGGTTGAGATCCTTCTGGTGCAAGCGGATGCGGAAGCCCGGCGCGAAGGTGCGGGCGATCATGCGCTCGCCATGCACTTCGAGCACGCGGGACGAGGCGAAGCCGCCCATCAGCGCGCTTCGCACCTTCGCCGGATCGCAGCCCGCTTTGCTGGCAAAAACAAGCGCTTCGGCGACGGCTTCGATGTTGAGCGCGACGATGATCTGGTTGGCTATCTTGCAGGTCTGGCCGGCGCCGTTCTTCTCGCCGATCAGGGTGATGTTCTTGCCGAGCTTCTCGAAGATGGGCAGCGCACGCTCGAATTCGGCAGCCGGCCCGCCGACCATGATGGTGAGACTCGCCGCTTTTGCGCCGACCTCGCCGCCGGAGACGGGTGCGTCGAGGAAGCCGCCTCCCGCTTCCCTGAACTTCGCCGCGAATTCCGCGGTGGCGATCGGGCTGATCGAGCTCATGTCGATGACCAGCTTGCCGGCTGAAATCCCTTCGAGCACGCCACCCGGCCCGAGCAGGACGCGCTCCACGTCGGGCGTATCGGGCAGCATGGTGATGATGATTTCGCAAACCCGCGCCACTTCCGCCGGGGAAGCCAGCACCGACGCTTTCAGATCGGCAGGCAGAGGAGAGCGATTGAGCACCGTGACGATCTCGTGCCCGGCATCGGCGAGATGCCGCGCCATGGGCGCGCCCATGACGCCAAGTCCGATGAAGCCGATTTTCATGCGCAACTCCCGTGCTCGCCAGAGCGTCTTGCAGCTTAACGGAGGCGTATGATATAGGACATCATACGAATTTCAATGCCTCTTCCACTGGAGACCGATCGCAAATGCAAGAGCGCGTCAATTCGCTGAAGGCGGCCGTCAGGGCTGGCCGGCCTCATATCGGCATCTGGTGCTCGCTGGCTTCAGCGCTGACCACAGAAGTGGTGGCTGGTTCCGGAGCGGGCTGGCTGCTGATCGACGGCGAGCACAGCCCTAACGATCTGCGCAGCATCATGGCGCAGCTTCAGGTCGCGGCGGCATTTCCGTGCGAGGCAGTGGTGCGCCTGCCGTCCGACGATCCCAACCTGATGAAGCAGGCTCTGGATGTCGGTGCCCGCAGCCTGATGATTCCGAATGTGCGCACGCCGGACCAGGCGCGCGCAATCGTCGCGGCGATGACCTATGCTCCGGGCGGGTTCCGCGGCTTCTCGGTCGGCCATCGCGCCAACGCCTTCGGCCGTATCGCCGGGTATCATGCGAAAGCGCGCGAGCAGCAGCTGTTGGCCGTGCAGATCGAGGACGCGGCCGGCGTCGCCAATGCGGCTGAGATCGCAGCGGTGGAAGGCGTGGACGTTCTGTTTGTCGGGCCCGGCGATCTTTCCACGAATATGGGTGCGATGGGCAATCCCGGCGCTGCGCATGTGCAGGAAGCGATCGCTTCCGTGCGCAAGGCCTCGGCCGCGGCAGGCAAGGCGAGCGGGATTTTGGCTCCCGTGAAGGCCGACGCCGACCGTTATCTCGCCGACGGCTTCACCATGGTTGCCGTCGGTTCCGACCTCGGCCTGCTGGCGCGGGGCTCGGACGCCCTGATTGCGTCCTTCAACCGCTAGACTCGGGAGACGGCCGTGGCGATCCCCCCTTACAAAGCACCCTCGCGCTACGCCTACGACATCGTCATCGTCGGCGGTGCCGTCATCGGCTCTTCGACGGCATATTGGCTGAGCCAAGCGCTGGGCAGCGGCGCCTCGATCCTCGTGGTCGAGCGCGACTCCAGCTACGAATTCTCCTCGACGGCGCTCTCCACCAGCGCCATCCGCCAGCAATATTCCAATCCGATCAATGTGAAGATCAGCCAGTTCGGCATCGAGATCATCCGCGGTTTCCAGGAGCGGATGGCGCCCTTCTACACGAACGAGCCGGCGCCCGATCTCGGCTTCAAGGAGCACGGATATCTCTATTGCTGCTCGCCGGAAGGGGTGGAGGCGGCCAAGGAGCGGGTCGAGCTGCAGCGCAGCCTCGGCGCCCACACCGTCTTCCTTGAGCCGGGTCCGCTGAAGGAACGCTTCCCCTGGCTGAATGTCGACGACCTCGGCGGCGGTTCCTGGGGTGCGCGCGAAGAGGGCTGGTTCGATTCCATGGGCATGTTGAACGGCTTCCGCCGCGCCGCCCGCGCCAGCGGGGTCGAATACATCGACAATGCCGTGACCGGACTGGATGTCGTCGATGGGCGGGTTGTCTCCGCTCGGCTGGCGACCGGCGAGACAGTCGCTTGCGGAACCTTGGTCAACGCCGCCGGCCCGCGAGCGCAGCAAGTCGCTGCCATGGCCGGCCTTTCCATTCCGGTCGTTCCCTACAAGCGCTACAGCTTCGTCTTCGCCAGCGCCAACCCGATCCCTGGGCGAATGCCCAACGTCATCGACCTTTCCGGCACTTTCGTGCGCCCGGAAGGCGAGCTATTCCTCACCGGCAACACGCCGCAGGGCGACGGGCCGGCCGATTACGACGATTTCGAAATCCATTTCGAGGAGTTCGACGACTATATCTGGCCGGCGCTGTGGCACCGCATTCCGGCCTTCGACGCGCTCAAGGTCCAGACCAGTTGGACCGGCCACTACGAATACAACATGCTCGACCACAACGGCATCGTCGGCTTTCACCCGGAGGTGAAGAACTTCATGTTCGCCAACGGCTTCTCAGGGCACGGCCTGCAGCAGTCGCCGGCGGTCGGGCGGGCGGTGTCGGAGCTGATCGTTCACGGCGCCTTCCAGACGCTGGACCTGTCACCGTTCTGTTACGAGCGCATCCCGCGCAACGAACCGTTCCTGGAAGAAGCGGTGATCTGAGCTGTTCCGGAGAATTTCACTCGGCGGCCTGAACGTGCCGGGCGTCGATGATCGCCCTTATCTCCGAGCGGCACGACCCGCAGTTGGTTCCGGCGCGCAGCGTGGAGCCGATCGCCTCCAGACTGTCGCAGCCCGCAGCGACCGCCGAAGCGAGCTGGTTGGCGCCGACGTGGAAGCATGAGCACACGATCCGCCCGATGGCGGGCATCGGCGCTGGTGAACGCCCGGAAAGAAGCGCATGGCGATCGGCTGGCGACAGCGGCTGGCGGGTGGCCAGCAGCGAGACCAGCCAATCCCGCGTCGGCAACTGGTCTGGAGCGGCGACCAGCACGGCCTCAGCCATGGCGCCGCCTTCGTCGATCGCAGCGGCGCGATAAGCGAGCCCGCGGCGATCGGTGTATTCGAGCAGTTGATCCTGCCGTTGAACGCCGAGCAGCTTGCGCGCCAGAAGAATGCCCTGGTCCGGCGGCTCGGTCCCCGTCAGTTCGTAGACCCAGCCGCCTTCGACCGTGTAGCGGCTCCAGTGGACGAAACCGGTCGGCCTGAGATCGCGCCGCGTGATGAGCACGCCGGCCCATCCAGTGTTTTCGCGCACGATTCTGGCTGGGACATGCTTCAGTTCTGGCTGGCCGGAATGCGGGTCGGTGACAGGCGAGGACAGCAGGCCGGCGGCGGCCCTGGCCGCGAACTGGCCGCTCCAATGCATCGGCATGAAGGCATGGCCGCGCCGCTGCGCGTTGGCCACACGTACTCTCGCGCGCACGAAGCCGAAGCGCGTCGACAGATGGGCAAGGTCGCCATCCTTGAGCTGGTGCGCGGCCGCATCCGCCGGATTGAGGTCGACCGCCGGTTCCGGCGTGTTGGCCATCAGGCGCGGCACGGTGCCGGTACGCGTCATGGTGTGCCATTGGTCGCGCAGCCGGCCCGTGTTCAGCGCAAGCGGATAGTCCGCATCGACTGTAAACGCCGTCGCCTCCTGCCGCACCGGCACGAAACGCGCACGGCCGTCCGGTGTCGGGAAACGACCGTCCGCAAACAATCTCGTCTGGTACTCGCGCGATTCTGGTGCCGGCCAGTGGCGCGGCGCGAAGCCGGCATAGCCCGCATCGCTGAGGTCCATCAGGCCGCCCAGATCGAACAAGCGCCCCCCATTGTTCTCGAAAGCCGAGAGCGCGGCATGCTCGCGGAAGATTTCGGCCGGCGTCTGGTAGGCAAAAGCATCGCCGAAGCCCATGCGCGCGGCGACCTCGCAGATGATTCGCCAATCGGCTTTCACGTCGCCCGGCGACCGCATGAACGGCCGCTGACGCGAGAGGCGCCGTTCCGAATTTGTGACCGTGCCGTCCTTCTCGCCCCAGGCAGCGGCGGGCAGCAGCACGTCGGCATAGCGCGTGGTGTCGGTGCGGGTCACATCCGAAACCGCGACGAAATCGCATTTGGACAGGGCGGCGCGCACGCGCGACGCGTCCGGCATGCTCACCGCGGGATTAGTGCCCATGATCCACAGCGCCTTGATGCGGCCGTCGGCAACCGCCTGGAACATGTCCACGGCCTTCAGCCCGCCGCGTCGCGCGATTCCGGGCGCCTTCCAGAAGCGGGAGACCCGCTCGACAGCGGCCTGATCCGCGAAGTCCATGTGCGCGGCAAGTTGGTTGGCGAGGCCCCCCACCTCGCGGCCGCCCATGGCGTTCGGCTGGCCCGTGACCGAGAACGGCCCCATGCCTGGCTTGCCAATGCGGCCGGTGGCGAGGTGGCAGTTGAGGATGGCGCTGACCTTGTCGGTTCCATGTGCCGACTGGTTGACGCCCTGGCTGTAGACGGTGACCGTCCGTTCGGTGCCGGCGAAGATCTCATAAAAGGCCTGGACATCCGTGGCCACCAGCCCGCAGCCTTTTGCGACGCGCGCGACCGACGGCGCATCGGCACCGGCCAGCGCGGCAGCGGCTTCGAAGCCCGATGTGCTGGTGCGGATGAAATCCGCGTCGATCTTTCCGCTCTGGACGAGATGCGCCAGAAGGCCGTTGAACAAGAGCACGTCCGTGCCCGGATCAAGCGCCAGGTGCAGGTCGCATTCGTCTGCCGTGGCGGTGCGGCGCGGATCGATGACGACGATCCTGGTTCCGCGTTCGCGCTGCGCCGCGAGCATGCGCTGGTAGAGCACGGGGTGGCACCATGCGGTGTTGGAGCCGGTGAGCACGATCAGATCGGCGTGCTCGAAATCCTCATAGACACCGGGAACGATGTCCTCGCCGAAAGCGCGGCGGTGGCCGGCGACCGACGACGCCATACACAGCCGCGAATTGGTATCGATATTGCCCGAGCCGATGAAGCCTTTCATCAGCTTGTTGGCGACGTAGTAATCTTCGGTAAGCAACTGGCCGGAGACATAGAAGGCGACCGAGTCCGGCCCATGCTCGGCAATCGCGTCCGAGAATTTCGCGGCGACGAGGTCGAGCGCTTCGTCCCAACTCGTCTGCCTGCCTTGGATTTCCGGCTGAAGCAAGCGGCCATCGAGGCCGAGCGTCTCGGCAAGCGCGGCACCCTTAGAGCAAAGGCGGCCGAAATTGGCCGGGTGCTCGGGATCGCCGCGGACGGTTGCCTTGCCACCCGCGGCGATCTCGGCCACCACGCCGCACCCCACCCCACAATAGGGGCAGGTGGTCCTCACCTCGCGTGCTTCTTCCATGGCTCAGGCCGCTTTCGAGGCCAACGCTTCGAGCGCAATGAACAGCCGTTCGCCTTCGATCCTGACCGGGATCGTCCTAACCGAGCCTTCGTCGGCGCCGAGCGCCTTGCCGGTCTCCAGCGAGATCACCCAATTGTGCAGCGGGCAGGTCACCGCCGCGCCATGGACGATGCCCTGGCTGAGCGGCCCGCCTTTGTGCGGGCAATGGTCTTCGATGGCGAAGACCTTGTCATCCGCGGTGCGGAAAACAGCGATCTTGCCTTGCGGGGTGGCCACGCAACGCGCGCCGCGGCGAGGGACGTCGGAAACGGAGCCGATTGCGATCCAGTTCATTGGGACACTCCCGTGTTTGCTTGATAGGCGAGCGTCCAGGATGGCGCGAACTTCTCCATCACTCGGCCGCCTCGGCGAACCCGACCGAGGCCAGCGGCCGGAACTCGTGCTTGTCCTTGCCGGAGACGCGTTCGGACCACGGGTCGACCTGAGCGAATTTCTGCGAAAAGACGAAGCGCTCGAAGTAAGCGCGGCGCTTCTCCACGTCATCCAGGACCTGCTTTTTGATCTCGGCGGTACCGACGCGCTTGGCCCATTTGTAGATGCGCTCGAGGTAGCGGGCCTGCTCGCGATACATCTGGACGAGCGCCACGATCACCTCCAGCGCTTCGTCCTCGGTCTTCACCAGGCCGAGCACTTCGGTGCCCTTGATGTCGAGGCCGGCGGCGCCAGCGAAGTGGATCTCGTAGCCAGAATCGACGCAGACCACGCCGACATCCTTGCAGGTCGCTTCGGCGCAATTGCGCGGGCATCCCGAGACCGCCATCTTCACCTTGGCCGGGGTCCAGGAACCCCACATGAACTTCTCGATGCGGATGCCCAGCCCCGTCGAATCCTGGGTGCCGAAACGGCACCAGTCGGAGCCGACGCAGGTCTTCACCGTGCGCAGGCCCTTGGCATAGGCATGACCTGAGACGAAGCCAGCCTTGCCGAGATCGGCCCATACCGCAGGCAGGTCCTCCTTGCGGATGCCAAGCATGTCGATGCGCTGGCCGCCGGTCACCTTCACGGTCGGGATGTCGAACTTATCGACCACGTCGGCGATGGCGCGCAATTCGCTCGCGCTGGTGACGCCGCCCCACATGCGCGGCACGACCGAATAGGTGCCGTCCTTCTGGATGTTGGCGTGCACACGCTCGTTGATGAAGCGCGACTGATAGTCGTCGGCATATTGGTCCGGCCAATCGCAGACCAGATAGTAGTTGAGCGCGGGCCGGCACTTCGCGCAGCCGCAGGAGGTCTTCCATTCGAGCTCCTGCATGATGGCCGGTATCGTTTTCAACCCCTTCGCCTTGATCAGGCGCCGCACGTCGTCATGACCGAGGCTCGTGCAGCCGCACATGGGCTGCACGGCCGCCGGATTGTAGGCCTCGCCCAGCGTGAGTTTCAGGAGTTGTTCGACGAGACCCGTGCACGAGCCGCACGAAGCCGAGGCCTTGGTGTGGGCGCGCACGTCGTCGAGCCCGGTCAGCCCTTTGCCGGTGATCGCGCCGGTGATCTTTCCCTTGCAGACGCCGTTGCAGCCGCAGATTTCCGCATCATCCGCCAGTGCCGCAACGGCCGCCAAAGGGTCCGAGGAAGCGCCTCCCTGGAATGCCTGGCCGAAGATCAGCGTGTCACGCATCTCCGAGATGTCGGTCGCCTTCTTCTTCAAATCATTGAACCAGGCGCCGTCGGCGGTCTCGCCGAACAGCACCGTGCCGATGATGCGGTTGTCCTGCAGCACGACCCGCTTGTAGATGCCGGCGGATGCGTCGCGCAGGATGATCTCCTCGCGGTCGTCGCCGTCGGCAAAGTCGCCGAGCGAATAAAGGTCGATGCCGGTGACCTTGAGCTTGGTCGGCGTGTCGGAATGGACGAAGCGCCTGTCCTCGCCGTTCGCCAGCCCGGCTGCCGCGACGCGGGCCATCTCGTAGAGGGGCGCGACCAACCCGTAGACATGGCCGCCGACCTCGGCGCATTCGCCGAGCGCCATGATCGCCGGATCGGATGTCTGCATGCGGTCGTCGACGACGATGCCGCGATTGACTTCCAGCCCTGCGTCCTTGGCCAGCGCGATATTCGGGCGGATGCCGACCGCCATCACGACCAGCGTCGCCGGAATGATCGTGCCGTCCATGAGTTCGACGCCCTCGACTTTGCCATTGCCGACAATGGCCTTGGTGTTGGCCTTGGTCATGACCTTGATGCCGCGCGCCTCGACGGCCTTCTGCAGCAGATAGCCGGCAGCCGGATCGAGCTGGCGCTCCATCAGTGTCGGCATGACGTGCAGGACGGTCACGTCCATGCCGCGCTCTTTAAGCCCGGCCGCCGCTTCAAGGCCGAGCAAGCCGCCGCCGATGACGATCGCCTTGGCGCGCGACTGCGCGGCAAGCAGCATGGCGTTGACGTCGTCGAGATCGCGGTAGCTGAGCACGCCCGGCAAGTCCTTGCCCGGCACCGGGATGATGAACGGCACCGAGCCGGTGGCGATGATCAGCCTGTCGTAGCCTTCGGTCACGCCGTGGTCCGAGGTGACGGTCCTCGCGTCGCGGTCGATGGCGACGATCCTGTGGCCCTTGTAGAGGGTGATGCCGTGCTTGATGTACCAGCCGTCGCCATGGATGACGATTTCCTCGAACTCCTTCTCGCCCGAAAGCACCGGCGACAGCATGATGCGGTCGTAATTCACGCGCGGCTCGGCGTTGAAGATGGTGACGGCGTAGCGGTCGGGTGCAGCTTCCAGCAGGTGCTCGAGCATCCTGCCGGGGGCCATGCCGTTGCCGATGATGACGAGTTTCTCGCTCATGTCCGGTCAGCTCCGATCTATTCGGCGGCGTAGGTGAGGGGCGCGGGCTTTACGGCGGCCGCGCGCTCCATCCGGCGGATGGTGGCGTGCATCCAGAGAAGGCACGAGACCACGATGACGAACAGCAGCATGAAGCAGCTCGACCAGACGCCGGTGAGGTCGTTCAGCGCGCCGAAGGCGATCGGCAGGATGAAGCCGCCGAGGCCGCCGATCATGCCCACCACCCCGCCGACCGCGCCGACGCTCTGCGGGTAGTAGACGGGGATGTGCTTGTAGACGGCGGCCTTGCCGAGGCTCATGAAGAAGCCGAGCACGCAGGCGACGGCGATGAAGGCGAGCGGGCCGATCTCGACATGGAACGGGATCGGCCCGCTGATACCGCGCACGACGTAATCTGCCGAGGGGAGAGACAGAACGAGGGTCGCGACGGCAGATACGGCGAAGGTCCAATAGAGCACGGTACGGGCGCCGATGCGGTCGGAAAGCACGCCGCCATAAGCGCGGAAAATGCTTGCGGGGATCGAATAGGCGGCCCCGATCATGCCGGCGGTGGCGATGCCGAAGCCATAGACGCCGATCAGATAGCGCGGCAGCCAAAGCGACAGCGCCACGAACGCACCGAAGGAGAAGAAGTAGTAGAAGGCGAAGCGCCAGACCTGCAGGTTCTTCAGCGGCGCGAATTCCTGCCAGAAGCTTCTCGCCGGTACTGCCTTACCGGCACGGCGCTCGCGGATAACCGGATCGTCGCTGGTCATGAACCAGAACACGCCGGCCATGACAACCAGCGCCGCGGCCCAGATCAGCGCGACCGACTGCCAGCCCCAGGCAATCAGTACGAGCGGCGCCAGGAACTTGGTGACCGCAGCGCCGACATTGCCAACGCCGAAGATGCCGAGAGCCGTGCCTTGTTTGCGCGCGGGGAAGAAGCGCGAGACATAGGCGACGCCGACCGCGAAGGAGCCGCCGGCAAGCCCGACGCCGAGCGCCGCGACCAGCATCTGCTCATAGGTATGTGCAAAGGCGAGCAGGAAGGTCGCGACCGCCGCCGCGAGCATGGTCATGGTGTAGACCAGCCGGCCGCCGTAGCGGTCGGTCCAGACGCCGAGCACCATGCGCACGAGCGAGCCGGTGAGGATCGGCGTGCCGACCAGCAGTCCGAACTCGGTCTCGTTCAAGCCGAGCTCCTGCTTTATGCGCACGCCGATGATGGAGAAGATCGTCCACACCGCGAAGCAGACGGTGAAGGCGATGGTGGAGATGACGAGCGCCTGCCGGGAGCTACTGTCCTGGCTGGGCGCGGCTTGGAGGTTTGCGGTCATGGTCGGCTCCGTTTGCGGCGTGGGAGGCACCGCGTGTTGTGTTGATCAAAGGCTCGGCATCGGTCAGCGCGCCGAGGCTGGGACCTGCGCGGTGACTTGCGGACCCTTGGCCTCTCTGTCGTGATTGGTGGGAAACAGCAGAAGCGCGGCGGCGAACCCCACCGCCGTCAGGATGCTGCTCGCCAGGAAATCGCGGCGGGTGAAATCCTTTAGGGAAGCGCCAGTTCCGATCCGTTTCGTCATCGTCGTCTCCGTCCGGCGCCGCCTGGGATCGGCGCCTTCGATTGCAATTCGGTCCAAAACAAAAAAGCTGCCGGCCAGGCCTGTCGCGTCCGTACATCCGGGACACGCGTCGACCTGAGCGGCAGCTTTGCCTGTGGCGCCCGCCATTGGACGCCTGTTCTATTGCCCGCGAGGGGCGCGATTATCTTAAAGCACGAAGCGTGCCAGTTTTGCGTGGAAGACGGATTTCCAGGAGAATCAAAGCGGTAGGCGCTTCAGGCGCCGGCCCGGCCGAGCCGAGACACGGTCAAACGTTGATCAACGGAGCGGGCAGGGCGCACAAATTTTGTGCAATGCACAAGAATGGCGCGCAAATGATCAGTCGCGATTCTGGGCCGCGATGTAGGCATCGATCCGATCGGGATCGAAGATCTGGCCGTCGAAGAATCCGTCCGGGCCGAGCACAAGGCTCGCCCCGGCCGAGCCGACCGGCGTCGCGGTCTTCAGCGCGCCTTCCACTTTGGCGTTGGCGCCGGGCAGGGCCACGCCGAGCGGCTTCAGCGCCGAGCGGTAGAGATCGGGCCGGTAGCAGTCGCGGGCGATCGCCAGGTTTTGCGGCGTATGCGGCAATTGTCCCCAGCGCACCATCTGCGTGTAGAACCAGAGCGCATGGCTCTTCCAGGGAAAGTTCGCCGCCTTGTCGAAGGGCAGGAAGAAAGCCTCAACGCTGCGCTCCGGGCCGCCGCCGAGCTGAAGTCGCCCGGTGAGTGCCGGCATCTGGATCGCCTCCCGCTGCCCGAGGAACGCAGGCTTGGCCATCAGCGCGGCCAGCGCGCCGCGGTTCACCGGATCCTGGCACCAGCGCGCGGAGTGATGCAGCGCTCTCAGCAGCGCCGCCAGCGCGTCGGGGTTTTCCTCGGCCCAGCTTCTGCGCGCGCCGATCACCTTTTCCGGGCTGTTGCGCCACAGCAGCGCCTTGACGGTGACGATGCGGCCGGTGCCGGCGGCGACGGCGGCACTGTTCCAGGGCTCTCCGACGCAATAGCCGTCGATGCGGCCGGCGGAGAGCGCATCGGCCATGAAGGGCGGCGGCACGATGACGATCTCGACATCGCGGTCGGGATCGATGCTGCAGGCGGCGAGCCAGTAGCGCAGCTCGTAATTATGCCCGGAATGCGGATGGACGACGGCGAAACGCAAAGGCTCGCGGCCGGCGGCCGCCCGCTCGCGGATCAGAGCGCCAAGCGCCGTCCCGGCGCGCGCCGGATCGAGATCGGGCGCGGCCCCGTGCGCCGACATGCCTTGCCACACCGCATTGGAGACGGTGACGCAGTTGCCGCCAAGCCCGAGCGAGAAGGGCACTATGGTCTCCGAGGCAAGCGGCGTGAGGCCGAGGCTGCAGGCGAGCGGCATCGGCCCCAGCATATGTGCCACGTCGAAATGGCCGATGGCGATGCGGTCTCGGATGTTGGCCCACGAGGTCTCGCGATGCAGCTTGAGCTCGATGCCTTCGCGGGTGGCAAAGCCCATCTCGCCGGCTGCTACAAGGACGGCGCTGTCGAAGAGCGGCATGAAGCCGGCGGTGATCTGGTGCGCGGCAGTCTTGCTCATTCGCCCTCCAGCGGGCCCAGCAATCCCGCCGCCGTCACCAGGCTCTGGGCGATGTCGGCGATCTTGCGGTTCTGGTTCATGGCGGTCTTGCGAAGAAGCGCGTAGGCGGCCTCCTCGCTCAAGCCGCGCGATTTCATCAATATGCCTTTGGCGCGATCGACGACCTTGCGGTTCTCGAGCTCGCTGCGCGCCTCCTCCAGTTCGCGCGCCATGCGCGAGAAGGCGTTGAAGCGGCTGATCGTCATGTCAAGAATCGGTTTGATGCGCTCCTTCTTCAGCCCGTCGACCACATAGGCGGACACGCCGGCTTCGACCGCCGCCTCGATCGAGGCCCGGTCGGAGCGGTCGACGAACATAGCGATCGGCCGTTTCACTGCTCGCGAAAGCTGGAACATGTTCTCCAGCATGTCGCGGTTGGGGTTTTCGAGATCGATGACGATGACATCCGGCTCGATCTCGGCGATGCGCTTGGCAATGCCGGCCACGTCATGAACAACGGTGACATGGCGATGGCCGGCGTCCCGCAATCCGGCCTCAATGATCGAGGCGCGGATGCGGTTCTCGTCGATAACAAGGATGGTCAACGAACCAGCGGACATGCGCCCTATTGTGCAGCCCGGCCGGAATTGTGCAATGCGGTAGCGTGGTCCGCGGCGACTTTCCCACGCCCAAACGCCGCCGGCCAGTCGCCGATATTCGAAGCTTCTAATTTTCGAAGGCAGGTTTTTCGCTGGGCCAAAAAGGTCAAAAACGTATCAGTCGGCGCGGCGTGGCGAGGTGGCGGACATCCTTGGCCGCCGCTATCCTGACCCTAGATGAGCCGGAACAAACGGCCGCGGTTCGAAGGCTGGCGACAGCCTGCGGGAGGAATCGATGGGACCCGATCTGGAAGTCATACAGATAAGGCCTGGCGAGTCGTTCGCGGTGAGGTGGCATGGCTATCCCTACCATACGGTGCGCTGGCATTTTCATCCGGAGTACGAACTGCACCAGATCGTGGCGACCAAGGGCCGCTATTTCGTCGGCGACTTCATCGGCGAGTTCGAGGTCGGCAACCTCGTTCTCACCGGTCCCAACCTGCCGCACAACTGGATCAGCGAGGTTCCGGAAGGTCAGTCAGTTCCGCTGCGCTGCAGGCTGGTCCAGTTCAGCGAGGAATTCATCGGCGGCGCGATCGCCACTTTTCCCGAGCTTGGCGCGGTCTCGCCACTGCTCGAGCTCGCGCGGCGCGGCGTCCTGTTCAGCGCCAGTGTGAGCAGGGCGGTCATGCCGTTGCTGGCGGAGATCACTCATGCTTACGGCGTTCACCGGATCAGCCTGTTCATGTCGATCATGGAGGCGCTGAGCCGCGAAACTACGCCGCGCGTGCTCGCCAGCGAGAACTATCTGCCGGACCCGTCCGGATACATGTCTGCGGGCATGAACCAGGCGCTCGCCTATATCCGCGAGAACCTGACCCAGCAATTCAACGAAGGCGATCTGGCGGCAATCGCGGGACAGACGCCGAGCGCCTTCTCGCGCTCGTTTCGCAAGCATACCGGCATGTCGCTGCTGCAGTACATCAAGCGGCTGCGCATCAACCTCGCTTGCCAGATCCTGATGAGCGACGAAGAGGCTCAGATCTCGGACATCTGCTTCGAGGTCGGCTTCAACAATCTGTCGAACTTCAATCGCCAATTCCTGGCCGAGAAGGGCATGCCGCCTTCGCAGTTCAGGAGATTGGTTGCGGATAATTTCGCGGCCGCGCGCGCCGCATAGAAAGGAGTTCGGGAGGAGAAACAAGCCTTAGACAAGAACCAGGACGAAGCGGTGGGTCGCGCAAGCGAACCAGCGATGGACGAGTATTTCCTCGTGTTGCCAGCGGGAGGAAGCCGTGAGGCTGCTGCACGAGTTCACTGGACTTCCAATCGGGTGCGCGAGCAGCATCCGCGGCTCGATGTCGAAGTCCGTTTAGATCACACAATGGGAATTGGAGAAGACCTTATGTCCAGATACGTGTCCAGATTGACAGCAGCCGCGATGGCCGTCTCGAGCCTCGCTCTTGGGGCGACTTTTGCCAATGCGCAGGATATCGCCGGCTCCACGGTCGCGTTCCTGATGCCCGACCAGGGCTCGACGCGTTACGAAGAGCATGATCATCCGGGCTTCGTCGCTGAAATGAAGAAGCTTTGCGACAGCTGCAAGGTGCTCTATCTCAATGCCGACGCCGACGTCACCAAGCAACAGCAGCAGTTCAACTCCGTCATCACCCAGGGCGCGAAGGTTGTCGTGCTCGACCCGGTCGATTCCGCGGCGGCGGCCTCGCTGGTGCACAATGCGCAGGCTCAGGGCGTCAAGGTGATCGCCTATGACCGTCCGATCCCCACGGCCAAGGCCGATTTCTATGTATCGTTCGACAACAAGGCCATCGGCAAGGCGATCGCCGCCTCGCTGGTCGAGCATCTCAAGGCCAAGGGCGTGTCGAGCGACGGCGATGTCGGCGTGCTGCAGATCAACGGCTCGCCGACCGACGCCGCGGCGGGCCTGATCAAGGACGGCATCCATGAGGGTCTCAAGACCGGCAGCTACAAGACGCTCGCCGAGTTTGACACGCCGAACTGGGCGCCTTCGAATGCCCAGCAATGGGCGGCGGGACAGATCTCGCGCTTCGGCAACAAGATCGTCGGCGTGGTCGCCGCCAACGACGGCACGGGCGGCGGCGCCATTGCCGCCTTCAAGGCAGCCGGCGTCGATCCGGTGCCGCCGGTGACGGGCAACGACGCGACGATCGCCGCCTTGCAGCTCATCATTGCCGGCGACCAGTACAACACTATCTCCAAGCCGAGCGAAATCGTCGCCGCGGCGGCGGCAAACGTTGCTGTGCAGCTTCTCAAGGGCGAGACTCCGAAAGCCGAGACAACGCTGTACGATACGCCCTCGCAACTCTTCGTGCCGGCGGTGGTGACGCAGGAGAATTTGAAAGCCGAAATCATCGACAAGAAGATCCAGACCGCAGCCCAGCTCTGCACCGACCGCTACGCCGAAGGCTGCAAGAAGCTCGGCATTCAATAAGGCGCGATGCGGCTGAAGCCGCATCGTCTGCCAGAAGCGATGCGGCCCAAGGGTGCATCGTCTTCGAGGAGCGAGGCGGCGGAGCCGTATCGTCTCCAACAGCGATGCGGCGCAGCCGCGTCGCTGCGATATGCTCGGCTGGCCCGTCAGGGCTGAGAGCCGGGTGTGTCCGGCCGCTCCCTCCTGGCGGCCGGACAGATCGACCAAAACGCGGGAAGAGAGACACGCAATGGCAATACCCGACGCACCGCCCACGACGAGCCGTCCGCCGGTGCTTAGCCTGCGCGGCATCTCGAAGAATTTCGGCGCGGTGTCGGCTCTCACCGACGTCGATCTCGACATCAATGCTGGGGAAATCGTAGCCCTGGTTGGCGACAACGGCGCCGGCAAGTCGACGCTGGTGAAAATCCTGGCCGGCGCGCATATGCCGAGCTCGGGCTCGATCACTTTCGACGGCCAGCCGGTGACGCTTGCCAATCCCGCCGCGGCGCTGAAGCTCGGCATCGCCACCGTCTTCCAGGATCTCGCGCTCTGCGAAAACCTCGACGTCGTGGCCAACATCTTTCTCGGCCGCGAGCTTCATCCGCTTCGCCTCGACGAGGTCTCGATGGAGGTCCGCGCCTGGACACTGCTCAACGAGCTCTCGGCACGGATTCCCAGCGTGCGCGAGCCGGTGGCGTCGCTGTCGGGCGGGCAGCGGCAGACGGTGGCGATCGCCCGCTCGCTGCTGATGGAGCCGCGCGTGATCCTCCTCGACGAGCCCACCGCCGCACTCGGCGTCGCGCAGACCGCTGAAGTGCTGAATCTTATTGAGCGCGTGCGGGATCGCGGGCTGGGCGTCGTCATGATCAGCCACAACATGGAGGACGTGCGCGCCGTGGCCGACCGCATTGTGGTGCTGAGGCTCGGCCGCAACAACGGCATCTTCCTGCCCGGCGCCTCCAATCAGGAGCTGGTCACGGCGATCACCGGCGCCGACGACAATGCGGTCTCGCGGCGCGGCAGGCGCACGGCCGAGAAAGCGCAAGGAGAACAGCCATGACCACGGCGTCCGACCGCAATCCCGGCGCGCTGCTCGATCGCAGCGACGAACGGCTGAAGGATCGCAGCGGCGCCAAGGGCGCCATCAGGGGCTTCCTCGACCGCGTCCGCTCCGGCGATCTCGGCTCGCTGCCCGTGGTTGTCGGGCTGGTTTTGATCTGCACGATCTTCCAGACGCTCAACCCGGTATTCCTGTCGCCGAACAATCTGGTCAATCTTTTGTTCGACTGCTCGACCGTCGGCATCATCTCGCTCGGCATCGTCTGCGTGCTGATGGTGGGCGAGATCGACCTGTCCGTCGGGTCTGTCAGCGGCCTGGCCTCCGCGCTGCTCGGCGTGCTGTGGGTGCAGTGGGGCTGGCCGGTCGCGCTTGCCATGCTGGCGGCGATGGCGGTCGGGTTCGTGACCGGCTGCGTCTACGCGCTGCTGCTCAACAGGCTCGGCATGCCAAGCTTCGTCTCGACGCTTTCGGGCCTGCTCGCCTTCCTGGGATTGCAGCTCTACATCCTCGGCCCGACGGGCTCGATCAACCTGCCTTACGATTCGCCGCTGGTGAATTTCGGCCAGCTTCTGGTGATGCCACACTGGGTGTCGCACACTTTGGCCGTCGTGCCCGGCGTGCTTGCCCTGGCTCTCGGCTATCGCAAGGCGCAACGCCGCCAGGCCGCCGGCCTGTCATCGCGTTCGCTGGGCGGGCTGCTGCTCCAGGCGGTCGCGATCACGGTCGCGCTCGAACTGGTGGCTTACTACCTCAACCTGTCGCGCGGCGTGCCCTGGATGTTCGCGTTGTTCGTCGGCCTGGTCGTGGCGATGAACTATGCGCTGAAGCGCACCCAATGGGGCCGCTCGATGACCGCTGTCGGCGGCAACCGCGAAGCGGCGCGTCGCGCCGGCATCAATGTCCGGCTGATCTACGCCAGCGCCTTCGCGCTCTGCGCCACGCTGGCGGCGACGGGCGGCCTGCTCTCGGCAGCACGCCTGGCAACCGCCAGCCAGCAGGCCGGCACCGGCGACGTCAATCTCAACGCCATCGCGGCGGCCGTCATCGGCGGCACCAGCCTGTTCGGCGGCCGCGGCAGCGCCTATTCGGCGCTGCTTGGCATCATCGTCATCCAATCCATCGCAAGCGGCCTGACGCTGCTCGATCTGTCATCCTCGCTCCGGTACATGATCACCGGCTGCGTGCTGGCGATCGCGGTCATCGTCGATTCTCTCGCCCGCCGCTCGCGTGTTTCACACGGCCGCGCCTGAGGCCTATCGAAGAGGATCGCAATGTCTGAAAGTCTTTCCGGCAAGGTTGCCGCAATCACTGGCGCTGCCTCGGGCATCGGGTTGGAATGCGCCCGCACCATGCTCGCAGCCGGCGCGAAGGTCGTCCTGGTCGACCGGGCCGAGGACCGGCTTCAGGAACTTGTCGCGGAGCTCGGCGACAATGCTTATGCCGTCGTCACCGACCTGCTCGATCCGGCGAGCGTCAACCGCATGATGCCCGAGATCCTCGAAAGGGCGGGCCAGCTCGACATCTTCCATGCCAATGCCGGCGCCTATGTCGGCGGGGAGGTGGCATCGGGCGACCCCGATCAGTGGGATAGGATGCTCAACCTCAACGTCAACGCCGTGTTCCGCACGGTGCACGCCGTGCTGCCGCATATGATCGAGCGGAAGAAGGGCGATATCATCGTCACCAGTTCGGTGGCCGGCTTCGTTCCCGTGGTCTGGGAGCCGATCTACACCGCCTCGAAATTCGCCGTGCAGGCATTCGTCCATACGGTCCGGCGCCAGGTGCTGAAGCACGGCATTCGCGTCGGTGCAGTCGCTCCCGGTCCGGTGGTGACGGCGCTGCTCAGCGACTGGCCAAAGGCCAAGATGGAAGAAGCGCTCGCCGCCGGCAGCCTGATGGAGGCGAAGGAAGTGGCGGACGCCGTGCTGTTCATGCTGACGCGACCGCGCAACATCACCATTCGCGACCTCGTCATCCTGCCGCAGAGCGTGGACATCTGAGCGGCTCGCCGACCGGCCCTCACAGAACGGAACCGCCGCCATGATCCTCGACCGCTTCAGACTGGACGACAGGGTCGCGCTGGTGACCGGCGGCACGCGCGGCATCGGCCTCGCCATCGCGAAGGCGCTCGGCGAAGCCGGCGCACGCGTCGTCGTTGCGGGCCGGACGATGAAGGATGATGCGCGGCAGGAACTCGCGGGCCTCGCCTTCGACTTTCACGCCGCCGAGATGCTGGACGAGAAAGCGCCGGACAGGCTGGTCGCCGACACGCTCGCCAAGGCCGGCCGCCTCGACATCCTGGTCAATAGCGCCGGCATCGCCATCCATGGCGACAGCGGCGACTATCCGGAGGACATCTGGCGGCAGACGATGGCGATCAATGTCGATGCCGTCTTCCGCTGCTGCAGGGCGGCGCTGGCGCCGATGCGGCGCCAGGGAGGCGGCGCGATCCTCAATGTCGGCTCGATTTCCGGCATCGTCTCCAACATTCCCCAGAACCAGGTTGCCTATAACAGTTCCAAGGCGGCGGTGCACATGATGACCAAGAGCCTCGCCAGCGAGGTGGCGGCCGATAACATCCGCGTCAACGCCGTCGCGCCCGGCTATATCGAAACGGACCTTTCGCGCGGCGGCATCGAGAATCCGGAATGGTTCCCGATCTGGCGCGGCATGACGCCGATGGGCCGCGTCGGCCAGCCGGAAGAAGTTGCGGCGGCCGCACTTTTCCTGTGCTCTCCCGCCTCAAGCTATGTGACCGGCGAGGTGCTGGTCATCGACGGCGGCTATACCACACGCTGAGATGGCGCTGAGCTTAGGGCGCTGAGACAGGAGAATTGCGATGAAACTCAAGGACAAGGTCGCCGTCGTCACTGGCGGCGCGCAAGGCATCGGCGCAGCCATCGTGCGCGGTTTCGCCGCCGAAGGCGCCCATGTCGTCATCGCCGATATGGCACTAGACAAGGCGGAAGCGCTTGCGCGCGAGCTCGAAGGCAAAGCTACCGCTCTGCAACTCGACGTGCGCGACCTCGCCTCGATCGAGGCGATGGTCGCTTCGGTGACGAGGACGCATGGCGGGATCGACATCCTGGTCAACAATGCCGCCGTCTTCGACATGGGGCCGCTTCTCGAGATTTCGGAGAAAAGCTTCGACCTGCAATTCTCGGTCAATGTGAAAGGGCTGTTGTTCACGCTGCAGGCGGTGGCCAAGCGTATGGTCGCCCAGGGGCGCAAGGGGAAGATCATCAACATGGCCTCGCAGGCGGGTCGGCGCGGCGAGGCGCTGGTCGCCGTCTACTGCGCCACCAAGGCCGCCGTAATCAGCATCACGCAGTCGGCCGGCCTTGCGCTGATCAAGCACGGCATCAACGTCAACGGCATCGCGCCGGGTGTGGTCGACACGCCGATGTGGGACCAGGTCGACGCGCTGTTCGCGCGCTACGAGAACCTGCCGATCGGCGAGAAGAAGCGGCAGGTCGGGCTGGCGGTGCCGGCGGGGCGCATGGGTGATCCCGACGATTACCGGGGTGCGGCCGTCTTCCTGGCATCGAGCGAGGCCGACTACGTCGTGGCGCAGACGCTCAATGTGGACGGCGGCAACTGGATGAGTTGATTGGCCGAAGCTCGAGGCCTCGCCTGCGACAATCGGGCAGGAACGATCTGGCGGCTGACGCATTTTGGTTCCCATCAACCGTTTGAGGGAACCATGCGCATCGCTCATGTCGCGCCGCTCTATGAATCCGTGCCGCCGAAACTATATGGCGGCACCGAGCGGATCGTGTCCTATCTCACCGAAGCGCTGGTGGAAGTCGGGCACGAAGTGACCCTGTTCGCCAGCGGCGACAGTGAGACCTCGGCGCGGCTGGTGCCCGGCCGCGACCAGGCGATCCGTCTCGATCCGCGGCCGAAAAAGTCCGAGATTGCGGCGCATATGGCGATGCTTTGCCAGGTGCGCGAGCGGGCGGACGAGTTCGACGTCATCCACTTCCATCTCAGCCATTTCGTGCATTTTCCGTTCTTCGAACACATGGCGGGGCGAACGGTGACGACGCCGCATGGCCGGCTCGACTATGTCGACCTGGCGCCGGCCTACAAGCGCTTCCCGCGCTTTCCGATGATCTCCATCTCGCACAGCCAGAAGCGCGGATTGCCCGACGCCAACTGGCTGGCGACGATCCATCACGGGATTCCGGTCGATGCGTATCAGCCCACCTACGATCCCTCGGCCGAGGAACCCTATCTGGCTTTCCTGGGCCGGCTGTCTCGCGACAAGCGCCCGGATCGAGCGATCGAGATCGCGCGAAGTTCCGGTTTGAAGCTTAAGCTGGCGGCCAAGATCGGCGATGACGATCGCGCCTATTTTCACGACGAGATCGAGGCGCTCATCGACGGCGACCGGGTCGACTATATCGGCGAGATCGCGGAACACGAGAAGGCCGAGTTTCTGGGCAATGCCGCGGGGCTGCTGTTTCCCATCGATTGGCCGGAGCCGTTCGGCCTGGCGCCGATCGAGGCGATGGCTTGCGGCACGCCGGTAATCGCCTGGAACTGCGGCGCCCTGCCGGAGCTCATCGACCAGGGCGTGACCGGCTTTGTCGTGGACTCTGTCGATGATGCGGTCGCTGCGATGCCGGCCCTGCTCGGACTTGACCGACGGCAGGTGAGAGTGGTCTTCGAAAAGCGGTTTTCAGCCACCAGGATGGCGCGCGACTATCTTGCCGCCTATATGCGCCTGATCGGTATCCAGGAGGCGAGAGCCTCCTGATCGGCATTCTCTTGGGGCGGGGCAAGCGAAGAGGTCACGAATGACGCAGCTCGACGAGCGCAAGCTCGATCCCGCCGTAGCCCTTGCCTCGCTCGACGAAACTGCGCCGCGGGAGCCGCACCGGCTGTTCGCGCTCAAACAGGGCGATTGTTTCGCGGTCACCGACGCCTATGGTGACATCAGGGGCGCCGGCGACGGTTTCTTTCGCGACGACACGCGCGTTCTTTCCGAGTTCCGCCTGACGATCGGCGGCAGGCCGATGTCGCTGCTCGGCGCCTCGCTCAGCCAGGACAATGTTCTCTTCACCAGCAACCTCACCAACTTGCCGATACAGAGCGCCGCCGGCCGCGACATTCCGCAAGGCGCGATCCATATCGAGCGCGTCAGGCTGATCTGGCAGGACAGGCTATTCGATCGCATCACGCTTTCCAACTACAGCCGCGAGCATTCGACCATCGCCATCTCCTTGCATTTCGCCGCCGACTTTCGCGACATGTTCGAGGTGCGCGGCTCGACACGGCCGAAACGTGGAACGGTCCATCTGGCGAAGACCCACAAGGCCTCCGTTATGCTCGGCTATGACGGTCTCGACGGCCTGCCGCGCCAGTCGGCAATCTCCTTCTCGCAAGCTCCCGACCAACTGAGCGACAATCGAGCCGACTTCCTGATCGCGGTGACCAAGCGCAGCAGCAAGGTGCTTTATGTCGAGGTGGGCCCGGAAGTTGCCGAAACGCCGAATCGCGACCGGTTCCGGGCCGCTGCCGCACGCGCGCGTTTTGCCATGCGCGCCAAGCGTCGGCATGGCGCCACGGTCCACAGCTCCGGTCGCGTCTTCAACGATTGGGTCGAACGCGCCCGCGCGGATGTCGCGTTGCTTACCACCGAGCTTCCTACCGGGCCTTATCCTTATGCCGGCATCCCGTGGTTCTCCACGGCCTTCGGCCGCGACGGCGTGATCTCCGGCTTGCAGATGCTGTGGCTCAATCCGGGTCTCGCGCGTGGCGTGCTGGCGTTCCTTGCCGAACATCAGGCGACGGAGACGTCGCCCTTCATCGATTCCCAGCCAGGCAAGATCATGCACGAGACGCGCAAGGGCGAAATGGCGGCGCTGCGCGAACTTCCCTTCGGCCGCTATTATGGCGGCGTCGACACGACCCCGCTCTACATTCATCTCGCCTGCGCCTATGCCGACCGCACCGGCGACATGGCCTTCATCGACACGCTCTGGCCATCGCTCAAGGCGGCGGCCGAGTGGACGGAAGAGGCAAGCCGGGCAACGGGTTTCGTCACCTACCAACGCGCAGCGGAGTCCGGCCTCGCCAACCAGGGCTGGAAAGACAGCGTCGACTCGGTCTTCCATGCCGACGGCCGCATGCCCAAGGGACCGATCGCGCTGGTCGAAGTGCAAGGCTATGTCTTTGCCGCTTATCGCGGCCTTGCCGCGCTCGCACGCCGCCGCGGCGAGTTTGCCGATGCCGAACATTGGGAGAACCGCGCCGAGGAAATGCGGATCGCCGTCGAGCGTGACTTCTGGATCGAGGATCTGAACTTCTACGCCATCGCGATCGACGGCGAAGGCCAGCCCTGCAAGGTGCGAACGTCAAATGCGGGGCATCTGCTTTATGCCGGGCTGCCGCAGCCGGAGCGCGCCAAGATTGTCGCCGATCAATTGCTGTCGGCTTCCTTCCATTCCGGCTGGGGACTGAGGACGCTTGCGGACGACGCGATCTTCTTCAACCCAATGTCCTACCATAACGGCTCGATCTGGCCGCACGACACGGCGCTCTGCGGTGTCGGCCTCTCGCGTTATGGAGAGCGCGAAAGTGTCGTGCGGCTGATGAGCGGCACGTTCGAGTCGGCCGTGCACTTCAACATGCGGCTGCCGGAATTGTTCTGCGGCTTCACCCGGGCGCCAGGCGAGGCGCCGATCGCCTATCCTGTCGCCTGTCTGCCGCAGGCCTGGTCGGCAGGCTCCACCTTCATGCTGATGCAGGCCTGCCTCGGTCTGGAAATCGACGGTTGGAAAGGCGAGTTGCGCGTCACCCGCCCACGGATGCCTATCGGTATCGACACGCTCACGCTCCGGCATCTGTCCGTCGGCAATAAGACTATCGACCTCACCTTCCAGCGTGTCGGGGACCGCGTCGTTGCCTTCCTCGCCGATCGGCATGAGGGCCTGGTGCCGCTGATTGTGCGGACTTAGACGGGTCGATTGCGCAATTCCGGACGGAAAACCGTTACGAGAGCGGAGTTCCGCAAATGCATCCGGCAGTCGAAAAATGTCGGAACCGACGAGCGCCCTATGCGTTTGCAAACCGGAACCGGCACACCTCTCCGCAGCCGGCAAGAACGAAAACAAAATAGCGGACAGCCGGAGGCAACCTGGCATCAATGGCACAGTATGGCGTCGACCTCTTGTGGGTCCTTATCCTAGCTAGTCTCGGACTCAGCGCTCTCGCGATCTTCGTCTCAATAACCAGGCACCGTCACCAGCATGCAACGGCTGCGAACACGCCCGGTGCGGGCGAGGACGTCGCATCGGAAGCCGCACGCAAGGTGTTGCGCGAATTCGAGAAGAACGGGCAGTCGGTCGACGCCGCCCTCGTCACCTGGTCACCGGAGACGCTGCGCAAGATCCTTGCCGAGGATCTGCCGGACGCGCAGGTCATCGTCGTCTCCAACCGCGAGCCCTACATCCACAATGAGGACGAGAACGGCGATGTCGAGCTCGTCGTGCCGGCGAGCGGACTGGTCTCGGCACTGGAGCCGATCACGCGCGCCTGCGCCGGCACTTGGATCGCCTATGGCGGCGGAAGCGCGGATCGTCAGGTCGTCGACCGTCACGACCGGGTACAGGTGCCGCCCGAAAATCCATCTTATGCCCTGCGCCGGGTCTGGCTGACCGATGAGGAATATCAGGGCTATTATCTCGGCTTCGCCAATGAAGGGCTTTGGCCGCTCTGCCATATAGCCTTTACCCGACCGATCTTCCGCGAGTCGGACTGGGCGGCCTACGAGGCCGTCAACCGCAAATTCGCCGAAACGGTGGTTGCCGAGGCGCGCAACGAGAGGCCGATCGTGCTGGTCCAGGATTATCATTTCGCGCTGCTGCCGCGCATGATCCGCGAGCGCCTGCCCGAGGCGATTGTCATCACCTTCTGGCACATCCCGTGGCCGAATTCGGAAGTGTTCAGCATCTGTCCGTGGCGCGAGCGCATTCTGGATGGGCTGCTGGGCAGCTCGATCATCGGCTTCCACACCCAGTTCCATGCCAACAACTTCACCGAGAGCGTCGACCGTTTCATGGAGAGCCGGATCGAACGGGCGGATGCCGCGGTGTCCTATGGCGGCCAGACGACTTTGGTCCACGCCTACCCGATCTCTATCGAATGGCCTGTGCAGCTCCTGAAGAGCCTGCCGCCGGTCGAGGAATGCCGCGCGCAAATCCGCGAGCGGTTCGGGATTCCAGCCGACGCCAAGCTGTGCGTCGGTGTCGAGCGCCTCGACTACACCAAGGGCATTCTCGACCGCTTCCATGCGCTGGAGGAACTGTTCATCCGCTACCCTGAAATGATCGGTAAGGCGGTGTTCCTGCAGGTCGCCGCACCGAGCCGGGGCACATTGCCGGCCTACAAGCACCTGCATGAGGAATGCCAGCGGCTCGCCGAGGGACTCAACGAGCGCTACGGCAACGGCAGCTATCGTCCGGTCGTGCTCGTGGCCGAGCATCACTCGCAGAAGGACGTCTACAAGATCTACCGCGCGGCCGACATCTGCCTCGTCACCAGCCTGCATGACGGCATGAACCTCGTGGCCAAGGAGTTCGTTGCCGCGCGAGACGACGAGGAGGGCGTGCTCCTGCTCAGCACGTTTGCCGGCGCCTCGCGCGAACTGCTCGAGGCGCTGATCGTCAATCCTTACGACGCGGCGATGATGAGCGAAGCCATGCGGCAGGCGCTGGTCATGGGGCCCGACGAGCAGCGCGAGCGCATGCGCCGCATGCGCGAGATCGTACGCGACAACAATGTCTATCGCTGGGCCGGCAGCATGCTGCTCGACGCGGCGCGATTGAGGAAGCGCGGCGAGCTCGACCGCGTCACGGCCTTGTCCGACCGCTCGGCAAACACCAACGGCGACAATGTCGTCTCTATCTTCGAACGCAAACAGGCAGTCGGATTCCGATGAACATCCAGGCAGATTTGACACCACCGCTCCCCGAAGGCCGGTGGGCGCTCTTCCTCGATATCGATGGCACCTTGCTCGAGCACGCAGCCCATCCAGATAGCGTCGCGGTCAGCGCGGAGTTGCGTTCGCTGCTGCAAGCGGTCGAGCACCGGCTGGATGGAGCGCTCGCCTTCATCACCGGCCGCTCTATCGCGGCCGTCGACCGGCTGTTCGACCCTGTGAAGCTGCGGATCGCCGGCCTCTACGGGCTGGAGCACAGGCTGACACCGGGCGGGAAAATCGAGGCCGCCGACGAGCCGGCGGATATGGCCGCACTTGCCGACGAAATCGAGCTGGAGCTGGCAAGCAAGGCCGTCTATGTCGAGCGCAAGGGGCCGGTGCTCGCCATCCACACGCGGGCAGCGCCGCAATTGCTGGCCCGCGCGACGGAACTGGTCGAGACAGCACTTGCCCGGCTGCCGAAAGGCTACCGCGTAATTGCCGGCAATGCCGGTGTCGAACTGATGCCGCTGGAGGCGGCCAAGGGCGCCGCAATCCGGCGCTTCATGCAGCTTGAACCTTTCACCGGACGGCGTCCGGTATTCCTCGGCGACGACACGTCCGACGAAAACGGTTTTGAGACCGTCAATGCCGCGGGCGGGATCTCGATCCGCGTGAGACCGCAGGGCGAGACCGCGGCGCGTTTCGCCATCGCCGATGTCGCCAGCGCGATCGCCTGGCTCGCGGCGAATTTCAATGACGGCTTCGAGCCGGCGGACCGCAGCGATCTGGTTGCCTGATCAATCTCGGGAAAAGTGCGTCACGGTCCTTCGTCTGGGATCGCAAAACGGCCCCACAACGGGGCCGTTTTGTCGGTAGCTGCACTGATTGGTTACTTGCTGCCGCCGTTCTCCTTGACGCTGCTGCAGAACTCCGGATGGCTGTTGGCTGCATTGGCGTTCTTGGCCTCGTCCTCACAAGCCGTCATCATCGCGGTCTGGTCCTCCGGCGACATTGCCTTCCACGCCTTCACGAAGGCGTCCTTGCTGACCATCGTCTTCATGCTGGAGTCGGTGTAGAAGGGCTGCATCTTGGCTGGGTCATCCAGCGCCGACGTGCCGGTTTCGCCAGCGGCGAGAGCCGAGCCGGCGACCATCGAAAGGGTCATTGCGCCAAGGCAGATCATCTTGATGTTCATGACATAAACCTCCTGTTTCTCTGGATCGTTCGAGAAACGATCGTGTCATCAACGGAAGGTCCGGATCAAAGTTCCTCTATTCCCGTGAAATGCAGAAAAAAATTCTGAAGAAAAATGGTCCTGAGAGGGCCGAAACTCTCCGTGGTCCGGCCGTTAAGTTTGGTTGCATTACACTCAGGGCGGCAATCAGTAGCAGGAACGCTAATGTTCCAGGCGACGAGGCGCGATCAGTTCCTGTCGACCGGCTTGGAGCGCATCCGCGAAACGGTCTCTCGCTCGGCGCGCTTGGAGCGCATCGGCGGCAGACCGCGATCGACGAGGTCCATGTCCTCCAGCACCATGTCGCCCATGCGCTTGAAGGCAACGTCGAGCGCGCCGGCGCGGTGTGCCGAGCGCAGAAAGCCGGAAAGCGAGCGCACCGGATGGTCCTTCGCCAGCGGCTCCTCGGGAAACACGTCGCTGGCCGCAACGACATGGCCGCTTTTGACCGCTTCCATCAGCGCCGGGAAATCGACGACGCCGGCGCGGCTGAGCAGGATGAAAGCGGCGCCCTGGCGCATCTTGGCGAAAGCGTCGGCGCCGAGAAAACCCTGGTTCTCGCTGGTCACCGAGGCGACGACGAAAACGAAATCGCTTTCCGACAGCACCCTTTCGAGCGAGGCCGGCTCGACGCCATGCTCCACCAGCACGGAAGGCGGTAGCCAGGGATCGAAGACCCTAGTGCGCGTTCGGAAGCCGGTCAGCAGCCGATTGAGAGCGCGGCCAAGATCGCCGAAGCCGATGATGCCGACATCCGAACCCGAGAGGAGTCGCGCCGTCTGGTTGCCGTCACCGCCCCATAGTTCCTTGCCTTGCCGGAAGGCGAGGTCGGCATCGACGATGCCGCGCGCCAAGTTTAGCGCCATGGCAAGGCCGAGTTCCGCCACCGGCTCCGCGAACACCAGGCCGGTGGTGACGACGTGAATGCCGCGGGCAAACAGCGTCTCATAGGGCATGTTGTTGATGAGATTGGTCTCGACGTTGAAGATGCAGCGCAGCGCTTTCAACCTCTCCAGCGTCTGAGGGGTGATCGGCGGCTGGCCGACGATGTAGCGGGCTTCGGCCAGCACATCTGTCGGCAACTCCGAGACGCCTTCCGGCGTTGTCTCGACGATGCGATATCTTTTGCGGAAGCGCGCCAGCTGCGGCGGCGTGAAGATCAGGTCGAGCGTGCGCGGTTCGGGTGCGCTGATCACCAGCGGCGAGGCTTTGTTGGACATGATTTTCCTCCCGGCGCGATTGGATCGCATCAATCATATCAGCGTTTTTACTCCCAATGAAACGATTTACAACAGCGAAAAATCGATTTATCGATTATGTTAACGAGAGGGCGACCACTCGCCTCCGGGAGAAGATTAATGGCGCAACAGCAGGCCCAGCAGCGGCGCGCGTCGATCCACGATGTGGCAAGCCAGGCGGGCGTGTCGGCGGCCACTGTTTCCAAGGTTCTTTCCGGCGTCACCACGGTAAAACCGGAAAACGCGCAGCGCGTCCTCGATGCCGTCGAGCTTCTGGGCTACCGCGTCGATCCGCTCGCCTCGGATATGCGCAGGGCCAAGCGTCGCATCATCGGCGCCATCATGCCGGAGTTCGAAAGCGAGTTCTTCGGCCAGATGGTGAGCGAGCTCGAAGGCCTCGCCGAGCAACGCGGCTATACGCTGGTCGCCGCCTCCAGCCGGGAATCGGAGCAACGTGAGAAGGAGATCCTCGCCCGCATGCATGACTGGCGCGTTGCCGGCGTCGTACTGGCGCCGGTGCGAAACGAGCACGGACCGGCGGCTGGTTTCATGAAAGCGAACGGCATGACAGGGGTGCTGATTGACCGCGTGCTTGCCGATGACGCCTTCGACACGGTTTCGGCCGACAGCGCTGCGGCAAGCGCCGAAGTGGCGCGCGCGCTGGTCAGCCAGGGCCATCGTCATGTTCTTGTGGTCGGTCTCGGCCAGCAGGCGGCGACCGTGCGCGCCCGGCTCGAAGGGTTTCGCAAGATGGCGCTTGAGCTTGCGCCCGACATCCGGATCGACGTCGTACTCTGCGAAAGCGATGTCGGGCCTTTGCGGACGCTGCTTCGCGATTATTTCAGCCAGCGGGAAGACGGCGGCGACAGGCCTACGGCGGTCTATTCGCTCTTCCTGAAGGGCACGCTGGTGGCGCTTTCGGAGTTTCGGCGGCGCGGCTGGCACTGCCCAAACGACATCTCGCTGGTCGGCTTCGACGACGCCGAATGGATGCAGGTGACGTGGCCGGCGATCGCCGCGGTGGTGCAGCCGGTGCGCGAGATCGCCGCCAACGCAATGGAGGTTTTGTTTCGCAGGATCGAAGGCGAGCGCGGCCCGCCGAGGGCGCGGCTCGAACCTTGCAAGGTGTTCATGCGGGAATCCGTTGGCTCGCCAGGCAGCGTCCCGCATTCCGGGGGAGGAGACCGACAATAACCCCCATGTCGACAACGGAAGAAGAGTGCCGGCCCTGGCCGAGGCATCCGGCGCAAACAAACGGAGGACGGAATGACATCGCTTTCCACAAAGATAAATCGATTTACTCTCGCATTGGGCGTGGCGCTTACCTTTGCCGCGGTCGGCACTGCTAAGGCCGAGGACGGCGAATATGGCGTGCTGATGAAGACCTTGGCCAATCCGTTCTGGGGCGCGATGGCGCAGGGCGTCGCCGACGGCGCCAAGGAAGCCGGCGTGAAATACTTCCAGCAGGCGGCCGAAAGCGACCAGGCGGCCGAGCCGCAGCTCAACCTCTGCAACACGATGCTCGAGCGCAAGCCGGTGGCGATGATCACCGCCGCCATCAACTCGACCAACCTTTTGCCCTGCCTGAAATCGGCGCAGGATGCCGGCATCAAGATCGTCGATCTCGACAACAATCTTGACCAGGCGGTTCTCGACAAGGAAGGCGTCAAGGTCACCTTCCATATCGGTTCCGACAACGTCGCCGCGGGTGCGCAAGGGGCCGAATATCTCGTCTCCAAGCTTGGCAAGGACGCCAAGGGTCCGGTGCTGGTGATCGAGGGTCTCTCAGGCAACATCACCGGCGAGAAGCGCGCCAAAGGCTTTGCCGACAAGCTCAAGGAACTGGCGCCGGGGCTCGAGGTGGTCGCCTCGCTGCCGGGCGATTGGGATCGCGGCAAGGCCGCCTCGATCGCCACCGACACACTGACGGCGCATCCCGATCTGGTTGCCATCTTCTGCGCCAACGACGGCATGGCGTTGGGCGCCGTTGAATCGGTCTACGCCGCCGGCAAAGGCGAGCAGGTGACGATCATCGGCGTGGACGGCAACATCGACGCGGTGAAGTCGATCAAGGAAGGCCGCCTGAACGCTTCCGTCGCGCAGCTTCCCTATCTCGTCGGCAAGCAGGCGGTCGAGAACGTCAAGAAGGCGCTGGCCGGCGAGAAGGTCGAGGAAAGCATCGCGGTGCCCACCCTGGTGCTGACCAAGGACGTGCTCGACGCCGGCAAGGAGCCGATGCTGCAATATGTGAAGTAGCAAGAGAAGGGACTAGGGGAGCAGGTCAGTAGGGGAGTAGGTCAGTAGTAGGGGGTAGGAGGAGGAAGGTTTGCACTTCCCAGACCCGGCTCTCTCCCGCTGACTTCCCTATTCCCCTAGTCCCCTACCCAGAAGGGTCAAAACATGGCTTCCGAAACGGCGCAGCCCGGGTTTTGGGCTCGGGTGCAGCGCGCATCCGTCGAGAGGCTCCACATCAGGCTGGAGTCGCTGCTGGTGCTTGTGCTGCTGAGCGCGGCGATGGCGATTCTGTCGCCTTTCTTCCTGTCGCTCAGCAATTTCCTCAACATCCTGCTCGCCACGTCGACGATCGGCGTGCTGGCGATCGCCGCGACCTTCGTCATCGGTTCAGGTGGGCTCGATCTGTCGCTGGGATCGGTCATGGGCCTTGCCGGCGTGGCGGGGGCCTTCGTCGCCGTCAACCTCGGCTGGCCGTCGGTGTTCGCGGTGATCGCCTGCATTCTGGCCGGAAGTATCGCCGGCTACATCAACGGCCAACTGGTCACCCGCGCCTTCGTGCCGGCCTTCATCGTAACGCTCGGCATGCTGGGCCTTGCGCGCGGGCTGGCGCTCGTCATCTCGCAGGGCAGGGCGATCTACGGCCTGCCGCCGGAGATCGTCTATATCGGGCAAGGGAGGCCGCTCGGCATTCCGATGCCCGTCATCATCTTCGTGCTGACGGCGATCGTCGCGCATACGGTGCTTGCCTATACGCGCTTCGGCCGCCACACTTTGGCGCTCGGCGACAGCGAGGGCGCGGCGCGCGCAGCCGGCATCCGCGTCGAGCAGCATCGCCGCATCATCTACACGCTCTCCGGCGCGCTTGCCGGGCTTGCCGGTCTCTTGTTCACCGCCCGCGTCAATGCGGGCGATCCGACCGCCGGCATCAACTACGAACTCACCGCGATCACCGCGGCGATCATCGGCGGCACCAACCTGTTCGGCGGCCGTGCCTCGATCCTCGGCACCATGATCGGCGCTCTGATCATGGGCGTGCTGCAGAACGGGCTGACGCTGCTTGCCGTGCAATCCTATTACCAGCAGATGGCGATCGGCGCGGTTCTCATCCTCGCGGTCTTCATCGACCAGTATCAGGTGCGGAAGGAGTCGCGCGTATGACCCTGCTTTCGCTCCACAAGATCCGCAAAAGCTTCGGGGCGGTCGACGTGCTGCATGGCGTCGACCTGTCGGTCGCAGCCGGCGAGGTGGTCGGGCTGGTCGGCGACAACGGCGCCGGCAAGTCGACGCTGATGAAGACCATCACCGGCATCTACCGCGCCGACACCGGCTCGATCGAGTTCGACGGCAAGGACATCCTCGCCCTCGACCCCGGCCAGCGGCGACGGCTCGGCATCGAGATGATCTACCAGGATCTGTCCTTGGCCAAGCAGCAGGACGTGGCCTCCAACATCTTCCTTGGCCGCGAGCCGACGAAAAGGCTGCTCGGCCTCTTCCCCGGCTTTGTCGACAAGACCGAGATGGATCGGCAGGCGGCGCGGATGATCGAGCGGCTCGGGGCGCACCTGCCGTCGATCAGTCGTTCCGTCGGCTCCTTCTCCGGCGGCCAGCAGCAGACGGTGGCCATCGCGCGGGCGCTCACCTTCAACCCGAAGCTCGTCATCATGGACGAGCCGACGGCGGCGCTGGCTGTGCGCGAGGTGCAGAGCGTGCTCGATCTCATCCGGCGGCTGAAGTCTGAAGGCATCGCCGTCATTTTGATTTCGCACCGGCTGAACGACGTGCTGTCGGTCACCGACCGCATCGTCGTGCTGCGCCACGGCAGGGCGGATGCCGATCTCGTCACCGCCAAAACCAACATGAACGAAGTCGTCAGCCGCATCGTCGGCGGCGGCGACACGGCCGCCGCGGCGGCGCACGAACAACGAGGCTGATATGAATGTTTTCGGACTGCACACTTTCGCCATCGCCCCGGTCTGGGATCTGGCCCGCATCGAGCCGCAGATGGGCCGGCTGAAGGAGCTCGGTATTGGCCTCATGGAAATCCCGCTGCTCAGACCCGAGGAGATCGACACCAAGCGCACGCGCGGTTTTGCAAACCATTATGGCGTGCAGCTCATTCCGTCGCTCGGCCTGCCGCGCGCACTCGACGTGGTGGAGCGGCCGGAAGAAGCGCTCGATTTCCTGCAGCCGGCCTTCAAGGTCTGCAACGAGGTGGGCGCCGAGGCGCTCGGCGGCGTCACCTATGGCACGATCGGCAAGACCACCGGCAGGGCGCCGACGCAGCGGGAGATCGACGGCATGTGCCGCTTCCTCGAAAGGGCGGCAAAGTCGGCGAAGGCCCGCAGCCTGAACCTCGGCATCGAACCCTGCAACCGCTACGAGACGCATCTGATCAACCGCGGCGTCGACGCGGCGCGCATCATCGAGCGCATCGGCGCCGACAACATCTTCATCCATCTCGACACCTACCACATGCATATCGAGGAAGAGAGCTTCGCGGCCGGCTTCGAGGCGGCGGCGCCCTTCCTCGGCTATGTGCATGTGTCGGAGGCCAATCGCGGTGTGCCGGGGCGCGGCATGCTGAACTGGGCAGCCTGCATGAAGGCGATCGCCGACATCGGCTATGAGGGCCCGATCACGCTCGAAAGCATGAACCATGTCGACGTCGACATCGCCGGGGGGCTCGCGGTGTGGCGCCCGGTGGCGGAAGACCCTCGCGACGTCATCGAGGTGGGGCTGCCGTTCCTGCGCGAGGAAGCGAAGAAGGCGGGGCTGACACTCGGGTAACGAAAGCTAGTTGCCCCGGCGCGTCAGCCAGCGGCGACGCGCCTCCAGCTGTTCGGCGAGTTCGGCCTCGTCCCAATAGCCGATGAGCACGCCGGAGCCGATGATCGGGTCGAAATGGCCGACCTTGTCGTCGATCTCCGTCAGCCACTCGTCGGGGACGGTAATGCGATTGTTGGGCAGCGCCAGCCAGCGCATCAGCATTTTGCGCAGCCGGTCAATGTCGCCGGCGGCCGACGGCTCGCGGCCGAGGTCGCGCAATTCGCCGGGGTCGTTGTGGAGATCGAAGAACATCGGCTCGACACCTTCGCCATGGACGAGTTTGAAGCGGCCGTCGGTGATCATGTAGAGCTTGCAGCCCGACACCGGCATGGCGAGCTTCAGCCGCGCCGCATCGCCGCTGTAGTCATACTCGCTTATGGCATAGTTGCGCAGGCTCTTCCGCTCACCCGAAGTCAGCGACAGCAGCGAGCGGCCTTCGAGGACATGCGGCTTGGGCCTGCCGCCGAAATAATCGAGAAAGGTGGGTGCGAGATCGATCATCTCGACCAGCGCGTCCAACGTGGTTCCTCTTGTGGCGTCGGCTTCCGGACGAGGATCGTAGACGATCATCGGCACCTTCACCGCGACGTCGTGGAACAGGTATTTCTCGCCGAGCCAATGGTCGCCGAGATAGTCGCCGTGGTCAGAAGTGAAGACCACAAGCGTGTTCTTGAATAGGCCGCGCTTCTCCATGAAGTCGAACAAATGGCCGAGCTGATCGTCGATCTGCTTGATCAGGCCCATGTAGCAGGGAACGACCGTTTCGCGGACCTCATCGCGCGAGAAGTTCTTCGAGTACCGCTCCTGCTGGAAGGCCTCGAAGATCGGGTTTGGCGAGATGCGCTCGGCTTCGCTGCGAACGGGCGGCTGGATGTCCGCCTTGCCGTACATGGCGTGGTAGGGCGCGGGCACGATATAGGGCCAGTGCGGCTTGATGTAGGAAAGATGCGCGCACCAGGCTTCGCCCTTGGCCTCGGCGTCCTCAATGAAGCGCATGGCGCGGCGCGTCATGTAAGGCGTCTCGGAATGCTCCTCCGGAATGCGCGCCGCCTTATCGGCATGGACGAGCAGCCAGCCGTTGAAATTCTCGCCATTCTCGCCTTCGCCGGAATTCGCCCAATGCTCCCAAGGATTTTCGGCCTCGAAGCCGTGCTGGCGCAGATAGGAGTCGTAGGCCGGATCGGGGTCGTAGCTGGTCGAGGGGTGCAGGCCGTCATCGCGCTCGAACGGCTCGAAGCCGCATTCCGCGACACGCACGCCGATGACGGAATCCTTGGCGATGCCGAGGCGCTCCATCCCTTCCTCGTCGGCCTTCATATGTGTCTTGCCGATGAGCGCACAACGCACGCCGACCTCGCGCAGATGGTCGCCCAGCGTCGGCTCGCCGACTCTGAGCGGCACGCCATTATGCGTCGAGCCGTGCGAGCGGACGTAGCGGCCGGTATAGGCGCTCATGCGCGAGGGGCCGCAGACCGTCGATTGCACATAGGCATTGGTGAAACGCACGCCGCGGCTGGCGAGCCGGTCGATGTTCGGCGTCGTCAGACTCTTGTGCCCGGCGCAGCTCAGATAATCGAACCGCAGCTGGTCGCACATGATGAAAAGGACGTTGTGTTTCGAGGTCATTGCTGCCCGTCGGAATGGTTCTCGAACCCGGTAATGCCAGAACAATCAGCGCATGCCAACCAGGGCAACCAGCCTGTACAGCTCACCAGAGAACTTTACAAAATCATTTTTTCATGTGAAGTCTCAGGCATCCCAAGGATCCCAAATGACATCCCACCGTTTTGCCACCCGTCTCAATTCCTTCGCCTCGCGGCCTGAGGCGGAGTGGGCCGGGCTTACCGGGAAGCCCTCGGTGCTGCAGATGGCGGCGCGGGCGGCTAAGGTCGAGGGGCTCACCGATCTCGACCTCAACTTTCCCGACCATATCGGTGAAAACCCCAGGGAAATCGCACGGAGGCTTGGTGATCTCGGGCTTTCCATCAATGGCTTCGCGATGCGCTACTATTCCAATCCCGCCTTCAAGCTCGGCGCGTTCACCAATCCCGATCCGGCAGTGCGGCGTGAAGCCATCGACCTCACCAAGGCTGGCATCGACGCGGCGCGAGAGGCCGGCGCCGGTCTCATGACGTTGTGGCTGGGGCAGGATGGTTTCGACTACGCTTTCCAAGCCGACTACGCGACACTTTGGCAACACGAAATCGACGGTATTCGTGAAGTTGCGTCGCATGACCCCGATTGCGCCATCAGCCTCGAATATAAGCCGAACGAGCCGCGTTCCTATTCGCTGATGCCGGATGCCGCGACCACGTTGCTGGCGATCCGCGAGGCCGGCCTGCCCAATCTCGGCGTCACCCTCGACTTCGCGCATGTTCTTTATGCCGACGAGCAACCGGCCTTTGCCGCCGCTCTTGTCGCCCGTCACAGCAGGTTGCTCGGCGTTCATCTCAACGATGGCTACGCCAAGCGCGACGACGGCCTGATGGTCGGCGCCGTGCACACGCTGCAGACCATCGAGCTGCTGCGCCAGATACGCAGGGACGGCTACGCCGGTGCCATCTATTTCGACACCTTTCCGGACATGACCGGTCTCGACCCGGTGCGCGAATGCGAGGTCAACATCATGACCGTCAAGCGCATGTTGCGGGTCGTCGAGCGGCTGGAGCGGGACAATCGGTTGGCGGCTGCCCTCGATGGGCAGGACGCGGTTGCCTCGCAGGCTATCGTCCAGGAAATCCTGCTCGGAGCTGCAGGATGACGTCCGCGGATCTCCGGGCCGTGGGGCCGCGCATCCGCATGATGATGCCGCATCTCACACCGCTGGAGGCAAAGGTGGTGGAAACCGTGTTCGGCCGCCGCGGTTTCGACGAGACGATCCCTTTGAAGGAGATCGCTGACGAGGCCGGCGTCTCCGAGGCGATGGTGGTGAAGATCGCCAAGAAGCTGGGCTTCTCCGGCTATCGCGACTTCCGGACGGCAGTCTGCGAATACAGCCGCTCGCCGACCGCCGAGATGCACCGGGAACTCTCCGTCGACGACAGTTCGGCCGAGATCGTGCAAAAGGTCTTCCGCACTTCGATACAGGCGCTGGAGGAAACGCTGGCGATCCTTGACATCGGCAATTTCGACCGGGCCGCCGACCTCATTTATCGATCCAAGCATCGCGACTTCTATGGCGTCGGCGGTTCGGCTCAGATTGCCCGGGATGTCTCGCACAAGTTCCTGCGGATCGGCATCCGCGCGGCGGTTTACGACGATTCCCACATGATGCTCATGTCGGCCTCGCTCCTCGGCGCCGAAGACATTGCCGTCGGCTTTTCCCATTCCGGCAACAGCAGCGCGGTGATTGATGCCGTTCAACTTGCCAGAAAGAACGGCGCCAGAACGCTTGCCATAACCAACTACGCCAACTCGCCGCTGGCAGCCGAGGCGGATGTCGTGCTCTGCTCGACCGCGCGGGGGTCGCCGCTGATGGGCGAGAATGCGGCCGCCCGTATCGCCCAGCTCAACATCCTGGATGCGCTGTTCGTCGCGGTGGCGCAGCGCGACTATCAGGCGGCGGAGCACAATCTCGGCCGCACCATGTCGGCAGTGACGTCGAAACGCCGAGACAAGTACAGATGAAAGATCGTCGCGGATGAGCGATGCTTCAGCGGGGTTGGTGGCCGTGTTCGGCAGCCTGCATTACGACATCCTGGTCGACGCACCGGATCGTCCGCGCAAGGGCGAGACGGTGACCGGTTTCGGCTGGCAGCCGAAATGCGGCGGCAAGGGCGGCAATCAGGCCCTGTCGGCGGCGCGCGCGGGGGCGAGGTCGGCGATGATCGGCGCCGTCGGCGACGACGATTTCGGCCGCGCGCTGCTCGCCAATCTCAGCCGCAGCAATGTCGAGCACCGCTTCGTGCGAACAGAACCGGGGACCCGATCAGGCATGAGCGTGGCCATCTTCGACGACGATGGCGACTACGGCGCGGTGATCGTTTCCGGCAGCAATCTGACACTCGGCGAAAAGAATGTCGCGGCCGCCGCCGGTCTGCTCGCGCAGGCTGAGGTGCTGTTGCTGCAGAACGAAGTTCCGGAAATCGCCAACATCGCTGCCGCGCGCGCGGCGAAGGCTCACGGCTGCTGCGTCGTGCTCAACGCGGCGCCGGCCCGGCCGCTGCCCGCCGAACTCACCGGGCTCGTCGACATCGTGATCACCAACGCCATAGAGGCGGAGTTCCTGGCCGGCATTCCGGTCGTCGACACGCTTGAAGGCGCAGCTGAGGCAGTGCGGCAATTGGCAATCGTTTATCCGGCTGCAATCGTCACCGCCGGCGGCGATGGCGTCGCCTATCACGATCGCGATGGCCGCGCCTTTGCGCTCGCTGCCATTCCGGTAAGGGTGGTCAGCACCCATGGCGCAGGTGACGAATTCGTCGGTGCCTTTGCGGCTGCGCTTGCTCGCGGCGAGCCCACCGAGGCCGCCATCGCCGCCGCGAATGCCGCCGCCGCCCTGCTGGTCTCGACCCCGGAGAAGGATCGCCAAACGCCCCCTCAAAAGATCCAAGGCGGCGTGCACCGTCCAGAGTAGCCCTCGGTTTACCGATCTAGACAACTGGTGCAATGTTGGTTTGGAGGATCGAGATCGTGCCATTCGTCAGTATCGGCGGCATTGCGTTGCACCATCGCCTTATCGCCGGGACGGCTGCTGCGCGCCCGATCATCTTCATCAATTCGCTCGGCACCGACTTGCGGATCTGGGACGATATCGTCGCACGGCTTGCCGGTGAGATGCCGATGCTCGTCTATGACAAGCGCGGCCACGGACTTTCCGACATCGGCAGCGGCGTGCGCTCGATCGACGACCATGTCGACGATCTGAGCGCGCTCATCGATTGCTTCGGCTTCCAGAAGGTCGTGCTTTTTGGCCTGTCGGTCGGCGGCATGGTCGCGCAGGGGTTCTATGCACGGCGGCCCGAACTCGTCGAAGCGCTGATCCTCAGCGACACCGCGCACAAAATAGGTACCGCCGAGAGCTGGAACAGCCGCATCGCGACGGTCGAGCGTGACGGCATCGAGGCGATTGCCGATGGCATCATGAAGGTGTGGTTCACGCCGGATTTTCATGCCAACCGCGTCGCAGAGCTTGCCGGTTGCCGCAACATGCTGACCAGGCAGGCGCTGCCAGGTTACATCGGCACGTGTATGGCGGTTCGCGACGCGGATTTCACCGACAGCGCGCGCCGCATCGCGGTGCCGACGCTCTGCATCGGCGGCGACCAGGACGGTTCGACGCCGCCCAATCTCGTGCGCTCGCTTGCCGACCTGATCCCCGGCGCGCGCTTCGAGCTGATCCGCGGCGCCGGGCACATTCCCTGCATCGAGCAGCCCGATGCGCTCGTCGCCCTGATCCGCGCCTTCGTCGCGTCGTTGCCTGAGGGGAAGCCTCCCCATGGACGATGACGCAAACAATGCCAACCGATACCGGACCGGGCTCGAGGGCGACGCCATCGCATCGATTGCGAGGCGGTGCGCTTCTCCTGGTGGATGACGACGATCCTCCACCGCTTCCCCGAGGCGGGTGAGTTCGGTCAGCGCATCCAGGAAGCCGAGCTCAATTATCTCGTACACTCCATTGCCGCCTCGACCGCGCTGGCGGAGAACTATGTCGGCCTGCCTTACTGAGCGGGCCGAGCCGTCAGACCCGTTCCAGTGCAATCGCAATGCCCTGGCCGACGCCGATGCACATGGTGGCCAAAGCGCAGCGTCCGCCGCGCTCGCGCAGCTCCAGCGCCGCCGTGCCGGTGATGCGCGCGCCCGACATGCCGAGCGGATGACCGAGCGCGATCGCGCCGCCGTTGGGGTTCACATGCTCCGCCTGCTCGGAAATTCCGAGTTCGCGCAGCACGGCAACGCCTTGCGAGGCGAAGGCTTCGTTCAACTCGACGACGTCGAATTGGTCAGGCCTCAAGCCGAGACGGGCGCAGAGCTTTTTGGTTGCCGGCGCGGGACCGATACCCATGATGCGCGGCGCGACGCCGGCAACAGCACCGCCGAGAATGCGGGCGATCGGCGTCAGGCCATGTTTCCTGGCCGCCGCTTCGGAGGCCATGATCAGCGCAGCAGCACCATCATTGACGCCGGAAGCATTGCCGGCAGTCACGGTGCCGCCCTGGCGGAACGGCGTCGGCAGCTTGGCCAGGGCCTCGATGGTCGTGCCGGCGCGGGGATGCTCGTCCTTCGAGACGACGATTGGCTCGCCCTTTTTCCGCGGGATCGCCACCGGCGTGATCTCCTTCGCCAGCCGGCCATTGGCCTGCGCCGCAACAGCCTTGTCCTGGCTGCGCACGGCAAAGGCGTCCTGGTCGGCTCTGCTGACCGAAAACTCCTCGGCGACGTTCTCGCCGGTCTCCGGCATGGAATCGACGCCGTACTGCTTCTTCATCAGCGGGTTGACGAAGCGCCAGCCGATGGTCGTGTCGTAGATCTCGGCATTGCGCGAGAAGGCGGTGTCGGCCTTCGGCATGACGAAGGGCGCGCGGCTCATCGACTCCACCCCGCCGGCAATCATCAGCTCGGCCTCGCCGGCCCTGATGGCCCGGGCGGCGATGGTGACGGCATCCATGCCCGAGCCACAGAGCCGATTGATCGTGGAGCCCGGAATGTCCTGGGGAAGGCCGGCCAGCAGCAACGCCATCCGCGCCACGTTGCGGTTGTCCTCGCCGGCCTGATTGGCGCAGCCAAAGACGACGTCGTCGACCGCGGCCCAGTCGACGCCCAGGTTGCGCTCGACCAACGCCTTCAGCGGAATGGCGGCGAGATCGTCGGCTCGCACCGAGGATAGCGCGCCGCCGAAACGACCGATCGGCGTGCGGATGTAGTCGCAGATGAAGGCATCAGTCATTATGCAGCTTTCCCCTTGTCGGTACCCGCATGCGCGGCTTTGGTGCGCGCCTGCAAATCGCGCAACGTCTTCAGCTCGAGTTCCGTCGGCGCCGGCGTCTCGTCAAGCGCCTCGGCAAACTTTGCTTCCCAGCCACAGGTCGCCTGCACCTCTTCGCGGGCGACGCCGGGATGCAGCGACACGACGGTGAATTCGTTGGTGACAGGGTCCGGCTTCCAGACGGCGAGGTCGGTGATCAGCAAAGTCGGACCGGCGGTGTCGATGCCGAGCCGCTTGCGGTGGTCGCCACCCTCGCCATGGCCGAAGGAGGTGAAGAAGTCGATCTTTTCGACCATGCCGCGCTTCGACTGCGCCATAGTGATGTAGACCTCTCGCGAGGAAGTGGCGATTTCCGGCGCGCCGCCGCCGCCGGGCAGCCGCGTCTTGGGATGCGAATAGTCGCCGATGACCGTAGTGTTGATGTTGTGAATTTGTCGAGCTGGGCGGCGCCGAGGAAGCCGATGGTGATGCGGCCGCCCTGCAGCCAGTAGCGGAACATCTCCGGCACCGCGACGGTGGTGACCGCCGTCTCGCACAATTCGCCGTCGCCGATCGACAGCGGCAAAACGTGGGGCGCGGTGCCGATGGTGCCGCTCTCGTAGATCAGCGTGATGTCCGGCGCATGGGTCAGCCGCGCGACATTGCAGGCGGCCGACGGCGCCCCGATGCCGACAAAGCAGACATCGTCGTTCTTCAGCGCACGGCTCGCGGCAATCGTCATCATCTCGTTGGGAGTGAAGCCCAAATCGATCTCGCTCATGCGGCTTTCCTCAGATGCTCGACGCGAGCAGCGAAGTCGTCTGCGCTGCTCTCGATGACGTTCTTCTGCATCCCATGCCTGGAAGCGGTCGCGGTCGGCGGCGATCTCGTCCCATTCGAGATAGGCGGAGTTGTCGCGCTCGTAATAGCCATGCGTGTAGGACGGATGGGAGCCGCCCGGGACGATCGAGATTGCCGCGATCGTCCAATTCGGCAGCACGGTGAGATTGGGGTGGAGATCGTCGAAACTGTCGACCACTTCCTCGACCGTCACTACGGCGCGTTTGGCGGCGAGCACGGCCTCCTTCTGGATGCCGATGATGCCCTCGACCAGCACATTGCCTTTGCGGTCGGCCTTCTGCGCGTGGATGAAGGCGACGTCGGGCCGGATCGCCGGAACGGCGGCCAGCACCTCGCCGGTAAACGGGCAGGTTATGGACTTGATGGTTGCATTGACGGCGGCAAGGCCTGCGCCGCGATAGCCGCGGAACACCGCGCAGGGCAGGCCGGCGGCCCCCGCCTCATAGGCGTTGGCCATGCCGGCGTGGCTGTGCTCCTCGACCTCGATCGGCCGCGGAAAGCCGTTCTCGATGGCGTCGCGAACGCGCCTGAGCAGGCCGACGCCGGGATTGCCGAGATAGGAGAAGACGATCTTCTTGGCCATGCCCATGCCGATCATCTGATCGTAGATCAGGTCGGGCGTCATGCGGATCAGCGTCAGGTCGCGAAAGCCCTGGCGGATTGCCTCATGGGCCGCGGCGGTCGGGATCAAATGGGTGAAGCCCTCGAAGGCGACCGTATCGCCATCGTGCAGAGTCTCCGCAACGGCCTTTTTCAGCGGCAGGAACTTGACCATCGTCCATTGCTCCGGAGATTAGAAGGTTCGTATCGGAGCATATGAGAGCGCCCCTCTCGCGTCACTATGAGGATGCCTGCAGGCAAACGAGGTGCAGCGCAAAACAATCGGGACATGCGGGACTTGGCCGTTGACGCTTTGTCTCACATACGCTAATGAACAGGATTATACAGGTTCATTGAACAGGTATCTATATGGCCCGTCGCGCGACGCAACTCACTCCCGGCACGGGCAAGCCCGAGCAGATCGCGACGGTTCTGGAGCACGAGATCCGCTCAGGCGTGCTCGGCTTTGGCGAACGCCTGCAGAGCGAGAACGAGCTCGTCCAGCGCTTCTCGGTCAGCCGCAACACGGTTCGCAAAGGGCTGGAAGAGCTTTCAAGCCGCGGCCTCATCACCACCAAGGTCGGCATCGGGTCCTTCGTCACTTTCGACGGCATGCCGGTCGATGACGCGATCGGCTGGTCGCGCGCGCTCGCCAATGCGGGCGCCAATGCCGAAACCCGGACGCTTAGGCTCGAGATCATCGAGAATGCCGAGCTCGCGGCAAAGCTCGGTGTCGAGAGTTCGTCTTTCATCGCCGTCGATCGCGTCCGTACGAATGCCGATGACGGCCATGCGATCTCGATCGAACGCAGCCGCCTGCCACTGTCGCCCGAGCTGGAAGACGTGCCGCTGCGCGGGCTTCGCGAAGGCTCGCTGCACCAGACGCTGCGCGGGGCAGGGCTGGTGTCCGACCATGGCGAGGAGTGGGTCGACATCGAGATGCTCAGCGCTGCTGATGCCGCCATCCTCGATTGCGCGCCGGGCACGCCGTTCCTCAGGACGCGGCGGCTGACGCGCGCCGCCGACGGCCGCGCCATCGAATTCGTCACCAGCCTGCTCAACCCGGCGCATTTCGCGCTGCATCTGGAGTTCTGAGCATGGCGGCCGACGCGATCGACCGGGCGATGGGCGCGCTGATCGGCGGCGCGCTTGGCGATGCGCTGGGCATGCCGACACAGCTTCTGTCGCCCGCCCGCATCGCCGAGCTCTATGGCCATGTCGAGGGTTTCGTTGCGCCCGCCGTCGACCATCCGGTGTCGAAGGGGCTGTCGGCAGGTGCCATCACCGACGACACCGAGCAGGCCCTGCTGCTCGGCCGCATCCTGGTCAGCTCCGGGAATCGCTTCGACCATGCGCGATGGGTCAACGCGCTGCTCGACTGGGAGCGCGACGTCAAGGCGCGTGGCAGTTACGACCTGCTTGGACCGTCGACCAAGCGGGCCATCGACGCCATCAATAACGGCGTGCCGGCGGAAGAAGCGGGGCGAACTGGCGACACCAACGGCGCCGCGATGCGGATTGCGCCGGTCGGCATTATGATCCGCCCGGAGCCGCTCGATGCCCTGGTTCTCAAAGTCGCGGAAACCTGCCGGGCTACGCACAATACGTCGATTGCGATTGCCTCCGCAGCCGCAGTTGCTGCCGCGGTCAGTCTCGGTGTTTCGGGCGCCGACTGGCGCGCTGCTTCCGGCCATGCCGTCGCGGCGGCAAAGCTTGGTGCCGCGCTCGGTCACTGGGTCACCGGCGGCGACATCGCCGAACGCATCCTCTGGGCGCAGGAACTTGTGCGCGGGAAGCGCGACAAAGAGGCGATCCGGTTGATCGTTGACCTGATCGGCACGGGGGTTGCCAGCCAGGAGTCGATTCCTGCAGCATTCGCCGTGCTGGAGGTTGCCAACGGGGATGCGTGGCGAGCGGCAGTGATCAGCGCCAATCTCGGCGGCGACACCGACACCATAGGCGCCATCGCCGCGGGCATGGCGGGCGCCTGTTCGGGCCTGTCGGGCCTGCCGCAAGATCAAATCGCGGGACTGAAGGGCATCGATCTCGCGGAGGTCGAGCCGTTGGCCAATGATCTTGTCGCGGCACGCATGCCGAAGGCCCGTGGCGGCAAGGAGGACGCCGCATGAGCGGGCGCCTCGTTCATGTCGGCAGCGCGGTGGTCGACTATGTATATCGCATCGACGCTCTCCCGGCGGCGGGCAGCGAAAAGACCGCGACGAGCTATTCGCGCGTCGCCGGCGGCGGCTTCAACATGATGGTCGCGGCAAGCCGCACCGGCATGAAGGTGGTGTTCGGCGGACAGCTTGGCATCGGGGCAGACGGCGACTTCCTGCGCGCGGCTTTCGCCGCTGAAGGCATCGAGACGCTGACGCCGCCGTCACCCTTGATGGACAGCGGCAATTGCGTCGCCATGATCAGCAGCGATGCGGAACGTACCTTCGTCTCATGGCCGGGCGCAGAGAGCGTGCTGACACCGGACATGATGGCGCCCGTCCAAGTCATTCCGGGCGATTGGGTTTTCACCTCCGGCTATACGTTGAGCTACCCTGGCAGCCGCGAAGCGCTCGCCGCCTGGATCGACGCGCTGCCGGAGGAAGTTCCCGTGGTCTTCGATCCGACGCCTGTGATCGCGGAGATTCCGCGCCCGATCTTGGAAAGGGTGCTTGCCCGCACCGCTTGGCTGAGCTGCAACGCCGACGAGGCCGCCGCAATAGCCGGCCGTGGCGACGCGCAGACCGTCGCGATCCGGCTTCTGGCCGAACACTGCCCGAAAGCCGCGGGCGTCGTGATCCGCGCCGGCGCGCATGGCTGCCTTGTGCGGCTGGCAGAAGGCGGCACGCACGCGATCCCCGGCTTCGCGGTCAGCGCCGTCGACACCAATGGTGCCGGCGATACGCATATCGGCGCCTTCGTCAGCGCATTGTGGCGCGGCCTGTCGCCCTGCGAAGCGGCGCGCTACGCGAACGCCGCGGCGGCCGTTTCCGTCACCCGTCATGGCGGCTCGTCCGCGCCGACCGACAGTGACATCCAGGAATTCCTAAGCCATCACGATCAAGGAACGATAGCGCATGGCCGGGAGGACGCGACTGCAACTTAACAAGCCCATCAACCGGGCCAACAATGAGAGGAAAAAACATGCGCATGCCCAGACTCACCGCTTTTCTGACGGCGACCGCCGTTTTCGTCTCAGCATTCACGTTTGCCGCCCAGGCCGCCGAGGAAGTGCATGTGCTCAACTGGAAGGGCTACGGCGCCGACGAGCCATGGGCGGTCGCCAACTTCGAGAAGGCGACCGGCTACAAGGTCGTCAATGACTTCTTCAACTCCGAACAGGAGATGCTGACCAAGCTGAGGACCAATCCCGGCCTCTACGACGTCGTCATGATCAACGCCGCCTTCAACGACCAGGCGATGGCCGGCAAGCTGATCCAGCCGATCGATACGTCGAAGCTCTCGAACTATGCCGATATCGCCAAGGACAAGGCCGGCTCGCCGATGCTGAACCATGACGGCAAGGTCTATGGCGTGCCGTGGGTGTGGGGCCTGACCGCTCTAGCCATCAACGAGAAGTCGTTCGACAAGCCGCCGACGAGCATCGCCGAGATGTGGGATCCGGCACATAAGGGGCGCGTCATCATCCGCGACGACGCCGTCGAGGCGGTGCAGTTCGGCGCCATCGCATCGGGGCAGAACATCAACGACATCAAGGATATGGGCGCGGTCAAGGCGAAGCTCACCTCGCTGATGCCGCAGATCAAGACCTTCTGGAGTTCGGAGAACGACTGGAACCAGATGGTTGCCTCCAACCAGATCGATATCGGCACCTACTGGAGCGGCTCCGCCGACCGCGCCAAGACGCATTTCAAGCTGCCGGTCTCGCTGGTCATCCCGCAGGAAGGGGCCGTCGCCTGGCTGGACGCCTTCTCCATCCCGGCCGGTTCCAAGAATGTCGCCGGCGCCGAGGCCTTCATCAACTACATGATCGACCCGAAATTCTATGTCGAATGGGTCACCAAGGTCGGCGCACCGGTTTCGGCCAACACCAAGGCGGTCGAGGCGCTGCCCGAGGACGCATTCAACCGAAAGGTCATGGGCAGCCCAGAGGTCGCCAAACGTATCCAGTTCCAGGCGCCGGTCACGGATGAGCAGCGCGAGAAATACCTGGCACTTTGGCAGGAGCTGAAGGTCAACGTGAAATAGTTGGCGTCTTACGGGGAGGGAACGCATCATGGCAGAGCAGCTCGCGACCGGTTCGCGCCGCGGACTGCGGCCAGCCCTGCCGCTTCTGCTTCCCGCTTATCTGTGGTTGACGGTGGCGATCTTTCTGCCGCTGTCGGCCATGGTGTTCTTCTCCTTCATGACCGATCTGCCGCTGGCCGGGAAGGAGTGGTCGTTCACGCTTGGCAACTACGCCGCCTTCTTCTCGCAAAGCCTTTATCTGACACTTCTTCTGGCTTCGCTGCGGCTCGGCCTTGAGGTCACGCTTTGGTGCGTCGTCATCGGATATCCGGCGGCTTACGTGCTGGCGAAGGTTCTTAAAGGCCGCAGCCGCGAGGCGATCTTCCTGCTGGTCATCCTGCCTTTCTGGTCGAACGGGCTGGTGCGAATCTTCTCCTGGGCCATGGTGCTGCGTGAGGGCGGCATTCTCGACACCACGCTCAATGCGGTCTTGCCGTTCAAGATCAATATCGATCTCATGTATTCCTACCCGGCGGTCATCATCGGCCTGGTGCACTCCTACGTGCCCTATATGGTGCTGACCTGTTACCTCACGCTGCAGGCGATCGACGACTCGCTGATCGAGGCGGGCCGCTCGCTCGGGGCTTCGCGGCTGCAGGTGCTCAAGCGGGTGATCATCCCGCTGTCGATGCCCGGCCTGATCGCGGGTGCGGCGCTGATCTTCGTGCCGGTCGTGGGTTCTTTCATGGAGCCGCGCATCCTCGGCGGCCGCACCGGCACTTTCTACGGCACCGTCATCGAGGACCAGTTTGTTGCCGTCTTCAACTGGCCACTGGGCGCGGCACTCTCCTTCATCCTGCTTGCCGTCGTGCTGGTCATCCTGGCGCTCGCGGCACCGGTCTTGCGGAGGGCCGGCTGATGGCGACGACGCGCATTCTGGAATGGGTCGGGCGCTTTTACATCTTCCTGTTGCTCGGCTTCCTCTATCTGCCGATCATCATCATGGCGCTGATGTCGTTCAACGCCTCGCCTTTTTACCAGCTGCCGTTCGAGTGGACGACGGACTGGTATGCTTCGCTCGCGCAAAACGACCAGCTGATCGCGGCGACCTGGAACAGCATCGAGATCGCGATCATCACGACGATCCTTTCAACGCTGCTTGGTTCGATGGCGTCGCTAGCGCTCTATCGCTACGAATTCCGCGGCAAGAAATTCCTGCAGGCGCTGCTGTTTCCGCCGATCGCAATTCCGTGGCTTATTACCGGCACCGCGATGCTGATCTTCTTCTTCGGCATCGGCATCGGCCGCGGGCTCATCGCAATCCTGCTCGGCCATGTCGCGCTGGCGCTGCCCTACGTCATCGTCGTCGTGTCCGCCCGCCTGCAGACCTTCGCGCCGGAGCTGGAAGAAGCGGCGCGTTCGCTCGGCGCCAATCAGTGGCAGGTTACCGTGCGCGTAACTTTGCCCTGGATCATGCCTGGCGTGATCGCCGGCGGACTGTTCGCATTCGCTGTCTCGTTCGACCAGTTCGTGGTCTCGTACTTCCTGTCGACGCCAGGCCAGACGACGCTGCCGGTCGAAATCTACGCCGCGATCCGCAAGGGATTCACGCCCGAGATCAACGCGGTGTCGACCATCATCATCGTGGTGTCGATGGCGCTCATGCTGCTGACGGCGCGCTTCTTCAAATTCGGCGGAGATAAATAATGGCCGGCGTCCAGGTATCGAACGTCTCCCGCAGTTTCGGCGCGCACAAGGCGCTGGACCATGTCTCGATCGACTTTCCCGACGGTGGCTTCTATGCGCTGCTCGGGCCTTCGGGCAGCGGCAAGACCACGCTGCTCAGGCAGATCGCCGGCTTCGACTTTCCGGATACCGGCCGCATCGCCATCGGCGGCGAAAGCGTCGAGCGCGTGCCGGTGGAGAAGCGGCGCATCGGCATGGTATTCCAGAACTATGCGCTGTTTCCCAATATGAGCGTCGCCGACAACGTCGCCTTCGGCCTTTCGGTGCGCGGCGAGCCGAAGGCGACGGTCGCTACGGAAGTGCAGCGGGCGCTGGATCTCGTCCAACTCGGCAAGCTCGGCGGCCGGCGGCCGCACCAGCTCTCGGGCGGCCAGCGGCAGCGTGTGGCGCTGGCGCGCGCCATCGTCACCAAGCCGCGCGTGCTTTTGCTCGACGAGCCGCTCGGCGCGCTTGACAAGGCGCTGCGCGTCGACATGCAGATCGAGCTGAAGCGCATCCAGCGCGAGATCGGCATCACCACCATCTTCGTCACCCACGACCAGGAAGAGGCGCTGACGATGAGCGACCGCATCGGCATATTGCGCGACGGCCGACTGGTGCAGGAGGGGCCGCCCGAGGAGATCTACGACAGGCCGCAAAGCGAGTTCGCCGCGACCTTCCTCGGCGACGCCAACATCTTTCGCGGCGATGCGATCGGCAACGGCATCAGGCTGCCCGACGGTACAGCAATCGCCGCTGCGTCGGGTGCGTCTCTCTCGGCCGGCGCCAAGGCGAGCTGCGCCGTGCGGCCCGAGCGCATCCAGATTTCAACCGGCTCTGCAACGTCCGAGGCGGGATATGCTAACACGGTCAGGGGCCAGGTTTCAAAACGCATCTTCGCCGGCAACAACAGCACCTATTTCGTCGACCGCGATGGACAGACGGTGAAGGTCATTGTCCAGAACACCGGCGCCGAGCGGCTGGCCGAAGGCCAAGAAGTGATGCTCAGCTGGTCGCCGGAGAGCACGGTGCTGATCGCCGCGTAAGCCGGATCCACCGGTCCCTGATGGGAAATGATGGCGCGGCCCTTGGCTGACCGCCTGATCCTGGCGTTAAATCCAGTCCTCGACGGGAGGAATGGATGGCGAGCATGGATTTCGAGCCGGACGTGAAAGTCCGAGTCAAGGAGTACCGGATCGGCTGCATCGGCGCCGGCATGATCATGGCCGAGTGCCATCTCGCCGCCTACGCGCAAGCCGGCTTTCCGGTGGTGGCGATCGCCTCACGAACCAGGACGAATGCCGAAAAGGTCGCCGGCCGCTGGGGCATTCCGACCGTCTGCGATACGCCGGAGCGGCTGATCGAAGACAGCCGCGTCGAGATCGTCGACCTTGCCTTCCCGCCGGACCAGCAGCCCGCGCTGATCCGCCATGCACTGAACCAGCCGCACATCAAGGCGATTCTGGCGCAGAAGCCGCTGGCGCTCTCGGTCGAGGAAGCGGTGAAGCTGCGCGACGAGGCGGCGGCCTCCGGCAAGATCCTCTCGGTCAACCAGAACATGCGCTACGACCAGTCGATGCGCGTCTTGAAGCAGATCATCGATAGCGGCGCGCTGGGCGAGATCGTCTTCGCCGAGATCGACATGCATGCCATCCCGCACTGGCAAACCTTCCTCGCCGGATATGACCGGCTGACGCTCGCCAATATGAGTGTGCACCACCTCGACGTGCTGCGCTTCCTGTTCGGCGACCCTGACGAAATCACGACGCTGACGCGCAGGGATCCGCGCACCAAGTTCGAACATTCCGACGGCATCACCGTTTCGACGCTGCGCTTTCCCTCCGGCGTGCTCGCGGTGTCGCTGGAGGACGTCTGGTCCGGCCCGCGTCAGGAAGGCTATTCCGACGACCAGCATATCGACTGGCGCGTCGATGGCACCAAGGGTGTCGCCAAGGGCACGATCGGTTGGCCGAAGGGCGTCGCCTCGACGCTGACCTACGCCTCGACAGAGACGACCGGCGGCAAATGGGTCAGCCCGAGCTGGGAGACGATGTGGTTTCCGCATGCCTTCATCGGCGTCATGGAGCAGCTGCAATATGCGCTCAAGACCGGCACGCCGCCGGCGCTTTCCGTTGCCGACAACGTCAACACCATGGCGCTGGTGGAGGCCGGTTACCGGTCGATAGCAGAGGGCCGCACCGTCAGGCTGTCCGAAATCCCTGTCGACCGGGCGACTAAGAAACGGGGCAATTGAATCGCTTATCGGGAGGACTTCACCTCATGATGCAGGCAGGTATCTTCACAGGCTATTTTCCGTATGAGCTCGAGGAGGTCGCCAGGCGCATCCGGGCGCTCGATTTCAACACCGTGCAGCTCGACCTGCATTTCAAGGATATCGACCTCTCGGCCGGACAGATCACCAGGGACAAGGCGAGGCGGGTGCGCGATACGTTCCGCGACCACAACCTGCCGGTTTGCTGCGTGTCCGGCTACACGAACATCATCCACCCGGACAGGGCCGAGCGCGAGCGGCGGCTTGCCTATCTGAAGGAGATCATCCGGAAAGCGCGCGATTTCGGCTCGCCTTACGTGATCTCGGAAACCGGCACCTACAACACCGAATCCGACTGGGTGCATCATCCGAAGAACAAGACCGAGGAAGGTTTTGAGGAGTGCCGCAAGGTGATCTCGGATCTTGCCCAGACCGCCTACGAGCACGGCGCGGTGTTCCTGCTCGAAACCTACGTCAACAACGTTGTCGGCTCGGTCGAGGAGACGGTCAGGATGTTCGCTCAGGTCGATCATCCCGGCCTCGGCCTGTTGATCGACCCGACGAACTATTTCGAGGCGCACAACATCGACCGCATGGATCAAGTGCTGAACCAGGTGTTCGACACGCTGACGGACAAGATCAAAATCGCGCATGCCAAGGACGTGAAGCGTTCGGGCGGCGACAAGACGGAGAAGCATGCCGATATCGGCGACGCGGAGGCGCATGAGGGGCTGACCTTCCGCGGCGTCGGCGAGATCGAACTGCCGGCGCCGGGGCTCGGCGTGCTGAATTACGATCTCTATCTCAAGCGTCTCAGCGAAAAGCACCCGAACATCCCGGTAATCATCGAGCATCTCGACGAGGAGGACGTGCCGCGCGCCAAGAAATTCCTCGACGGGAAATTCCGCGCCAACGGGCTTTAATGACGATGACGACCACCGGTACGAAGCGCGACTACAGCCTTGTCGGCGAGAGCACGCGGCTTGCGATAGAGACCGGACTTGCATCGGCCGAGTGGTACCACACCGACGTGCCGCGGAAGGTGATGAAGGAGCTGATGCAGCGTTGCGACGGGCCGGCGATCCGCGATAGCGTCATCTGGATCTCGGCGATCCTGGGCTCAGCCGCCGGCATTATCTGGTTCTGGGGCACGTGGTGGGTCGTGCCATTCATGTTCGTCTATGGCGTGCTCTATGGCTCGTCGAGCGACTCGCGCTGGCACGAATGCGGGCACGGCACCGCGTTTCGCACGCGCTGGATGAACGATGTCGTTTATCACATCGCCTCGTTCATGCTGATGCGCAACCCGGTGCAGTGGCGCTGGAGCCATGCCCGTCACCACACCGACACGATCATTGTCGGCCGCGATGCCGAGATCGCCGTTATGCGGCCCCCGGACCTCATCAAGGCTGCGCTCGCCTTCACGGGCATTCTCGACTTCCGCTATTCGCTGCCCACGCTGGTGCGCCAGGCCTTCGGCAAGCTGTCGGACGACGAGAAGAGCTACGTCCCGGAGATGGAGCAGCATAAGGCGGTGATCGCGGCGCGCTGGCACATCGCGGTATACGTCGCGACGATCGCTGTGGCGATCGCGCTTAGGTCATGGATACCGCTGGTGCTGATCGGCTTGCCGCGGCTCTACGGCACCTGGCACATGGTGACGACCGGCCTGCTGCAGCATATCGGGCTGGCCGACAACGTCACCGACCATCGGCTCAACACGCGCACGGTTTACATGAACCCGATCAGCCGGTTCATCTACTGGAACATGAACTACCATGTGGAGCATCACATGTTCCCGATGGTGCCCTATCATGCGCTGCCCAGGCTGCATGACTTGATCAAGCACGATTTGCCGGAGCCGAGCCCGTCGATGTGGCATGCCTATCGCGAGGTCTGGCCGGTGCTGGTCAGGCAGCTGAAATACGAGGACTATTACCTCAAGCGCGAATTGCCGCCGACGGCCAAGCCTTACCGCGGCGATTCCACGATCTCGACATAACGGCTGCGGCTGCCGAATAAGGTCGGTGCGCGCGGCAGTTGTGCGAACCCAATCAGGAGAAGGACGATGGCGGAGTGGGTCGAAGCTTGCGCGGTCGACGAGGTGGATGAGGAGGACGTGATCCGCTTCGACCATGGCGGCCGCACCTTCGCGATCTACCGCTCGCCTGACGACGAGTTCTTCGCCACCGACGGTTTCTGCACGCATGAAAAGGCGCATTTGGCCGACGGGCTGGTGATGGACGACATCATCGAATGCCCGAAGCATAATGGCCGCTTCAACTATAAGACCGGCCAGGCCAAGGGCGCGCCGGTCTGCGTCAACCTCAAAACCTATCCAGTCAAGGTCGAGGCCGGCAAGGTGATGATCGATATCGGCTGAAGGCAAGCGGAGCGCATCGCGGCGTTCTCGGAAAATGTCGGCGACGTCAACAGCGGCGCCTATCCGGAAGACCGGCACATCGTGCATATGGATCCAGACGAGCTCAGGCGTTTCATGAAGAAAGTGGACGCAAGAGCCTGAACGGGCACTGCGATGGGTCTGCCTGGGTTCGCCGCCAAGTGCGGCAGGTATTGGGCCGGCCTCGCGGCCCGAGCCGGTAAGCTTTCGTCGAGAGATCGGCGCCTATTTCCGTAGCTTGACCACGCCCATCAGGACCTCCGGATAGGTTGCGGCCATCATCCCCTGATCGGCCTGCGCGGCAAAAATGGCGGTGCACCGTTCGGCGCTGAATCGGAAACGGCGTCTGTATTTTTCCTTGTTGAGAATGATCCCGGAGAGGCCGTCGAATTTGCGGAGCAATCGCTTGCGCAGACCTCTCGTCCAGAGCGGACGCTTGAACCGATCGAGCCAGGGCGTATCTTTCGCCAGGTTGCGATAGATCGCCATCGCGGCGAGTTCCACTCCTTCAGGGCTTGGCCACCACGGCTTTCCGAAGGTGAAATGACGCGCGAAGGCTCTACTGAAGGGTATCTGGCTGGAATAGTTGGTCTGCAGATTCCAGAGCGGATGCATCGTTTGCCAGCGTCCGGCAAACGCTATGTTGAGCGCTCCCTGATCGAGCTTCGGTACCCGCCGCAGCGCCAGTTCGCGCGCCCGCTCCAAGAGCCCCTCGGCGCGGATCATTGGCATGTTCAGCACCAGTATGCCGGCGTTGAAATGCGATGAGCCGGGCTCCATCTCAAGAGACTCACGGCAGCTCGGATCGAAATAGGTCTGTTCGTCATGGGCCGCCAAGAGTGGGGCATTCAGTTCAACATCGGCCAAGTCGGTGATCGACCGGTTGAAGATAACATCGGTGTCCACATAGACGAGCCTGTCGTAGGGCTCGAATACCGCCAGCTTGTCGGCAAGCAGGCGAATGTAGGTTGCTACGCTGAGGTGACCGGGATCGAAATCGAATTCCTTCATGAGATCGGACACGTCGACGATCTTGACGGCAGCCCCGAGCAATCGGTCCGCGACCGCCAAATCCTCAGTTCCGGCGCCGATATGAAGGATGAAACCGTCGATAGGCGCAGATACGTCCAGTATGCGCCGCGCGCCCAGAACAGCGTATGGGAAATTTTTTGCGTCTGCCGCCAAGACGAAGCAGGAACGATGCAATTGAGCCACCCCTTATATGCCCTTGGCTCTTCATATCCGAACTCATCGTGCAACCCAAGAGGGTGCCGAGGGCGCCGTCCGGCGGGCCCATAAGCGGCGGAGCCCGGCCATCCGATTCGGGGCGAGCGGCCAGTTGGCCTGAGGGTTGGCTTGGGCGGGTGGTGATCTCGATCGTCCGCAACGATGCGGTGTCCTGATCTCGTTTAGTCGAGCAGTATTTGGTGCACCGCAGGGAGCCAATACCCGTCGGCGAGCACCGCATGGAGCGCATCGGCATGGGATCCGAGCGGCCGGTCTTCCTTAAGCGTCGGCACATGGGCGCGGACGGCCGCGTGGATCGCGCTGGTGGCCGGCGCAAGTGTCAGACCTTCGCGAAGATCGACGGCCTGTGCGGCGGCCATAAGCTCCAGGGCGATCAGCCGCCGCCACAGTACGATCATCTCGACGCATTTGGCGACGGCGAGGGGAGTCTGCGTCGCATGATCCTCAACACCTTCGGACACGGGCAGGAAGTCGAGCATCACCGGATTGGCCTTGTGGCGGATGGCGGCCAGGATCGCCGTCACCGTCTTCTGCAGCGGCACGAAGCCGGCGGACGCGCCGCCGATTGGCGACAGATATTTCGGCAAGCCGTGGCGGGTTGAGCCGGTGAGCTGGATGAAGCGCGCGGCCGACGCCGCCGCGCATTGCGCAATCGCCAGACCTAGCGTCTCGAAGGCGAGCGACAGCGAGGCGGTGTGGAAATTGCCGGTCGACAGCACGAGTGAGTCGTTGGCGAGCACCAGCGGGTTGTCGGCGGACGCGTTGAGCTCGATCTCGACCGTGAGCCGGGCATGGTCGATCGCCTGGATGAGCGCGCCGTGGATCGAGGGCATGCAGCGGATCGACAGCGGATCCTGAAGGGTGGTCGGCGCGGGCGTCCCGTCGCGGGTGAGCAGGTCGCGCAACGCCTTTGCCGCTACCTGCTGGCAGGCGGCCGGCCGCGCCAGATGCAGGCGCGGGTCAAGGATGGTGCGGTTGGCCCCGAACGCTTCCATGGTGAGCGCGCCGGCCTGCTCCTGCTGTTCGAGTGCCGACAGCGCGTCGACGAGCGCCAGCGCGCCGGCGCCGGTAGAAACCGCGGAAGCGTTGATCAGCGACAGACCATCCTTCGGTGCCAGGCTGACTGGCGCAAGCCGCGCCATCATCAGCGCCTTTGCCGAAGGCATGCGCCTGCCCTGATAGTCGGCATCGCCTTCGCCGATCAGCGTGTGGGCTATCGCGGTCATCAGCACCAGGTCGCCGGCGCCGATCGAGCCCAGCGACGGCATCACCGGATGGATGCCGGCGTTGAGCAGATCGACAAGCGCGGTGAGGACATGCGGCGACAGGCCGGAGCCGCCGGCGGAAAGCATGGCGATGCGGGCAAACATTGCGGCGCGCACGAGCTGGGCGGGCAATGGGTTTCCCACCGCAGCTCCGCGTCCGTCGAGAAGCTGGCGCTGGAAGGCACCGGCATCGCCTTCGACAGCCGTGCCGAGATTGGCGCCCAGCCCGGTGTTCAGCCCATAGATCTGCTGGCCGCCGGCAGCGGCGTCATCGAGGACCTGGCGGGCCTTGCCGAGTTTCTCGATGACCGCCGGCGTGATCTCGACCTTGCCTGCACTGCGCGCTACGGCGGCCACGTCCTCGATGCTGACGCCGGCGCCGGTGAGAACGAGCGGGGTCATGCGAAACGCAGCCTCTGGCCGATGCCTTGTTCCGCGGCTTTGGCCAGCATCGCCTTGCCGAGCGCGATGTCGGAGAGCGACAGACCCCGATGCCAGAACAGGATCGTCTCGCCGTCGCTTTGCCGGCCCGCTTTGTGCCCGGCAGCGATCTGGCCGAGCTCGGCATGCAGCGTCGCCTCGCTCAGCCGTCCCGTCTCGACATGGGCGCGCAGCGAGCCGAACTTGCCGCCCTTGCACTGACCCCAGTCGTCGACGACGATCTTTTGCATGATGTCGGTAAGCGAAAGCTCCACCGCGCTCATCGTGCCATAGGGCACGACCAGCGCGCCGCGCTTGATCCAGGCGGTCTTGAGCAGGGGTTGCGGTTCCGGTAGCCGCGAGGCTTCGACAACGATGTCGGCGCCTTCCACGCAGCTCTTCCAGTCGGCAACGGCGACAACCGGCTTGCCGAGGTCGGCGGCAAGCTTCGCGGCGAAAGCGTCGCGGCTTTCGGGGCGGCGCGAATGGACGCGGATCTCGTCGAAGTCGAACAGGTGATCGAGCAGTCGCACGTTCCAGTAGGCGGTGCCGCGCGCGCCGATGTGACCGAGCACCCTGGATGATTTCTTCGCCAGATGCTTGGCGCCGATGGCGGTGACCGCGCCGGTGCGCATATCGGTGATGACGGTGGCGTCGAGGATGGCGCGTGGCGCGCCGGTGCGCGGGTCGAACAGGTTGAGTATGCCGAATTCGGACGGCAGGGCGTGCAGGTAGTTGTCGACATAATCGCCGACGATCTTGACGCCGGCCGCATCGAGCGGCGCCACATAGCCGCGCAGCACGTTGAAATGACCGCGGAAGGACGGATCCGGCTCAAGATGGACGCGCGGCTCGATCACCGTCTGGCCCTTGCCCTGGGCGACGAGCCCGGCTTCGACGGCGCCGATGATCTCGGCATCGCTCAGGCCAAGGGCTTCAATGTCGAGAGCATTGAGGTAGTCGATATAGATCGGCTTCATGCATTTCCCTCGTCCGGCCCGCGCTCATCCATAACAGGCGGCGGGGCGACACGAAAGTTTGTTGGATAAGCTCTGGACTGGTTCAGCCTTATGCTGTTCAACCGGCGCGTCATGACCAGCATCCCCGAAAATGAGGCCGTATCCCAGCTCGTGCCGACGGCGGCGCGCCAGGCGCGGCGCGTCGCGCTGATCGTTGCCGTCGCCTTTTTCATGCAGTTGCTGGATTCGACGATCATCTCGACGTCGCTGCCCCAGATGGGGCAGTCTTTCGGCGTGCCGGCAGTGGCGATGAGCATCGGGATCACCGCTTACATGTTGACCATGGCGGTGTTCGTGCCGTTGTCGGCCTGGCTTGCCGACCGGTTTGGCGCGCGCAACATTTTCCTCGTCGCGATCGGGCTGTTCACGCTGGCGTCGATCGCCTGCGGCTACTCACAGAGCCTGACGCAATTCGTTGCCGCCCGCATCGTTCAGGGCCTCGGCAGCGCCTTGATGACGCCGGTCGGCCGCATCCTGGTGCTGCGCAACGCCGCCAAGTCCGAATTGCTTGCCGCCACGGCGCTGATCACCTGGCCGGCCTTGTTCGCGCCGGTGATCGGGCCGATGCTCGGCGGGTTCATCACCACCTATCTGTCCTGGCACTGGAACTTCTTCATCAACGTTCCGCTCGGCCTCGCCGGGCTGCTGCTTGTCGCGCGCTTCGTTCCGGGCGATCGCGAATCCGAGACCAGGCCGCTCGACTGGCCGGGATTCTTCCTCACCGCGCTCGGCCTCGCCGCGATGCTCTATGGGCTGGAACGGCTTGCGCATCCCGAGGATGGCATGCTGCCGACAGTGGGCCTGGTTGCCGCCGGCGTCGCGGTCGGCTGGGTCGCCGTGCGGCACTTGCGGCGGGTGACGCATCCGCTGCTCGACCTGTCCCCCTTCAAAGTGCCGACCTTCGCCATCTCGACGCTCTCGGCGGGCACGATCTTTCGCGTCGCCATCAACGCCACGCCGTTCCTGCTGCCGCTGCTCTTCCAGGTGGGCTTCGGCATGCGGCCGGTGGACGCCGGCCTGCTGATCCTGGCCTACTTCCTCGGCAACCTCGGGATGAAAGCGGTGACCACGCCGACGCTCAGACTCTTTGGCTTCCGCCGGGTGCTGGTGGTCAACGGGGTGATTGCCTCGCTTGGAATCGCGGCGTGCGGCGTGATTTCGCCGCAGACACCGCTGGCACTTGTCGTGGCGTTGATGCTGGTCGCCGGTCTGACGCGCTCGATGCAGTTCACGGCGCTCAACACGCTTGCCTTCGCGGATATCGGCGCGCCGCAGCGCAGCTCGGCCGCGACTTTGTCCAGCATGCTGCAGCAGGTGGCGATGCTGTTTGGCGTGGCCGTGGCCGCGGCGATCCTCAACCTGTCGCAGATCGTGCGCAGTGGCGCGGCGCCCAACCTAATAGACTTCAGGATCGCCTTTTTCGTGATCGGCCTGATCGGGCTGGTGGCAGCGCTGCGCTTTCTGGTCCTTCCGGCCCATGCGGGTGCAGAGGTCTCAGGCCATACCGGGCGGGACTGAAATGGGCTTGGAAGGCCGGCCTGCGCACGCCCGCGGCGGCACCGAACTTCTACGGCAAACTGTCGGGGCTCGGCACTTTTGTGCATCGCAATGACCCGGAGCTCATCGCCTCTGGCCCCGTCAAGGCGTGGAGGAATGACGACCGCTCCGCACCGACCAGCTGGGCGGATTTTCAGACTGAGCAGGGGTCTCCCCTTCTCCACAAGAAGGGAGAAGGGAAGGTTTGCTCTCTAATCGCTGCGCCTAAAATTACGGATGCGGTCGAACAGCACCGCCAGGATGATCGCGCCCCCGATGAAAGTGCCTTGCCAAAAGGCGTTGATGCCGAGCAGGCCGAGGCTGTTGCGGATGACCTCGATCAGGGCGGCGCCGACGATGGCGCCGAACGCGGTGCCGACGCCGCCGGCGAGGTCGGCGCCGCCGATGACGGTCGCGGCAATCACCTGCAGCTCCATGCCGTTGCCGAGATTGGTGGTGACGGCGCCGAGCCAGCCGGTCTGGATGATGCCGGCGAGACCGGCCGAGAGCGCCGAGATCATGTAGACTGCGACCTTGATCTGGCGCACCGGAACACCGGTCAGTGTGGCCGCATGCTCATTGCCGCCGATGGCGAAGATATGCCGGCCGAACTTGGTCCAGCGCAGGATGAAGCCGGTGATCAACGCCAAAAGGATCATATAAAGCACCGGATTGGCGATGCCGAACACCCAGGCGCCGCCGCCCAGCGCCAGCAGCTTGTCGTGGTCCGGCCCGAACTGGAAGACGACGGTGTTGTTGGAGGCGACCATGGCGAGGCTGCGCGCCACCGACAGCATGCCGAGCGTCACCACGAAGGGTGGGAAACCGAGATAGGCGATGAGCACCCCGTTGAAGGCGCCGATGGCTAAAGCGGTGACGATCGAGGCCAGGATGCCGATTTCGATCGAATAACCGGCATGCATGGTGACGGCCAGCACCATCGAGCACAGGCACAGCACCGAGCCGACCGACAGGTCGATGCCGCCGGTGATGATGACGAAGGTCATGCCGAGCGCCACGATGGCGACGAAGGTGATGTTGCGGGTGATGTTGAAGAGGTTCTTCTGCGTGGCGAAAGCGTCGGTCGCGAAGGACAGGAACAGGCAGGCGAGGATAACCGCGATCACCACCCAGAAGGTCTGGTTGGCAAAGAGCCGTGAGAAGAATGTGTGCTGCTTCTGCGCGATCGTCTGGTCAAGGGTGACTGCCATTATCGACCTTTCCTGAGGCGTTGGACGCCCGATCCACGCGATTACGCAACCTGTTCGATGGCGCCGGTGATCAGCCCGGTGACTTCCTCGGGCGAGCTCGAGGCGATCTTCTTGTCGGCGACTTTCCTGCCGCGCCGCATGACGATGACGCGGTCGGCGACATCGAAGACGTCGGGCATGCGGTGGCTGATCAGCACGACGGCGATGCCCTGGTCACGCAGATGGCGGATCAGGTTCAGTACCTCCGCGACCTGCCTGACCGAGATCGCCGCCGTCGGCTCGTCCATCAGCACGATCTTGGCTTGCGACAACATGGTGCGGGCGATCGCCACCGCCTGGCGCTGGCCGCCCGACATCTGCTTGACGAGGTCGCGCGGCCGCGTCTCGGATTTCAGTTCGGCAAAGAGCTGGCCGGCGCGCTTGTACATCGCGGCGTAGTCGAGAATGCGGAAGGGGCCGATGCCGCGGCGCAGTTCCCGGCCGAGATAGACATTGGCGGCGGCCGTCAGATTGTTGCAAAGCGCCAGGTCCTGATGGACGATCTCGATGCCGTGCTGGCGGGCCTCGGCCGGCTTGTGCAGGATCAGCTCCTTGCCGTCCATGTGCATCGTGCCGTGACTGGGGCGGAAATTGCCGGCGATCATCTTGACCAGCGTCGACTTGCCGGCGCCGTTGTCGCCCATCAGGCCGACGACCTCGCCGGCCTCGAGCGTGAACGAGACGTCGTTCACCGCCTGGATGGCGCCGAAATGCTTCGAGATGTTGGCGAGTTCGAGAACCGACACCAGCCTTAAGCCTCCCCGTTTTCGTCCCTCGACTGCCTTGCCATAATTGCCGGCGCCGCAGGGGCCTCGCGCCTCCAACTCCTCCCGAGCAGGTGCGATAGACTCATTTAGGCAAATGCGGCCATGGGCGTCAATCAATTGTCGGGCGATTAATTTCGAGTCCCGTCGAAAAATCGGTTTTGTAGGACAAATAGCAATTGACGTTGGCAGCGAGCCGTTATTAGCTAGCATTGGAGGAAGAATTTTTCCGTCGCGGAATCGTTGCTCGGCGTGACGCGATGGGCAAGATTCAGGATCCGGCCGGCGCCCATTCGAGCTGGAACGGATCGGCAAATGCTTGTCGGCCCGGCTTGAGACACGAACTTTCGAGCCTATTCCGCGTGTTGCTTGCATCCGGGCCGATCGGTGTGGCGGGCACGTCGTGTCCGTCTGTTTTCAAGGGAGGACTGATATGAGGAAATCACTTTTGCTCGCCGCCGTCGCCGCCATGGCGCTGGGCGCCGGGCCGGCTTTGGCCAAGAAACAGCTCGTCATTGTCGTAAAGGGCCTCGACAACCCTTTCTTCGAAGCCATCCATCAGGGCTGCGAGAAGTGGAACAAGGAGAACGCCAGCTCCGAATATGAATGCTTCTACACCGGCCCGGCATCGACCTCGGACGAGGCCGGCGAAGCCCAGATCGTGCAGGACATGCTGAGCAAGCCGGACACGGCCGCGATGGCGATCTCGCCGTCCAACGCGCCGCTGATCGCGCAGACCATCAAGAGCGCCAATCCGTCGATCCCGATCATGACGGTCGATGCCGATCTTGCCAAGGAAGACGCCGCGCTTCGGAAGACCTATCTCGGCACCGACAACTATCTGATGGGCAAGCGGATCGGCGAATACATCAAGAAGGCCAAGCCGAATGGCGGCACGATCTGCACGATCGAGGGCAATCCGGCCGCCGACAACATCCTGCGCCGCGCGCAGGGCATGCGCGATGCGCTGTCGGGCAAGGAAGGCCTGCCGGCGCTCGCCGGCGAAGGCGGCTGGACGGAAGTGGCGGGTTGCCCGGTGTTCACCAATGACGACGGCGCCAAGGGCGTGCAGGCGATGACCGACATCCTGGCCGCCAATCCGAAGCTCGACGCTTTCGGCATCATGGGCGGCTGGCCGCTGTTCGGCGCTCCGCAGCCCTATCGCGACCTGTTCAAGCCGATGGCCGACAAGATCGCCAAGAACGAGTTCGTCATCGGCGCCGCCGACACGATCGGCGACGAGGTGGCTATCGCCAGGGAGGGCCTTGTGACCGCACTGGTCGGCCAGCGGCCGTTCGAAATGGGCTACAAGGCGCCGTCGGTGATGCTCGACCTCATCCAGGGCAAGAAGGTCGACGATCCGGTCTTCACCGGCCTCGACGAATGCACCAAGGATACGGTCGACACCTGCATCCAGAAGTAGGCTTCGATCCCCGGGGCGCCCTTCGAAGGGCGCCCCTCCACCTTTCGCCAGGACTATGGGCGCGGCCTTGCCGGGGCGGCGGAGCCAAGAGTTTTTGCGCCAGAATTTTCTTATCCCGGCAGAGTTTTTGCGGGCGTCTTGGAGCCCGCGACAGGAGGCACCGGAAGGCGGATGCCACGGGAAAAGTCTGGAAAGCGCTTAGCCGAGCCTGCACAGCCGGCCACGATACGACGACCCGAGGCGACGCGGATCGCCGGCCTCAGCGTGCACGCATCGCTCGCCGGCGAGATCGGCCTCAGGATCGTGCGCGGCGACTATCCGCCCGGAACTGTCCTGCCCAACGAAGCCAAATGGTCGGAAACCTTCAATGTCAGCCGCTCGGCGGTGCGCGAGGCCATCAAGATGCTGATGGCCAAGAGCCTGCTCGCGTCCCGCCCCAAGATCGGCAGTTGGGTCGAGCCGAGGGAGCGCTGGAACCTGCTCGACCGCGACGTGCTCGCCTGGTACGCGACCTCGCCTGACCGCGAGGTGTTTCTCAGAACGGTGCAGGAGTTCCGCCATATCATCGAGCCTGAGGCGGCCGCCTTCGCGGCGCTGCGGCGCTCCGACGAGCAGATGGTCGAAATCAGCCAAGCGTGCCGCGAAATGGGGGAGGCGGCGCATATCCAGGAGCGCACGCGCGCCGATACGCGGTTCCATCTCGCCATCCTGCGCGCCTCGGGCAATGAGCTGCTGGTGCCGCTAGGCGTACTGATCGAATCGGCGCTCGATCATCTCTTCATCTTCGTCACGCGCGAGCACAGCGACCAGCGGCGGGCCCAGTCCCTGCACGAGGCGATCGAGCGAAACATCCGCCTGCAGCGCCCGGCCGCGGCGAGAAGCGCGGTGCACAGGCTTCTCGCCAATACCGACGAGGTGATCGAGCTCTCGAGACGCTGACAGGCTTGGCCGCGGCTTTCAGATCGTCTGCTTTTTGCCGTCCTTCGACGGCATCAGGTCGACGCCGTTGAGCTTGCCGATATGGGTGGCCAGCATCGGCACATACTGCTCGGCCGGCCCCGCCGCGAAGGCGGTCGCGAACGAATTCTTGGTGGCGTTGCCAAGCGGATTGGCGATGCCGGCTGCGCCGGCCATCGATTCCAGATAGGTCAAATCCTTGAAGGCATTGGCGATGGAGAATTTGTGGGCGTCGCGGTCGCCTTCCAGCGTCCAGCGCATGAAGGTCTGGTAGAAGCCGCAATCCATGCGGCCCTTGCGGATCACGCTGTCGAAGCGGGGCGGCGAGATGCCGACCTTCTGCGCCAGCGCCAAGGCTTCCGAATAGATCGCCGCGTAGCCGAGCGAGATGAAGTTGTTGAGCAGCTTCATGCGGTGGCCGTCGCCGGTGTCACCGATATGGACGATGCGGCCGGCCCAGGTTTCGATCACCGGCTTCAACCGTGCGAACACCGCGTCGGGCGCGCCGACCATGGCGTCGAGCGTGCCTTCCCAGGCCTCCTTCGGCGTGCGACTGAGCGGCGCGTCGACATAGTCGACGCCGAGCGCCCTGAGTTCGGCTGCCAGCGCGACGGTAGAGACGGGATCGGATGTCGAGCAATCCACGACCACGCAGCCTTGCTTCAGACCTTCCTTCAGCCCGCCGGGGCCGCGGATGATCGCCTCGACCTCACGCGAGCCGGTGACGCAGATGAAGACGATGTCGGAGGCCGCTGCCACTTCTTTGGACGTGGCCACTTCCTTTGCGCCGCGGCCGAGCAGGTCATCCGCCGGCTTGCGGTTCTTGCGGCCGAGGAAGGTGAGCGGATAGCCCTTGTCGACGATGTTCTTGGCGATGCCATGCCCCATCAGGCCGAGGCCGATGAAACCGATGTTTTCGCGGGCAGCGGTGGTGGTCATGTCGTTTCGTCCCTGTCTTTCCTGATGGTCGGCGCCGGCGCGACCGGCCGGCGAGCTTTGCTGGAGAAGGTTTTCGCGGATCGCGGTTGGCAGGCCGTTGCTGAATGCCATATTGTCTGACAATACACACAATCCTTGAGAAATGTGGAGAGCAAAATGACGAAGCGGATCATGTTCACCGGCGGCAGCGGCAAGGCCGGCCGCCATGTCGTGCAGTATCTGGTCGAGCATGGCTGCCAGGTGCTCAACATCGACACCAAGCCGCTCGACAACCCGAAGGTGCGCACGCTGATCACCGACATTACCGACAGCGGCCAGGTGTTCAACGCGCTGTCGAGCTATGCCGGGCTGCATGAATTCGATCCATCGCTGCGCGCACAGCCGGTCGACGCCGTGGTGCATTTTGCCGCCATCCCGCGGATCATGATCACCCCGGACAACGAGGTGTTCCGCATCAACGCGATGGGCACCTACAACGTCATCGAAGCGGCGGTGAAACTCGGCATCCGCAAGGTGATCATCGCCTCCAGCGAGACGACCTACGGCCTGGTCTTCGCCAACGAGCCGCGCAACCCGACCCATTTCCCGCTCGACGAGGACTATGACGTCGATCCGATGGACAGCTACGCCCTGTCCAAGATCGTCAACGAAAAGACGGCGCGCGCCTTCGCGCTGCGCAGCGGTTTCGACATCTATGCGCTGCGCATCGGCAACGTCATCGAGCCGCATGAATATGCGCTGTTCCCGAAATGGTTTGCCGATCCCGGTTTCCGCAAGCGCATTGCCTGGAGCTATATCGACGCCCGCGATCTCGGCCAGATCGCCTTGCGCGCCATCGAGAAGGATGGGCTGGGCTATCAGGTGTTCAACGCCGCCAATGACGAGACCTCGTCCGATCTGCCGACGGCCGAGTTGCTGAAGCGTTTCTATCCAGGCGTGCCGGTGAAAGCCGAGCTCGGTGAATTCGAGACGCTACTGTCCAACCGCAAGGCGCGGGACGTGCTCGGCTTCCGCCCCGAACACAGCTGGCGCAAATACGTCAAAACAGCGTGAGGGCCGACAAACATAGGTTGAGCTGTGCACAGCGCGGCGTCTAGCGGCAAAGGCGGCCTTGCCGCGCTTGACAGCTTCTGAAAACCGGACTTTCTGGGCGTATGCGGGACGCAAAGCCGAACAACGATAAGAGGCCGACGAAAGCGGCATCCGCCGAGCGTATGGCTGGCGTTCGCCGGCCGGACGCGCCGCGCATCCCTGGTGCCAGCGTGCACACCTCGCTGGCCAGCGAAATCGGCCTTCGGATCGTGCGCGGCGACTACCCGCCGGGCACCATCCTGCCCAACGAGGCCAAATGGTCGGAGACTTTCGACGTCAGCCGCTCCGCGGTGCGCGAGGCGATCAAGATGCTGATGGCCAAGAGCCTTCTGGCATCACGTCCGAAAATCGGCAGCTGGGTTGAGCCGAAGGAGCGCTGGAACCTGCTCGACCGCGACGTGCTCTCCTGGTACGCGACGTCGCCGGACCGTGAAGTCTTCCTGAAGACGGTGCAGGAATTCCGCCACATCATCGAGCCCGAGGCGACGGCTTTTGCCGCAATGCGGCGCACCGATGAGCAGATGGCCGAGATCAGCCAGGCCTGCCGCGAGATGGGCGAGGCGACCAATCTGCAGGAGCGGACGCGCGCCGACACCCGCTTCCACCTGGCCATTCTCAGGGCCTCCGGCAACGATCTCCTGGTGCCCCTGGGCGTCCTGATCGAATCCGCCTTCAATCATCTCTTCGCCTATACGACACGCGAGCTGGACGACCTGCAGCACGCCCAGAAACTGCACGAAGCGATCGAGAGGAACATCCGGCTGCAGCGGCCGGATGCTGCGCGCAACGCCGTGCGCAAGCTGCTCGCGAATACCGACGACGTCATCCGCTCGCGCTAAGGCCTACCGATACCCGGGTGAGGCCCGGTCCGACCTCGACAAGTCCTTAGTCTCCTTCTCGCGCCCGAAAGCGACGCGCAACTCGTCCTTGGCCTTTTCCAGAACTCGCTTGCGCTTCTCCGGCAGGTTCCTGCCGGCGCGGTTGATGTAGAAATTCAGCATCGACATCGCGGATCGGAACGGCTCAGCCTTGCGGCGATGGCTGTGCTCAGCCGAGCGCTTCAGCGAGGTGGCGATCCTCTTGGCATCGTCGGATTCGAAAATGTGCTCCTCGAGATCCAGCGCATCGCTGTGCGCGGTCACTTCGGCCGACCATTTTTTCCTGGCGGTCATGGCGAACCTCCTTCCTGGGGCACAACTCCCCTTGGGCACAACGCTCTCTTGGGGCAAAAACTCTGGGCGGCATGGCCGGTTCCCGATTTCTGGAGCCACGGATTTGTCCCTTGTGGCGCTGCTCGGCACCGGGAATGCGCCGATACTTGGGGTGGAAACCGCCCGATCACCAACAAGCGCGGACAGGAAAGGTGTGACGACAACCGTCTCCAGCCGGGCAGATGGCCCCAGCATCGACAGCGCCTATGCATGGGTACGGCTCGGCGTCTCGATGCTTTTGTCGACGATCGGCGGCGCCGGCATGTGGGCGGTGGTCGTCGTTCTGCCCGCCGTGCAGGCCGAATTCGGCGTCGACAGGGCCGCGGCTTCAATGCCTTATACCGCGACCATGGTCGGCTTCGCCGCCGGCAATATGCTGGTCGGACGCGCCATCGACCGCATGGGTTACTGGATCCCGGCGCTCGTCTCTGCGATTGCGCTCGGCGCGGGCTTCCTGCTCGCCTCGCTGACCAGCTCGATCCTTGCGTTCAGCCTTGTCCAGGGGCTTCTGATCGGACTCGGCACATCGGCGATCTTCGGCCCGTTGATCGCCGACATCTCGCACTGGTTCAACCGGCGCCGTGGCGTCGCGGTGACCGCGGCCGCATCCGGCAGCTATCTTGCCGGAGCAGTCTGGCCGACGGTGATGCCCTATGTCATGCAAGGCGAAGGCTGGCGGTTCACCTATGCCGCGATCGGCATCTTCTGCCTCGCTACCATGGTGCCGCTGGTGCTGATGCTGCGCCGCGGCGCGCCGCTCGAAGCCACCCATGGCTCGCCGGGAAGCCGGCCGACGCAGCCAATCTCGCTGTCGCCGGCGGCGTTGCAGATGTTGCTGGTGATTGCTGGCTTCGGCTGCTGCATGGCGATGTCGATGCCGCAAGTGCATATCGTCGCCTATTGCATGGATCTCGGCTACGGCGTCGCGCGCGGCGCCGACATGTTGTCGATCATGCTGGCGGCGGGCGTTGTCAGCCGCATTGGCTCAGGTTTCCTCGCCGATCGCATCGGCGCGGTGAAAACTTTGATCATCGGTTCGGCGCTGCAATGCCTGTCACTGCTGTTCTATATTCCCTTCGACGGGCTGGCTTCGCTCTATGTGGTGTCGCTGGTGTTCGGCCTCTCCCAAGGCGGCATCGTTCCCTGCTATGCGATCATCGTGCGCGACTACATGCCGGCCAAGGAAGCCGGCCAGCGCGTCGGCATCGTCCTGATGGCGACGATCTTCGGCATGGCCGTCGGCGGCTGGATGTCGGGCTGGATCTACGATCTAACCGGCTCCTATGCCGCCGCCTTCCTCAACGGCATCGCCTGGAACCTGGTCAATCTCGCGGCGATTTTGCTGCTTATGTGGAAGGCGAGGCGAGGCGCGGAAGCGCCAGCCTGATTTCCGCCGGCAACCCTGGCCATTGCAAGCTTGTCTACCGGCGCAAAGGGAGGGGTCAGGTGGATAGTCGTCTGTGCTCTTTCGCATGACGTCGCGTCCGAATACTGGGTGCAGCAGGCTATTTACTTGGAAAGGCTTTCGGCGGAATATCGCGAAAGTGGGAGGAAGCACTCGGAAAATCTCCTGAATAAATGCGCTCGAACGGCTTCCGCCCGTTGAATGCAAGGGAGGATAATCATGAGACGTACTTTCCCGCTCGCGGCATCCGCCGCGGCGTTGTTGCTCGGCGTGCCCTCCGCCTTCGCGCAGTCCGGCGGCGTCGAGAAAGCAGTCGGCGGCTACAGCTTCGAGGAAGCCGCAAAGGAAGCCCCCACCACCAAGGATTTCCATTCGGCCGATGGCCATCTCACCTTCGCCATCGTCACACATACGGCCGGCAACGGCTTCTTCGATCCAGTCTATGTCGGCGCAACCGCCGCCGGCAATCTGATCGGCGCCAAGATACTGCTGCTCGGCTCGGAATCTCCGACCGACGACCCGGCCCGCGAGATCGAAATCCTGAATCAGATCGTGCAGGATCCGACGATCGACGGGCTGATCATGACAACGCCCCAGGTCGGCGCCTATAATGACATCGTCAAGGCTGCCGCGGCCAAGGGCATACCGGTAGCAACGACCAATTCCTTCGACGGCACGATCCTCGACCGCAGCGGCATCAGCCACACCGGTCAGGACGCCTCCGCCGCGGCGATCGCCGGCGAGGCACTCGTCAAGTGCCTGGCGGACAAGGGTATCGAGAAGGGCTCGATCGTTCTGCCGTCATCGACCGCGATGGGCAACATCGAGGTGAACAATCGCGTCACCGCGGCCTTCAACGCGATCGTCAAAGGCCTGAAGGATGCCGGCAAGCTCGAGGCCTTCAAGGTCGACGCAGGTCCCGAGAACACCGGCATCGACACCAATCCGAACGATCCGGTGAACGGTATCGTGACGCTGTTCGAGTCGCGCGGTGACGTTGTCGGCGCCTTCGCCGGCAACAACGTGTTCACGCCCGCGCTGGCCAAGGCCGTCGCCCAAACCGGCAAGACCGGCAAGATCTGCGCCTATGGGTTCGACCTCGGTCCGGCGCAGCAGGATGCGTTGAAGAGCGGCGACCTGACCGGCGCGCTCGGGCAGCAGCCCTTCCTGCAGGGCTTCTATCCGGTCATGCAACTCTATCTGCAGATCGATCGCGGCATCGCGGCCGCCAATCTCGACACGCGCGCCCAACTCGTGACGCAGGAGACCGTTGGAAAGGTCGGCAAGCGTTTCGAGAACTGAATGTCAAAGCGACACTGAACCGGCGCGGGAGGGCTGGTGTCCTCCCGCGCATTTTGGCCTTCGGAACCTTTTATCAAAGAATGCCCGCTGAAGCTCTCGCTCGTCGCCTTCCACCCCAGCTCATCGGCGGCTGGGAAATGGGATTGCTTGCCCTGCTGGCGCTGATCTATCTCGGCGGGGCTGCCGTCAATCCGACGTTTTTCGGCTCGCCGGAGGCGTTCCATGCACTGCTTCGCGATACCTCTCGGGTCGCCATCATCGCCGTCGGAATGACCTTCGTCATCATCAACAAGGACCTCGACCTTTCGGTCGGTTCCATCTACGGCCTTGTGGCCGTCGTTTTTGCGAGGCTGTTCGCGCCAAGCTTCGCCGATCTCGGCATCGTCATGTCGGTGACCGTCTGCGTCCTTCTTGGGATGGTGATCGGCCTCGTCAACGGCGTGCTCGTTACCATCCTAAAAGTGCCGGCGTTCATCGCCACTTTGACCACGCTTCTGATCGGCCGCGGCTTCGTCCTCGCCCTGACGCACGGTCAGGCGATCTACTATCCAGGCAAAGCGAAGGAGGCCCCGCTCTTCTTCCATTTCGGCGAGACGAACGTCTTCGGCTTCAACAACCAGATCGCAATCTTCGCGATCGTTGCCGTGATCGGCGCCTACGTGCTCGCCAACACTCGCTGGGGCTACGAAACCTTTGCGACGGGCGGCAACGAGCAGGCAGCAGTCTATGCTGGCATACCGACGAACTGGGTGCGCATCCGTGCCTATCTGCTCTCGTCGCTCTGTGCCGCCGTTGCCGGCCTCCTGTCGGCCGCTCAGGACAAGGGCGTGACCCCGCTTTACGGCGTCAGCGGCGAACTGACCGTCATCGCCGCGGTGATCATCGGCGGCGCTTCCATTCTCGGCGGTCGCGGCCGCGTCGCCGGGTCCTGCCTCGGCGCCACGCTGGTCGTTCTGCTGGACAAGGTGCTGCGCGAGGGTTTGCCGATCACGCGCACCATCAAGATCGGCGAGGAGGAGGTGACGGTCAACGCCGTCTACTCCCTGCCAGTAGGCGCGGTGCCGGTCTTCCTCGGACTGCTGCTTGTCATCGCAGTGCTGATCGAACCCTATCTCATCCGCCGCCAGGTCGCGGCGCGCCTCTGGGCATGGCTGCGCGGCAGGCCGCCGCCGCCGGCCTTCGAGATCGGCGGCGTCGCGCTCGAGGGCGTGGTGACCAAGGGCGCGATGGCGACCGACATCGCATTGTCGGCGACCGGGTTCGGCAAGTTCCTCGCCCGGCGCGATGCCCTCGCCGTCATCCTGACAGTGGTGCTGTGGCTCACGGGTCTTTTCCTCAGGCCGGATTACTGGTGGAACCTGTCCAACACTTTCGCGATCCTGCTCAACTATACGGAACTGGCGCTGATCACGGTCGGGCTTACCTACGTCATCGCGGCCGGCGATATCGACCTCTCCGTCGGAGCCGTCCTGGCGCTCGCCGGCAGCGCGGCGGCCTATTTCCTGAAGGTCCTGGGTACCGACCCCGTCACCGCTATCGCGATGGGCCTGCTTGCGGGAATGCTTGCCGGCCTCGTCAATGCCGTCGTCGCCGTTGGCTTGAAACTGCCGGCCTTCATCGCAACGCTTGGCATGTTCTACATCGCCCGCGGCCTCGCGGCCTGGTTCGTCGCCGGGCAGCAGCTTACCGGCTGGCCGGAGGGCTACAATTTGCTCGGCCGCAAGGTGAATGACATCCTCCTTCACTTCAGCATCGTGCTTCCGGATGGCATCCTCAGAACACTGGCCGAGGTGGTCAGCGTGCAGACCATCTGGATGATCTTCGTCGCCGTGATTGCCGGCGTCGTGCTCGCCTACACGCCGTTCGGGCAAAAGGTCTATGCAACCGGCGGCAACATCCGCGCCGCCGCCTATGCCGGCATCAACACCAACCGGGCGCGCTTCATCTCGCTCATGCTGGCGGCGTTCTGCGCGACGATGGCCGGGATCATCAACGTCGCCTATTTCCGAAGCTTCAACCCCGTTGCAGGCCAGTTCCGCGAACTCGACGCCATCGCGTCGGTGATAATCGGCGGCGGGTCGATCTTCGGCGGCTACGGCACCATGCTGGGTTCTCTGGCCGGTGCAGCCGTGATCACACTCGTTAGGGCCCTCCTGCAGCTCAATGTCCAGGGCTTCAGCATGCCGCAGCATTGGATCAATGTCTTCATCGGCGTCATCCTCATTGTCGCGGTGCTGATCGACATCTGGGTGCGCCAGGCCAATATCTTCGGTCGCCTGCGAGCCCGCCTCGCGCGAGGCGCACGAACCCGGGAAACCATTCATGCCTGATGCTGCGTTGCCTCAACCGATCGTGGAAATGCGAAGCATCGAAAAAGCCTTCGGTGCCGTTCAGGCGCTTCGGAAAGTCGATCTAGTGCTCTATCCCGGAGAGATCCTTGGACTGGTCGGCGACAACTCGGCCGGCAAGTCGACGCTCATGAAGATCCTGACCGGCGCCTATCAGCGCGACGCCGGCGAAATCCTCGTCGCCGGTCAACCGGTGCACTTCAAGAGTCCGCATGAGAGCCGCGATGCGGGCATCGAGATGATCTACCAGGATTTCGCTCTTTGCGGAAACATGGATGTCGGCCAGAACATCTTTCTCGGCCGCTGGCCGCGCAAAGGCCCTTTCGTCAATCGCCGCAAGATGTACGCGGAAGCCGATAGCGTGCTGAAGCGGCTCAAGGTGGACGTGAACTCCGTTTTCCAGAAGGTCGAGAGCCTGTCGGGCGGTCGCCAGCAATCCGTGGCGATCGCCCGCGCGATTTCGTTCGAGCCACGCGTCGTGATCCTCGACGAACCGACCGCCAATCTCTCGGTGATGGCGACCGCGCGGCTCCTCGAGACCATGCTGGAACTGAAAAGGCAGGGTGTTGCCCAGATCATCATCTCGCATCGGCTGGTCGACATTTTCGCCGTAGGCGACCGTGTCATGGTGCTCAAGCGCGGCGAGAATGTCGGCGACCGTCATGTCAGGAACACCGACGAGCACGAGGTCCTTGAGATCATCGTCTCCGGCACGCGGGAGCAGGCGCTTACCGCCGATCAAGCGAGGGCGGTCTGACCACCGAGGCATTGACCCCGGGGTTTATCGCCTCTGCCGGGGGTCGGCTGAACCAAAATTCGTCGGCTTGACAACGGCCATGGCCTGCGCGACCCAACCGGAATGGGACGGGCTGTGAAACATGGTTGCTGTGGCTAAACTGTTGATCGTCAACTCGCCGCTGCGCTCCTTTCGTGCAAAAAGGACAAGGCGGTGACAAGGCCGCGCTCGCGGCGCGGCGGCGGCCGCCCGACCATCGCCGACGTGGCGCGCAAGGCGGGCGTGGGCGCCATCACCGTGTCGCGTGCGCTGCGCGAGCCTGGGCGGGTTTCGGAAGATCTGCGCCGGCAGATACAGGTCGCCGTCGACGAGCTCGGCTACATCCCGGACCCCAATGCGCGCGCATTGGCCTCGGCGCGCGCGGAGGTCTTCGGCGTGCTGGTGCCGTCGCTCACCAACAATGTCTTTGCCGAAGTGGTGCGCGGCATCTATGACAGTCTTTCGGACAGCCCTTTCCGCATCCAGATGGGCAATACCCACTATTCGGGCCTGGAAGAGGAGCGGCTGCTGCAGCTGTTCGCCTCGCAGCGCCCGGCGGCGCTTATCGTCGCCGGCATCGACCAGACGCCGCAGTCGCGAAAGTTGCTGGAGACGGCCGGCTGCCCGGTGGTGCAAGTGATGGAAACCGGACACGATCCGGTCGATATGCTGGTCGGCTTCTCGCATTTCGACGGTGGCCGCGCTGCCACCGAGCACCTGATCGAGGCAGGTTATCGGCGCATCGGTTTCATCGGCGCGCGCATGGACCCGCGCTCGCAGCGGCGCCTTGCCGGCTATCGCGCGGCCATGGAGTCGGCCGGCCTGTTCGATCCCCGCCTGGTCACCACCACGCCGCTACTGTCCAGCGTGACGCTCGGCCGCGAGCTTTTGCGCGATGCCCTGGCCAAGATGCCGTCGCTCGACGGCGTCTTCTGCAACAATGACGATATCGCGCTGGGGGTCTTGTTCGAATGTCGCCGCGCCGCCATCGCGGTACCGAAGGCCATCGGCATCGTCGGCTTCAACGACCTCGACATGATGCAGGCGGCGTTCCCGTCGGTCACCAGCGTTCGCACGCATCGTTATGAAATCGGACGGCAGGCAGTGGCGATGGCGCTGGCGGCGATTGCGGGCCGGAGGCCCCAGCAGAGGGTTGTCGATCTCGGTTTCGAGCTCATTCGCCGCGAGAGCACCGCACGTTGAAACACGCAAAGACGACTGTGCAAATGCCGGTTTACTACCTTGCATGGTAGCGCTACCATCTTCTGCGTCGAGCAATAAGATGGCAGACGCGAGGCGCTGTTTATTATACATAAGCAAACAGTCCGTACTTGTTTATTATGTATAATATGATAGTTTGCTGAATTGCCCTCAGGCGAGGCAAGAGGAGGCAGCGGGCGGCAAAGGTCGGCCGGCAGGCGATTGGATGCGGCAGGAGGTGCCGGCCAAAACGCCAGGACTTAATCAACAAGCAGAACTGCAACTGGGAGGAATACTGATGATCAAGTCACTTGTTGGCGGTGTGGTTGCCGCCACTGCATTTGTCATGCTGAGCTCGTCGGCGATCGCCGATCCGGAAATCGTCAAAGGGCCCTCGGCCGAGCCCGACTGCTTCGCGCCCTGGGCGGCCGACACACAATTCTTCAAATATCCGAAGAAGGAAGGGCCCTATCGTATCGCGCTCGCGAACGGCTACATCGCCAATACCTGGCGCATCCAGATGATCCAGACGGCCAAAGCCTATGCCGCGCAGCCGGACGTCGCCAAGAAGCTGAAGGAATTCAAGGTGGTATCGACCGGCGAGGATGTGCCGGCGCAGATCTCGGCGATCAATAACTTCATCGATTCCGGCTTCGACGCGATCGTCGTCAACGCCCAGAACCCGACCGCGTTCGGGCCTGTGATCAAGCGCGCCAAGGAAGCCGGTGTCATCCTGGTTGCCTTCGACAACATCCTCGACACCAAGGACGCCATCAACGTCAATGTCGACCAGAAGGGGCTCGGCGAATTGTGGGGCAAATGGCTGGTCTCGCACGTTCCGAACGGCGGCAAAGTGCTTGAGGTGCGCGGCGTCGCGGGTACCTCCGTCGATACCGACCGGCACAATGGCATTCACGAGGTTCTCAACGCGTCGGGCAAGAAATGGGACGTCACCGAGGTCGTCGGCAAGTGGGACGACGGCGTGGCGCAGAAAGCCACGGCCGACGCGATCGCCACCAGCGGACCGTTCGACGGCATCACAGGGCAAGGCGGCGATACCGGCATCGTGCAGGCGATGATCGACGCCAAGCATCCGTTCGTGCCGTTCGGCGGCGAGACGGAAAACGGCTTCCGCAAATTCTGCGCGGCGCATGCGGCGGACGGGCTGAAATGTTCGTCGGCCGGTACCGGCCCGGCGCAGGTTGCCGTTGCCATCAAGACGGCGATTGCCGCGCTCGAAGGCAATGTCGTGCCGCAGTCGGTCAAGCTGCCTTTGGCCATCGTCGAGGATCCGAACTTCAAGGCAGGGCAGGACTACTTCCCCGATCAGTCCGACAATTTCTTCGTCGGCAATTCCTTCCCGACCTGCGGCATCAATTTCACCGCGCAGGAAATCATGGGCCAGACCAAGGAAAACAAATAGTCTGACGGACCGGCGTCGCGGAAGCCGCGGCGCCGGCCGCTTGATGCCAATCACGAACTGGCCTGGGGAGGGCTGATGAACGGCGCGGCTCCGCTCTTCCGCATGGAAGGCATATCCAAGCGCTATGGCGGCGTGCGCGCCCTGGAAAAGGCCGATCTCACCGTCACGGCCGGCAGCATCCACGCCATTCTCGGTGAGAACGGCGCCGGCAAATCGACTTTGATCAAGGTCATGGCCGGTGTCGTCGCGCCGGATGAAGGTACCATGACCCTGGACGGCCGCGAGGTGACATTTGCTTCGCCCGCCGCGGCAAACCAGGACGGCATCGTCTGCATCTTCCAGGAGCTGTCGCTCATTCCGGAGCTGAGCGTCGCCGACAACATCGTCATATCCGACCCGCCGAAACGCTTCGGCATGATCGATCGCAAGGCGCAACGGCGCCTCGCGGAACAGGCGCTTGCCCGCGCCGGTGCCGCCGATATTCACCCCCTGGCGCTGATCAAGGACCTGCCGCTCTCGCGACGACAGATGGTCGAGATCGCCAAGGCGTTGGCCAGGAAGCCGCGCATCCTGATCCTCGACGAAGCGACGTCGGCGCTGACCGCCGCCGATGTCGCGAAGGTCTTCGAGGTGCTGAAGCGGTTGCGCCAGGAAGGGCTGGCGCTGCTCTATATCTCCCACCGAATGAACGAGATCTCCGAGCTTGCCGACCAGTGCACGGTGTTTCGCAACGGCCGCAATGTTGCCAGCTATCGGGCTGGATCGAAGAGCGACAACGAAGTCGTCGAGCTGATGATCGGCCGGGAATACAGCCACATCTTTCCGCCGAAGCCGACCAGGCCCCAGACGGTTGCGGCTCCTGTGCTGGAGGTGCGCAACCTGTCCTGGAGCGATAGGCTGGACAATATCTCGCTCTCGGTTGCGGCCGGCGAGGTGGTAGGATTGGGCGGGCTCGACGGCCAGGGTCAGCGTGAGCTGCTGCTGGCGTTCTTCGGCGTTCTGCGAGGTCTTTCCGGGCAGATCCTGGTCGACGGCAAGAAGGTTTCGATTGCCAGCCCGGCAGCCGCCAGCGATGACCGTATCGGCATGGCGCTGATCCCGGAAGACCGCAAGACGGAAGGGCTGATGCTGCCGATGACGGTGCGCGAGAACGTTTCCTTCGCAGCACTAGACAGGCTGTCCAAGGCCAGCGTCATCGACCGTGCCGCCGAGCAGCGGCTGATCGATGACATGGTTGAATTACTGGCCATCAAGACGGCGGGGCTCGATATCCCTGTCGGGGCGCTGTCCGGCGGCAACCAGCAGAAGGTGGTGATCGCCAAATGGCTGATGCGGCAGCCGCGCATCATTCTGCTCAACGATCCGACGCGCGGCATCGATGTCGGCACCAAGCAGGAGCTCTATCAGCTGATGCGTAAGCTCGCCGACGCCGGCGCCGCGATATTGTTTTATTCGACCGACTATGACGAGCTGATCGGCTGCTGCGACCGCGTGCTCGTGCTTTATGACGGCGCCATCAAGCGCGAGCTGGTTGGCGCCGATATCACCGAGCACGCGCTGATCGCCAGCGCGCTGAATATCCACGGCGGCAGCGGGCGGGCAGAACAAGGAGAGGGCGCGTGAAGGATTGGCGCTATTGGCTGGCCGAACAGCGCGGAACGCTGCTGGCGTTCGCCATCTTCATCGTCATGTTCGCGATCTACAGCGGCAATCATCCAGCCGGCTTCACGGCCAATGTCGTGCAGACGGCGGCGAACAAGGGCGTTCTGCTTGCCTTCGTGGCGATGGCGCAAACGCTGGTTGTGATCACCGCCGGCATCGATCTCTCGGTCGGCATGATCTTCACGCTGACCAATTGCATGGCTTCCTGGCTCGTCATCGGCACGGGTCTCGAGACGGCGTTCGGATTGGTGGCTGTGCTTGGCACCGGGCTCGTCTGCGGGGCAATCAACGGCGCCATCGTGATCTACGGGCGCCTGCAGCCGATCGTCGCTACGATAGCCACGGGCGCCGTCTATTTCGGTCTCGCGCTGCTTTTGCGACCGGTTCCCGGCGGATCGGTCAACGAGGACGTCGCCGATTTCCTGACAGGGCGCTTCTTCGGCGTCGTGCCGGCAAGCCTGATGGCGCTGTTCGTCGTCGTGCTTGTCGTGTGGATGCCGTTCCGCCGCTCCGAGCTCGGCCGCGCCGCTTACGCTGCTGGCTCGTCCGAAACGGCAGCCTATATGTCGGGTGTGCCGATCCGCAGGGGCAAGTTCCTTGCCTACACGCTGGCCGGACTGCTTGCCGCGATTGGCGGCCTGTTCCTCACCTTCTTTACCTATACGGGCGAGGCTGCCTATGCGAGCGGCAATGCCTACACGTTGTTCTCGATCGCGGCAGTTGTGCTCGGCGGCGTCTCGCTGTTCGGGGGCAAAGGCAGCGCGATTGGCGCGATCTTCGGAGCGCTCGCCTTCCGCACCATCGGCGACCTGCTGTTCGTCTTCGATTTCGACCCGCTCTGGCAGCCGCTGTTCCAGGGCATCATCCTGTTGATCGCGGTCAGCCTCGGCGCCTTCGCGCTGTTTCGGGTGCGCAACCGGCTGGAGTGGTTCCTGTGAGCGAAACGACGCTTGGCGGCATCGCCAGCCGCATGCCGAAATTCATCCGCCGCGCCGATCCGGCGGTGGCGACCGCCTTTGTCTGCATCGTTATCCTGCTTCTGCTCGGTAGCCTCTATTCGCGCAGTTTTCTCTCGCCGGAATATCTCCTGCAGCAGCTGAAGGTCGCGTCGTTCCTCGGCGTGATCGCCACCGGCATGATGCTGGTAATCCTGCTCGGCCAGATCGACCTTTCCGTGCCGTGGTCGGTGGCGACCGGCGCGATGATGGCCTGTGCCGCTGCAGCCTACGGTCCGGTCGGCGTCGCGCTCGCCATCCCGTTCGGCGTCCTGTGCGGGGTCGCGATCGGCATCGTCAACGGCGTCGGCGTGGCTTATTTGCGCATTCCCTCGATGATCATCACTCTAGCCACCAACGCCGTCGCGCAAGGGCTGATGGTGGTCTATACGGGCGGGTTCTCGCCGCAGGATTCGGCGACAGCGGCGATGCGCTACCTTGCGACCGGCTTCACCATTCCGGGGGTGCCGAACGCGGTGATCATCTGGGCGCTGATAGGGGCGGCAATGGTTTTCGTGCTGACCCGCACCTCCTTCGGCCGCGTCGTTTACGGCATCGGTAACCGTGAGCGCGCCGCCTATCTTTCCGGAATCGACACGCGCCGCGTGGTGCTGATTGCCTTTGCCGTCTCCGGCGGGCTCTCGGCCTTCGGGGGCGTCCTGCTCGCGGGCTACGCATCGAAGGCGGCGCAGTCGATGGGCGACGCCTATCTGTTGCCGTCGATCGCCGCCGTGGTGCTGGGCGGCACTTCGATCCTCGGCGGCCGCGGCTCATATCTTGGCACCGTCGCCGGCGTAATCCTGATCACGCTGCTGCAATCGATCCTGTCGGTCATGCAGATGCCGGAGGCGGGGCGGCAGATCATTTACGGCGTCGTGATCGTGGCCATGCTTTTGCTCTATGGCCGTGCGCCGGCAAGCCGCTGAGGATGAAGGATCGTAAGGTCACAGCCGTCGGAGGTTTCCATTGAACGACATCCGGTCAGCGCCGGCCATAGTCGTGATGGGGGTCGCCGGCTGCGGCAAGACGGTGATGGGCGAAGCGCTGGCCGAGGCGCTGGGCGCGGTCTTCATCGAGGGCGACCGGTTGCATCCGCCGAAAAACGTGGCGCGCATGGCGCGCGGCGAGCCGCTGACGGATGCGTTGCGCGAGGGTTGGCTCGATGCCATCGGCGAGCGCATCGCAGCCTCGGTCGGCGAGGGACACAAGCCGGTGGCGGCCTGTTCGGCGCTGAAGCGCAGCTACCGGAACCAGCTGCTCAGCTTTTGCCCGGGCATCGTCTTCCTCTATCTGAAGATCGATCGCGAGACTGCCCGGCGACGGGTGTCGGGGCGCAAAGGCCATTTCATGCCGGCGAGTCTGGTCGACAGCCAGTTCGCGACCCTGGAAGAACCGGAGCCGGACGAACCGGCGGTGACGGCGGATGGCGCGCGGAGCGTCGCCGCCATCCTTAAGCAAGCACTGAGCTCAAGCCCCTCGAGCTGAACAGGTTCAGGCGACGCACTTTTCAGTCTTCGTTCTGATGCATGTCGTTGACCCAAAACCGCTGCGCGTCTGGGGGAGTGCATTATGCGGCGTCGGCGCCGATCGCGGCTTGATCCTGCTGTCCGGTGAGCCGGTTGGCGCTGGACCAGGCCATCATCTGCTCGGGATGCAGTTTGACCGCTTCCAGCAGCCGGTCGCGCTTGAGCAGGATATAGGCCGCTTGCAGAACGAGGTTCTTTGCCGCCACGTCCTTTGCCGGCCGGGATGCAGGCTGGACAGCGTTGGGCTTCAGTTCGGGACTGACGATCGCCCGGTATTCGCGAAAGGGCACTGTCTCCAGGGTCGACATGCCAAACAGCGCAGCGCCGGCGCGCGCCGCAAAATTCGCCGGCGCCGAGGCGAGGTGGGTCCAGCCACGCTCGCCCATGGCGCTCTCGGTGAAGGTAGATCCCGCGTGGATGGTGTTGGTCATCAGCACGACTCCGTTCTCCTTCAGCGCCTTCTGGATGCGCGCCGTAACCTGGTAGGCTTCGGCGCGCTCAAAGACGATGCGGCTCTTCAGAAACCGGTTTTCGACCTCGACCAGCGGCTTGTTGATCACATGCAGGCCGAATTTGCTTTCCGAAAAGCCGTGGAAGTTGACGCTCACCTGGTGCGCTTCGATGCCGGCTTCGAAGAGGGCGCGCTTGCCCATGATGGTCTGGGCGACGAACTGATCGCACCAGACGATGGCGCCGCGGCCGCGCTGCAAGGCCTCGCGCAAGCCGTCGATGCCTTCCAGCCGGATCGCCGGCGACCAGCGCCTGCCAGGCGCCAGATGAGCGGCAAGCATCAGACGGCGGCGATGCGCGGCGGCGAGATGTCCCCTGAAAAGGCTTCGCGTGTCGGCATCATCGCCAAGCACCGCTTTGATCGCCACGTCATACCGCGCGAAATCCTTGCGAAAATGACGCTTGTGTCGAAGCGTCGAAACCCAATCGCAGATCGGCGCCCACCAGGCCACCGGCAGCACCGCCGCCACCCCGAGATAGAACATGGATAGCAGGCTTTCGCGCAGATCCTTGTTGGAGACGCTGCGCAACTTGCCGGGGCGGAGGAGCTTGCGGCTGAAGAAGCGGACGGTCTCGCCGCGCTCCGGCACTGCAACGTCGGCGATGATCTCGGTATGATAGATGCTGGCGGATGACGGTTGCCGGTTGGCCCTGCGGGACTTGCCAAGCCGAGGCAGCCTCATGCGTTAGATACCCCCAAACCTTGATCCATCCGTCAGCCGATTTACAGCGTCTGTCGCGGACAGACAACCAACGGCGAGACGGCGCGGCTGAGCGGTCAGATCTGCGACGTGAGTTCGACCGGGAAATCGTCGTTGTCGGCGTCGCGCATGGCGGCGAGGCTGCGGTTGTCGAGCACCTCGGCGATCGCCTGGCGCACTTCCAGCATCATGTGGCGGACCTGGCACGTCGCCTCGTCGCAGTCCTCGCAGCGCTGATATTGCGTGCGGCTGGCGCAAGGGATCGGCGCCAGCGGCCCGTCGAGCACGCGCACGACATGGCCGATCTTGATCTCGGAAGCGGGCCTGGCGAGGCGATAGCCGCCTTCCTTGCCCTTGCGGCTCTGGACGAAGCCGGCATTGCGCAATTCGCCCAGAATGGCGTCCAGGAACTTCTTCGGGATGTTGTTTGCGACCGCTATGTCGTTGACGAATGCAAGCTGGCCAGCCGGCAGGCCGGAAAGATGCACGAGGGCCTTGAGGCCGTATTTGCCTTTTTTGGTCAGCATGCCCGATTCAGTTTATCAAACCCCAATCGCCTGCATCTGGCGGTTGTTTGTGTGCAAATCATGACAGTTTGGCCGCGCTACGCGGTTTGGCACAACAATTCGTCGACACAGGTTAGGCACAAACGCGTTGATTCTTCGTAATGTTTTTCACATTGGCCGCGTTGATTTCGCCGGCAAAGTGATGCCGGCTCCAGATTGAAAAAAGCCGGCGATGCCGACGGCGATGACGGCTTTCCACTTCTTTTGATTGTAAGCGCTACCGGCTGCCATAGGCCTGATCGAGCAAGCCGCCTGCCGCGAAATGCTCTTTCTGCACCCTATCCCAGCCGCCGAAGATCTCGTCTACCGTCAACAGGCGCACGTCGGGGAACTCGGCTTTGTATTTGGCGGCCACTGCTGCGTCGCGGGCCCGCAGGCCGTTGCGGGCGGCAATGTCCTGGCCCTCGGGCGAATAGAGGAATTCGAGATAGGTCTTGGCGAGATCGCGGCTACCGTGCTCGTCGGCGATCCTATCGACGATCGCCACCGGGAATTCGGCCAGCAGGCTGACTGAAGGCGTGACCTGCTCGAACTTGTCGTCGCCATATTCCCTGCGGATGCCGCGCGTTTCGGATTCGAAGGTGATCAGCACGTCGCCGATCTCGCGCTGCACGAAGGTGGTGGTGGCGGCGCGGCCGCCGGTGTCGAAGATCGGCACGTTGGCAAACAGCTTGGCGATGAACTCCTTCACCTTGGCGTCGTCGCCCTTGAAGGCTTCCTTCGCGTAAGCGGTGGCAGCGAGATAGGTATAGCGGGCATTGCCTGATGTCTTCGGGTTGGGGAAGATCACCTGCACGTCGTCACGCACCAGATCGTTCCAGTCCTTGATGTGCTTGGGATTGCCGGCACGAACAAGGAAGGACGGCAGCGAATAGAAAGGCGATGCGTTGTCTGGGAAATCCTTCTGCCAGTCCGCGGAGATCAGACCCCTCTTGACCAGGAAATCGACGTCGGTGACCTGGTTGAAGGTGACGACGTCGGCTGCCAAACCTTCCGCGATGGCACGAGCCTGCGCCGAGGTTCCGGCGTGGGACTGATCGACGGTCACGCCGGGATGCTCAGCGATGAAAGCCTTGTTGATGTCGGCAAACAATTCGCGGCCGACGTCGTAGGAGGCATTGAGCAGCTTGTCGGCCGACCAGGCTTGGGAGGACGCGAGGACGACGAAGCCGGCAAGCGTGGCAATACCCAGCAATAAGCGCTTCATGAAAACGGTCCTCCTCCAGACAATCAGAACTATGGTGTGACCATAAAAAGGAAAGCCTGGCTGCGCGAGGCACGCGGTCCGGGGGACGCACGAGCAGCGGGAAAATCTCCCGCCCGAACAGCCGCTTGGTAGGATTTCTTCCAACCTGTTCATCGCGGCTCCTCTACCGGGCGCCTGGACGTGGCAGGCGGCAAATAGGTCAGGAGGCCGGGAAAAGCTTCCAGCGCCTCGGCCTGAAAGCCACCCGGCTCTTCTGTGCCGCCGGATGGTCGACCGGCAGCTCGATCTCGACGCGCTGACGCTCGCCGCCGATCTCGAGCTCGACCCGCCTTGTGCCGGCGACGCGGCGGCTGGCGGCGACCGTCCCGGCAATGCAGCCGCTGCAGCCGTCGAGCAGCTCGACATCGTGCGGACGAAAGTAGAGCAGGGCCTCTCCCGACTGCGCATGCGGTGCCTGCAGACCGACCGGCCGGTCGGCCAGCCAGATCTCGCCATTGTCAACCTTGACCGGCAGCGAGCTCGATTCGCCGATGAAGCTGTAGACGAAAGGCGAGTTCGGCGTGTCGTAGATCTCGTCGGCCGAGCCGACCTGCTCGATGCGACCTTGGCTCATGACGACAACGCGGTCGGCGAGTTCGAGCGCCTCCTCCTGGTCGTGGGTAACGAAGACCGTGGTGTGGCCGGTGGCGTCGTGGATTTCGCGCAGCCAGCGGCGCAACTCGCGGCGCACCTGCGCGTCAAGGGCGCCGAATGGCTCGTCGAGCAAAAGCACCTTGGGCTCGATGGCCATGGCGCGAGCGAGCGCCACGCGCTGGCGCTGGCCGCCGGAAAGCTGCGCCGGATAGCGCTTTTCCAGCCCCGACAGCTGGACGAGGTCGAGGAGTTCCGAAGCGCGGCGGCGGATCTCCTGCGCCGAGGGACGCGCGGCGCCGTGCCGGACCTTGAGGCCGAAGCCGATATTGTCGGCAACCGTCATGTGTCGGAACAGAGCGTAATGCTGGAACACGAAGCCGACATTGCGCTCCTGGATCGACTTCTGCGAGGCATCCTCTTCGCCGAAGAAGATGGCGCCCTTGGTGGGCCGCTCCAGGCCGGCGATCAGGCGGAGCAGCGTCGTCTTGCCGGAACCGGATGGCCCGAGCAGCGCGATAAGCTCGCCCGACCTGATGTCGAGCGAAACGTCGTGGAGCGCCGGAAACCGCTCGAACTCCTTGCGCACGTTGACAACGCGAACTTCCATACAGATCCCTCAATCAGTTGATGCATGCTACGCGGTTTCGGGCGGCATGCATCTAATGTCCGCGCGTCGCGGCAATCTCGGCGCCGTAGCGCATCTCCAGAAGTGTTTTCAAGACCAGCGTCACCAAAGCCAGACCGGCGAGCAGCGAAGCGACCGCGAAGGCGCCGACGGCGTTATACTCATTGTAGAGAATTTCCACATGCAGCGGCATGGTGTTGGTGAGGCCGCGAATGTGACCTGAGACCACCGACACGGCGCCGAACTCGCCCATGGCGCGCGCGTTGCAGAGTAGCACGCCGTAGAGCAGGCCCCATTTGACGTTGGGCAGCGTCACATACCAGAAGGCCTGCCAGCCATTGGCGCCGAGTGACAGGGCCGCCTCCTCGTCGCCATTGCCCTGTTCCTGCATCAGCGGGATCAGCTCGCGGGCGACAAAGGGGAAAGTGACGAAGATGGTTGCGAGCACAATGCCCGGCACGGCGAACAGGATGACGATGCCATGCGCCTTCAGCCACGCGCCGAGCAGGCCTTGCGCCCCGAAGAGGAGCACATAAACCAGGCCGGAAATGACGGGCGACACCGAGAACGGCAGGTCGATGAGGGTGGTCAGAAAGGCCTTGCCCTTGAACTCGAACTTGGCGATCGCCCAGGCAGCCGAGATGCCGAAAATGAGGTTGAGCGGCACGGAGATCGCCGCCACCAGCAGCGTCAGGCGGATCGCCGAGCGCGTGTCGGGGCTGGCAAGCGCCTCCGTGTAGGCGCCGATGCCTTTGCTAAGCGCCTCGTGGAAGACAACGATCAGCGGCAGAAGCAGGAAGACGGCGAGGAAGGCGAAGGCTATTCCCATCGCCACCCAGCGCACCGGCCGACTTTCGGTCACCGCGGCCGACTGGCTTTCGTGATGCGGTTCATAGGATTTGATCTCGGGATCAGCCATAGCGCTTGCGGCTCCATGTCTGGACGAGGTTGACGACCAAAAGCATCACGAAGGACAGCGCCAGCATGATCGCGGCGATCGCGGTCGCCGCCTCGTAATTGTATTCCTCGAGCCTGATGACGATGAGGAGCGGCGCGATCTCCGACTTGAAGGGCAGGTTGCCGGCGATGAAGATGACCGAGCCGTATTCGCCGACACCGCGCGCGAAGGCGAGCGAGAAGCCGGTGACGATGGCCGGCGCCAGTCCCGGGAAGAGTACGCGGGTGATGGTCTGGAAGCGGTTGGCGCCAAGCGTGGCGGCAGCTTCCTCGACCTCCCTGTCGAGCTCCTCCATGATCGGCTGGACGGTGCGCACCACGAAGGGCAGGCCGATGAACACCAAGGCGATGACGATGCCGAGCGGGGTGTAGGCGACCTTTATGCCGAGCGGCATCAGAAGCTGGCCGATCCAGCCATTCGGCGCATAGAGCGTGGTGAGCGCGATACCGGCGACTGCGGTGGGCAAGGCGAAGGGCAGGTCGACCATCGCATCGGCGATGCGTCGGCCGGGGAAGCGGTAGCGGACCAGCACCCAGGCGACGATGGTGCCGAAGACGACGTTGACCGCGGCGGCCAGGAAGGCGGTGCCGAAGCTGATCTTCAGCGCATTGAGAGTGCGCCGGTCGACGGCGATCGCCCAGAAGTCGGTCCAGCCGAGCGCGGCCGAACGCCAGACCAGCCCCGAAAGCGGAATGAGGATGATGAGCGTGAGGTAGGCAAGCGAGAAGCCGAGCGTCAATCCGAAGCCCGGAATGACACTCGGCTGTCTGAACCGCCACCCCGCCTTGGCGGGTGCTGTGTTCATGCTGTTCTGGATCGTCCCTTCTTACTCAGACCAGAGTGCCCTTCGCCTCGGCTCGGGCACTCGTACAATAGACCCAATCAGGTTTCATCCGGCCTATGGCCGCCATGCTTCATTGGGCGGGCTTGTAAATCTGGTCGAATATACCACCGTCGCCGAAATGATAAGGCTGCGCCTTCTTCCAACCGCCGAATTGCGGATCGTCGATGGTGACAAGCTTGATTGCTGGGAGCTTGGCGAGATCCTCGGCAGGCACCAGGTCGGGCTTGGCCGGACGATAGTGGTTCTTGGCGATGATGGTCTGAGCTTCCTTCGAATAGAGCCATCTCAGATAAGCCTCGGCGACCTTGCGGGTGCCCTTGGCGTCGACATTGCCGTCGACGACGGCGACCGGCGGCTCGGCCAGGATCGAGGTCGGCGGGTAGACGATGTCGAAATTGTCGGCGCCGAATTCATCAAGCGCGAGATAGGCTTCGTTCTCCCAGGCGATCAGCACGTCGCCCAGCCCCTTCTGCGCAAAGGTCACGGTCGAGCCGCGGGCACCGGTATCGAGGACCGGGACATTCGCATAGAGCTTGCCGACGAACTCCTTGGTCTTGGCTTCGTCATTGCCGTCATTGGCATTGGCATAAGCCCAGGCGGCGAGGTAGTTCCAGCGCGCGCCGCCCGAGGTCTTGGGGTTCGGCGTGATTACCTGGACGCCGTCCTTCACCAGATCGCTCCAGTCATGGATGCCCTTGGGATTGCCCTTGCGCACCAGGAAGATGATGGTCGAGGTGTAGGGGGCCGAGTTGTTCTCGAACTTCGTGCGCCAGTCCGGATTGATCTTTTTCGTCTTCGCGGCAATGGCGTTGATGTCGCCTTCGAGCGCCAGCGTCACGACATCGGCGTCGAGACCGTCGATGACGGCTCGCGCTTGGGCGCCGGATCCGCCATGCGACTGTTGGATGGTAACGGTTTCTCCGGTCTCCGCCTTCCAGTGCGCGGTGAAGGCCTCGTCATAGGCTTTGTAGAGCTCACGTGTCGGGTCGTAGGACACATTCAGAATGGTCGTATCGGCAAAAGCGAAACCGAGCGAGCCGAACTGGACAGATGTGGCGACCAGCGCGCCGAGCAGTTTCCCGAAATGAGGGTTGGTCATTTCCGCCTCCGTTGAACGGCCCGAACTCTAGCGAATTTATAGAAATTAGATGCACTCAATGTTGCCTTTTTCATCTCCTTGCAGCAATTTTTCGCCGAGGGGCGGCCAGTCGAAGAAATATCTTCCTCACTTGCCAGCAGCGTGGTTCCTCGTCAGCGGGCCTAATTAGAACCGGCCGCGATCCGGGCAAGTCCTGTGCCCTAGTCGGCGGTCACCGGAAAATCGAAGCGCTGCTTTGGGAACGGCTCGTCGGCGAGGGTGAAATGCCACCATTCCCGCGCATAGTTGCGGAAGCCGGCGGCGCGCATGGCCGAAACCAGCATCGTGCGGTTTGCCGTCGCTTGGAGGGGCAGCGGGCGGTGGGCCGTCTCGCTCGCCGAATCGAAACAGTCGAATCCGGTGCCGAAGTCGAGCGTGCGGGCGTCAGTCGCGCCGCAAGCGGAATGAGCCGGGCTTGTCTTGTCAAGCTCAGCGACGGCGAGGTCAACGGTCGAGCCCCGCGAGTGGCTGGACAGTTCGCCGACATAGCCCTCGGCGATGAGGTCGCCGCGCTCGACCTTCGGATACCATTGCGGATCGGGCGGGCCGCCTTGCCTTGTCCATCTGACCATGTCGGCGACGGCGCGTGCCGGGCGGTAACAGTCGAAGACGATCAGCGTGAGGCCCTCGGCCGTCATTGCTTTCTGGACGACGGACAGCGCCTTCGCCGCCGGCGCGGTCAGGATGCAGACCGGCGCTTCGTAGCCGTCGACCTCGCGCTGCAGGAAGTTTCCCAGCCCGGCTTAGCGAATGTCCTGGCGAATGGTCGGATCGACATCGGCGAGCCGGACGAATCCGGCGGGCAGGGGGTCGGCGTGGGCGGAGAAGGCAGCCAGGAGAGCCAATGCGGGAGGATTATAGCTGCTCCCGCTGAAGGACGGGTGCGCTTCGCAATAAGCCTCGAGAGAAGTGCCTTTCGATCCTTGAAAGGCGCAACGCGCCGAATCGCTTGCCCGCTTCTATTCAACGAAAACCTTCACGCTGGCCGCGCGCCCGGCGGCGTCGATAACGGTGAGCGTCGAATAGCCGGTGCCGTCGGGCTGCCAGGTCGCGGTGCGGCGGCGGTCGATGCCGGCGAGCGGCTTGCCGTTGGCAAGCCAGCGGAAGGGCGCGCGGCCGCCCTGCAGCTTCAGCACAAGCGGCGAAGCGTCCGCCGAATTGGTGCCGAGGTCGACGCGAGCCCCGTCCGGCGGGAAGACGATGGTGGGCGCCGGTTCAGTCGGCGTTGCCTGCACCAGCCCGTCGGAGCCGGCGCTGAAGCGGGCGAGCGTCACCGGCAATTCTTCGCGTTTGGGTTTGAAGAGACCCGGCGGCCGGCCGGGCAGCGGCACGCTGGCCAAACCCGAGCGGACAAAGCCTTCGAAGAGAATGGGCGCGGCCGAAACATAGCCGGAGAGGCCAGGTACCGGGCCGGCGTCGGCACGACCGACCCAGACGCCAAGCACATAGCGGCCGTCGAAGCCAACCGACCAGGCATCGCGATAGCCGTAAGATGTGCCGGTCTTGTAGGCGATGCCGCGCTGGGCCGCACCTTCGGGCGGCTTCACGCCGGACAGGATGTCGTCGATCTGCCAGGCGGCCTGGTCGTCGAGGATAGTGGCGGTGATGCGCTCGGCATCGGCGGGCTCGGTGCCGTCATGCAGCGCGTGCATCTTGCCGCCATTGGCGAGGCCGGTATACAGCTGCACTAGGTCGCGCAAAGTCACCCCGGCGCCGCCGAGGCCGATCGCCAGCCCGGGCGCCTCGTTGAGCGGCAGGACCAGGTTGACGCCGGCCTGGCGGAAGCGCGCCGTGAGCCGTGCGGGACCAACCGCGTCCAGCACCCGGATCGCCGGCACGTTGAGCGACAGCTGCAGCGCCTGCCTGATGCTGACGTCGCCCTGGTAGCCCATGTCGAAATTCTTCGGCCGGTAGCCGCCAAAGTCGGCGGGGCTGTCCTCGATGATCGTCTCCTGCGCCACTAGGCCTTGCTCGAAGGCAAGCCCATAGATGAACGGCTTCAGCGTCGAGCCGGGCGAGCGCACTACTTTGGTCATGTCGATCCAGCCGGATCGGCTGGCGTCGAAGAAATCGGCTGAGCCAACTTCGCCAAGAATGTCGCCGGTGCGGGCATCGGCCATCACCATGGCGACGGAAAGCTTTGGGCCGAGCTTCCTGGCGGCCTCTTTCGCCACCTGCTCCAGCCCTTGCTGAACACTGCGGCGGATGGTGAGTTGCAGCGGCTTGCCGGGTTCAGCCTTGGGCAGCATGGCGTAGGAAGCATGCGCTGCCAATGCCGGCAGCTTGCGGCGCAGGCCGGAGACGTCGTCGAGCGCGGCGCGCGCTGCCTCTCGTTCGTTGAGCAGACCGGCCGAGACCATGCGGGTGAGCACGCGGTCGCGCGCGGCATGCGCGATGTCGAGATTGCGGTCTGGCCGGCGCTTTTCCGGCAACTGCGGCAGCGCGACCAAAAGTGCTGCTTCCGATACGGTCAGCCGCTTCGGCTCCTTGCCGAAATAGGCGAGCGAGGCGGCGCGCACACCTTCCAGGTTGCCGCCATAGGGCGCCAGCGTCAGGTAGCGCTCGAGGATTTCGCGCTTGGACAAACGCCGCTCGATCTGGATGGCGCGCAGGATTTGCCTGGCCTTGGAGGCGAGGCTGCGGCTGTCGCGCGGCTCGATCAGACGGGCAAGCTGCATCGAGAGCGTCGAGCCGCCGGAAACGATGTGGCCGCTGGTGGCGAACTGCCCGGCGGCGCGACAAAGCGCCAGCATGTCGACGCCGCGGTGGTCCCAGAAGCGCTTGTCTTCATAAGCGACCAGCATGTCGACGAACTGCTTGTCGACCTGGTCGAGCCGGGTCCCAAGCCGCCAGTAGCCGTCCGGCGTCGCGAAGGCGCGCAAGAGTTCGCCGTCGCGGTCCTGCACTTCGGTGGAGACCGTCAGCGGCGCCGGGAGCGGCGGCGGGAAGGCGCGGTCGAGCTGCCAGAGAGCGGCGACGGAAAGGGCAAGACAGGCGGCGGAGGAAGCTGCCGTTATGGCAGCGCGGCGCAAAAATCTTTTGGAAAGCATGGTGCTGCCCCTCACCCTGACCCTCTTCCCGTGAAAGACGGGGAGAGGGGGGCGTCAGCGCTGGAGCTTGTCCCTTCTCCCCGTCTTTCACGGGAAGAAGGTGCCGGAAGGCGGATGAGGGGCAGCGCTATCGCCATGTTTGTGATCGCCAGCGTCGGAATACTTACTCCGCCTTGACCTCCACCATGCCGGAGGCGGTGCGGGCCGAATATTGCGGCCGGTACATGTCCTCCACCGTCGCCGCCGGATGGGCATAGGTGCCGGGCCTCACGGCGCGCACGACATAGGCCAGCGTGATGTTGCGGTCGCCGTCGCCTTCGTTGGGATTGAAGGCGGCGACGAAGCGGTCGTCGCGGAACTCCAGATGCGCGGCGTCGGTCTGCGCCAGCCAGGAGAAGTTCGACAACTGAGCGCTGGACACCAGGCTCGGATTGTCTATCTCGAAGCCGGCCGGCAACAGATCGGTGATCAGCAGGCGCGAGGGCCATTTGTTCTGCTCATAGACCTTGAGCACGACCACATAGCGTTCGTTCTGCCTGGCCTCGGTGATGTTGGCCTCGGTGCCGTCGAGCCTGTAGTAGGTACGATCGATGGTGAAGCCGTCGCCGCCGGCCGGCAGCGGCTCGACGGGTGCGGCCACCGCGGTGACCACCGCCTGCAGCGCCGTCGTGCCGGTGTTGGCGATGGCGAGCGGGCTGTCGACAAGGTCGTTGCCGGCAACCCGATCGGAATAGCCGCCGGTATGCGGCGCGCCGTTGACGGAAAGCGTGATCGAATTGTTGCCTTCCTTCAGCGCCCTTGCCGCAAGGAGCATCCAGGATTCGTCCTGCGTGCTCGTCCAGCGGGCGTCGGCGCGTTCACGCGCCACCAGCCTGATCAGCTGCGGCACGATGCTCGGCACCGGCTTCGATTCCGCGGCCAGCGCAAGCATCGCCGCGCCGTCACGCAGGGGCGAGCCATAATCGGAGCGATAATAGTCGTATTCGGTGCTTGCCTGTGCCAGCCGCAAGGCCGTCTGGAAAGTCGCCTCCGAACGCTGGGTGTCGCCATAGAGCGCCAGGCTCGCGGCCAGTTGGGCGACAGCCATCGGGCTCGAGAAGGACTCGAGCTGCGTGTCCGAATAGTAGCGCAGATCGCCGATCGAGGCCTTCTTGTTGCGGGCGAGCACATAGAGCGCGTAGGCGATCTCGCTGCCGCGATCCTGGACGTCCTGGTCATAACCAAGCGAGTTCTGCAGGTTGTTCAGCGCCTGGTTCATCGCCTGAGCCGGCACGTCGTATTTCTGCTCGCGTGCCCGGGTCAGGAACTCCGTGACATAAGCATCGAGCCAGAGATCGCCGGATCCCGGGCCCCAGAGGCCGAAGCTGCCGCTTGATGCCTGGTAGCTCAGCACCTTGTAGACGGCATCTTGGATGCGACCATGCAGGTCCGGATCGCTCTCCATGCCGATGCTTTTTGCCATGTCGTTGACATAGAGCAGCGGCAAGGCACGGCTGGTTGTCTGCTCGGCGCAGCCATAGGGGTAGCGATCGAGCGTCATCAAGAGCGAAGGCACGTCGAAGGCGGCTGCCTGTGAGACGCCGACGCTGACCGAAGCACCGTCGAGCACGCTTGCGGCGAGCAGCTCCTTGTCGACGCGCAAGGCGCCGCCATTGGGTTTCAGGTCGACCACCATGCGGTTGGTGACCGGGAGCTGCGCCGGGCGCACCGGCAGGTAGAGCGTCTGCTCGACCTCGGTTCCGCCGTCATGCGCGAGCTTGACGGTGATCAAAGCGTCGCCCGCCGTCTGCGCGATCAGCGGAAATGAGAGCGCTTGCCGCTTGCCCTGGCTAAGCGTCAGCTTCTCGGGCAGGGGCTTGTCGCCGGTCGAGAGATCGCCGGTCGTGGTGACCGACAGCTTGTAGTCGCCGGCAGGGCCGTCGGTGTCGGCGATGTCGAGACGCATGGTCGCGGCATCGCCAGGCGCCAGGAAGCGCGGCAGGCCGGCGGTGATCACCACCGGATCGCGCACGATGACGTCGGTTTGAGCATGGCCGACGGCCTCTTTGGTCCAGGCGACGGCCATGACGCGCACGGTGCCGTTGAACTGCGGGATGTCGAAATCGATCCGCGCCTTGCCGTTGGCATCGAGCTCGACCGGGCCGGAGAAGAAGGCGACCAGCTTCTCGGTCGGCGGGCTGCCCTGCGACTGCATGTTGGCGCCGTCGCCGCCGGTCCGCAATTTGCCGGTGGTGCCGAGCGAACCGTCGATCAGGCGGCCATAAAGGTCGCGGATTTCCAGACCCAGCATGCGCTGGCCGAAGAACCAGTCCTCCGGATCGGGCGCCTTGTAGTTGGTGAGATTGAGGATGCCGACATCGACGGCCGCGACCATCACATAGGCCTTGCTGCCGGCTTGCGCGCCGCTGACGGCGACCGGGATCGACAGCTGCTGGCGCGGGGCCGTCTTTTCAGGCGGCGTAAGCGCAACAGTGAGCTTCTTCGAACCCGGATCGACGGTCAGCCATTTGACGCCGATTGCGCGGGCCGGCATGCGCGATTCCTGCGCATCGCCGGGCCGGAACAAAGTCGCCGTGACATAGGCGCCGGCTCCCCAGTCGTCGCCGACCGGGATGTCGACGGTGCTGCCGCCGGTCGGCACCGAAGCGGTGACGGTCTTCAACAGCTTCTCGGCGCCGATGGTGACCAGGAGTTCGCCGGCAAAATGCGGCGACACCTTGAGCTTGGCCACCTCGCCAGCGGCGTAAGTGTCCTTGTCGAGAGCGATCTCCAGGCCGTCCGGTGTTTCGGTGGTGGTCGAGGCGACGTACCAGCCGGCGTCGAACTCATAGCTGGTCGCCGGGCCATCGGGGTCGGCCGTCTCGACCTCGAGCCGGTAGCGGCCCCAGTCGACAGGAAGCGACACGGTCGCCTCGCCGTCGGCTTTCAGGTCGATCTGGCCGTTGGCGACGGCCTTGGTGAGGTTCACCGCTTCATAGTTCCAGGAATTGTTCGAACGGTACCACTGGTAATTGCGCTCGACCTTGACCAGCGACCACTGCGCGCCCTTCAGCTCCTCGCGTTTGCCGTTCGGATCGACGGCGATGATGCTGAATTTCGCCGTTCCGCCTTGCGGCACCTCGCCGCCTTCGAAATCCGGGCGGATGCCGATCATCTCCTTTTCCGGATGGACGGCGATGTCGAGCGAGCGCTCGACGGCACGGCCGCCGGCTTCGCGCATGCGGACTGTGACCTTGGCGTTGATCAGCTTGGTCGTGAAGGGCAGTTGGTCGATCGAGACCGGGAAGGTCGCCTTGCCGTCGTCGCCGACGAGGGGAAGGTTGGCCAAAGGCGTCACCGAAGGTTCGGCCGACTGCTCGTCGGCGAGACCGAAGGTGAAGTCCTTGAACCGATCCCAGCTGTCCGTGGTCGACAGCGTCATCTCGCCTTCAAGCGCGAGGCCGGCGGCCGGCGCGCCATAGAGGAAGCGGCCGTCGACGCTGACATTGGCTGTCTCGCCCTGCGCGATTTCCTTCTTGTCGGCCGTCAAGTCGAACTCGATGCGATCCGGCACGAAGTCTTCGACCAGGAACATATGGCTGGCGACCGGTGCCTGCTTGGGATCGGTGTAGATCGACACCGACCAGGTGCCGCGCATGGCGTTAGGCTCGAGCGACAGATCGACGGCATGGGCGCCGGCGGAAGCGCCGTCGCTGACGATACGGCGGTTCTCGACGCCATCGGGTCGGGTGAAGATGAAGGTCAGCGGCAGGTTCTCGACCGCCTTGGCGGCGCCGTCGCGCGCAAGGGCGGCGACATGGACGTCTTCGCCGGCGCGGTAGATGCCGCGCTCGGTCCAGGCATAGACGTCGAGCGCGCCGGGCGCGGCACGCCCGGCAACGCCGCGGTCCGACAGATCGAAACCGGCGCGGCCCATGTCGAGGAAGACGAAGTCGTTGTCGCCCTGCTTGGCCATCAGCACCGCCGGCACCATGCCGCCTTCGCCGCGCGTCAGGCCCGGGTTGAAAACGGCATGGCCCTCGGCGTCGGACGTCGCCGTGCCGAGGATTTCATTGTTCTTGGCAAGCAGCGTCAGTTCGGCGCCGGCAATCGGCTTGGCAGAGCCCAGCGAGCGGGCAAAGACGTTGAGACCGTCCTGGCCGGTATAGGTGGACAGACCGATGTCGGAAACGACGAACCACTGGGTGGCGCGCGAACCATAATCGTCGCTTTTGTCGTCGACCGGCTGGGCGGTCAGCACATAGACGCCGGGCTTGCGCTGCGGGATCGCCTCGTCGACCGGAAAGGAGGTGGTGACCTCCTTGTTGAGGTCGTTGGCGATGTCGAGCGTGCCTTCCCAGACCGGCTCGCCCATCTGGTCGGAAATGGTGGAAATGTCATAGCCGTCGAGCTGATGCAGGAACTGGTAGCCGGACAGAAGCTGCGCCAGCGATCGGTCGCCGATGCGGTAGAGCTTCATCTTGGCGGCGCTCATGTTGACGGTGACGACCGGAATGCCGCGGCGGGCGCCGGCCGGCAGCACGAAGCTGTCGCCAGTGAAGCGGGCCGACGGGGCGCGGTCCTGGACATAGATCGACAGCACGACCGGAGCGGCAATCGACTCGCCGATCGCGGCCGGCAGACCGGCGCGGAAGGTCACGTCATAGTGCTGGCCATGTTCAAGCCCTTCGACGCAGATCTGCTTGTCCTTGGCTTCGACAGCCTTGGGAGCGGCATTGTCGACGGTGACGAACTGCGAATAGTCGACGCCGGTCTTCACCAAGTCCTCGGAGAACTGGGCGCAGATGCGCGGCGAAGAGGAATCGGCATCGACGGAATGGTCGATGACGCGGAAACCCTTGCGCGCCTTGAGGTCGGCGTAGTCGGCCTGCACGGCTGGCGAGTTCACCAGCGCAAGGCTCGCCTCATAGGCCTGAATGGCCGGCCGGAAAAGGTCGCGCTTGTCGAGGCCGGCGGCAAGCAGCGCCAGCGCCTCGGCGCGGGTTTTTGCCGTGCGCACCAGCTTATAGGCGTTGAAAGCGGCCGAGGTGACGTTTGCCGGCAGGGTCGAGGGTTCGGAAGTGTTGGAAGCCGGCTGCACGCCGAGCGTCTCGCGCGCCAGCGCCAGCCAGAGCGCGCCGTCGTCGGGCAGGACGGACAGCGCCGCCTGGTATTTCTGCATGGCCAGGCGATGGTCGCCGGTCAGCGCTGCCTGCTCGGCCGCAGCCTGAAGTGCGGCCAGCCCTTCGGTCGGCTTGTCATACGCCGGATCGGTCAGCTTGTTGCGAAACTGCTGGGCCTGATCGGCCATCCAGTTGGGGAAGAAGGCAAGTGGAGGCGGCGCGCCGATATCGGGGTCGCCATCGACGTTTGCGACTTTGCCGGCGACGGCGCCGCTGAAGGGTTTCAGCTGATTGTAGTCGGATTTGAGAAAGCACCATTTGGCCTTCGTGTTGTAGGTGAAGGCGCGGCAGGCGGGATCGCCGAGGCATGTGGTCTTGCATTGGTCGAGGCTGACATTCTGGTCGGACCTGAGGTCGAAACCGAAATAGTCGGAGTTGTCGGTCGTCACGATTCGCCGGGCTTCGGCCGCTTGCGCGGCCCCGCTCAAGGCAAAGAACAGAAGAACGAGGAAAGAGAGACCACGAGCCGCGCGCATTGCCATATCACCCTCCCGACATTGCAGCGTCCGGCCATGATCAAGCATCAAACAGGCTTGTCAACGCCGAACGCGGCAGGTTTTCAACCCGCCAACGGTTTCCATGCCGGCCACAGGCCGGTATTTCGACAGAACCTCCATGGGACAAGGGTTCACGCTTTCTTGCGAAGGCGCAAAAGGTGTGAATTCCAAGCCCGGTCTATTTCAGACAATTGGATTGTGGCCCCTTTACGAGCGTTTCAGAACTTCATTCCAATTTTAGTTTTGTCGTCTAGGTTAGCGTAATGCCGGCGTATGAAACGCAGATGTCAGGAGGGATCGCGCCAGGGCGCGTGCTTCCGCGCGCCCTGCTTTTGGCGCTCGTCTGCGCGGCCATGCTCGCCGGCGAAGCCCGGCCGGCGGCTGCTTTCGAGATTTTCGGCATCAAGCTTTGGGGCTCGTCCAAGGACGAGGATGCCGACATCGTCGATCCGCTGCGCTATTCGGTGACCATTGACGCTCCCGATGCCGACAAGGATCTGGTCAAGAAGCTGGAAGATGCCTCGGTGCTCAAAAATGACGAGGAGCACCCGGTATCGGGGTCGCTCGGCTTGATGGCCAAGGCGCGCAGCGACCGCGAGCAACTGGTTGCCGCCCTTTATGCCGACGCCCGCTACGAGGGCGTGGTCACCATCACCATAGAGGGCAAGTCCATCGACCAACTGCCGCCGGACGCCGAATTCAAGGGGCCGCAGCCCATTCCGGTGGTCGTCAGCATTGCCGCCGGGCCGAAATTCACCCTCGGCGACATCAGACTGAAAGGCGACGCGGCCGGCCTGGCGAGCGCCGATTTCGGCCTGATCGCGGGCGGCGACGCCAGTTCGGGTGCCGTGCTCAAGGCCGAAGCGGCGATCGTGCGAGCGCTCAAGGAGGAGGGCAGGCCGCTAGCCAAGGTGACGGATCGCGAGATCGTCGCAGACCATGACACCTCGACGCTCGACGTGACACTGACGGTCGCGGCCGGCCCGGTCGCCGGCTATGGCGAGACCACAGTAGAGGGCACCGAAAAGGTCGATCGCGACTTCACCGAATACATGACCGACCTAAAGCGGGGTCAGCAATATTCGCCGCAAGAGATTGACGATGCCCGCGATCGGCTGCTCGGGCTCGAAGTCTTCAACAGCGTGACCATCAAGGAGGGCGAGAGCCTCGACGCCCAAGGCAACATTCCGATCGACGTCCAGGTGAGCGAGCGCAAGCCGCGCTTTTTCGGCGTCGGCGGCACGTTTTCGAACACGGAAGGACTGGGGCTCGAAGGCTATTGGGGCCACCGCAACCTGTTCGGCCAGGCAGAGAAGCTGCGCATCGACGGCTCCATCAGCGGCATCGGCAGCAACAGCATTTCCGCGCTCAACTACAATGCCGGCATCATGTTCGAGAAGCCGGGGGTGCTCGGGCCGACATCCAAGTTCTTCACCGGCGTCAAGACCGTGTTGGAGCACCCCGACGCCTATGACCATTTCTCGGTCAAGGGCGACGTTGGAGTCTCCTACGACCTCGACAAGAGGCAGCGGGTCTCGGCTGAATTCGACCTCGACTACTCGAGGATCACCGACGCCTTCGGCAAGCACACCTATCTGATCGCCAGCATTCCGCTGCAATATGTTTATGACAGCCGCGACAACAAGCTCAACCCGACCAGGGGTTTCCGGGCGCTCGCCTATGCCGAGCCGAGCTACGACATTCTGAACGGCGCGACATTCCTCAAGTTGAAGGGCGAAGGCTCGGCTTACCAGTCGCTCGATACGGCGAGCAGATTCGTCCTCGCCGAACGCGCCACGCTCGGCTCGATCGTTGGCACCGGGCTGCAGAATGTTCCGGCCGACAGGCGCTTCTATTCCGGCGGCGGCGGCTCGGTGCGCGGCTATGCCTATCAAGGTATCGGCCCGAAGGACATCGACGGCCAGCCGATCGGCGGCCTGTCCCTGTTCGAGACCTCGGTCGAGATGCGCATGGCCGTCACCGACACGATCGGCATCGTTCCGTTCGTCGATGCCGGCACGGTCTCGATCAAATCCTTCCCCGATTTCTCCGACCTCAAGGTCGGCGCCGGCGTCGGTCTGCGCTATCTTACGCCATTCGGGCCGCTGCGCATCGACGCCGCCGTGCCGCTCAATCGCGATCCGGGCGATCCGCATTTCGGCCTCTATGCCGGCATCGGTCAGGCGTTCTGATGATGAGGATATTCTGGCGCATCCTTCGTATCTGCCTTTACGCGCTGCTCCTGCTGCTGGTGGTGGCGATCGGCGCCCTCGCCGTGCTGACCGGCACCGAAGGCGGTCGTCAGAATCTCGCCGGTCTGATCTCGAAGCTGGCCTCGACCGAGGACCGCAAGATCACCGTCAGCGGTATCGAAGGCATCTGGTCCGGTCAGCTCAGGCTCGATCATGTCGTGCTGGAGGATCGCACGGGGCCCTGGCTGGTGGCGCGCAAGGTGGCGCTCGACTGGTCGCCGACGGCGCTTTTGTCGCGCAACTTCAGCGCCGATCGCATCGAAGCCGAGCGCATCGAGTTGGCGCGGCTGCCACGAGCCGGCCAACAGCCGTCGCAAGGCGCATCGAACAGTCTGCCGGTCTCGATCGACGTCAAAGAGATCGAGCTGCCGGAGATCGCGCTCGGGCAAGAGCTCGCCGGCAGCGGCATTGCCGAACTTGCCGCCAAGGGTTCGCTCAAGGCCGATCCATCGCCGCTGGCGATCGACACGGTGCTCAAAGTCGCCCGCCGCGACGGCAAGCAGGGCAATGTCGACGCCAAGGTCCGTTTCGCGCCGGCCGACAACAAGCTCGACCTCGATCTCAAGGCGTCGGAGCCGGCCGGCGGCATCATCGCCAATTTGCTCAAGCTCCCCGATGCGCCCCCCGTTGATATCGTCGTCTCCGGCACGGGGCCGCTCGCCAATTGGAACGGCATCGGCACGTTCGTTGTCGACCGTCAGATCGTCGCCCAGCTCACCGGCCGCCATCAGTTGAGCGACAGGGGCCACTATATCGAGGCCAAAGGCGACGGCGAATTCGAGCGCTTCCTGCCGGAGAAGTTCAAGTCGCTGTTTGCCGGCAAGACGAATTTCGACGTGGCCGGGACGGCGACCACGACAGGCGGGATCGATATCGAGCGCGCAATTGTAGAGAGCGGCGCCGTGCACGGCACGGCCACCGGCAATGTCGACCCGAAGGGCGCCAGCGATCTTGCCGTCGAGCTCTCCGCCAAGGACAAGCCCGTCACCATCGACGTCGGCACCAGCGCGGTGCCGATCCTGGTCGCGGTCGAGAAGGCGACCGCACGCGCCTTTGGCGACGGCAAGGCGCCGATAGTCGACATCGGCACCTCCTTGGCCTCGATCGCCGTCGGCGGCACGCAGCTCAACAATGTGACGGGACAGGTCCATTCCGACGGCTTCGACGTCGCGACCCGCACCGGGCCGGTCAATGTCAAGCTCGCGGCCGCCGGCCTGAAGACCGACGTGGCGACCCTGGCGCCGCTGGTGACGGGCAAGCTAGCCGCCGATCTCGCCGGTTCGATCAGCCGCGACACCGTCACCGTCGACCAGGGCACGTTGCGCAGCGATGCGCTCAATGCAGCGCTGACCGCCGGCGTCTCGCTCGCCGACCTGTCGATGACGCTGAAGATGAACGCCGACGCCGTATCGAAGGCGCTGCCGCCGCAGATCAGCTCGCTGCTTGGCGAACGGGTGAAATTCTCGGCTACCGCGACCCGCGATCCGGAAGGCGCTTTCGCGGCCAACGAGCTGGAACTCACCTCCGGCTCGCTCAGCGCCAGCGGCACCGCCAGCGCGCAAGGCTCGGATATCAAGGCAAACGTCAAGGGAACGCTGGACGATGTATCGGCGCTGTCGTCGCTGGCGGGCACGCCGCTTGCCGGCGGGGTCAATTTCGCGCTAACCGCCAGTGGTCCGCGCTGGGCGCCGGATTTCTCGGTGTCGGCCGACAGCGCCAGCCTGACGGCGGCCGGCCGCACGGTGAAGGACATCAAGCTCTCGGCGAAGGGCAAAGCCGACATCGCCAACCCCTCGGCCGATATCTCGCTGACGGGCAGCGTCGAGGAACAGCCGCTCGACATCGAGGCGTCGTTGGTGACCGCCGCCGGCAAGCGCGCGATCAGGGGCCTCAGCCTTGCACTCGGCGACAACAAGGTTTCGGGCGACCTCGCGCTCGACGACCAGTTCCTGCCGGTTGGCACGCTGACGCTGGCCGTTCCCGATGTCGCCCCGCTGGCGGCGCTAGGCGGCCAGACGGCAACCGGCGATATCAACGGCACGATCGCCTTCGCCAAGGATGGCGCGGCTCCGAACCTCACCATCAATGCGGCCAGCACATCGATCGCGCGCGGCGAAGTGGCGGCGAAAGCGATCACCGTCAATGCGCTGATCGCCAATTATCTCAAGGGACCGGCAATATCTGGCACGATCAAGGCCGACAGCGTCACTTCCGGCAAGACAGTGGTCAGCGGTATCGGCATCGACCTGAGGCGCGACGGCGACTGGACCAATTTTTCCGGCGGCGCGACGGCATCCGGCATTCCGGCCACCGCGACCGGGCGCGTGAAGATCGCCGACGGCAAGACCAGCGTCGAGATCGCGTCCGGCGAAGCGACCCTGCGCGGCATCAAGGCGGCGATCGCCGAGCCGTCGCGCCTTGCAATCGCCAACGGCGTCGCCAGCGTCGAGAAGCTTGCGCTCAATCTCGGCGGCGGCTCGGCGACCATTTCCGGCAGCGCCGGCCAGCTCCTCGACCTGACGGCCAATTTCGCCAGCCTGCCTGCGGCGCTCGCCAATGATTTCGTGCCGGGCCTCGATGCTGCCGGAACGCTCGAAGGCACGGCACACCTCACGGGTCCGTCGGCCAATCCCGATATCGAGTTCGACGCCAAGCTTGCCGGCGCCGAGACCAGCCAGACCCGCCAGGCGGGACTTGGGCCGCTCAATCTGGATGCCGCCGGCAGCTATGGTCTGGCGAGCGGCCTGGCCCTGGACCATGCAACGCTTGCGGGCGACAAGATTTCCGGCAACGCCGCCGGCAGCTTGAATCCGAACGGCGTCAGCGATTTTTCGCTCGATCTGACGTCATCCGGACCCAGCCTGCCGTTGACGATCGGCAGCGCCGAAAGCCCGGTCAAGATCGAGGTCCAGTCATTGTCGGCAAAGATAGCCGGCCAAAGCACGCAGGCCCGCCTCGAGGCTTCCGCCATCCTGCCTTCGGTTGCCGCCAGCCAGGTGAATGTGGACGGCCTTGCCGTTGCGCTGCATTCGGATGCGTTCGATCTCAAGGGGCGGGCAGGCCCGGTCTCCGGGACGGTGTCGATCGACAGGATCGGCCTGGACAATCCGATGATCGCGCCGTTGGTTGCCGGCAAGGTTACGGCCGAGGTCAATGGCCGTTTGACGAGCGACGCCGTTGCCGTCAACAGCGGCTCGCTCAAGAGCGATGCGCTCAACAGCCAGGTCGCCGGCCGCATGTCGCTGCGCGACGGCGCCGTCGACCTCAATGTGAACGCCAATGTCGCTTCTTCCGCCTTGCCGGCGGCGGTGCGCGGCATGTTGGGCGAGAGCGCGCAATTGAGCGCCGCGCTGAAACGCGACGCCAACGGCAACGTCAATGTCTCCGGCTTGAAGCTCAACTCGGGCGCGCTGAGCGCCGACGGGCAGGCGAGCCTTGCCGACAACAAGCTTGCCGCCGACATCAGGGGGGCGTTGAGCGACGTTTCGCTGCTGTCGAAAGACGCCAAGGGCGCCATCGCTTTTGGCCTGAATGCGCAAGGTCCGATTATGGCGCCCGACCTCTCGCTGACGGTGAACAGCGACAGGCTGTCCGTGGCGGCGCGCGAGATCACCGGACTGAAGCTCACCGCGACAGGCAAGGCCGATGCCGCCAATCCGGCGGCCGATGTGCAACTGACCGGCAATGTCGCCGGACAGCCGCTGCAGGGCAATGCGGTGCTTGCCACCGCCAATGGCAAGAGCGCGATCAACGGGCTTCTGCTGTCGCTCGGTCCGAACAAGATCTCCGGCGACCTCGCGCTTGACGACGCGTTCGTGCCGGTGGGCACTCTGACGCTGGCCGTTCCCGATGTCGGCCCGCTGGCGGCGCTAGGCGGCCAGACGGCAACCGGCGATATCAACGGCACGATCGCCTTCGCCAAGGATGGCGCGGCTCCGAACCTCACCATCAATGCGGCCAGCACATCGATCGCGCGCGGCGAAGTGGCGGCGAAAGCGATCACCGTCAATGCGCTGATCGCCAATTATCTCAAGGGACCGGCAATATCTGGCACGATCAAGGCCGACAGCGTCACTTCCGGCAAGACAGTGGTCAGCGGTATCGGCATCGACCTGAGGCGCGACGGCGACTGGACCAATTTTTCCGGCGGCGCGACGGCATCCGGCATTCCGGCCACCGCGACCGGGCGCGTGAAGATCGCCGACGGCAAGACCAGCGTCGAGATCGCGTCCGGCGAAGCGACCCTGCGCGGCATCAAGGCGGCGATCGCCGAGCCGTCGCGCCTTGCAATCGCCAACGGCGTCGCCAGCGTCGAGAAGCTTGCGCTCAATCTCGGCGGCGGCTCGGCGACCATTTCCGGCAGCGCCGGCCAGCTCCTCGACCTGACGGCCAATTTCGCCAGCCTGCCTGCGGCGCTCGCCAATGATTTCGTGCCGGGCCTCGATGCTGCCGGAACGCTCGAAGGCACGGCACACCTCACGGGTCCGTCGGCCAATCCCGATATCGAGTTCGACGCCAAGCTTGCCGGCGCCGAGACCAGCCAGACCCGCCAGGCGGGACTTGGGCCGCTCAATCTGGATGCCGCCGGCAGCTATGGTCTGGCGAGCGGCCTGGCCCTGGACCATGCAACGCTTGCGGGCGACAAGATTTCCGGCAACGCCGCCGGCAGCTTGAATCCGAACGGCGTCAGCGATTTTTCGCTCGATCTGACGTCATCCGGACCCAGCCTGCCGTTGACGATCGGCAGCGCCGAAAGCCCGGTCAAGATCGAGGTCCAGTCATTGTCGGCAAAGATAGCCGGCCAAAGCACGCAGGCCCGCCTCGAGGCTTCCGCCATCCTGCCTTCGGTTGCCGCCAGCCAGGTGAATGTGGACGGCCTTGCCGTTGCGCTGCATTCGGATGCGTTCGATCTCAAGGGGCGGGCAGGCCCGGTCTCCGGGACGGTGTCGATCGACAGGATCGGCCTGGACAATCCGATGATCGCGCCGTTGGTTGCCGGCAAGGTTACGGCCGAGGTCAATGGCCGTTTGACGAGCGACGCCGTTGCCGTCAACAGCGGCTCGCTCAAGAGCGATGCGCTCAACAGCCAGGTCGCCGGCCGCATGTCGCTGCGCGACGGCGCCGTCGACCTCAATGTGAACGCCAATGTCGCTTCTTCCGCCTTGCCGGCGGCGGTGCGCGGCATGTTGGGCGAGAGCGCGCAATTGAGCGCCGCGCTGAAACGCGACGCCAACGGCAACGTCAATGTCTCCGGCTTGAAGCTCAACTCGGGCGCGCTGAGCGCCGACGGGCAGGCGAGCCTTGCCGACAACAAGCTTGCCGCCGACATCAGGGGGGCGTTGAGCGACGTTTCGCTGCTGTCGAAAGACGCCAAGGGCGCCATCGCTTTTGGCCTGAATGCGCAAGGTCCGATTATGGCGCCCGACCTCTCGCTGACGGTGAACAGCGACAGGCTGTCCGTGGCGGCGCGCGAGATCACCGGACTGAAGCTCACCGCGACAGGCAAGGCCGATGCCGCCAATCCGGCGGCCGATGTGCAACTGACCGGCAATGTCGCCGGACAGCCGCTGCAGGGCAATGCGGTGCTTGCCACCGCCAATGGCAAGAGCGCGATCAACGGGCTTCTGCTGTCGCTCGGTCCGAACAAGATCTCCGGCGACCTCGCGCTTGACGACGCGTTCGTGCCGGTGGGCACCGTGTCGCTCGATCTTCCTGACATAGGGCCGCTGGCGGCGCTTGCGCTAGAAAAGGCGGAAGGCGACGTCCGCGGCGCGATCGCCTTCTCGAAGGCCGGCAACGCACCGAACGTCGCCGTCAAGGCAACCACGGCAGCGATCAGGCGCGGCGACCTCTCGGCCAAAAAAGTCGCCGTCGACGCCCAGATCGCCAATTACCTCGCAGCACCTGTCATCTCCGGCAAGATCCGCGCCGACAGCGTGACCTCCGGCGGCACTGCCGTTACCGGCATCGATGTCGACCTGAAGCGCGATGGCGACTGGACCGCCTTTTCCGGCGGCGCCACCGTGAAGAACATTCCGGCGAAAGCGGCCGGCCGGGTGAAAGTGGCGAACGGCACGACGACCGTCGAGCTCGCGTCGGGCCAAGCGACGGTGCAAGGCATCAAGGCGGCGATCGCGCAGGCCTCGACCGTGACCATCGCCAACGGCGCGACGACGCTCGACCGGCTGGTGCTCAATCTCGGCGGCGGCACGGCAACGGTGACGGGCAAGGTCACGCAGACGCTCGACATCAACGCCAATCTGGCCCGGGTGCCGGTCTCGCTCGCAAACAGTTTCTCGCCTGGCCTCGATGCGGCAGGCTCGATCTCGGGCACGGTCAAGGTCTCCGGCGCGCCGGCCACTCCGACGGTCGCCTTCAATGTCGATGCTTCGGGCGTGCAGACTTCGCAGACGCGGGGCGCAGGCCTCGGCGGCATGAACGTATCCTCGTCGGGAACCTTTGCCGGCAGCAAGCTTGCCTTCGACGCCAACATCAGCGACGGCGCCGGCCTTGGTCTCAAGGGCGGCGGTACGGTGACGACGGCAGGCGGGCCGACCCTGGCGCTCGATTTCAAAGGCAAGGTGCCGTTTTCCTTCCTTGCCTCGAAACTCGCCGTGCAAGGCCTGGCGCTCAACGGAACCGCCAATGTCGACGTGCAGGTGCGCGGTCCTGTATCCGCGCCGGTGATCAGCGGCAAAGTCACGACGTCGGGCGCCCGTCTCATCGACGCGCGCTCCGGGCTGGCGGTCAACGACATCGGGGCTGACGTCTCGATCGGCGGCGGCGTCGCCAGGATCAATCGCCTTACGGGCACGTTGTCGACGCGCGGTAGCCTTTCGGCGAGCGGCACCGTCGGCATCACGCCGGCGCAAGGTTTTCCGGCCGACCTGTCGATAAAACTCACCGACGCCCGCTACACCGACGGCAGGGTGGTGACCGCCAATCTCGGCGGCGACCTGACCATCAAGGGGCCGCTCGTGTCGGCGCCGGTGATCGCCGGCACCATCAATCTGGCGAGGACGGTCATCACCGTGCCGGACAAGCTGCCCGGCTCGCTCTCGGAGTTGGATGTGAAGCATAAGAACCCGCCGCGCGCGGTGCGCGCGCAGGACAGAGCGCTGAACCCGCCGACATCCAGCAGCGGCGGCAGCAGCGGCAGCGGCCTTGTCCTCGACGTGACGGTCAACGCACCGAATCAGATCTTCATCCAGGGCAGGGGCGTCGACGCCGAGCTAGGCGGCTCGCTGAAGCTGACCGGCCCGGCATCCTCGCCGCAGGCCGTCGGAACCTTCACCTTGCAACGCGGCCGGCTGACGATCCTTGCCAAGCGGCTGACCTTCACCGAGGGCACAGTCGGGTTCCAGGGTTCGCTTGTGCCTTACCTCAACCTGACCGCGACCACGACGACCAGCAGCGCCACCGTCACCATAGTCGTTTCGGGCGAAGCGACCAACCCGAAGTTCAACTTCTCCTCCGCACCGGCGCTGCCTGAGGACGAGGTGCTGGCGCAACTGATCTTCGGCCGCTCGATGTCCAATCTCTCGCCGCTGCAGATCGCCCAGCTTGCCGACGCGGCCGCGCAATTGGCAGGGGCCGGCGGCACGACCTCGCTGCTGGACAATCTACGCAGCGCGATCGGCATCGACGATCTCGACGTGACGACCGACGAGAAGGGGGGCACCGCGGTTTCGGCCGGCAAGTACCTCAACGACCGTACCTATGTGACAATCCAGAAGGGCGACAAACCGGGCTCCGGCAAGGCGACGATTGATCTCAATGTCGGGAGGGGCGTGAAGCTGCGCGGCGAGGCCAACGACGCGGGCGAAGCCAAGGGCGGCGTCTTTTACGAACGCGAATATTGACGGTGTTGCCCGCCCCGGCGGGCTGAAGAGGACTTTTGGCGCGCGCACGAGGCCCTGTCCGCCGGCAATGTCTTGATTTGATTGCCCTGTTAATTTTTGGAAATGTGCTGTGGACTAACAAATTTGCGTCAAGGCTGTCGCTATCACGCCAACCGGCCCCATTCCAAAGTTGCACATTCCCCACCATGTTCCAATTCCAAACCGGCTTTTGACATCACGGTCTGGATGCGGAATGTTAAAAGGCAGAAAGCCAAACAATGGGAGTCAGTCATGGCAATCTACAAAAGTAACGGTGATCGCGTTCCGGACCACATCCTGGCGATGGCCGAAGCGGCCAAGTCGGGCACGGTGGACCGCCGTGAATTCCTGGCTTTGGCCAGCGTTTTCGGTGCATCGACGGCAATGGCTTACGGCATGCTCGGTCTCGCCGCGCCGACGCCGGCCAAGGCCGAGGACGTGCAGGGCAAGAAGGGCGGCGTGCTGAAGGTCGCCATGTCGATCAAGGATCCCAAGGATCCACGCACCGCCGACTGGTCGGAGATTGCGAACGCCGAGCGCCAGGCGCTCGAGCCGCTGGTGAAGTACACGAAGGAGTACACCTTCGCGCCTTACCTGCTGGCAAGCTGGGACATCAACGACGACGCCACCGAATACACGCTGCATGTGCGGCCAGGCGTCGAATGGAATAACGGTGACAAGTTCACCGCCGACGACGTGATCTACAATTTCACCCGCTGGGCCGACAAGGCAGCGGAAGGCAACTCGATGCCTGGCCGCCTCGGCAGCCTGGTCGACGACGGCACCAAGAAGCTGCGCGAAGGCTCCGTGGTCAAGGTCGACGACATGACGGTCAAGCTCAAGCTGAGCAAGCCCGACATCGCCATCATCCCGAACATGTGCGATTATCCGGCACTGGTCGTGCATAAGACCTTCGATGAGAAGGGCGCCAACTTCAAGAATTGCCCGATCGGCACCGGCCCGTTCGAGCTTGTCTCCTACGATGTCGGCCAGAAGGTGGTCTACAAGCGCCGCGAGACCGGCAAGTGGTGGCAGGGCGAAGCTTTCCTCGACGGTGTCGAGTTCATCGATTACGGCACCGATCCGGCGGCGACGGTTTCGGCTTTCGAATCTGGCGAAGTCCAGACCAACCACGAAACGACCGCCGACTACATCAAGATCATCGCTGATGTCGGCGCGCCGGTTTCGGAGGTCGTCACGGCGGCCACCGTGGTGTCGCGCTTCAACATCACCCACAAGCCCTATGACAACCAGAAGGTTCGTCAGGCGATGTTGCTTGCGGTCGACAACGCCACGGTGCTGCAGCTCGGCTACGGCAATGCCGGCACCCCGGCTGAAAACCACCATGTCGCGCCGATCCATCCGGAATATGTCAAGCTGCCCGAGGTCAAGCGCGACATCGCCAAGGCCAAGCAGATGCTGACGGAAGCCGGCGTGATCGATTTCGAGCACGAACTGATCAGCAACGACGAAGACTATCACAAGAACACCACGGACGCGATCGCGGCCCAGCTGCGCGAAGCGGGCATCAAGGTGAAGCGCACCGTGCTGCCGAGCTCGACCTTCTGGAACGACTGGACGAAGTATCCGTTCTCGCAAACCAACTGGAACATGCGCCCGCTGGGCATCCAGGTCATCTCCATCGCCTATCGCTCCGGCGAAGCGTGGAACGAGACGGCCTACGCCAATCCCGACTTCGACAAGAAGGTCAACGAGGCGCTCGGCATCGCCGATGCGGAGAAGCGCAAGGTTGTGATGAAGGACATCGAGCAGACCCTGCAGGATTCCGGCATCATCATCCAGCCTTACTGGCGCAAGCTCTACATCAACATCAAGCCCGAGGTGAAGAACCACTCGATGCACCCGACCTATGAGCACGACTTCGGCAAGGTCTGGCTCGAACAGGCGTGATCCTTTTGCGACAAATATGAGGGGCGTCAGCCCCTCTTATTTGCAGCTTCGTCGCCGTTGCGTATTGTGCAACGGTGGCGGAGCCTCACAAGGTATCCGACACAGGGTTGAACCTATCTGACCCCAACCCGGCCGGCAGGGGAGCGCGCATGTTCTCATTCATTGCCAGACGCATCGGCACGATTCTGCTCACGATGCTATGCCTGACGCTGGTCGTCTTCTTTCTCGTCAATCTCGAGCCCAACTTGAAGAAGCTGGCGATCAGCCAGACCGAGATGCACACGTCGGCCGAACAGCTCGAAAGCTGGCTGGTCAATCACGGCTACCGGCAGAACTTCTTTGCGCGCTACGGCCAATGGCTGGGCGTCCTGCCCAAGCAGCCGATCACCGATCCTGCCACCGGCAAGGTGACGCAGCGCTTCTCCTTCTGCAACGACCCGGTCGAGCCGAAATTCTCCGGCGTGCTGCAGGGCGATTTCGGCTGTTCGACCAAGTTCAAGACGACGGTCGCGGCCAAGCTGTTTCCGGCACTCGGCGCCACCGGCATATTGATGTTCTGGGTGCTGGCGGTGATGGTGCCGATCTCGCTGCTCATCGGCATCCTTGCCGGCATGCGCGAAGGCTCGCGAACGGACCGGACCCTGTCGGTGGCCTCGATCGCCTCGACGGCGACGCCCGAATATGTGTCGGGCGTCATCTTCACCGTCATCTTCGCCTCGTGGTTGGGCTGGCTGAACGGCTCGGCGGCATCCGCCAGCCAGGGCATCACCTTCTACAATTTCACCCTGCCGGTGATCACTCTGGCGATCTACGGCACCGGCTATATCGCGCGCATGACACGGGCCTCGATGGTCGAGGTGATGACGCAGCAGTATATCCGCACGGCCCGCCTCAAGGGCCTCTCCTTCGGCAGTGTGGTGATCAAGCACGCGCTACGCAACGCGCTGATCGCGCCTTTCACCGTCATCATGCTGCAGTTCCCGTGGCTGCTCACCGGCGTCGTCATCGTCGAGGTGATGTTCCGCTACCAGGGTTTCGGCTACACGCTGGTCGAGGCCGCCGGCAACAACGACATCGACCTTCTGCTCGGCTGCTCGCTGGTCTCGGTATTCATCGTGCTGATCACCCAACTCATCTCCGATGTCGGCTACGCGTTTCTCAATCCGCGCATCAGAGTTCAATAGGGGGCACGGCGGATGCAGATCGAATATATCGGTGCCTTCGATGTCGTGCTCGGCGTGCTTTGGCGCTTCTGGCCGGTATGGGTCGCGCTTGTCCTGGTGATGGGCGTTAGCTTTACCTACAAGAAGAAGCTCGGGCTCTACGGCCAGCTCTTTGACAGCGGCGTCGGCATTGCCGGCGTCGGCATCTGCCTGTTCTGGCTGTTCACGGCGATCTTCGCCTCGACCATCTCGCCTTTCGATCCGCTGGCGCAGGTGTCGATCATGAAGGATACGCTGCCCGGCGCGATCGAGCCGACATCGAAGCTCGTCTACTATTTCGGCGGCGACAAGCTCGCCCGTGACGTGTTCTCGCGCATGGTCTATGGCAGCCAGATCGTGCTGATCATCGCGCCGGCGGCGACCGGTTTTGCGCTGATGGTCGGCATCACGCTCGGCCTGCCGGCCGGTTACTACGGCGGCAAGATCGACACGGTGCTGTCCTTCCTCGCCAATCTGGTGCTGGCCTTCCCGGTGATCCTTTTGTTCTACCTGCTGGTGACGCCAGGCATCATGGATACGCCTATCCCGTACGCCCTGGCGGGGCTGTTCTTCCTGTTCCCGATCATCTTCTTCTGCGTGCTGTTCTGGACCCGCTACAAGAACCGGCCGGACCGGCTCTATCTCCTGCTCGGCCTGACGCTCGTCATCGGGGGCTGGATCTATACGGGCCTCGTCTTCGACAAGGATCCGCTGAGGATCGTCCACATCGATCCCAACCAGCTCAACATCTTCGTGGCGGTGGTGTTCGCCTCCAGCCCCGGCGTGTTCCGCATCGTGCGCGGGCTGACCATGGATATCAAGACGCGCGACTACGTGGCGGCGGCGCAGACGCGCGGTGAATCGCCCTGGTACATCATGCTGTGGGAAATCCTGCCCAATGCACGCGGACCGCTGATCGTCGATGCCTGCCTGCGCATCGGCTATACGACGATCCTGCTCGGCACGCTCGGTTATTTCGGCCTGGGGCTGGCGCCCGAGAGTCCCGACTGGGGCACGGCGATCAAGGATGCCAGTCGGCTCTTGCGCTCCTTCATCCACCCGGCGCTGCCGCCGACGATCGCGCTGATGTCGTTCGTGCTGGGCCTGAACCTTTTGGCGGATTCGCTGCGCGAACAGTCGATGAAGGATTGATGGCGGGGCTTCGGGCCCCATCTTCCAGGAAGCAAGGATTGGAGCGACCCATGAACGAGGCAGTTCGAGATCCAGCCAAGACGACCAATGGGCCGATCATCGAGATCGAGAACCTCTCGATCTCCTTCTTCACCCGCAAGGGCGAGATCCCGGCGGTGATGGACTTTTCCTGCACGGTCATGCCCGGCGAGGCGATGGGCATCGTCGGCGAATCCGGCTGCGGCAAGTCGACCGTGTCGCTCGGCATCATGCGCGACCTCTCAAACATCGGAAAGATCGTCGGCGGCCGCATCAAGTTCCAGGGCAGGGACATGGGCGAGATGTCCGACGAGGAGCTTCGGGCCATCCGTGGCAACAAGATCGCCATGATCTACCAGGAGCCGATGGCGAGCCTCAATCCGGCGATGAAGGTCGGCCAGCAATTGATGGAAGTGCCGCTGATCCACGACAAGGTCTCGAAGGAAGAGGCCCATAACCGTGCACTGGAGATGGTGCGCGCGGTCAAGCTGCCCGATCCGGAGCGCATGATGCGCTCCTATCCCCACCAGCTTTCGGGCGGCCAGCAGCAGCGCATCGTCATCGCCATGGCGCTGCTGTCGAAACCGGCGCTGCTGCTCCTCGACGAGCCGACGACGGCGCTCGACGTCACCGTCGAGGCCGGCATCGTCGAACTGGTCAAGGGACTGGGCCAGAAGTTCGGCACCTCGATGATCTTCGTGTCGCACAATCTCGGCCTCATTCTCGAGACCTGCGACAAGATCACGGTGATGTATTCCGGCGAGGCCGTCGAGACCGGCAAGATCGAGGACGTGTTCGACCGGATGCGCCACCCCTATACGCAAGGGCTGTTCCGCTCGATTCCGCTGCCCGGCGCCGACAAGAATTCGCGGCCGCTGATCTCCATTCCCGGCCAATTGCCGCTGCCGCATGAGCGGCCGAAGGGATGCAATTTCGGACCCCGCTGTCACCATTTCGTCGAGGGCGTCTGCAACGCCGCCGAAATTCCGATGGTTGCCGTCGAGGGGCATGAGGGCCATTTCTCGCGCTGCGTGCGTTTCAACGAGATCGACTGGGAAGCGCTGCCGCCCGGCGCCAAGAAGGTCAACGAAAAGGTCGAGCCCGGCGCGCCGGTGCTCAAGATCGACAATCTCAAGAAGTACTACAAGGTCGGCGGCAGCGAGGTGTTCGGCTCGAGCGAAGGCCGCGTCGTCAAGGCCAACGAGACGATTTCGTTCACCGCGCGCGAGTCCGAAACGGTCGCGATCGTCGGCGAGTCCGGCTGCGGGAAATCGACGCTCGCCAAGGTGCTTTTGGGGCTTGAGACCGCAAGCTCGGGCACCGTGACGCTGGGCAACAAGGAGATCCAGTCGACCGGCATCGAGAGCCGCAATGTCGAGACGGTGTCGTCGATCCAGATGGTGTTCCAGAACCCGTTCGATACGCTGAACCCGAGCCACACGGTCGGCTCGCAGATCATCCGCACGCTGGAGAAGTTCAATGTCGGCAAGACGGTCGCCGAGCGGCGCAAGCGCATGCTGGAGCTGCTCGACCTGGTGAAGCTGCCGCGGGCCTTCGAGACTCGCAAGCCGCGCCAGCTCTCAGGCGGCCAGAAGCAGCGCATCGGCGTAGCCCGCGCCTTCGCTGGCGACGCCAAGGTGGTGGTGGCCGACGAGCCGGTCTCGGCGCTCGACGTCTCGGTGCAGGCGGCGGTGACCGAGCTCTTGATGGACATCCAGCGCAAGAACAAGACGACGATGCTGTTCATCAGCCACGACCTGTCCGTGGTGCGCTACATCGCCGACCGTGTCGTCGTCATGTATCTCGGCTATATCGTCGAGCAGGGGACGACGGACCAGATATTCTCGCCGCCCTACCATCCCTACACCGAGGCGCTGCTCTCGGCGATCCCGATCGCCGACACCAGCGTTGTCAAGAAGCACATCGTGCTCGAAGGCGATATCCCATCGGCGATGAACCCGCCGACCGGCTGCCCCTTCCAGACGCGCTGCGGCTACAAGAAGCTGGTGCCGGACAATCTGTGCGAGACGACGGTGCCGCCGGTGAAGAATCTCGGCAACGGCCATATGAGCCTGTGCTGGCTGTCGGACGATGTCTTGGCGAAGATGGAGCCGGTCATCAAGTTCGACAAGGAGCATGCGGCACATGAAGGCGTGCCGGACGACGCGCCGCACGGCACGGGGCCGGGCTTTGCCGGCACCCCGCCCAAGCGCCCGAGGGGCAAGAGGCCGAAGCCGAACTAAGACTTCGCCCGGTCCCGGGGTCAGCTCCCACATTGCCGCAACTGGGCGGCGTAGTCGCGGGCCATCTGATCGGTGGCGTGCGCGTAGTTCTGCACGCCGGCATCGCCGCGATTGCCGCGGCCGTAGGCCGACCAGCCGAGATAGTAGGCGAGATAGAGACTGTAGGTATCGTTGCGGGCGACGCCGAAAGTGTCGACGGTCTTGGAATGATACCAGCCGACGAAGTCGATGGCATCGGCGAAACGGCTGCGGCGCGCTGCCCAGTTGCCGGTCTCCATCTGATATTGCGACCAGGTGCCGTCCAGCGCCTGCGAATAGCCCGCGGCGGTGGAGACATGTTTCCAGGGAATGAAGCCGAGCAGCTTGGTGCGCGGTGGCCGGGCGTTGCTCTTGAAGCCGGATTCCTTGCGCACCGTCGCCATCAGCACCGGAACGGGAATGCCGTATTTTTGTTCGGTGCGCTCGGCGGCGGACTGCCAGTTGTCGAACCAACCGTCATTCTGGTCGAAGACGGCGCAGACATTGTTGATGTGGCTGGGCGCCGTCGCGCAGGCTGAAAGCGCCAGCAGCACAGAGACAACGACAATTTTACTAAAACTCGAGCTAGGCATCGGAAGACGAATAGGGCGAAATCATAAAAGGAATCTTTCGAGCTTCCTTAACGCCGACCGAGGCTCCTCGATCTGGGCCTATCGATATTTCGACTTCACTCGTCGTATTTGTCTTCATCAGAATGAAGAAAATGCCGCCTTGGCTAAAATCACGCCGGCAAATGGCGAATTCCTGACAGCTCGCGCCTGACGTCGGCGCTCTGATAGACGCCATGACCGAACCAAGACGAAAACGCGGCGCCGAACGGACCAGCAACCGCGGGCCCGCCCCCATTCCGCAGCTGCCGCCACGGCGTGTGGTCAACCCTTACCCGCCCATGGCGGTGCTTTCGGCCGACCAGATCGAGTCCATTCACCAGGCCTCGATGCATATTCTCGAAAATTTCGGCATCGAGGTGATGAGCCCGCGAGCGCTCGCGCTGTTTAAACGCGCCGGCGCCAAGGTCGATCACAGCTCGATGAATGTGCGCCTCGATCGGGGCATGGTCGACGAAGCGCTAAAGACGACACAGGCCAGCTACACACTTACGCCACGCAACCCGGCTCACGCCGTTTATCTCGGCGGCAACACGATCAACTTCACGCTGGTGGCCGGGCCGCCCAATGTGCACGACATGGAGCGCGGCCGCCGCGCCGGCAATCTCGCCGACTATTGCGATCTCGTCCGGCTGGCGCAGCATTTCAACTGCATCCACATGCTGGGGAACCAGGTCTGCGCGCCGATCGAGCTGCCGGCGAATTCGCGGCACCTCGACACCTACTTCGCCAATCTGACGCTGACCGACAAATGCTTCCATGTCTCGGCGATCGGCCGGGGCAGGGCCCTGGACGGCATCGAGATGATGGCGATCGCGCGTGGCTTGACTCTCGACCAGGTCGGCCAGGACCCCGGCGTCACCACCATCATTTCCGTCAACTCGCCGCGCCGCTTCGACGAGATGATGGCCGAAGGGCTGATGACCATGGCCGAGTTCGGCCAGTCGGTGGCGGTGACGCCGTTCACGCTGATGGGCGCGATGAGCCCGGTGACGCTTGCCGGCGCGCTGGCGCAGCAAAATGCCGAGGCACTGTTCGGCATCGTGCTGACCCAGTTGGTGCGGCCTGGCGCGCCGGTGATGTATGGCGCCTTCACTTCCAATGTCGACATGAAGTCCGGCGCGCCGGCCTTCGGCACGCCGGAGAACACCAAGGCCAACATCGCCTCCGGGCAATTGGCGCGGCGCTACAATCTGCCGTACCGCACGACGCCGGGCTCGGCGTCCAATGCCGCCGATGCGCAAGGCGCCTACGAGACGCTGATGGCGCTGTGGGGCGCCGTGCTTGGCCACGGCAACCTCGTCTATCATGCCGCCGGCTGGCAGGAGGGCGGACTGACGGCCTCATTCGAAAAACTCATCATCGATGTCGAGATGATGCAGCACATGATGGAATTCCTGCGGCCGATCGTGGTCGACGAAGGCGAATTGGCGGTCGACGCATTGGGCGCCGTGCCGACCGGCGGCCACTTCTTCGGCGAGCAGCATACGCTTGAACGCTATGCCACCGCCTTCTATCAGCCGATGCTCTCCAACTGGCAGAACTACGAGGCCTGGCAGGAGGCCGGCGCGCTCGATGCCACGGCGCGCGCGACCCGGCTCTGGAAGAAGGCGCTGGGAGAGTACGTTCAGCCGACAATGGACCCAGCCGTGCGCGAGGCACTTGAAGCCTATATGGCGCGCCGCAAGGAAGCGATCGGGCAGGGCGAGCCGTGACGGTTTTGGAACGCTGGCGCCGCCCCTCATCCGCCTTCCGGCACCTTCTTCCCGTGAAGGACGGGGAGAAGGGAAGCGCTACAGCGCTGGCGACCCCTCTCCCCGTTTTTCACGGGGAGAGGGCAAGGGTGAGGGGCAGCGCCGACGTTTGAGGAGAGACATGCCACTCATCCTGAATCCACTCAGTCATCCAACTCACTGAGATAACGAGAAGAACCCATGAAGTCGCATGCAAAGGTCGCGGTCATCGGCGGCGGTGTTGTCGGATGTTCCGTGCTGTTCCATCTTGCCCGCCACGGCTGGACGGACGTGGTGCTTCTGGAGCGCGATGAGCTGACCTCGGGCTCGACCTGGCACGCGGCCGGCGGCATGCACACCATCAACGGCGATCCCAACGTCGCCAAGCTGCAGAAATACACGATCTCGCTCTACAAGGAGATCGAGGAGCTTTCCGACCAGGCGACGGGGGTGCATCTGACCGGCGGCGTGCTCTTGGCAGCAACCGAGGCGCGGCTCGACTGGCTGCGCGGCGTCGTCTCCAAGGGCCGCTATCTCGGCATCGACCTCGAGGTGATCTCGGCGAAGGAAGCGGCCGAGTTGATGCCGCTCATCGATCCGAAGCAATTCGTCGGCGCGGTGCGCAACAAGGAGGACGGCCATCTCGATCCCTCCGGCGTCACCCACGCTTACGCCAAGGCGGCGCGGAAGCTGGGCGCGGAAGTGGAGCGCTTCACCAAGGTCGAGGACATCGTGCGCCGGCCCGACGGGCTGTGGCGCGTCATCACCAACAGGGGCGATGTGATCACCGAGCAGGTCGTCAACGCCGGCGGGCTTTGGGCGCGCGAGGTCGGCCGCATGGTCGGGCTCGAACTGCCGGTGCTCGCCATGGAGCACATGTACCTGATCACCGAGGACATGCCGGAGGTCGCCGACTGGAACAAGAAGACCGGCACGGAAATCATCCATGCGGTCGACTTCGACGGCGAGCTCTATCTGCGCCAGGAGCGCGGCGGCATGCTGATGGGCACCTACGAGAAAGCCAACAAGGTCTGGTCCGAATTCTCCACACCCTGGAATTTCGGCCATGAGCTCTTGGAGCCGGATATCGACCGTATCGCGCCTTCGCTCGAAGTCGGCTTCCGTCACTTCCCGGCCTTCCAGAAAACCGGCATCAAGCAGATCATCAATGGACCTTTCACCTTTGCGCCGGATGGCAATCCGCTGGTCGGTCCGGTGCGCGGCCTGCCGGGCTTCTGGGTCGCCTGCGGCGTCATGGCGGGTTTTTCCCAAGGCGGCGGTGTTGGCCTGGCGCTCGCAAACTGGATGATCGAGGGTGATCCCGGCGCCGATATCTGGGCGATGGACGTGGCGCGCTACGGCGACTGGGCGACGATGGCCTATACCAATGCCAAGGTGCGCGAGAATTACTCGCGCCGCTTCTCGATCCGCTTCCCGAACGAGGAACTGCCGGCCGGGCGTCCGCTGAAGACAACGCCCCTTTACGACACATTGTCGGCCAAGGGCGCGCAATGGGGCGTCGCCTTTGGGCTGGAAGTGCCGCTCTGGTATGCGCCCGAAGGGGTCAAGGACGAGTTCTCCTGGCGGCGGTCGACCGATTTCGACCATGTCGGCAGCGAAGTGGCCGCCGTTCGCAACGGCGTCGGCCTCTCGGAGATCTCGAGCTTCGCCAAGTACAAGGTGACGGGCGAGGGGGCGGCAGCCTGGCTCGACCGTCTGCTTGCCTGCAGGTTGCCGAAACCCGGCCGCATGACGCTGGCGCCGATGCTGAAGGAAGACGGCAAGCTGATCGGCGATTTCACGCTCGCCAACATCGACGACAGCGACTGGTTCATCGCCGGCTCCGGCGTCGCCGAGCAGTACCATATGCGCTGGTTCGAAGCGCATCTTCCGAAGGACGGCTCGGTGGAGATAGAATTGCTGGGGCAGAAGCTCACCGGCCTAGCCATCGCCGGGCCGAAGGCGAGGGCGGTGCTGGCCAAAGTCACCCGCGCCGACGTCTCCAGCGCGGCGTTCCCATTCATGGCCGTCGCCAGGATGGATATCGGCATGGCGCCCTGTCTTGTCGGCCGCGTCAGCTACACCGGCGATCTCGGCTATGAGATCTGGGTGGCGCCGGAATATCAGCGCGCCGCCTACCAGGCGCTGGTCAAAGCGGGCGAGGAATTCGGCATCGGCCTGTTCGGCTCACGCGCGCTCAATGCGCTCAGGCTCGAAAAGAATTACGGCTCATGGGCGCGCGAATACCGGCCGATCTACGGACCGGTCGAGGCCGGGCTCAACCGTTTCGTCGCCTATGGCAAGGAGGCTGACTTCATCGGCAAGGAAGCAGCACTTGCCGAGCGCAAGCAGGGCGGCAAGCTCCGGCTGCGCGCCTTCATCGTCGAGACCACTGATGCCGATGTCATCGGTGACGAGGCGATCTGGCATGACGGCGTCGTGCGCGGCTGGGTCACGTCCGGCGGCTATGCGCACAATTCGAAGACGTCGGTCGCCATGGGCTATGTGCCTAAGGAGATCGCCGACAGGCCGGACGGCTTCGAGATCGAGATCCTCGGCAAGCGGCATGCGGCACGCATTCAGTCCGCGCCGCTGTTCGATGCCAATTTCGAGCGGATGCGCGCCTGAAAAACAGGCGCGCGTCCGCACAGGGCATCAGGCACCGCGGCGGTTGTCGAGCGCGAAAGCGCCGGGACCGGCAAAGACCAGATAGAGGAAAATGAAACAGAACGAGATCGCCGCGTCGCCGCCATTGTTAACGGGGAAGAAGTCGCGCGGGAAATGCGCCATGAAATAGGCGATGGCCATCTCGCCGCAGAGCAGAAAGGCCACGGGGCGGGTCAACAGCCCCAGCGCCAGCAGGATGCCGCCGGCGAATTCGAGGATTGCCGAGGTCAGCGCGAGCCCCGTCAGCGCCCCGGCATGGGCGCCGGCGGGGAAATTGAACAGCTTCTGGGTGCCGTGCTCGGTGAACTGCAGCGCCGTCATGATGCGAAGCACGCCCAGCGCCTGCGGCTGATAGCGGGAGAGACCTTCAAAAAGCTTCATCTAAACTCCATCTTGCCCTTCCGGACCCGCCATAAATTATCGCCCGGAAGCGGACCATTCACTTCCCATGCCCTGCCATCAACAATCGGTGAGTGGGCATGAGTTCACCTCTTCCGGCTTATTCTCGCCGTGGTTGCAATTGTCTCTCATAAGTTGTATTGATGCGCGGATACACCAAATCATCCGGGAATCCATCGCCATGAAAAAATTCGCCATCAGCCTCTTCGCATTCCTTGCAGGCACGAGCTTCGCCATAGCTGCCGATGCTGGTTGTGATGCCTTCAAATGGCCGGTGACACGCGAGCAGGCCCTGTTTCCGTCAGCGTCCGCCGCCCAGTCCGGCGCGGCCCTGACAGTCGGGCAAGCGGCGGATTTCTCACTTGCAGCGGTCGACACGATCGGGTTTGAAGTTCCGCCTGGACGTGCACCGGCAGCCGGCACGTTCGGCGCGATGGCAAGCGTGACCGTACCGGCTGAAGGTGAGCTCCAGTTCAGCCTGTCCGATGAGGTCTGGATCGATGTCGTCCAAGACGGCCGCGCCGTGAAGTCGGCGGGCTTCAGCCGCGCGAAGACCTGCCCAGGCATTCGCAAGAGCGTGCGCTTCAAGCTGTCGGCCGGTCCGGCCACCGTGCAGCTCAGCGGCGCCAAGAAGGCCGATCTCAAAGTGGCGGTGCTGACGCCGGAGTGACGCCCAAGAGGGCGACGCCGGCGCCGGGCCAGCGCTCCCCTCTGCCCGGCCCGACCTCCGCAGCAGCTGCGCCGCGGCTGCGGAGGATGGACCGGATATCTGCCCCACAAGGGGGCGGCAGTTTCTACCGCCCAGGCGCCAGCAGCGCGAAATGCGCGCCCTGCGGGTCCTGGCATTGGATGATCCACTGCGCGCTCGGCACCTCCATCGGCCCCATCAATACCTTGCCGCCATTGTCGGTGACACGCTTGGCGGCGGCGTCGATCGCGTCGACGTTGAAATAGAACTGCCAGACCGGGACCGGGATCTGCGGCGGCTTGTTCATCATGCCGCCGCCGGATTCGGGGCCGGCGCCGAAGGTCTGGTAGATGCCCATCTCGCCCATGTCGAACTGACCGGCGCTCTCCCAGCCGAACTGGCTGGAATAGAAGTCGAAAGCGGCTTTCCAGTCCGAGGTGTAGAGCTCGTGCCAGCCGACATGACCGGGCGTGGTAGCGGGTACCGGCGGCTGCTCTGGCTGGTTGGGCTGCAGGAACATGAAGGTCGCGCCCTGCGGGTCGGCGACGACGGCGAAGCGACCGACGCCGGGAATATCATCCGGCGCGCGGTGAACGGCACCGCCGGCCTCCTTGAGCGCCTTCGTCGAGGCATCGACGTCCTTGGTGTAGATGTAGCCGAGCCAGGCCGGCGGCATGCCCATCTTGGCGGCATCATCTGGCAACGTCATCAAACCGCCGACGCCGCGCAGGCTGGAATTCATCACGATATAGCGCGGCATGCCCGGCGCCTTGTCGAAGGGCTCGGCCCGCCAGCCGACGACGGCAGTATAAAAAGCCTCGGCGGCGTCGAGGTCGGTGGTCATCAGTTCGTACCAGAAGAAGGGTTTTGCGGCATTCGGCATGGTCGGTCTCCTCACCGGTTCAGGCAGCGATCGCGGTTCCGATCCATCCTAGGACGATCTCGGCGACAGAAATCCGACATCTGGACCAGAAATCGAGAATGGCAAGGCGCTCATGCATGTCGCTCAAAAATGCGCAGCGGTTTTGGGCGACCGACACGTATCAAAAACGGAGCTTGAAGCGCGTCTCTATCCGTTTCTGCGCGAAGCGCTTCAGGAACCGTGATCTTGCATGGCCCGGGGTTTTAGCCTTTGCTGCGGGCAACGAGGGGCTGTCTTCCCTGCGTCGAATGTCGCTTGCGCCCAAGAGCGGCTTTGTGCCATCGCGAGGAGCTCGACCCTGGTCCGAGCGGGGACTGGACCCAGCTTAACGACGACGATTTCCGCGCGCTCGCCTCGCGCCTGTCAGACGAGGCCGACGAGGGGCCGCTCTGGGTGTTCGCTTATGGCTCGCTGATCTGGAAGCCGGCGTTGGAATCCATCGAGCAACGCCGCGCCTCCGCCTATGGCTGGCATCGCTCCTTCTGCCTCGACATGGTGCGCTGGCGAGGCAGCGCCGCGCAGCCGGGGTTGATGATGCTCGAGCGCGGCGGCCGTTGTGACGGCGTCATCTATCGTCTGCCGGACGGCGAGAAGCCCGCCCAGATCGAGAGATTGCTGCGGCGAGAAATCGACGATCATGAAAGCGTCAGCTCGGTCCGGTGGGTTCCGGTACGCACGGCGCAAGGATCGCTGCGAGCGCTGGGCTTCTGGATCGGGGTGACGGGTAGGGCACGTCGCTCAGGCAGCCGCTCGAAAGGGTGGCAAAGACACTGGCACGCGCGTGCGGCCATGTAGGTTCCGGCGCGGAATATCTTTACTACACCGTCAGCCACCTCGAAACATTCGGCATCCATGACCGCAATCTGTGGCGCCTGCAGGAGCTCGTGGCCGACGAGATCAGGTCGATCCATCCCTCCAGGATTGAATGCGCTGAACAGACAGACATCGGCGTGGCGATAATATGAGTACGACTATCATGTTTTGTCCAAGCAATACAGCAGCTTGGCCGAAAATTGACCAATTGATAAAAAAATAAAACGTGCTAGCCTTCCTCAAAACAAACAAGGGGAACTGGAATGGCGACTGGTCATTTCATCGAAGGCATAGCCGGCGGCCGGCTGTCTGCGGAGCAATACGCCGATAATTTTTCCGACCTGCACCCGCCGCTCGATCACCACGAGGCGCTGGTTGAGGCCGATCGCTGCTATTTCTGCTACGATGCGCCGTGCATGAATGCATGCCCGACCTCGATCGATATCCCGTTGTTCATCCGGCAGATCGCGACCGGCAATCCGCTGGGCTCGGCCAAGACCATTTTCGACCAGAACATTCTTGGCGGCATGTGCGCCCGAGTCTGCCCGACGGAGACGCTGTGCGAAGAGGTCTGCGTGCGCGAGGTCGCGGAGGGCAAGCCGGTGCAGATCGGCCGGCTGCAGCGCTATGCGACCGATGTCGCGATGGATGAGGGCAAGCAGTTCTACAAGCGCGCCGAACCGACCGGAAAAACGGTCGCCGTGGTCGGCGCCGGGCCAGCGGGCCTGGCGGCGGCGCATCGCTTGGCCCGCCACGGCCACGATGTGACGATCCTCGAAGCGCGGCCGAAGGCTGGCGGCCTCAATGAATACGGCATCGCGGCTTACAAGAGCGTCGACGATTTCGCTCAGGCCGAGGTCGACTACGTCACCGCGATCGGCGGCATCGACATCCAGAACGGCAAAGCGCTCGGACGGGACTTCCAGCTTTCCGACCTGATCCGCAACTACGATGCGGTGTTCCTTGGCCTCGGGCTCGGCGGCGTCAATGCGCTGCGCGCCGAAGGCGAGGATACGGATGGCGTCGGCAACGCAGTCGAGTTCATCGCCGAACTCAGGCAGGCAAGCGACCTTTCCAGCCTGCCGGTCGGCCGCCGCGTCGTCGTCATCGGCGGCGGCATGACGGCGATCGACGCCGCGGTGCAGTCGAAGCTGCTCGGCGCCGAGGAGGTGACGATCTGCTACCGGCGCGGCCAGGAGCATATGAATGCCTCCGGCTTCGAGCAGGATCTGGCCGCCGCGAACGGCGTCACGATCCGCCACTGGCTGCAGCCGAAGCGCGTCATCGCCGAGAACGGCAAAGTGTCGGCGATCGAGCTCGAATACACAGCCATGAATGGCGACAAGCTCGCCGGTACCGGCGAAATGCTGAGGCTCGACGCCGACCAGGTGTTCAAGGCGATTGGCCAGAGCTTTGTGCCGGCTCATCTCAACGGCAGCGTTGCCTCCATCGAGCTCGATGGCGGCCGCATCAGGGTCGATGCCGAGGGCCGCACCTCGCTGGCGAAAGTCTGGGCGGGCGGCGACTGCATCTTCGGCGGCGACGACCTGACGGTCTCGGCCGTGGCGCAAGGCCGCGACGCCGCCGAATCCATCCACCGGGCACTGACCTCTAACGGGAGGGCATGAGCATGGCAGACATCCGCAACACCTTCGTCGGCATCAAGTCGCCAAATCCGTTCTGGCTGGCTTCGGCGCCGCCGACCGACAAGGCCTATAATGTCGAACGCGCCTTCAAAGCAGGCTGGGGCGGCGTGGTCTGGAAGACGCTTGGCGAAGAGGGCCCGCCGGTCGTCAACGTCAACGGCCCGCGCTACGGCGCGATCTGGGGCGCCGACCGCCGGCTGCTCGGCCTGAACAATATCGAGCTGATCACCGACCGCGACCTGCAGACCAATCTGCGCGAGATGAAGCAGGTGAAGATGAACTGGCCGGATCGGGCGCTGGTCGCCTCGATCATGGTGCCTTGCGAGGAGGAAAGCTGGAAGGCGATCCTGCCGCTGGTCGAGGAGACCGGCGCCGACGGCATCGAGCTCAATTTCGGCTGCCCGCACGGCATGAGCGAACGCGGCATGGGCTCGGCGGTGGGCCAGGTGCCGGAATATATCGAGATGGTGGTGCGCTGGTGCAAGCAGTATACGCGCATGCCGGTCATCACCAAGCTGACGCCGAACATCACCGACATCCGCAAGCCGGCGCGCGCCGCCAAAGCCGGCGGCACCGACGCGGTGTCGCTGATCAACACCATCAACTCGATCACCGGGGTTGACCTCGACAGTTTCGCGCCGCAGCCGACCATCGACGGCAAGGGCTCGCATGGCGGCTATTGCGGCCCGGCGGTGAAGCCGATCGCGATGAACATGGTGGCCGAGATCGCGCGCGATCCGGAAACGCACGGCCTGCCAATCTCGGGCATCGGCGGCATCACAACCTGGCGGGATGCTGCCGAATTCATGGCACTCGGCGCCGGCAACGTGCAGGTCTGCACCGCGGCAATGACATACGGCTTCAAAATCGTGCAGGAGATGATCGCGGGGCTGGAGAACTGGATGGACGAGAAGGGCCACGCCTCGCTGTCCGACATCATCGGCCGCGCCACACCCAATGTCACGGACTGGCAGTATCTCAACCTCAACTATGTCGCTAAGGCGCATATCGACCAGGACGCGTGCATCAAATGCGGGCGCTGCCACATCGCCTGCGAGGACACCTCGCATCAGGCGATCACCAGCATGGTCGACGGCGTCAGGCATTTCGAGGTGATCGAGGCCGAATGCGTCGGGTGCAATCTTTGCGTCAATGTCTGCCCGGTCGAGGGCTGCATCACCATGGAACCGCTGACCGCCGGCGTGCTGGATCAGCGCACGGGCATGCCGGTGTCGCCGGTCTACGCGAACTGGACGACGCATCCGAACAATCCGATGGCTAAGGTTGCCGCGGAGTAGGGAACACTTTTGAACGAATGCGGCGCCTTCGGGTGCCGTTTTTCGTTCCCGCTATTGCAGATAAAAATTATCCATGATATAAACTATCCATGAATCGGAGTCAAAGATCGTGAAGCTGGGTGAGGGCGTCGAAGCGGCGATCCACTGCGCCGCCATGCTTGCCGGCGTCGACGGCAACAGCACCATGTCGGGCGCGGCCATGGCCGAGGCGTTCGGGCTGTCGCCGAGCTATCTCTTGAAGCATCTCAATCAGCTGACAACGGCGCGCATCCTGGAATCGGTGCCGGGCCCGGCCGGCGGCTACAGGCTGGCGCGGCTGGCCGAGCGGATCACGCTGCTCGACATCGTGCTTGCGGTCGAGGGCAGGGAGCCTGCCTTCCGCTGCGGCGAGATCCGCCAGCGCGGCCCGGTCAAGCTCGACGCCTCGGCCTATGTAAAACCGTGCGGCATCAATGCCGCGATGCTGAAGGCCGAGCGCGCCTATCGTGCCACCCTTGCCGAGGCAAAGCTCTCCGACATCGTCGCCGATTTCATGAACGACGCCGATCCCCGCACGGTCGCCGCAAGCTGCGCGTTCGTCGAGCGCCATCAGCGGGCGCAGAAAGTTCAACAACCGAGCAAAGCGTGAAAGGTAACAGAATGAAACAGAGGCTGCAGTTCTTCGCCAAGGCGCCTGAAATCATGAAGGCGGTGATGGCGCTCAACAAGGCCGTCGAGGAGTGCGGGCTGGAAGAAAGCCTGATGCACCTGGTCAAGCTCAGGGCTTCGCAGATCAATGGCTGTTCCTATTGTGTCGAGATGCACAGCCGCGAGGCAAGGCGAGATGGCGAAACGGAGCAGCGGCTTTATTTGGTCGCCGCCTGGAAGGAGTCGCCGCTGTTTTCCGAGCGCGAGCGCGCCGCGCTCGCCTGGACCGAGAAGGTGACGAACATCTCCGACAACGGCGTTCCGGACGATCTCTACGCCAGGACGCTGGAGCAGTTCTCCGAGGAAGAGCTGGTCAAGCTGACAGTAGTGATCGGCATGATCAACACGTGGAACCGGCTCTGCGTTTCGTTCCAAGCCATCCATCCGATGCCAGCCGCCAAGGCTGCCTGACCATCCAAAGCCGCGCGGATCCGAAGACGGTGCCGCGCGGCTTTCATTTGTGAGATCAATGACATGTTTGAGAATTTTCAGAACGAGATTCTGTTTGCCGCACGCCTGCTGCTCGGCGACGCCTTCGTCATTGCCGGCCTGCGCAACGTCCAGCACAAGACCTATTCATCCCGATGATGGCGGCACGCGGCGTGCCAGGCAGGGCCGGCATTGTGGCTGGGCATGTCCTGCAGGTCGCGCCGGACGGCAGGTGATCGGCGTCTTGTTCACCGCGCTGGCGGCGGCAAGCCTGATCCTGTTCCTGATCGTCGCGACGGCCGATGTTTCACCATTTCTGGGATCATCAGGGTCCGGATCGCGCCTCACGCATCAACGGCTTCGTCGCCAATGTCGCCCTGGCTGCGGGTTCCTGGCGCGGGTCTATGCCTGACAACTGCACTCGGATTCCGCGCAGTCGATGGCGCCGCGTTAATCGGTTTGTCGCGATTGTCCTGTATTAGCAAAAAACAGGTTCGCCCGTCGGAGCGTTCATGGAGCAGAACTGGACTGCATTCTGGGCACGCGTTTCGGATGCCTTCCACCAGGCGCTGGTGATCGGCATCGACAAGTCGAGCGACGGGCCGGACACGCCGATCATCGAATTCGCCGACCGACTGGGCAAGACCTGGCGTTTCTACTCGCACCTGCCGGTCAACAGAACGACCGGGAACGTCGGCGCAGCGGTCGAAGTGATTTATGACCCTCTCCACCCGAAGCGGGCGCGGGAAGTGGGCCGCCCGCTGATGAAGGCAGTCCACCTGGTTGTCTGGTATGCGGTCGTCGCCGGGCTGATGGTGCTGGCCTTCCTGCCCGGCCTCATTTCCAATTGATCCATTCAGGCGGCGAAGCGCAGGCCGCCGTCGCAGGTCAGCACCTGGCCGGTCATGAAACCGTTGGACACCAGGAAGGCGATCGCGTCGGCGACGTCCTCGGCGCGGCCGATACGGCCGACCGGCGTCTTTCCGGCGTACTCGGCAAAGACCGCCTGCCGCTCTTCGCCCGATAGAAAATCCCACCAGGGCGTATCGATGACGCCGGGGGCCACGACGTTGACGCGCAGCGGCTTCAGTTCAACGGCCAGGATCGGGACTACGGTCAAAAGCATGCCGTTGATGGCGCCGATGCCGGCAATGCCGGGTGCTGCGATCTGCGCCGAGACGGCCGAAATGAAAGTGACCGATCCGGCTTTGTTCAAGGTCGGCAGGGCCGCTTGCAAGCAGCCTAGCTGCGGCTTGATCTTCTCGTCGACGCCGCCGCCGATGTCGGCAAGGTCGAGGGTCGCGAACGGCCCAAGGCCCTTGCCGCCGCTTGCGGCGAGAACGAGATGATCGAATGGGCCGAGACCATCGAAGAAGTGCCGGACCGCGTCCGGCTTGGTCGCGTCGAAAGCGGCCTTGCCGACGGTGCCGCCGAGGCTCTTCCAGGCGTTGTTCAGCTTGTCCTCGCTGCGGCCGGTGATCGTCACCTTCATCGTGGGGCTGAGCAGCCGTTTGGCTGTGGCAAGGCCAATGCCAGACGAGCCGCCGATGATGACGCAATGTTCGATTCTCATGAATGCTGTTCCTTGGATGTCGCGGAAGATTGTCCGGTCAGTTCGAGGCTGAGCGCCCGCAACCGGCTGCGGGCTTTTTCGTCATAGGCCTGGGCATCGGCGCGCGCTTCCCGCTGGCCATCGAAATAGAGGCCGCTGCGCCCTTCGAGCGCCGGAGATATTGCCAAGTTGAGGATCGCGTCGGCGCCGGTCTCGACCGAGCTCCACGGTGTGATGCCGGCCTGCCGGACCATGGTGGTATCCATGTAGCTTGCCGGATGGAGTGCATTGACGGTGACGCCGCTGCCTTCGAGCTGCTCGGCCAGATCGATGGTGAACAAGATCTGCGCCAGCTTGCTCTGGCAATAGGCGCGCACGCCGCTATAGCCGCGGGCCAGATTGATATCGTCGAAATCGATCGCCTGCTGGCCGGCGGAGGCGACATTGACGATGCGCGCCGGCGCGCTTGCCTTCAGCAAGGGCAAAAGCTCCGACGACAGCAGGAAGCCTGCGAGATAGTTTACGGCGAAGCGCATTTCGTAGCCGTCGGCGCTCACTTGCCTTTTTGCGCCTTCGCCGCCCGTGCCGACGCCGGCATTGCTGATCAATATGTCGAGCCGGTCGGTTCCTGCCCGCACGGCGCCGGCAAGGCGGCGCACTTCGGCGAGCGACGAAAGATCCGCAAGCAGAAATTCGGCGTTGCCGCCCTCGGCTTCGATGGCAGCGACTGTCGCCTTGGCGCGAGTTTGGTCGCGGCCATGTACCAGCACGCGGGCGCCGGCAGCGCCGAGCCTTTCAGCGACCACGCGGCCAACCCCGTCGGTCGAGCCGGTGACGAGAACGGTCTTATTCTTAAGTTCCATGTTCAGAGCCTCCTTATGCTGCTCTGAACGCAAGATGGGGCGCGGCGCGCAGGCCAAACAGTTCAATTTTTATCCTGGTATCGATACTGCTATAATAGCTGCATGGATGCCGTGCCCCATTCCCCTGACGACAGCCGCCGCCGCGAGCTCGGCGCTTTCCTGCGCTCGCGCCGGGAGCGGCTCTCGCCTGCCGACATTGGGATTGCGAGCGGCGCCAGGCGGCGTACGCCCGGGCTGAGGCGCGAGGAAGTGGCGATGATCGCCGGCGTCGGCACCACCTGGTACACCTGGCTGGAGCAGGGGCGGGACGTGCGGCCCTCGGTCGAGGTGCTGACCGCGCTCTGCGAGGCGCTGCGCCTGGACGCCGTCGAGAAGCGGCATCTGTTCATCCTTGCCGGCCGCCAGCAGCCGGAGCAGCGCACGGCGACGTCTGAAAAGGTCGACGCCACACTGCTGCACATGCTGGGGAGCCTCGTCCTACAGCCGGCTTATGTGGTTGGCCGGCGTTGGGATGTGCTCGCCTGGAATCCGGCGGCGGTCGCCTTGTTCGGCGACTATGGCCTGCTGGAGGGCGATGCCCGCAACATCGTCCATCTGGTGTTCACAAGCCCGCATCACCGCCGGCTGCTGGTCGACTGGGAAGCGCTTGCCCGCGTGGTGCTCGCTTCGTTTCGCGCGGAGAGCGCCAAATATGTCGGCGATCCGGATTTCGAGCGGCTGATCGCGCTGATGATGCGCTCAAGCCCGGAGTTCCGTGATTGGTGGCCGCGGCGGGACGTGGCGAGAAGGCTGACGGGCGTGAAACATGTCCGCCATCCCACAGCCGGCCCGATGGCTTTCGAGCATATGAGCCTGTCGATCGACGACGGCTCAGACATGCGGCTGATCGTCTACACGCCGTTGCCCGAGCAGAATACGATCGCCAAGCTCAAGAAGCTGCTGGAAGAGAAGCCCCCCGAGCGGCGCAGCGCCTGATCTTCGCCCGACCTAAGCTTTCGGCTTCAGCCCATCGAGGAACAGTTGCTCCAGGAACCGGGCAGCATCCTCGAAGCGACCGTCGCCGCCGCGGTCGGGGCCGAGCACGGCGCGCACCTGGACGTCGAAATCGGCGTAATGCTGCGTCGTCGCCCAGATCGAGAAGATCAGATGCCAGGGGTCGGTGCGGGCGATCTTGCCGGCGCGCATCCAGCCCTTGATGACGGCGGCCTTCTCCTCGACCAGCGTTTTCAGCTCGCCCTCCAGCATCGGCATGATGCGCGGCGCGCCCTGCAGGATCTCGTTGGCGAAGAGCCGGCTTTCGCGTGGAAAATCGCGCGCCATTTCGAGCTTGCGGCGGATGTAGCTTCTGAGCTCGGTCATCGGATCGCCGATATCGTCAAGCTCGCGGAGCGGCGCCAGCCAGGTGTCCAGCAGCCGCTGCATCAATGTCTCGTGAATGTCCTCCTTGCGGCGGAAGTAATAGAGAAGGTTCGGCTTCGACATGCCGGCGGCTTCGGCAATCTGGTCGATGGTCGAACCGCGAAAACCGTTGGCGGAGAAGACTTCCAGCGCGGCTTCCAGGATGAGCTCGCGCTTTTCCTGCTGGATGCGGGTGCGGCGTGGAGCTGAGCCTTCCATCCTGTCCGTCATCCTTGCCGGCTGCTGCCGTGTGGGCACTCTGGACCAATTCTCTGGACCAGTTTTTCTCCGAGCCGTGGAGCGCGCTTTCGATGCCGCATTTCCGTTAGTAGTCCCTTGACCGCCGACAGGGCGGTGCTAACGTTTGTCCAACCGGTCAAAATTTTGCGTAGCACGAAAACGCAACGAAGACCAAGCCTTGGGAAGACCAAGCGTTAGCGCACAGAAACAGGTTACAAGGGGAAATCTTGGTCATGTCCAACCGGCTGAAAGTCACGCCGAACGATCTCAGCGCATTCTGGATGCCGTTCACGGCAAATCGGCAGTTCAAGCAGGCGCCGCGCATGTTCGTGTCCGCCAAGGACATGCACTACACGACGAGCGATGGCCGCAAGGTGCTCGACGGCACTGCAGGCCTCTGGTGCGTCAACGCCGGCCACTGCCGGCCGAAGATCACCGAGGCCATTCAGCAGCAGGCCGCCGAACTCGACTATGCGCCGGCCTTCCAGATGGGCCACCCGATCGTCTTCGAACTGGCGAACCGCCTGGTCGATATCGCGCCGAAGGGCATGCACCATGTGTTCTTCACCAATTCCGGTTCGGAATCGGTCGAGACCGCGTTGAAGATGGCGATCGCCTATCACCGTGTCCGAGGCGAGGGCTCGCGCACCCGGCTGATCGGCCGCGAGCGCGGCTATCACGGCGTCAATTTCGGCGGCATTTCGGTCGGCGGCATCGTCGCCAACCGCAAGATGTTCGGCACGCTGCTCGGCGGCGTCGACCATCTGCCGCACACCCATCTGCCGGAGAAGAATGCCTTCTCGAAGGGCGTGCCTGAGCACGGCGCCGAATTGGCGAACGAGCTGGAGCGTCTCGTCACCCTGCATGACGCCTCGACCATCGCGGCGGTCATCGTCGAGCCGGTCGCAGGCTCGACCGGCGTCATCCTGCCGCCGAAAGGCTACCTGCAGAAGCTTCGAGAAATCTGCACCAAGCACGGCATATTGTTGATCTTCGATGAAGTGATCACCGGCTTCGGCCGTCTTGGCGCGCCATTCGCCGCCGATTATTTCGGCGTCACGCCGGATATCATGACGACGGCCAAGGGCGTGTCCAACGGCGTCATCCCGATGGGCGCGGTTTTCGTGAAGAAGGAAATCCACGACGCCTTCATGAACGGCCCGGAGCACATGATCGAGTTCTTCCACGGCTACACCTATTCGGGCAATCCGATCGCCTGCGCCGCGGCTCTCGGCACTTTGGACACCTACAAGGAAGAAGGCCTGCTAACCCGCGGCGAGGAGCTGGCGCCTTACTGGGAAGACGCGCTGCATTCGTTGAAGGGCGAGCCGCATGTCATCGACATCCGCAATATCGGCCTGATCGGCGCGATCGAGCTTGCGCCGATCGCCGGTAGCCCGACCAAGCGGGCCTTCTCGGCCTTCGTCAAAGCGTTCGAACGCGGCGCGCTGATCCGCACAACCGGCGACATCATCGCGCTGTCGCCGCCGCTGATCATCACCAAGGGCCAGATCAACGAACTGATCGACCATGTTCGCGATGTTCTGCGCTCGATAGACTAACTGCTCAAACCGCTCGGGCGGCGACGGGAACCGCCGCCCGACCGGAGACCTGAAATGAGAGGACTTTGAATGGCCGCCCCCGGCGAGAATCTGCGAATCAATTCAGACCGTTTGTGGGATTCCATCATGGAGATGGCGAAGATCGGCCCCGGCATCGCCGGGGGCAACAATCGCCAGACGCTGACCGATTCCGACAAGCAAGGCCGCGAACTGTTCAGGTCCTGGTGCGACGAGGCCGGGCTCACGATGGGCGTGGACCAGATGGGCACCATGTTCATGACGCGGCCCGGCACCGATCCGGACGCGCTGCCGGTCTATGTCGGTTCCCATCTCGATACCCAGCCGACCGGCGGCAAATATGACGGCGTGCTCGGAGTGCTCTCTGGCCTCGAGGTCGTGCGCTCGCTCAACGATCTCGGCATCAAGACCAAACATCCGATCGTCGTCACCAACTGGACGAACGAGGAGGGAGCCCGTTTCGCGCCGGCCATGCTCGCCTCCGGCGTGTTCGCAGGCGTTCACACGCAGGATTATGCCTATGCCCGCAAGGATCTCGACGGCCTTAGCTTCGGCGACGAGCTGAAGCGGATCGGTTGGGTCGGCGACGAGACGGTCGGCGCGCGCAAGATGCACGCCTATTTCGAGTACCATATCGAGCAGGGGCCCATCCTCGAGGCCGAGAACAAGCAAATCGGCGTGGTGACCCACTGCCAGGGCCTGTGGTGGCTGGAATTCACGCTGACCGGCAGGGAGGCGCATACCGGCTCGACCCCGATGAACATGCGCGTCAATGCAGGGTTGGCGATGGCGCGCATACTGGAGATGGTGCAGACGGTCGCGATGGAGAACCGGCCTGGCGCCGTCGGCGGTGTAGGCCAGGTGAAGTTCTCGCCCAACTCCCGCAACGTTTTGCCGGGCACGGTGATCTTCACTGTCGATATCCGCTCGCCCGATAAGGCGAAGCTCGACGGCATGCGCGCGCGCATCGAGAAGGAGGCGCCGAAGATCTGCGAGCCGCTCGGCGTGAAATGCGCCGTCGAGGCGGTCGGCCATTTCGATCCGGTGACCTTCGATCCGACGCTGGTCGGCCGTGTCCGCACCGCCGCCGAGAAGCTGGGCTACAGCCATATGAACATCATCTCCGGCGCCGGCCACGACGCCTGCTGGGCGGCCAAGGTCGCGCCGGCGACCATGGTCATGTGTCCCTGTGTCGGCGGGCTCAGCCACAACGAGGCCGAGGACATCTCCAAGGAATGGGCGGCGGCAGGCGCCGATGTGCTGTTCCACGCGGTGGTCGAGACGGCAGGAATCGTCGAATGACCGAATAGAAATCACCTCGAAAAAGCCGCTCGCAAAGAAGCGTGAAAAGATCAGGGGAACGGATATGACCAAAGTCATCAAGAACGGCACCATCGTCACCGCCGACCGCACGTGGAAAGCCGACGTGCTGATGCAGCACGGCAAGATCATCGCCATCGGCTCGAACCTGCATGGCGATCACGAGTTCGACGCCACCGGCTGCTATGTCATGCCGGGCGGCATCGATCCGCACACCCATCTCGAAATGCCCTTCATGGGCACCTATTCGGCCGACGATTTCGAATCCGGCACGCGCGCGGCGCTTTCGGGCGGCACGACCATGGTCGTCGATTTCTGCCTGCCGGCGCCGCAGCAGTCGCTGCTGGAGGCGCTGCAGATGTGGGACAACAAGACCTCGAAAGCTGCCTGCGACTATTCCTTCCACATGGCGATCACCTGGTGGGGCAAGCAGGTCTTCGACGAGATGGCGACCGTCGTCGACAGGGGCATCACCTCGTTCAAGCACTTCATGGCCTACAAGGGCGCGCTGATGGTCGACGACGACGAGATGTATTCCTCGTTCCAGCGCTGCGCCGATCTCGGCGCGCTGCCGCTGGTCCATGCCGAAAATGGCGACGTGGTCGCGGCACTCTCGCAGAAGCTGCTTGCCGCCGGCAATAACGGCCCCGAGGGGCATGCCTATTCGCGTCCGCCCGAAGTGGAAGGCGAGGCGACAAACCGCGCCATCATGATCGCCGACATGGCGGGCGTGCCGCTCTATGTCGTGCACGTCTCCTGCGAGCAGAGCCATGAAGCCATCCGCCGGGCACGCCAGAAGGGCATGCGCGTCTATGGCGAGCCGCTGATCCAGCACCTGACGCTCGACGAGAGCGAATATTTCAACAAGGACTGGGACCATGCGGCGCGGCGCGTGATGAGCCCGCCTTTCCGCAGCAAGTGGCACCAGGATTCGCTATGGGCAGGCCTGCAGGCCGGATCGCTGCAGGTGGTGGCGACCGACCACTGCTCCTTCACCACCAAGCAGAAGCGCAACGGCGTCGGCGACTTCACCAAGATCCCGAACGGCACCGGCGGCCTCGAGGATCGTTTGCCCGTGCTTTGGACCAGCGGCGTCAACACCGGCCGGCTGACGATGAACGAGTTCGTCGCGGTGACCTCGACCAACATCGCCAAGATCCTCAACATGTATCCGAAGAAGGGCGCGATCGTCGAAGGCGCGGATGCCGACATCGTGGTCTGGGACCCGAAGCGCAAGAAGACGATCACGGCCAAGAACCAGCAGTCGGTGATCGACTACAACGTCTTTGAGGGTTTCGAGGTGACAGGGCTGCCGCGCTTCGTCTTTTCGCGCGGCGAACTGTCGATCGAAGAAGCGGACGTCAAGGCCAAGGTCGGGCACGGGGAGTTCGTGGCGCGCGAACCGAACGCCGCTGTCAACCGCGCGCTTTCGACCTGGAAGGAGATCAGCGCACCGCGCAAGGTGGAGCGCACGGGCATTCCGGCGACCGGAGTTTGAGCGTGCGCGCAACTCACCTTCTCGTCGTGGCAGCCGTGCTGCTGGCCGCCGGCCAAGCTTTCGCCGCCGGCATCGATCTCTCCAAGCCCTGGGGCAACAAATCCGGCTGCATCAACAAGAACGGCCAGGAGGTCTATGCCGAGGACATGCTGCTGTTGACCAGCGAGGCGTTCGTCACGGTCGCCAGCGCCTGCACCTTTACCGACAAGAGACCCCAGGCGAATGGCTCCCTTGTGGTGACGGCGCAGTGCGAGGCGGAAGGCGAGGAGGGGCAGACGCCGGCCCAGTTCATCATCAAGCGCAGCGCCAAGAACGCCAAGAGACTGGTGATCGCCGACAAGGACGGCAACGCGATGGGAGAAGTCTCCCGGTGCAAATGACGGCGGTCCCGTCGACCTCAGGCAACCAACGCATCCAGTTCCGGCATCAGGACCACGCTTTCCTGCTCGTTGGGATCGGTGCGGGCGATGACCGCCGAAGAGGGCGCTCCGCTCAGATTGGCGGGCAGATGCGGCACGCCCGCCGGAATGTAGAACAGGTCGCCGGCCTTGACGACTTCGTGATGCTCGAGCCGGTCGCCATACCAGGTGTGGACCTCGCCGGAGAGCACATAGATCGCGGTCTCGTGGTTCTCATGCATATGCGCCTTGGCGCGGGCGCCGGGCGGCATGGTGAGAAGATGCATACAAATGCCGGAGGAGCCGACGGTTTCGGCGGCTATACCGGCGAAATAGCTCAAGCCTTGCTTGCCTTCATAAGTGCTTTCAGGGCGAATAAGGTGGCATGTGGGTTTAGGCGACATCGGCAAGGCTCCGGGCGTCGATCAAGTGGGACTGGACGAGTGGAAAGCAAGGCAATCGTAAAATCAACCGGATTCCGGCCGGCGCGGCAGCGGCTGCGAAAGACAGGTTTCTGCCGATGAGCGGACAGTCGCCAGCCGTCGTTTCGGCAAGCAAGCTCGGCCTCACCTTCCAGACCAATGACGGTCCGGTGCAGGCGCTGTCCAATGTCGATCTCACCATCGGCAAGGGTGAGTTCGTCTCCTTCATCGGCCCCTCCGGCTGCGGCAAGACAACCTTGCTGCGCGTCATCGCCGATCTGGAGAAGCCGACCTCGGGAACGATCTCCGTCAATGGGATTTCGCCGGAGCAGGCGCGCGAGAAGCGGGCTTACGGCTATGTCTTCCAGGCGGCGGCGTTGTTTCCTTGGCGTACGATCGAGCGCAATGTGGCGCTGCCGCTGGAAATCATCGGCCTCAGTCAGGCCGAGCAGGCGGAACGCATCAAGCGCACCCTCGAACTCGTCAACCTCTCCGGCTTCGAGAAGAAGTATCCCTGGCAGCTGTCCGGCGGCATGCAGCAGCGCGCCTCGATCGCGCGCGCGCTCGCCTTCGACGCCGATTTGCTTTTGATGGACGAGCCGTTCGGCGCGCTCGACGAGATCGTGCGCGATCATCTGAACGAACAGCTTCTCGAACTCTGGGATTCGACCAACAAGACGATCTGCTTTGTCACTCACTCGATCCCCGAGGCGGTCTATCTGTCGACCCGCATCGTGGTGATGTCGCCGCGGCCGGGCCGCGTCACCGACGTGATCGAATCCACCTTGCCCAGGAAGCGGCCGCTCGACATCCGCGAGACGCCGGAATTCCTGGCGATCGCCGCGCGCGTGCGCGACGGGTTGAGGGCGGGGCACAGCTATGATGATTGAGGGTGCTTGCCAGCGGACGGACACCCGCTGCTTCGACATCCTGGGGCGGAGCAAGCGCGAAGCCGCGCGCGTGGCGGGAGCCGACCGCCGTGATTTCGTTATCCTAGGGTGGAGCGACGCGAAGCGGAGCGCAGACCCTAGGATCCATGCCGGGACGTCGACCGAAGGCCGTAAGCGGCTCAGAGTACCCGACGAGCTGAGCGCGGCGCAGCGAGCCGTATTCTGCGCCACAGCGGAGCGTCGAGCTAACGGCATGGATCCTAGGGTCCGCGGCGGGCCGCTTCGCTCCTTGCTCCGCCCTATGATGACGAAAAACGCGCAGCGCCGCGTGCTGCCGTTGCGCCGGGGGAAGGCCCGCTAAATGGACTCCTTCCGTTCCAAGATCATCCCGGTCACGTCAATCCTCGCCGGCGTGGTGGTGCTCTGGTATGTCTTCGCCGTCATCCTCAATGCGCCGTTCCAGCGCGATCTCGACGCCAGAGCCAACGAAACCCCCGGCACGGTCGAATTCATCGGCAAGACATTATCGCAGCCGAAGCCGACGCTGCCGGCGCCGCACCAGGTGGCGGTGAACTTCTTCGAGAACACCTTCCTGCGCGGCATCACCTCGAACCGCAGCCTTGTCTACAATGCCTGGGTGACGCTGTCCTCGACGCTGCTCGGCTTTGCTTTCGGCACGGCGCTCGGCATCGTGATCGCCGTCGGCATCGTGCATGTGACGACGCTCGACCGCAGCCTTATGCCGTGGATCATCGCCTCGCAGACCATTCCGATCCTGGCGGTGGCGCCGATGATCATCGTGGTGCTGGCGGCCATCGGCATCACCGGGCTGATCCCCAAGGCGCTGATCTCGACCTATCTGTCGTTCTTCCCGGTTGCGGTCGGCATGGTGAAGGGATTGCGCTCCCCCGAGCTCATGCATCTCGACCTGATGCACACCTATAATGCCAGCGCCTCACAGACCTTCTGGAAACTGCGCGTGCCGGCCTCGGTGCCGTTCCTGTTCACGTCGATGAAGGTGGCGGTGGCGGCGAGCCTGGTCGGCGCCATCGTCGGCGAATTGCCGACGGGTGCTGTCGCCGGAATCGGCGCCAAGCTGCTCTCGGGCGCCTATTACAGCCAGACGATCGACATCTGGTCGGCGCTGGTTGCGGGCTCGGTGGTCGCCGCGCTTCTGGTCATGGTGGTCGGCATCGCCGGCCGCCAGGTCGACCGCGCCATGGGCGGGAGGCCGGCATGACCTGGCTGAAACCATCCTGGCAAGCGGTGCTGGCGATCCTTCTTTGCGTCGTCGCCTTCGCGCTCGGCGCGATGTCGACACCGGAAGCGGCTGCGCTGGCCGAGCCCGCCGCGACGGTTGCCTACCCATATATGGGCACCAAAGGTCTCATCCTCGGATTGCTGCTCATCGCGGCGCTGGTTTCAACGGTGAGACTCGCGCCACTTGTCGAAGCGATTGTCCTGTTCATCGGCGCTCATGTCGCAGCGTGGCTTCTGGTCAAGGGCATCGGAGGCTTCGAGGGCACGGCACTGGCGCCGTACTTTCTGGTTCTCGCGGCCGCTTGGTTGCTTGCCTGGCGCTGCGTCGCGCTGTTGTCCTCGCTACGGACTGCAGCCAGCGGGGCCAAAACGGCGCTTCGCCTGATCATTCCGGCGATCTTCGGCGCCTGGATCCTGATCATCTGGGAAGCGGTGACGCGCGGCGCCGGCATTCCCTTCATCCTTTTGCCACCGCCGAGCGCCATCGGTGCGCGCATCGCCAACTCGCTGCCGATCCTGGGATCGGACGTGCGGCAGACGATCTTCAAGGCGGTGCTGATCGGCTACATCGTCGGCAATCTCGCCGGCTTCGTCGTCGCTATTCTCGCCGACCGTGTGCCGTTCCTCAGGCGCGGGCTGCTGCCGATCGGCAACATGGTATCGGCGCTGCCGATCATCGGCGTCGCGCCGATCATGGTGATGTGGTTCGGCTTCGACTGGCCGTCCAAGGCGGCGGTCGTGATCATCATGACCTTCTTCCCGATGTTGGTGAACACCGTCGCGGGGCTTGCCGCCTCCGGCCACATGGAGCGCGATTTGATGCGCACCTATGCGTCGGGCTACTGGCCGACCTTGCTGAAGCTGCGGCTGCCGGCGGCAATGCCGTTCATCTTCAATGCGCTGAAGATCAACTCGACGCTGGCGCTGATCGGCGCCATCGTCGCGGAGTTCTTCGGCACGCCCGTGGTCGGCATGGGATTCCGCATTTCGACGGAAGTCGGGCGGATGAACATCGACATGGTCTGGGCCGAAATCGCGGTTGCAGCACTTGCGGGTTCGGTCTTTTATGGCGTGGTCGCTCTTGTCGAAAGAGCCGTCACGTTTTGGCATCCCTCTGTCCGTGGTGGATAGGGGCGGTGGGTTTGGGTGCTAACTTCAGAGGGTAAAAACATGAAAAGACTGGTAATTTCTGCTCTGGCCGGGGCGATGTCGCTGGCCGCTTTCCAAGCGATGGCGGCCGACAAGGTGACGCTGCAGCTGAAATGGGTCACGCAGGCCCAGTTCGCCGGCTACTACGTCGCCAAGGCCAAGGGCTTCTACGAGGCCGAAGGGCTCGACGTCGACATCAAGCCGGGCGGGCCGGATATCGCGCCCGAGCAGGTGATCGCCGGCGGCGGCGCCGATGTGATCGTCGACTGGATGGGCGGCGCGTTGGCCGCCCGTGAAAAAGGCGTGCCGCTGGTCAACATTGCCCAGCCGTTCAAGAAAGCCGGCATGGAGTTGGTCTGCCCGAAGGACGGCCCGATCAAGACCGAAGCCGACTTCAAGGGCCACACCCTCGGCGTCTGGTTCTTCGGCAACGAGTACCCGTTCTATGCATGGATGAACAAGCTCGGCCTCAAGACCGACGGCGGCAAGGACGGCGTCACCGTGCTGAAGCAAAGCTTTGACGTGCAGCCGCTGATCCAGAAGCAGGCGGACTGCATCTCGGTCATGACCTATAACGAGTACTGGCAGCTGATCGACGCCGGCTACAAGCCGGAGCAGCTCACCGTCTTCAACTATTCAGCCATGGGCAACGACCTGCTCGAGGACGGCCTCTACGCGCTGGAGAACAAGCTCAAGGATCCGGCCTTCGAGGACAAGATGGTGCGCTTCGTGCGCGCCTCGATGAAGGGCTGGAAATACGCCGTCGACAATTCGGATGAGGCGGCCGAGATCGTCATGGATAATGGCGGCCAGGACGAGAACCATCAGAAGCGCATGATGGGCGAAGTCGCCAAGCTGATCGACAATGCCGACGGCAAGCTCGATCCGGCCACCTATGAGCGCACCGCCAAGGCGCTGCTCGACCAAAAGATCATCGCCAAGGAGCCGTCGGGCGCCTACACGACCGCGATCACCGACAAGGCGATCAAGTAAGGTCGACCTCGCCAGTCGAGACTTAACGGGGCGGGTGACCGCCCCTTTTGCTTGGCTGTGGTAAAATATCCGTGTGCAGGGATACAAGCGGCCTGCCAACCGTTGCAGTGGGGCATCCGCGCGCCGGGGGAGCCGCGGCGGGGCGGATGCGCGCCAGCCAAGGAGGTTCTCCAATGCGCATCCAATCATGGCCGATGCTTTCGGCCTTTGCTGTCTCGACTGCTTTGCTGCTCGCATCTCCGGCCTTGGCCGAAACTGTGAAGTACAATGCGACGCTCGACGGTAGCCAGCAGAGCCCGCCCGTCACCACCAAAGGCAAGGGAACCGCCACATTCACCTTCGACACCGCCAAGAAGAAGCTCAGCTGGAACGTCAAATATTCCGGCCTCAGCGGACCTGCGACGGCTGCTCACATTCACGGGCCGGCCGCGTCGGGTGAAAACGCACCTCCGGTGATCCCATTCAAGAAGCTCAAGAGCCCGATCAAGGGATCGGCGACGCTGACCGACGCGCAGGCGGCCGACCTCGAGGCCGGCAAGTACTACGTCAACGTCCACACCAAGGCGAATCCGGACGGCGAGATCCGCGGCCAGATCGAGAAAGCCGGCGGATCGATGTAGCGGAGTTTCCTCAGGCAGCAGCGAGGGGGGCGACCGCCTCGTTCTGCCTGATCAGGACTTGTCGCGTATCTGTGTCAGCGTGCGGGTCGGCGTGATGGCTTCGGGATCGAGCCTGATCTCGACGATCGCCGGCTTGCCGCTGGCGCGTGCGCGTTCGAAGGCCGGCGCAAAGTCTTCGGTCTTTTCGACGGTCTCGCCATGGCCGCCATAGGCGCGGGCGAGGGCGGCGAAATCCGGGTTCTTGAGGTCGGTCGCCACGACGCGGCTCGGATATTCCCGCTCCTGATGCATGCGGATCGTGCCGTAAATGCCGTTGTTGACGACCACCACGATGATCGGCAGGTCGTATTGCACGGCGGTCGCGAACTCCTGCCCGTTCATCAGAAAACAGCCGTCGCCGGCAAAGGCGATGACCTCGCGATCCGGGTATAGGGCCTTGGCCGCGACCGCGGCCGGCGTGCCGTAGCCCATCGAGCCGGAAGTCGGCGCCGCCTGCGTGGCGAAGCGGCGGAAGCGGTGGAAGCGATGTACCCAGGTGGCGTAGTTGCCGGCGCCGTTGGTGAGGATGGCGTCTTCCGGCAGCGCCTTTTCCAGATAGGTCATGATCGGCCCCATCTGCACAGCGCCGGGGCCGGTCTGAGGCGGCGTCGACCATTCGAGATAGGCGGCATGCAGCTTTGCCGTCTCCGCCGCCCAACCGGGCGCGGCCGGACCTTTGCGTCTGGCGAAGGCTCGCACGAAGGCGGCGGGGGAGGCGTTGATCGCCAGGGTCGGCCGATAGACGCGGCCAAGCTCGCCGGCGTCGGCGTGGACATGCACCAGCATCTGGTCCGGGTAAGGGCTTTTCAACAGCGTATAGTCCGAGGACGGCATCTCGCCCATGCGGCCGCCGATGAGCAGCACCAGGTCTGCCTGCTTGACCGTTGCCGCCAGCTTCGGATTGATGCCGATGCCGACATCGCCGGCATAGTTCGGATGCAAGTGGTCGAACAGCATCTGGCGGCGGAAGGAGCAGCCGACCGGCAGTGACCAGGCCTCTGCGATACGGGTGACGTCCTGAACCGCTTGAATATCCCAGCGCGTGCCGCCCAGGATGGCAATCGGCCGTTTGGCGGCATTGAGCAGGGCCTCAAGCCGGTCGAGTTCGGCTTCACCAGGGCTTGTTTCGACCAGCGTATGAGCCAGCGCCGTTGGGGCCTCGACCTCGCTGGTCAGCCTGTCCTCGGGCAGCGAGATGACAACTGGGCCAGGGCGGCCTGACGTCGCCACCGCGAAGGCGCGGGTGACGAATTCCGGGATGCGTGAGGCATCCTCGATCTCGACCACCCATTTGGCGATGTCGCCGAAGAAGCGCTTGTAGTCGACCTCCTGAAAAGCCTCGCGCTCCTTGGCGTGACTGGCGACCTGGCCGATGAACAGGATCAGCGGCACCGAATCCTGCATGGCGATATGAATGCCGGCCGAAGCGTTGGTGGCGCCGGGGCCGCGCGTGACAAAGCATATGCCGGGCTTGCCGGTCAGGCGCCCCTGGCAGTCGGCCATCATCGCCGCTCCGCCTTCCTGACGGCAGACGATGGTGCGGATCGGCGAGTCATGCAGCGCGTCGAGCACCGCCAGATAGGATTCGCCAGGAACGCAGAAGATGCGGTCGGTGCCGTTCGCTTCGAGCGCCTCGACGATCAATTGTCCGCCCGTTTTCATTTTGCTGCTCTCTCCAGTTCGGCAAGGATTTCCTCAGTGTGCTCGCCGAGACGCGGCGAGGGGCGCTCATAGACGAGCGGCGTGCCGGACATCACCATCGGCGCACGTACCGAAGGCAGCAAATTGCCATGGCCGTCCTCCAGGTCGAGCTTCATGCCGCGCGCGATCGTCTGCGGGTCGGCGAACATCTGGCCGATCGTGTTGATCGGGCTTGCCGGCACGCCGGCTGCCTCGAGCTTCGCCAGCAGCGGATCGCGATCCCACGTGCTCAGCTTCTCGATGATCCGCTCGCGCAGCTTGGCGCGATTGGCGACGCGGGCGGGGTTGGTGGCGAAATCGGAATCGGCGGGCAACTCGGTCAGCCCGACCGCTGCGCAGAACTTGGTGAATTGTCCGTCGTTGCCGACCGCGAGGATGATATGGCCGTCCCTGACCGGCAGCACCTCGTAAGGCGCGATGTTCATATGCGCGTTGCCCATCTGCACGGGCGACTTGCCGGAGACCAGATAGTTGAGATTCTGGTTGCCGAGCGCCGAGATCTGGCTGTCGAAGAGCGCCATGTCGATATGCTGGCCTTCACCGGTCCTTTCTGCGTGGCGGAGCGCCGCCTGGATGGCGATCACCGAATAAAGGCCAGTGAACAGGTCGGAGATGGCGACGCCCGCCTTCTGCGGCTCGCGGCCGACCTCGCCGGTGATCGACATCATGCCGGCCATCGCCTGGATGATGAAATCGTACCCAGCGCGGGGCGCGTAGGGCCCGTCCTGGCCAAAACCGGTGATCGAGCAATAGACGAGACGCGGGTTGATCCTCTTCAGGCTTTCATAGTCGAGCCCGTATTTCTTGAGACCGCCGAGCTTGAAGTTCTCGATCAGCACGTCGGCCGTGGCGACGAGGCGGCGGAGCGTGTCGGCGCCCTCGGGCTTGGAGAAATCGATGGCGACCGAGCGCTTGCCGCGATTGCAGGAATGATAGTACGCCGCCGAAAGGTTCTCGCCGTCATGGCTCATGACGAAGGGCGGGCCCCATTTGCGGGTGTCGTCGCCGCCGTGCGGGCTCTCCACCTTGATGACATCGGCGCCGAGATCGGCGAGCAACTGCCCGGCCCAGGGGCCTGCCAGGATGCGAGCGAGTTCGATGACGCGGATGCCTTTCAGCGGGGGTTCAGCCATGGATCACCGTGAAGGGTTGAAAGCGCAGCGTCTACCAACAGAGGTCGCCCCTGTCACGACCCATGCAATGGGCCAATGCCGCTAGGTTTCAGCGTATGATCCGCCCAGGCGGCGAAATCATTCATGATGATGTCGCGGTTGACCTCGTTCAGGCTCTCGTGGCGGGTGTCGGCGTAAACCTTTGAAACCAGATTCGAAAAGCCCATTTTGTCCATCCGCCGGGCAAGGTGGTGAACCGCTTTGCCGTGGTCCGATGCCGGATCCTTCCCGCCGCCGATCAGATTGACGAAGAGGTCGCGGCGCACGCCGGCGAAGCTAGAATCCCTGCCGGCGTAGAGCGCCAGGTTGACCACATCGCGCCACATGGAGACCGAGGCATCCCAGCCGCAGAGCGGGTCAGCGATGTATTTGTCGACCTCGACCGGATCACGCGACAGCCAGTCGAACAAGGTCCGGTGATTGGGTACGGCCTTGCCCCAGGCCTGGAAGGTCAGCTTGGGCAGCAGCCGAGATGGCACGTCGGAGCCCAGCCGCATCCTTTCCCAGCCCAGGATGGCCAGGGCCAGCCGGCCGAGCAGGCCTTGCGAGAAATTGCCGTTCCAGATTGCGGCGGCATGGACGCGATCGGAATGGCGGAGCACGAAATTCAGCGCGATCGAGGCGCCGAGCGAGTGTCCAAAAGCGATGACCGGCAATCCCGGATGTTCAACGGCGATCAGATCATGCACCGCGCCGACATCGGCAATCACCTTGGCGATGCCGTCGGTATCGGCGAACCGGCCGAGCGGCGCATCGGGCGCCTTTGTCGCGCCATGGCCGCGATGGTCATGGGCGTAGACATGGAAGCCGCGCGCGCCGAGGAAGTCGGCAAAGCGGGCGTAACGCGCCGCATGCTCGGCCAAGCCGTGATTGATCTGGATGACGGCGCGCGGGGATAGTTGCGCATGTTTCACATAGAGGTTGAGGTCGGCCCCGGTCGGTGAGGCCAGCCTGGTCTGCTTGTCGAATGGCATGTCTCGCTCCCTTGGCGACTGATGGGCGAGGGCTTCGGCTGCGTCAAGAGTGCGAGATCCTTTCGAGCCTATGGAGTGCGCTTATCGCTCTCCTGGGGATTATTTTCGCGCGACGACAAAGATCGCAATTCTGACACGTCGCCTGTTCTAATGTGGCGAATCCGATACGGTTCGATGATCGCCGGGAGAGCGGGAATGCGGGTTTGGGCAGTATGGGGTTCGGTTGTTCTGGCCCTGGTTGGCGCCGGCGCGGCTCAGGCCGATGTGAGGATGAGCGGCACCTTCGTGGCCGACAGCGCCTGTCCGGCAACGCAAGCCATCAGGAGCGGCAAGAACTCCGGCAACGTGTCTACCGAAGCGGGACAGACCTATCAGCTTCTGGCAGGCAACAAGGACGAGCCCACCCATTATCTCATCCAGGTTCCTGGCGCCGATCCGGAGCGACGCTGGGTGAAGATCGGCTGCGGTCATGTCACCGGCAGCAGCGCGTCCGCCACGCCCTCGCCGGCCGATCCGATGAAGCCGTCGCAACCTGGTTCCGGCAAGCCTGAATATGTGTTCGCGCTGAGCTGGCAGCCCGCATTCTGTGAGACCAAGGCCAACAAACCCGAATGCAAGGCGCAGAATCCCAACGAATTCGACGCTTCGCACTTCACGCTGCATGGGCTGTGGCCGCAGCCGAACGGCAATTTCTATTGCCAGGTGTCGGCGGCCGACAAGGCCAACGACAATCCCGCGCATTGGGGGGATTTGCCGCCCGTCGAACTCGACGTCAACACGCGCGCCGAGCTCGACCAGATGATGCCGGGCACGGCGTCCAAGCTGGAGCGCCATGAATGGATCAAGCACGGCACCTGCTACGGCAAGAGCCAGCAAGAGTATTTCTCCGACGCGCTCAATCTGATGCGCGCGGTGAACGCCTCGCCGGTGCGCGATCTTTTTGTCAAAAACATCGGCAAGCAGCTGACATCGGAGCAGATACGCAATGCCTTCGACCAGGCCTTCGGCAAGGGCGCCGGCGACCGCGTGCGCGTCTCCTGCCTTGTCGATCCGTCGAGCGGAAGGCGGTTGATCGGCGAGCTGACGCTCGGTCTCTCCGGTCCGATCGCCCCCGACAGCAAGCTCGCCAGCCTGCTGATCGCCTCGGCGCCGACGAGCAAGGCGGGCTGCCCGAAGGGCATGGTGGACGCGATAGGGTTTCAATAGGGCGCGTGCCAGGCCCGGATCTGGCCGCCGAACCGAGCATGATCGCCGGCTGGTGAAGATCGCGGCGTGCCGAAAGCGATTGCCGTTCGGCGCTTCATCGCCTACATAGCGCGCAACTCCACCCAATTCGACAGTTCAGTTTCAGGGAAAGCGCGCGTGGCTCGCCAGTTCATCTATCACATGTCAGGCCTGTCGAAGGCCTACGGCACCAAGAAGGTGCTCGATAACATCCACCTGTCCTTCTATCCGGACGCCAAGATCGGCATCCTCGGCCCCAACGGTTCGGGCAAGTCAACCATCCTGCGCATCATGGCCGGGCTCGACAAGGAGTTTCAGGGCGAGGCGTGGCTGGCCGAAGGCGCGACCGTGGGCTACCTCGCTCAGGAGCCGCAGCTCGACAACAGCAAGACCGTGCGTGAAAACGTCATGGACGGCGTCGCCAGGAAGACCGCCATCATCGAGCGCTATAACGAGCTGATGATGAACTATTCCGACGAGACGGCGGACGAGTCGGCCAAGCTGCAGGACGAGATGGACCGGCTGAACCTGTGGGATCTCGAGCAGCAGGTCGAGATGGCGATGGACGCCCTGCAGTGCCCGCCGGCCGATTCCGAAGTGACCAACCTCTCGGGCGGCGAGCGGCGCCGGGTGGCGCTCTGCCGGCTGCTTCTCGAGCAGCCCGACCTTTTGCTGCTCGACGAGCCGACCAACCATCTCGACGCCGAGACCACGCAATGGCTGGAAAAGCACCTGCGCGACTATCCGGGCTCGGTGCTGATCATCACACACGACCGCTACTTCCTCGACAACGTCACCGGCTGGATTCTCGAGCTCGACCGCGGCCGCGGCATTCCCTACGAGGGCAACTACACCAAATATCTGGATGCCAAGGCCAAGCGCCTGATCCAGGAAGGGCGCGAGGACGACGCCCGCCAGAAGGCGATCTGGCGCGAGCGCGAATGGATCCAATCCTCGCCGAAGGCGCGCCAGACCAAGTCCAAGGCGCGCATCAAGGCCTACGAGGAATTGGTCGAGCAGTCGCAGAACCGCAAGCCGACCGACACGCAGATCGTCATCCCGTCGAGCGAGCGCCTCGGCAATGTCGTCATCGAGGTCGAGGGCCTCAACAAGGGCTTTGCCGACGAGCTTTTGATCGAGGATCTGTCGTTCAAACTGCCGCCGGGCGGTATCGTCGGCGTCATCGGCCCGAACGGTGCCGGCAAGACGACGCTGTTCAGGATGATCACCGGCCAGGAAACACCGGATGCCGGCTCGATCCGCAAGGGCGAGACTGTGAAGCTCGGCTATGTCGACCAAAGCCGCGACGCGCTCGACCCGAACAAGACGGTTTGGGAAGAGATCTCGGGCGGCGCCGAGGTCATCAAGCTCGGCAAGCACGAGGTCAACAGCCGCGCTTACTGCTCGTCCTTCAACTTCCGCGGCGGCGACCAGCAGCAGAAGGTCGGCAATCTTTCCGGCGGCCAGCGCAACCGCGTGCATCTGGCCAAGATGCTGAAGGGCGGCGGCAATGTGCTGCTGCTCGACGAACCGACCAACGATCTCGACACCGAAACGCTGGGCGCGCTTGAAGATGCGCTCGAAGCCTATGCCGGTTGCGCGGTGATCATCAGCCACGACCGCATGTTCCTCGACCGCATGGCGACCCACATGCTCGCCTTCGAGGGCGACGCGCATGTCGAATGGTTCGAAGGCAACTTCGAGGAATATGAGAAGGACAAGCTGCGCCGCCTGGGCGCGGAGGCGGCAACCCCGCACCGCATGACGCACAAGCGGCTGACGCGGTAACAAAGTCCGTGGGCGGCGAACACATATGAGGCTCTGAAATGGCTGACTGGTCCGCCGCCCAATATCTGAAGTTCGAGGACGAGCGCACGCGGCCCGCGCGGGACCTGGCAGCACAAGTCCCGGTCGATTTCCCGCGCCGCGTCGTCGATATCGGCTGCGGTCCGGGCAACTCGACGGAGCTGCTGGTCGAGCGCTGGCCGGATGCGGAGGTCAGCGGCTTCGACACCTCACCCGACATGATCGAGAAGGCGAAGGCGCGGCTGCCCAACGTGAATTTCGCTCTAGCCGATGCTTCCGCATGGCAGCCGGCACAGCCCGTCGACGTGATCTTCGCAAACGCGGTCTTTCAATGGCTGCCGGAGCATCCGGCGGTGTTCCAGCAGCTGATCGGGCTGCTCGCGCCGGGCGGCGCCTTGGCCATCCAGATGCCCGATAATCTTGGTGAACCCTCGCATCGGTTGATGCGCGACACCGCGGCCGAGATGCCGTTCTCGGCCAAGCTCAGGAGCGCCGCCCGCGCGCCGCTGCCCCCGGTTTCCTTCTACTACGATCTTCTGTCGCCGCTCGCCGATCGCGTGGATATCTGGCACACGATCTACAATCATCCGTTGGCCAATGCCGAAGCGATCGTCGAATGGGTCAAGGCGACGGGGCTGAAGCCGTTCCTCGATCCGCTCGACGCGGACGAGAGAAAGACATTCCTCGAAAGCTACACCGCAAAGATCGCAAAGGCCTATCCGAAGACGGCGACCGGCAAGGTGCTGCTGCGCTTCCCGCGCATCTTCATCATTGCCAAGCGGGCCTGACCGTTTCCGGTCAACTCATCGCGATAGCCGGAACTGCGATTTAGGCTGGCATAAACCGGCCAAATGCGACAAGGGTAGCGCGCTCCGGCACAAAGGCCGTGCCTCGGACGGATTGGACATGCATCGCGTCATCATCAGCGGCATCGGCGCCGAAATCCCCGAGCCTGTCATCACCAATGAAGAGCTGGTCGAAAGCTTCAACAGCTGGGTCGACACCGAGAATGCGCGCCGCGCCGTCACAGGCGAGACGCTGCTGCAGAAGTCGGACAGCGACTTCATCGTCCATGCGTCGGGCGTGCAGACCCGCCATGTGATCGAACGCGAAGGCATCCTCGATCCAACCCGCATGGCGCCGCGCATTCCGGCCCGGCCGGACGACGCGCTGTCGCTGCAGGCGGAGTTCGGCATCGCTTCGGCCAAAAAGGCCATCGCCCATGCCGGCGTGGAAGGCTCGGATATCGATCTGGTGATCTGCTCGGCCTCGCATCATCAGCGGCCTTATCCGGCGATCGCCATCGAGATGCAGCAGGCCCTGGGCACCAATGGCGCCGGCTTCGACATGGGGCTCGGCTGCTCTTCCGCCGCGGCGGCGCTGCACATCGCGGTCAACCTGGTCAGGGCAGGGGCGCACAAGCGCATCCTGGTGTCGACGCCCGAAATCATCACCGGCCATCTCAACTTCCGCGACCGGCAGACGCATTTCATCTTCGGCGACGCCTCGGTCGCCATGATCGTCGAAGGGCTCCACCAGGGCGAGAAGCGGCCGGGACGCTTCGAGGTGCTCGACACGCGCACCTGGACGCAAATGTCGAATAACATCCGCACCAATCTCGGCTACCACACCCGCACTGCCCAGGACGATCCCTACCAGATCAAACTCGAGGGCAACCTGATCAAGCAGGTCGGCAACAAGGTGTTCAAGGAAGTCACGGTCGCGGGCCACAAATTCATCGTCGAGTTCCTGGCCGAGCATGGTCTGACGCCGCAAGGCATCCGCCGCTTCTGGCTGCATCAGGCCAATGCGCGCATGAATGCGATGATCCTGAAACTCGCCTTCGGCCATGATGTCAACCACGACCGCGCGCCGATGGTGCTGGAACGCCTCGGCAACACGGCGGGCGCCGGCGCCATCGTTGCACTGTCCGAAAATCATGCGGACATGAAGGCCGGCGATTTCGGCCTGCTCTGCGCCTTCGGCGCCGGCTATTCCATCGGCGGCGCGCTGCTGAGGATGTTGTAAACCGGCTCAGGCGGGGACGAACGGCACCAGCATCGGCACGCGCCTGGCATAGTCGTCATAGGCGGGGCCGAGCTCGCCGCGCAGGAAGCTCTCCTCCAGCCTGGCCTTGACGACGATGCCGACAAGCAGCAGGGCAGCGCCGGCAACACCCCAGACAGTGCCCTTGGCTACCATGGTGGCGAGGATCGACACCAGCAGGCCGGTGTAGATCGGGTGGCGGACCAGCCGATAGGGACCGGTGTCGACCACGCGGTGATCGGCTTTGGCGGTGACGGTGCCCGACCACAGCCGACCGAGATGCAAGCGCGCCCACCAGGCGAAAGCGATGCCGATCGCGATCAGGGCGACGCAGATCCAGCCCTCGGCAAGCGTCGGCGTCCACAGCCGCAATCGGCCGACATAGCCGTGCGCCGGCGCGAACAGCAGAAAGGTGCCGGCCAGCCAGAGAACCCGGTAACGGGCCTCAGCCTTGAAGTCCGCGCGCTTTTGCGCTGGATCGGCCCACGCGGCGGCCAGCACCCAAGACACCACCCAGGCCAACCAGAGCGCGGCGATCGCATGTTGAACCTGCATGATCTGAACCCTCCCAAGTTTCGCGCCGCCATTTACGCCGCCGGCGCGGCGGCAATGCGGCGGAACGTGAAAGCGTGCGGCATCTTCAGGTAAGAAAGTCGTGATCGCCATCAAGCGCTGTGATCGGATCATCAGCGCTTTCGACTGGACCGAGTAGCCGAGCGTCTCTAGACCAACACTATGCAGGAAACGAACCTAGAGCTTTTTCCGTCGGCGGAGCCGACGGCCGACATCGTCGCCGGCCGCAAGCTGACAGCATTGGCAGCGGCACTCTATGCCGCTCCGTCCGATCATTTCGAGTCAAGGCCCGTGGACGAATTGCGCCTTGGCTTCGACGGGATCGAGGGTGACTTCCATGCCGGCGCGACGCGGCGCTCCGGCGGGCGCGAGCCCTGGTACCCGCGCGGCACCGAAATGCGCAACGAGCGGCAATTGTCGCTCGTCGCCGCGGATGAGCTCGCCATCGTCGCCCACCGCATGGGCCTCGAGGAGATCAAGGCGGAATGGATCGGCGCCAACCTGATGATCGAAGGCCTGCCGCATCTTTCGATGCTGCCGGCGGGGTCGCTGTTGTTCTTCAAGGGCGGCGTGACGATCAAGATCGACGGCCAGAACAAGCCCTGCCGGGTCGCCGGGCAATCGATCGCCCAACATGTCAACGCGGCGGATCGCGACGCGACGGCCTTGCTGTTTCCGAAGACGGCGAAGAGGCTGCGCGGTCTGGTCGCCTGGGTCGAAAAACCCGGCATCATCAGGACCGGCGAAGAGATTTCGGTGCGGGTGCCGGAGCAGTGGATCTATCGCGCGTGATCGGGCTTCGGCTTTGGATATCGCCGGTTCAAGTCTCGCTCTGAGTGAACTGTGGCAGTGGCTTTGGTTGTCATCCGTAGCGCACTGCGCTCGACCAGGCCGGATCCTCGTGCTTTTGCCAGTAGAGGCGCATCAGACGCTCAGTGATCGCCCCGACCTTGCCATCGGCAACCGGAGCACCGTCGATCATCGTGACGGGCATGATGCCGCCGGCCGTCGAGGTGATGAAGACTTCGTCGGCTGACTTGAGCGCGGCCACGCTGACATCCGCGGCAACCGCGGGCAGTCCCGCCTCGGCGCACAGGTCAAACACGGTGCGGCGCGTTATGCCGGGCAGCACGCCGACGGCGGGCGTGGTCAATTTGCCTGCCCTGACACAGAACACGTTGAAGCCTGGACCTTCGGCGAGGTTGCCGTTGAAGTCGAGCACCAGCGCCGTGTCGGCGCCGCGGTCATAAGCGTCGTAGAGCCCGCGCACCAGGTCCAGCCAATGGTAGTTCTTGATCGAGGGATCGATCGAGGCAGGTGGGATACGGACTTTGTCGCTGATCGCGACGTGGAGGCCGCTTCGCAATTGTTCGGCATTGGCGACCGAGCCGAAGGGGACGGCGAAAGCCATGAACCGGTTGATCGCCTGACGCGGATCGCGGCTGAAGGTCGGCGAGGCGCCGCGCGTGCACAGCATCTCGACATAGGCGGCGCGATGGCCGGACAGCGCGACGCAATTGTGCAGGATTTCGGCAACGCCGTCGCGGCCGAACGGGATGGTCATGCGAAGCTTTTCCAGCCCGCCGAAGAAACGGTCGAGATGCAGATCGAGACGGAAAAAGCGGCCGTCCCAGACATGGACCGTGTCGTAAGTGGCGTCGGAATGCAGAAAGCCCCAGTCCAGCACCGACACCTTTGCCTGCTACATCGGCAGATATTGTCCATCGAGGTAAGCGACGCCGTTGGGATAGGCATGCGGATCGAGATGATGCTCTGACAGAACGGGTAGTGGCGCGGCAGGCGCGGGGGCGGCTTGGCTCATTCGCTCCTTCTTCGTCGTTGTGGAAAGGCAGGCTAGCGTCCCGCTTCGAATGAAGTAAGAGCTAGGCCAACGGCGCTGTCTAGCCTAGCCTGTGCTTTACTCGTCCTCGTCATCCTCTTCCAGCAGCCGCGTCGCGCGCCAGCGGGTCAGCACCTCATTGGTCTCGTCGATGACAAAGAAGCGTGCCGAGTCGCGGTCATAGCCTTCGGCCAGCAGTTTGTCATAGTCGGTATGGGTGTGGCGGACATGCGCGATGGTTGCCAGCCACACCGCGATCGTCGGCGGCAAGCTCTTCATATGCACGGCTCCGGCATCGGCGCGGATTTTTTCCATGTCGGAATAGGGGGCGAGCGGTAAGAGCGCGGTGAGCGCCTTGGCAATCGCGCGGCGGCGGCCGGTCGGCGCGCTCATTTCTCCTCGCGTCCGGCAATGGCCGCCTCAGGGAAGGCATCGGTCGACGCATAGTAGGGCTTGATGTCGACGACCGGCGTGCCGTCGAGCACGTCGATGGCGTCGATCTCGATCCGGCCTTCCTCGATATCGAGCGCGACGAGCTTGGCGATGTGCAGGCCGACAGGGTTCGGCCGGGCAGGGGAGCGCAGCGAGAAAACGCCTTTCGGTTCAGCCGCATGGCGCGGTTTCTGCACAATCAGATTCCGTGGGGCATGATCGAGCCAGGACAGGATGACGATGTGGCTGGCGCGATCGAGGTTCTGCAGCCCCCGGCGGTAGGGCTTGTCGATCAGGATGGCCGCAGTCCGGCCGGTCTCGCGGGCGGCGCGCATGTTTTTGGGACAATCCTCGCGGCTTGTCCAAGGCGAGGCGATCCGGCCGATGAAGACGACATGGCCGTCCGGCGGCAGATCGGCCGGGTCGTTTTCCAGGAGCGTCTCGTCCTCGCGTCTCTCGAACATCGTTCAATCAATCCGCGCACGCATGGCCTGCAATGCGCGGATCATGGCTGCGCCATTTTCTTGTCCGGGAGCGACATAGCGCTTGCCAGGCTTTCAAATTCGACATAAACATATCTTTATATCTTTCAGCGAGAACCTTTCATGCATGTCACGCTCGACACGATGGTAGATACATTGAAGGCGGCTGCCGAATCCAGCCGCCTGCGCATTCTGGTGCTGCTGTCGCGCGGGGATCTCACGGTCTCCGACCTTACCGAAATCCTTGGCCAGTCGCAGCCGCGCGTCTCACGGCATCTGAAGTTGCTGCTCGATGCCGGGCTGATCGGCCGCTACCAGGAAGGGTCCTGGGCCTTTTTCAGGCTGTCGGACACAGACAGCTCGCGCGATTTCGTTCAGCGGCTCGTCTCGGGCGTGCGCGAGGCCGATCCGCAGGTGGTGCGCGACCTGGAGCGGCTGGCCGCTGTCAAGCGCAAGCGGCAGGACCGGGCCGCGGAGTATTTTTCGGAGAACGCCGCCAGCTGGGATCGCATCCGCTCGCTGCATGTGCCGGATCGCGCGGTGGAAGCGGCATTGCTCAAGCTTGTCGGCAAACGGCCGTTCCAGTCGATGCTCGACCTCGGAACCGGAACGGGCAGGCTGCTGGAGATCTTCGCGCCGCTCTACCGGCGCGGCGTCGGCATCGACATGTCGCGCGAGATGCTGACCGTGGCGCGCGCCAATCTCGACAAAGCCGGCGTCGCCAATGCGCAGGTGCGCCAGGGCGACATCTTTTCGCCGCCGGTCGAGCGCAACGCCTTCGATCTCGTCACCATCCACCAGGTGCTGCACTATCTCGACGATCCGGCCCGCGCCATCGGCGAGGCCGCGAGGCTGCTGCGTCCGTCCGGCAGGCTGGTGATCGTCGATTTCGCGCCTCATAATCTGGAGTTCCTGCGCGACCAGCACGCGCATATGCGGCTCGGCTTTTCCGACCGGCAGATCGCCGACTGGTTCGAGGAGGCAGGGCTTGACCTCGAAGAGAGCCAGGAGTTCGAGCCGCGCGGCCAGGCCGAAGCGAGACTCACCGTCAAGCTCTGGTTGGGTCGCGATCGCCGCCTGCTGATCGCCGATCCGTCCAACGACACACTTCCAGCAAGGGAAACAGCCTGATGAACCAGTTCCGCTTTTCCCGCCGCCCCGACATTGGCGACAAGGTCCGGGTTTCGTTCGAGTTCTTCCCGCCCAAAACGGATGAGATGGAAGCAAGGCTCTGGGACACCGTCACAAGGCTCGAGCCGCTCAAGCCGCGCTTCGTCTCGGTGACCTACGGTGCCGGCGGCTCGACCCGAGAGCGCACGGCGCGCACCGTGAAGCGCATCCTCAACGAGACGACGCTGACCCCGGCGGCGCATATGACCTGCGTCGACGCGGCCCGTTATGAGGTCGACGCCGTCATCCAGGAATTCGCCGACTTTGGCGTCACCCGTTTCGTCGCCTTGCGCGGCGATCCGGCAGCAGGCGTGGGCACCGCCTATCGTCCGCATCCCGATGGTTATGCGAACGGCGCCGAACTGGTCGGGGCGCTGAAGAGCGTCGGCGATTTCGACATCTCGGTCTCGGCCTATCCGGAAAAGCATCCGGAAAGCCCGGACTTCGCCACCGACATCGATATGCTGAAGCGCAAGGTCGACAATGGCGCGACGCGGGCGATCACCCAGTTCTTCTTCGACAACGACCTCTACGAGCGCTATGTCGAGCGCGCGCGCCGCGCCGGCATCTACATCCCGATCGTGCCGGGTATCCTGCCGGTGCACAACTTCACCCAGGTCGCCAATTTTTCCTCCCGCTGCGGCGCGCTGGTGCCGGCCTGGCTGGCCGAGCGCTTCGAAGGGCTGGAGAACGATCCGCAAACGCATGCACTGGTGGCCTCAGCGGTCGCGGCAGAGCAGGTCCATGATCTGGTCGAGCGCGGCGTCGGCGATTTCCATTTCTACACGATGAACCGTGCCGATCTGGTCTTCGCCGTCTGCCACATGATCGGCATCCGCTCGCATGAGGCGGAGGCGGCCGGCTCGGCCGCGGCCTGATCAAACTCGCCGAAAAGTGTGCAGCGGTTTTGCGAAACGACATGCATTCAAAACAATGATTGAAACGGAAAAGGCCGGGCGGAACCCGGCCTTTTCGAATCGGTTGGACTCATCCTCGGTGCTGGTCTTCCCGGCTTCGGCGGGTCAGGGAAGAACGCCCATGATAAGGGCGCCGATGAATGCAAACGCAGCACAAATCATCAATGCGTTGATTGGCCTCGTCAGTCCCATGCCATAGCCTCCTCTTAAGAGCTATGGCCGGAATCTAGAGTCATTTGGGTCACAGGCAAGCGGAAAATGTGCTGCATTGCGACGTGATTGTGGAATTTGCGACCTCGAATTTGCCGTTAGCCATTGAAACTCTTCGGCAAAAATCGATCCAAGAGTTTGTGAATAAATTATGGCGAAGCCGTGGCATGGCACCGCTACCATCGGCCGAACAGGCGCCCGTCAATGGTGATCAGACCGACTCCGATCAGCGCCATGCCGCCCATTTCGAAGAGCTGCAGCCGCTCGCCCAGAAACAGGAATCCGAGCAGCACGGCACTCACCGGTACGATCAAAGTGACCAGCGAGGCGTTGGTGGCGCCGGCCGAGGCCACGAGGTTGAAATAGAGGATGTAGGCAAAGGCTGTGGAGAGCAGGGCCAGCCCGAGCACCGCGGCCCAGACCGGCGGCGAGACCGAAAACAGCCCGGCTGGGCCGTAGGCAATCAGCACGACGGGGATCATGATGATGGTCGATGCGGTCAGTTGCCCGGTGGCGATGACCGGCGAAGGCACCCCCTTGAAGCGGCGCGCGATCATCAGGGCAATCGCGTAGGACACCGAGGCGCCGATCAGCGCGAACTTGGCCCAGGCCGGCTCGCCGAGGCCAGCAGCCAAACCAGGACTGATCATGACAGCTGTTCCTGCAACGCCGAGCGAGATGCCGGCCAGCTTGTTCCAGGACAGTTTTTCGTCAGCGGTGAGCGCATTGGCGAGGAGCAGCGTCCAAAATGGCGTCGTGGCATTGAGCACAGAGGCAATACCGGCGCCGAGCTCGGTCTGGCCGGCGAAGATCAGCGAAAACGGAATGACATTGTTGGCCAACGCCAGCAGGAAGAACAGGCCGGCGTGGGGAAAGGCGAGACGGAAGGACGGGCCGCGGATCGCCAGATAGAGCTGAAGCGCGGCCGCCGCGATGGCGACGCGAAACAGCACCAGCGCCAAAGGATGGATCTCCGCCACGGCAATGCGGGCAAAGAAGAAGGAGCCGCCCCAGATCGCGCCGAGCAGCAGGAGCTGCGCCCAATCTCTGAGCGTCATCGGTCCGCGTGTCGGCGCGGCGCCAGCCGCCATCGTCATGTCGTCACCCCTCCCATGCCGATCGCTCCCTCAATCCGCCGAACCAACTCCAACCGATATACGGTTCGGTGGCAAGGGCCACCCGAAACCTGCCCAATGGTTTAGCGTGGCGCAAAAGGGTGCGGCCGCTCGCAGGCGAAGGCGAGACACAGAACTGTTTTCTTTGGCGGCTAGCTAGGATTAATTGTGCGCGCCGAGATCAAGGATTCGTCCATGCAGCGATTCGAAAATGCCCGCGAGGCGGCACTGGCGCTTCGTCCGGACGATCCGGTCTATTGCTTCCGCCCGCAGGTGCTTAAGGCCGATGCTTTGCAGTTCATGGGCATGTTCCCGGGCAAGACCGCCTATGCGGTCAAGACCAATGGCGAGCAGATCGTGCTGAAGACGCTGGTCGAGGCCGGCGTGAGCGCCTTCGACGTCGCCTCGCCCGGCGAGTTCGCCGCTGTGCGGGGGGTCTCGCCCGAGGCCGAAATGCTCTACATGCATCCGATCAAGGCGCAGTCGGACATCAAGCTGGCGTTGGAGAAATACGGCATCCGCGTGATTTCGCTCGATCATGAGGACGAGATCACCAAGCTGACGCGCGTGGTGCGTGCGCTCGACATCGATCCCGGCGCTCTCACCGTCTTCGTGCGCATCCAGACCAAGGGCCACGCGGCCTATGAGCTGTCCAAGAAATTCGGCGCCGGTCCCGCCAATGCGGTGGAGCTTGCCGAGCGGCTCAACCGTACCGGCTACAAGGTCGGGCTGTGCTTCCATGTCGGCAGCCAGATCGAGGACCCCGACACCTACGAGCGCGCGCTGGCCTCTGCCGACTGGGTGCGCAACCGGCTGACCTTCGACATTGCCGGGCTCGACGTGGGCGGCGGCTTTCCGGCCGAGTACGGCCACGATCCCAACCGCAAACACATCGAGATGCCGTCGCTCGGCCAGCTCATGTCGCGGCTGGCCGGCGACCTCAAGGAATACCGGTTCGACGAGATGCCGCTGGTCGCCGAACCCGGCCGCGTGATCGTGGCGCGCTGCCTGTCGCTGATCGTGCGCGTGCTCTTGCGCAAGGGCAAAAGGCTCTACATCAATGACGGCATCTGGGCGTCGCTCTCGGATTCATGGACCGGCAAGATCACGCTGCCGGCGCGCTTCATTCCCGATCCGGCGATCCGCACGCGCAATGGCAGCGACAAGACGGTCGTGCCGTTCAAGGTTTGCGGCGCAACGTGCGATTCCGTCGACATCCTGTCGCGCCCATTCTGGCTGCCGGAAACGGTCGACACCGGCGACTGGATCGAGATCGGCCATATCGGCGCCTACTCGCTGTCACTGAGGACGCGATTCAACGGGTTCTATCCCGACACGTTCGTGGAGGTGACGACGCCGTTCGACGAGGGCGACGCGCCGCAAGGTTTCGCGAGCTTGGAGACGATGGCGGATTGAGCTCCCCCTTCTCCCCTTGGGGGAAGGACAGGGCGCTACAATTTCGCCAGCAATTCCGGCGTCGGCCAACCGTCCACGGCCATGCCGAGCCGCATCTGCTCCTTGCGGATCGCTTCGCGGGTATTCGTGCCGAGGATACCGTCGACCGTGCCGACATCGTAGCCCTTGGCCTCAAGCTTGGTCTGCAGGGCCTTCATCTGGTCACCGTTGAGGCCGGGCTCGGGCTTGCGCGGATCGAATTGCGGCGCCCCGGCCAGACGGGTCGCCAGCACCGCAGCGGTGAGCGCGTAAGTGAAGGACTGGTTCCATTCCAGATAAACGTCGAAATTGTCGTAGGTCAGGAAGGCTGGACCCTTGCGACCCATGGGCAAGGCGAGCCCGGCCTTCAGGCCGTTGTCGACGAGCGGCGTGCCGTCCGGATTGGTCACGCCCCATTGGGCCCATTGCGACAGCGGCAGCTTGTTGGTGCGGCCGGTCTGGTCCCAAGGCATGTCGTCGGGAACACGCACCTCCTCGACCCAGGGCTGGTCGCGCTTCCAGCCGCGCGACAGGATTTTGTCGGCCGTGGTCATGATCACGTCCGCCACGCTCTTCCGGAGATCGACCTTGCCGTCGCCGTCGCCGTCGACGCCGCGGGCGAGATAGTCGGTCGGTAGAATCTGCGTCTGGCCGATCTCGCCGGCCCAGGCGCCCTTGACGTCGGCCGGCAGCACGCCGCGGTCGATCAAGGTCAGCAACGGCACCAATTGCGGCCGGAACAACTGAGGGCGGCGGCAGTCATGCGCGAGGGTGACCAGCGCGTCCAGCGTGTGGAAATCGCCCTGCACGGCGCCGAAATCCGTCTCCAGTCCCCAGAACGCTGTGATGACGGCCGGCTGCACACCGAATTCCTTGTCGGCGCGCGCGAAGACGTCGGCATATTTCTTGAGGTTGGCCGCGCCCTGCTTCAGGCGATAGGCCGAGATCATGCGGTTCGAGAATTGGGTGAAGGTCTGGGCGAACACCCCTTGAGCGCGGTCGCGCGCCAGCACCTTTTCATCGATCGCGGCATTTTCCAGCGCCTTCAGGCCAACGGCGCCGACGCCGGCTGCCTTGGCTTCCGCGGCCACGCCCTGTTTCCACGCTTCGAAATCGCCGCCGCATTCCTGCGCCACCGCAGGCCAAGCGAAAGCGCCGACCAGCAGCGCCGCCAGGATTTCAACGCGCAATCGCATCGCTTCCCTTACGAGACCGGGGCATGATCACGGCCGGGTGCGGACGCATCATGCGTAGATTTCAAAATTCAGGAGCGCCGTGCGGCACCCCGGTGGGGTGCGCCGCTCCGCATCGCCAGCGGTTGCAACTATCACCGCCCGCCATGTCGAAAGCAGGCAAGGGGGCCGATGTCAACGGGTGTTCTGCCGCAGCCACTTGTTCCAGGCGGCTTCCGAGCCGTTGAAAACATTGATGTCGGACTTGCCGGTCATGCCGGGCACGATGCCGGTTCCGGTGTACTGCCAAAAGGTGAAAGGATGGCTGCCATACTTCTGGCGCGGATGGCCGGCGACCGAGCGCAGCCAGTAAGGATAGCCGCGGAACGTCGCCAGGTTATTGTCATCGAAGAAGTCGAGCGACGTATAGATGATCGGCTTCTTGCCATAATGGCGCTCGACGATCTCGAGAAAGGTGGTCATCTCGCTGCGCACCGTCGCGGGATCGGGGCGCAGTCGGCAGGTCGGGGACTTCGGGTTCCATTCCATGTCGAGCACCGGCGGCATCGCCGACGGATCTTTCGGAACATTGGCGATGAACCAGCGCGCCTGGGTGGCGGCCGGGGTGCAGAAATAGAAGAAATGATAGGCCGCGCGCGGGAGTCCGACGGCCTTGGTGCGTGCCCAATGCTCGTTGAAATAATCGTCGAAGCGATCGCCGCCCTCGGTCGCCTTGATGAAGGCGAAGGAGATGCCGCTGGCCTTGGCCGTCGGCCAGTCGACAGAGGTCTGGTATTTTGAGACGTCGGTGCCGTGGATCGCATAATTCCACGGCGCGCCGCTGTCCCATTCATGCGGTTTGGAATCTTCGAAACGGGGCGCGCGCAGGGCGACCGTCTGCGATGACGGCGCCAGCGGCGATAGATCGTCCACGGTCGAGCAGGCGCTCAACAGCGTCAGCATCAGGATGGCCGCAAGACGGCGCATGATATCCCCCGAGCCGGGATCAGCCGGCCGCTGATGGGTCCTTCACTGATGGTGGTCGCTTCCGCAGGCCCCCTCCGGACGGTCGCCCCACAGGACCGCCCAGTCTCTCCGTTCATCGCCGAACATGGTTGATAATCCATTGACGGCGCTCGACATCGACCATGATTTTGGAGAAGCAATGGCGGCAAATCAATGACATAAAGCGAACCGGAAAACCCAAGGGCGGAAAGATGCGGGCTGTCGTGAAGTTCATCAAATGGCTGTTCGGCCTCATTGTGCTGGCGGTGATCGCGCTCTTCGCCTGGCTCTACTTTGCGCCGCCCGAACTGATCCGTGTCGGCTCGGGCTATGCGGCCAAGATCGTCTGCTCCAACGTGTTCATCGCCGGCCGCGACCCGAATGAAGTGCTGGCCGTCGACGTGCAGGCGCCGGGCCATCCGCTGCTCAAGCTGATGAAGGTATCCGTCGACAAGGAAAGGGGCCTTGTTTCGGCGGGCCTGCTTTGGACGCTGGGCAAGAGCGTCGCCGTAGAGCGCCACGGGGTCGGCTGCGCGTCGGTTCCGGATGGCGACACCGGCAGGGCGCGGCAGACCTCCGTCCATATCGAGCCTTTGGCGGTGGCCTCGCAGGATGCGCTCTGGCCGGAGGGCGAAAGGGTGGACGCCCTGCAAAACCCCTCCGTCACGAAGATCGTCGACGATGCCGCGATGGTCGGGACAGGCATGCGCGCGGTCGTGGCGGTGAAGAACGGCCGCATCGTCGCGGAACGCTATGGCGAGGGTTTTTCGGCCAAGACGCCGCTGCTCGGCTGGTCGATGACCAAGACGGTGAATGCCGCGATCGTCGGCACGCTGGTCAAGGACGGCAAGATGGCGCTCGACAAGAAGGGCCTGTTCTCGCCGTGGAAGGCCGACGGTCGGGCGGCGATCAGCCTTGCCGACATGATGGCGATGTCGAGCGGGCTGGAGTTCAACGAGGATTATGGCGACGTCGCCGACGTGACGCGCATGCTCTATCTCGAGCCGGACATGGCGGGCTTTGCCGAGGCCAAGCCGCTCGGCGGCGAGGTGGGCAAGGCATTTTCCTATTCGAGCGGCACGGCCGTCATGCTGTCGCGGCTGTGGCAGGAGGCAATCGGCGACAAGGCGAAGGCGCTGACCTGGCCGCGCACGGCGCTGTTCGAGCCGCTCGGCATGCACAGCGCGGTGCTCGAAACCGACGAGCGAGGCACTTTCGTCGGCTCGTCCTATCTCTACGCCACGGCGCACGACTGGGCCCGCTTCGGCCAGTTCCTGCTGCAGGGCGGTGTCTGGAACGGCGCGCAGATCCTGCCCGCCGGATTCGTCGACTGGATGCGGCAGCCGGCGCCGGCCTCGAAGGTCTACGGCAACGGCCAGGTGTGGATCGAGGGTCCGGGCGATGAGGAGAATCCGGGCGCGGGCGCTGCCGCCGGCCTGCCCAAGGACACCTACTGGATGGAAGGCCATGACGGCCAGACGGTGGCCATCATTCCGTCGGAGCAATTGGTGGTGGTGCGGCTCGGGCTGACACCTGCCAAGCTCGGCTATCGGCCGCAGGCGATGGTGGCCGCGCTGGTGAAAGCTTTACACCAGTAAGGCTCTCTACATCCGAGCTCCGATGACGCCGAGCCAGGCATAGCCGCGATAAAGCGTTCTGAAACGGAAGGTTGCGCCGGTCCGTTTCGACTCCGAGTCAAGGACGTCGCGCAGCGAGGCGCGCGGCGTGACATGGAATTTCCGCAGCCAGCCGCGCAGCAAGGCCCGGAACCAGTTTGGCAGACCTTCCTGCTGGCCGAAATCGACGACATGCAGCGAGCCGCCGGGTGCGAGCGCGGCAAGCGCGGCCGACACGGTCTTCTCCCAGCCGGGGATCATCGACAACGAATAGGATATGAAGACACGGTCGAAGCGCTCGATGCCGAAGAGCGCCGCCGGATCGAAATCCGTGGCGTCGCCGCGCGCCAGTTCGACCCTGTCGGAGAGACCTTCGCGAGCGATAGCCGCGTTTGCCGTCTCCAGCATCTCGGCCGAGATATCCAAACCGAAGAAGCGGGCGTCTGGATAGCTCCGGGCGGCAAGAACGATGTTGCGGCCGGTACCGCAGCCGAGCTCGAGCACGGTGCCGCCTTGCGGCACGTCGAGCTCCGCTATCAGCCGGTCGCGGCCGAGCAGGTAGTATTTGCGGGTAATGTCGTAGATATGGCGCTGCCAGCGATAGACGCCATCCATCAGATCGGCATGGCGGACCGGCAGCTCCGTCGTGCTCATGCGGCGCGCTTCACATAGAGATGGAAGCCGCCATAGATCGCCGAGCGATCCCTGGCCGAGAATTCGCGCGAGGCCTCGGCTTCGTAGCGCCACTGGTCGAGCAGGGAACTGGAGACGCGGCCCGGCAGCAGGCTGGGCTCGGCCGCGGTGCGGAAGATCACGCGCGCGCCAACCGAGGCCGTGCGGGTGATCTCGGTCCACAGATCGTTGAGCAGGTCGTCGGTCATCCAGTCCTGGGCATCGAGCAGGACGAAGCGATCGACCGAGCCCGCATCCTTGCCGGCGAGGAATTTGATCAAGTTGGCATGATGGATGGCGACGCGTTCGGTGTTGGCGCGGATCGTCCTGTAGTTGCGCTGTTCCAAATAGGCGGGCAGGGCTGCCTCGCCGGGCTGCGGATAGCGGCGGGCAAAGGCCTGCCAGGCGAAATAGTTGTTCTTCAGCGGGAAATCGCAGGCGAGCTTCTCCAGCCGCGCCTTCAAGACGCTCGCCATCGAACCGTCGCCGGACGTGATCAGCGAGTCGTACTGTGCCGGCGGGATACCCAGACCGAAAAGCGAGGCCTTGCGCGATGTCGCCCAGCGTAGCAGCTTTTTGTCGAAGACCGGCGCCAGCTCCTCGTTAAAGAAACGGCGCTGCTCGCCGATGTTCTCGGCCTTCATGATGCCGGCCGGATCGACACCGAACAGTTTTGCCACACGATGGCCCATGGCGATGAAGAGGCCAAGCAGGCCGGTCTGGTAGAAGTTGCGGTCGAAAACCGCGATGCGGCGGCGGCCGCGCCAGTTCCTGCGCTCCCAGTAGTGACGGCTGACCGGGTCGAGATGCGGCGCGATGAAGCGGTCGTAAGCTTCCGAGTTGTGGCTGGTATCGGCTGCGCCGAAGAAGCGGAACAGATCGCCCTGCGAGGGCAGATGGCGCACCGCCTCCAGCTTCATGCGGTTCAGCGCGATGTGCGCGGCGTTGAGGTCGACGGCGTCGATCCGGGCCGGCGAGCGGGTGAGGTAAGCCAGAATGTTGCAGCCGCCCGACGCGATTGTGACGACGCGATGGCCGGCGCCAAGCTGCATGGCGTCCATGTCGACATCCGGGTCTTCCCAGATCTGGGGATAGACGAGGCCGGAAAACAGGAAGGCGAAAAGCCGCTCGGAAATGCCGTCCTTCGACAGGGCGCGGTTCTGGTAGACGGCCTTTCCAACTTCCTTGCCGCGTCGAAAAACGAGTTCTCCCGATACATCCGACATGGCAAGCTGATTCCCCGTTTGCATTGGCGCAAGCGGGTAGCGCAGCGTTGTGACAGGCGGGTGACAGGCTGCTGACGCTGAGTCTTAGGCCTTGCCGAATCCGCCGGGCGTCGGCGTGACGACGATGACGGCCTCGCCGGCGTCGAGCGTGGTCTGGTCGCAGGCCTTCAGCACCTCGATCGAGCCGTCGTTGCGTCTGACCTTGGTCGAGCCGGCCTCGCCGTCGCCGCCGCCGTTCAGACCCTGCGGCGGGCGGTTGCGGTGTGAGGAGAGGATGGCGCATTCCATTTTTTCGAGGAAGCGGATCGTGCGTTTGGTGCCGTTGCCGGCGTTCCATTTGCCCTTGCCGCCGGAACCGTCGCGGATGTGGAAGTCTTCCAGCACGACCGGGAAGCGCAGTTCCAGCACTTCGGGATCGGTAAGTCGCGAATTGGTCATATGCGTGTGGACGCCGGAGGTGCCGGCAAAGCCGCGGCCCGAATTCATTTGGCCGGCCGGCGAGCCGGAGCAGATCGTCTCATAATATTGGTATTGCCGGTTGCCGAAGGTGAGATTGTTCATTGTGCCTTGCGCGTTGGCCATCGCGCCCATGGCGCCGAACAGCGCGTTGGTGACATGCTGCGAGGTCTCGACATTGCCGGCGACGACGGCGGCAGGGTAGGAGGGTTTGAGCATGCAACCGTCGGGGATGACGATGTTGATCGGCCTGAGACATCCGGCGTTCATCGGGATCATGTCCTCGACCATGACGCGGAAGACATAGAGCACAGCGGCTCGCGCCACCGGCTCCGGCGCATTGAAATTGTTCTTCATGACCTTCGAGGTGCCGGCGAAATCGACCGTCGCGTCGCGCCTTTGCCGATCGACGGTGATCTTCACTTTGATCACCTGGCCGGTGTCGGTGGCATACTCGTAGTCGGAACTGTCGGGCAGCCTTTCCAGCACGCGGCGCACGCTCTCGGCGGCATTGTCCTGAACATGGCCCATATAGGCCTCGACGACAGCGAGGCCAAAATGCGCGACCATCTTGCGCAACTCCGCCACGCCCTTTTCGTTGGCGGCGATCTGCGCCTTGAGGTCGGCGATGTTCTGGGCGGGATTGCGGGCAGGATAGGGATGGTCGGTGAGGAGCGCCTCGAGCTCCTCCTCGCGGAAGCGGCCGCGATCGACGATGCGGAAATTGTCGAACAGCACGCCTTCCTCGTCGACGGTTGTGGCCAAAGGCGTCATCGAGCCCGGCGCGGTGCCGCCGACATCGGCATGGTGGCCGCGCGAGGCCGTCCAGAAGAGGATTTCCTTGCGTGCGTCGTCGAACACCGGCGTCACCACGGTGATGTCGGGCAGATGCGTGCCGCCATTGTAGGGCGCGTTGAGCGCAAAAACGTCGCCGGGATGGATATCGCCTGAATTCAGGCGGATGACGGTTTCGACCGAGCGGTCCATGGACCCAAGATGCACCGGCATGTGCGGCGCGTTGGCGACCAGCGCGCCATGGCGGTCGAACACGGCGCAGGAAAAATCGAGCCGCTCCTTGATGTTGACGGAATAGGCGGTGTTCTGCAGCGTGACGCCCATCTGCTCGGCGATCGACATGAAAAGGTTGTTGAAGACCTCGAGCATCACCGGATCGGCTTTGGTGCCGAGCGCCGCCTGTCGGGCCTTTTTCTCTATGCGCCGCAGCAGCACATGGTTCCTGGCCGTGATCTCGGCCTGCCAGCCCGGCTCGACGACGATGGTCTGGTTCGGCTCGATCACGAGCGCGGGGCCGGCCATCTTGTGACCAGGCTTCAAATCCTCGCGACGGAAGATGCCGGCATCGCGCCAGGCGCCGTCGGCGAAGAATTGCCGGGACTGCCAGGGGCTTCCCACCTGGTCTTCGAGCCCTGATTCACTTTCGTCGCGGCTGGCGGTCCCGACATCGCTGCCTTCGACGCCGACTGCCTCGACGATCATCGGCTTGTCTTCGTAGACGAAGCCGAATTGCGCTTGATGGGCGGCCTCGAAATCGCTCGTGGCGCGAAAAATCGAGCCGTGCTCGAAGTTGACCGGCAAAGTTGTGTCGGTGCCGTCATAACGGATCTGCAGGACCGGCTTTGAGGCGATGGCGTCTTGCGCAATGCCTTGCACTGCAAGCTCGGCGATGACGCCCTGGTGCAAGGTCGCAATCAGGTCCTCGATCGAGGAGCGGGACTCTTCGGCGAGCGGCTTCAGCAACGCCTGCTGGCGCGAGGCGAAAACCGTCGACAGCCCGATGCCGTAAGCCGAAAGCAAGCCGGAGAAGGGGTGGATAAGCACCGCTTCCATGCCGAGCGCATCGGCGACGAGGCAGGCATGCTGGCCGCCGGCGCCACCGAAACAGTTCAGGAGATATTCAGTGACATCGTAACCGCGCTGCACCGAAATCTTCTTGATGGCGTTGGCCATGTTCTCGACGGCGATGGTGACGAAACCCTCGGCCACCGCTTCGGGCGAGCGTCCATCGCCGATCTCGGCGGCTAAAGCCGCGAATTTTTCGCGCACGGCGGCGACGTCGAGCGGCTGGTCTTGACCGGGGCCGAAGATCGCCGGGAAGACATCGGGCTGCAGCTTGCCGAGCATGACATTGGCGTCGGTGACGGCGAGCGGGCCGCCGCGTCGGTAAGCGGCCGGGCCGGGATTGGCGCCGGCGGAGTCCGGGCCGACGCGGAAGCGACCGGCCTCGTAGTGCAGGATCGAGCCACCGCCGGCCGCGACGGTATGAATACGCATCATCGGCGCGCGGATGCGAACGCCGGCGACTTCAGTGTCGAAGGCGCGCTCGTATTCGCCGTCATAATGGGCGACGTCGGTCGAGGTGCCGCCCATGTCGAAGCCGACGACCTTGTCGAAGCCGGCGAGCTTCGCCGTCTCGACCATGCCGACGACGCCGCCGGCTGGGCCGGAAAGCAGCGCATCCTTGCCTTGGAACATGTCGGCGGCGGTCAACCCGCCCGATGACATCATGAACATCAGCCGCGGGCCGGCGCCCAATTCTCCCGCCACCCTTTCGACGTAGCGTGACAGGATCGGCGACAGATAGGCGTCGACCACCGTGGTGTCGCCACGACCGACCAGCTTGATGAGCGGCGAGACCTCGTGGCTGACCGATATCTGGCTGAAGCCGATCTTGCGGCAGACTTTCGCGACTGCCTTTTCATGGTCGGGATATTTCCAGGCGTGCATCAAGACGATGGCGACCGCGTCGATGCCGTCGGCCTTGGCCTGCTCGATGGCCGGGCGGCAGGCGGCGATGTCGAGCAGGCGCTCGACGGACCCGTCCACGCGCACGCGCTCGTCGATCTCTACCACCCGCTCATAGAGCTGTTCGGGCAGGATGATCTCCTTGGCGAAAATATCCGGCCGCGCCTGATAGGCGATGCGCAGCGCGTCGCGAAAACCCCTGGTGATGAGCAGCAGCACGCGGTCGCCCTTGCGCTCCAGCAGCGCGTTGGTAGCGACAGTGGTGCCCATTTTTATGTCGCCGATGCGCTCCGCGGGGATGGCGGCGCCGGTTTTCAGTCCAAGCAGTTCGCGGATGCCCTGGATAGCGGCATCGGCATAGGCCTCAGGGTTCTCCGACAAAAGCTTCCGGGGATGCAGTCGGCCTTGCGGATCGCGGCCGATGATGTCGGTGAAGGTCCCGCCCCGGTCGATCCAGAAATCCCATTTGTTGGCTACGGCGTCCTGCATGCTGCTTATCCGTTACCTGCGACAACCCGTTCTGTTAGTTCGCCGTTTTGGCCCCGGCAACCATGCGCTTGGTGTTACACATGGAAACGCAACGTTACGAAACCCAGGTCAGATTTCTGCATTTCCTCTGCGACGTTCACCGAAACGTGAGCGTTTGCTGAAGGAGAGATACCATGAAGAAGCTTATTCTGGCGTCTGTTTCGGCGCTCGCCCTGCTGGGGGTCGCGGCTTGCAGCGACAGCAGCACCGACAACACCACCACGCAGAGCACCAACCCGCCGGCCAACGAACAGCCAATGAAGCCGGCTACCCCTGACCCTTCGAAGCCTGCTGAACCGGCTCCGGCAACACCTCCTGCTGCGCCCGCGCAGTAGAAGTTCATCCACTGAAATCAGGAAGGCCGGCCCCTGTGCCGGCCTTCCTTTTGGCGGGACTGTCCCCAAAGTCGATCGACCTGCGGCATCGTCCCGGCTTGATAGCGGTGCCCGGTTCGCACTAAGAAGCCGCATGTCGATTTGGGACCGCCTCGGCGACTTCATCGCTCGTGTTTCGTTGTCGGCGTCCTCGGGCGTCGGCGATGTCGTCGAAGCCGTGCGGACCGTGTACTCGGGCGACCCCGATCTACGCCGGCGCGTGGCCTTCTCGGTGGCGATGATCGCGCTTTCGGCCAAGATGGCGAAGGCCGACGGCATCGTCACCCAGGACGAGGTGAGGGCCTTCCAGGAAATCTTTGAGGTGCCGCCGAGCGAAACGCGCAATGTGGCGCGCCTCTATGACCTCGCCAAGCGCGATGTTGCCGGATTTGAAATCTACGCCCAGCGCATGTCGCAGCTTTGCGGTTCCGGTCATGCGAATTGCAAGATGCTGGAAGACATACTCGACGGGCTGTTCCACATCGCCAAGGCGGATGGCCTGGTTCACGAGAGGGAAGGGCAATTCCTGCATCGCATCGCCGAGATTTTTCAGATCGATGAGGCGCATTACCAGGCGATCCTGGCGCGCCACGTCAATCTGGGCGCCGCCGATCCCTATGTGGTTCTCGGCGTCGAACGCGGGAAGCCATTCGAGGAGGTCAGGAAGCGTTATCGCAAGCTGATCTCCGACAACCATCCCGACCGGCTGATCGCGCGCGGCCTGCCGCAGGAATTCATCAAGATCGCCACGACAAGGGTCGCTGCGATCAATGCCGCCTATGAGATGATCGAGCGGGGCCTCAGGCACGTATGAGCGGTTTCTTGCCCGACCAGCCGGGTGCCGAGGTCAGGCTATCGCCGAATTTCGGTCCGCGACGCGAGACGCTCAGGCCCGACATGATCGTGCTGCACTATACCGGCATGCCGACGGGGCCTGAGGCCGAGGCCTGGCTGTGCGATCCGGCAAGCGAGGTATCCTCGCACTATCTTGTGCATGAGGACGGCCGCATCGTGCAAATGGTGCGCGAAAGCGACCGCGCCTGGCATGCCGGCAAGAGTTCATGGTTCGGGTGCACCGACATCAACTCCTGCTCTGTCGGCATCGAGATCGTCAACCCCGGGCATTCGCTGGGCTACAAAACCTTCCCGAAGCGGCAGGTCAAGGCCGTGATCGATTTATGCGCAGGGATCGCGGGCCGGCATTCCATTCCACCGCAAAGGGTGCTTGCGCATTCCGATGTGGCGCCGGGACGCAAGGTCGACCCGGGCGAGAAGTTTCCCTGGAAGGCGCTCTTTGCCGCCGGTGTCGGCCATCTGGTTCCCGCGGCTCCGATCAGGACGGGCGCGGCGCTGAGGGCGGGCGACGCAGGTGCTGACGTGGAAGCCCTGCAATCGATGCTGGCGCTTTACGGCTACAGCGCCGAGATATCGGGTGTCTTCGACCGCCAGACGGAAATCGTGGTGGCGGCGTTTCAGCGGCATTTCCGACGGCGGCTCGTCGACGGCGTGGCGGACGGTTCGACGATCAGCACGCTCCAAAGGCTTTTGGCTGCGATAAAGGCAGCCCCTTCCAAATAGCCTGCCAAGCTGGCTAAATTACAATTTGTCATACAAAGTGAATTGCCTCGCCTTTATTGGCGCCAATTCGGTCTCCAAACGCATCTCCCGCAAGTTGTCGGGCATCTATCCCTCCAAGATGCTCCGGTGTTGGATTGGCCCCGCCGCGTGAAATTCTTCGCGCGGTTCTAACAGAACAGGAATACATGCAAAGATTGACCGTTGTAGCGGCAGCCGTTGCTGCCGGAGTGATGACTTTTGCCTTCAGCCCAGCGAACAGCGCCCCCCTGAGCCTCCGGGCGGCGGACAATGGGTTTGCTGCGACCCCCTCAAAGCCCAAGGCTGCGCCAAGCGCCAAGACTTCGACGGCCAAGAGAGCTACCCCGGCGAAGGTGCAGAAAGCCGCCGCAGCGCGGTCCGCGAAATCAAGAGTCAAACGCTACGCAAAGCGCAGCAGGCAAACCATCGACCTGACCGCGACAGCTTCCATCCGTCCTGAAAAGCCCGCCTTGTCTTCTTCGGCAACTGGCGACGGCCAATATTCGGCGATCATCGCCCGCTATGCGGCAAGCTACGGCGTGCCGGTGTCGCTGGCCAAGGCCGTCATCACGATCGAGAGCAACTTCCGGCCCAACATGGTCGGCGGCGCCGGCGAGATCGGCCTGATGCAGATCAAGCCGGCGACGGCCCGGATGATGGGCTATACCGGTTCAGTCAAGGGACTGTTCGATCCCGACACCAACATCAAATACGGCATGAAGTACCTCGCCATGGCGCAGGGGCTAGGTGGCGGCACCACCTGCGGTACCATCCTCAAATACAATGCCGGCCATGGGGCGACGCGGATGAATCCGATTTCGGCCGCCTATTGCAGCAAGGTGAAGGTGCAGATGGCAGCGCTCGGTTCGCCTGTCTAAGCGGGACAGTTGCCTTTTTTGTTGCGTTTTCAGGCGCGAATCCTTTTATACGCCCTTGCCAGCTGGCCGGGCGGCCGCGCCCGCAAGAGCCGAAAGGCTGCGGGTGAGGAAAGTCCGGGCTCCATGGAGACACGGTGCCGGCTAACGGCCGGCGGGGGAGACCCCAGGGAAAGTGCCACAGAAAGCAAACCGCCGCGGCATTCGCCGCGGCAAGGGTGAAAGGGTGGGGTAAGAGCCCACCGCGCGACTGGCAACAGAAGCGGCACGGCAAACCCCACCGGGAGCAAGACCGAATAGGGGCGGTGCGAAGGGAAACCTTCGAGGGCTGTTTCCGGCCCACCGCCCGGGTAGGTTGCGTGAGGCGCATGGCGACATGCGCCCAAGATGAATGGCCGCCACGTTCCCGCGCCGCAAGGCGTGGGGGCCATACAGAACCCGGCTTACAGGCCAGCTGGCATTTTCCTCCACAGCGTTCCGAGCCGCTCAGCCGTCAAGCCGGTCCAAAGACGCCTCGATCGCCTGCCAGAGCTCTTCCACCGGCTCGCAGCCGACGGCCAGCCGCACGAAGCCGGGCGGCACGGCATCGCCGCGCTTCGATCGCCGCTCGGCCGATGTATGGACGCCACCAAACGAGGTCGCCGATTCAATCAGCGCGCAGTTGTTGATGAAATCCTCGGCCTTCTCTTCCGAAGCCAGTTCGAACGAGATGAGAAAGCCGAAGCGCTCCATCTGGGCACGCGCCAGATTGTGCGAGGGGTCGCCCTCAAGGCCTGGAAAGCGCAAGCCGCTCACGGCGCGATGCCCCTTGAGCCGGCGGGCGATCGTTTCCGCCGAGGAGCACATGCGATCGTACCGCACCTCAAGTGTTTCAAGGCCGCGATGCACGAGCCAGGCCTCGAACGGCCCGGGAATGCCGCCGGCGGTTTCTCGCCAGGCCCTGACCTTGGCGATAATATCCGGATCACGGCTGGCGACATGGCCGAACAGCACATCCGAGTGACCGTTGATCGCCTTGGTGTCGGCCGAGACCACGATGTGGGCGCCAAGGTTGAGCGGGCGCTGGCCGAAGGGCGTCATCGTCGTGTTGTCGACGATGAGGAGCGCACCTTGTTCGTGGGCGGTCTTGGCTACGGCGGCGATGTCGCAGATATCCAGCCTTGGGTTCGAGGGGGTTTCGACGAAGACCAGCCGGTAGCCGGCGAAGCCGCCGTCGAGCATGCTCGATGTCGGCCTCACGTCATAGGCGATGCCGAGCGGTTTCAGGAAACGCTCCGCCAGAGCCCGCGTCGTGCGGTAGCCGTCCGAGGGCAAGAGGATGCGGTCGCCAGATTTGACCAGCGCAAAGAACGTTGCCGAAATCGCCGCCATGCCCGACGGAAAGGCGATGCACTGCGCATCTTCGAGATGACCAAGCGCATGCTCGACCGCGTGCCATGTCGGATTGCTGAAGCGGCCGTATTGATCGAAGCCCGTCGCGTCGCCCGGCGAATGAAAGATCGAGGCCATTGTCAGCGGCAAAGGGATCGGATCGCCCTTGGCGAAATCGCCGCTGCGCAGATGGGCAAGTGTCGCGGCGCGTGACTTCGCGGTTTCGGACATTGGGCGCATTCCTTCACTGAACTGACGTCCGAACGCTAGGCGTGCCGGGCCTTCGCGGCAAGCCGCGTCCTTTTGGGCCAGAGCCTTCTAAACGCTTCGTTAGGCTTAATGGACGATAAAGACGACACGTGCCGCGAGCCTGCGCTTTTAGGTTGTGGCATGCGTGTTTGTGATGCCTCTTCCCGTTGACGCCCACATTACCCCATGATATCCCATTCCCATCAAGCTTTCGTTCCGCGTCAGGGTGAAGCGTACGCCAATCGGGCAGTCGCGGCGGCTGCGCGTTTGCCGGTTTTCGCCTTGGTGAATGAAGCGATTTGTCGCGAGGCGATGCGCGGCGGCGACGCGGAGAAAAACATGGGCAGGGGTGCGGCGGCGACAGCGGCTGTAAGGCGTAGTGGACCGATTTCTGTCAAACGCAGTGAACAGGATCGATGCGAAGGGGCGGGTATCCGTTCCGGCGCATTTCCGTTCGGTCGTGCAGAAACGTGGCTATGCGGAACTCTATGCGCTACGCTGCCTCGACCTTCCGGCGATGGACGTCGGCGGGCTCGATCTGCTCGACCGCTACGAGCAGCGGATCGCGCTGGAAGATCCCTTCCTGCAGACGGCGGACGATATGTCCTTCTTCTGCCATGGCGACGGGACGTTCCTGAAACTCGACCAGGACGGCCGCATCACGATGACCGATTTCATCCGCGAGCACACGGGCATCTCGAACGAGGTGGCCTTTGTCGGCCGCGGCAATTTCTTCCAGATCTGGGAGCCGGGCCGACTTGCCGCCTATGGGGCGCAGGCTCGAGCCAGGCTTTTGCAGCTTCGGCAGGGGACGAAGCCCGGGGAGCGACCGGAATGATGACTGGCCACGGCGATGATCCTCACGCCGTTGGCGGACTGGTCCGTCACATTCCGGTCCTCCTTGCCGAAGTGCTGGAGGCGCTTGAACCCAAGGCGGGCGAGACGATCGTCGACGGCACGTTCGGCGCCGGCGGATACACCACCGCCATCCTCGAGCGCGGCGCCTCGGTCGTGGCCATCGACCGTGATCCGGATGCGATCGCCGCGGGCAAGGCTCTGGAACAGCAGGCCGGCGGCAGGCTGAAGCTCGTTCAGGAGCCGTTCTCGACCCTGGACAAGCATGTCGAAAGCGCCGACGGCGTCGTGCTCGACATCGGCGTCTCGTCGATGCAGCTCGACCAGGCCGGGCGCGGCTTTTCCTTTCGCGCCGACGGACCGCTCGACATGCGCATGGCGCAGGCTGGCCTGAGCGCCGCCGACGTCGTGAACACCTTCAAGGCGGGCGACCTTGCCCGCATCTTCGGCTTTCTCGGCGAAGAGCGGCATGCCGGCCGCATCGCCCGCATGATCGAGGCCCGGCGCGAGAAGCGGCCCTTCGAGCGCACGCTCGATCTTGCCGACGCCATCGCCACCCATGTCGGCCGCGCGCCGAAGGACAAGATCCATCCCGCCACCCGCGTCTTCCAGGCGCTGCGCATCTTCGTCAATGACGAGCTCGGCGAGTTGGCGAGCGCGCTGTTCGCCGCCGAGCGGGTGCTGAAGCCGGGCGGCAGGCTCGCCGTCGTGACCTTTCATTCGCTGGAGGATCGCATCGTCAAGCGCTTCATCGCCGATCGCGCCGATGCGGCCAGCGGATCGCGTCATATGCCGGACGCGCCGGCGCGGCTGGCGACCTTCCGCAAATCCGGCGGCGGGGTGACGCCGGGAGAGGCCGAGATCGCCGGCAATCCGCGGGCGCGCTCGGCGAGGCTGCGCGCGGCAATCCGCACCGGCGCGCCTGCGCGCGCCGGCGACTTTTCGATTTTCGGCCTTCCAAAGCTTCCCGCCGTCGAGCGGCCGGGGGAGAGGTAAGCACGTGTTTCGCACCAGCGATATAGTCCTGATCGCCGTAATGGTCTCGGCGGCGGCATTGACCTACAAGACCAAGCGCGAGGCCGAGGACCAGCTGGCGGCGGTGCAGAAGCTGCAGGCGCAGATCCGCTACGAGGAAGACACAATCGATCTTCTCAAGGCGGACTGGAGCCTGCTCACCCAGCCGGCGCGGCTGCAGAAGCTTGCCGAAATCTACAAGTCGCAGCTCGGGCTCGAGCCGCTCAACGCCCACCAAATCGGCGGGCTCGACGACGTGCCGATGAAGCCGCTCAATATCGAGGACCTGTCGTCGCAGCCGCTCGGCGGCATGGCCGACAATTCGGGCAAAGGGCCGTCGGACGGCAAGGATCCGGTGGTGACCGGGAGCACCGTGCAATGATCAGCAGGCTTCCAGGGATCGGCAACCTGCTGAAGCGCCGAAGCAAGGCAGCTGAGGACGGCTCGATCGTCGTCGACGCCGCCCGCAAGGCAACCGGCGGCAAGGCCAAGACCCGCATCGTCATGACGATGGCGGTGTTCTTCACCATCTATTCGACGATTGCCGGCCGACTGGTCTATCTCGGCCTGCAGAATCCGGACAATTCGGGTGGTCCGCAGAGCCGCGTCACTGCATCGCGGCCGGACATCGTCGACCGCAACGGCGAGGTGCTGGCGACCGACATCAAGACGGCGTCGCTGTTCGCCGAGCCGCGCCGTATCGTCGACGCCGACGAGGCGATCGAGAAGCTCTCGACCGTGCTTCCCGAGATTGACTACGAGCAGACTTATCACAAGCTGAAGAGCGGCGCCGGCTTCGTCTGGCTGCAGCGGCAGCTGACGCCGAAGCAGCAGGCCGACATCATGGCGCTCGGCATCCCGGGTCTCGGTTTCCGCACCGAAAAGCGCCGCTTCTATCCGAGCGGCGAAACGTCATCCTACATTGTCGGGCTCACCAACATCGACAATCAGGGCATCTCCGGTATGGAGAAGTACATCGATGACCAGGGCCTGACCGATCTGCAGGCGTCAGGACTGGCGGTGGCCAGGGATCTGAAGCCGGTGAAGCTGTCGATAGACCTGCGCGTCCAGCATGTGGTGCGCGACGAGGTGGCGACCGGCATGGAACGGTTCCACGCGATCGCGGCCGGCGCGGTGGTCCTCAATATCAAGACCGGCGAAGTCCTGGCCATGGCCTCGGTGCCGGATTTTGACCCCAACAATCCCTACAATGCTCAGGAAAAGGACCGGCTGAACCGTATGTCGGCCGGGCTCTACGAGATGGGCTCGACCTTCAAGAGCTTCACCACCGGCATGGCGCTCGATTCCGGCAAGGTGACGCTGGAGAGTCGCTTCGATGCGTCGCGCCCGATCAGGATCGGCCGCCAGACCATCCATGACTTCCACAGCAAAGGCCGTGTGCTTTCGGTGCCCGAAGTGTTCATCTATTCGTCCAACATCGGCTCGGCCAAAGAAGCCGAGGCTGTCGGCATCGAAGGGCATCGCGAGTTCCTGCATCGGCTAGGCGTGCTCGAAAAGATGCAGACGGAATTGCCGGAAGTGGCGCGCCCGACCGAACCGAAAGTATGGAAGCAGGTCAATTCGATCACCATCGCCTTCGGCCATGGCGTCTCGACAACGCCCCTGCAGACTGCCGTCGGCTGCGCCGCATTGATGAGTGGCTATTTGATCGAGCCGACTTTTCTGCCGCGCACGGCCGAGCAGGCGATGGAGGTGGCCAAAAGGGTGGTCAAGGACACGACCGTGGAAGGGATGCGCTATCTCTACGCACTCAACGCCGAGAAAGGCTCGGGCAAGAGCGCCAGGGTTCCGGGTTACCGCGTCGGCGGCAAGACGGGCACGGCGGAAAAGGTCGTCAACGGCCGTTATTCGAAAGAGAAGAATTTCAACGCCTTCGTCGCCGCCTTTCCGATGGACGATCCGCAATATATCGTGCTGACCATCGCCGATGAGCCGAAGCCGGAAAAGCCCGGCATGGGCGCCACCGCCGCCTCGAATGCCGGCATCATGGCAGGCAACATCATCAGGCGTGCGGCTTCGATGCTTGGCGTGAAGCCAGATTTCAGCCATGAAAATGGTGCAACGCTGGTTTCCTATCAGTGATTCTTGGGGCGCGCCGGCAACTGCGCGCTATTTTGTTGCGGTGAACGGGACTCAATGTATCTGAAAAATCTAGCCGGTATCCTGCCTGTCGAGGGAACAGCTTCCCCCGATCTGGAGGTTACCGGTCTCTCCTCCGATTCCCGCCAGGTAAGACCGGGCGTCGTTTTTTTCGCGCTCGCCGGCAGCAAGGCTGATGGCTCGACCTATGCCGCCGATGCCGCCGGCCGCGGCGCTGCCGCAATCGTGGCGGCCAAAGGCAATACAATCTCCGGTCTGTCGATCCCGGTTCTTGCCGTCGATGATCCCCGTCTGGCATTGGCGCTGAGCGCGGCGCGCTTCTTCGGCAAGCAGCCTCGGACGATGGTCGCCGTAACCGGGACCAGCGGCAAGACATCGGTTGCCGCGTTCACCCGCCAGATCTGGGAGCAGGCAGGTTTTGCCGCCGCTTCGATCGGCACGACCGGCGTGGTGGCGCCGGGCCGCAACGAATATGGCTCATTGACTACGCCCGATCCGGTCGCGCTGCACGAGTTGCTCAAGGAACTGGCGGAGGCAGGGGTAACGCACGCCTCGATGGAGGCTTCCAGCCATGGTCTCGACCAGCGTCGGCTCGACGGCGTCAAACTGGCCGCCGGCGGCTTTACCAATCTCGGCCGCGACCACATGGATTACCATCCGACGGTCGAGGATTATCATCGTGCCAAGCTGCGTCTGTTCGACACGCTGCTGCCGAAGGGGGCGCCGGCCGTGATCTTCGCTGACGATCCCTGGTCGCAGCCGACGGTTCATGCCGCGCGGGCAGCGGGCCTCAATGTTCTGACCGTCGGCCGCCACGGCGAATTCCTGACGCTGAAGCGCGTCGAGCATGAGCGGCGGCGCCAGCGTGCCGAGGTGGAGGCCGATGGTGTGCTTCACGAGATCGACCTGCCGTTGGCAGGTGATTTCCAGATCGCCAACGCCCTGGTTTCGGCCGGCCTCGCCATCTCGACTGGAACATCCGTTGATAAGGCATTGGCCGCATTGGAGAAACTCAAAGGTGCGCCGGGCCGCCTCGACCTTGTGGGCACGACGGCCGCCGGCGCTCCGGTCTATGTCGACTACGCGCACAAGCCCGACGCGTTGGAAAATGTCCTGACCTCGGTTCGTCCGTTCACCACGGGCCGGGTCGTTGTCGTCTTCGGCTGCGGCGGCGACCGCGATCGCGGCAAGCGGCCGATCATGGGCGAGATCGCGACCCGGCTCGCCGATGTCGTCATCGTCACCGACGATAATCCGCGCACGGAAATCCCCGAAACCATCCGCGCGGCAATCCTTGCCGCGGCGCCCGGCGCCATCGAGATCGGCGACCGCCGCAAAGCGATCCACGAGGCCGTCGCCATGCTCCATGCCGGCGATACGCTGATCGTTGCCGGCAAGGGGCATGAGGAAGGCCAGACGATCGGCACCGAAACCTTCCACTTTTCCGATCACGAGGAAGTGCGCGAGGCGCTCCAGGAGCGCGCCGCATGAGCTTGCTGTGGACGTCGCAAGCGCTTGTCGAGGCCATGGGCGGCAGGCCGATCGGCTCGCTGCCGGAAGGCATCACCGGCATTTCGATCGACAGCCGCAGCCTCGAACCGGGCAACGCCTTCTTCGCCATCAAGGGCGAGACGATGGACGGCCACGATTTCGCGACCGCCGCAGTGAAGGCGGGCGCTGCCGTGCTGGTCGTCGCCGAGGGCAAGCTGCCGTCGCTCGGCCGGCTGACGGCGCCGATGATCGTCGTGCAGGATGTGCTTGCGGCGCTGGAAAAGCTCGGCATTGCGGCGCGCGCTCGCTCACGGGCCAAGATCATCGCGGTGACCGGCTCTGCGGGCAAGACGACCACAAAGGAAGCGCTGCGCCATGTGCTGTCGGCGGTGGGCAAGGTGCACGCCTCGGCGCAGTCGTTTAACAATCACTGGGGCGTGCCACTTACCTTGGCGCGCATGCCCGCAGACTGCGACTACGCGATCTTCGAGATCGGCATGAATCATCCGGGCGAGATAAGGCCGCTGGTCAAGATGGTGAGGCCGCATGTCGCGATCGTCACGCTGATCGCGGCCGCCCATCTCGGCTTCTTCAAGAATCTCGACGAGATCGCCATGGCCAAGGCCGAGATTTTCGAGGGCATAGAGGCCGGCGGCGCCGCGCTGCTCAATCGCGACGATCCGCGTTGGAAGCTGCTCGGGAAAGTGGCCAAGGATGCAGGTGTCGAGCATGTCTTCGGCTTCGGCGAGAACGCCCGCTCGGCCTTTCGTCTTATTGGCTGCGACCTTTATGCCGATCACTCCGATATCGCGGTCAAGATCGGCAAGAGGGACGTGACGGCCCGTGTGGGGGCGCCCGGCCGCCACATCGTGCAGAATGTGCTGGCGGTACTTGGCGCCGCGCAACTGGTCGACGCCAATCTCGACAAGGTCGCGGCGGCGCTCGCCGATCTTTCGGCCGAGCGCGGGCGCGGCCGGCGCCACATTTTGCGCCATCCGAACGGTCCGATCACGCTGATCGACGAGAGCTACAATGCCAATCCGGCGTCGATGGCGGCAGCCATGGCGCTGCTCAACGCCACGCCGGTATCGGGCGAGGGCAGGCGCATCGCCGTGCTTGGCGACATGCTGGAACTCGGCAGCCATTCGGCGAAGCTCCACGCGGCCCTTGCCGAACTTATTGTCGGCACAGAAACGCGCAACGTCTTTCTCGGCGGCCCGGAGATGCGGGCACTGGCCGAGGTTTTGCCTTCGGATGTCGAAACCGAGTACCGGCCAGGAGCCGAAGAGCTGAAGCCCGTCGTCATGTCGGCGATCAGGCCGGGCGACGTGGTGATGGTCAAGTCGTCGAAAGGCATCGGCTTTTCAAAGCTGGTCGAGGCATTGCTCGGCAAATTTCCGGCGGAAGCCGCAACCATTGAACCGACCTGAGGTCGGGATCCGGGGGACCGATGCTCACTTTACTCGTTGATTTCGCGGACAAGATCTCGGCCTTCAATGTCTTCCGCTACATCACCTTTCGCACCGGCGGTGCGCTGATCACTTCGGCGCTGATCGTCTTCATATTCGGACCGACCATCATCAATTCGCTGCGGCTTCGCCAGGGCAAGGGCCAGCCGATCCGCGCCGACGGACCGCAGACGCATTTCAAGAAGGCCGGAACGCCGACGATGGGCGGGCTGATGATCCTGTCCGGCATCATCGGCTCCTCGCTTCTGTGGGCAAACCTCTCCAGCATCTATGTCTGGGTGGTGCTTTTGGTCACCGTCGGCTTCGGCTCGATCGGTTTCTACGACGACTATCTCAAGGTGACGAAACAGTCGCATCTGGGCTTCTCCGGCAAGGCGCGGCTGGCGATCGAATTCGTTGTCGCCGGCATCGCGGCCTGGGTGATCATGCATAACGGCCAGGCGCCGTTCTCGTCGTCGCTGACCTTCCCGTTCGCCAAGGAATTCCTGATCCATCTCGGCTGGTTCTTCGTGCCGTTCTCCTGCTTCGTGATCGTCGGCGCCGGCAATGCGGTGAACCTGACCGACGGTCTGGACGGGCTGGCGATCGTGCCGATCATGATCGCTGCGGCGTCGTTCGGCGTCATCGCCTATCTTTCCGGCAACGCGGTGTTCGCCGAGTATCTGCAGATCCATTTCGTTCCCGGCACCGGCGAACTGGCGGTCGTGCTGGGCGCCGTCATCGGCGCCGGCCTCGGCTTCCTGTGGTTCAACGCACCGCCGGCCGCAATCTTCATGGGCGACACCGGCTCGCTTGCCATGGGCGGCCTGATCGGCACCATCGCTGTCGCCACCAAGCACGAGATCGTGCTGGTCATTGTAGGCGGCCTGTTCGTGGTGGAGATCCTGTCGGTCATCATCCAGGTCGGCTATTTCAAGATGACCGGCAAGCGCGTCTTCCTGATGGCACCGATCCATCACCATTTCGAAAAGCTCGGCTGGACCGAAAGCCAGGTGGTGATCCGCTTCTGGATCATCGCCGTCATCCTGGCGCTGGTCGGCCTCTCCACCCTCAAGCTCAGATAGGATGCCCGCTTGATCGCCGCCGCTTCATTTGCAGGCAAACGCGTTTCGCTCTTCGGGCTCGGCGGGTCGGGGATTGCCACCGCGCATGCGCTGATCGCCGGCGGCGCCGAGATCCTCGCCTGGGACGACAATCCGGACAGCGTCGCCAAGGCAGCAGCCGCCGGGATCGCGACCGGCGACCTGCGCGGCGCCGACTGGTCGCGCTTTGCGGCCTTCGTCCTGTCGCCCGGTGTGCCGCTCACGCATCCGAAGCCGCACTGGACGGTGGAACTGGCGCGCGGCGCCGGCGTCGAGGTGATCGGCGATATCGAGCTGTTCTGCCGCGAGCGCATCCAGCGCGCGCCGGCCGCACCCTTCGTCGCGATCACCGGCACCAACGGCAAATCGACGACCACAGCGATGACGGCGCACATCCTGAAGTCGGCCGGACGCGACACCCAGATGGGCGGCAATATTGGCCGCGCCATCATGACGCTCGATCCGCCCGAGGCCGAACGGCACTATGTGGTGGAGTGCTCTTCCTACCAGATCGATCTCGCGCCCTCGATCAATCCGACCGCCGGCATCCTGCTCAATCTGACGCCCGACCATCTCGACCGCCACGGCACCATGGCCCATTACGCCTCGATCAAGGAAAGGCTGGTCGCCGGCAGCGACACCGCGATCATCGGCGTCGACGATTCCTGGTGCGCCCAGATCGCCGACCGGCTGGAGCGGGCAGGCCGGCAAGTGATCCGCATTTCCAAGCGCCTGCCGCTGACCGACGGCTATTTCGCTGACGGCACGAATCTGATGGAAGCCGTGCACGGTCGCTACAGCCGCATCGCATTCCTGGAAGGCATCGGCTCGCTGCGCGGCCAGCATAATGCGCAGAACGCGCTCGCCGCCGTGGCCGCCTGCCTCAGGGTCGGGCTGGAACTCGGCGAGATCCAGGCGGGGCTGGAAAGCTTCCCGGGGCTGGCGCACCGCATGGAGCAGGTGGGCCGCAAGGATCATGTGCTGTTCGTCAACGATTCCAAGGCGACCAATGCCGATGCGGCGGCTCCTGCGCTGTCGAGCTTCAACCGCATCTATTGGATCGCAGGCGGCCTGCCCAAGGAAGGCGGGATAGAGCCGCTGCGCGGTTTCTTCCCACGCATCGCCAAGGCCTATCTGATCGGCGAGGCCGCTCCCGCTTTCGCCGCCACGCTCGGCGAGGCGGTGCCTTACGAAATTTCCGGAACGTTGGCGGCCGCGGTCGAGCACGCCGCCCATGACGCCGCGGGCGACACCGGCGGCGAGGCCGTCGTCCTGCTTTCGCCGGCCTGCGCCAGTTTCGACCAGTTCAAGAATTTCGAGGTTCGCGGCGAAGCCTTCAGGCAAGCTGCGACTGCTATTGATGGGGTGAAACCCATCGGAGGGCCACGTTGATGCAAAGCCGTCTCGACAAAAGTCCGGTCGCAACCTGGTGGTGGACGATCGATCGCTGGTTCCTGGCGGCATTTCTGTCGCTGATGGGGCTCGGCATCGTCTTGTCCTTCGCCGCAAGCCCGGCGGTCGCCGAGCGCATCGGTCTCGACAGCTTCCACTTCGCCACAAGACAGATCATCTTCACCATCCCGGCGCTCGTCGTGATGCTCGCGGTTTCCTTCCTGGAAGCGCGACAAATAAGGCGCATGTCGCTGGCGATGATCTGCATCATGCTGGTGCTGATGGTGGCGGTTCTCTATATCGGCGTCGAGGTGAAGGGCGCGCGGCGCTGGGTATCGCTGGCCGGGCTCTCGATCCAGCCGTCCGAGTTCCTGAAGCCGGCCTTTGTCATCATTTGCGCCTGGCTGTTTGCCGAGCACAAGCGCCAGCCAGACATTCCCGGCAATCTGTTCGCCATGCTGCTGCTGGCCTTGGTGATCTCGCTGCTGATCGCGCAGCCGGATCTCGGCCAGACCATGCTGGTGCTGGGCACCTGGGGCGTGATGTTCTTCATGGCCGGCCTGCCGTGGTTCTGGATCGTCGCGCTGGGGGCTGCCGGCGTCGGCGGCGTGTTCGCGGCCTATACAGTGTTTCCGCATGTGGCCGCCCGCATTGACAAGTTCCTCACCGGCGAAGGCGACACTTTCCAGGTCGACATGGGCCGCGAGGCGCTGATCAATGGCGGCTGGTTCGGCGTCGGCCCAGGCGAGGGCACGGTGAAGCGGGTCATCCCCGACAGCCACGCCGACTTCGTGTTTTCGGTCGCGGGCGAGGAGTTCGGGCTGATCATGTGCTTCTTCATCATGTCGATTTTCGCTTTCATCGTGCTGCGCGGATTGAGCATCGCGCTCAAGGAGCATGACGACTTCACCCGTTACGCCGTCGGCGGGCTCGTCACCATTTTCGGCTTGCAGTCGGCCATCAACATGTGCGTGAACCTACAGTTGATGCCGGCCAAGGGTATGACGCTGCCCTTCATTTCCTACGGCGGCTCCTCGCAGATCGCGATTGCCGTCTCGATGGGCATGGTGCTGGCGCTGACGCGCAGGCATCCCGAAAAGCGCAAGCAGATTGGCTACGCCTTCTCGCAGCGCGCCATGCCGGCGGAATGAGGCGGGATGTCGAGGGGTGTCATCCTGCTGGCGGCCGGCGGAACGGGCGGACATCTGTTCCCAGCCGAGGCGCTTGCGCATGAGCTGATCGAGCGGGGCTGGGAGGTGCATCTTGCCACCGACCGCCGCGCGGAGCGCTACTCCGGCCACTTTCCCGCCGCCGCGATCCACTCCATCCGATCGGCGACTTTGGGCTCGAAGAATCCCTTCGCCGTGCTCGCCGCCTTCTGGGCGATCTGGCAAGGCGTGCGGCAAGCGGGGCGTGTCATCGCCAGGATCAAGCCCGACGTCGTCGTCGGCTTCGGCGGCTATCCGACATTGCCGCCGCTCTATGCGGCGACACGGCGCAAGGTGCCGACGCTGATCCATGAGCAGAACGCCGTCATGGGACGTGCCAACAAGGCGCTGTCGAGCCGGGTCGATGTGATTGCCGGCGGGTTCCTGCCCGAGGGGGAAAGCGCGGCCGGCGCCAAGACGGTGACCACGGGCAATCCTGTGAGGCCGCAGATACTTGAAGCGGCGAAATCGCCTTATGTCGCGTCGGATGCCAGCGAGCCGTTCCGCTTCCTGGTCTTCGGCGGCAGCCAGGGTGCGCAGTTCTTTTCCGATGCTGTGCCGGCGGCGATAGCGCTTTTGCCCGAAGCGCAGCGCAAGCGGCTGGCGATCACCCAGCAAGCGCGCGCGGAAGACGTGGCGCGAGTGAAGACCGCCTATGCCGATCTCGGCGTCGACGCGCAGGTCTCGCCCTTCTTCACCGATATGGCGGCGCGCATGGCGGCCGCACATCTGGTGATGTCGCGGTCCGGTGCCTCGACCGTATCGGAGATCGCGGTCATCGGACGCCCGGCGCTGCTGGTGCCTTACCCGCATGCGCTCGATCACGACCAGGCGGCGAATGCCGCGGCACTTGCCTCCGCCGGTGGGGCCGAGGTCCATCAGCAATCGACGCTCTCGGCCGAGCGGATCGCCGCGCTGGTCGGCGGGCTGATGGAGGATCCCGGCCGGCTGACCGCAATGGCCGCGGCTGCCCGCTCGGCCGGAAAACCCGACGCGGCGCGGTTGCTCGGCGATCTCACAGAGGCTATTGCGTCCGGCAAAACGGTTTCCGACTACAGGAGGACGCGCGCATGAAGATGCCGCAGACGATCGGCCTCGTGCATTTCATCGGCATCGGCGGAATCGGCATGAGCGGCATTGCCGAGGTGCTGCACAATCTCGGCTACAAGGTGCAGGGCTCGGACCAGGCGGACGGCGCCAATGTGCAGCGGCTGCGCGACAAGGGCATCGAATGTTTCGTCGGCCACAAGGCCGAGAACATCGGCGAGGCCGAGGTGGTCGTGGTGTCGACCGCCATCAAGAAATCCAACCCAGAGCTCAAGGCGGCGCGCGAGAAACTGCTGCCGGTCGTGCGCCGCGCCGAGATGCTGGCCGAGCTGATGCGCTTCCGCCAGGCGGTCGCCATCGGCGGCACGCATGGCAAGACGACGACCACCTCCATGGTCGCGACGCTGCTCGAAGCCGGCGGGCTCGACCCGACCGTCATCAATGGCGGCATCATCAACGCGTATGGTACCAATGCCCGCATGGGTGACGGCGAGTGGATGGTGGTCGAGGCCGACGAGAGCGACGGTACCTTCCTCAAGCTGCCGGCCGACATCGCCGTCGTCACCAACATCGACCCCGAGCATCTCGACCACTATGGCAGCTTCGACAAGGTGCGCGAGGCCTTCCGCCAGTTCGTCGAGAACGTACCGTTCTACGGTTTCGGCGTGATGTGCACCGACCATCCGGAGGTGCAGGCGCTGGTCGGCAGCATCGAGGATCGGCGCGTCATCACCTATGGCGAGAATGCCCAGGCCGACGTGCGCTTCGCCAATCATCGCATGGACGGAGCTACATCCGAGTTCGACGTGGTGATCCGCGACCGCAAGGGGCGGGGCACGACGACGATCACGGGTCTGCGGCTGCCGATGCCGGGCCGCCATAATGTCTCCAACGCGACGGCAGCGATCGCGGTCGCGCACGAGCTCGGTCTGTCCGCCGAAGCCATCAAGAAAGGCCTGTCATCCTTCGCCGGCGTCAAGCGGCGTTTCACGCACACCGGTTCCTGGAACGGCGTCGAGGTCTTCGACGATTACGGCCACCACCCGGTGGAGATCGCGGCGGTGCTCAAGGCCGCGCGCGGGGCCACAAAGGGCCGCGTCATCGCGATCGCGCAACCGCACCGCTTCACCCGGCTGCACGACCTGTTCAATGAGTTTTCCGTCTGCTTCAACGATGCCGACACGGTCATGGTGGCGCCCGTTTACGCGGCCGGCGAGGAACCGATCGAGGGCGTGACCTCGGACGCGCTGGTGTCGCGCATCCGTGCCGGCGGCCATCGCGACGCGCGCTATATCGAAGGCCCGACGGCGGTCGGGCCGGCCGTCCGCGAACTTGCCAAGCCCGGCGACTTCGTCATCTTCCTTGGCGCCGGCAACATCACGCAATGGGCCTATGCGCTGCCCAAGGAACTCGGTGGGGCCCCCTCATGATGCGCGGCCAGGACCTGATCGACAAGCTCGGCGACAAGCTTGCCGGCCTGCGCGGCCGCGTCACGCCCAATGCCGAGATGGACAAGATCACCTGGTTCCGTGCCGGTGGGCTGGCGGAAGCGCTGTTCCAGCCGGCCGACGAGGAGGACCTCGCGGCCTTCCTGCGCGCGGTGCCGGAGGAAATCCTGATTACGGTCGTCGGCGTCGGCTCAAACCTTCTGGTGCGCGACGGCGGCATCCCCGGTTTTGTGGTGAGGCTCTCCGCCAAGGGCTTCGGCGAGGCCGAAGTCACCGGATCGACCACCATTAAGGCTGGCGCGGCAACGCCGGACAAGCGTCTGGCTGCCGTGGCTTATGAAGCCGGCATCGGCGGGTTCCATTTCTATCACGGCATTCCGGGCGCTGTCGGCGGGGCGCTGAGGATGAACGCTGGCGCCAATGGCGTCGAGACGCGCGAGCGCGTGGTCGAGGTGCAGGCGCTCGATCGCGCAGGCAATGTCCATACGCTGAGCAATGCGGATATGGGCTATGCCTACCGCCATTCGTCGGCGCCTGGCGGGTTGATCTTTACCTCCGCCATCTTCGAGGGCATCCCGCAAGACAAGGTTGCGATTAAGGCGGCGATGGATGCCGTGCAGAACCATCGCGAGACGGTGCAGCCGATCCGCGAGAAGACCGGCGGTTCGACCTTCAAGAACCCGGAAGGCTCGTCGGCGTGGAGAGAGATCGACAAGGCCGGCTGCCGCGGGCTGATGATCGGCGGCGCGCAGATGTCTCCCATGCACTGCAACTTCATGATCAACACCGGCACGGCGACCGGCTACGATCTCGAATATCTCGGCGAGACGGTGCGCGCGCGGGTGCTGGAAAATTCGGGCATCCGCCTGCATTGGGAGATCAAGCGGCTGGGCAACTTCCGGCCGGGTCACGCGGTGCAGGAGTTCCTGGGCCAGCTTCTTTAGCTCGCTGCGATGTTCAAGTAGTGCTTGAACTTGCGTCGTCGGCGACGCCGTCAAGCGTTACCGCAAAGACTCAACAAACACACTTTTCTCGCCCGTTTTCGCGGAAAGTGAATCTCTCGGAATCATAGGTACTTGCCAGGGAATCAACTCTCTGATTCTCTGCTCTAAAGCGTTTCCTGATTTGAGTCGTTTGACGCGTTACCCGCGTTTTCCGTCTGGGGGGGCAACCTGCCGGAAGACTCGGACTCAATGTGCGGAAATGTTGCGTGCGGAAATATTGGTTGCAGGCCCGGCGTGAAAGGGGAAGGCGGGATGAAGAAGAAGCATGTGGCTGTTCTCCTGGGGGGATTTTCCTCGGAGCGGCCCGTGTCTCTGTCGTCGGGGAAGGCATGTGCGGATGCGCTCGAGAATGAAGGCTATCAGGTCACCCGCGTCGATGTTTCGCGCGATGTCGGGTCTGTGCTTGCCGAGCTCAAGCCCGATGTCGCCTTCAACGCGCTGCATGGCCCGTTCGGCGAGGATGGCACCATCCAGGGAATTCTCGAATATCTCGGAATTCCCTACACCCATTCGGGCGTGCTCGCTTCGGCGCTGGCCATGAACAAGGAGCAGGCCAAGAAGGTCGCCAAGGCGTCCGGCATTCCCGTCGCGGAATCGAAGGTGGTCAACCGCTTCTCCGTCCAGAACAAGCATCCGATGAAGCCGCCTTACGTGGTGAAGCCGGTCAATGAAGGCTCGAGCTTCGGCGTCGTCATCGTGCACGAGGGGCAGTCGCATCCGCCGCAAGTCATCGGCTCGTCCGAATGGAAGTATGGCGAGATCGTCATGGTCGAGCGCTACATCCACGGGCGCGAGTTGACCTGCGCGGTGATGGGTGACGTGGCGCTCGGGGTCTGTGAAATCATCCCGACCGGTCATTCCTTCTACGACTACGATTCAAAGTACGTCCCGGGTGGATCAAAACACGAAACCCCTGCAAAAATTTCACCGAATATTTACCAAAAAATACAGACACTGGCCCTCAAGGCTCATCTTGCTATCGGTTGCCGGGGCGTTTCCCGGTCGGACTTCCGTTACGACGACCGTCACTCCGAAAACGGCGAGGTTGTCTGGCTCGAGATCAACACCCAGCCGGGCATGACGCCGACGTCTCTGGTGCCTGAAATCGCCGCGCAAGCGGGGCATTCGTTCGGTGAATTGTTGAGTTGGATGGTGGAGGACGCTTCGTGTCTGCGTTGAGGTGGGGCCAGGGCAAGGGCCGCGGGACTGGGCCCGCGCTGTTCGGCGTGCCGCTATCGTTCGACCATTTCGTGTTGCCGCGCCAGCTGCGGCGGCCGGTGCGTTTGCTTGCCCGTCTCTGCGATGGCGAGTACGAGGCGCCGCGCTTCTCGGCTGCGATCCTCTCGGCTGCCTTGTTGGCTTCCGCCGGAGCCTACGGGGCCTATCTCGGCGGCTACGCCGACAGCATCGTGCAGGGCGTGACGGCCCGAACCGGTTTTGCCGTCGACCAGATCAAGGTCGTCGGCAATCGCCAGACTTCCGAGATCGATATCCTGGACCGCCTCGGCCTCGATGGCTGGACGTCGCTGATCGGCTTTGATGCCGAGGCTGCGCGCGAGCGCATCGCGACGTTGCCCTGGGTCGAGGTTGCGGCGGTGCGCAAGATCTATCCTCACACGCTGGAGGTCCGTGTCGAGGAGCGTGAGCCCTTCGCGCTCTGGCAGCAGGGCAATTCGCTTTCGGTCATCGAGCGGTCGGGCGAGGTGATCGCGCCGTTCTCGGGCGGCAAGCAGGCTTTGCTGCCGCTGATCATCGGCACGGGCGCGCCGGCCAAGGCGCCGGATTTCCTGGAGAGGATCAAGCGCTATCCCGAGCTGGCGGCGCGGGTCAAAGGCTATATTCGTGTCGGCGAGCGGCGCTGGGATCTCAAGCTGGAGAACGGCATCACCGTGAAGCTGCCGGAAGACGGCGAGGATCAGGCGATCGCCGAGCTCGTCAAGCTTGACCATGATAACGGACTGTTGACGCGCGACATCGCTGCCGTCGACATGAGGTTGTCCGATCGCCTGGTCGTCGAGCTCTCGCCGGAAGCGGCGACGCAGCGCGAAGCCGCGCTCAGCGACAAGCCGAAGACCCTGACGAAACGCAAGCCGGAGACGAAGATATGAGCTGGCTTGGCGGCGGCGGTGATGCCTCTTCGCGCCGGTCGGGCACGCTGACGGTGCTCGATGTCGGCTCGAGCAAGGTCTGCTGCGTGGTGGCGAAGCTGAAGCCGCGCGAGGACGGCAAGCTGTTGCGCGGCCGCTCGCATCGCATCCAGGTGATCGGCATCGGCCATCAGAAGTCGCAGGGAGTTAAGTCGGGCGTCGTGGTCGATCTCGACCGCGCCGAGCATGCCATCCGTCTCGCCGTCGACGCCGCCGAGCGCATGGCGGGGCTCACCGTCGATTCCCTTATCGTCAACATGACGGCCGGCCGGCTGAAGAGCGAGGCCTTTTCGGCAACCATCAATCTCGGCGGCCATCAGGTCGAGGAAGCCGACATCAAGCGCGTGCTCGCTGCCGGCGCGAAGCAGGCGCTGCGGGCCGAGCGAGAGGTGGTTCATTCGCTTCCCGTCGGCTTCTCGCTCGATGCCGAGCGCGGCGTGCGGGATCCCCGCGGTATGGTCGGGGAGACGCTGGGCGTCGATATGCATGTGCTGACCGGCGATGCTGCGCCGATGCGCAATCTCGAGCTTTGCATCAACCGCTCGCATCTGTCGGTCGAGCGCATGGTGGCGACGCCCTATGCCAGCGGTCTCGCGGCTTTGGTCGACGACGAGCTCGAAATGGGCGCGGCCTGCATCGATATGGGCGGCGGCACGACCACGATTTCGGTGTTCTCGGAAGGCAAGTTCGTGCATGGCGACGCCATCGCTATCGGCGGCAATCATGTGACGCTCGACATGGCCAAGGGGCTGTCGACTTCGCTCGACGCCGCCGAGCGATTGAAGGTAATGCATGGCTCTGCGCTGCCGGGCAGTGCGGACGACCGCGACCTGGTTTCCATCCAGCCGATCGGCGAGGAGGGCGAGCTGCCGCTACAGATCCCGCGCTCGGTGATGACGCGGATCATCCGGGCGCGCATCGACGAGACGCTGGAGCTTTTGCGCGACCGGCTGAACAAATCGGGCTACGGCAACGCCGTCGGCAAGCGGGTCGTCCTCACCGGCGGCGCCAGCCAACTGGCGGGCCTGCCGGAGGCGGCGCGCCGCATTCTTGGGCGCAACGTGCGCATCGGCCGGCCGCTCGGCGTGGCAGGCCTGCCGGAAGCGGCCAAGGGGCCGGCGTTTTCGACCCCGGTCGGGCTTCTGATCTATCCTCAAATGGCGAGCTTCGAGAGCCATTCGGCGAAAGGACTTTCCGGTTTCAGGATGACCGGAACGGGCGGAAAACTGCATCGCATGGGTCAGTGGTTGAGAGACAGTTTTTAATTTGACGGGGACAGCCCCAAAGGCGGCCGCAGCGGCGAGGCGGCGGGAAAGGCAAAGGACGGAGACTATGACCATCAATCTCAAGAAGCCGGACATCACCGAGCTTAAGCCACGCATCACCGTGTTCGGTGTCGGCGGCGGCGGCGGCAACGCGGTCAACAACATGATCACAGCCGGCTTGCGCGGCGTCGAGTTCGTGGTGGCCAACACCGACGCGCAGGCGCTGACGATGTCGAAGGCTGAGCGGCTGATTCAGCTCGGCGCGCATGTCACGGAAGGCCTCGGCGCCGGCTCGCAGCCGGAAGTCGGCCGCGCGGCGGCGGAAGAGTGCATCGACGAGATCATCGATCATCTGTCCAACACGCATATGTGCTTCGTCACCGCCGGCATGGGCGGCGGCACCGGCACGGGCGCTGCACCCGTCGTTGCCCGCGCGGCGCGCGAAAAGGGCATCCTCACCGTCGGCGTCGTCACCAAGCCGTTCCATTTCGAGGGCCAGCGCCGCATGAAGACGGCCGACATGGGCATCGAGGAACTGCAGAAATGCGTCGATACGCTCATCGTCATCCCCAACCAGAACCTGTTCCGGCTGGCCAACGACAAGACCACCTTCGCCGATGCCTTCGCCATGGCCGACCAGGTACTCTACTCCGGCGTTGCCTGCATCACCGACCTGATGGTCAAGGAAGGCCTCATCAATCTCGACTTCGCCGACGTCCGCTCGGTGATGCGCGAGATGGGCAAGGCGATGATGGGCACCGGCGAGGCTTCGGGCGAGGGCCGCGCCATGGCCGCCGCCGAGGCGGCGATCGCCAACCCGCTGCTCGACGAGACCTCGATGAAGGGCGCCAAGGGCCTGCTGATCTCGATCACCGGCGGCCGCGACCTCACCCTGTTCGAGGTCGACGAAGCCGCGACCCGGATCCGCGAGGAGGTCGACCAGGACGCCAACATTATCCTCGGCGCCACCTTCGACGAGGAACTGGAAGGCGTGATCCGCGTCTCGGTGGTCGCTACCGGCATCGACAAGTCGGCGGCCGAAATCGCCGCGGCGCCAATCTCCATCCGCGCGCCGCAGAAGCCGGTCGCCCGTCCCGCGGCACCTGTTCAGGAAAGCCGTCCCGCACCGGTTCAGCAGCAGGCCTACGAGCCGCGCGCCGTCGATCCGGTTGCCGAGGCGATCCAGCTTGCAGAGGCGAACGCCGCCGCGATGGCACAGCCGCGCCCCGCGCCGGTCGACGACTTCCGCCCGCAGAGCAAGATCTTCCAGGCTCCGCCGGCCCAGCCTCAGCCGCAGCCGATCGCCCAGCAGCCGGTCATGCAGCCCGCGCCGCAGCGCGAGATGCCGCAGCCTGTGGCTGCAGCGCCGCAGCGCATGCCGCGCGTCGAGGACTTTCCACCGGTCGTGAGGGCCGAGGTGGAGGCCAAGAGCCGCCCTGCGGATCATGAGAACAGCGGACCGATGGGGCTGATCAAGCGGCTGACCAACGGCCTGACCCGCCGCGAGGAAGAGCCGGCCCGGCTGCAGCCGGCGCAGCCGCGCGAGCCGAAACTGCGCCAGGCGGCACCGGAAATGCGCCGCCTCGCCAGCCAGGACCCGCAGCTCTATGCGCCGCGCCGCGGCCAGCTCGACGACCAGGGGCGCCTCACGCCTCAAAGCCGCACGGTGCAGGAAGACGACCAGCTGGAGATCCCGGCGTTCCTGCGTCGCCAGGCGAACTAATCGTTAAAGCGCGCCGCCTATGCGGCGCGCTTTAAGCAATGTTTGATAATGTCGTTCTCCCAAAACCGCTGTGCACTTTCGGGCAGAACATACACTAACGATATATAACAGCTGTTAACAGGCGGGCGAGAGATCGTCTGTCTGTTGCCTTTAAAAGTTATAGAAAAACAACGCATTACGAGTGCTTTTTCGCTCAGGGCAGCGGTTACACGGGGTAAGAAACCGTGATTTGGAGTCTCACAGACGGGCCACTATCTTCGCGTCGGACTAAAGTCGGTTTGCCGGGATTCGGGGAGTTGGCCCTGCCTGCCGATACATCAGAGCCGCTGCCTTGCTCATTCGCCGCTTTTGCGCGCAGGCCAGATGATCCGTCGGGCCGATAATGCCTAAGGCTGACAAGCGGACACAGGCGGTTTGGGCTTATGGGGTTTGTCTTGCACGACTATCAGACGACAGTTAAGGCGCGCGTGACGCTGACCGGCACCGGCGTCCACAGCGGCAAGCCCGTCACCGTTCATTTCCTGCCCGCCGACGCCGATACCGGCATCGTGTTCCACCTCGCGAATGGCGGCGAGTTCCGCGAGTTCCGCGCGCTGGTCTCCGAGGTCGGCGCCACCGACCTGTGCACCATGCTCGGCGATCCGGTCGGCCAGCATATCGGAACCGTCGAACATCTCATGGCGACGGTGTTCGGACTTGGCATCGACAATCTCATCATCGAGATCGACGGTCCGGAAGTCCCCATTCTCGACGGCAGCGCGGTGGCCTTTGTCGAAGCCTTCGACCAGGCGGGGATCGACACGCTTTCGGTCAAGCGCCGCTATATCCGCGTGGTCAAGCCGATCCGCGTCGAAGCCGGTGCATCCTGGGCCGAGTTCCGCCCCTATGACGGCACGCGATTCGAGGTCGAGATCGACTTCGAGAGCCCGGCAATCGGCCGCCAGCTCTTCGCCTCCGATATCAACCCCGACATCTTCCGCCGCGACATCGCGCGGGCCCGCACCTTCGGCTTCATGAAGGATGTCGAGCGGCTGTGGGCCGCCGGCTACGCGCTCGGGTCGTCGCTGGAGAACTCGCTGGTCATCGGCGACGACAACCGCGTCATCAATGTCGGCGGACTGCGCTATCCGAACGAATTCGCCCGCCACAAGACGCTCGACGCCATGGGCGACCTGGCGCTTGCCGGCGCGCGCTTCATCGGCTGCTTCCGCTCCTATCGTGGCGGCCATCGGATGAACGCGGCGGCGCTGCGCCGCCTGCTTTCGGACCGTACGGCCTTCGAGATCGTCGAGACGCGGCGCCGCGAGCGCGGCCGGGTCGCCGAAATGATCGCCGTCAGCGGACCGGTCTACGCGCCCTGGGTCATCTGATTTTTAACGATTTTCGGGCTTTGTAGCGAAGCCGGTGTTGCGCAAATGCATCACAAACCCGTGAAATCGAGCGGCTTTGGGGACGGTCCCAAACCGCCACAAAAATGTGCGATTGGCCGGACATAGCGTTGCCGGGCAAGGGGATAATGGTTTATGGCTGCGGCCGGGACCGAAACGACGCCGAAAGGGCGGAATCCAAACATGTTTTTTTCGCGAGTTGGTCAATCGAAGGCGCCGTATCGGGCTGTTTTCCTGGCGTTTTCGTTGGTCGCCCCGTCGCTCATGCTGTCGGCCTGCATGTCCTCCGAAAAGGACGTCAATCTGGCGACCTATGTCGACCACACCGAACCCGCAGACGTTCTCTACAACCAGGGCCTCGCCAATCTGAATGCCGGCCGCCTCGATGAGGCGAGCAAGAAGTTCGACGCCGTCGACCGCCAGCATCCCTACTCGGAATTCGCCCGCAAATCGATGGTGATGGGCGCCTTCGCCGATTATCGCGCCGGCAACTATGACGAGGCGATCGGTTCCGCCAAACGTTACCTGACGCTCTATCCGTCAACCGACGATGCCGCCTATGCGCAGTACATCATCGGCTTGAGCTACTACCGGCAGATCAAGGACGTCACCCAGGACCAGAAGGAAGCGCGCCAGACGGTGCAGACCATGCAGGACCTGGTGACCCGCTGGCCGAATTCCGAGTATGTCGACGACGCCAAGGACAAGATCCGCTTTGCCACCGACCAGCTCGCCGGCAAAGAGATGCAGATCGGCCGCTACTATCTGGAACGCCGCGAATATATCGCCGCCGTCAAGCGCTTCCGCACCGTGGTCGAGAACTACTCCAACACGCGCCATGTCGAGGAGGCGCTCGCGCGACTGACCGAAGCCTACTACGCGATGGGCCTGACTTCGGAAGCGCAGACAGCCGCAGCGGTGCTCGGCCACAACTATCCGGACAGCCAGTGGTACAAGGATTCCTACAAGCTCTTGCAGAGCAACGGGCTTGAACCGCGCGAGAATGCCGGGTCGTGGATCTCCAAGGCCGGGAAGCTGATCACCGGCGCCTGACACTTCTGATGCTGTCCAGACTGTCGATCCGCGATATCGTCCTGATCGAGAAGCTGGACATCGACTTCTTGCCTGGGCTTTCGGTGCTGACCGGAGAGACCGGCGCCGGCAAATCCATCCTGCTCGATGCGCTGTCGCTGGCGCTTGGCGCGCGCGGCGACGCTTCGCTCGTCCGCCATGGCGCGGCGCAGGGCCAGGTCATCGCCGTGTTCGACGTGCCGCGCAACCACCCGGCGCGCGCGCTGCTTGCCGACAACGACATCGAGGATGATGGCGACATCATCCTGCGCCGCGTGCAGACCGCTGACGGCCGCACCCGCGTTTTCGTCAATGATCAGCCGTCCAGCGTGACCCTGATGCGCGACGTCGGCCGCGCGCTCGTCGAGATTCACGGCCAGCATGACGAGCGGGCGCTCGTCGATCCCGGCGCCCACCGCGAATTGCTGGACAGTTTCGGCGGCCATCTCGGCGCCGTGCGCGGGACGGGCGAAGCCTGGCGCTATTGGCGGAACTGCGAACAGGAGCTTTCGCGGCACCGCGCCAAGGTCGAGGCGGCGGCGCGCGAGGCCGATTATCTCAGGGCCTCGGTCGCCGAGTTGGCGAAGCTCGATCCGCAGCCGGGCGAAGAGACCGAGCTTGCCGAATTACGCGCCCAGATGATGCGCGCCGAAAAGATCGCGTCCGAGATTCACGATGCGCAGGATGTGCTGTCGGGGCCGTCTTCGCCCCTGCCGCAGCTCGCCAGCCTGCTCAGGCGGCTGCAGCGCAAATCGGGCGAGGTGCCGGGCCTGCTCGACGATGTGGTCAAGTCGCTGGACGAGGCAATGATCTCGCTCGACGCGGCGCAGTCCGGCGTCCAGACAGCACTACGCGCCACCGAATACGATCCGCAGCGCCTGGAAAAGGCCGAAGAGCGGCTGTTCTCGCTGCGCGCGGCCTCACGCAAGCACAATGTCGCGGTCGACGATCTGGCGCAGCTGCGCGACACGATGGCGGCCGACCTTGCCGATCTCGATGCGGGCGAGGAACGCCTGCACGGGCTGCAGAAACAAGCAGCCGCCGCGCGCGAAGCTTACGACATAGCCGCGGCGCAGCTCTCTTCGCTGCGCCATGCGGCGGCGGCGGGCCTCACCAAGGCGGTGATGGCCGAACTGCCGGCCCTCAAGCTCGAGCGGGCGGAGTTCATCGTCGAGATGGTGAGCGATGCCGATGGCCGCATGGAAGAAGGCATCGACCAGGTCGAGTTCTGGGTGCGCACCAATCCGGGCACACGGCCCGGGCCGATGATGAAGGTTGCGTCCGGCGGCGAGCTGTCGCGCTTCCTTCTGGCCCTGAAGGTGGCGCTTGCCGACCGCGGCTCGGCGCCGACCCTGGTCTTCGACGAGATCGACACCGGCGTCGGCGGCGCCGTGGCCGATGCCATCGGCCAGCGGCTGGCGAGGCTGTCGAAGCGGGTGCAGGTGCTTTCGGTCACGCATGCGCCGCAAGTGGCGGCGCGCGCCGCGACGCATTTTCTAATCTCGAAGTCCGGCGGCAAGGACCGTGTCGCCACCGGCATTGCCGAAATGGATCGCGCGGCGCGCCAGGAAGAGATCGCGCGCATGCTGGCCGGCGCCACCATCACCGATGAAGCGCGCGCCGCCGCTGAGCGGTTGCTGCGCGAGAACACGGCGGCAGCCTAGGCTTCTTGATTCCCCGGCTGGAATGCCGAGTCAGCAGGTGGCTGCATCCTGCTGTTCGGCAATGATTTTTGCGCAAGCGGACTCCTCCATACCGAATCCTGATTTATAGTGGCCCGCCACAATTCGAGGACCGCGCTTCATGTCTGAAAAACCAGTCGATTCGCTGAGCGAAAGCGAGGCCGCGGAGGAGCTGAAGCGGCTGGCGGCGGAGATCGCCGAGCACGACCGGCGCTACCATATGGAGGATGCGCCCACGATTTCGGACGCCGAATACGACGCACTGGCGCGGCGCAACCTTGCCATCGAGGGGCGCTTTCCCGATCTCGTTCGCGAGGATTCGCCGTCGCGTCGGGTCGGCGCGCCGCCGGCGGAAGGCTTCACCAAGGTGCGGCATGCCGTGCCGATGCTGAGCCTCGCCAAGGCCTATACCGACCAGGACGTGGCCGATTTCATCGAGCGTGGCCGGCGCTTCTTCGACCGCGACAAGGACCTCGATATCGCCTTCACGGCGGAGCCGAAGATCGACGGGCTATCGGCATCACTGCGCTACGAAAACGGCATCTTCGTGCAAGGCGCGACGCGCGGCGACGGCGCGGTCGGCGAGGACATAACCGCCAATCTCAAGACCATCGCCGACCTCCCGAAGAAGTTGCAGGGCTCGGGCTGGCCGGAGGTCATCGAAATCCGCGGCGAGGTCTACATGACCTACGCGGAGTTCGAGGCTTTGAAGCAGCGCTCGGCGGCTATTGGCGGCCAGGACTATGTCAATCCGCGCAACACGGCGGCCGGGTCGCTGCGCCAGAAGGATCCAGCCGTCACCGCCAGCCGCAATCTGAAATTCTTCGCCTATGCCTGGGGCTACACGACGGCGGATCCCGCTCCGACCCAGTACGATTCCGTGCAGAAGTTCCAGGAATGGGGCTTCAAGATCAGTCCGCTGATGGTGCGGGCAAGGTCGATCGACGACCTCATCGGGCACTACCACCGGATCGAGGAACAGCGTTCTTCGCTGGGTTACGACATCGACGGCGTCGTCTACAAGGTCGACCAGCTCGAGCTGCAGCGCCGCTGGGGTTTTGTGACCGGCGAGCCGCGCTGGGCAGTTGCCCACAAATTCCCGGCCGAACAGGCGATGACGACGGTCGAGAAGATCGACATCCAGGTGGGCCGCACCGGCACGTTGGCGCCGGTGGCGCGGCTGGCGCCGGTGACGGTCGGCGGCGTGGTGGTGGAAAACGTCACGCTGCACAATGAAGATTACATCAAGGGTTTTGACAGCAACGGGCAGCCAATCCGCGACGGCATTGACGTTCGCATCGGCGACACGGTGGTGATCCAGCGGGCAGGGGACGTCATCCCGCAGATCGTCAGGGTCCTCATCGACAAGCGGCCGGCCGATGCGGTGCCGTATGAGTTCCCGCACACCTGCCCGGTCTGCGGCTCGCCGGCGACGCGCGAGATCAACGAGAAGACCGGCAAGGAGGATTCGCGGCGCCGCTGCACCGGCGAGCTGATCTGCGCAGCGCAGGCCGTGGAGGGGCTGCGCCACTTCGTGTCGCGCGGCGCGCTCGATATCGAGGGCCTCGGCGCCGAGAACATCGACCTGTTCTTCAATGCCGGGTTGGTGAAGACCGCCGCCGACATCTTTACGCTGAAGGACCGCCGGCCGGCCGTCACCAAGGCGTTGGCGGAGCGGCGTGAGGAGCAGGCCAGACTGCGCGAGGCCGCATCGGGCAAGACGCGCAAGAATGTGCGCAGCATTGAAGATCGCAACTACGAAGGCCTCGACAAACTGTTCGCAGCCATCGACGCGCGCCGCGAGCCGGAGCTCGACCGCTTCATCTTCGCGCTCGGCATCCGCCATATCGGCGAGACGACGGCGGCGGTGCTTGCCCGCCAGTTCTCGACCATCGAGGAACTGATCCGCGTCGGCAAGGAGACGGCGAAGGCGCAGGATCCGCATGACGTGTTCCCGTCGATCAACGGCATCGGCGATACCGTGATCAACGCCTTGCGCGACTTCTTCGGCAATGAGCGCAATGACGACGTGCTCGATGCGCTGCTGGCGCAAGTCCATCCCAAGCCCTATGTGGTCGAGATCTCGGCCGGCAGCGAGGTATCCGGGAAGACGGTGGTGTTCACCGGCACGCTGGAAAAGATGACGCGCTCCGAGGCCAAGGCGATGGCGGAGCGCCTGGGGGCGAAGGTCGCCGGCTCGGTTTCGGCCAAGACCGATCTGGTGGTGGCGGGTCCGGGCGCCGGCTCCAAGCTCAAGGTTGCGAGCGATCTCGGCATCGAGGTGATCGACGAGGACACCTGGCTGCAGCGCATCGGCAGGGGCGGCTGATGGCCGGAGCGTTCAAGGGTTTTGGCGAGAAGGCCATTCCGTTCCTCAAGGCGCTCGACTTCCACCAGAGCCGCGAATGGTTTCAGGAAAACCGCGGTCTCTACGAGAGTGAGCTGCACGAGCCGTTCTGCGATCTCGTCGAAGCGCTCAGCGAGCGTTTCGCGGCGGCGGGACTTGGCCTGCGCGGCGACCGCAAGAAGTCGCTGTTCCGCATCAATCGCGACGTTCGCTTCTCCAAGGACAAGCGCCCCTATAATCGGCACCTGTCGGCAATCCTGTCGCCAGACGGCACCAAGATGGAGCAGGGCGTGTTCTATGTGCATATCGGCCTCGAGCGCTGCTTTGCCGGCGTCGCCTGGTGGCAGCCCGGACCGGAGTTGCTGCAGGCGATGCGCAAGGCGATCGTGACGAAGCCGGCCGCCTTCCGCGCCATGGTTTCAGCGCTGAAAAAGACTGGGCTGGAGCTGGATAGGGAAGATTGCCTGAAGCGCGCGCCGCGTGGTTTCGAGGACGTCAGCGAAGCCGATCTCGCGCAAGCAGTCCGCAACCGCCATTTCGTGGTGCGGCATAATATTGATCCCGAAACCATCTACATGGCGGCGCTAGTTGACGATCTCGTCGGCTTCACCTTGCGCGCCAAGCCGCTGCTCGATTGGGGCAGGGCGATCCAGGGCAAGGCTGCCTGAGCCGCTCAAAGCCCGGCAATCAGTTCCGCTGATCGTCGGCTCAAGCGAATTGGTGTGACAAGCGGGGCGACGCTCCCTAAATCAAGCCGCTCAAGGGAGCAGTTGGATGACGGCGGAAGCAATCTCCGAAAGCCGTGCGAGGAGCGATTTCTGGGACGGCGTGCGGCTGTCGATGCCGGTCGTCGTCGCCTCCGCGCCGTTCGCGATCCTGTTCGGCGCGATTGCCGTGGACAACGGGTTTTCGGTCCTGGAAGCATTCCTAATGAGCGCGCTGATCTTCGGCGGCGCCAGCCAGATGGTCGGCATCGAATTGTTCGGCCAGCATGTCGCGCCCTGGCTGATCGTGCTCTCGATCTTCGCGGTGAATTTCCGTCACGTGCTCTATTCCGCCGGCATCGGCCGGCGCATGGCGCATTGGCCGCTGCTGCAGCAGGCGCTAGGCTATTTCATCCTGACCGATCCGCAATATGCCGTGGCCGAGGCGCGCGCGGCCTCCGGCCGATCGGTCGGGTTCGTCTGGTATCTCGGGCTCGGCCTGCCGGTCTATGTGTTCTGGGTGGCCGAAAGCGCGCTCGGCGCGGTCTTCGGCAAGATGATCCCGGACACCCATGCGCTGGGCATCGATTTCCTGCTGCCGATCTATTTCCTCGGCCTGGTTCTCGGCTTCCGCAAGCGGCCACTTGGCTGCCGGTGGTCGTCGCCAGCGCGGCCGCCTCGATCGTCGCCTACAAGACGGTCGGCTCGCCCTGGCATGTCTCGATCGGCGCCATTGCCGGCGTGCTCCTAGCGGTGATTCTGCCGCCGCATCATAGCGGCGTGGGGCAGCGCACATGAGCACGACCTTCTGGATCATCCTCGCCGGCGCCGTCGCCACCTATCTCACCCGTGTCGGCGGCCATCTCGTCATCTCGCGCTTCGAGACCGTCCACCCGCGCGTCGAGGCCGGCCTCAACGCCGTGCCGGCCGCTGTGCTGACGACACTTGTGGCACCTGCCGCGCTCGGCGCCGGACCGGCCGAATGGGCAGCGCTGATCGTCACCGCGCTGGTGTCGCTGCGCGGCGGCCTGATGGCGATGTTTTTGGCCGGTGCCGCGGTGCTGATTCTGGCCAGGCAGTTCGTCGGCTAGAAGTCAGATCTTGGCGTCGTGCGGCAGCGGGGCCGTGGCTTTCTCCAGCCAGGCCAGCGTCTCGCCGTCCACCATCGGACCGATCTCGGCCAGAACCCGCGCGTGATACTGGTCGAGCCAGTGCAGTTCGTCGCGGGTCAGCAAGTCGCTGCGGATGAGGCGCTTGTCGATCGGCGCCATCGTCAGCGTCTCGAAGCCGTGCATGGCGATGTCGCCGCCCTCGATCTGCTCGGCAGGCGTGACCAGGATCAGGTTCTCGATGCGAATGCCGTAGGAGCCTTCCTTGTAATAGCCCGGCTCGTTGGACAGCATCATGCCGGCAAGCAGTTTCTCGGTGCCGGTGCGGGCAATGCGCTGCGGGCCCTCATGCACGGCGAGGTAAGAGCCGACGCCATGGCCGGTGCCGTGGGCGAAGTCGCAGCCATGCTTCCACAGCGCCACGCGGGCAACGGCATCGATTTCCGAACCGCGCGTGCCGGCCGGAAAGCGCAGCGTCGAGATGCCGATCATGCCCTTCAGCACCAGCGTGAAGCGCTCGCGCATCTCTTCGGTCGGCTGGCCGATCGGCACGGTGCGGGTGATGTCGGTGGTGCCGTCCTGGTATTGTCCGCCGGAATCGAGCAGGAACAGCTCGCCGCTTTGGAGCTTGCGGCTAGTGGCGCGGGAGACGCGGTAGTGCATGATGGCGCCGTTCGGGCCGGCGCCGGAAATCGTGTCGAAGGAGACGTCGCGCAGCGGCATCTGCGTTTCCTCTCCGGTCTGGCGCCGCACCTCCTCGAGTTTGGTCACGACGTCGATCTCGTCGAGCGTATCCGGCTGCTGCCGGTCGAGCCAGCAGAGCAGCTTGGCGACTGCGGCGCCGTCGCGACGATGCGCGGCGCGGCTGCCGGCGACCTCGGCCTGGTTCTTGGTGGCGCGCGGAATGCGGGCGGGGTCTGGCGCAGAGACAACGGTGCCGCCATTGCCCTCGACCAGCATCTTGAGCTTTTCCGCCGCCAGCACGGGATCGAGCGCGATTTTTGCGCCGCCCTTGGCGAGGTTGGCGACCGCCGCTTCGAATTCGCCTGGATCGTGCGGATCGGCAAGCTGGGTGAGATAGGCCGCGACCTGGCGCGAAAATTTGCGCTGGTCCATAAAGAGTTGATGCTTGCCGTCGGCGGCAAGAATGGCGAAGCCGAGCGCCAGCGGCGTATGCGCCACATCACCGCCGCGGATGTTGAAGGCCCAGGCGATGGAAGAAGGGTCGGTGAGCACGGCGTGCGTCGCGCCCTCCTTTTCGATCGCGCCCGCCAGCCGCGCCAGCTTGTCCTTGGCGAGCTCGCCGGCGAAGGCGATCGGGTGGAGTTCCACCAGTGCGCGCGGCGGCTCGGGCTGATCTTCCCAGATGATGTCGATCGGATTCTTGTCGAGCGGCACCAGTGTCGCGCCGGACTGCTCGGCCGAGGCTTTCAATGCCTTGATCTCGCCGATCGTGTGCAGCCAAGGGTCGAAGCCGAGCCTAGCCCCTTTGCCGAGATTGTCCTTGATCCAGGAGGCCGGCGGATTGTCGATGAGGCTCTCGACAGTGAAGATCGAAAGATCGACCTCATTGCGCACCTGCAGCGTGTAGCGGCCGTCAACGAAGATGAAGGCGCGGTCGCGCAGGATGATGGCGACGCCCGCTGAGCCGGAAAAGCCGGTCAGCCATTTCAGCCGTGCCGAGCGGTCGGCGACATATTCGCCCTGATGCTCGTCGGCGCGCGGCACCATGAAGCCGTCCAGCTTGTTCTCGGCCAGCCATTGGCGCAGCGTCGCCACGCGCGGCTTGCCGACAGCCGGATCGCCGGCGGAATCAAAGGTCTGGAACATTTTTCCGCATCTCCTCGAATGGCTCGCGCGACCGTAGCGCAAGGTCTTCGAAACCGGAATCGATTTCGACAGGGCCAGTCTTGAACGATCCGGTTTTCAGCGCTTGAGGTGGATGGTCACCCAGCCCTCGCGGTGCAAGGTGCGGACGTGGCGGAAGCTCTGGCCGACATAGGCCGAGATCACCGCATCGCGCTGACGGTCGAGAACGCCGGAGAGCACCAGCGAGCCGCCGAGCCTGATGTGCCTGGCCATCTCGGGCGCCAACCGCATCAGCGGGCGCGCCAGGATATTGGCGACGATGAGGTCGAAGGGCGCGCGCCTGGCGAAGATCGGATGGTGGAAGCCGGGCGCCGTCACCGTCTCGACAAGCGCCTTCACGTGATTGAGTCGCGCATTGGTCGCAGCGACGCGAACGGCGACCGGATCGATGTCGGTCGCCAGCACCGGGATGTGCGCGAGCTTGGCCAGCGCTATCGCCAGCACGGCACTGCCGGTGCCGAGGTCGAGCGCGTTGCCGGGGCGTTCGCGCACCACCACCTGTTCCAGCAGTTCGAGGCAGCCGGCCGTGGTGCCGTGATGGCCGGTGCCGAAGGCAAGACCCGCCTCGATCTCAATGGCGAGGTCACCGCTGCGGCGCTTGTCGCGATCATGCGCGCCGTGGACAAAGAAACGCCCGGCGCGGACCGGCTTCAGTCCTTCGAGCGAGCGTGCAACCCAGTCGATGTCGGGGAGCGCCTCGCGCTCGACCTGCTTCGGCAGGGCCAGGTCCGCGAGTATGCCGTTGATCCGGACTGCGACGGCATCGACATCGCCATCGGCATAGAGCGACACTTCGTGGATGTCATTGGCCTCGTCGACCTCCAGCAGGGCAAGCGGCAGGCCTTCGTCCTCGAAAGCTGCATCAAGCGCCGCGAAGATGCGGTCAGCCTCGGCCTTGCCCGCCGTGAAATGGAACCTGGTCTGCCCCATCAGGGCGACTCATGTTTGAGCGTGATCATTTCCGAGAACCGGTTCCATTTGTTGCTACGCAAACCTTCGGTTCGGGATCACGCCTGGCCGCCTGCTGCGAGCCGCTTCAGCTTCGCAATAGCCGTGTCGGCGCTTTCGCCATAGGCGATGGTGCCGGCGAACTCGCCCTTGGCGTTGAGGAGCAGCACGGAGGCCGTGTGGTCCATCGTGTAATCGCCGTCGCCGGTGTCGACCTTCTTCCAGTAGATGCCGAAGGCCTTGGCCATTGCATGCACCTTGTCCGGGTCGCCGGTGATGCCGGTGATGCGGTCGGAGAAATTGCCGACGTAGGAATTGATGATCTGCGGCGTGTCCCGCTCCGGGTCGACCGTGACGAAGTAGGCGTTGAGGTTCTTGCCGCTGTCGCCCATCGTCTTCAGCCAGCCGGCCATTTCGAACAGCGTTGTCGGGCAGACTTCCGGACAATGCGTGAAGCCGAAGAAGACGACGCTTGGGTGGCCCCGGAACGCGGCCTCGGTGATCGGCGCGCTCTTCTGGTCGATCAGTGTGAACGGTGCGCCGTAGGGCTGGCCGCCATAATGGCCGCGATACCAGTCGAAAGTGAGCCAGCCGATGCCCGCCGCCATCAGGACGAGGATGCCGACCAGAATTGAGCGCATCATCAGAAACTATCCGTTGCGATCGTCGCGGCCCGGCGGATCCGGCGCGAGCCTGTTCGGCGACAGTCTTAGCGGTTTGGCGGCGCGCGCGCAAAGAGGTCGCGTTGCCGCAACCACGAGACCTGCCGCCTCCGTCGCGACGATCATCGAATGGCTTGCAAATGCCATTGTCCTGTCCCACCTGACATCGGCTAAACGCAAAACCCGAGGAGGCTTCCTTGCGAAAACTGATCGGCTTGATTGCCGCCTGCATTGCCCTCGGCGCCGGCGCAGCGATGGCGGACGAGGTCGGCAAGGTCGGCGTCGACTGGGTCGGCAACGACATCATGATCGATGCGATCAAGGATCCAAAGGTCGACGGCGTCACCTGCCACGTCGCCTATTTCGACCGCAGCATCATCGATCGGCTGCACAAGGGCAACTGGTTCGAGGATCCGTCGGACTCGTCGATCTCCTGCCGCCAGACCGGGCCGATCACCATCGGCGACATCGACATGAGCGAGCGCGGCGAAGAGGTGTTCAAGCAGGGCCTCAGCCTGATCTGGAAGAAACAGGTGGTGAACCGCATCTACGACAAGAAGAACGAGACGCTGATCTATCTCTCGCATTCGCGCCAGGTCCAGAACGGCTCGGCGAAGATGTCGGTCACGACCGTGCCGCTCTATGGCCAGAACGTCGTGTGGACCAAGGGCAAGCCGCAATTAGGCTCCGATCCGCCCGGATGATTGGTCCCGCTTGCCGGGGCAATCGCTCGGGCGTAAAGCCGCGCCATGGACCGTCCTGAACATCTCGTTGCGAAGGATCCCGAGCCGCGCATCCATCCGACCGCGGAGTTGAAGGGGTGCAAGCTTGGCCGCTATGCATCGATCGGCGAGCGGGTGATCCTGCGCGACGTGACGGTCGGCGATTTTTCCTATTTCGAGCGTCATTCGGAAGCGATCTACACGACGATCGGCAAGTTCTGCTCGATTGCCGCCAACAGCCGCATCAACGCGCTCGAGCATCCGATCGAGCGGCTGACCCAGCACAAAGTGAGCTACCGGCCCAACGAATATTTCCGCTGGCTTGGCGTCGACGCGGCATTTCGAGAGCGGCGGCAGGCAAAGCCGGTCAGCATCGGGCACGATGTCTGGATCGGCCATGGCGCCGTCATCATGCCAGGCATCACGATCGGCAATGGCGCCGTCATCGGTGCCAACGCGGTGGTGACGCATGACGTGCCGCCTTACGCTGTCGTCGCCGGCGTTCCGGCCAAACCCTTGCGCCAGCGCTTTAGCGCCGACGTGGCGGCGCGCATTGAAGACCTCGCCTGGTGGGACTGGACGCCGGAAAAACTCGCCAGGGCGATCCCGGACATGCAGTCGTTGCCGATCGAGGCCTTCCTCGATCGTTGGGAAAACGCCGCGACCTGAACCCGTGAAGCGCGCCCCTTCCGCCATGCGGGGGGTGGCCCGGCGGAAGGGCCGGAGGTAAGCCGCCGTGAAGCGGAACGAGCAGGCTTTTCGACCTGCACCGGCACCATGGCAACAACGCATAAGGTGTTTTTTCGTCGTCATGCGCCTCTCGCGTGTATGCGATTGCAGGCGGAAAATCGGGCCGGCGGGAACCGGAGAGGCCGGCCCTTGTTTCTCTCGAAATGCCGCGCTCTTGCGTTTTGTGAGGACTGGATGATCGAAAAGCTTTTCACCAAGGTTGCCAATTGGGTGGCTCACCTGGCCGGTATGCCTTTGACTTTTGCCGTCTGCGTTCTGATCGTGGTGATCTGGGCGGCGACTGGCCCGGTCTTCGGCTTCTCGGATACCTGGCAACTGGTGATCAACACGGGGACAACCATCATCACCTTCCTGATGGTGTTCCTGATCCAGAACACGCAGAACCGCGATGGCGCCGCAATCCAGACCAAGCTCGACGAGTTGATTCGCGTCAGCGAGGCCCACAACCATTTCATCGGCATCGAGCACCTGACGGAATCGGAGGTCGAGGAGATCCGCGCCAAATGCGAAGCGGCGGCAAAACGGCACGACCGCAAGATCGCCGAAACAGCGGCCAAGCAGGCTATGACGATAAAAAACGGTTCCGGGCGCGACCGCAAGATCGCTGAGGCGGCCGCCAAGAAGACCGTGCCAGGGAAGGCAAGCTCCAAGAAGAAGGCGCCGCCTGAACGGCCCGTCAGCGGTTCATAAAGGCGGCGAAAGCGTCCTTGTGATCCGGATGCCAGCGCGACAAAGCTGGGCGGTTTTCGATGATGTCGCCGATCGCCCAGGCCATGCGCTTTTCATCCATGGGCCGAGCGACCTCGTTGTCCGGGCAAAGAATGTAGAAGTCGTCCTGCTTGAGCGATGCCAGCATGAAATCGATCACCTGCTCGCCCGTCCAGGCGCCGACCGGCTTTTCCGTCGCGCCCTCGGTCAGGCCGGTATAGGTGAAGCCGGGGATCAGCAAATGCGCGGAAAGCTTCGCTCCAGGCTCGTTGCGCAGCGTGTGGGCCAGGCCCTCGGTGAAGGTCTTTACGCCCGCCTTGGAGACGTTGTAGGCGAGATTGCCGGGCGGCGTGGTGATGCCTTGCTTGGATCCGGTGTTGATGATCAGGCCGGGCTCGCCCGCAGCCAGCATGCGCGGCGCAAAGGCCTCGACACCATGCACGACGCCCCAGAAATTGATGTCCAGCAGCCGCTTCCAGGCATCACGGTTTTCCCACGGCTTGCCGGGATTGTTGCCGACGCCGGCATTGTTCATCAGCACCGAAACCGCACCGAACGCACCGTAGGCGAGGTCAGCGAGCCGGTCGACTTCGTCGGCCTTGGAGACGTCGGTGGGGATAGGGAGAACGGCATCGTCCCCGGCAATGACGGCGACCGCCTGCCGGGCCTGGTCGAGGCGCACGCCGCCTATGTCGGCAAGCACGGTCTTCATGCCCATGGCCGCGAAGCGCTTCGCGGCGGCCAGGCCTATGCCGCTGGCGCCGCCGGTGATGACGGCGATATTGCCGGAGGCGAAAGCGGGCAGGGCGGTCTGGATTTCGGCGTCGCTGGTCATGGTTGATGTCCTTATTCCGGGTCGAGCCGAACTTAACGCCGGTCAGGGGCGAGGCAAGCCTTGATCGCTGCAATGATCGACGGCGGTACCGCCAATGGGTTGACCGCAGCAGCTTGCCCCGCGCATGCTGCCGGAAAAGGAGTTCGGCATTGACCGATTGGATCGGAATCCTGAAGGAGCAGACCGCCACCGGCGAACAGATGGGCCGGGATGTGCCGAAGATGCTCGCCAACCCCGATATCAGCGAGGCGCAGGTCAAGACCCTGTTTTCGGCACTGGAGCAACAGGCGGACTTCGCGGAAAAGCTGCGCCTGGCGCTGGAGAAGTTCGGCCATGACTTTCCCGTCATCAAGGCCGCAGAGCGGCTGGAAGAGCGCTATGCCGACCTTGCCGCCTCGGCGGCAGAAAAACTGAAAGCGATGCGGCAGTAAGAACCCGCTATCTTTCCACGAGACGCTCGAACCGCCTGTCCGGCGTAAACCAGGTAATCGCAACTAGTTTGCGGCGAGACTGTTCCCCGACAGGCCGGGCAGGGTAACCTGATAGACCAGGAAGGTGGTGTCGACATCGGCGCCATCCTCGGCCTTGTACGGGGCACCAACCTGGAAGCCGTCCTGGGTGAGAAAGTCGTTGTCGTTGGCGACGAACAGGAAATAGTCGTCAGGCAGCTTCGGGTCCAGCACGCTCACCAGCGACATCGCCTCCCACTTCTCCGAGAGGTTGTTCCTGTCGTTCGGCGCGCCGTTGTGCAGGCCGAAACGGCCGAGTTCGCCCTTGTCGTTGATGTCGATGAACGAGGTGAGCTTGGCCGGCGTCACCGACGGATCGAGCACGCCTTTCGGCGCAACCGGCTTGTCGGCGGCGTCGAATGGGCCGTTGGCGATATCGGTGGCCGCGGACAGGTCGACGATCTCGATCTTGCGGTAGACCGATTCGGCGTCCTTCAGCCCCTGGCCGTTGCCGCTGTCGCGTGCCAGCATCAAAAAGCTCTTGTCGGACAGCGCCACGATCTCGCTCTGCGCGGCCACTTTGGTCTTGCCCTTGGCGTCCTTGAACACCGGCAGCGGTACGACATATTCGTGCGCCAGCTTGAGGTGGGCGAGGTCGGAGGCGTCATAGACCAGCGCGCGGGTGTTCCGGCGGGTCGAGCCGGAATCGCCGCCATCCTGGCGCGGCGCCGACTGCAGCACGGCGATCAGGAACTTGCCGTCCGGCGTCATCGACATGCCTTCGAGGCCTTGATTGTTCTGGCGGCCGGTCTCGGGATCCTTGGGATCCGGCTCGGCGGCACCCGGGCCAGGATTGTCGGAAGCGAAGTTCGGCTTGCCATGGCGTATCGGCACCAGGGCCGCCGGCGGCTGCGTCGCCGACATCAGGCGGCCGTCGGCCGAAAAGCGATAGATGTTGGGGCCATATTCGTCGGAAATGAACATGGTGCCGACGGGCAGGCGCACGACCGCCTCGTCGTCGAGCGAAAGCTTGCCATTGTCGGCCTGCGGCAGGATCGGCATGTCGCCGGCAGCGGGGCGCACGCCGTTGAGCGGGTCGAGGCCGGTGGCGTCGGCGCCCTTGTCGTCGGTCAGGAGCATGGTGTCGACGAGCGTTGCCTTGACGCCCGACTGTTCCTGGCCGGCGGCGGGCGCAGCACCCGGAGCGGTCGGGGTCAGCTCGATTGCAATGGTGTTCAAGCGGGGCCGGTAGTCTGGTGCCGGCGACGTTGTAGCCGCGGTCCGGCAGCAGCCAGAGCGAGCCTTTGTAGCCGGCGCCGTCACGCGCCCAGCTCTTGGCGTCGATCGCCATGCCGGAGCCCGAACCAAAGGTCTCGCCGAACTTGTCCTTCTGGCTGGCGGGGATGCGGCCAACGCCGACCAGCCCCTTGTTGACATAGCCAACACCCTCGGCGAGCGCAGGGCTCAGCACGGTGAACAGGGCGATTGCCGCGCCAAGCGCGACGGTTCGGTTGAGGTGCTTCATGATGTCGCCATGTGACGAGCAGAGCCGGAATGGTGTCACATCGGGTCTAGGACGCGAACATGATACTTGCGTGACAGGAGTGGGGCTCCTTCCTTCTCCCCATGTGGGAGAAGGTGGATCGGCGCGCAGCGTCGAGACGGATGAGGGGTGTTCCAGCGGAGCGAGACGTTGGCTTTCTCTGGAGCACCCCTCATCCGTCGCCTTCGGCGACACCTTCTCCCGCAAGGGGAGAAGGAGAGGTGCTCAATCGCTCTCGCGCGCGACGAGCTCCAGCGGCCAGACTTCGCGGATCGTGCGTGGCCCCTCCGGACCGGCATGGGCCGGGAGTGACGCCAGCAGCATCTCGGCCAGCCGCCGGCCCATCGGCTCCAGCGCCGGACGGAAGGCGGTCAGCGTCGGCGAGAAGTAGCGGCAGAGCGGCGTGTCGACGATGACGATCACCGCGATGTCGTGGCCGGGCCTGATGCCCATCTCGGCCAGTGCCTTGCAGCCGCCGAGCGCCATCGCGTCATTGTTGAAGATGATGGCTGTCGGCCGGTCCTTGGAGAGCATCACACGCGGCGTCACCTGGTAGCCGCCGGTCTCGTTGATGAAGCCGTCGGCGATCAGGCCGGGGTCGACCTCGATGCCATGCCGTTTCAGAGCCTTGCGGTAGCCGTCGAGGAACAGGTAGCCGAAGTTGAGATCAAGCGAAGGGCGGATGGCAGCTATGCGGCGGTGGCCGCGCGCAACCAGCCGGTCGACGGCTTCATCACCCGCCCTCTCGAAATCGATATCGAGCGAAGGATAGGTGTCGCCGCCGGATTGACTTCGGCCAAGCGTGGCGAAGGGAAAGCCGGCCTTGCTCAGATAGTCGATCCGATCGTCTTCCCGCCGTGTATTGGCCAACACGACCGCGTCGGCCCGGCGCGTCTCAACCACGCGGCGCAGCCGCTCCTGCTGATACTGGCCGGGCTCGCCCATGACGACCATCAGATCCAACTCATGCTCGGCGAGCCGCGCCTGCAGGCCGGTCAGGAACGGAATGAAGAACGGCTCGCCATATTGCTGGTCGCCGGGATGCGGTTGCAGCATGAAGGCGATCGAGCGGGTGGCGCCCTGGCGCAGGCTGCGGCCCGACTGGTTGGGCGAATAGTTCAGCTTCCTGGCCGCCTCGAGCACGCGCTGGCGCGTCTCCGCATTGACGTCGGCGCGGCCGTTCAGCGCGCGCGACACGGTGCCGATCGAAATGTTCAGGTGACGCGCGAGATCGTGGATGCTGGACGCCAAGGCAGGTTCTCCCCCTGACTTCGCTAGCACCGGCCGTCCTTCAGGCCAAGCAGTGGATGTCGATTTTCGCGAGCAGGTGATTGACATTCTACGCCATCGGGTGTGTTCTCGTAAACGTTTACGGAAAAACGTTTACGGTGAAGCCGGAAATGCCGTGACACTCGGCCTGGAGGGGCCGAGCGGAGGAGGAGCGCTGGATGATGAAGGTCGTCCTGGTCGGGTGCGGAGCCATGAGCAGGCAGTGGCTCGATGCCGCGAGGCAGATCGACGGGCTTGCCATTGCCGGCCTTGTCGATCTCGATGCCGAGCGGGCGCAGGCGAGGGCGCGCGAGTACGAGCTCCCCAATGCCGTCATCGGCACCAGCCTCGATGCCGTTCTCGATCAGACCCGGCCCGATGCCGTGTTCGATGTCGTGGTTCCTGCTGCGCGGCGCCAAGTCGCGCTTTCGGCCTTTGCCCATAACTGCCATCTGCTCACCGAAAAGCCGCTTGCCGACAGCCCAGAAAATGCGCGCGCCATCATCGAAGCGGCGCGCCGCGCGGGGCGGGTCCATGCCGTGGTTCAGAACCGGCGCTATGTCGCCAATGTCAGGCGGATCCGGCGGTTCCTCGATTCCGGCGCCATCGGCAAGCCGACCAGCATCCATGCCGACTTCTTCGTCGCGCCGCACTTCGGCGGCTTTCGCGAGGAGATGCGCCACGTGCTTTTGCTCGACATGGCGATCCACACGTTCGACGCCGCCCGCTACATGGTCGCCGGCGAACCGGCCGGCGTCTATTGCCAGGAGTGGGAGCCTGCCAATTCCTGGTACCGTCAGGGCTCGTCGGCCAGCGCGGTGTTCGATTTCGGCGGCGGCAAGGTCTTCACCTATGCCGGCTCCTGGTGCGCGGACGGTTTCCGCACGAGTTGGGAAGGCAGCTGGCGCATCGTCGCCGAGCGCGGCAGCCTGTTGTGGGACGGGCATGACGGGTTGAAGGCCGAGGTGGTTGCATCCGGCCGCGACGGTATCATCGACAAGACCCAGTCGATCGAGGTGCCGGCGCTCGACGCGGCCGACAGAGTCGACGGCCATCTCGGCATCATCCAGGATTTCATGCGCGCGATCGAGACCGGCACCGAACCGGAGACGCGCGGCACCGACAACATCAAAAGCCTAGCCATGGTCTTTGGCGCCATCGAAAGCGCAGAGACCGGACGCCGCGTCGCAATCGCAAAGGAAACGCCGTGATGCCGAACCCGCTTCTCGACATCAGGATCGGCGCCATGGTGCGAGCCAATCTCGACGACCCGGCCGTCTATGTGAAACAGATCCTGCCGCTCGGCTTCGAGAGCATCCAGCCCTTTTTCTGGCAGACGCTGGGCGGCAAGGACCTAAAGCGCCTGGCGGGCGAAATCCGCGAAGCGATCGGCGATGCGGACGTCGCCGTCTCATCGATCGGCGTGTTCGGCAATCCGCTGGAGAACGGCGAGGTCGACCGCGGCGTGCTCGCGGCGTGGGAGACCGTCATCGACAACGCACATCTGTTCGGCACCACGATGGTCTGCGGCTTCACCGGCCGGCTGCGCGGCAAACCGCTGACCGACAGCCTGCCCCGTTTCCGCGAGGTCTGGGGGCCGCTGGCCAGGCGCGCCGCCGACAAGGGCGTGCGCATCGCCTTCGAGAACTGTGCGATGGACGGCAACTGGGCGAGCGGCGACTGGAACATCGCCCACAACCCGGACGCCTGGGAGCTGATGTTCAACGAATTGCCCGACGACAATCTCGGGCTCGAATGGGAGCCCTGCCACCAGCTCGTCTATCTGATCGACCCGATTCCGCAGATTCGCAAATGGGCGCCGCGTATCTTCCACGTCCACGGCAAGGACGCCACCGTGCGCTGGGACGTGATCCGCGAGCACGGCGTGTTCGGACGCCTGCCATTCGTGCAGATGCGCAGCCCCGGCTTCGGCGACAGCGACTGGACCCGGGTGATCAGCGAATTGCGGCTGGCCGGCTACAAGGGCGCCATCGACATCGAAGGCTGGCACGACCCGGTCTATCGCGGCGACCTCGAGATGACCGGTCAGGTGCGGGCGCTGGGCTATCTGAAGCAGTGCAGGGGAGGAGCCAGCTACCTGCCCAATCCGGTGTGAGGACCGGCCGGCGGGAGGAGCCGGCCACCAAGACTACGGCCGAAGCAATCGTCGAAACCCTCCGTTGCGAGGGACCAAAAGGGAGGAACGTGCATGAGCATCACGACCAGAAGGACTGTTCTGCGCTCGACCGTCGTGGCGGCCGCCGCGGCGCTCTGCGCCTCGATCTCCACCTTGCCGGCAAAGGCGCTTGACGCCCAATGGTGCAAGGACGTCCATATCCGCTTCTTCGTCGGCGGCGCCGAGGGCGACGCCTTCGGCACCATCGTCTACAATGGCGCCAAGCAGGCGGCGGCCGATCTTGGGCCGAAGGTCGACTACATCTTCTCCCAGTGGGATGTCGAGAAGATGGTGCAGCAATTGCGCGAGGCGGTCGCGGTCAAGCCGCAAGGCATCGCCATGATGGGCCATCCGGGCGATGCCGCGATCATGCCGCTGGCCGAGCAGGCGCATAAGGACGGCATCAAGATGATGTACCAGAACGTGCCGGTGCCGAAGGTGGTGGAAGCATTCGGCGGCGGCTATGTCGGCGCGCAGCAGGAGCAGCAGGGCCGCGCGCTCGGCGCCGAGGCGTTCAAGCTCGGCAAGCTCAAGGCCGGCGACAAGGCGATCATGATCGGCCCGTTCGAGAACGAGAATCGCGGTGCGCGCGAGCGCGGCACGGTCGCGGCGCTGAAGGAGGCGGGTGTCGAGGTGATCCAGCTGTCCTCGCCGCCGAGCGGCGAGTGGGCGTCCGATCCGAACCTCGCCATTCCGGTGATCACCGCGGCTCTGCTCAACCACCCCGACGTCAAGGCGGTCGGCTATCCCGGCGGACAGATGCTCGGCAACGTCGCCACCTATATGCAGGCGGCGGGACGCAAGCCTGGCGACATCTTCAACTTCGGCTTCGACACCAGCCCGCAGATCGTCGAAGGCTTCAAGGGCGGCTGGGTGCAGCTCACGGCCGACCAGCAGCCGTTCCTGCAGGGCTATCTGCCGATCCTCAGCCTCTGCCAGCAGGTGGTGCTCGGACTGGCGCCGATGAATGTCGACACCGGCGCCGGTTTCGTGACGCCTGAAAATTATCAGGTCGTCTCGGAGCTCGCCAAGCAGGCGCTGCGCTAACCTCCCAGGCTGCCGGCCGGGAATACGCCCGGCCGGCCGGATCGCCGGCAAGCGGCCGGCAGACAGACAGTTCAAGCGAGGATCGCATGGGCGAACGCATCATCGAACTGCGCGACATCACGAAATCCTATGGCCAGGTCTATGCGCTGGGCGGCGTCAACCTCAGCGTCGACCGCGGCGAGGTGGTCGGGCTCATCGGCGACAACGGCGCCGGCAAATCGACGCTGATCAAGATCCTATCCGGCGTGGTCAAGCCGACCAGCGGCGACATCCTCGTACGCGGCAAGCCGGTGACCGGATGGAGTGCCGCCCGCTCGCGCGATGCCGGCATCGAGACGGTGTTCCAGGACCGGGCTTTGGCCGTGCAGCAAACGATCGTGCGCAACATCTTCATGGGCCGCGAGCTGACCGGCTTCATGGGCTGGCTCAAGGTCGGCAAGGAGATCGAGGAGGCAAGCCGGCTGATGCGTGAGATCGGCTTCACCTCGAAAGTGTTCACGCCGCATTCCATCGTCGGCCAGCTTTCGGGCGGCGAGCGTCAGGGTGTGGCGATCGCGCGCGCCATCTACAAGCAGGCGGAGCTGATTATCCTCGACGAGCCGACGACGGCGCTGTCGCTGACGGAGACCGCCAAGGTCTTCCATTTCGTGCGCCAGGTGCGGGCGAGTGGCCGCTCGATCCTGTTCATCGGCCACAACATTCATCATGTCTTCGACATCGCCGACCGCTTCGTGGTGCTCGACCGCGGCAAGGTGGCGTTGACGGCTGACCGCAGCGAGGTCAAGTCAGCCGACGACCTCATCAACTTTATGGAAGAGATCGCGCATCCGGGTGGCCTGCCAGGGCTACACGAGGCGGGCGGAGCGGAGCAGAGAGCGTGATGAGCAAGGCCATGGAACCCGATCTGCAAACACCTCTGGGAAGGGCAAGCGGCCCGACAGAATCAGGCAAGCAGTGGAGTCATCCTTCCGATCACTGGCTGCGCGGCTTCGTCCTCGACAATCGCGCGGCGCTAGGCACGCTCGCCGTGTTCATCGTCATGATGGCGATCTTCATGATCGCCAACCCGACCGTCTTCACCACCTGGTATCTTTACAGCTCGGTGCTGACGACGCTTCCCGTCGCGCTGTTCGTTGTCGTGCCGCTGGTCTTCGTAGTCACCTGCGGCGAGATCGACCTATCGTTCCCGGCGACGATGGGTTTCGCCTCATGGGCCTTCGCGATCGTCGTGCAGGCCGGCTACGATCCGTTCCTCGGCATCGCCGCGGCGCTTCTCACCGGCACGCTGCTCGGCTTCCTGGTCGGATCGCTGGTGGTCTATGGCGGCCTGTCGTCGCTGATTGCCACGCTCGGCATGAACTTCCTGCTGCGCGGGCTGATCCAGATCATCAACGAGGGCAAGTCGACGGCGCTGACCAGTCTGGCCGACAGCTCAGCTTACGCGATCTTCTCCGGCCAGCTCTGGGGCATCCCGGTGCAGATCTTCTGGGCGATCGCCTTCGTCGTGTTTTCGGCGCTGCTCTACAACCGCCACCGCTTCGGCGCCCAGGTCAAGGTGGTCGGCGACAATCCGGACAGCGCCAAGCAAATGGGCATCGACGTTCAGCGCGTCCGGGTCAAGGTGTTCGTCTTCACCGGCATCGGGGCGGCGATCGCCGGAACCTTCTCGGTGATGATCAACTTCACCTGGTGGCCGACGGCGGGCGACGGCTACCTGCTGCCGGTGCTGGCATCGGTGTTCGTCGGCGGCACGCCGACCTGGGGCGGTATCGGCACAGTGGTCGGCGGCGCGATCGGCGCGGTCACCGTGTCGTTCATCCAGACCGGCGTCGTCGCCGCGGGCCTCAGCGGCTTCTACGTGCAGTTCTTCAACGGGCTGATCATCATCCTGTCCCTGCTCGGCCACAAATGGAACCAGGCGCGGTATCGCTGAGAGGCTGCGGTTTTCGGACGGTAATCCGTTGGCGGCCGCCGCTCAAACGCTGGTGACAAACCCGTCCAGCACACGTTTCTGGCCGGCCTTGTCAAAGTCGATGGTCAGCTTGTTGCCGTCGATGGCGGCGATATTGCCGTTGCCGAATTTCTGGTGGAAGACGCGGTCGCCGAGCTTGAATGGCGAAGGTGTGTCGGCGACCGATTTGGCGACCAGCTCGCCTTCGATGGTGCGGCCTTTCACCGAGGTGCGGCCGGCGCCATAGCCGCTGTCGGTCTCGCCATAGCCGATGCGTTCGACCTGGTGGCCGGAGCGTGTGCCCCAGTTGCGGTCGGTCGCTTCGGTGCGGTTCGCCTGCGCGCGCTGCCAGCCGGGTGTCGCATAGGTGTTGGAGAAGCTGCCGGATTTTTCCGCGCCGATATTGTCGAAGCGCGAGGCGCCGTAGGGATTCTGCCGGCCGCCGCCGCCGCGGCCTGAGGCGAAGGAGCCGCCGCCATAGGGATTGCCATAGCCGCCATAGGAATTGCCGCCATCGGCGACATCGACATGGGCTTCCGGCAATTCATTGACGAAACGCGACGGAATGGTCGATTGCCACAGGCCGTGGATCTGGCGGTTTGAGACGAACCAGACGTGCAGGTTCTTTTTCGCGCGCGTCAGGCCGACATAGGCGAGGCGGCGTTCTTCCTCGAGGCCGGAGCGGCCGCCTTCGTCCAGCGCGCGCTGATGCGGGAACAGACCTTCCTCCCAGCCGGGCAAGAATACGGTCTCGAATTCAAGCCCTTTCGCCGAATGCAGCGTCATGATGGAGACCGCATCGAGCGATTCGCCCTGCTCTGCCTCCATGACCAGCGCGACATGCTCGAGGAACGAACGCAGGGATTCATACTCCTCCATGGAGCGGATCAGTTCCTTAAGGTTCTCCAGCCGCCCGGGCGCTTCGGCCGAACGGTCGTTCTTCCACATGTCGGTGTAGCCGCTCTCCTCGAGGATGGTCTCGGCGAGCTCGGTGTGCGGCGTGGTCTCCAGCGCCTTCTGCCAGCGCTCGAAATTGGCCGCGACCTCGCGCAGCGCGGCGCGCGGCTTCGGCTTCAACTCGTCGCTTTCGGCGAGTGTCGCCGCGGCCTCAAGCATCGGGATTTGCATGGCGCGCGCGGTGTCGTGGATCTGGCGGATGGTGGCTTCGCCGAGCCCGCGCTTCGGCACGTTGACAATGCGCTCGAAGGCAAGGTCGTCGCCGCTGTTGGCGACGACGCGGAAGAAGGCCAGCGCGTCGCGGATTTCCAACCGTTCGTAGAAGCGCGGGCCGCCGATGACTCGGTAGCTCAAGCCGAGCGTGATGAAGCGGTCTTCGAAGGCGCGCATCTGGAAGGACGCGCGCACCAGGATCGCCATATCGTTGAGGTTGTGCTTTTGCCGCTGGTAGGCCTCGATCGCCTCGCCGATGGCGCGCGCCTCTTCCTCCGAATCCCAGGCGGCATGGACATGCACCTTGTCGTCCTCGGGGTCGTTGCGGTCGGTGAACAGCGTCTTGCCGAAGCGGCCCTCATTGTGGGCGATGAGATGCGAAGCCGCACCCAGTATATGCGCGGTGGAGCGGTAGTTGCGCTCCAGCCTGATGATGGTGGCGCCGGGAAAATCCTTGTCGAAGCGCAGGATATTGTCGACCTCGGCGCCGCGCCAGCCATAGATAGACTGGTCGTCGTCGCCGACGCAGCAAATGTTGACAGTGGATTGACGCCGGTTTCCCTCCCCCTTGAGGGGAGGGTGGCCGGGTGAAGCCCGGTCGGGAGGGGTCCTCGCGGCAGTGCTCGACGCTCCGGCGCCTGATGACTGGGCGGCGCCTTCCGCGGCGACCCCCTCCGTCCGCTTCGCGGACACCTCCCCCTCAAGGGGGGAGGATTGCGGCCTCTGCGCCAACAGGCGCAGCCACATGTATTGCGCGGTGTTGGTGTCCTGGTACTCGTCGACCAGGATGTATTTGAACTTGCGGTGATAGTCCCTCAGCACGTCCGGATAGGCGCGGAAGATGCGGATCGGGTGATAGAGGAGATCGCCGAAGTCGCAGGAATTCAGCGTCTGCAGCCGCTCCTGATAGGCCTTGTAGAGCTGGCGCCCCTTGCCGTTGCCGAAGCTGCGCGCGTCGCCTTCCGGAATCTCGTCGGGGCCAAGGCCCTTGTTCTTCCAGTTGTCGATCATCTGCGCGAAGGTCTTGGCCGGCCAGCGCTTGTCGTCCAGATTTTCGGCCTGGACCAGCTGCTTGATCAGCCGCACCACGTCATCGGTATCGAGGATGGTGAAATCGGATTTCAATCCGGCAAGCTCGGCATGCCGGCGCAGCAGCTTGACGCCGATCGAGTGGAAGGTGCCGAGCCAGGGCATGCCCTCGACATTCTGCTCGCCGATCAGCAAGCCGATGCGCTGCTTCATCTCGCGCGCGGCCTTGTTGGTGAAGGTGACGGCGAGAATCTGCGAGGGGAAGGCCCTGCCGGTGGCAAGGATGTGGGCGATTCGCGTGGTGAGCACCCGCGTCTTGCCGGTGCCGGCGCCGGCCAGCACCAGAACCGGGCCTTCGGTCGTTTCAACAGCGAGCCGCTGTTCGGGATTGAGGCCGTTCAGATAATCGGGCGCACGGTTCTGCGCGTTGCGTGCGGCCATGGCGCGCGCGGCAAGGCCGGATGGGGCGGCGGGCCGCGCATTCGGTTCGTCAAAAAAGGGCATGTCTTCCGAAAAGCCGGACATCGCCCCCGAATGTAGTGATTCGGCAGCGAAAGGCCAGAAGTGTCTCCGTTTTGTTCTAGTTGTTCCTGTTCGGGGCCGCCTTGACAGGCGCAACTTGCGAGAGAAAGCTGCCAACAGGGCAGGGACGGCAAGCCGTTGCCTCAGAGGCGCCGCAAGCGCGCAACAGTCGAAGGAGTATCGTCTTGGCTGTCACCATCACCTCCCTCGTCCTTTTGCTTATCGGCCTGGTCCTCGGCGGCGGCGGCATCTGGCTGGTGACGTTGGGTGGCAGCTGGTACTACCTGATTACCGGACTGGCCTTCCTGATCACCGCCTGGCTCGTTTTCCGCCGCAGATCGACAGGGCTCTGGCTCTATGCCGCGATCGTGCTCGCCTCGCTGTGCTGGGCGGTGTGGGAAACCGGCTTTGATTGGTGGCAGCTCGGCCCGCGCGGCGGCATCATCGTTCTCATCGCGCTCTGGCTGCTGACGCCATGGGCCAGGCGGGGATTCACCGGTCCGGACGGACGCGCTCCGCTCATCCTGGCGGTGCTCGCATCGCTTGCAGTGGCTGGCTATTCGATGACCGCCGATCCGAAGGACATCGGCGGCACGCTCACCACCGATAAGGTGACGCCGACGGCCAATCTCGGCGGCGACATGCCGGCGGGCGAATGGCATTTCTACGGCCGCACGCCGTTCGGCCAGCGTTACTCGCCGCTCGCTCAGATCACGCCGGATAATGTCGCCAAGCTGCAGCCGGCCTGGACCTACCGCACCGGCGACATGAAGGGTCCGGACGACATCGGCGAGACGACCTATCAGGTAACGCCACTCAAGGTCGGTGATGCGCTCTACATCTGCACGCCCCACAATTTCGCCATCGCCATCGATGCCGCGACCGGCAAGGAGAAATGGCGCTACGACCCGAAGATCAAGCTCGATCCCAACCGCCAGCACCAGACCTGCCGCGGAGTTTCCTATTACGCCGATGCGAAGATCGCGGCGGGCCAGCCCTGCGCGGCACGCATCTACCTGCCGACTTCGGACGCCCGGCTGATCGCTCTCGATGCCGCGAACGGGCAAGTTTGTCCGTCCTTCGCCGAAGGCGGCACGCTGAACCTGATGGCCAACATGCCCTTTCCGAAGTCGGGCTATTACTATTCGACCTCGGCGCCGCTCATCCTCGCCGGCAAGATCATCGTTGGGGGCGCGGTCAACGACAATTATTCGACCGAGGAGCCGTCGGGCGTCATCCGCGCCTATGACGCGGGCACCGGCGCGCTGTTGTGGAATTGGGATTCCGGCAAACCGGATCAGACGACGCCGCTGCCGGCGGGGCAGAACTACACCAACAACTCGCCCAACATGTGGTCAACGGCGAGCGCCGACGAGAAGCTTGGCCTGCTCTACCTGCCGCTCGGCAACCAGACGCCCGACCAGCTCGGCATGGGCCGCAGCGCCGATGTCGAAAAATTCTCCTCCTCGATCACTGCGCTCGACCTCAACACCGGACAGTTGCGCTGGGTGCGCCAGACGGTGCATCACGACCTGTGGGACATGGACGTGCCGGCGCAGCCGACGCTGGTCGACATCACGACGGGGAGCGGCGTGGTGCCGGCACTGGTAGGGCCGACCAAGCAGGGCGATCTTTATGTGCTCGATCGGCGCACTGGCGAACCGATCATTCCGGTGAAGGAAGTGCCGGCACCGGGCGGAGCGATCGAAGGCGACCATACCTCGCCGACGCAGCCGTCCTCCGACCTGTCGTTCAACCCGAAGCCGCTGACCGGCGCCGACATGTGGGGAATCACCATGTTCGATCAGCTGGCGTGTCGGATCGAACTGAAGAGACTGCGTTACGAGGGACGCTACACGCCGCCCTCGCTGCAGGGCACGCTGGTCTATCCCGGCAATTTCGGTGTGTTCAACTGGGGCGGCGTCGCGGTCGACCCGGTGCGACAGGTGATGTTCGGCATGCCGACTTATCTCGCTTTCACGTCGAAACTCATTCCGCGCGCGGACGTGCCGCCGCCCGGCGACACCAAGGGCAGCGAGCAGGGGCTCAACCGCAATGAGGGCGCGCCTTACGCGGTGGTGATGGGGCCATTCCTGTCGCCACTCGGCATTCCCTGCCAGGCGCCGCCCTGGGGCTATGTCGCCGGCGTCGACCTGAGAACCGGCCAGATCGCCTACAAGCATCGCAACGGCACCGTCTACGACATGACGCCGCTGCCCCTGCCGCTCAAGGTCGGCGTTCCAGGCATCGGCGGGCCGATGATCACGGCCGGCGGCGTCGCCTTCCTCGGGGCCGCCGTCGACGACTATCTGCGTGCATATGACCTTACGACGGGCAAGCAGCTCTGGCGCGCGAGGCTGCCGGCCGGCGGCCAGTCGACACCGATGACCTACACCGTCGCCGACGGCCGCCAGTTCGTGGTCATCGTCGCCGGCGGCCACGGCTCGGTCGGTACCAAGCCGGGCGATTATGTGATGGCTTACACGCTGCCCAAGTAGACGAGGACATCCAATCGCGCCGGCCTTTTTCGCCGAGCACGTGGCCAAGCGCCTGCAGCGACGACAGCAAGCGCCGCCTCAGCCAGCCGCTACGCCGGCGGCCATCACGTTCCCGGCATTCCCCTTTTTGCCTTTCGGACCGGGCGGGGCCGCTCCGCAGTTTCCCGTCCCACCGTGACAGCACCATCAACTTTTTCGGAATGACCAAAATGTGATGGATGCAGAAGCCACCGGCAATCGTCATGGTCGAAGTTCGGATCGAGTGCCGTTGTCGCCGGCGGATGACTGGACCGTGCGCGTTCTAACCCTATCTTGCGCGTCAAACAGTCGTCGAGGAGAGCCATGACCGAACCTGTCGCCAAGCCTGTCGTCACACAGCCCATCGTCACTCAGGCGATGATCGATGCCTATGACGAATATACGCATCTGACGCTCGACCGGCGGCGCTTCATGGAGCAATTGACTCGGCTCGCTGGATCGGGCGCCGCGGCCGCCGCGATCGCGCCGATGCTGGCTGCGAATTCGGCCAAGGCGGCGATCGTCGCCGAGAACGATCCGAGGGTGAAGGGCGAGGACATCACCTATCCCGGCAGCCGCGGCGAGATGAAGGGCTATCTGGTCAAGCCGGCGAATCACTCCGGCAAACTCGGCACGGTGATCGTCGTCCATGAGAACCGGGGGCTCAATGGGCATATCCGCGACGTCGCCCGGCGCGTGGCGCTGGAAGGCTTCGTCGCGCTGGCGCCGGACTTCCTGTCGCCGCTCGGCGGCACGCCAGCCGACGAGGACAAGGCGCGCGACATGTTCAGCAAGCTCGATGCTGCCCAAGTCGCGGCCGACGGCGTAGCCACGGTCGCCTATCTCAAGGCTTACCAAGACAGCAACGGCAAGGTCGGGGCGGTCGGCTTCTGCTGGGGCGGCGGCACGGTGAACACGCTCGCCGTCAATGCGCCGGACCTCAGCGCCGGCGTCGCCTATTACGGCATGCAGCCGAAGGCCGAGGATGTGCCGAAGATCAAGGCGGCGCTGCTGCTGCATTATGCCGGGCTGGACGAGCGCATCAATGCCGGCATCGACGCCTACAAGAAGGCGCTCGACGCCGCGCATATCGAATACACCGTTTATGTCTATGACGGCGCCAACCACGCCTTCAACAACGACACCTCGGCCGCGCGCTACGACAAGAAGGCGGCCGATCTGGCCTGGGGGAGGACGGTCGCCTTCCTTAAGGAGAAACTGGCCTGAGGTGTGTTGATATTCAGGTGAGCCCGGCCTGCGAATGGCGGCTTCCTGCGCTTCCGGTGCTCACGTACTTCAAAGTACGCTCCGCTCCGGTTCTCGGAATCCACCATTCTCGGCTCGGCCTGACCTGAAGCTCAACACACCTCGACGGCGGCGGATCACTCCGGCGCTGGCTTGTGCATGGCGACGCCCGCCACAACCAGCGCGATGCCGAGGCAATCGGTGAGGCTCGGAACCTGCCTGAGCACGACCACGCCGATCAGGGTCGCGGTGAGCGGCAAGAGCGATAGCATGAGCGCGAAGCTCGCGCGCGCCAGCCGCGCCATGGCGAGCTGATCGCAAATGTAGGGGATGACGGAGGAGCAGAGGCCGACGCCGATACCGGCGATCAGCAGTTGCGGCGCCGAGAAGGCTGGCAGCGCCTCGCTGAAGCCGACCGGCAGCACGACGAGCAAGGCGATCGCCATGGCGGTGCCGAGGCCGGCGATGCCGAGGCCAGTTCGGGCGATGCGGTGGCCCAAAACGATATAGCCGATGAACAGCGCGCCGTTGAGAAAAGCCCAGAACAGGCCGACGGGATCGCTCGACCACTTGACATCGATGAGCAGCAACGTGCCGGCGACAGCGATGGCGAGCGCCGCGAAATTGCGCGGGGTTCTGAGGCCGACCATCGCGACGCCTATGGTGCCGACAAATTCGATCGCGGCGACTAGCGAGATCGGCAGGCGGTCTAGAGCCAGATAGAAGGCGCAGTTCATCACCGCCAGGCAGGCGCCGAAAGGCCAACAGCAGCAGGCGGGCCGAGCGGTCGGCGCGCGTGAAAACCGCCCATGGCCTGGTAAGCGGCGCGAAGACGAGCGCGGCCGTGGCGATGCGCAGCCAGGCCATGCCGAGCACGCCGACCTGAGCGAACAGCAGCACGGCGAAGGCCGGCCCAAGATAGTGGAAGATCGCGCTGACGCAGAACCAGACATGCGGCGGCACCGCATCGGCCAGTCCGGCGAGGGCAGGGCGTGCAGCGTCGGTGTCGCTGCCGGCCCGGTTTGTCGGATGAACTTGCGCTTCAGAATTCATAGGGTCATTATCGCAGGCGAACTTCGCGACTTATATGGATGATGCACGGCTCCGATCACCGTTCACCTTCTGAAGAAAAGAGAATTATTTGAAACGCCTTCGAAATGAAAATGGCGAGCTGGATGCGGCGGACCTGAAAATCCTGCGACTCCTGGAAAAGGATGCGCGCACCAGCACGGCGGAACTGGCGCGCGCCGTCGGGCTCTCGGCGCCGAGCGTGGCCGAACGCATTCGCAAGCTGCAGGAGAATGGCGTGATCGAAGCCTATACGGTGAAGATCAATCCGACGGCGCTCGGCATGAAGCTGTCGGCATGGCTGCGAATCAGGCCGGTCCCGGGGCAGCTTGCCGTGGTGGCCGGGATCATTCGCGACCTGCCGGAAATCGCCCAATGCGACCGAGTGACCGGCGAGGATTGCTTCATCGCGCTCGCGCATGTCGGCTCGGTGGCCGAGTTGGAGCGGGTGATCGACAAAATTATTCCCTATGCGATGACCAACACCGCCATCATACAGTCGTCGCCGGTCGAGGCGCGCTCGCCGCTTGGCAGTTTAAGGGAGCGCTGAAGGCTCAGTGTGACCGCGTCTGATGCGCGCCTGCTTGAGAATCGCGCGCCAGCGGATCATGTCGAAGGGGATGGGCTCGTTGTTGTTGGCGATGTGGAAGATCTCGTTGTTGACGTTCTTCAACGATCGCCAGAAATCATAGTCGGTGATGCGCGGATCGGCCGCCAACCGCTCCACTTCGACCTTGATGTCGGTTTTCATGCACTGTCCTCGCACCGCATTCCGCCTGCCGCCCGCGCGTAAACCCGGTGCGGCGGTTTTCGAACGCGCCACTGAGTCGTTCAACAGACTCGATCGGCTTGTTCACGTTAAAACCTTGGTAAGGTTAACGCGGGTGTGCGGGTTTTCAAGCGCTCCTGCGTTTGATGCCGATCGAACGGCCGGCACGCTCCGGCATCGGCAACGCGGCGTGGGCGGCGCGCATGGCTTCAACCTGTGCCATTACATCGGCCGGGAAGGGAGCGACTCTCGGCCCGGCCATGTCGACATGCAGCGCAAGCTGCTCGGACGTCGCGGCCAGCCAGCCATCGACGTGGCGAATCTCCTGATAGGCCCTCAGCCGCTTCTCGTCGTGGTCGATGAGCTGGAACGAGACCTTCACCTTGTGGTCGAGGTGAAGCTCCTGCACGTAGCAGACATGGACTTCCGCTGTGTAGATGGTGAGGCGGCGGTCCCTGGCATAGTTCGGTCCCATGCCCATCAGCTCGAACGCTTGGTCCGAGCAGCGGTCGAACAGCACGTTGTAATAGGCCATATTGAGATGGCCGTTATAGTCGATCCAGTCCTTCTCGATCGCCATCGGGCTGGAAATGATCGGCGCGGGCATCGTCATCTGGCTTTCCTTGATCGTCGCTGGACATGGCCTGGCTGGTGAGGTTCTCTTCGCTCTGGCGCAATTCCGGTGCTTCACTCTTTTCCTGGAATTGCTTTAGGCATCATCCATAGCTGCATTACAAGAGTGGCCGCTGGTCCATTCGCGGAGGAATTCATGGCTTTGAGCGACCTCAACCCCGTCGAGCGCAACGAGAAAGGCATCGCCGCCGCACTCGGCATCCTCAAGCAGCGGTTCGGCGAGCGTTTTCAGACCGGCGAGGCGATCCGCGACCAGCATGCGCACACCACCACCTACATCCCGACCCAGGCGCCGGACGGCGTCGTCTTCGCCGAAACCACGCCGGAGGTGCAGGAGATCGTGCGCACCTGCGCCGCGCACCGCGTCCCGGTCATCGCCTTCGGCGTCGGCTCCTCGCTCGAGGGCCACACCAATGCGCCGGGCGGAGGCATATCCATCGACACCTCTCGCATGAACCGCATCCTCTCGGTCAATCCGCAGGATCTCGACTGCACGGTCGAGCCCGGAGTGACACGCGAGGATCTCAACCGCCATTTGCGCGACACCGGCCTGTTCTTCCCGATCGACCCCGGCGCCAATGCCTCGCTGGGCGGCATGGCGGCAACACGGGCGTCGGGCACCAATGCCGTGCGCTACGGCACGATGCGCGACAACGTGCTGTCGCTGACGGCGGTGATGGCCGACGGCGAGGCAGTGACGACCGGCAAACGGGCGAAGAAGAGCTCGGCCGGCTACGACTTGACGCGGCTCTTGGTCGGCTCGGAAGGCACGCTCGGCATCATCACAGCACTGACGCTCAGGCTGCAGGGCATTCCGCAGGCGATCTCCGGCGGCGTCTGCCCGTTCCCGACCTTGGAGGTGGCCTGCAACGCAGTGATAGCGACCATTCAGATGGGCATCCCTGTGGCGCGCATCGAACTGGTCAACGCGCTGCAGATGCGGGCGATGAAGAATTATTCGAAGCTCGACTACCCCGAGGGCCCGTGCCTTTTCGTCGAATTCCACGGCAGCGACGCTGGCGTCGCCGAACAGGCCGAGACTTTCGGCATGATCGCCGAGGAGAATGGCGGCGGACCGTTCCTGTGGACCAGCGTCGCCGAGGAGCGGACGAAGCTCTGGAAGGCGCGGCACGACGCCTACTGGTCGTCGCTGACGCTGCGCCCCGGCGCCAAGGGGCTGTCGACCGATGTCTGCGTGCCGATCTCGCGGCTTGCCGAATGCGTCACGGAGACCGAAGCCGACATTGCCGAAATGGGCCTCATCGCGCCGATCGTCGGCCACGCCGGCGACGGCAATTTCCATGTGCTGGTGCTGATGGATGTGGACAGCCCGCAGGAGATCGCACTCGCTGAAAAATTCGTCGCGCGGCTCAACATGCGGGCGATCGCCATGGAAGGCACCTGCACCGGCGAGCACGGCATCGGCCAGGGCAAGGTCGGCTTCCTGCGCCATGAGCTCGGCCATGGCGTTGAGGTCATGCGAACGATCAAGCAGGCGCTCGATCCGCTGAACATCATGAACCCCGGCAAGATCTTGCCGAGAGCCTAGACGCCGAGGGTTGCAGCCGAATTGCCTCTTTATCGCCGCGCGGATGCGGGTAGAGTGCGGCTGACTTAATCCTAGGCTTTGGGGCCGATGCTCGCTCGCCTGTTCGTGATCTTCGGTGGCCTGTTCGTGCTGGTGCTGTGCGCGGCGCTGGTGGTGCCGTATTTCGTCGACTGGACCGGCTACCGCGCCGATTTCGAGCGCGAGGCGAGCACCATCCTCGGTCGCAAGGTGACCGTGAAAGGCGACGCGACCGCGCGGCTCTTGCCATTCCCTTCGGTGACCTTCTCCAATGTCGAGGTCGCAGGCGGCCCTGGTGGACAGCCGGCGATGACGATGGAGACCTTCTCCATGGACGCGGAGCTGGCGCCGTTCCTGCGCGGCGAACTGCTGATCTTCGACATGCGGCTGGTGCATCCGAAGGCGACCATCGATGTTGCCGGCGACGGCACGGTCGACTGGGCGATCCGGCCGTCGACGCCCTTCGATCCCGGACAGATCGCGATCGAGAAGCTGACGGTGACCGAAGGGCAGATCGAATTGCGCCATGCCGCCGGCGGGCGCAGCCATTTCATCTCCGAGATCAACTCGACCGTTTCGGCAAAGTCGCTCGCCGGCCCGTGGCGGATGGACGGCTCGCTGCGCTTCGACGGCCTGCGCACGGAAGTCTCGGCCTCAACCGGCAGAACGGAAGCCGACGGCCAGATGCGGGTCAGACTCAAAGCCGACCCGGATGCCTATCCGCTCATCATCGAGACAGACGGCAATGCCGGCATCGTCAAAGGCGCGGCGGTCTATTCCGGTCAGTTCAAGGTTTCGGCCTCTGACAAGAATGGGGCCGACAGGAGCTCGGCCGAATTGCGCGGCACTGACGGCGAGCCCGTGAAGGTCAGCGCCGGCAAGCCCGATCCCGGCTTCCGGCTGAACGGCAAATTCGCGCTCGACCATCAGAAGCTCGGTGTCGATGAATTCCGCTTCGAGACCGGACCGCTCGACAACCCCTATACCGCCGACGGCAAGGCCTCGGTCGATCTCGGCCTGAAACCGCGTTTTTCGATCGAAGCGAGCGGCGCGCAGGTGCAGTTCGACGAGGCGGTGGGCGCATCCGCAGGTGCCGGATTGACGCTCGACCAGCGCATCGCGGCGTTCGAGCAGACGCTTCAGCACATGCCGAAGCCGACCATACCGGGCACGGTCGAGGTCAGGCTGCCGGCGGTGGTGGCGGGAGATACCACGGTTCGCGACGTGCGGCTCTCGGCGGAGCCGGCCGAAGGCGGCTGGTCGGTGAAGTCGCTTGCCGCGACACTGCCGGGCCGGGCGACGCTCGAAGCCGACGGCATGCTGAACGTCGAGAACCATTTCGGCTTCACCGGATCCCTGCTGCTTGCCGTCGGACAGCCGTCCGGTTTCGCCGCCTGGCTGTCGAAGGATGTCGACGACGCGATCCGCCGTCTGCCGGCGGCGGGCTTCAAGGCCAAGGTCGATCTCAGCGAGAACCGGCAGTCGTTCAGCGATCTCGAGCTGATCCTCGGCAAGGCGAAATTTTCCGGCCGCATCGATTCCAGCCAGCCCGATGGCGCCAGGCCCTCGGTGCTGATGCAGCTGGAGGGCGGCGAGCTCGACGTCGATGGGCTGGCGGCCTTCGCCTCGATCTTCGTCAGCGACAAGGGCGCCAACCGCTTCTCCGACCGCGACCTCGATTTCCAGATCAAGGCGGGCCCGGTCAGCGCCGCCGGGCTGACCGCCGACAGAGTGGATACGGCGTTGAGGCTGCGCAAGGGCCTGCTCGAGATCGACCGGCTCTCGGTCGGAGGGCTCGCCGGCGCTTCGATCAGCGCCACCGGGCGCATCAAGGATTTTCCGGAAAGCCCGACCGGCAAGCTCGACGCATCCGTGGTGGCCGTCGATCTCAAGCCGCTCATAGATGTCGCAGCCCAGCATTATCCGGACAATGAGGTTCTGAAAGGCCTTGCTGCCCGTGTTGCTGCCTATCCGGAGCTGTTCCAGGACGCCCGGATCGACCTGGTGACAAGTGCCGCCGACAATGGCGACGGCACCACCGGACTCGCGCTCTCGGCGCAAGGCAAGGCCGGCGGTTCCGCTTTCTCGGCTTCGCTTTCGGGCAGGGGGACGCGGGATCGGCTTCCCGATGCGCCGGTATCGATCACCTTCAATGCCAGGAACGAGAACGCCGCCACGCTGCTTGCACTCTACGGCCTGCCGGCGCTGCCGCTCGGCATGCTTGGACAGGCCACCACCGATATCACGGCCAAAGGCTCGCTGGGCGGCGGTCTGGCAACCAGCTTCAACCTGACGGCCGACGATTTCAGGGCGAGCTTTGACGGGACGATCGCCGAGACAGAGCAAGGCGCCACCGCCAAGGGCAAGGTCAATCTCGACGCCGTCGATATCGAGCCATGGCTGATGACGACCGGCGTCGGGCTGCCCGGCATGGGCACCGGGACGTCGGCTTCGCTCGCCAGCGATGCCGACTTCGGCAATGGGCTTCTGGTGCTGAGCGGGCTCAGCGGCGCCATCAACAAGGCGACTGTGTCCGGCGACGTCAACGCCGACATGAAAGACGGACTGCCGCATCTTGCCGGCGCGCTGGCGCTCGATGAGCTCGACCTCGATCCGTTGGCGGTGTCGCTGTTCGGCGACCAGTCCTTCCTCGCCGGGAAGGACGGTGGCTGGCCGACGACGCCGTTCAGCCGGAAATCGACCCTGCCGTTCAGCGCCGATCTCGACCTCAACACGGCGGCCCTTGCCGCCGGACCGTTCGCGACTGCGCATGACGCGACGCTGTCGCTGAAGCTCGACCGGGAAGGCATCCGTGTCTCGGACCTCAAAGCCAAGCTCTATGAGGGCACGCTGACCGGCCTGTTCGAGCTCAAGAACACGGAGGGCACCGGCCTGTTATCGGGTCAGTTGAAGCTGGCGGGCAGTGATCTTGCCGCAGTGCTGCCTGGCGCCGGAATCAGCGGCAGCGGCGACATTTCGGCCGCGCTGTCGACCAGCGGCAAGTCTGTCGATGCGATGATCGCCGCCCTGTCAGGGTCCGGCACGGCCGCGCTGAAGGGACTGACCATCGCCGGCATCAATCCCGATGCTTTTGCCCCCGTCATCGCCAAGGCCGATGCAATCGGACGCGACATCGATGCCGCCAAGACCGCCGGCTTCGCGCCTGAGATCGCCGGACAGGGAAGTTTCGCGGCCGGCAACACCGATATCCCCTTCACCGTTGCCAATGGCACGCTGCGGGCGCCGCCGATCAGCCTCGACAATCCGGCGGCGACGCTGTCGGCGGAAGTTACCGCCGACCTCGATGCGAGCACGCTGGCCGCCAAGGGAGCGATCACCTATCGACCGGGCGACGAGGCGCTTGTCGGCTCCGAACCGGCTGTGAACTTCAGCCTTGCAGGCCAGATCGGGGCGACGTCGCTCCAGTTCGACAGCGCGCCGCTGGCGCAGTTCCTGACCCAGCGCGCGCTGGAGAAGGAGCAGCAGCGCGTCGAGGCGATGCAGGCGGCGCTGCTCGAGAAGCAGAGGCTGCGGCGCGAGGTGCGCTACTACGCTGCGCTGCAGACGGAGCGCGACCGGGCGGCCGAGGAACTGCGCCGGCAAGAGGAAGAGGCGCGGCAGAAAGCCGAGGCTGAAGCCAGGGCGAATGCCGAAGCGGAAGCGCAAGCGAAGGCAGAAGCCGAGGCGCAAGCCAAAGCGGAAGAAGAGGCAAGGGCAAAAGCGGAAGCCGATGCCAAGGCTCAGGCCGAGGCCGAGGCCGAGGCGCGTGCCAAGGCGGAGGCTGATGCGCAAGCAGCGGCGAATGCCGACGCCAAGGCAAAGGCCGAACAACAGGCCGCAGCCGCGAAAGCCCAGGCCGAGGCGGATCGCAAGCGTGCCGAGCAGGCGAGGCTGGAAGCTGAACGCAGGGCGGCTGAGCAGGCGCCAAAAGTCGACCGGTCGCTTCCCGGCGTCAACGACGGTTCCGTTCCAGAGCCGCCGAAGCCCAAGTCCAATCCGTTCACGATCGACAACCTCTTGAAGTCGCTGGACGGCGGTTGAAACTCGTTATTCCAGGAAAACTGCATAGCGGTTCCGCCCGGAATCGCGGGCGAACAAAACACCCAAGACGTCGCGAAGGACAGCGCTGGATGTAGCGCTCAAACCGGCTCCTGCCGCGAAAGCAGGCGCTTGAGCATAGGTTCGATGCGGGCAAGCTCGTCGAGATGGGCGGCCGACAATTCGGCGAGACGGTCGTCGGCGAGCGGGGTGAGTTGCAGCAGGACGCGGCGGTGGTCGGCCTTGTCTTGATCCCGCGCGACCAAGCCGGCCTCGCTCAGCCGATTCACCAGTTCGACGGCGCTGTGGTGGCGGATGCGCAACCGCTCCGCCAGATCGCCCACTGCCACCGGCCCGCCGCCGGGATAGCCCTTGATCGCCAGCAGCGCCTGGTGCTGGCGCGGGGTCAAGCCCGCCTCATTCGCCTGCAACTGGCTGAATTCGAGGAAGCGGCGGATCAGGTAGCGGAACTCCGAAAGCCGCTGATAGTCGGCCTGGCTGATGGCGGGACGTGGTTTCTTCGGATGCGTCATGCCACGACTTATCGCCCTTTCCGGCCAAAGCTCAACTCTAATGAAAGCCTGGCGCATCCATGACCAAAATGACGCGGAGCAACCACCAAAAACGGCCTTGAAGAATTATATCGTGTTACGATATGTAGCCGCCCGACAACCGGACGGTACCGCGCCGCCAGAAAGCTCAGGCTCCCAAATGAAATCCGCTCATGCCGGAAACGGCCATCTCCGCGACTTCACCACCGATCCGCGGGTGCTCATCATCGCCGCCATCGCAGTCGTTGTGGCGACCGCCGGGCTGTTTGCCGGCATCGCGCTGTTGAAGCTGATAAGGCTCGCCACCAACATCGCCTATTTCGGCCAGTTCACACTGGCCGAGCTCAGGCTCGAGGACACGCCGCTCGGCTATGCCGCCGTGCTGGTTCCAGTAATCGGCGCGCTGGTCATCGGGCTGATGGCGCGCTTCGGCAGCGAAAAGATCCGCGGCCACGGCATTCCGGAAGCCATCGAAGCAATCCTGCTCGGCCGCTCGCGGCTCGACGCCAAAGTGGCGGTATTGAAGCCATTGTCGTCGGCGATCTCGATCGGCTCAGGCGGACCGTTCGGCGCCGAAGGGCCGATCATCATGACCGGCGGGGCGATCGGCTCGCTGATCGCGCAGATGCTGCCGGTCAGCGACAATGAACGCAAGACGCTGCTGGTTGCGGGCGCGGCGGCCGGCATGACGACCGTGTTCGGCACGCCGATCGCGGCAATCATGCTTGCCGTCGAGCTGCTGCTGTTCGAATGGACGCCGCGCAGCTTCATCCCGGTCGCCGTCGCCGCCATCATCGCCGAGGTCGAACGCACCTTGCTGCACCTGCCCGGACCGATCTTCCCGTTCTCGGGCAGCATGGAAGCGTCGATCGCCGGATTGGGTGGCTGGGTGCTGGTCGGGATTGCCGCCGGCCTGCTCTCCGGCTTGCTGACGCAAATGGTCTATGCCTGCGAGGACGCCTTCCAGAAGCTGCCGATACACTGGATGTGGTGGCCGATGATCGGCGGCCTGGTGGTCGGTATCGGTGGACTGATCGAGCCGCAGGCGCTCGGTGTCGGCTACGACAACATCGCCAACATGTTGGATGGCCATGTGCTGGCGGCGGCAGCGCTGACGCTTTTGGTCGTCAAGGCCATTATCTGGTCGGTGGCGCTGGGTTCGGGAACGTCGGGCGGCGTGCTGGCGCCGCTCTTGATCATGGGCGGCGCGATGGGCGCGGTGCTTGCCGGTATCCTGCCCGAGGCGACGCCCGGCTTCTGGCCGCTGCTGGCGATGGCCGCGACCATGGGCGGCACCATGCGCGCGCCGCTGACCGCGACCTTCTTCGCGGTCGAACTCACCGGCAACACCCACATGCTGGTGCCGCTGATCGCAGCCTGCGCCACCGCCCATGCCGTCACCGTGCTGTTGATGAAGCGATCGATCCTGACCGAAAAGGTGGCGCGGCGCGGACACCACCTCGTTCGCGAATACCGCGTCGATCCCTTCGCGCTGACCAGGGTGCGCGAGGTGATGACGACCAAGGTCGAGAGCGTGCCGGCGACGATGACGCTGCACGGCGCGGCGGCATTCCTGACCGCCCCGGACACGCGCCATCCGAGCTTTCCTGTGATCGACGAGAAAGGCCATGTGCTCGGCCTCATCGATCCGCCGGCGATCCTGCGTTGGCGCCGCGCCGGCAAGCACCGCAAGACGACGCTCGGCGAACTTTTGGCCGGCAGCAAGGTCACGCTCGCCTATCCCGACGAATATCTGGAAGGACTGTCAGACAAGCTGCTCCTGGCCAACGTCTCGCATCTGCCGGTCGTCTCGCGCGAGGATGCACGGCTGGTCGGCTATATCGGCTGGAAGGACCTGATGCGGGTGCGGTCGAAAAAGCAGGCCGAGGAACGGGACCGTTCGGCCCTGCTCAGCTTCGGCGCCAAGCGCAAGGCGCAGGAAAGCCTCGGCGATCCGGTCTGAGGCCGGTCAAGATGCCTTGCCGCCCCGCTTTGCCCAGGCGAGCACGTAGAGTCTCAGCGCGGAGGAGAGGTTGGCGTCACGTGTCCGCGTTTCGTCGATCTCGGCAACGAGGGCCGCGAGCGACAGCGAGCGCTGCGTCGCGATCGCCACCAAATCGTCGTAGAAGGGTTGCTCCAGGGAAAAACTGGTGCGGTGGCCGCGGATCGTCACCGAGCGTTTTTCGACAGCGGCCATCCGGGCGCTCAGCGCCGGTCCGGATCGCCGGGCTTTTCGCGGCGATGGCCGTCCATGAATTTTTCCGTCATGTCGGACGTCAGCCGGTCACGCTCGCGCTCGGCTTTGGAACGGCCGTGCAATGCCCGGTTTTCCCTGGCCAGGCGTTCCTTCTCGATGCGCGCTTTCTGCTTGCGGGCCTGGCGGAGATTGACGACCTCGCCCATTTCCCCGGCTCACTTCTTGCGAAAGGCGTCGAGCGAAACCACTTCGGCACCCTTGCCGCCGGTATCGGCGGCAGCCGGCTTCTTCTCGGCCTCGGTGGCCTTTTTCTTCGATTCCGGTTTCTTTTCGGTCACGACCGCGATCGGCAGCTCCGGGGCCGGCGCGGCGTCGTCGTCTTCCGCGGCGTTGTCCGCCTTGACGTCGAATTCGAGTTCGAAATTCACTGATGGGTCATAGAAACCGCGCACGGCGGAAAAGGGGATTTCGAGCTTTTCGGGCACGTCGGAAAAGGAGAGTCCCACCTCGAAACCGGTGTCGGTCACCTTCAGGTCCCAGTACTGGAACTGGATGACGATGGTCATCTGCTCCGGATAACGCTCGCGCAGCCGCGAGGAGATGCGCACGCCCGGCGCGCCGGTCAGGAAGGTGATGAAGAAATGATGGTTGCCCGGAAGGCCCGTGCGCGCGACTTCGGCCAGGACCTTGCGCATGACACCGCGCAATGCCTCCTGGGCCAGAATGTCGTAGCGGATGTGGTCGTCGGCCATGTGACGGTCGGGTTCCGTTGAATCGTCCGCATAGCTGTAATCAAGCTTGGGCGCGGCGTAAACCGCATATAGGCGCCGAAAGCTAAGGCCAAGAGGGCTGGCGGCGATTTGATCGCTCAGGCGTGGGCGAGGGCGGCCTGCCGGGCGGCTGCCGCTTTCTTCCTGCCGAAGGCGGCCAGGAAGGTGCGCACGCCATTGGTCGCTGAGCGCAACACCTCTTCCTCCGTCGGTATGCCGCCGAGCATGAAGGTTGTCTGCAACTCGGCGTTGACTAGTGCGAGGAACTGCCGCGCCGCCACGTCCGGATCGTCGATCGAGAGGTGCCCGGCATAGGCCAGCCGCGCGAAGCGGGCGGCAAGCGCCGACCAGGTGCGGCCCGGTCCCTGTTCGCGCCACTCGGCAAAAAGCTCGGGATAGCGCTCGCCCTCGGCCTGGATCAGCTTGCGCAGGAAGCGGCCGTCGCGGTTGCAGATACAGTTGCGGTTCATGCGCACCGCGAAGGCGACAAGATCGGCTTCGAGATCGGCGGGCTGGTCGGGAAAGGTGGCAATGGTGGCGAAGATGCCGGCATTGCAGCGCTCCGTCAGGTCGCGCACAATGGCCATGAACAGCTTTTCCTTATCGCCATGGTGATTGTAGACGGTCTGGCGCGAAACGCCGGCCTCGGCCGCGATCAGGTCGATATTGGCGCCGGCATAGCCTTCGCGGCAGAAGACCGAAGCGGCAGCATCAACCACCGATATGCGCTTGGCCTCGTGGCTGCGTGGCGGGAAAGTGTCAGGAGAAACGCCGACCTTCATAAAAAACTATATAGCGATGATTGACGAATTGGACAAGGCTGTCTAAATTTGTAGACACAATAAAGCGAAGCCCGCTCCCGGGAACGACAGAATCGCGCTTTGAAGCGACGATGATTTCACATCCCGGATGTCGGGGTTCCACGGGATGGAACGTCCTCGGGTAGACGCCGGACCACGGCGGCAACCAGATCCGAAAGAAGCCCTTATCATGAGTCCCAAATTCCTCCGCATCGCGGTCGTGCTAGGCTTGTTGTCCGCAATCGGCCCGTTCGCCATCGATATGTACCTTCCCGCGCTGCCCTCGATCGGTGCGGATTTGAAGGCTGGCACCGCCGCCGTGCAGATGAGCCTTTTGATCTTCTTCCTGTCGATGGGTTTCGGCCAGATCGTCGTCGGACCGATCTCGGACATTGTCGGGCGCAAGCTGCCGCTTTATGTCGGACTCGCGCTGTTCATGGTTGGCGGCGTCGGCTCGGCTATGGCGCCCAGTATCGAGTGGCTGATCGCCTTCCGCTTCCTGCAAGGGCTCGGCGCCAGCGCCGGCATGGCAGTGCCGCGCGCCATCGTGCGCGACCTGCACACCGGTAACGAGGCCGCCAAGCTGATGTCGTTGCTGATGCTTGTGTTCTCGGTGTCGCCTATTCTCGCGCCGCTCACGGGCAGTCAGATCATCGAGAGCTTCGGCTGGCGTGCCGTGTTCTGGACTGTGACGGGCGCCGCCGCTTTAGCCACCATCCTGCTCGCGACCTCGCTGAAAGAGACGCGTTCGGCGGAGGAGCGCGCCAACTCGTCCTTCGGCACGGCACTTGCCGGTTACCGCTACCTGATGAGCGACCGCAACTTCCTTGGCCTGACGACGATCGCCGGCTTCGGCATCGCGAGCTTCTTCGTCTATCTGTCGAGTTCGTCCTTCATCCTGATCGACCACTACGGCCTGTCGCCGTCGGTCTACAGCGTGTTCTTCTCGATCAACGCGGTCGCCTTCATCGGCATGTCGCAGCTGACCGGGATGCTGGCGGATCGCTTCGGCTTGAAGCGGGTCGTGTGGGTGGCGGTGACCGGCTATGCCACGGTGATGGTGGCGCTGTTCGCGATCATGGCATCCGGTGTCGACCGGCTCGACGTGATGGCGGCGCTGCTCTTTGTCGGCTACGGCTTCCTTGGCCTGGTCATTCCGACCACCTCGGTGCTGGCGATGGAAGAGCATGGCGAGATCGCCGGCACGGCCTCGGCGCTGATGGGCACGCTGCACTTCGCCATCGGCGCGCTGGCCATGGGCGTGGCGGGCCTCTTCTTCGACGGCACGCCGCTGCCGATGGTGGCCGGCATCACGCTCTGCGCGGTGATTTCCTTCACGCTGGCCAAGCTGACGCTCGGCCGTGCGCGCGAAGCGGTCGAAGCGCCTGCCGAGTAAGACGCGGATAGAAAATCGGAAGAGGCCGGGATTGCCCGGCCTTTTTCAGCCCAGGCAGGACCGCAAGCATGCGCGCCAAGCATGCTCGGCCGTTCAATTGACTTGGAAAGAAGGCGAGGGGGAAGGTGGAGGTTTCTGTTGCCAGGTACCTCCGAACCCCGCCTAGAAGTGCGAACCTCTAGGGCTTGATTTGAAGCGTTCGCACTGCATTAAGCAGCGAGACGAGCTTCCGCATAGTTGTCGTTGGCAACTATAAGTTTAGCCCGATGACGGTGGTACAATGCCGGGCAAAAGTACGATCTTTACACCTTCGTCGATCCTATTTCGCCCCCAGCAAAAGCCGCTCCCTTTGGAAGAGCGGTTTTTGGTGGAGGCGCCGGGTACCGCCCCCGGGTCCGAACGGCTTATTTCATCGCCTGTTTATCGCCATAGTCGGTCAAGCCGACGAAGCGAATATAGGGAGCGGTTACGGAAAATGAAAGGGCCAAGTCGAGGCTTGTCCCCTGCGCCAAACTCGACAGCCGAGGGTTGACTTGCGCGTCTACTCAATCGAAGCTCCGCCGGCGATGAGGATATCCTGACCTAGCGCACAAGTTGCGCGGCGCGCCACAAGCCTCATCGATCGGATCCGTGGCGCCGACGAGGGGAAGTTTCATGGCCGACTATCTTGCGGATGTGAAGAAATACGATGCCGGCGCCAGCGCCGATGCGGTCGAGAAGATCGTCAAGCATTTGGGCATCGCGCTCAGGAACCGCGATTCCTCCCTGGTCTCCTGTGCGGACCCGAAGGAGCTCGAGCGCGTCCGGGACAACTGGGTGACCAAGAAGCTTGGGATTGCCGACGCCAAGAAGGCCGACGCCTCGATCGAGAAGGCGTGCAAGGCGATGGCCGCCGACAACACCAAGAGCCGCGTGACCTTCTACTATCTGGTGGCGAAGGACCTGGGCAAACTGGGTTCTCTGTGAGGCAAGGCGATCGGCAGCCGGCATGGCAACGTGCCGGCGCCGTGGATTTTTCGCGCCGGATCGACATCTGTAGGCTTTGGGTATTCGACCGACCGCCAGTCGGCTATGATCGCTTGTCATCCGAATCGAGGCCGAGCCGATGCGCCAATATCTCGACCTGTTGAAGCATGTGCTGGAGAACGGCGCCGATCGCGGCGACCGCACCGGTACCGGCACGCGGTCGGTGTTCGGCTACCAAATGCGCTTCGACCTTTCGCGCGGCTTCCCGGTTACCACCACCAAGAAGCTGCATCTGAAGTCGATCATCCACGAGTTGCTGTGGTTCCTGGCCGGCGACACCAACATCAAATATCTCAACGACAACGGCGTCACCATCTGGGACGAATGGGCCGACGAGAACGGCGATCTCGGCCCTGTCTACGGCAAGCAGTGGCGCTCATGGCCGGATGGGCATGGCGGCGAGATCGACCAGATCGCCGCCCTTCTCAAGGAGGTACGCAAGAATCCCAATTCGCGCCGGCTGATCGTCTCAGCCTGGAATCCGGCCCAAGTGGAGGCGATGGCGCTGCCGCCCTGCCATTGCCTGTTCCAGTTCTACGTTTCGGAAGGCCGGCTCTCCTGCCAGCTCTACCAGCGCTCGGCCGACATTTTCCTGGGCGTGCCGTTCAACATCGCATCCTACGCCCTGCTGACCCTGATGGTGGCGCAGGTCACCGGCCTGAAGCCTGGCGATTTCGTCCACACGCTCGGCGATGCGCATCTTTACTCGAACCATTTCGAGCAGGCGCGCGAGCAGATGCGGCGCACGCCGAAGTCGCTACCGAAGATGTGGATCAACCCGGATGTGAAGGATCTTTTTGCCTTCCGCTTCGAGGATTTCCGCCTCGAGAACTATTTTGCGGACGCCAATATCAAGGCGCCGATCGCGGTATAAGGCCCGCTTTGAGCGCTGCCAGCGCTCAAGCCGTCAGCCAGTCCCGACGATGACGTCGGAGGCCTTGATCACTTCATAGGCCCTACTTGCCCAGTCGCAGATCGGCAACCGCTTCGTTGGTGATCGAAGCCGTGTCGAGGACGCCGCCGCCGATAGCTATCCGGACATGCGACGTGGTCGCTCCCTCGACGATGACCTTGCCCTTCAGGACATTGCCGGCGCTGATCTACATCTGCCTATGCCTCGCTGTATCGAACGGACTTCACCGTGGGCTGGTGGGATCCTGACGGACAACGGCGCGGAGCCTAAAAGTCCTTTTCTTGTTATGTTCATCGGGATATATCGGTCAGGGCTCGAGCCGAACGGATTTTCAGAAGAGGACGAGGTTTCATGACGGGCAAGGGTTTTGGCTTGAAGGCGATCCCCATCGGCGGACTGACGGCAGCGTTGATGGCGGCTGTCCCCGCTGCTCAGGCCGACGACAAGGTGATCGTGTTCGCCGCGGCCAGCCTCAAGGACGCGCTCGATGCGGTCAACAAGGCCTGCGAGCCGGAGGTCGGCGAGGCGGCCACGATTTCCTATGCGGCAAGCTCGGCGCTGGCCAAGCAGATCGAAGGCGGCGCGCCGGCCGATGTCTTCGTCTCGGCCGACCTCGACTGGATGAAGTATCTCTCCGACAAGAAGCTGACCAGGCCCGACACCGAAGCGAAACTGCTCGGCAACCAGATCGTTCTGGTGGCGCCGCAAGATTCCAAGGTCGAGGCGAAGGTCGAGAAGGGCTTCGACCTCGCCGGGCTCATCGGCGACGGTCGGCTCGCCATGGGCGATTTCAAGGCGGTGCCCGCCGGCAAATATGGCAAGGCGGCGCTGGAATGGCTGGGCGTGTGGTCCTCGGTCGAAGGCAAGGTCGCGCAGGCCGAGAATGTCCGCGCCGCGCTCAAGCTGGTATCGACGGGCGAGGCCGCGCTCGGAATCGTCTACGCCACCGACGCCCATGCCGAAAAGGGCGTCAAGGTCGTCGGCACCTTCCCCGAGGATTCGCACCCGCCGATCATCTATCCGATTGCCCAGACCGCGGATTCGAAGGACAAGGATACGGCTGCCTTCCTGAAATGCGTCGAGTCGGCCAAGGCCGCCGCGCTCTTCAAGGAACAGGGTTTTACGGTGCTCGCGCCGAGCAACTGAGAAAGACCTAACACCGCATATGAACTGGCTGGACCTCACTCCCGACGAATGGAATGCGGTCCGGCTGTCGATCAAGGTGGCGACGGTGGCGATGATCGCCAGTCTGCCGCCCGGCATCCTGATCGCGCTGGTCCTGGCCCGGGGGCGGTTCTGGGGCAAGACCTTGCTCAACGGGCTGGTGCATTTGCCGCTGATCCTGCCGCCGGTGGTGACCGGTTATCTGCTGCTGCTCACCTTCGGCCGGCGCGGGCCGGCCGGCGCCTTCCTCGCCGAGCATTTCGGCATCGTCTTTTCCTTCCGCTGGACGGGGGCAGCACTTGCCTGCGCGGTGATGGGTTTTCCACTGATGGTGCGGGCGATCCGGTTGTCGATCGAGGCAGTCGACCGCAAGATGGAGGCGGCCGCCGGCACGCTCGGCGCCAACCCGGTCTGGGTGTTCGCCACAATCACGCTGCCGCTGATCCTGCCCGGCCTGATCGCCGGCGCGATCCTGTCCTTCGCCAAGGCGATGGGCGAGTTCGGCGCGACCATTACTTTCGTCTCCAACATCCCCAACGAGACGCAGACGCTGCCCTCGGCGATCTACACCTTCACGCAGGTGCCGGGCGGCGATCCCGGAGCGCTGCGCCTGACGCTGATTTCGATCGTCATCTCGATGGTGGCGCTGGTGGCCTCCGAGGTTCTGGCGCGCCGGATCGGCCAGCGGATGGACGTCGAATGACGCTCTCGGTGGACGTCAGTCATCGTCTCGGCGATTTCGCCATCGAGGCGAGTTTCGAAAGCGCCGGCCGGCTGACGGCGCTGTTCGGGCCTTCGGGCTCGGGCAAGTCGACGCTGATCAATGTGATCGCCGGGCTGATCCGGCCGCGGAAAGGGCGGATCGCGGTGGACGGGCGCGTGCTGGTCGACACCGCCGCCGGCATCTTCGTGCCGATGCACAAGCGACGGATCGGCATGGTGTTCCAGGATGCGCGGCTCTTCCCGCATTTGAGCGTCGCCGGCAATCTGCGCTATGGCCGCTGGTTCACGCCGGTTGCCGAGCGCTACGCCAGTATGGATGCGGTGGTCGAACTCCTTGGCATCGGTCCCCTGCTCGACCGGCGGCCGGCGAAATTGTCGGGTGGTGAAAAGCAGCGCGTGGCGATCGGCCGCGCGCTCCTTGCCAGCCCGAAACTGCTTTTGATGGACGAGCCTCTCGCCTCGCTCGACGAGGCGCGAAAGGCCGAAATCCTGCCCTATATCGAGCGGCTGCGCGATGAGACGAAGATCCCGATCGCCTATGTCAGCCATTCCGTCGCCGAGGTGGCGCGGCTGGCGACCGACGTGGCGGTGCTGTCCCAAGGCAAGATCGCGGCTTTCGGCCCGACCGAGGCGATCATGCAGCGGCTCGACCTCTTGCCGGCGGAGGAGCGCGGCGAGGGCGGCGCGGTGCTCGACACCAGGGTTTCGCGTCACGACGAAGTTTTCGGCATGACTGTGCTCGCCTCGCCGGCCGGCGAGATCCGCGTGCCGCGCCTTCCAAGGCCGGTCGGCGCCCTGGTGCGCCTCCGCATCCGCGCCCGCGATGTCATGATCGCGACCGAACAGCCGTCGGGTCTTAGCGCGCTCAACATACTGCCGGGCAAGATCGCCGCGGTCAGGCCGGGCGTCGGGCCTACGGTGGAGATCGCCATCGACTGCAACGGAGCAACGGTGCTGGCGCGCATCACCGAACAGTCGAAGCAGAGCCTTCGGCTCGCGCTCGGCCGCGAGGTCTTCGCGGTGATCAAGACGGTGAGCTTTGACAGCGCGACGACAGGTGCTGGGCTGCCGGTGGAGGCCGATGGTTGACGAAAGGGCAATATCGCTATGTTGGTTTGGAATAGCGATGTGGCGGCGGAGAGGGTAATCTCGACATGATCGCAGAGGACAAGGGATGCCATCGCTGAGCCTGCGGATAAATCTCGACCCTGACGGACGAATTGGTCCGGGCAAGATCGAATTGTTGGAGCAGATCGCCGCTTTCGGCTCGATTTCGGCCGCGGCGCGCGGCATGGAGATGTCCTACAAGCATGCCTGGGACCTGGTCGAGGACATGAACCGGGTGTTCGGCAAGCCGCTGGTGGCGGCGCAGACCGGCGGCCGAAAAGGCGGCGGCGCGCAATTGACCGCCGTGGGTCTCGCCGTCGTCAGCCGTTTCAGAGCGATCGAGCGCGCGGCGGCTTCAGCGGCGGCCGTACATATGCAGGCGTTGCAGGCCGAGATCGACGCCGGTTGATTGGGCCTGTAAGGGGCCTATTCCTCCGGCTCCCCGGGCTTGCGGAGCAAATAGGTGTCCATGATCCAGCCCTTTTTGCGCCGAGCTTCCTCTCGGACCTTCTCGATTTCGGCGCTGACATCGCCGAGGCGGCCGGAAAGGATGATCTCGTCCGCCGTGCCGAGATAAGCGCCCCACTGAATGAAAACATCTTGGTCGACCAGTGTGTTGAAGGCGCACTTGCCGTCCAGCATGACAACGGTGCTTCCGGCATTCGCGGGCAGGCCTTCCTCAGTCAGCCGGCGGCCGGTGGTGACCAGGATCGAATCGCCGATGCGGTTGAGCGCAGTGGCATGGGAGGCGGCCAGCGCCTGGATCGCGGTGATGCCCGGAATGACCTCCAGCTCGAAACCGACATTGCCCCTCAGGCGCACGCGCTCCAGTATGCGCAGCGCGCTGTCGTAGAGCGAGGGGTCGCCCCAGATCAGGAATGCGCCGCAGCCGTCCTCGGCAAGCTCGTTGCCGATCAGCCCTTCATAGATTTCGGCGATCGCCTCGTGCCAGTCGTCGACGGTCACGCGATAGGACGATGTCGGCTCGGCCCGAACCGGGACGTCGAATTCGACGCGGCGCGATTTCGGGTTGGTGACGAAGCGGTCGCAGATCTGCCGACGGAGTTCCGCGAGGTCGTTCTTTCTCGCGCCTTTGTCGGGAACGAACAGCACGTCGGCCCGGTTCACGCCGTTGATGGCCTGTACGGTCATGTGGTCGGGATTGCCGGCGCCGATGCCGATGACGAGAAGCTTGCGCATAGGCGTCCTCCTGCCCGATCGGGCGGCCGGTGTCCAGACGGGGGCAGGCAGGCACGCGGGAACGCAAAACTCGGCCGGTTGGCAGAAACACTGAACGCCTCTAGCTACTTCTCCTGGAATTGCTCTAGATGGAAGCGCATACGCATGATCCCGGTCATGCCGTCGAGAGGGGAGCCATGACACGCACTATCCTGACCGCAGCGCTGGCATTCTCGGTTGCACCGGCCTTCGCCAACGATTCCGTTGCCGCGCTTGGCACCGGCGGGCTGATCCTGTCGCGCAGCGATGCGGTTGCCATGGAAAGCGAAGATCTCTTCATCTCGCCGGAAAAAGTGACCGTCGACTACGTTTTCCGCAACAATACCGACAAGGACGTCAGCGCGATCGTCGCCTTCCCGATGCCGGACATCGAAGGCGACCCGAACGAGATGCCGGCGATCCCGGAAGCGCAGAGCGACAATTTCCTCGGCTTCGAGGTGACGATCGACGGCGTCGACGCCAACCCGCAGCTCGAACAAAAGGCGTTCGCGCTGGGCATCGACATCACCGCGGAACTCCAGGCGCACGACGTGCCGCTCTATCCGTTCGGCGACGTCGCCAAGGCGGCGCTGGCAAAGCTGCCCAAGGACGTCGCCCAGGATTGGGAAGATCGCGGCATCATCATCGAAGACACCGCCGACAACGGTTCGGGCATGCAAACCGCCTACGCGCCGTTCTGGCAATTGCGCTCGACCTATTGGTGGCGCTCCACCTTCCCGGCCAACAAGCAAGTCCATGTCTCGCACCGCTACAAGCCGAGCGTCGGCGGCACGTCATCGGTCAGCTTCTATTACGACGGCAAGTTCCAGGGGCAGTACGACACTTACAAGACCCGCTACTGCATGGACGGCGGGTTCGAGAACGCTGTGCGCAAGGCAGCGAAGGAAAATCCCGACGGCTATCCCAAATATTTCGAGAGCCGCATCGCATATATCCTGACCACCGGCGGCAACTGGGCGTCCGGTAGTATCGGCAATTTCAAGCTCACCATCGACAAGGGCAGCCCAAAGAATCTGGTCTCCTTCTGCGGCGACAACGTCCGCAAGGTGGGTCCGACGACGTTCGAGATGACGGCCAAGGATTTTTATCCGGAGCACGATATCGGCATCTTGCTGCTCGAGCCGTCGGACAATAGCGGGAACGGCGGCTGATGGACATCGCGATCTACGTCGCCATTGCCGAGAACGGCGTGATCGGACGCGAAGGCGGGCTGCCGTGGCGGCTTTCCAGCGACCTGAGACGCTTCAAGGCCGATACGATGGGCAAGCCGATCATCATGGGCCGCAAGACCTATGAGGGCATCGGCCGGCCGCTGCCCGGCAGGCTCAACATCGTGGTGACGCGAGCCAGAGACTGGCGATCCGAGGGCACCGAAGTTGCCCATTCGCTCGACGAGGCGATCACGCTGGCCAAGGTGCGCGGCCGCTGCATGGCAGGTGCCGAGGAGATCTGCGTCGTCGGCGGCGGCGAGATCTATGCCCAGGCCCTGCCGTTGGCCGATCGTCTCCACGTCACGCATGTGCTGGCCGCGGTCGATGGCGACGCTCATTTTCCGCCGATCGACCCCGCGATCTGGCGGATCGTCCGATCCGAGGATTTTCCGGCGGGCGAAAAGGACAGCCACGCGACACGCTATACGGTTTACGAGCGCCGCGGCGACGGTCACTGACGAGGACAAAGGGTCGCTGACGGCTCAAATCGCAGGCGCGCGTAGCGGATCGCGTTGAAAGCGCGTCACGGCGTCCCTATAGAAGAACGAGGGTACAGCGCCACGCTTCCAACCGGACGCGCAAGAAGGTCGCCGTAAAACTTTGATTTGGCGCATGATTCCTTTCGGAAAACCGATATCGGTTTTCGAGGTCATGCGCTAGGATCGCGCCGCAAGGCCTGAGGGAACCGAAGCGAAAGGACATTCATGCCCTGGAACGACAAGAGCGGTGGCGGCGGCCCATGGGGCGGCGGCGGCAATCAGGGGCCCTGGGGACAGGGACCGAAAGGCCCGAGCGGCCCGCCCGGGTCGCCTCCCGATCTCGAGGACATCATCCGCCGCGGCCAGGACAGGCTGCGGCGCGCTCTTCCGGGAGGCGGCGGCGCCAGCCCGGCCGTCCTCGGGCTGATCGCGCTCGCGCTTGTCGTGCTTTGGGCTTTCAAGGCTATCTATACCGTGCAGCCTGACGAGGTCGCGGTCGAATTGCGCTTCGGCAAGCCGAAGGCCGAGCTCTCGCAGCCAGGCCTGCATTTCCACTGGTGGCCGATCGAAACGGTCGAAACGGCAAAGATTTCCGAGCAGCTCGTCAGCATCGGCGGCGGGGCGAGCAGCGGCTCCGGGCTCATGCTCTCCGGCGACCAGAACATCGTCAATGTGCAGTTCTCGGTCGCCTACCAGGTTTCCGATCCAAGGGCCTATCTTTTCGACGTCTCAGATCCCGACGGCATGCTGACGCAGGTGGCCGAAAGCGCCATGCGCGAGGTCGTCGGCCGGCGCCCCGCGCAGGATATTTTCCGCGACGATCGCCAGGGTATTGCCACATCGGTGCGTGAGATCATCCAAAACACGCTCGACGGTTACAAGACGGGTCTGCAAGTCAACGCAATCTCCATCGAGGACGCCGCCCCGCCGCGCGAGGTCGCCGATGCTTTCGACGAGGTGCAGCGCGCCGAGCAGGACGAGGACAAGTTCGTCGAGCAGGCCAATCAATATTCCAACCAGAAGCTCGGCCAGGCGCGCGGCGAGGCGGCCCAGATCCGCGAAGATGCCGCCGCCTACAAGAACCGGGTCGTGCAGGAAGCCGAAGGTGAGGCGCAGCGCTTCATCTCCGTTTACAACGAATACGCCAAGGCGCCCGACGTGACGCGCAAGCGCCTTTACCTGGAAACAATGGAGAGGATCCTGAAGGACTCGAACAAGGTCGTCGTCGAGCAGGGCAACGGGCAGGGTGTGCTTCCTTATCTGCCGCTGCCGGCACTGCAGCCCAAGGCGCCGCCCGCGCCTGCGCTGGGAGGTAACCAGTGATGGCCAACCGTCTTCCCATCATCGCGGTCATCGCGGCCGTCCTTCTGTTTCTGCTCTATTCGTCGGTGTTCGTCGTCAAGGCGGGCGAGCAGGCAATCGTGCTGAGGTTCGGCGAGATCATCGACGTCAAGACCGAGCCGGGCATCTATTTCAAGGCGCCATTCGCCTTCTTCGATGCCGACAGCGTTCAGACGATCGAGAAAAAAGTCATGCGCTTCGACCTCGACAATATCCGCGTTCAGGTCTCCGGCGGCAAGTTCTACGAGGTCGATGCCTTCATCGCCTACCGCATTTCGGATCCGCGCACGTTCCGCGCGGCGGTATCGGGGCAGGTGGAACTCGCCGAAGCCCGGCTGAAGACGCGTCTCGATGCGGCGCTGCGCCGCGTCTATGGTCTGCGCGATTTCGAGGCGGCACTTTCCGAAGAACGCGGCGTCATGATGCGCGAGGTGCGTGACCAACTGCGTCCGGACGCGACGTCGCTCGGCCTCGACATCGAAGATGTGCGCATCCGCCGGACGGATCTGACCGCCGAAGTATCGCAGCAGACCTACGATCGCATGAAAGCCGAACGCCTGGCGGAAGCCGAGCGGCTGAGAGCCCGCGGCAACGAGGCGGCGCAGCGTATCAAAGCCAGGGCCGACCGCGAGGTCGTCGAGATCATCGCCGAGGCGCAGAAAGAATCGGAGATCCTGCGCGGCGAGGGCGAGGCGCAGCGCAGCGCCACCTTTGCTGAAGCCTATAAGCGGGACCCGGGCTTCTTCGATTTCTATCGCTCGATGAATGCTTACGGCACAGCCTTGGACAGCACCGGAACCACCATGGTGCTGTCGCCCGACTCCGAGTTCTTCCGTTTCTTCCGCGATCCGGAAAGCAAGCCCGAGCCCGGACAGCCGGCGGCATCGCAGCCCGCGCCCGCGACGCCGGCAGCCCCGGCCACGCAACCCGGCAGCGCCCAGTAGCGGACGGTGCAGGATTTCCTCGCGGCCATCGGCCTGGTCCTCGTCATCGAGGGCCTGGTCTATGGCGGGTTTCCGGCTCTGGCCAGGAAACTGGCGGCGGAGGTGCTGTCGTTGCCGGAGAATGTGCTGCGGATCGCCGGATTGGCTGCAATCGCCCTCGGCGTCGCCATCGTCTGGCTGGTTCGCGGCTGATGAAATTCCTTGGTGCCGAGGCGATTGACGATTTATCTTCCGCCGATAGCTATAGCCGCAAACGTGCCTTATTTCTTGCCAACATGAATTGACGGGCGCCTTTGCGGAAGCGCCTTTCTTTTTCAAAACGCCGGGAGGCCACGATGATATCCGACACCCTGTTGCGCGCGGCGCGGCGCAGGTTTTTCGCCGGCGCCACCGCATTCGTCGTCGGCATAGTTGCCGTCCCGTCCTTCGTCACGCCCACGATCGCTTCCGACGCGCCGCCTTCCGTCGCCGACCTTGCCGAACGCCTGCTCGGCGCGGTGGTCAACATCTCGACCTCGCAAACCGTCAAAGGCACGGAAGGCCCCGGTGCGGTGCCGATGCCGCAGCTTCCGGAAGGCTCGCCCTTCCAGGATTTTTTCGATGACTTCTTCAAGAACCGCGGCGGCGACAAGGGCGGTGGGCAGAAGGTGCAGTCGCTTGGCTCCGGCTTCGTCATCGATGCCGAGCAGGGCATCGTGGTGACCAACAATCACGTCATCGCCGATGCCGACGACATCGAGGTCAATTTCTCCGACGGCGTGACGCTGAAGGCGACGCTTGTCGGCACCGATACAAAGACCGACGTCGCGTTGCTGAAGGTCGATCCGAAGGGCCACAAATTGACGGCGGTGAAGTTCGGCGATTCCACTAAGATGCGCGTCGGCGACTGGGTGATGGCGATCGGCAATCCTTTCGGTCTTGGCGGCACGGTCACGGTCGGCATCGTCTCGGCGCGCAACCGCGACATCAATTCCGGCCCCTATGACGACTTCATCCAGACCGACGCCGCCATCAATCGCGGCAATTCCGGCGGTCCGCTGTTCAACAGCAGTGGCGAGGTCATCGGCATCAACACGGCGATCATCTCGCCGTCCGGCGGCTCGATCGGCATCGGCTTTTCCATTCCCTCGCAGCTCGCCGCGGGCGTCGTCGATCAGCTTCGCCAGTTCGGCGAAACGCGGCGCGGCTGGCTTGGCGTGCGCATCCAGCCAGTGACGGAAGACATCGCCGAAAGCCTCGGCATGGCGACGGCCAAGGGCGCGCTGGTGGCCGGTGTCATCAAGGGCGGACCGGTCGACAACGGCACGGTTCAAGCCGGCGACGTCATCATCAAATTCGACGGCAAGGACATCCACGAAATGCGCGACCTGCCGCGCGTCGTCGCCGAAAGCCCGGTCGGCAAGGCCGTCGACGTCGTCATCGTGCGCAAGGGCGTCGAGCAGACAGTGAAGGTGACGCTCGGCCGGCTCGAGGACGGCGAGAAGCTGGCCAGCGGCGAGAACGGCAGTACCGGCGAGGACAAGGGCGACAAGGCGGCTCCTGTGTCGACGGCTTCGGTGCTCGGCATGACCGTTGGCGAGCTCAACGAGCAGACCAGACAGAAATTCGGCATCGCGGCCGATGTGTCGGGCGTGGTCATCACCGACGTCGCCAAGGATTCGGCCGCCGCCGAACGCGGCATCCAGCCCGGCGAGGTGATCACCGAGATCGCGCAGGAATCGGTCGGCACGCCAAAGGATGTCATGGACCGGATCGGCGCGCTGAAAGAGCAGGGCCGCAAGAACGCGCTGCTGATGCTCGCCTCGAAATCCGGCGAGTTGCGCTTCGTCACGATCCGGATGGACTGATTCCGGAGAGCCCGAACGGGTTGATTCGCAAGAATGGGCGGCTAGCGGGCCGCCCTTTTTCGCGCCTGCCAGTCGTCGCGCGACAGCCGGTACAGCGCATGCCGCTTAAGATGAGGGTGGCTGTCCGGCACGGCGGGATGGTCGAAATCGGCGCCCGGGTCGGCGCGCATGCCGAGCCGCTTCATGACGGCGATCGAACGATGGTTTTCCACGACGGCAAAGGAGACGATTTCGTCCAGCTCCAGCGTTTCGAAACCGAAGGAGAGCCAGGCTTCGGATGCCTCGGTGACATAGCCCTTGCGCCAGTATTCCGGTGCCAGCCGCCAGCCGATCTCGATCGTGCCGGCCGGCAGGGAAGGCACATGATCGGTTTGGAGGAGGCCGACGAAGCCGATGCACTCGCCGGTGGCGGCGATCTCGGCGGCGGCGAAACCGTAGCCATCCTCATCGATCCAGGCGCGGAGCTCGTCCATCTTTGCGTCCGCCGCGGCCCGGTCGCGGCGGAACGGAAAAAATTCCATCACGCGCTCGTCCGAGTTGATGCGATGGAAGAGCGCGCGGTCGCGCTCTTCCCAATTGCGCAGGATGAGGCGCTCGGTGCGGATCGGCTTCATTGCACGAACTCGTCCTGGCGATAGCCCTGGAGGTAGAGCAGCGCCGTCAGATCGCCGTGGTCGATGCGGATCCTTGCCTGCTCAGCCACCGCCGGCTTGGCGTGAAGAGCGACGCCAGTGCCGGCCAGGCGGATCATGTCGAGGTCATTGGCGCCGTCGCCCACGGCAACGGCATCCTGCGTCGTCACGCCCAGCCTTGCCGCGATGTCGAGCAGCGCCTCGGCCTTGGCGGCGCGGCCGAGAATAGGCGCGGCCACCGTGCCGGTGAATCTGCCGCCGTCCTCGATCAGCCGGTTGGCGCGGTTTTCCTGGAAGCCCAGCATTGCGGCGATGCGGTTGGTGAAGACGTCGAAGCCGCCTGAGACCAGCGCCGTCCAGGCGCCGTTGGCACGCATGGTCTGCACCAGCGCGCGGCCGCCGGCGGCCAGCGTCAGCCGGTTGGCGAGGATGCGCTCGACCACCGCCGTGTCGAGGCCCTTCAGCAAGGCGACGCGTTCGCGCAAGGCCGGCTCGAATGCGATCTCGCCATTCATCGATCGCGCGGTGATCGCAGCGACACGGTCTTTGACGCCGATCTCGTCAGCAAGCTCGTCGATGCATTCCTGATTGATCATGGTCGAATCCATATCGGCAAGCAGGATCCTCTTCCTCCTGCCTTCAGCCGGCTGGACGATGATGTCGACCGGCTCGGAGGCCAATGCCGCGCGCAGATTGGCCGTCAATTCGCCGATGTCGGGAGTCTCCGGCAAAACCAGATCGCAGGCGACATCCTCGGCCAGCCAATGAACGGCGCTTGCGCCTGCCGCTCGCGAGGCGATATTCGCAAGCGGGACCGACACTCGGCGGTCTTTGGGATTGGACACAAGCGTGGCGATCAGAGGCATCGAAAATTCCGGCAGGCAGGCGGGCAAAGGCCGCGTGAAAAACGCCATCCTGATAGCGGGGCCGACCGCCAGCGGCAAGTCGGCGCTGGCGCTGGACATCGCCGAGCGCAAGGGCGGCGTGATCGTCAACACCGATTCCATGCAGGGCTATTCGGTTCTGGACGTGCTGACGGCGCGTCCGAGCGCGGCCGAAACGGCGCGCGTGCCGCATTATCTGTACGGTCACGTGCATCCTTCGACAGCCTACTCGACCGGCGCCTGGCTGCGCGACGTCACCGGGCTGATCGCGGAAGGTATTTTCTCCGGCCGGCCGGCTGTCTTCGTCGGCGGCACCGGGCTCTATTTCCGAGCTTTAGCCGAAGGCATCTCGGACATGCCCGACATTCCGCCTTCGGTGCGTGAGCGCTGGCGCTACGAACTCAAGGAACAAGGGGCAGAACGGCTGCACCGTGTACTGATGCATCAGGATTCGGCTGTCGCCATGCAGCTCCGGCCGACCGATGGCCAGCGCATTGTGCGGGCACTGGAGGTGCTCGACGCGTCGGGACGGTCGATCCTTGAATGGCAAGCGGCACGCGGCCAGCCGCTCATCGACCGCGACAGCGCACGCTTCCTGGTGATCGAGCTGGATCGCGGCGAACTGGTGGCGCGTATCCGGGCGCGTTTCGATCAAATGCTCGACAAGGGCGCGCTCGACGAGGTCAGGCAGTTGATGGCACTCGACCTCGATCCGAACCTGCCGGCGATGAAGGCGATCGGCGTGCGCGAGCTGCAGGCCGCGATGGCCGGACACATGGGCTTTCCCCAAGCGATTGAGCGAGCCAAGATCGCGACGCGCCAATATGCCAAGCGGCAGACGACCTGGTTCAAACACCAACTGGGGCCGGAGTGGCAAAGGTTACGCCCGGGCGAGAAATGGTCAATCGCGGACTGATAGAATGCGATTTGATCAGGGCTTGGAATTGTGAGCGCAGCTTCCCGTCACGGTTGTCCGGGTTAACCGTCCGTAAGGCCTGGCATGCCATAACGGCGACGGTCGCAGTACCGCGGGGCGTTATGCGTTTTCACAAGGCGGAATCGGCGTTTTTCGTCTTTATCTTCGTGATCCTGGCCGCCGGCCTGGTGACCTTTCACGCCTATGGCCAATTGCAGGATATCGCGACCGCTCTCGACACCGCATCGCGTCTCGACAGAATCGCCTATCTCAACAAATTGCTGTTCGTGACCGGTGCGCTGCTGGCTGCTGCCTTGTTCTTTGGAACCTTCTTCATCTACCCGCTGATCCGCGGCCAGGTGAGGGAAGAGGGCAAGTTGCGCGCCATGACGGTGTCGCTGAGCGCCCGTTCGCAAACGCTCGAGCACGCAGCGCTCACCGACGGCCTGACCGGAATGCAGAACCGCCGCTACTTCGATGACGCGTTGCGGGAATATCTCGACGAGTTCGGCCGCATCGACAAGCCGGTGGGCCTGATGATCCTCGATCTCGATCATTTCAAGCAGGTCAACGACACGCATGGCCACGATGTCGGCGACGAGGTTCTGCGGTCCGTCGCGCAGTGCGTACGGGGCATGACCCGCTATCACGATGTGGTGGCGAGGCTGGGCGGCGAGGAGTTCGCCGTGGTCACGCCCAACATGGATGCGGAACTGCTCGCGCGGTTCGCCGAGCGCATCCGCAAGGCGATCGCCAACCTGTCGATCATGTCGGGCAATGTGCGGCTGAAGGTCACCACCAGCGTCGGCCTCGCCGTCTGGGACCGCAAGGAGAGTGCCGAGGACTTCTATCGCCGCGCCGACCGGCAGCTCTACGAGGCGAAGAAGCAGGGCCGCAACCGCGTCTGCGCCTGAAATTCCATGATCAAATTCTTGACGCTGGCCGCCTGGAGCCGTGTGCTGCGCTTCTACCGCGCCGCGCGTCTCCTATGATCCTTTCCGAAAAGCGTTCTCGATTTTCGGGGTCATGCGCGTGCTCACGGACTATATGTCCGCTCCGGTTCTCGAAAGCGACTTCAGTCGACTCAGCCCGGGACTCAGTCGGCGCGAAGATGCAGAACGATTAGTCGTTCTGCTGGCGCATGCCGAAGGTCGAGGGCCTCAGGCCGTAACGCATGTCGAAATCGTCGTCCGGTTGCACGCGCGGCGCCGATGGCTTGCGGTAGTCGGGGTCGCCAGCCTGGCGCCCGGTATCGACGGCTTCGGCGAACGCTATCGACTGCTGCGGTTTCGGCACGTTGCGCAGACGCTCGACAATTCCGGCGAGATCGACATCGTCGCCGGAATCCGCGGGCAAGGCCTGCTCCCGCTTCGCTGTGCCGGGAATGAATTCCTGGGACAGTTTCTCGAATTTGAGCCGCATGGTGGTCGCCACGCCTTCGCCGAAGGCAATGGCTTCGCGCTGGCCCATGGAGGACAGGAACGCCAGCGTCGAGGCCGAGGAATCGGCGATCGCCGAGCGGATGATCGCCTGGTCCTGCTCGTTGGCGAGCCGCATGGCGAAGAAAGTCGAGCATTGCGACAGGATGGTCGGATCGAGCTCGCCTGGACGCTGGGTCACAACGCCGAGATAGCAGCCATATTTGCGGCCTTCCTTGGCGATGCGCGACAAAGCGTGCCTGGTCGGCGCGAAGCCGAGACGCGGATCGGCAGGCATGTAGCGGTGCGCTTCCTCGCAAAGCAGGAGCAGCCGCAGCCGGCCCTCGCTCCAGAGCGCAAGGTCGAAGGCGAGGCGCGCCAGCACCGAGCAGACCGAATTGACGACTTCGGACGGCATGCCCGCCATCTCGAAGCAGGTCACCGGACGTCCATGGTTCGGTACGCGGAAGATGTTGCCGATCGTCTCGTGGATGGTGTCCTCGATCAGCCGCGAATTAAACATGAAACGGTAGCGCGGGTCGGAAGCGGCCGATTCGATGCGCGTCCTCAACGACTTCAGTGTCGGCCGATCGTTCTTGCTTTCGAGCAGACCCATGCGCTCGTCGATCTGCTTGAGCAGATCGGCGATGCGGTAAGGCACCGGCGTATCCGCCGTCAGCGCATCGCTGCCGCGCCTGATATACGAGCCGGAGCTCGGGTTGCGATAGAGGTTCTTGGCGGCCGGGATGAGGTCGCGCAGGACGTCGACTTCCTCCGGAACGGTCTCGCGACCGCGAAACAGAACTTCGGCGAATTCTTCCAGTCTGAACATCCAGAACGGCAGGTCGAGCGTCTTGGAATCAACCTTCACGCAGTATTCCGGAAGCGAGGCGGCAAACTCGTTGTGCGGGTCGAGGATCAGCACGCGCAGATCGGGCCGCGCCTCGATCGATTTGCGCAACAGCAGCGAGACAGCCGTGGATTTGCCGACGCCGGTCGTGCCGACAATGGCGAAATGGCGCGCCAGCGTGTCGTCGACAGCGATGTTGGCGTCGATCGCCTCGTCCTGGGACAGCGTGCCGATGGTGATCGAATGGCGGCCGGCGAGATCGTAGACGGCCTGCAGGTCGCGGCTGCGGATACGGTGGGCAACCGCGCCGATATGCGGATAGGTGGTGATGCCGCGGTCGAAGACCGGTTTGGCGCCGGGCTCGGCGCCGTCGCGCACCTCGCCGATCAGTTCGATGCTGACCTCGATTGCGTTCTGGCCCTCATTGCTCCAGGCGCGGTCAGACTTGCCGATCGCATAGACAAGGCCAACGGTTCGCGTCGCGCCAAGGTTGATGGAAATCATCTTGCCGACGGTCCACAGGCCGGTCACCGTGCCTTCGGCATCTTCGGCATAGGCGCTGATGGTAGCGCGCGCACCGTCGCATTGCACGACGTTGCCCAGGATGCGCTTGTCGCTCTGCTGGGCGTCGCGGCGCTCCTGCGAGGTCGGCTCCCCAATGGAGGCTTCGCGTTCAACAAACATCGGTTACCTGTCCCATTCCCCTCGGCGGTCAAAGCTATCCCAATCGGGGTTAAAGCCGCGTGAGGTCGGATGGTGTAGGTCCCGTTAAACCACTCGCGAAAATGCGATCGACCAGCCTCTTCCTTCATCCCGGAATTTCGATATATTGGATGAATGACTGATATATCGAACGACATCACGTCCACGATCGGCAGGCGGATACGCTCCGAGCGTGATTTGCGGGGATGGTCGCTGGCCGAGTTGGCCGAGCGTTCCGACGTTTCCAAGGCGATGCTGAGCGCCATGGAGCGCGGCATGACAAGTCCGACCGCGGCGCTCCTCGTGCGCATCGCGTCGGCTTTCGGCATGACGCTCTCGACGCTGATTGCCCGCGCCGAAATGCAGGGCGGCAGCGTGTCCCGCAAGGACGAGCAGCCGGTCTGGCAGGATCCGGCGACCGGCTATGTGCGACGCCATCTGTCGCCTGCAACGCAAATGCCGCTCGAGCTGATCCGGGTCAGCCTGCCGGCAGGCGCCAAGGTCGATTTCCCGGCAGCGTCCTATGCCTTCATCAAGCAGCAGATCTGGCTGATCGGCGGCCGCCTGGACTTCACCGAAGGCAATGTCGTGCACAGGCTGGAGCCGGGCGACTGCCTGGCGCTCGGAGCCCCGTCGGACTGCACCTTCCACGCTCCGGGACCGGAAGCCGCCGAGTATCTGGTGGCGCTGGTCCGGGGCTGATCGCATGGCACGCCGGCCTGAACGGTCCCACAATGGCGGGCCGCCTCTCGACGACTACGAAGGTCCGCCCTGGGGCAAGGGCGACCCCTACATCTTTCTTGCCTGGCGCACCGCCCACGACAAAGCCTGGAAGGCGCCGAGCCATGCCGTCATGCTGATGCGGCTGGAAAAGGCCGAGCGGCTTGGGCTCACCTATGAGGAATACACGCTCGAGATCCTGGAGCGCGGGCGGCACCTCAGCGAGGACGATGCCGAGCGGATCGCGGAAATCCGAAGGGCGCGCCGCCGAAGTCGGAGCAGTCATTTCGCATGACCGCGGCCCGACACCTTATCACCTGGAGACCCCCGACATGAATCCCCTTGAAATCAGGGCGTTGAACGACGACGCAAAAACCAGCGGGATGCTCGCCGACCTGCTGATCGAGACAGTCGCCGCCGGCGGATCGGTAAGCTTCATGCATCCCTTGTCTCCCGATGCGGCCCATGAGTTCTGGCGCAAATCGCTCGCTGCCGCGGCGCGCGGAGAACGGGCGGTGCTGGGCGCATGGGATGGCAAGACGCTTGCCGGCACCGTCTCACTGCTTCTCGACTGCCCGCCCAACCAACCGCACCGCGCCGAGATTGCGAAGCTGATGACCCGCCTCGACTATCGCGGCAAAGGTATTGCCACCGGCCTGATGCGGGCCGCCGAGGAACTGGCGGTCAAGAAAGGGCGCACCCTGCTGGTGTTGGACACAGCAAGCGAAGAGGGGGCCGGCGGCCTTTACGAAAAACTCGACTTCTCGCTGACCGGCGAGATTCCGGACTATGCGCTAAAACCCCATGGTGGGCTCACCGGCACGCTCATCTATTGGAAGCGGATAGGGGAGCCAGCCCGGGCGCTATGCTGAAATGCTGGCGAGACGCGACAAAAGCCAGCGGCGAAAATCCTGTTCGGCGCCGGACAGCCGCGATGACGATGGCCATGTTAGGAAGTGACCCGATGGGCTCGAGAGCTCGAAATCGGAAAGCCTGACAAGGAGATTGTCCTTAAGCGCGGCGTCGATGAGCGGCCGCGAGCCCAGCAGCGCTCCGGCGCCGGACTTCGCCGCCTCCATCGCGGCGACAAAACTGTCGAAGCGATGCGAGCGTTGGGAGTGGCCGGCAAGGCCGGAGGCTGCGAACCACTCCGCCCACATCTCGCGCGCGCCCGCCACCAACAGCAGCGGCAGCGATGTCCATTCGGCATTTCCGGCCAAGATCGGCGCAGCGACCGGAACGAGCCGCTCGACCGTCAACCGGTCGGCGTCGCGCCCGGAAAATGAACCGTTGCCGAAGCGGATGTCGAGCGTCGAGCCTGCCTCGTCGTAGTCCGTCGGTCGATGGATGGTCACCAGATCGAGCCTGATCCACGGCAGCGCCTTTGCGAGATCGGGAAGAGCCGGGACCAGCACCAGCAGCGCGAAAGAAATCGGAACGCGAATGGTGACGGTTTGCAAAACGCGTGGCTCGAACAACTCGCGCGTGCTGCTGCCGATGATCGCGAATGCCGACTGGATATGGGGAAGATAGGCGGCGCCCTCCGGCGACAACGCCACGCCGCGTGCCAGCCGCGCGAACAGTCGCGTCTTGAGACGCTCTTCCAGAAAGCGGATGTGCTGGCTGACGGCGGCTTGCGTGAGCCCGAGCTCGGCGGCCGCGGCGGTGAAATTCGACAGGCGCGCGGCCGCTTCGAAACTGCGTAGCCAGTCGAGCGGAGGCATGGGATCGGCAGCTTTTCCAGTCATTAGGTTTTTGGCGGCATTGGCTGAAAAACAATAATTTGAATTATGTCTTTGGCAAAGACAGCATGCAATCGGTACCGCGGCGCCGGCCCGAAGACGGGAGTTTCAGAAGCGTGCTGACTAGAGCAAACCTTGGCGACGAAGGGCGAACGATCGCGCTTGGCTGGGACGATGGGACACGCAGCCGATTCCATGCCATGTGGCTGCGCGACAACGCACTGGACGACAGGACCCGCAGCGCCGGTAACGGCCAGCGGCTGGTCACCATTTTGGACATTCCGGGCGAGACACGGATCGGAGAGGCCTCGATCAAGGGCGAGGCGCTGGTGGTCACGTTCGTGCCTGAAGACAAGACCGTCAGCTTTCCCGCAAGCTGGCTTCGCGCCCATACTTACGACCGCGAAGAAAATCGGCAGCCCGGCTGGACCGGCAGCGACATTCGGCGGTGGACCAAGGCGACGATGCAGAGTTCGGTGCCGCGCGCGGCCTATAGTGAGGCGCGGCACGACAGGAATGTTCTGCGGCAATGGCTGACGGCGGTACGGAGCTTTGGCTTTGCCGTCATGGACGGTCTGCCGGCCGAATCCGGGGCATTATGCAATGTGGCCGATCTCTTCGGATATATCAGGGAGACCAATTACGGGCGCTGGTTCGAGGTGCGCGCCGAGGTCAATCCGAACAATCTTGCCTACACCAACCTTGGCCTGCAGGCGCATACCGACAATCCCTACCGCGACCCGGTGCCGACGCTGCAGATCCTGGCCTGCATCGAGAATACGGTGGAAGGCGGCGAATCCAGCGTCGTCGACGGGTTCGCGGTGGCGGCCGCGCTGCAGGCGGAGAATTCGAACGGCTTCCGGTTGCTTTCCTCCTATCCGGCGCGCTTCGAATATGCCGGCTCATCGGGCGTGCGGCTGCAGTCCAAGCGCCCGATGATCGAGCTCGGACCGGATGGCGAGCTCATCTGCGTGCGCTTCAACAACCACTCGCTGGCGCCGACCATCGACGTGCCGTTCGCCGAAATGAACGCATATTACGCCGCCTATCGCCGGTTCGCCGAACTGATCGAGGATCCGGCCTTCGAGGTGACCTTCAAGCTCGAGGCGGGCCAGTCGTTCATCGTCGACAACACGCGCGTCATGCATGCGCGCAAGGCCTTTTCCGGCAGCGGCACGCGCTGGCTGCAGGGCTGCTACGCCGACAAGGACGGCCTGCTGTCCACGCTGGCGGCAATCGAACACGATGTCAGAGAGGCGGCCGAATGAAATCGAATGAACTGAACACCGGCAACATCGTCGAGTTCATCGCCGACATTTTCGAGCGTCGCGGCGCGGAATCCTATCTCGGCGAGCCGGTCACCATGTCCGAGCATATGCTGCAGGGCGCGTGGCTAGCCGAGCAGGATGGCGCGCCGGAGGAGCTTGTGGCTGCGGCGCTGCTGCACGACATCGGCCACTACACCAGCGAGTTCGGCACCTATTCGCCCGACGACGTCGAGGACAAGCACCACGACGAGGCGGGTGGCGAGGTGCTGGCGCCGTTCTTTCCGCCGGTCATCGTCGAATGCGTCAGGCTGCATGTTGCGGCCAAGCGTTATCTCTGCGCCACCGATCCCTCCTACTTCGGCAAGCTGTCGCCGGCCTCGGTCCATACGCTGTCGCTGCAGGGCGGGCCGATGAGCGCGGAGGAGGTGGCGGAGTTCCGCAGCAATCCATTCCATCAGGAAGCCGTGCGTGTGCGCATCTGGGACGAGGGTGGCAAGGTCGCCAACATGAAGACGCGTGCCTTTCGCGACTACGTGCCGCTGCTGGAGCGGGTGGTGAAAAAGTTCGCGACCCAAAGCGCGACGTGATCACCGGCGCCGCCCCACCCGGCACACTTGCCGACAATAGTGCGCCGCCGAAGACTAGAGACGTTTTCTCGGCAACATCATGCGTCTCGACATACCCGGCAAAATGCGTTGGCGGTATCCAGGCAAGGGGTGTGGTGCTGGCGGCCTGAACAATCCGCGCCGCTGAACAATGGGACCGACAGATTGCCCGTTGACAGCGGCGCGGAACCGACCTTATTGTCCGCGCCCATGAAAACAGCACTCATTCTCGTAGGCTGGCGCGTGGGCAAGGCGGTGTAACCGCCGGGCGAAAACCTCCCATGCGCATCCCACAGGCTCCCTCGGGGGCCTTTTTTATTGCCCAAAACCCAACTAAACGACCAGCAAATCGCCTGATGGCGAACAGTACGGGACCAGACCGATGAGCAACGGACATAACGAGCGGCGCGAAATGACGGGCGCCGAAATGGTGGTGCAGGCGCTGAAGGACAACGGCGTCAAGCATGTCTTCGGCTATCCGGGCGGCGCGGTCCTTCCGATCTATGACGAGATCTTCCAGCAGGATGAGGTCGAGCACATTCTGGTCAGGCACGAGCAGGGTGCCGGCCATGCCGCCGAAGGTTATGCGCGTTCGACCGGCAAGGCCGGCGTGCTGCTGGTCACGTCCGGCCCCGGTGCCACCAATGCGGTGACGCCGCTGCAGGACGCGCTGATGGATTCCATTCCGCTGGTCTGTCTCACCGGTCAGGTGCCGACCTCGCTGATCGGCTCCGACGCCTTCCAGGAATGCGACACCGTCGGCATCACGCGCCCCTGCACCAAGCACAATTGGCTGGTGAAGGACGTCAACGAGCTCGCCGCCACCATCCACGAAGCCTTCCATGTCGCGACCACCGGGCGGCCGGGCCCGGTCGTCGTCGACATTCCGAAGGACGTGCAGTTCGCCAAAGGCATCTACGTGCCGCCGCAAACGGCGCCGCGCACCAGCTATCAGCCGAAGGTCCAGGGCGATCTGGAGAAGGTGAAGGCCGCCGTCGAATTGATGGCCGGCGCGAAGAGGCCGATCATCTACAGCGGCGGCGGCGTCATCAATTCAGGTCCGGAAGCCAGCCATCTGCTGCGCGAGCTGGTCGACCTCACCGGCTTCCCGATCACCTCGACGCTGATGGGTCTCGGTGCCTATCCGGCTTCTGGCAAGAACTGGATCGGCATGCTCGGCATGCATGGCACCTACGAAGCCAACATGGCCATGCATGATTGCGACGTGATGATCTGCATCGGCGCGCGGTTCGACGACCGCATCACCGGCCGGCTGACCGCGTTCTCGCCGAACTCGAAGAAGATCCATATCGACATCGATCCGTCCTCGATCAACAAGAATGTCCATGCCGATGTGCCGATCCTGGGCGATGTCGGCCGCGTGCTCGAGGATCTGGTGCGGCTGTGGCGGGCGACTGCCAAGGCCGACAAGAAGGCGCTCTATCCATGGTGGGAGCAGATCGCGAAATGGCGCGCGCGGGACTCGCTCGCCTATAGGATGAACAACGACGTGATCATGCCGCAATACGCGATCCAGCGGCTCTATGCGCTGACCAAGGATATGGACACCTACATCACCACCGAAGTCGGCCAGCACCAGATGTGGGCGGCGCAGCACTATCACTTCGACAAGCCTAACCGCTGCATGACCTCGGGCGGCCTGGGCACGATGGGATATGGCCTGCCGGCGGCGCTCGGCGTGCAGATCGCACATCCGAATGCGCTGGTCATCGACATCGCCGGCGACGCTTCGGTGCAGATGACGATGCAGGAGATGAGCTCGGCCGTGCAGTACGACGCGCCGATCAAGATCTTCATCCTCAACAACCAGTATATGGGCATGGTGCGCCAGTGGCAGCAGCTTCTGCACGGCAACCGGCTGTCGCATTCCTACACCGAGGCGATGCCGGATTTCGTCAAGCTGGCGGACGCCTATGGCGGCCATGGCATACGCTGCGACAAGCCGGACGAGTTGGATGACGCGATCCGCGAGATGATTTCGGTGACGAAGCCGGTGCTATTCGACTGCCGCGTGGCGACTCTCGCCAACTGCTTCCCGATGATTCCGTCCGGCAAGGCGCATAACGAGATGCTCCTGCCTGACGAGGCGACCGACGAGGCGGTGGCCAACGCCATCGACGCCAAGGGCAGGGAACTGGTGTAGCGGCAGACAGCGTCTGCGGCGGAAGCCGTGTGGAAACATAGAATTAGCGCCAAAGTTTGAAATCGAGATTCACGTCATGAACGCACAGCTCCAGCCGACCGGCTCCGCCTACTTCATCGCCAAGGAAACCGAAAAGCCGGAAACGCACACGCTTTCCGTGCTGGTCGACAACGAACCGGGGGTGCTTGCCCGCGTCATCGGCTTGTTTTCGGGGCGCGGTTATAACATCGAAAGCCTCACGGTGTCCGAGACCGAGCACGAGAAGCATTTGTCGCGCATCACCATCGTGACGCGCGGCACGCCGCATGTGCTGGAGCAGATCAAGCACCAGCTCGAGCGGATCGTGCCGGTGCACCGCGTGGTCGATCTCACCGTGCGCTCGCACGAACTCGGCCAGGAGCGGCCGCTGGAGCGCGAGCTTGCCCTCGTCAAGGTCGCCGGCGCCGGCGACGCCCGCGTCGAGGCGCTGCGGCTGGCCGATGCCTTCCGCGCGTCGGTCATCGACGCCAACACCGAGCATTTCATCTTCGAGATCACCGGCAAGGGTTCCAAGCTCGACCAGTTCATTGCCATCATGAAGCCGCTCGGCCTGGTCGAGATCTGCCGCACCGGTGTCGCAGCCATGAACCGCGGCCCGCAGGGCATGTAGGCGCGCCACCCACCGCTCCGGCTGCTTCAAATTCTCCTCGCTGGTCCGGCGGTCGCCCGTCCGTGGCTTTTGCGCGCCTGCCGAAAAAGGACAATATAGCTGACTTATCCGGGGAGGATATGATGTCCGTCAACGCGTTCCTTGCACTCCTGGTCTATGCCTTCGTGACGTCGATCACGCCGGGGCCGAACAATCTCATGCTGCTGGCCTCCGGCGTCAATTTCGGCATAGTCAGAACGGTTCCGCATATGCTGGGCATCAGCATCGGTTTTCTGGTTCTGCTGCTGGCCGTCGGCTTCGGACTCGGCGCGGTGCTGACAGCGTTTCCGGCGCTGCATGCTGCGCTGAAAATCGCCGGCGCAGCCTATCTGCTCTATCTCGCCTGGAAGATCGCCATGTCGCGTTCGATGGGTGGCAAGGACGGGGCGAAGGCGCGTCCGATGCGCTTCATCGATGCCGCCGCGTTCCAATGGGTCAACCCGAAGGCGTGGGTGATGGCGATCACTGCCATGGCCGTCTACACCAATCCGGATCATCCGTTCGTCTCGGTGGCGCTGATTTCGATCGCCTTCACCATCGTCAACCTGCCCAGCGTTTCGGTGTGGGCCGGGTTCGGCACCGCGCTGCGCGGCTTCCTTTCGGATCCCGTGCGGCTGAAATGGTTCAACATAGGAATGGGTCTGCTGCTCGCAGCGACGCTCTGGCCGATGCTGCGTTAAGGGATCGCCACGGCACGTTAGCCGGCTGCACAACAATTGTGCAGTGCATATTAAATCTTCGTAATCCCGCGTTTTGGCCCTTTTCCGCCAAAGCCTTGTCCTATCTATTCGGCGAAATTCGCGGCAACGGCCGTGAAATGAGCTGAGAATAGACCACCGGTTTCGGCGTGTCGGATAGAGGGCCAGTTGTCGATGCGCGGAAAAATCGCCTTTACAGTCGTCGCTCTGGCCTGCCTTGCAGGTGTCGGCCTTTATCTGTCGCCCGCCACAATGGGCAGGGTGCAGCAGCTGATCTCCGGCCAGCAGGCCGACACAGCCGGCGCCGACACGACCAAGGCATCGGGCAGCCAGAAGGGCGGCGCTGGCGGCGCGCGTTCCGCCTCGATCGTTTCGGCAACTGCGACGACCGCCGATTTTCCGATCCGTCGCTACGCCATCGGCTTCGTCTCCTCACCGTCGGTGGTCAGCGTAAATGCCCGTGTCTCCAGCCAGATCGTGTCGATCGCGGTGAAGGACGGGCAAATGGTCAAGGCCGGCGACCTTCTCTTCTCGCTCGATGACCGCGCACTGAAGGCGCAGCTTGCCAAGGATCAGGCGACGCTCGTCAAGGACCAGGCCCTGCTGGTGAGCGCCACGGCGGATCTTCAGCGCGCCAAGGACCTTGTCGCCAAGCAGGCTGGCACGCAGCAGACTTACGACCAGGCACTGGCGGCGCAGAAGGCCGCGGCCGCCACCATCGATGCCGACAAGGCGACGATCGACGCCGATACCGTCCAGTTAAGCTACGCGACCATCAGCGCGCCCATCTCAGGCAGGCTGGGAGCGGTCAACGTCTCGGTCGGGGATCTCGTCACCACCAGCAACGGCTCAAGCACCACGACGCCGCTTGTGACCATCACACAGATGGACCCGCTGCAGGTTAATTTCACTCTTCCGGAAAGCAACCTTGCTTTATTGCACAAGGCGCTGGCGAGCCCACAGCAAGGCGACGTGACGCTGACCAAGGACGGCGATCCCACGCCGATCGGCAAGGGCACGCTCGATTTCGTCGATTCCAGCGTCGACACCGCCTCCGGCACCATCGCCACGCGGGCGAGCATACCGAACTCCGATCTTTCGCTTTGGCCGGGGCAGTATGTGAATGTCATCCTTGATGCCGGCACGATGCCGCAGATGACCTCGGTGCCGACGGTCGCGGTGCAGCCGAGCCAGAAAGGTCCCTTCGTCTATGTGATCAAGCCGGACAACACGGTCGAGATGCGGCCCGTGCAGGTGGCGCTGACGGAGGGCGATAACAGCGCCATCAGCCAGGGCCTCAAGGGCGGCGAGAAAGTGGTGGTCGAAGGCCAGACAAGGCTAAAGGACGGCGCGACGGTGCACGAAGGCAAGACAGCGAGCAGCAGCGGCGATCAAAATTCGCCTAAGGTCGCACAAGCCGACAAGGCCGGCGAGGCTCGCCCATGATTTCCGAATTCTGCATACGAAAGCCCGTCGCCACGCTGCTGATGTCGTTCGCCCTCGTGCTGGGCGGACTGTTCGCTTACAAGTTCCTGCCGGTTGCGGCGCTGCCCAGCGCGGAGTTCCCGGTGGTGAATGTCTCGGCCCAACTGGCCGGCGCTTCGCCGGAGACCATGGCGACCTCGGTCGCGACGCCGCTGATCAAGCAGTTCGCAACCATTGCCGGCATCGATTCGATTTCGACCACCAACTCGCTGGGCCAGACCTCGATCGCCATCCAGTTCGTGCTCAACCGCGACATCGACGCGGCTGCCGCGGACGTTCAGGCAGCCATTGCGCGCACGCAAAAATCGCTGCCGCCGCAAATGACGGCGCCGCCAAGCTATCGCAAGGTCAATCCGGCCGATGCGCCGATTCTTCTGATGTCGCTGGTCAGCGACACCGTTCCACTCACCGACCTCGACGCCTTCGCCGAAAACGTCATCTCGCCCTCGCTGTCGACCATCGATGGCGTTGCGCAGGTTTCGATCTACGGACAGCAAAAATATGCGGTGCGCATCCAGATCGATCCGACCGCGCTCGCCGCGCGCGGCATCTCGATCGACCAGTTGCAGACGGCCGTGGCCTCGGCCAACAGCAACACCCCGCTCGGCGTGCTGCAGAACGACAAGCAGCAGCTGACGATCACGGCCAACACTCAGTTGATGAACGCCGCCGATTTTTCAAACATTATCATCGCCACCAAGAACGGCCATCCGGTGCGGCTGGGCGAGGTCACGCGCGTCATCGACTCGGTCGAAACCACGACGACGGCGAGTTGGTATGACGGCACGCGCGCCATTATCATGGCCGTGCAGCGCCAGCCCGACGCCAATACGGTCGACGTCGTCGACAAGGTCAAGGCGATGCTGCCGTCTTTCCAGGACCAGATGCCGGCTGCCGCGAGCATCAAACTGCTCAACGACCGATCCACCTCGATCCGCCAGGCCGTCGACGACGTGCAGTTCACGCTGCTCCTGACCATCGCGTTGGTGGTGATGGTGATCTTCGTGTTCCTGCGCCGCGTCACGGCAACGATCATCCCGGCGGTGGCCGTGCCGATCTCGCTGATCGCGACGCTCGGCGCGATGTTCCTGTTCGGCTTCTCGATCGACAACATCTCACTGATGGGTCTGACGCTGGCCGTCGGCCTAGTCGTCGACGACGCGATCGTCATGCTCGAAAACATCTTCCGCCACATGGAAGAGGATGGGCTGTCGGCTTTCGACGCCGCGGTCAAGGGCGCGCGCGAGATCGGCTTCACCATCATATCGATTTCGATTTCGCTGGTGGCGGTGTTCATCCCCGTGCTTCTGATGGGCGGCGTCATCGGTCGCATCTTCAACGAATTCGCCGTCGTGGTGACGGTCGCCATCCTGGCGTCGATGTTCGTGTCGCTGACCCTGACGCCGATGCTGTGCTCGCGGCTCTTGTCGGTGACCAAGGCCGATCGCGACGCGCATGCCGACGGTCACAGACATGATCTCATCACGCGTGGCTATGACTGGATCCTGAGCTTCTGTCTGCGCCACACCTTCCTGGTGTTCCTGGTCTTCGTCGGCACCGCGGCAGCCTCCGTCTGGCTGATCCAGGTTTCGCCGAAGGGCTTCTTCCCGCAAGAAGACATAGGCCAGATCTCGGTAACCACCATCGCCCGCCAGGACATCTCCTTCGACGCGATGACGAAGCTGCAGAGCCAGGTCGCCGACGTCTTCTCGCATTCGCCTTACGTCGATCACGTCGCCTGGTCGGTGGGCAGCGGCAATAATGCGCTCAATCAGGGACAGTTGTTCGTGCAACTGAAGGACAAGGACAAGCGTCCCGACATAGAGAAGGTGCTTTCCGATTTGAGGCGGCAGCTGTCCGGCGTCGCCGGCATCGAAACCTATATGCAACCGGTGCAGAACCTCAGGCTCGGCTCGCGGTCCTCGGCCAGCGCCTATCAGCTGGTCGTCCAAGGCCTCGATAACGGCGCGACGGACGCCTGGGCGCAGAAATTGAACGACGCCATGGCCGCCGATCATAAATTCTTCACTGACGTCACAAGTGATTTGCAGAACAACGCGCTGCAGGCGTCGCTGGTCGTCGATCGCGACAAGGCCGCTCAGCTCGGTATCGACACGGACACGCTGCGCTCCGCCCTCTATGGCGGCTTCGGCACCGATCAGGTCTCAACCATTTTCGGCTCGGCCGACAGTTACGAAGTCATCACCGAGCTCGATCCGAAGATCGAGTGGTCGCCGGAGCGCATGCTGGCCATTCAGGTGAGAACGGCGAGCGGCAGCCTCGTTCCTCTCGGTGCCTTCGCCCGGGTCGATCGCACGGCCGGCGCCTTGACGGTCAACCAGCTTGGCCAGCTGCCGGCGGTGACGATCTCCTACAACCTGCCGCAGGGTGTCTCGCTCGGCGACACGGTGACCCGCATCAACCAGCTCAAGGACCAGATCGGCATGCCGCAGGCGATCGGCACCACCTTCGCCGGCACGGCCAAGACGTTCCAGGATTCGCTTGCCAACCAAGGGCTGCTGATCGGGGGCGCGATCCTCACGATCTACATCGTGCTCGGGATGCTCTACGAGAGCTTCATTCATCCGCTGACCATTCTGACGGGCCTGCCATCGGCGGTACTGGGCGCGGTGGTTGCATTGCGGCTCTTCGGCATGGACCTGTCGGTCATAGCCGTGATCGGCATCCTGATGCTGATCGGCATCGTCAAGAAAAACGGCATCATGATGATCGACGTGGCGCTGGAGTTGAGGCGCGAAGGGATGTCGGCGCTGGACTCCATTCACAAGGCCTGCCTGATGCGTTTCCGGCCGATCATGATGACGACGCTGGCGGCCTTGATGGGCACGTTCCCGATCGCGCTCGGCACCGGCGCCAGCGCCGAGCTGCGCCAGCCGCTCGGCGTTGCCGTGGTCGGCGGCCTGCTCGCATCCCAGGCGCTGACCCTGTTCGTCACGCCGGTCATCTATGTCTATTTCGAGCATTTCTCCGGCTGGCTACTCAGCTTCTCCTCGAAGAAGAGCCGGCCGGAGTTGCATGCGGTCGAGCCGGTCGAGCAGCCCTCGCTCTTTGACCCCGGAGAAAATGCCGAACCGAGAAAGTTGGCCGCCGAATAGGCGGCCCGGCTCTGGCCCAAGTTGCCGAGCTTGCGGGGGCGTGCGCACGATCGTAACCTTGCGCCATGTCCCATGATCACGACCACGACAACGAGCTCGATCCGTTTGCGGCGCGCGTGCGCGCATTGGAAACGATCCTTACCGAGAAGGGCCTGATCGATCCGGCGGCCATCGACGTCATCGTCGATACCTACGAGACGAAAATCGGCCCACGCAACGGCGCCAGGGTGGTGGCGAAGGCCTGGAACGATCCGGCCTATGCCGAATGGCTGAAGCGCGACGCGACGGCGGCAATTGCCTCGCTCGGCTATACCGGGCGTCAGGGCGAGCACATGCAGGCGGTGTTCAACACGCAGGAGACGCACAACCTCGTCGTCTGCACGCTCTGCTCCTGCTATCCGTGGTCCGTGCTCGGCCTGCCGCCGGTCTGGTACAAGGCGCCGCCCTATCGTTCGCGGGCTGTTATCGATCCGCGCGGCGTGCTGGAAGAATTCGGGCTAACCTTGCCCGCGGGCAGGAAAATCCGCGTCTGGGATTCGACGGCCGAGCTTCGCTATCTGGTGGTGCCGATGCGGCCGAAAGGCACCGAGGGCTGGAGCGAGGAGCAACTCGCCGGCCTGGTCAGCCGCGATTCGATGATCGGCACGGCGCTGGCGAAGGAGCCGGCATGAACGGGCCACAGGATCTCGGCGGACAGATGGGCTTCGGCCCGGTCGCGCCCGAGACGGACGAGCCTTACTTCCATGTTGCCTGGGAGCGGCGGGCACTAGGCGTCACGCTCACTGCCGGCGCCATGGGTGCCTGGAACATCGACGAGAGCCGGCATGCGCGAGAGTCGCTGCATCCCGCCGATTATTATTCGTCGAGCTATTACCAGATCTGGATCCAGGCGCTTGAGGTACTCCTGAAGCGCCATGGCTTCGTGACGGAACGCGACCTTGCCGCCGGCAAGGCCGTCGATCCGGCGGCGACACCCAAACGCGTGCTGAAGGCTGCCGATGTGCCTGCCGTGCTCGCCAAAGGTGGGCCTTGCGACCGTCCCGTGGCTGCGCCGGCGCGCTTCCAGGCGGGCGACCGCGTGCGGACGAAGAATTTCAGTCCGACCGGCCATACGCGCCTGCCGCGCTACGCGCGCGGCAAGAACGGAAGGATCGAGGCCGTTCGCGATGGCTTCGTGTTCCCGGACAGCAACGCGCATGGCAAGGGCGAGAACCCGCAATGGGTCTATACCGTGGTTTTCGACGGCGCCGAGATCTGGGGCGAGGGCGCCGACCCGACGCTTGAGGTCTCGATCGATGCCTGGGAGAGCTACCTTGAGCCCGCATGAGACCGAACTGCCGGGCGGCTTCGACGATCCGGTGTTCGCCGAACCGTGGCAGGCGGAGGCTTTCGCCATCACGGTCGCGCTGCACGACAGCGGCTTGTTTTCGTGGAACGAATGGGCGGACGCCCTGTCCGCCGAAGTGAAGAAGCCGGACGCCGCGAGGGACGGCCACGACTATTACGAGCACTGGCTGTCGGCGCTGGAAAAATTGCTGGCGACCAAGGGCGTCGCCGGCAAGCACGAGATCGATGCGCTCGCGGCCGCCTGGGAGCGTGCCGCGCACGCCACGCCGCACGGCAAGCCGATCCTGCTGGAGAATGATCCCGGAGCCCACCGGTAGCCCGGACTCAAACTTCGTTCCCTTTACGTTCTTGTTTGCGCCTGATAGCGTGCCGAGCTGATAATGAATGAGACCGTCGCCGACGACGCCGGTGATGGCACGCCAACCTTGTGTTTCGCTCGCGAATCCGGTCTGTCGAACTGATGGAATTCTCTCCCCAACAGGACGAGGCTTTGAAGGCGGTCGGCCGCTGGCTGAAGGACGGGCGGCCGCAGATCTTCCGCCTGTTCGGCTATGCCGGCACCGGCAAGACGACGCTTGCGCGCTATTTCGCCGAGCACGTCGACGGGCAGGTGCAATTCGCGGCCTTCACCGGCAAGGCTGCCCAGGTGCTGCGCTCCAAGGGAGCGACCAACGCCCGCACCATCCATTCGCTGATCTACAGGCCGAAGGGCGAGGAATCGGTCGAGGACCAGGTGACCGGCAAGACGTCGATGTCGCCGACCTTTTCACTCAACCGGCAAAGTCCGATCGCGCGCGCCAAGCTCGTCGTCATCGACGAATGTTCGATGGTCGACGAGCAACTCGGCCGCGACCTGCAGAGCTTCGGCACGCCGATCCTAGTGCTCGGTGATCCGGCGCAGTTGCCGCCGATCTCGGGCGGCGGCTTCTTCACCGAGCACGAGCCGGATGTGCTGCTCACTGAGATCCATCGCCAGGCGCGCGACAACCCGATCATCCGGCTGGCGCTCGACGTGCGAGAAGGCCGCGAGTTCATGCATGGCGACTACGGCACGGCGCAGGTGATCGGCAGGGAAGGGGTCACGCAGGATCTGGTGATGAAAGCCGATCAGGTGCTGGTCGGCACCAACCGCACGCGGCGGCGCTACAACCAGCGCCTGCGCGAGCTGAAGGGCTTTTCCGCCGATTATCCGCAGGCCGGCGACAAGCTGGTTTGCCTGCGCAACGATCCGGCCAAGGGGCTGCTCAACGGATCGCTGTGGAAAGTGATGACCTCGTCGCGCGAGACGGTGAAGCCCGGCATCAACCTGCTGGTCTCGCCGGAGGAGGACGATCCCGACCGCGGCGTTGCCAAGATCAAGCTGCTGAAGGCGGCGTTCGAGGATCCGGATGCCGAGATTCCATGGCAGCAGAAGAAGCGATTCGACGATTTCGACTACGGCTATGCGCTGACCGCGCACAAGGCGCAGGGCTCGCAGTGGAACGACGTCGTGTTGTTCGACGAGAGCTGGGCCTTCAAGGAGACCCGGCAGCGCTGGCTCTATACGGCCATCACGCGTGCGGCCGAGCGGCTGACGATCGTGCGATAGAGCGGTTCACCGGGTCAGGAAACGGTAAACCCCTCTAGCTCGTTGCTTTGGCGCAATTCCGAACGGAAAGCCGTTCTCACCTTTCCTGGAAATGCTCCAGTCCGCTTATTCCGCGGGCCTCGCATCGAGCCATTGCCAGGCCGCGGCTTCGTCGTCACTGGGGAAATGCCGGAATTCGAACGGCAGAACCTTCGGAAAGAAGTCGCCGACAAGCGATGCCCAGCGCGGTTCGCCGATAGCTGCGCAACGGACGACATGCTCCAGCGCGTCGGCCACACCTTGCTGCAGCGTCTCTTGCGAGATGTTGGCCCAATCGACGCTCTCCTCGTCAGTCAGCCGCACCAGCACGTCGATCCTCGGGTGCAGGGCATAGGCAGCTTCCAGCAGGCCGAACAGGTTTTCCGCATCCGCCGGCGAGACATCGCCGACGACGTCGATGGCAAAAAGCGCGTCACGGTTGGTTTCAATGCGGCGTATCGCCGGCACCGCCTCGAGGAAATTCACTGGCAAATCCTTGTGTTGGCCATCAGCTAGTCTCTGGAACACCGGAAACCCACTATCTGTTCCCTGCAAAGGCGCTATAGATGCCCGCCAAAACCAAGCTGGATGCCAATTCATGCCTGCAAAGCTTTCGGTCAACCTCAACGCTGTCGCCATGCTGCGCAACCGCCGCGACCTGCCGTGGCCGAGCGTCACGGGGTTGGGGCGCATCGCTCTTGCCGCCGGCGCGCATGGGTTGACTGTCCATCCACGTCCCGATGAGCGGCATACGAGACATTCCGACCTGCCGGAGATCAGGGCGCTCATCGACGATGAGTTCCCCAAGACGGAATTCAACATCGAGGGCTACCCGACAGAGGATTTCCTGGCGCTTGTCGAGAAGAACCAGCCGGAGCAGGTGACGCTGGTGCCGGACGATCCGGCGCAGGCGACGTCGGACCACGGCTGGAACTTCGTCGCGCAGGCCGCGTTCCTGACACCGATCGTCAAGCGGCTGAAGAAGGGCGGATTTCGCGTGTCGCTGTTTTCCGACGCCGATGCGGCCGGCGTGAATGCCGCGCGCGATACCGGCGCCGACCGGATCGAGCTCTATACCGGGCCCTATGGCGGTTACCATTCCGATTCCGCCAAGGCGGCCAGGGAATTGGAAAGACTGGGAAAAACCGCGGACGCGGCACTCGCGGCGGGACTCCAGGTCAATGCCGGCCACGATTTGACCGTGAACAATCTGTCGGCATTGATCAAACGCATCCCCGCATTGGCCGAAGTATCGATCGGACATGGGTTGACAGCGGATGCGCTGGAGTATGGCATGGCCGGCACGGTTGGGCGGTTCTTGAAGGCCTGCGGATGGTAGGGCGAGGATGCCTTGCGTAGCTCCGGCGTGTTCCGCGCTTTGCGGCAGCCTTGGAGCGTGGCGAATCTGATGAAGTGGGGTTCATGGTGCTAGCCAACGCCAGCGAAACAGAATCCCTCGAACCTTTGGGCCATGCCGAGGCCGAGCGGCAGCACAGCACCAAGGTTCTGATGCTCGGCGCGCTCGGCGTCGTCTACGGCGATATCGGCACCAGTCCGATCTACGCCTTTCGAGAGGCTCTCCATGCTTCAGGGGGAGTGGTGGCCCGCAACGATGTGCTCGGCGTGCTGTCGCTGATCGTCTGGGCGCTCACCATCATCGTCACGATCAAATATGTCGCCTTCGTGCTGAGGGCCGACAATAAGGGCGAGGGCGGCACGCTGTCGCTGATGGCGCTGGCACGGAGCGCCTATCCGCAGGGCTCCAGCCTGATCCTGGTGATCGGCCTCTGCGGCGCGGCCCTCTTCTTCGGCGATTCGATCATCACGCCGGCGATATCCGTGCTTTCGGCGGTTGAAGGCCTGGAAGTCATCACGCCGGCGCTCGATGCCTATGTCGTTCCGATCACGCTGGTGATTCTGGCGGTGCTTTTCGCCGTGCAGCGTTTTGGCACGGGCAAGGTGGCGGCAGTGTTTGGACCCATCACGGCGACATGGTTCGTGGCCATCGGCGTTGCCGGCCTCTATCACATCGTCGACGACTGGTCCGTCCTGTTGGCTATAAACCCCTACTATGCGGTCTATTTCCTGGCCACCACGCCGACGGGCGCCTTCGTCACCGTCGGCGCGGTTTTCCTCGCGGTCACCGGCGCCGAGGCGCTCTATGTCGACCTTGGCCATTTCGGCCGCAAGCCAATCGTGCTGGCCTGGTTTTCCATCGTTTTCCCTTGCCTGCTCCTCAACTATTTCGGGCAGGGCGCCTTCGTGCTCTCGCACGGCGGCAAGCCGACCAACCCGTTCTTCCAGATGCTTCCCGAATGGGCGCTGATGCCGATGGTCGCCCTGGCAACGGCGGCGACGGTCATCGCCAGCCAGGCGGTGATCTCCGGCGCCTTCTCGCTGACCAGACAGGCGGTGCAGCTCAATCTTCTGCCGCGCATCGAGGTGCAGCACACATCGGAGATGCAAAGCGGCCAGATCTATATGCCGAGGGTCAATCTGCTGGTCGCGCTCGGCGTGATGCTTCTGGTCGTCGGCTTTGGCAGCTCGAGCGCGCTCGCCTCCGCCTATGGCATTTCGGTGACCGGTGAGATGCTGATGACGACGATCCTCTTGTTTGTCGTCATGCGCTGGCTCTGGAAATGGCAGCTGGCGCTCGCATTGGCGCTGGCGCTGCTCTTCGGCGTCATCGACCTCGGCTTCTTCTCGGCCAATGTCGTCAAGATGGTCGAAGGCGGTTGGGTGTCGATCACTGTCGCTTTGATCATGGGGCTGATCATGTGGACTTGGATTCGCGGCACCCGCTACCTATTCGACAAGACGCGCCGCAACGAAATCCCGCTCGACTTCCTGGCGGCGAACCTTTCGAAGAAAAAGCCGCAGCTGGTGTCCGGCACCGCCGTGTTCCTGACCAGCGATCCGCTGAGCGCGCCGACCGCGCTCATGCACAGCCTGAAGCACTATAAGGTGCTGCATGAGAAGAATGTCATTCTTTCGGTGGTGACCGCGCCGCAGCCGGTGGTGCCGGACAGCGAGCGGGTGAAGATGGAGACGGTCAACGAGCTGTTCATGCGGGTCACGCTGACCTTCGGCTACATGGAGCAGCCGAACATTCCGCGCGCACTGGCGATCTGCCGCAAGCAAGGATGGAAGTTCGACATCATGACGACGTCCTTCTTCCTGTCGCGGCGCTCGCTGAAGGCCTCGCCCAATTCCGGCATGCCGATCTGGCAGGACAGGCTGTTCATCGGCCTTGCGAAGACGGCGGCGGATGCGACGGAGTATTTCCAGATCCCCACCGGGCGCGTGGTCGAGATCGGTACGCAGGTCGCGATCTGACGCTTCAAGCATCCACATTGTGCCATAGATTTGAATGCACCTCTGCAGGTCGAGCCTTGCACTGGCGGTATGGGAGCCCTAACGCCAGGGCACTTGATATTGCATTGCAGCAAGCGTAGAGCACCGCGCATTTTATCGGAGTGTCGTCATGGCCCTTGCCAATGGTGCTGAGGCAGAACCCGTCGAGCAAACCGGGCATCCGGAAATAGAGCAGCACAGCACCAAGGTGCTGATGCTGGGCGCGCTGGGTGTCGTCTATGGTGATATCGGCACCAGCCCGATCTACGCGTTCCGCGAGGCGCTCGTTGCTTCCTCGCGCGGTGAGGTCGCCGATCGCGGCGATATCCTTGGCGTGCTGTCGCTGATCATCTGGTCGCTGACGATCATCGTCACGATCAAATACATCATGTTCGTGCTGCGCGCCGACAACCGTGGCGAAGGCGGCGTGCTCTCGCTGATGGCGCTGGCGCGCAGCACTTTCGCGACGCGTTCGGCGGTCATCCTGGCCATCGGCATCGCCGGCGCCTCGCTTTTCTTTGGCGACGCCGTGATCACCCCGGCCATCTCCGTGCTTTCGGCCGTCGAAGGCATGAATGTCGTGACACCCGCCTTTCAGCCTTATGTGGTGCCGCTGACGCTGCTCATCTTGGCCATTCTGTTTGCGGTGCAGCGGTTCGGCACAGGTGGTGTCGCCTTGATCTTCGGGCCGATCACCGCCGTGTGGTTCCTCGCCATCGGCCTGTCCGGGCTGAATCACATCATTGCCGATCCTGAAATCCTTTGGGCGATCAGCCCGCACTACATCGTCGCCTTCCTGATCCACTCGCCGGACGTGGCTTTTGTCACGATCGGCGCCATTTTCCTGGCCGTCACCGGCGCGGAGGCACTCTACGCCGACCTCGGCCATTTCGGCCGCAAGCCGATCGTGCTGGCATGGCTGGCGATCGTATTTCCCTGCCTGCTATTGAACTATGCCGGGCAGGGCGCTTTCGTGCTCGCCAAGAACGGCGTCGTCGGCCATCCGTTTTTCGAGATGAATGAAGGCTGGGCGCTGATCCCGATGGTGATTCTGGCGACGGCAGCGACGGTTATCGCCAGCCAGGCGGTGATCTCCGGTGCCTTTTCGCTGACCAGGCAGGCGGTGCAGCTCAACATGCTGCCGCGGCTGGAGATCCTGCATACGTCCGAAAAACAGTCGGGCCAGATCTACATGCCGCGCGTCAACATGCTGCTGGCGGTGGTGGTGATGCTTCTGGTGGTCGGTTTCGGCGCGTCCAGCAGACTTGCCTCGGCCTACGGGATCTCGGTGACCGGCAATATGCTGGTGACGACGGTGCTCCTCTTCGTCGTCATGACCCGTATCTGGAAATGGCAGCTCTGGGTCGCGGTGTCGTTAACGGCTCTGTTTGCCTTCATCGATGTCGGCTTCTTTGCCTCCAACATCGTCAAGGTGTTCGAAGGCGGCTGGGCGTCGCTCGCCGTGGCTTTCGCCATCATCCTCGGCATGTGGACCTGGGTGCGCGGCAGCCGCTACCTGTTCGACAAGACGCGCCGCAACGAAATCCCGCTCGACTTCCTGGCGGCGAACCTTTCGAAGAAAAAGCCGCAGCTGGTGTCCGGCACCGCCGTGTTCCTGACCAGCGATCCGCTGAGCGCGCCGACCGCGCTCATGCACAGCCTGAAGCACTATAAGGTGCTGCATGAGAAGAATGTCATTCTTTCGGTGGTGACCGCGCCGCAGCCGGTGGTGCCGGACAGCGAGCGGGTGAAGATGGAGACGGTCAACGAGCTGTTCATGCGGGTCACGCTGACCTTCGGCTACATGGAGCAGCCGAACATTCCGCGCGCACTGGCGATCTGCCGCAAGCAAGGATGGAAGTTCGACATCATGACGACGTCCTTCTTCCTGTCGCGGCGCTCGCTGAAGGCCTCGCCCAATTCCGGCATGCCGATCTGGCAGGACAGGCTGTTCATCGGCCTTGCGAAGACGGCGGCGGATGCGACGGAGTATTTCCAGATCCCCACCGGGCGCGTGGTCGAGATCGGCACTCAGGTCGCCATTTGAGGGACTGCAACGCCTAAAGGGGTGGGGAGGTGGGAATGGGCGGTGAGTTGGTGCTCGTTACCGGCGGCTCCGGGTTCCTCGGCGCGCACTGCGTTCTAGCCCTGTTTCCCAGGCCGCACGTTCCGCCAGCGTTTTTCCTTGCCAGCCAGGGCGGAGCGCTGGAACTGACGGTCGTCAATCCGGTCGGGATTTTTGGACCGGTTCTGGGGCCGGATCATTCGACCTCGACGGACTTCATCAAGCGCTTGCTGGACGGCGAGATGCCGGGTCTGCCGCGCATGGTGTTCGGTGTGGTCGATGTGCGGGACGTGGCGGATCTGCATCTGCGCGCCATGACCAGTCCCGCCGCCAAGGGGGAGCGGTTCCTCGCCATCAGCGGCGATTTCATGACGACGCTGGCGATCGCACAGACGTTGAAATCGCGGCTGGGCAGCGTTGCGTCGCGCGTTACGACGAGAATGCTGCCGGACTGGCTGGTCCGGACCGTCGGACTGTTCGACGGGCAAGCGGCTCAGATCGTGACGGAATTGGGCAAGGCCAGGAACGCAACCGGGGCCAAGGCCATGCGCATGCTCGGCTGGGCGCCGCGATCGCGCGAAGAAGCGCTCGTCGCCACCGGCGAAAGCTTGGTCCGGCTCGGATTGCTCAAAAAGTCGAGGTGACGCGCCCGGGAGGGTACCTCCCAGGCGCAACGGTTCAGCCAAGCAGTGCGGCCTTGTTCCCTTCCAGGAACTGCTTCAGCGTCTTCGGCTTGCGGCCCGACAACGTCTCGATAGCGTCGGTCACCATGCCGATACGGCCGGAGCGTGTGTTTGCGTCGAAGGATACGACAATGCGCGCAAAGTCCTCGGGAAGACCGGCCGCCTTGACGCCCTCGGTCAAAGCCTCGTCAGGCAATTGGATAACCTCCAGCGACTTGCCGGTGACTTCGCTCACCAGAGCGGCAATTTCGTTCGTCGTGTAGGCATGCGGGCCGGTCAGCGTGTAGACGCGGCTCTCCGTCGAGCCGGAAGCGAGGCTCGCGGCGATCGCGGCGGCCATGTCGTCGCGCGCGGCGTGCGCGATCCGACCGTCACCGGCCGACGTGTACCACTTGCCCGACGAAATGGCGTGCGGCAGCGCCATGAAAAGGTTCTCCTGGTACCAGCCGTTGCGGAAGATGGTGTAGGCAATGCCGCTCGCCTTGATGGCCTGCTCGGTGCCGTAGTGGTCGCCGGCAAACAGCACCGGCGAGACCGGCTCGGGATTGGGCATCGAGGTGTAGAGGAGGTGCGAGACGCTTGCCGCCTTGGCTGCGGCCACCGCGGCCTGATGCTGCTTGAGGCGCCGGTCGCTCTTCAGGTCGAGCTCACCGGTCGAGACGATCAGCACTCGGTCGGCGCCTTTGAACGCGCGCTCCAGCGAGGCCGGATCGTCGAAATCGGCCGGCCTGACGACAATGCCGAGGGCTGCCAGGTCGCCGAGATTTTCGGGATTGCGCGTGGTTGCGATGATATTTGCCGGCGCGACTTTCTGCGCATCGAGCAGATGGTTGATCACGGCGCGGCCGAGATGGCCGGAAGCGCCGGTGACAAGGAGAGTTTCGGTCATGGGAGGTTCCTGAAATTTGCGTCGAAGGGGTCTGAACGATGGTCTCAAAAAGAGACCAGCACTAAAATAAGAATTGACCAGGGGTCGTAAAGAAGGCAGTTTTCCGGGAGGTAGGCACAGCCGGGGAACCACCGGCGGGTCGCCGTTTCGATCAATGGATGTCGCGATGGACAGCAAGATCTTCAGTCTGAAATCGAAGCTCGAGGTCTACAAAGCCATGACCGGCGGCGGCAATTTCGCCGACTGCCCGGTCCGCGATGTGATCCAGGGCATCAGCGGCAAATGGAGCTCGCTGCTGGTCATGGCTTTGGCCGAGAAGCCGTACCGGTTCGGGGAGTTGCGCCGCCTGGTGCCCGACATTTCGCAGCGTATGCTGACGCAGACGCTCTACGACCTGCAGCGCGACGGCTATGTGCATCGCGAAGTCTTTCCGACCAAGCCGCCGAGCGTCGAATACAGCCTCACCGACCTCGGCCGCTCGATGTTTGCGCCGTTGCAGATGCTGATCCAATGGGCCGAGCTCAACCACGATGCCGTTCGTGAGGCGCGCGTCGCCTTCGATGCCGCGCAGGCCTGAGCCTTTCCTTCCCCGATACAAGCGTCAAAGCACCGCTTGCGCCGGTGCCGCAGTTGCTCGCCGCCATGGTCGCGGGAACGGTGATCGACCCGTTCAGGCCGATCGGGCTTGCGGAATCGCAATGGCCTGCAGCCGGATCATTCGCGACAGATAGGATGCCTTTGCCCGCAGGAAGGCGTGCAGCCGCAGCGGATAGTCCGGACTGACAGCCTCCTTCACCGATTGCCGGTCGCTCAACGCCTTGCGCCAGGCCTGGACGAGAGGCTTACCGTCCAGGATGCCGCAAGCGCCGATCTCGTCGAACGTGTCGAAGTAGCGGAAGATCGGCCCGTAGACGGCGTCGACCAGCGAGAAGCGCTTCCCGGCGAACCACGGACCGCTCCGCCTTGCCGACAGTTCTGCCTCGACACGCTCAAACAGTTCCGACAAGCCGCTGCTTTCCTTGAGGAAGCAGGCCTCATCGGCGGCGGAATAGAAGCGCCCGATGGCGTTGAGGATGGCCGAACCGAATTCGACCCAGGAGCGGTGCCTGGCCCGCATGAGCGGATCGGCCGGGCGCAACGGATTGGCCTGCGTCTCCTCGAGGAATTCGAGAATGACGGCGGATTCGAAAATGATCTCCTCCTTGCTGCCGTTTCGAACGCAGAGCAGCGGTACCTTGCCGAGCGGCGAGATAGCCTTGAACCAGTCGGGCTTGCTGGCAAGGTCGACATTGACGCGCTCGAACGGCACGCCTTTCTCGGCGAGGGCGATTGCCGCACGCTGGACGTAGGGGCAAAGGTGATGGCTGACGAGGGTGAGTTTGGCCGTCATCTTATTCTCCCCAGACATAGTTCAGCGCGCCGTCCTCGACGCGGGTCGACAGGAACATCAGCCGCGAGCCCGTCGGCGCCGGGCCTACGAGGCGCTCGCCGCTTTGCATGTCGAAGCGGGCGCCGTGCCACTGGCAGATGAAGGCGCCGTCCTTGCAGTCGAGTGGCCCGCCGAAATGCAGGCAGGCATTGGCTGCGGCACGGACACGCTCGCCGCTGCGCCAGACGTGGACCTCGCGGCCGAAGAAAGGCGCGATCAGGCTGCCGGTCTGCGGGATGTCGGCCACTTTACAGATCTGATGTTTCATCGGGAACTCCTTATCGATGCAATTGCATCTATATGAATGCATTTGCATCGACCGTCAAGCTTGATGCAATTGCATCTATCGAATAAAGTTCCTCGATGACGAGAAAATCTCTTCCGCCCGAGGCCGTCAAAGCCTGGGGCCGCCTGATGCGCGTTTCGCGCCAGCTGGTCGAAAAGACCGAGGATGCCCTGAAAGCCGGCGGCTTGCCGCCGCTCGCCTGGTACGACGTGCTGCACGAGCTTGCCGAGGCGGGCGAGGGCGGCTTGCGGCCGTTCGAGCTGATCGATCGCGTTCTGTTGGCGCAGTACAGCGTGTCGCGACTGCTGGCCCGGCTGGAAGCGGATGGCCTGCTGGAAAAGCTGCCTGTCTCGGATGACGGCCGTGGCCAGACAGTGCGCATCACGCCAAGCGGCCGGGAGATGCGCCGCCGCATCTGGGCGGTCTATGGCGCGTCCATTGCCGAGCTGATGGGCGACAAGCTTTCCGCCAAGGAGCTGGAAACGCTGGCTGCACTGCTCGGGCGGCTGCGCGAGCCACTGGCCGGCGATTAGCTCACGAGTGTTTGTGGGTACCGTCAGATTTTTTCGCCGCAGCCTCTTGCGTTGGAAACCCGAATGCGCAATAAGCCGAACCGTAACGTACGGTACGCATTATTGAGCGACCGGGAACGGGTGAAAACGTGTTGCAAGCCGCCGCCGACACCGACAGCAGCGAAACGCTCACCGAGCGGCAGCAGGCCGTTCTGGACGCAGCACTTCGCCTATTGGTCGAAGAGGGCGACAACCTGACCATGACCGCGGTGGCGCGGCGGGCAAGCTGCTCCAAGGAAACACTCTACAAATGGTTCGGCGACCGCGACGGGCTGCTGACGGCGACGGTGCAATGGCAGGCCTCGAAAGTGCGCGTGGCGCCGGTCGACCGCAAAGGCCTCGACCTCGCTTGGCTGACCGCAAGCCTCGAACGCTTCGCTGCCGACTGGCTGAGGGTGATCTCGAGCGATACGTCCATCGCGCTGAACCGTGTCGCGGTCGGCCATGCCGGCTCCGGGAAGGATGACCTTGGCGCGATCGTGCTGCAGAATGGGCGTTTCGCGCTGGCCAGGCGTCTGAAGCCCGTGCTCGAAGCGGGACGCGAGGCCGGGCTGCTCGACTTAGAGGACGCCGAGACGGCGTTCCGGACGTTTTTCGGTCTGGTCGGCCGCGACGTGCAGATGCGGCTTCTGCTCGGCGACCGGCTGCAATTGACCGAGGCGACGATCGGCGGCGATGCCGCCCGCGCGACGCAGCAGTTTCTCGCTCTTTACGGCTCAAGGACCGGGAGAGCAAACAACCGGCCGCAAGGCCCCGGAGCCGGATGATTTCAGGTCAAGTCGACCTGAAATCTGAATCCGGCTCCAAATCCAAGAGATAGAGCATGATGTCGTCCGGAAACCGCTTCACACTTTTCGGCATCATGCTCTGATCTTCAAAACGGGAAGGAAGACAAAATGCGTGTCTATTACGATCGTGACGCCGATCTCAATCTGATCAAGGGTAAGAAGGTCGCCATCATCGGCTATGGCAGCCAGGGCCGGGCGCATGCGCTCAACCTCAAGGATTCCGGCGTCAAGGAGATCGCCATCGGCCTGAAGGCCGGCTCGGCGACCGCCAACAAGGTCGAGGCCGACGGGCTGAAGGTGATGAGCGTGGCGGATGCCGCCAAGTGGGCAGACCTGATGATGATGGCAACGCCCGACGAATTGCAGGCCGACATCTACAGATCAGAGATCGCGCCGAACATCCGCGACGGCGCCGCCATCGCCTTCGCGCACGGCCTCAATGTGCATTTCGGCCTGATCGAGCCGAAGGCTTCGGTCGACGTGGTCATGATCGCGCCGAAGGGCCCCGGCCATACCGTGCGCGGCGAATATCAGAAGGGCGGCGGCGTGCCGTGCCTGGTTGCCGTCAACCAGGACGCCTCGGGCAATGCGCTCGACCTGGCGCTCTCCTATGCCTGCGGCGTCGGCGGCGGCCGTTCCGGCATCATCGAGACCAATTTCCGCGAGGAATGCGAGACCGATCTGTTCGGCGAGCAGGTGGTGCTGTGCGGCGGCCTGGTCGAGCTGATCCGCGCCGGCTTCGAGACGCTGGTGGAAGCCGGCTACGCGCCGGAGATGGCCTACTTCGAGTGTCTGCACGAGGTGAAGCTGATCGTCGACCTCATCTATGAGGGCGGCATCGCCAACATGAACTACTCGATCTCGAATACCGCCGAATGGGGCGAATATGTCTCCGGTCCGCGTATCATCACGGCCGACACCAAGGCCGAGATGAAGCGCATCCTGAAGGATATCCAGACCGGAAAATTCACCTCGGAATGGATGCAGGAATATCGCGCCGGCCTGTCGCGCTTCAAGGGCATCCGCCGCAACAACGACAGTCATCAGATCGAAGAGGTTGGCGCGAAGCTGCGCGCGATGATGCCGTGGATCGCCAAGAACAAGCTGGTCGACAAGGCGAAAAACTAATTCGGTCTATTCATGCGTGAAAGCCGGCGGAGCGATCCGCCGGCTTCTCTCACGCTCAGCCGTAATGCCAATGCGGCTTCGGCTCGGTGCCCGCGAATTCCACGCCGATGCGGTCGTCGCGGCGCCAGCGGACGATCGCCTTGTAGCCAATCCGGTCCTTCGTCACGTAAAGCAGGAATTCGTCGGGCACATGCGCCTCGATCGGCAGCTTCAGTTCGGCGCCGCCAGGATGCATGTTGCGCACCGTGCACATGACCCCGGAATTGTTGATGCCGGTCAGGATCGCCGCGCCCTTCAGCACGCGTTGCCGGCGCTTGCCTCTCAACTCGTTCTCGGTCATGGCGGAGTCGTCCTAGCGGATCGCAGCTTGGCGATCGTCATATGGGGCACCGCATCACGGATAGACGCATCTGCTAAATTTAAGGTTATCGCGTCGCCGTCGGGCGCGCCTTGCCAAAAAGAAACGGCGCCCGCCGGGCGCCGTTGAGCTTCGTGCCGAGGGGCTCAGATATAGGGCGAAATGCACTGCCGGCGCGGGCCGTTATAGGGCTGGAACGTGTTGTCCCAGGCCCGATAGGACCGGTAGCGGTCGTGGCACCATTGGACATGGGCCCTGGAAAGCCGCTCGGTCCGGTAAATGCGCCGCGGCTGATAGTAGCGCGGATAGGGATCGTAATAATAGGGATTGTAGAAATTGTTGTAGGCGAGGCTGCCGAGACCGAGGCCTAGGCCGAGCCCAAGGATGGCCGCGCCCCCGCTGTCGAAGTGGCGATGGCGATGATGGCGATGATGCCGCCAGCCCCAATTGCGATCTCCGTCCCAGTTGCGGGAGAAATGACGTGCGCGGAAGTCGCCGTCACGCCATCTAAAATCGCGGCCGCGCCAGTCACCGCCGCGCCGCCAGCGCCAGTCATCCATCTGCCGCCGGTCGTTGCCGCCGGCCCAGCTGTCGCGAACGGGGATGATGGTGGATGCGGCCGTGCTGGTCACGGTCGACATATCGGGCTGCAGGACCGGGCCGGCAATCGACGGCACCGTCAGCCCAGCGGAGAGACCCAAGGCCAGAAGCCCGGATCCAAGGGAAGACAAGAGCGGTTTCATTTCACTCTCCACGAGTAAGGCCCCACGCCCAAAACGCTCGGGAATAGGCCTATTGATGGAACTTTCCATCTGAACGGAAGATGAACAGAAAGGTTCCGTCAACCATAACGGGCGTGCGTATGCTCTTGTGTTCGCCATTGCTTGCGGGCAAAGGTCTCGGCCATGTCGCTGCGCCTCGCCACCTTCAATGTCGAGAACCTGATGAACAGGTTCGACTTCTCCGGCTATCGCAACCAGCTCAACGAGGACCGAACGCTGGCGCTGTTCGACATCCAGAGCGAAGCAGAATACAGGCTGCTCGAACAGGCGCGCGCCATCGCCCAGTCCGATGACACCCGCCAGCTTACCGCGCTCGCCATAGCCGCGACACGCGCCGACGTCATCTGCATGCAGGAGGTGGACAATATCGAGGGGCTGAAGGCCTTCGAATATGGCTATCTCTTCAAGATGATCGGGCAGGGCTACCGTCAGAAATACACTACCGCCGGCAACGACTCCCGCGGCATCGACGTCGCCGTGATGATGCGCAACGAGACCGCGCAGGGGCAGCCGATCGAATTCGTGCGCATGACCAGCCATGCCTATGTCACGTTCGAGCAGTTCGGACTGTTCACGCCGGAACTGGCGGCGTTCGGGCACCTGGCCACCGAACGCGTCTTCCGGCGCGACTGCCTGGAAATCGACATAACGGTCGGCGGCGTGCCGCTTACGCTGTATCTCGTGCATTTCAAGTCAATGGGCTCGCCGCGCAACGGTCTCGATGGCCGCGAGGCGACGATGCCACTGCGCATCGCCGAGGCGCAGGCCGTGCGCCGCATCATCGAGGACCGCTTCGGCAAGGACCATGCGGCCGACAAGCGCTGGGCAATCTGCGGCGACATGAATGATTATCGGCAGCGCGTGAAGATCGAAGGCGACAGCTTCGACGGCTATCGCTTCCAGGTCGTCGACGAAGCGCAGTCCTCGATCAACGTTCTGACCGCCGGCGGCTTTTGCGAAAATGTCGTCGAGCGGCGGCCCGAGATGGACCGCTGGAGTTTTTATCACACGCGCGGCCCGCAAGAGCGGCATTTGTGCCAATTGGACTATATCCTGCTGTCGAAGGCCTTGGCGGCGAAGAACGCCACCGCGGTTCCGGAGATCATCCGCAACGGTCAGCCTTGGCGCACCATCTTTCCGCCTGGCCAGGAAGTCGAGCGTTTTCCGCGTGCCGGGTGGGACAGGCCGAAGGCCTCCGACCATTGCCCGGTGGTGATCAACCTGGACATGGCCTGAGCCCGTGAGCTTCGACCTGCCGCGCAATGTCATTTTGCCGGTCGACGCGGTCGACGTACGGCTCGTTGCCAGCCCGCATCCGTTCGAGCGCGACAATCAGACAGCGATCGCGGAAAACTGGCGCCGCGAAATGGAGATGAAGCCGGCGCTATATGACGGCACCGTGGTGTTGCTTTCAGCGCTGAGCTATCGCGACAGCCGGCTCATCGGTCGCTGTCATGCGGTGAAGTACTCGACTTTCATGCTGTGGCGCAAAAACCGGGAGCTGAGCGGCGCCGAACATGCCTATGCGCACGCCGTGCTGGTTGCCGGCGACAATGCGCTGGTGGCGATCCGGATGGGCTCGCACACGGTGAACGCCGGCCGCGTCTATTTCGCCGCCGGCTCCTTCGAGCCGATCGATTTCCGCGACGGCGTCGTCGATATCGATTTCAACATGATCCGCGAGGTGGGCGAGGAAACCGGGATCGATCTGTCGGGCGCCGCCCGCGGACAGCGCTACTATGCGCTGTCGACTTCGAGCGGCACGGTGATCTTCCGCCGCTATCACGTTCCCGAGCCGGCGGAAGAGCTTGCGCGGCGCATCAGCGCCTTCGTTGCAACTGAAGTGCAGCCCGAGATCGAAGGTCCGGTCATCATCCGCAACGCAACCGACCTGCCGGTCGGGCTGATGGGGCACATGAAGCCGCTGATCGAGTGGCATTTCGCCAACGAGCTGGTCTGACTCGGTCACGGGCCGACGACGCGGCGGTTCACTCGTGCCTTAGCGCCTCGATCGGATCGAGCCTCGCGCCGCGCAATGCCGGGAAGAAGCCGAACACCATGCCGATCAGCGCCGAAAAACCGACGGCGAGCAGGATGACCGCCGGGCTCGGCGCGAAGGGTATCGTCAGCGCCACCGAGGCCAGGCCTGCGAGCGCCAGTCCGATCAGGATGCCGATGATGCCGCCGACCAGCGACAGCACCGTCGCCTCGACCAGGAACTGGATCAGGATGTGTTTTTCGTGCGCGCCGATCGCCAGCCTGATGCCGATCTCGCGCGTGCGCTCAGTGACCGATACCAGCATGATGTTCATGATGCCGATGCCGCCGACCAGAAGGCTGACGCCGGCGACGGCACCCAGCATGCCGGTCATGGTGGTGGTGGCGCTGGCCATGGCGTCGGCGATCTGGGTCATGTCGCGGATCGAGAAATCGGCATCGCGGTCCGGCGTGATGCGGCGCGTGTCGCGCAGGATGTCCTCGACGCGCGGCTGCAGTTCGGTGGTCGGCGTCCTGTCGTCGGCGGCGATGTAGATCGAGTCGATGTCGCGGTTGCCGGCGATGCGCCGCTGGTAGGCGGCCAGCGGCATCAGCACGACATTGTCCTGATCCTGGCCGAAGCCGGTGTAACCCTTGGGCTCGAGCAAGCCGATGATCCGGCAGGAGGTGCGGTTGACGCGGATCGTCTCGCCCTCCGGATCGCCGGCGCCGAAGAACTGCTGCCGCACCGTCTCGCCGATCAGGCAGACGCCTGCGCCGGCGCGCGTCTCGGAATCGCTGAAGGGACGGCCCGACACCAGCTTCCAGTCGCGCGCGTCGAGATAGGCGCTGTCGGTGCCGGTAACGCCCGACGTCAGGCTCTCCGTGCCGAAGATGACCCGCACCTGTTTTTGCGACGCCGGTGCGATGGCGCGTGCGCCGCTGAGATGGGCAACCAGTGCTTCGAGGTCCTTGGCGGCCAGCGGTCGGGTGACCTGGTCGAGCCCGCCCGGGCCGCCAGGCCCTGCCGGACGGCCCGAGCGGACGACGAGCAGGTTGCTGCCGAGTTTCGAGATGTCGGCCTTGACCTTCCCGGTGGTGCCGGAGCCGATGGTGAGCATGGCGATGACCGCGGCGACGCCGATGACGATGCCGAGCAGGGTCAGGAACGAGCGCAGCACGTTCCGGCGGATGGAAATCAGCGAAAGGCGGACGGTTTCCCAAATCATGCTGCCTCGGCTTTCGCTGTATCTGAAGCGACGTGGCCGTCGAGAAAGCGCACCGTGCGCCCGGCATATGCCGCGACGTCGGCTTCGTGCGTGACCATGACGATGGTGAGGCCGAGTTCGGCGTTCAGCCTGGTCAGCAATTCCATTATTTCGTGCGTGCGCGCGGTGTCGAGATTTCCGGTGGGCTCGTCGGCAACAAGCAGAGTCGGTTTGGTGACGATGGCACGCGCTATCGCCACGCGCTGTTGCTGGCCGCCCGAGAGCTCGGCCGGCGTGTGATGTTCGCGCCCGACAAGTCCGACTTGGGCGAGCGCCTGCATGGCCAGCTCCCGGCGCTCGCGGGCGGAAACGCCGCGATAGATCAGAGGCAGCTCGACATTTTCCGCCGCCGTGGTGCGGGGCAGGAGATTGTAGCCCTGGAAGACGAAGCCGACATAAAGGTTGCGCAACAGGGCGCGGCGGTTGCGGTCGAGCCGGCCGGCATCGACGCCCATGAAGCGGTAGGTTCCGGCCGTCGGCGTGTCGAGACAGCCGATGATGTTCATCGCCGTCGACTTGCCCGAGCCGGACGGTCCCATGATGGCGACGAACTCACTTCTGCGGATGGCAAGATCGACGCCGGCAAGTGCGTGCACGCACGCTTCGCCCTCGCCATAGCTCTTCCATACACTGTCGAAGGTGATGAGCAGGGGAGCGGACACGGTCAGCTCCGTTGCTGCGAGCCGGTGATGACCTCTGCGCCTTCCTCGAGGCCGGACGTGATCTCGGTCAGTTCGCCGTCGGTCGAGCCGATCCTGACGTTGAGGGCATGCGGCCGTCCGTTGTCCAACACATAGAGCGTGCGCGAGCCGTCGATCGGCGCTTTCGTCGCCTCGCGCTGCCGGTTGGTGCGCCCCATGCGGCCGGTAAAGAGGTCGCGCAGGCTCCAGCCGCGGGCCGCCTGTTGCGCCGGGCGGTAACGGAAGGCTGCGGCCGGCACGGTGAGCACGCCCTTGGCCTGCCGGGTCACCACCGCGACCGTGGCGGTCATGCCTGGCCTGAGCAGAAGCTCGCCGTTGTCGACTTCCAGCCGTGCATTGTAAGTGACGACGCCGTCGGTGGTGACGGAGGCATAGGAGATGTCGCGGATCTCGGCGTCGAAGGGACGGTCCGGGAAAGCATCGACCGTGAAGCGGGCATGCTGGCCGGGCTTGACCTGACCGATATCGGCCTCGTCCACCGCCGCCTGCAGCTCCATGTTCCGCAAGTCGGCAGCGATGACGAACAGCACCGGCGCCTGCAGCGAAGAAGCGACCGTCTGCCCCGGATCGACGGAGCGCGTGAGCACGATGCCGTCGATCGGCGCGTAGATGGTGCTCTTGGCAAGGTCGGTCTGCTGGGCCTTCAGATCGGCTTCGGCGATGGCGAGATTGGCCTCGGCGCTGTCGAGCGCGGCCTTGGAGCGATCGCGTGTCGCGGTCGCGGCCTCAAGCGATTGATCCGTCGCCATGCCGCGCTTGGTGAGGGCGCTCGCGCGGACCACCGCGTTCTGGTTTTCCTGCAGCGTGACCTTGGCATCCTCGACGGCGGCCGCCGCCGCCTTTGCCGAGGCGGTGGCGCGCTCGATCTGGACTTCGAGCTTGGCGGTGTCGAGCGTCGCGAGCACGTCGCCCTTCTTGACCTGCTGGTTCTCGTTGACGGCGACGGCGCGGACGATGCCGGAAAGCTCGCTGGAGATGTCGACCTGCGTCAGCGGCTGCAGCGTGCCGGTCGCCGACACCTTGACGGTCAGGTCGGCAATCGTCGCCGGCGCGGTCGTGTATTCGATCCGGGGCGGCGAGACGGCGTTCCAGCGGTAGCCGGCGATCGCGGCCGCCACGACAGCCAGCGCCAGCAGCGCGTAGAGCCGGAAGCGGCGGCGCTTGCGGCTCACGCCTTTGCGGTCGAGCCCGAGGGCCGTTTCGATGGAAGCGTCGGTTTCTGCGTTTGGCGGATTGACAAGCTGGTCCACCACGGACCCCTATAACGACAAATTGATGTCCCTATCCGTGAACAAATCATGCCTTGACGTTCGAATTTCAAATTAAATTTCCCTCATGTTGGGATCGAGCAGAAATTCGGGACGAGGCGGAAGGTTTTCCAAATGATGCGCGACTACTTGCTTTACGACGTGTTTACGACCGAGCGGCTGGCCGGGAATCCGCTGGCGGTGGTGCTCGACAGCGAGGGGCTGGATACGGCCGCCATGCAAGCGATCGCGCGCGAATTCAACCTGTCCGAGACGGTGTTCGTGCTGCCGCCCGAAAATCCCAAGCATCGCAACCGTATACGCATCTTCACGCCCGATTATGAGATGCCGTTCGCGGGCCATCCGACGGTTGGGTCGGCTATCGCGCTTGCGGAGCAGGCTGGCGAAGCGACTGGCATCTTTGTGCTGGAGGAGAACATCGGCCCCGTGCGTTGCGCGGTCAGCAAGCATGATGGCGCTACCTTCGCCGAATTCGACTTGGCGAAACTGCCTGAGCGGCTGGAACTCGCCGCCGAACCGGAAATGATCGGCGCCGCGCTTGGCTTTGGCCCGCATGAGCTCGGCTTCGAGAATCACCGCGTCTCCTTCTGGTCGGCCGGCGTGCCCTACGTCACCATTCCGGTTGCCGGCCTCGAAGCCGCCGCAAAAGTCAGGCTGGACAACCAGGCATGGTCCGAACTCGCGCCGCGCAAGAGCGAATGGGCCTTCGCCAGCCCGTACGTCTATTGCCGCGAGACGGTGCATCACGACAGCGCCTTCCATGTGCGCATGATCGTGCCGGGCAATCCCTCCTACGAAGATCCGGCGACCGGCTCCGCGGCGGCGGCCTTTGCTGGCGCCATCATGCATTTCGACGGTCCAACGGACGGGATCTCGCAGCTTTGGATCGAGCAGGGGCTGGAAATGGGGAGACCCTCGCGCATCCGGCTCGAGCTCAATGTCGACGGCGGAAAACTGGCCTCCGCGCGCATCGGAGGCCATGCGATCAAAGTGGCGGAAGGCCAGATTTTTGTGTGACACCTGCGGCAATTCGGCGATTTGTCTGGAAATGATCCGGCAGGGCTGGACATCGTTCAAACCGGCGGCTATATGCGCCGCCGACGCTGGATTTCCCGGCGGTGTGGGTGTGTAGCTCAGTTGGTAGAGCAGCTGACTCTTAATCAGCGGGTCCACAGTTCGATCCTGTGCACACCCACCAAAGTCTTTTCATAAAGCGGCCAGAAAACAAGCGAGATGGGCACCAGTCCTACTGCGCTGTCTTGCTCAAGCTGGCCTTGAACTTGACCTTCATCGTGATCTGGCCGGTCACCGTAACCTGCGATCCGCCATAACCGCCGACATTGCGGGCCCGGGCATTGACGTTAGTTGTCATGCCGGTGATTTCGCAGGTGTCGGCGACAGTCTCGGCCACCATGGCGCAACTGACGGCCGCGACCTTGTAGAAAGAGCGAAGTGCGGCCTGCTGCTGGGCGGCTGCGTCCTCGTCGTCCTTGACCGGAAGGGTCATCGAAATCGACGATTGGATTCTGGCAGATCCGTCTTCGCCGGGGCGAAGCGGGCGAACATATTGATCTTGGGCAAGGGCCGGCAGTGCCATCCCAGCAAGAAACGCAACGAATATTAGGCCCTTCAAATACATCGTTCGATCTCCCGTGAAACATCTCTGTCGCACGAATCAATCAAGACGACGTTATTTCGTCATTTCAACAGCGTTGAAATTTTGAAGGAAGATTATTTTTCCGAAACGCCGGCTTCCGCGAAACTCGCCATTCTCGTATGACACTCCAGCGCCGAGCGGACGATGTTGACGGCAAGGCAGGCGCCGGAGCCTTCGCCGAGCCGCATGCCGAGGTCGAGCAGCGGCGGCAGGCCCAGCGCTTCGAGCAGGCGGCGATGACCGGCTTCGGCCGAGACATGCGCGGCGACGGTGTGCGCCAGCCCGGTCGGGTGCAGCCTTGCCAGCGGCGCGACGGCGGCGGTGCAGACGAAGCCGTCGAGCAACACCGGCACGTTGTTCTTGCGCGCGGCGAGCGTGGCGCCGAAGATCGCCGCAAGCTCGCGTCCGCCAAGCGCTGCGGCGATCTTCAGCGGGTCGGAAAGCGAATCGGCATGGCGCTTCAGGCCCGCCTCTATGGCGGTGATCTTGCGGATCAATCCGGCATCATCGACGCCGGTGCCGCGGCCGGTCCATTTTTCCGCGCCGCCGCCGAAAAGAGCGGCCGAGATCGCTGCTGCCGGCGTGGTGTTGCCGATGCCCATCTCGCCGAAACAGACGAGGTCGAGATCGTTGGTCACGGCGTCGTAGCCGGCCGAGACCGCGGCGAGGAAGGTCTGCTCGTCCATGGCCGGCGCTTGCGTGAAATCGCCGGTCGGGTGGTCGAGATCGAGCGGGATGACGTCGAGCCTGGCGCCGGCGACGCGGGCGAGCTGGTTGATCGCAGCGCCGCCGCCGGCGAAGTTCGCCACCATCTGCACAGTGACTTCCGAAGGATAGGCAGACACGCCCTGCGCGGTGACGCCGTGATTGCCGGCAAACACGAAGACCTTGACCGCATCGAGTTTCGGCATGTCGCGGCCCTGCCAGCGGGCCAACCACGCCGCGATCGTTTCCAGACGGCCGAGACTGCCCTGCGGCTTGGTCAACGTGTCCTGGCGACGGGCAACGGCGGCGGCGGCCGGATCGCTGCCGCCGGACAGATCGAGGCAGGCGGCGCGAAGGTCTTCGAGCGATTTGAACGAAGTTGTTTGGGGGGACATGAGGGCAAGGTCTCCGAAAGAGAATCAGGAAAGGCAAACGGAAGCGACAAGCAGCACGGCGATCTCGCCGAGCTGCTGCAGCGCGCCGATCGTGTCGCCGGTCTGGCCGCCGATCTGGCTGAGGCAGAGCGCACGAAAGGCGGCAAACACCAGGCCAAGCAGGACGACCGCGGCAATTGCGCCGCCGAGGCCGAGCGCCAGTAGCGCCATGGCTCCGAGCGCGGCGCCAACGACGGCGGTTTCGGCAGTGACCGAGCCCGCGTCGGCCGACAGCCCATCGGGGCGCGCCGGCGGCAGAAGATGCATGAAGGCGCCGAACAGGCCGCGCGAGGCGGCGTGCGCTGCCAACAGCGCCAGGAAGATGTGGCCAGGGCTGGCCAGTTCCGAAAGCGCGCTCCAGCGGATGAGCAGCGAGATGCCGAGCGCCGCGGCGCCATAGGCGCCGATGCGGCTGTCGCGCATGATCTCCAGCTTCTTCTCGCGCGTCCTGCCGCCGCCGAATCCATCGGCGATATCGGAGAGCCCGTCCTCGTGCAGGCAGCCGGTGACAAGCATCGTCGCTGCAAGCGCGAGCGCCGCAGCCGGACCGGCGGCAAGGCCCAGGGCGCCAACGATGGCGTAGACAAGCGCGCCGATGACGGCGACGGCGAGACCGGCAAAGGGTGCCGCCCAGATCGCTTCGGCTAGGCTGCGGCCGCCGAAATCGCTCGACGGCAGCCTCAGCCGCGTCAAGAAGACAAGGCTGAGGCCTATGTCGTCGAGCAATCGCCGAGGCTCGGAAAGGCCGCCGCTCATGCGCCCCTCGCAATGGCATGGAAGAAAGTGCCGCTGACATGGCCGCGCCGGTAACCCGACGCGCCCAGCGGATTGCCCTGGCCGTCGGCGAGGTCCGCCAGCGGCTCGTCATTGCCTGTGGCGGCGATCTGCGCATAGTGGAACTCATGGCCGCGGATGAGCATGCCTTCGCTGCCAAGCGGACACCCGGCGCGCAGCCGCGCCTCGCGATAGCCGAGGTTCATCTTGCGGCTGGCGAAGGTTGTCGAATGGCCAAGCAGGCCAAGCATTTTATGGCTCTCGCCGTCCGCATCCTCCAGCGCCTCGCCCAGCACCATGAAGCCGCCGCACTCGCCATGCACTGGCTTCCTCGCGGCGAAACGGGCCGTTCCGGCACGGAAGTTGCCAGCGGCCGCAATCTTGCCGGCATGCAGTTCTGGATAACCGCCTGGCAGCCAGCAGACATCGCAATCTTGGCTCGGCGCTTCGTCGGCAAGCGGTGAGAAGGGCACGATCTCGGCGCCAGCGTTTCGCCAGTATGAGGCGACGTGCGGGTAGAGGAAGGTGAAGGCGGCGTCCTCGGCCAGCGCAATGCGCTGGCCTGGCGGCTGTAACGCCTCGCCGAAGTCGCCGGCCGTGGGTTCGAGCGGGCTCGCCAGCGCGAGAATGGCGTCGATATCGAGCGACTTCTCGACCATGTCGGCAAGCCGGTCGAGATGCGCCATGAGGTTCTCGTGCTCCCCTGCTTGGACGAGGCCGAGATGCCGCTCCGGCAGGTTGAGCGTCGGATCGCGCATGATGGCGCCGACCACCGGCAGGCCGATCGCCTCGATCGCGTCGCCCGCCAGTCGGCGATGGCGCTCACTGCCGAGGCGGTTGAGCACGACGCCGGCCATGCGCACATCCGGATCGTAGGTGGCAAAGCCCTTGGCGACGGCGGCGGCCGTGGTCGACTGACCGGAAACGTCGAGCACCAGAAGCACCGGCAGGCCATAGAGCCTGGCAAGATCGGCCGCCGAACCCGAACGGCCTTCCGGCGCGGGAATGCCGTCGAACAGGCCCATGGCGCTTTCGAGAATGACGTACTCGGCATCAGACGCTGCCTGTTTCGCCAGCGCGTTGAGCAGGGAAGGCGGCATCGCCCAGCTGTCGAGATTGACGCCGGAGAGGCCGGTGGCGGCGGTATGGAAGCCGGGATCGATGTAATCCGGTCCGGACTTCGCGCCCCGCACCTTCAGCCCGCGCCGGGCAAGCGCGCGCAACAGGCCTATGGTGACGCTGGTCTTGCCCGAGCCGGAGCGCGGCGCGCCGATGATGATCGCGCGCGCCGTCATGCCCCGCCCGCCAGTGCCGCGCGCATGGCGACGATACCGCCGACGACGATCAGCGCCGGGGAGGCGAGCCCGGCGGCAGCGGCCTCCTCGGCGATTGTGGCGAGCGTGGCGACAACGATGCGCTCCTGCGGCGTGGTCGCTGCAACGATCACGGCGGCAGGCGTCGACGGCGCGAGGCCGCCGCTGAGCAGCTTTGCCGCTATCACCGGCAGATTGGTCATGCCCATATAGATGACGACCGGCTGGCCGGTGCGCGCGATTGCGGCCCAGTCGATGTCGTCATCGGTGCCTGCGGCATGGCCCGTGGCAAGGATGACCGCCTTGTTGATGCCGCGCATGGTGGCGGGGATGGCGGTCGCGGCCAATGCGCTGAGACCGGAGGTGAGGCCGGAGAGCACCCGAAATGGTATGTTTTCCCGTGCCAGCGACAACGCCTCTTCGCCGCCGCGGCCGAAAATATAGGGATCGCCGCCCTTGAGCCGCACGACGCGGCGGCCCTCGCGCGCCAGCCGCACGAGCAGGGCGTTGATGTCGTCCTGCTTCATCGAGGGCTGGCCGCCGCGTTTACCGGCGTAGAAGAGCTCCGCGCCTGCAGCAACCGCGACGACATCGGGCGAGACCAGCGCGTCATAGACCAGCGCATCGCACTGCCCGAGTGCCGCCAGCACTTCGAGCGTCAGGCAGCCGGGATCGCCGGGGCCGGCGCCGGCCAGCCAGACATGGCCGGGCTCCAGCGCGCGCGGCTTGAAGTTCAGCCGCGCCAGCGCCTGCTCCACCGTTGCCCGTCCGTTTCTGTTGGTGCTGGCGTTCACAATCCGTCCCGTCCGCGAAAACGCCGCTGGTAGTGGGCGTCGTAAAGTGAGCTCTCGCCGAAATCCTGCGCGGCCAATGCGCTGCCGACGAAGATGATCGCCGTGCGCTCCATCGGATTTTGCGCAAGCTGCGCCTCGATCGTGCCCAGCGTGCCGGTCAGAATGCGCTCGTCCGACCAGGAAGCGCGGAAGACGACCGCCACTGGGCATTCTGCGCCGTAGAGCGGCGTGAGTTCGGCAACGATGCGGGCGATGGCATGGATGGCGAGATGGATGGCTAGAGTTGCACCGGTGCGGCCGAAGCCGGCAAGCGTCTCGCCGGGCGGCATTTTCGAGGCGCGGCCGGAGACGCGGGTCAGCACGAGGCTCTGCCCGAGCTCGGGAATGGTAAGCTCGCGCCGTAACGCCGCCGCCGCCGCCGCGAAGGAAGGCACGCCCGGCGTCAGCGTGTAGGGGATATCGCGCTTCTCGAGCCGCCGGATCTGCTCGGCCACTGCGCTCCACACCGAAAGGTCGCCGGAATGCAGGCGCGCGACGTCCTGGCCGGCTTCGTGGGCGGCAAGATATTCGGCCTCGATCTCGTCGAGCGACATCGGCGCGGTGTCGATCAGTTTTGTGCCGGGCGCGCAGTGTTCGAGCAGTTCCGGCGCGACGATCGAGCCGGCATAGAGGCAGATCGGACAGGAGGCCAGCAGGCGGCTGCCGCGCAAGGTGATGAGGTCGGCAGCACCAGGGCCGGCGCCGATGAAATGGACGGTCATTTTGGGCCTCCACCAAGGGCGATGGCGCAGGTAACAGGACCAAGAACAGTACGTGGTCCAAGCAGTTTCGCCTCTTTGCCGGCCGCGGCCAGGGCCGACGCTTCCGAAACCGACGGCGTGCCGGCGTGAGCCTGCGACCATTCGGATTGGCTGATCGTGCCGGATGAGACGGTTTGCAAGGCGTCGTCGGAGACGACGAGCACGGGCAGGTCGAGGTCGCGACCGGCAAGAAAGATCGCTTGCTCGTCGCGTTTCATTTCGCCCGTTGCCAGCGCTGAAAGCGCGGTCTTTGGCAACCCATGCGCTTCGAGCGCGGTCTCGATCGCGGCGCGCACGTCGCGCGCCATCACACCCTTCCGGCAGCCGATACCCGCGACCATCATGGCTTTACCCAGCTCCATTGCATGACCGGCATGGCCGGACGCCAGGCCTGCATGGATCCGACCGGCGCCGCACGCGAGAGGGCGATGCGCAGAAGGTCGCCGCCGCGCCTGGTATGCTGGTCAAGCAGCAGCGCCTCCATTTCCAGCGTCACAGCATTGGCGACCAACCGGCCGCCGGCGCGCAGCGACTTGATCGCTGTCTGCAGCACGCCGGCATCGCTGCCGCCGCCGCCGATGAAGATGGCGTCTGGTGTCGCCAGTGTTGCCAGCGCTTTCGGCGCCGAGCCTTCGATGACGACGAGACCGGGCACGCCGCAATGCGCGGCGTTGCGATGGATGCGGGCGGCGCGCTCGCTGTCGGCTTCGATGGCAATCGCCCGCATCGAAGGGTGAGCCCGCATCCATTCGATGCCGATCGAGCCGGAGCCGGCACCGATGTCCCAGAGCAGTTCACCGCGCCGCGGCGCCAGCGCCGACAGCGTCATGGCGCGGATCTCGCGCTTGGTGATCTGGCCGTCATGCTCGAACAGATGATCGGCAAGGCCGACGGTCAAAGGCAGGATGCGCGCATCCGGAGTCGATTCTATTTCGAGCGCCAGCACGTTGAGCGGATTGATGTTTTTGAGATCGAAGGCGTCGGCGCGGACAGCGTGGCGCGTTTCGCCCTGGCCGCCAAGCGCTTCGAGAACCGTCAACCGCGACGGACCGAAGCCGAGTTCGTCGAGCAGCGCGGCGATGGCGACCGGCGCGTCGCTGTCGGATGTGAGCGCAAGGATACGTGCGCCGGGGTGGAGCAGGGGGCGGAGGAGGTCGATCGAGTGGCCATGCAACGAGATGGTTTCGACATCCTGCAGCGCCCAGCCGAGACGGGAGGCGGCTAGCGACAGCGATGACGGCGCCGGCAGGACGAGCATCTCATCCGGTTTCACTTTGCGCGCGAGCGTGACGCCGACGCCGTGGAAGAACGGGTCGCCGGAAGCCAGCACGCAGACGCTTCTGCCTTCGAGCGCCAGCACATCATGCATCTCGGCATCGAACGGCGTCGGCCACGGTCGCGCCTTGCCCTTGGCCAAGTCTGAGACGAGCGCGAGGTGCCGCTTGCCGCCAAAGATGACTTCGGCCTCGGCGATCCTGCGCTTGGCCTCGTCGCCCAGACCCGCTACACCGTCCTCGCCGATGCCGACGATGGTCAGCCATCTTGCGACCGGCTTGGCAGCGCGCGAACCCTCAGCAGGCATGATGACCCACCGTATTCTGATTCTCGGCGGAACCACGGAGGCCCGGCAGCTGGCGGGCAAGCTGGCTCGCCGGAAGGATTTCTCGATCACGCTGTCGCTCGCCGGCCGCACCGAAAGCCCCATGGCGCAAGGCGTGCCCATGCGTAGCGGCGGCTTTGGCGGCATGCAGGGATTGGCCGCCTACCTCCATCGGGAACAGGTCGATCTGGTGGTCGACGCCACGCATCCTTACGCGGCCCGTATGTCGGCCAATGCCGCTGAGGCGGCCAGGCAAACCCGCGTGCCGATCGTTGCGCTGCGGCGTGCCGGCTGGGAGCCTGTCGCGGGTGATCGCTGGACTTTCGTGGAGAGCGTCGCTGAAGCGGCCAAGGCGCTTGGCACGGCGCCGCGACGAGTCTTGCTGGCGATCGGCCGGCAGGAAGCCGGCGCGTTCGAGGCCGCTCCGCAGCATCGCTATCTCATTCGCAGCGTCGACCCGATCGAGCCAAAGCTGGCTGTGCCTGACGCAGTTTACCTTCTGGCGCGCGGGCCGTTCCCCGAAGCGGACGAGCGCGCGCTGCTTGAAAAATACGCCATCGATACCGTCGTTTCGAAGAACAGCGGCGGCGAGGCGACCTACGGCAAGATCGCCGCGGCGCGCGCGCTCGGCATCGAGGTGATCATGGTGCGCAGGCCGCCGCTGCCTGACGTTGCGTCGGCCGAGACCGTCGATCAGCTGGCTGCGATGGTCGATCATTTTCTCGACCCAGTTGCCGAACGCGGCGTGTAGACCAGCGCGGGCTTGTCGCCGCGCTTGATGATGCGGGTCTCGGGCGAGCCGATGATGACGCAGGTCGACATGTCGGCCTTTGCCGCATCGGCGTCGGCGAGCAGAAACACCTCGATGCGCTCTTCGGGCCGGCCGGCGGCGCGGCCGAAGATCACCGGGGCGGTGCCCGGCAGAATGGCCTTCAGGCATTCGAAGGCGCGGCCGAGCTGCCAGGGGCGGGCCTTGCTGATCGGATTGTAGAGCGCAATGACGAAGCCGGCGCCGGCCGCCGCCAGCAGACGCAGCTCGATCAGCTCCCAGGGTTTTAGATTGTCGGAGAGCGAGATGGCGCAGAAATCATGGCCAAGCGGCGCGCCGATGCGGGCGGCGACCGCGAGCATGGCGGTGACGCCGGGAACGACCGCGAGGTCGATTGACCTCCATTCTGGCGGACCGGCTTCGATCGCCTCGCAGACGGCGGCCGCCATGGCGAATACGCCGGGATCGCCGCCGGACACGACAGCGACGCTGTGACCTTCGGCTGCCTTGGCCAGCGCCTCGTTCGAGCGGGCTAGCTCTTCGCGATTGTCGGAGGCGATGCGGGTCTGATCCTGTCGCAGCTCGAGCCGGTCGAGATAGGGCTTGTAGCCATAGAAGAAGGAGGCCTCCGTCACGGCGCGGATCGCCTCCGGCGTCACCTGATCGGCATTGCCGGGACCGAGGCCGATCACGGTGAGGCGGCCGCTCATGGCTTTGCTCCGGGAACTCCGGGACGCGCCGACCAGCCGGCAACCAGCACGATGGCGAAATAGGGGGCCCTGTCGTCCGGCTTTTCCGCGAGCCGCATCGAGACGCTGCCCGGCATGGTGCCGCGCTCGACATAGACGGCCTTCGCCAGCTTGCCGGTCGCTTCCAGCGCGCGGCGGATCTTCGGCAGATTGCGGCCGACTTTCATGATGACGGCGGCATCGGTATCGGCCAGCCGTCGCGTCAGCTCGAACTCGCTCATCGTGCCGGGAAGCACGGTCAGCACATCGTCGCCCTGGACGATCGGCAGGCCGGTCGCGGACCAACAGCCGGACATGGCGGTGATACCGGGAATGACTTCGGTCGGGAATCGGTGCGAGAGGCGCACATGGAGATGCATGTAAGAGCCGTAGAAAAGCGGATCGCCCTCCGACAGCACGGCCACCATCTTGCCGGCGCCGAGATGCCCGGCGACCTGTTCGGCGGACTGCTCATAGAAATCGGTGATCTGCGAGCGATAGTCGTCGTGATCCTTGTCGATCTCGGTCGTCACCGGATAGAGCAGCGGCAGCTCGACCATATCCGGGCGAAAGCGCGCCTCGACGATGGCGCGCGCGTTGCTGTTGTTGCCGCGCTTGGCGAAATAGGCGACAACGTCAGCCTCGGCCAGCGCGCGCGCCGCCTTCAGCGTCAACAGCTCCGGATCGCCGGGACCGGTGCCGACGCCGACGAGCCGGCCTTTGGGGAAAGCGTTCACAGGCCTGGCCTCGCCAATGCGTTGAGTGCTGCGGCCGTCATGGCGCTGCCGCCCAGCCTGCCGCGGACGATGGCGTAAGGCACACCGTAGGAGTTTTCCGCCAGTGCATCCTTGGATTCGGCAGCACCGACGAAACCAACCGGCATGCCGATGATGGCGGCCGGCTTCGGCGCGCCGTCGCGCAGTTTTTCGAGCAGATAGAACAGCGCGGTCGGTGCGTTGCCGATGGCGACCACCGAACCTGCCATGCGCTCGCTCCAAAGGTCGATAGCGGCGGCCGAGCGCGTGTTGCCGATTTCCTTGGCGATATCGACGGTGCGCGGGTCGCGCAGCGTGCAGATCACCTCGTTTCCGGCCGGCAGGCGGGCACGGGTGATGCCGTGGGCGACCATCTCGGCATCGCAGAAGATCGGCGCCCCGGCGGCAAGGGCGGCACGGGCCGCTTCAACGAAACCGCTGGAGAACACGAACTGGCTGGCTGCCTCGACCTGGCCGCAGGCGTGGATCATGCGGATCGCGACATCGGCCTCTGTCTCGGAAAAGCGCGACAAGTCCGCCTCGGCTCGGATGATGGCGAAAGAGCGCTCGTAGATCGCCATCCCGTCATGGATATAGTCGTAGGCGGCCATTCTTCAGTTCCGTCGATAGAGTTCGGCGATCTCAGTCGCGCCGAGCCTTGTGAGGCAAGCGGCGGCAGTCTCGCCGGGACGCCGTGCGTTGCGGATCGCCGCCGCAATGCCGGCGACCCCGCGCGCGGCGTCATAGCCCGGCCTGTATCCGGCAGGAAGGGTCTTTGCCGTCCCGTCCACGACAAGTCCGGCTCCGTTTTCGTCGCCGACCAGGGTGAGCCCCGCTGGGCCGGGATGGGCGCAGCCTTTGGCGCAGCCGGAAATGTGGAGGGTGAGGGAGGCATCGAAGAGATCGGGGCTTTCCGTTGCGATTTCTTCGGCGATGGCGCGGGTGGCGATGCGGCCGGAGGCGCAGGCGGGCGCTCCGGGGCAGGCGGCAATGCGGGTGCGCGGATCGGTGGGGGCGGTGATGAAGCCGAGGGCGGACGCGGAGGCTTGGAGAGAGGCGCTGGCGAATGGGGAGAGGTTGAGGAAAAGCAGGGCGCGGCCTGGGGCCAGGCGGATTTCGGTCGAGCCCAGATCTGAAGCCTGGGCGGCGAGGTCGATGAGGTTCTGTGCCGGCATGCTGCCGAAGGGCAGGCTGAAGCCGAGGGCGTGGCTGCTGCTCAGGTCGAAGAGGCCGATGGGCGAATGCTGGCGCCCTACGGCGCCCCCCTCTGTCCTGCCGGACATGTCCAGCAGGACAGAGGGGGGCGCGAAGGAATGCCAGCCTGCGAGAGAGGCCAACTGCCGCTCCGATAGATCCCTTGTGTGCGCCTCGCGGCCTTTCTCAGCGACCATCCTGAGCGCTGCGACGGCGATGTCGCGTGCCGCATCCGCGTCGACTGTCGCGAGCGGTCTTGCGTGGTGCGCGTCGCCCGGAACGGACATGCCCCATTTCACGCCAGCAGCAGTGTGCATTGCCTTCAACCGCACATCAGCTGTCACTGCGTCCAACGTCAACTGCCCGCCGCCGTCGACGACCACGGACACCTTCGGCCCCAACCGTCGAGTCAGCCCGGCCTCGTCAGCCGCCGCCCTGATCCGTTCCGCCAGCGGGCTCGGATCTGCAATCTCCTGCGGGTCGATACCCGCGAGCGGCCCGGTCTCCACCGGCACGCCCGTCCGCATGGCAATGCCCAGCGCATCCACTTCCGCCGCCAGCAGCCCAGCGCTGTCTGCGGTCAGGCCCCGGATCTGCAGGCTACCGCGAGCGGTCACTTCCATGATGCCGTTGCCGTGGCGCAAGGCGGATTCGCAAAGACCCATCAGCGACTTGGGTGCAAGCCCTCCAGCAACCGGATTGAGCCGCACCAGCAGGCCATCGCCGGTCTGCATCGGCGCAGACAAAGCAGGGCAGGCGCCACGGCGCGAGAAGGCGTTCATGCCGCCACCTCGCTTGCCTGCGACTCGGCGATCAAGGCCGTGAGATCGTCGTCGATGGAATTCCTGAGCGGATGCCAGAGACCGCGCCGCCGAGCGGCCAGGAATCGCTCGGCGATGACCTTCGCGGCGGCGGGATTTTCGCGCAGCAGGAAGGCTCGGACTTCCGCATCGCCGATATAGGCGTCGTGCACCGCCTCGATCAGCGCGCCCGATATGGCATGCGTGGTCTCGGCGAAGCCAACCAGGCGGTCGACCGTCTCGGCGAATTCCGAGGCGCCGCGGGGGCCGTGGCGCATCTGCCCGGCAATGAAGCGCGGATTGACGGCGCGGGCCCGCACCACGCGCGACACCGCTTCGCCGACCGATCGCGGCCTCGGCTTCTTAGGATCAGTCGTGTCGAGCACGATGACATCGGCATTCCTGCCAAGCGCGGCAAGTGCGGCCGAAAACCCGCCGATGAAGGCGACATCGGCCGAACCTTCGAGGATGTCGCGGCCCGGGTCGTCGCCGGTGTGGACAAGCAGGTCCGCCTCGGCGATGCGGCCCTCGAAGACGCCGGGCGCGGAGATAGCCTCACCTTCGGCGCCGCCATAGGCATGCGAGGTTGCTTCGAGATAGGCGCGGCCGATCTCTTCGCGCGCGCTCCATTCGCCGCGCGACAGCAATTCCTCGACCCCGGCGCCGTAAGTGCCGGGCGAGGTGCCGAAAATGCGCGGACCGATTTTGCCTTGGGCACGGGTCGCGGCGGCAAGCGGATTTTCCCAATCGTCCTCGTCGCGGCCGGCGACGGCGCTGGCCGCGGCGTCGATCAGCGCGATCTGGGTCGGGAACATATCGCGAAACAGGCCGGAGATGCGCCAGGTGACGTCGACGCGCGGGCGGCCGAGGGCGGCCGGCGGCATCACCTCGATGCCGGTGACGCGACCCGTGGCGGCATCCCATTGCGGCCGGCAGCCCATCAGCGCCAGGCCCTGCGCGATCTCCTCGCCGCCGGTGCGCAACGAGGCCGAGCCCCAGAGGTCGATGACCAGCGAGCGCGGCCAGTCGCCATGGCTCTGCATATAGCTGCGCACGACTTCTTCCGCCGCCGCCTGCCCGAGATCATAGGCCGTCGACGTCGGCATGGTGCGCGGATCGGAGGTGAAAAGGTTGCGGCCGGTGGGCAGCACGTCGGAACGACCGCGCGCCGGCGCGCCTGCCGGTCCGGCCTTGATGTGACGGCCGTCGAGCGCAGCGAGCAGGGCGTTTTTTTCGGTCTCGACGCTTTGGCGGCGCAGCGGATCGGCTTCGTCATCGGGCGCGCGGCCATAGACATGCAGCCCGTCCTTGACGGCAAAATCCTTGAGGTCGCACAGCCACGCGTCGATGCGGCGCAGCGCCTCGTCCGGCGCATCGGTTCCGGCAACTCCGGCTTCAGAAGCAAGGCCTGTCTTCTGCGCCGTTTCGACGATCAGCCTTGCAAGTCGGTCGCGGCGGCGGCGGTCGAGCCCGTCGGCTTGTGCGTATTCGTCGACCAGCCGCTCAAGCCTCTGTTGCGCCTCGTCGAGCCCGGCGCCGGTCAGCGGCGGCGGCAGGTGACCGAGCGTGACGGCCGCGATGCGGCGCTTGGCCTGCGCCGCCTCGCCGGGATTGGAGACGATGAAAGGATAGATGACGGGCAGAGAGCCGGTGACGATCTCAGGGAAGCAGTTGTCGGAGAGCGCGACCGTCTTGCCCGGCAGCCATTCCAGCGTGCCATGCGCGCCGACATGGACGATGGCGTGGACGCCGAGCGACTTTTGCAACCACAGGCCGAAGGCGATCAACTCGTGGCGCGGGGGAAGGGTCGGGTCATGGTAGTCGGCGCGGCGGTCTGCGGAGCGACCACGGTCGGGGGCCAGCGCCACGGTGACGTTGCCGAAGGCGGCGGCGCGGAAGGGGAAGCTTGCGGAAGGAGGCGCTTGAACACCCCCCTCTGTCCTGCCGGACATCTCCCCCTCAAGGGGGGAGATTGGCAGTTTCGCTGACGGCGCTTCTCCTCCAGCGTTGATGATTGGCGAAAGCATCGATGCAGGCGCAATCTCCCCCCTAGAGGGGGAGATGTCCGGCAGGACAGAGGGGGGCGCATTGACGTGAGCTTTGTCGTTGGCTCTCCCCCACGCTGCCTCAACCGTGTCGCGTGCACCTTCGGGAAGCGCTGCCGAAAAGGCGAGATATTCCTGTAAGGTGAGACCAAGTCCACCCACCTCCAACACATCCAGCAGCCCGCGTGGCGATTGTGGAATCCCATCAACCGCATAGCCCTGTTCCTTGAGGTCGTGCAGCATGGCGAGCACACTCGACGGAACGTCGAGGCCGACGGCATAGCCTGTACGTCCGGGCGCGCTTGGATAATCCGGAATCAGGATCGCCAGCTTGCGTTCCGCCCGCTGCGTCCGTTGAAGGCGGAGGAAGGCGGCGATGCGGGCGGCGACCTGGGCGACGCGATCCGCCTCGGGACGGTTGGCGAAGGCGCGGAAGGCCAGCGCCGGATCGGTGTCAATCTCGCCCTTGAAGGAAATCGCGCCGGCGAGGATACGGCCATCGAGCTCGGGCAGCACGACATGCATGGCAAGGTCGGCGGGCGCCAGGCCGCGCTGGTTTTTCTCCCAGACTTCGCGCCGCGTCGTGGCGACGATGACCTGGAACACGGGCACGCCGGCACGGTCGAAGAGCGTTTCGGCACCCGGCTCGGCACCGGAGGCGAAGGCGGTTGCAGTGACGATCGCGGACGGGTTCAGCGAGGCGATGGCGGTTTCGACGAAAGCCAGCGATACCGGGTCCTTGAGGCTCGAAACAAAGATCGGCATTGGCGTCATGCCCTGCGAGCGAAGGGCATCTGCGAGTGCATCGATTGGCGCGACGTCCGCGCCAAGCAGCATCGAGCGGTAGAAGAGGATGGGGATGACGGGGGCACCGACGCTGTCGATGTTGAGCTCCGCCACACCCCCCTCTCTCCTGTCGGACAGAGGGAGGTGTGACTGATCGCCGACGTTCAAGAAGACTGATTTCGCGACAACTCCGATTCCTGGTTGATAGTACCCCGCCTTCGGCACGCTCACCGGCTCGGCCACGGCCGTATCCGACCCGGCGAGCCTTGCCAGTCTTTGCACCAGCGCGCTCATGTTCGCCGGGCCGCCTTCGCGGAAATAGCCGAGCAGGGTGTCGAGTTCGGCGCGCGGCAGGGTCGAGGCTTCGATCAGCCGCTGGTCCTCGTCATGGCTTTCGCCCGGCAGCAGCGCCAGCTTGATGCCGCGCTCGCGTGCGACCGCGGCGAGCTGGTCGGAGCCATAGCGCCACCAGTCGTAGCCGCCCAGGATGCGGACGAGGACCACCTTGGCGTGACGGGCAACGCTGTCGATCCAGAGGTCCACCGACATCGGATGGCGGAGATCGCGAAGTGCTGCCAGCCGCATCGACGGCAGCCGCGCGGCGTCGGCCTTCCACGCAGCGGCGAGGCCGGCGAGATCGCTGTCGGTGAAGGACAGGGCCACGACATCCGCAGGCGTCTGCCTGAGGTCGATCGGCTCGGCGAGATCGTCGAGCGAGGCGGATGTCGTGGTGAGGATGTGCATCGCGGTTCGGTCTTGCCTCAGCCGGCGAGGATACGCTCGATCGCCGGGCGGTTCAGCCCCTTGAGGCCGATGACGACGAGCCGCGATCGGCGGTCGTCGTCCGGCGTCCAGGCGCGGTCGTAATAATGGTTGACGCGCGGGCCGACGGCCTGGAGCAGCAGCCGCATCGGCTTGCCGCCCACCTCGACAAAGCCTTTGACGCGCAGAACGTTTTCCTGCTCGGCGGCGAGGGCGACGCGCTTGGCCAGCTCGTCCGGACTGGCGATGGACGGGATATCGATGACGAAGGAGTCGAAATCGTCATGCTCATGGTCGAGCTCGTCGTCGTGATGGGTCTTGCGGTTCTCGATGTCGTCCTCGACCGCGAGACCAAGACCGAGCAGCACGGAGGGATCGACCTTGCCCTGCGCGGTCGGCACGACCTTGACGGCGCGCGCCACATGCTCGCCGATGACGGCATTGGCGCGGACTGAGCCCGCCGCGTCCATCAGATCGCTCTTCGACAGGATGATGAGGTCGGCGCAGGCGATCTGGTCCTCGAACACCTCTTCGACCGGATCGTCGTGGTCGAGGGAATCGTCGGCGGCGCGCTGCGCCTGCAGGGCGTCCATGTCGGAGGCGACGCGGCCGTCGGCCAGCGCCGGACCGTCCACCACGGCGATGACGCCATCGACGGTGACGCGGCTCTTCACCGTCGGCCAGTGGAAGGCCTGGACGAGCGGCTTCGGCAAAGCGAGGCCGGAGGTTTCGATCAGGATGTGGTCGACCTTCGGCGTGCGCGACAGGATCTGGTCGAGCGCCGGCACGAAATCGTCGGCGACGGTGCAGCAGATGCAGCCATTGGCGAGCTCGACGATATTTTCCTCTGGGCAGGTGTCGATGCCGCAGCCTTTCAGGATCTCGCCGTCGATGCCGACATCGCCGAATTCGTTGACGATGATCGCCAGCCGCTTGCCCTTGGCGTTTTCGAGCAGGTTGCGGATCAGCGTGGTCTTGCCGGCGCCGAGAAAGCCGGTGACGACAGTGCAGGGAACACGGGAGAGGGATGCGGTCATGTCAGTCCTTCAGCAGGTCGAGGGGAGGGATGCGGGCAACCAGGCCGCGCTTGAGGGAATCGGGCCGGCCTCGCCAGGGGATGAGGCCGTCGGTCGAGGTGGCAAAGAGCTTTGCGCCGATGACGAGGTCGGCGCCGCTGGTCGTTTCCAGGTCACCGAAGACATAGCTCCAGCAGCCGTCGCGCAGCAGCGCCGCGCTCAGGCGGCGTTTGCAATTGCCGAGACACTCGACGATGCGGATGCGGATTTTCTCGTCCGGCGCGGCGCGGCGCGCGTCTTCGGCAAGGAGGGCGCCGGCGCGCGGATGCGCGTCCGAACCGGTCTCATCGCGGCAGGAGGAGCAGACGATGACGGTCACTTCCGATAGCGCGTCGCGGGGTTCGGACGAAGTGTCCGCGGTATTAGCCGGAAAACTGACGTTGCGATCCAAAACCAGGCTCCTTGCCCGGAAAACCCGCCGAGCGATCGGATTCTCATGTCTCAGACGGCAGGTCTCCTGGCTCGCGGGTCGTCGCCTTACGCCGCCTTCCCGGGAAACATCCCAGTGGTTTTCGGCTGAGGCTCGTCGCTCACAGTTGCGGGGACAGCCGCGGATTTGGGTTTTCCCGCACCGCATTCCCTCTTGGCTCCTCCCCTTGCCGGGAGGAGACCGTCTGCGGCGGATTTAGGCTTAGAGGTGCTGGCATGTCAACGCGCGGCTACGACACCGAAATGTCGGCCAACGCCGGCCCAAGGTCGCCGGCCGGCGTCACCTCGATGGTTTCCAAGCCGAGCCATGCCTGCATCTGTTTCAACTCATCGAAGAGCTGTGCGGCCGTTTCGGCGGGAGCGCCGGCTTCGGCAAAAGCCGCATGGACGCGCAGCACGCCGGCCGGCCGGTCGGCTCTCAAATCGACCCGGGCAACGATCCGGTCGCCGAGCAGGAAAGGCAGCACGTAGTAGCCGTACTGGCGCTTCTCGGCCGGCGTGTAGATCTCGATGCGGTAGCGGAAGCCGAAGAGTTTTTCCGTCCGGGTGCGTTCGAATACCACCGGATCGAAGGGCGCGAGCAGGGCGCGGGCCTCGATCCGGCGCGGAAAGCGGGCGTCCTTGTGGAGATAGGCGGGCTTGTCCCAGCCTTCGACCTTCACCGGCAGCAGTTCGCCCATCTCGACCAGTTCCTCGATTCTGGCTCTCGTATCGCCAGGCGCCAGGCGGAAATAGTCACGCAGATCGCCATAGGTTGCGATGCCATGGGCGCGGGCGGAAATGCGCAGCAATTGGCGATGCGCGTCCTCGACCGAGGGCACCGGCAGGTCGAGGATGGCCTGCGGCAGAACCCGCTCGGGCAGGTCGTAATAGCGCTCGAATCCTCGCCGGTAGGCGGTGGTGATGCGCCCGGCCCAGAACAGCCATTCGAAAGCGTGCTTGGCCTCGCTCCAGCCCCACCATCCGCCATTGCCCTTGTGGCCTTCGATGTCGGAGGCGGCGATCGGCCCGCGTTCCGCGACTTGCCCGTAGATCTCCTCGATCATCGCCTTGCGCTCGCGGCCCCATTTGGCGAGGCCGAGATACATTTCCTCGCCTTTCTCGGCCCGCTGCATGCGCCAGCGCATCAACGGATAGGTCTCGACGGGCAGGAAGGAAGCCTCATGGGCCCAGTATTCGAAGACGGTTCGCTTGCGCGTGACGGCCGCGTTGTCGAGCAGCGCAAGCGGGTAGGGGCCGAGGCGCGAGTAGAGCGGCATATAGTGGGCGCGCACCACGGCGCTGACGGAATCGATCTGCAGCAGGCCAGTTCGGGAAAGCACGCGGGCGAGATGGCGACGATCGGGAGTGCCGGCAGGCCGCGCATCGGTAAAACCCTGCGCGCCGAGCGCAATGCGCCTTGCTGCGGCGAGCGAGATCTTTTCTTTCATCCAGCTACCTTGCCCTGATCCTTTGCCGGGGTTTCCAGTCGGTGATTCCGGCCATGCTAGCAGGCAAATGGCGGGAGATATGTCAGGATAGAAAAGTGGAGTAAAACATGAAGGAAATCAAACAGGAGCGGATCGGACCAGTTTCTTCCGATATGGCGTCCAGGGCCGGATTTTGAAGAAGGTTTGACTTGCGTCGCCGAAACCGCTGCGCTAACCCTCGCCGCGTCGCAGCATAGGCCACCTAAAACGGTTCAGCGGGTTAAACTGTCACGCTTCCGCCTTAGAGTCCGTTGCTGTAATCAAAGTGAACTGGCCGCCGAAGGAAAGCCGCCGCATGAGCGCACTCCTAAGTTCGTATCTGCCCATCGTGCTCTTCATCGCAGTGGCGATGGTCGTCGGCCTGGCGCTGATCGTTGCGCCGTTCCTGGTTGCCTACCGCAATCCCGATCCGGAAAAGCTTTCCGCCTATGAATGCGGGTTCAACTCATTCGACGACGCCCGCATGAAGTTCGACATCCGCTTCTACCTGGTGTCGATCCTGTTCATCATCTTCGATCTCGAGGTCGCCTTCCTGTTCCCGTGGGCGGTGTCCTTCTCCAAGCTCGGCATGCTCGGCTTCTGGTCGATGATGGTGTTCCTGGCGGTGCTGACCATCGGCTTTGCCTATGAATGGAAAAAAGGAGCGCTGGAATGGGATTGAACGACAGTTCAGGCACCCTCGTCGCGCCGAAGCCCAAGGGCATCATCGATCCCAACACCGGCAGGCCGGTGGGGGAGGACGATCCCTTCTTCCTCGAGATCAATAATGAGCTGGCCGACAAGGGCTTCCTTGTCACCTCGACCGAGGCGCTGATCACTTGGGCGCGCAGCGGCTCGCTGATGTTCATGACCTTCGGTCTCGCCTGCTGCGCGGTCGAGATGATCCACACCTCGATGCCGCGCTATGACTCGGAGAGGTTCGGCGTCGCGCCGCGCGCGTCTCCGCGCCAGTCCGATATCATGATCGTCGCGGGCACACTGACCAACAAGATGGCGCCGGCGCTGCGCAAGGTCTACGACCAGATGCCGGAGCCGCGCTACGTCATCTCGATGGGTTCGTGCGCCAATGGCGGCGGCTATTATCACTATTCCTATTCGGTAGTGCGCGGCTGCGACCGCATCGTGCCGGTCGACATCTATGTCCCCGGCTGCCCGCCGAGCGCCGAAGCGCTGCTCTACGGCATTCTCCTGTTGCAGAAGAAGATCCGCCGCACCGGCACGATCGAACGGTGAACCAATGGCCTTGGCGTTGCACGAACTCTCCACCTATCTCGGCGAGAAGCTCTCCGGCCGCATCGGCGAAACGGTGCTTGCGTATGGCGAACTGACGGTTTGCGTCGAGCCAGGCAACCTGACCGAGGTCGCGACCCTCCTGCGCGACGACCCGCGCTGCCAGTTCGTCTCGATCATCGACATTTGCGGCGCCGACTATCCGTCGCGTGCCAAGCGCTTCGACGTCGTCTACCACCTGTTGTCGCCGAAGCAGAACGTCCGCATCCGCCTCAAGGTCCAGGCCGACGAGGAGACGCTGGTGCCGTCGCTGACCGGCGTCTATCCCGGCGCCGACTGGTTCGAGCGCGAGACCTATGATCTCTACGGCGTGCTGTTCTCGGGCCATCCGGACCTGCGCCGCATCCTCACCGACTACGGCTTTGAAGGGCATCCGCTGCGCAAGGACTTCCCGCTGACCGGCTTCGTCGAGGTTCGCTACGACGACGAGGCCAAGCGAGTCATCTATGAGCCGGTGGAATTGAAGCAGGAATTTAGAAACTTTGACTTTTTGAGCCCATGGGAGGGAACGGATTACGTCCTTCCGGGCGATGAAAAGGCGAAGCCAAATTGAGGCGCCACAATGGCTGAAACCTCCGTCCGCAATTTTAACATTAACTTTGGGCCTCAACACCCTGCTGCGCACGGGGTTTTGCGTCTCGTGCTGGAGCTGGACGGCGAGGTGGTCGATCGCGTCGATCCGCATATCGGCCTGCTGCATCGCGGTACCGAGAAGCTGATCGAGGCCAAGACCTATCTGCAGGCGGTGCCCTATCTCGATCGGCTCGACTATTGCGCGCCGATGAACCAGGAGCATGCCTTCGCGCTCGCGGCCGAGCGCCTGCTCGGCATCGAGGTGCCGAAGCGCGGCCAGCTGATCCGCGTGCTCTATTCCGAAATGGGCCGCATCATGTCGCACATCCTCAATGTGACGACGCAGGCGATGGACGTCGGCGCGCTGACGCCGCCTCTGTGGGGCTTCGTCGAGCGCGAGAAGCTGATGGTGTTTTATGAGCGCGCCTCCGGCTCGCGCATGCATGCGGCCTACTTCCGGCCAGGCGGCGTGCATCAGGACCTGCCGCAGAGGCTGATCGAGGATATCGGCAAGTGGATCGATCCGTTCCTGAAGTCGGTCGACGACCTTGACGCCTTGCTCACCGGCAACCGCATCTTCAAGCAGCGCAATGTCGACATCGGCACGGTGTCGCTCGCCGACGCCTGGGCCTGGGGTTTTTCGGGCGTGATGGTGCGCGGCTCGGGTGCCGCCTGGGACCTGCGCAAGGCGCAGCCCTATGAATGCTATTCCGAGATGGATTTCGACATCCCGATCGGCAAGAACGGCGACTGCTACGACCGCTATCTCGTGCGCATGGAAGAGATGCGCCAATCGGCCAAGATCATGCGCCAGTGCGTCGAACTTCTGCTCGGCAAGGAGAGCGCCGGACCGGTGTCGAACCTCGACGGCAAGGTGGTGCCGCCGAAGCGCGCGGCGATGAAGCGCTCGATGGAAGCGCTCATCCATCATTTCAAGCTCTATACCGAGGGCTATCGCGTGCCGGCCGGCGAGGTCTATGCGGCTGTCGAGGCGCCGAAGGGCGAGTTCGGCGTCTATCTCGTCTCCGACGGCACCAATAAGCCCTATCGCTGCAAGCTGCGCGCGCCGGGTTTTGCGCATCTGCAGGCCATGGATTTCCTGTGCCGCGGCCACATGCTGGCCGACGTCACCGCCGTGCTTGGCTCCCTCGACATCGTGTTTGGTGAGGTCGATCGCTAAATGTCAGTCCGCCGTCTCGCAGATGCCAGCGTCCAGCCAGCCTCCTTCGCCTTCAACGAGGCGAACGCCGCGGCGGCACAGCAGTGGATCGCCAAATACCCAAAGGGACGCGAGCAGTCGGCCATCATCCCGTTGCTCATGATCGCTCAGGAACAGGAAGGCTGGGTGACGAAGGCGGCGATCGAGACGATCTCGGATATGCTCGGCATGCCGCGCATCCGCGGCCTCGAGGTCGCGACCTTCTACACGCAATACCAGCTCAATCCGGTCGGCACCCGCGCCCATATCCAGGTCTGCGGCACCACGCCCTGCATGCTGCGCGGCTCGGAAGCGCTGATGGATGTGTGCCGGTCTAAGATCCATCACGACCAGTTCAATACCAACGACAAGGGCACGCTGTCGTGGGAGGAGGTCGAATGCCTCGGCGCCTGCGTCAACGCGCCGATGGTCATGATCTTCAAGGACACGTTCGAAGACCTGACGCCGGAGCGCCTTGCCGAGATCATCGATCTCTATGAAGCCGGCAAAGGCGCCGAGGTGAAGCCCGGTCCGCAGAACGGCCGCACCGGTTCGGAGCCGGCCACGGGCCTGACGACGCTGAAGAGCGAGAAGGCAATCCTGAAATCCACCCGCGACAAGGAAGCCAAGGCCGCCGCGAAGGCAGCCAGGCAAGCCGCTGCCGCAGCGCCGGCTGCTGCATCCGCCGCCGTCGTCTCGCAGGCGCCTGCCGCGCCGCCCCCGGCCCCTGTCGGGCCATCGAAATCCGGCAAGCCGAAAACCGACGCGCCCGAAACCAGTCCGGCACTAAGGACACCGTCGCCGGTCAAGGTTTCGCCCGCCACCGAGAAGGCGGCCAGCGTCAGGGCGCCGCGCCACTCCGCAGCCAATGCCAACCAGGCTTCTCCGGAAGTCGAGGCGGTTTCGAAGCCGCGCAGCGGGCGAAAGGCCAAGGCCGAGCCGGCGTCCGCCTTCAAGTCGCCGGAAGCGAAGCAGCCTGCGACCAAGACGGCCAAGCCTTCGCTCGAGGACAAGAACCGCCCGGCTGGGATCGCGCGTCCGGCAACGGTCGACGATCTGAAGCTGATCTCCGGTGTCGGTCCGAAGATCGAAGGCGTCCTGCATTCGCTTGGCATTTATACTTTCGCGCAGGTCTCTGCGTGGAGGAAGGCCGAGCGCGAATGGGTCGACGGCTATCTCAATTTCCGCGGCCGTATCGAGCGCGACGACTGGGTGAAGCAGGCCAAGGCGCTCGCCAAGGGCGGCGTCGCCGAGTACATCCGCGTCTTCGGCAAGAAGCCGGTCTGAGGGACGAACAATGCTTCAGGACAAAGACCGCATCTTCACCAACATCTACGGCCTCTTCGACAAGTCGCTGGCCGGAGCGCAGGCGCGCGGCATGTGGGACGATACACCCGGCCTGATCGCCAAGGGACGCGACTGGATCATCAACGAAATGAAGGCAAGCGGCCTGCGCGGCCGTGGCGGCGCCGGCTTCCCGACCGGCCTGAAATGGTCGTTCATGCCCAAGCAGAGCGATGGCCGGCCGAGCTATCTCGTCATCAATGCCGACGAATCCGAGCCCGGCACCTGCAAGGACCGTGACATTCTGCGCAACGATCCGCATACGCTGGTCGAGGGCGCGCTGGTCGCCGGTTTCGCCATGGGCGCGGTCGCTGCTTACATCTATGTGCGCGGCGAGTTCATCCGCGAGCGCGAGGCGCTGCAGCGCGCCATCGACGAGGCTTATGCGGCCAAGCTCATTGGCAAGAACAACACCTCCGGCTACGACTTCGACGTCTATATGCACCACGGCGCCGGCGCCTATATTTGCGGCGAGGAGACGGCGCTGCTCGAAAGCCTCGAGGGCAAGAAGGGCCAGCCGCGGCTAAAGCCGCCGTTCCCGGCCAATGTCGGCCTTTATGGCTGCCCGACCACGGTCAACAACGTCGAATCCATCGCCGTCGCGCCGACGATCCTGCGCCGGGGTGCTGCCTGGTTCTCGTCCTTCGGCCGGCCGAACAATGCCGGGACCAAGCTCTTCTGCGTGTCCGGCCACGTCAACAATCCGTGCACCTTCGAAGAGGCGATGTCGATCCCGTTCCGCGAACTGATCGAGACGCATTGCGGCGGCATTCGCGGCGGCTGGGACAATCTGCTCGCGGTCATCCCGGGGGGCGCTTCGGTGCCGCTGGTGCCGGCCGAGCAGATCATCGACGCGCCGATGGATTTCGATGCGCTGCGCGACCTCAAATCCGGCCTCGGCACGGCGGCCGTCATCGTCATGGACAAGTCGACCGATATCGTGAAGGCGATCGCCAGGCTTTCCTACTTCTACAAGCATGAGAGCTGCGGCCAGTGCACGCCGTGCCGCGAAGGCACCGGCTGGATGTGGCGGGTGATGGAAAGGCTGGTGCGCGGCGAAGCGCAGAAGCGCGAGATCGACATGCTGCTCGATGTCACCAAGCAGGTGGAAGGTCACACGATCTGCGCGCTGGGCGATGCCGCGGCCTGGCCGATCCAGGGCCTGATGCGGCATTTCCGTGGCGAGGTGGAGCGCCGCATCGACGAGTTTTCGCGCAACGCGCACCGGGTCGAGCCGGTGATGGCGGCGGCGGAATAGATTTGCAAGACGGGCATTGCCCGGGACGGAAAGCAGGGGCGGGGCGTACGAAGAAACGACCAGGAGATGTCTATGGCGCCGTATTCGATAGCCTACCCGCTGATGCCTTATTTGGACGAACTCGAGAAGATGAACCCGGACCTGATCAAGATGATGCCGAGGGAGATGGCCAGCGCCGTCAACCTGATGGCGCATCCTGTCGCGGGCGTGGCTGCACTATCGGCGGTAGGCATCGGTTTCGCCAACCATGCCCTGGGTGTCTGGGTGGGCGCGTTCTCCGGCGCCGTCGAAGCCTCGCAGCGCATGCTCCAGCCGTTCCTCGACGATCTCGAGGCGCGGACCGAAGCCGCCAACAATTCGTCCAAGGCGCGCAAAGCGACCGAGACGCTGATCGCCGAGGCGCAGACCTTCGCCAGGGATGTGACCGACATCGCGGCGAACGCCAGCGCTGAGAAGGCGCTCGACGCGAGAGGCGACACGGTAGCCGGAGCGGCCGCGACCGGTCTGATGCCGGAAGATTTCAGGCAGCCCAAGGCGATCGACAAGCCGGCAAAGCCGTCCGACCTGAAGGCGATATCGGGCATCGGGCCGAAGCTGGAGAAGGTGCTGAATGGTCTTGGCATCTGGTCCTACGACCAGATCGCTGCCTGGACCGCGGAAGAGATCGCCTGGGTCGAGGATTACCTGTCGCTCGCCGGCCGCGTCGGCCGCGACGACTGGACTGGCCAAGCGGCGGCGCTGGCCGCCAAATAGTGAGATGAAATGCCGGGCGCAGTCGCGCCCCGGAACGAAAGAATGCGGGAAATCCGCGAGGGTTTGAGGCGAATGGCAAAGCTCAAGGTCGACGGGAAAGAGATCACGGTACCCGACCATTACACGCTGCTGCAGGCGGCCGAGGACGCCGGCGCGGAAGTGCCGCGCTTCTGCTTCCATGAGCGGTTGTCCATCGCCGGCAATTGCCGCATGTGCCTGATCGAGGTGAAGGGTGGCCCGCCCAAGCCGCAGGCCTCCTGCGCCATGGGCGTGCGCGACCTGCGCCCCGGCCCGAATGGCGAAGCGCCGGAAATCTTCACCAACACGCCGATGGTCAAGAAGGCCCGCGAAGGCGTGATGGAGTTCCTGCTGATCAACCATCCGCTGGATTGCCCGATCTGCGACCAGGGCGGCGAGTGCGACCTGCAGGACCAGGCGATGGCCTTCGGCGTTGACTCCTCGCGCTACCATGAGAACAAGCGGGCGGTCGAAGACAAGTATATCGGTCCGCTGGTCAAGACGGTGATGAACCGCTGCATCCACTGCACGCGCTGCGTCCGCTTCACCACCGAGGTCGCCGGCATCTCCGAACTCGGCCTGATCGGCCGCGGCGAGGATGCCGAGATCACCACCTATCTCGAACAGGCGATGACCTCGGAGCTCCAGGGCAACGTCATCGACCTTTGCCCGGTCGGCGCGCTGACCTCCAAGCCGTTCGCCTTCCAGGCGCGGCCGTGGGAGCTGACCAAGACGGAGTCGATCGACGTCATGGACGCCGTCGGCTCGGCGATCCGCGTCGATAGCCGCGGCCGCGAGGTGATGCGCATCCTGCCGCGCGTCAACGAGGCCGTGAACGAGGAGTGGATCTCGGACAAGACGCGCTTCATCTGGGATGGCCTGCGCACCCAGCGCCTCGATCGTCCCTACGTTCGCAACAACGGCAAGCTTGCTCCGGCAAGCTGGGCGGAAGCCTTCACGGCGATCAAGAACGAGGTGTCGAAGACCGCGCCCGAGCGCATCGGCGCCATCGCCGGCGACCTCGCCGCGGTCGAGGAAATCTATGCGCTCAAGCTTTTGATGGCGGCGCTCGGCTCCAAGAACATCGACTGCCGCCAGGACGGCGCTGCGCTCGATCCATCGCTCGGCCGTGCCAGCTACATCTTCAATCCGACCATCGAAGGCATCGAGCAGGCCGACGCGGTGCTGATCGTCGGCGCCAATCCGCGCTTCGAGGCCTCGGTGCTCAACGCCCGCATCCGCAAGCGCTGGCGCGTCGGCAACCTGCCGATCGGCGTCATCGGCGAGATCGGCGACACGCGTTATGACTACGAGCTAATCGGCGCCGGCCCAGAGTCCTTGAAGGACTTGGCCGACGGCAACGGCAAGTTCTTCGAGGTGCTGAAGAATGCAGCGCATCCGCTGATCATCGTCGGCCAGGGCGCCCTGGCGCGCTCGGACGGCGCGGCAGTGCTCGGCCAGGCGGCAAGGCTGGCGATGGCCGTCAATGCCGTCACGGCCGAGTGGAACGGCTTCGCGGTGCTGCACAACGCGGCGGCCAGAGTCGGCGGGCTCGACGTCGGCTTCGTGCCGGGCGAGGGCGGCAAGAATGTCGCCGGCATGCTGGGCGCGACGGATCTCCTGTTCCTGCTTGGCGCCGACGAGATCGACATGGCCAGGACCGGCGGCGCCTTCGTCGTCTATATCGGCACGCATGGCGATGTGGGCGCACACCGCGCCAATGTCATCCTGCCGGCTGCTGCCTACACCGAAAAGTCCGGCACCTATGTGAACACGGAAGGCCGCGTGCAGCAGACCAACCGCGCCGGTTTCGCCCCGGGCGAAGCGCGCGAGGACTGGGCGATCCTGCGGGCGCTGTCGGATGTGCTCGGCAAGAAGCTGCCCTTCGATTCGCTGGCGCAGCTGCGCGCGAAGCTCTATGGCGAATACCCCCATCTTGCCCGCGTCGATCATGTCGCGGCGGGCAGCGCCGACGGCGTTGCCAGGGCGGCGAAGCTCGGCGGACGCTTGAACAAGGGCACCTTCACCTCGCCGGTGAAGGACTTCTATCTCACCAACCCGATCGCGCGGGCCTCGGCCGTGATGGCTGAGTGCTCGGCGCTGGCCAAGAGCGGCTTCAAGCAGGCGGCGGAATAAGCATGGACACCTTCTTTTCCTTCTACGTGCTGCCGGCGCTGCTGATCCTGTTGAAGTCGGTCGTGCTGATCGTCGTTCTTTTGATCTTTGTGGCTTACGTGCTTTATGCCGACCGCAAGATCTGGGCTGCGGTGCAGCTGCGCCGCGGCCCGAACGTGGTCGGTCCCTGGGGCACGCTGCAGGCCTTCGCCGACCTTTTGAAATTCGTCTTCAAGGAGCCGGTGATCCCGTCGGGCGCCAACAAGGGCGTCTTCCTGCTGGCGCCACTGGTCTCAGCCGTGCTCGCGATCTCGGCCTGGGCGGTCATTCCGGTCAATCAAGGCTGGGCTATCGCTAACATCAATGTCGGCATCCTTTATGTTTTCGCCATCTCCTCGCTCGAGGTCTACGGCGTGATCATGGGCGGCTGGGCATCGAACTCGAAATATCCGTTCCTGGGCGCGCTGCGCTCAGCCGCGCAGATGGTGTCCTACGAGGTGTCGATCGGCTTCGTCATCGTCACCGTGCTGCTTTGCGTCGGCTCGCTCAACCTCTCCGACATCGTGCTCTCGCAGCAGGATGGCCTCGGCACCAAGCTCGGCCTGCCCAACACCTTCCTCGACTGGCACTGGCTGTCGCTGTTCCCGATGTTCATCGTGTTCTTCATCTCGGCGCTGGCCGAGACGAACCGTCCGCCCTTCGATCTGGTGGAAGCGGAATCGGAACTCGTCGCCGGACACATGGTCGAATATTCGTCGACGCCGTTCCTGCTCTTCTTCCTGGGCGAGTACGTCGCCGTCGTCCTGATGTGCGCGCTGGCCACCATCCTGTTCCTCGGCGGCTGGCTGCCACCGTTCGACTTCGCGCCCTTCACCTGGGTGCCGGGCCTGATCTGGTTCGTGCTCAAGGTCTGCCTGGTGTTCTTCATGTTCTCGATGGTGAAGGCGTTTGTGCCGCGCTACCGCTATGATCAGCTGATGCGGCTAGGCTGGAAGGTCTTCCTGCCGATCTCGCTGTTCATGGTCGTCGCCACCGCGGCCTTCCTCAAGATCACGGGGTTTGCGTGATGTCCGCTCTTGCCCAAGCCGCAAAGGCCCTGCTGCTGAAGGATTTCGTCAGCGCCTTCTTCCTGTCGATGCGCCAGTTCGTTGCGCCGAAGGAGACGATCAACTATCCGCACGAGAAGGGACCGACCAGCCCGCGCTTCCGCGGCGAGCACGCGCTGCGCCGCTACCCCAATGGGGAGGAGCGCTGCATCGCCTGCAAGCTTTGCGAGGCGATCTGTCCGGCACAGGCGATCACCATCGAAGCCGGCCCGCGCCGCAACGACGGTACGCGGCGCACCGTGCGCTACGATATCGACATGGTGAAGTGCATCTATTGCGGCTTCTGCCAGGAAGCCTGCCCGGTCGACGCCATCGTCGAGGGGCCGAATTTCGAATTCGCGACCGAGACGCGCGAGGAGCTTTACTACAACAAGGAAAAGCTGCTCGCGAACGGCGATCGCTGGGAGCGTGAGCTGGCGCGCAACATCGCGTTGGACGCGCCCTATCGCTGAGATTTGACGCATGGACGGGGCGAGGGCCTCGTCCAAAGGATGGTCACCGAAAAGTTGCAGACTTTCGGACCAGATCATCCTCCGGAATGAAAAGAGTGTCGCATGTTTCTTTCGATCGGGTCTTTCAACCCGATCGGAACATGCGATAGGAACACGCAACTTTGCCAGCCAGAGGCGGCGGCGACATCGAGCAGGGGCGCTGAGCCAGTGTTCGGACAGGAACCCGAGGGAACCCCATGCTGAGTGGACTAGAGGCGGTCTTTTTCTACCTCTTCGCCTTTATCGCCGTGGCGTCGGCTTTCATGGTCATTTCGTCGCGCAACCCTGTGCATTCCGTGCTGTTCCTGATCCTCACCTTCTTCAATGCCGCTGGCCTGTTCATGCTGACCGGCGCCGAGTTCCTGGCGATGATCCTGCTCGTCGTCTATGTCGGCGCGGTGATGGTGCTGTTCCTGTTCGTCGTCATGATGCTCGACGTCGACTTCGCGGAGATGAAGCAGGGCGCGCTGCAATATGCGCCGATCGGCGCGCTGGTCGGGCTGATCCTGGCGGCGGAGCTGATCGTCGTGCTCGGCGGCTACAGCTTCGCGCCGCAGCTTGCCTCGACGGTGGCCAAGGCAACGCCGGACCTCGCCGCGCGCTCCAACACGGCGGCGCTCGGCGACATCCTCTACACGGACTATCTCTATTATTTCCAGATCGCCGGCCTCGTGCTTCTGGTCGCCATGATCGGTGCCATCGTGCTGACGCTGCGCCACAAGGAAGGCGTCAAGCGGCAGTCGATCGCCGCGCAGGTCGGCCGCACGCCGGCAACGGGCATGGAAATCCGCAAGGTCAAGTCGGGCGAGGGTATCTGAGATGGTCGTCGGCATCGCGCATTATCTGACCGTATCGGCGATCCTGTTCACGCTCGGCGTGTTCGGCATCTTTTTGAACCGCCGCAACATCATCGTCATCCTGATGTCGATCGAGCTGATCCTGCTCGCGGTCAACATCAACTTCGTCGCCTTCTCGGCGGCGCTGCATGACCTCGTAGGGCAGGTATTCGCCCTGTTCGTGCTGACGGTCGCCGCGGCGGAAGCCGCGATCGGACTTGCCATTCTTGTCGTCTTCTTCCGCAACCGCGGCTCGATAGCGGTCGAAGACGTGAACCAGATGAAGGGTTGACGGGAACAACCATGTACCAGGCCATCGTCTTCCTTCCGCTGCTCGGCTTCCTGATTGTCGGTCTGTTCGGCAATTCGCTCGGCGCCAAGGCATCCGAATACATCACTTCCGGCTTCCTGGTGATCGCGGCGGTGCTGTCGTGGATCGCCTTCTTCACCGTCGGCTTCGGCCATGGCGAAGTGTTCACCGTGCCGGTGCTGCGCTGGATCCAGGCGGGCGGGCTCGACGTCGCCTGGGCGCTCAGGATCGACACACTGACGGTGGTGATGCTGGTCGTCGTCAACACCGTGTCGGCGCTGGTCCATATCTATTCGATCGGCTACATGCACCACGATCCGAACCGGCCGCGCTTCTTCGCCTATCTGTCGCTGTTCACCTTCGCGATGCTGATGCTGGTGACGGCCGACAATCTGGTGCAGATGTTCTTCGGCTGGGAAGGCGTCGGCCTCGCCTCCTATCTGCTGATCGGCTTCTGGTACAAGAAGCCCTCCGCCAACGCCGCTGCGATCAAGGCCTTCGTCGTCAACCGCGTCGGCGACTTCGGCTTCGCGCTCGGCATTTTCGGCGTCTTCGTGCTGTTCGGCTCGGTCAATCTCGGCACAGTCTTTGCCAACGCAGCCTCCTTCCTTCCGGCCGAAGGCGCGCCGGAGGGGGCCGCGGTGCTCACCTTCCTCGGCCATGCGCTCGACAAGCACACGGCGCTGACGGTGGTCTGCCTGCTGCTGTTCATGGGCGCCATGGGCAAGTCGGCGCAGGTGCCGCTTCACACCTGGCTGCCCGATGCCATGGAAGGCCCGACGCCCGTCTCGGCGCTGATCCATGCCGCGACCATGGTGACGGCCGGCGTGTTCATGCTGGCGAGGCTCTCGCCGCTGTTCGAGCTGTCGCATTCGGCGCTGACCGTCGTCACCTTCATCGGCGCCTTCACCGCCTTCTTCGCGGCCACCGTCGGCCTTGTCCAGAACGATATCAAGCGCGTCATCGCCTATTCGACCTGCTCGCAGCTCGGCTATATGTTCGTGGCGCTCGGCGTCGGCGCCTATGGCGCGGCGATCTTCCATCTGTTCACGCATGCCTTCTTCAAGGCGCTGCTCTTCCTCGGCTCGGGCTCGGTCATCCACGCCGTCTCCGACGAGCAGGACATGCGCCTGATGGGCGGGTTGAGGACGCTCATCCCCAAGACCTACTGGATGATGGTGATCGGCACGCTGGCGCTGACCGGCGTCGGGATCCCGGCGACGGTGATCGGCACCGCCGGCTTCTTCTCCAAGGACGCCATCATCGAAGCGTCCTTTGCCAGCCACAACGCGGTCGCGGGCTTTGCCTTCGTGCTGCTCGTGATCGCCGCCGCCTTCACAAGCTTCTATTCCTGGCGGCTGATCTTCATGACCTTCCACGGCGAGCCGCGCGCCAGCCACGAGGTCATGCATCACGTGCATGAATCGCCGCCGGTGATGCTGGTGCCGCTCTACGTGCTGGCTGCCGGCGCGCTGTTTGCCGGCATCATCTTCCACGGCGCCTTCATCGGCGAGGGCTATGCCGAGTTCTGGAAGGCCTCGCTGTTCACGCTGCCGGACAACCACATCCTGCACGAGATCCACGAATTGCCGTTGTGGGTGGAACTGGCTCCGTTCATCGCCATGGTCATCGGCTTTGCGGTCGCGTGGAAGTTCTACATCCGCTCGCCGGAACTGCCCCGGAGCGTCGCCGCCAACCATCGCCTGCTCTACGGCTTCCTGCTCAACAAATGGTATTTCGACGAGCTCTACGACTTCCTTTTCGTGCGGCCGGCGAAGCGCCTCGGCCGGTTCCTATGGAAGACGGGTGACGGCGCCATCATCGATGGGCTCGGCCCCGACGGCATCTCGGCGCGCGTCGTCGACGTCACCAACCGCGTCGTCAAATTGCAGACCGGCTACCTCTACCACTATGCCTTCGCCATGCTGATCGGCGTGGCCGCTCTCGTCACCTGGATGATGCTCTGATGACCGACTGGCCAATCCTCTCGCTGGTCACCTTCCTGCCGCTGGTTGGTGTTCTGCTCATTCTGCCGATCAGCGACGACAGCGAAAACGCGCGCCGCAACATCCGCTCGATCGCCTTCATCACGACGGCGTTCACCTTCGTGGTGTCGCTGTTCATCTGGAAGGGCTTCGATAATTCGCAGGCCGGCTTCCAGTTCGTCGAGAAGCACGCCTGGCTGGATTCGGGCATCTCCTACCATATGGGCGTCGACGGCATCTCGATGCTGTTCGTCATCCTGACCACCTTCCTGATGCCGCTCTGCATCCTGGCCTCGTGGGATGCGATCGAGAAGCGCGTCAAGGCCTACATGATCGCCTTCCTGATCCTCGAGACGCTGATGATCGGCGTGTTCTGCGCGCTCGACATTGTTCTCTTCTACGTCTTCTTCGAGGGCGGCCTGATTCCGATGTTCATCATCATCGGTGTCTGGGGCGGCAAGCGGCGCGTCTATGCCTCGTTCAAGTTCTTCCTTTATACGCTTGCCGGCTCGGTGCTGATGCTGCTCGCCATCATGGCGATGTTCTTCCAGTCCGGCACGACCGACATCACCACGCTGCTGACGCATAACTTCCCGGCCAACATGCAGACCTGGCTGTGGCTCGCCTTCTTCGCCTCCTTCGCGGTGAAGATGCCGATGTGGCCGGTGCACACCTGGCTGCCCGACGCGCATGTCGAGGCGCCGACGGCGGGTTCGGTCATCCTGGCCGGCATCCTGTTGAAGATGGGCGGATACGGCTTCCTGCGCTTCTCGCTGCCGATGTTCCCGCTGGCGTCGGAGATGTTCGCGCCGCTGATCTTCACGCTCTCGGTCGTCGCCATCATCTACACCTCGCTGGTGGCGCTGATGCAGGAGGACATGAAGAAGCTCATCGCCTATTCGTCGGTCGCCCATATGGGCTTCGTCACCATGGGCATCTTCGCGATGAATCAGGAGGGCGTGCAGGGCGCGATGTTCCAGATGCTCAGCCATGGGCTCGTCTCCGGCGCGCTGTTCCTGTGCGTCGGCGTCATCTATGACCGCATGCATACGCGCGAAATCGACGCCTATGGCGGGCTGGTCAACAACATGCCGAAATACGCGACCGCGTTCATGATCTTCACCATGGCCAATGTCGGCCTGCCGGGCACCAGCGGCTTCGTCGGCGAGTTCCTGACCATGCTCGGCGTGTTTCGGGTGAACACCTGGGTGGCGTTCTTCGCCGCTACCGGCGTGATCCTGTCGGCAGCCTACGCGCTCTGGCTCTACCGCCGCGTGATCTTCGGCGCGCTGACCAAGGAGAGCCTGAAGAACCTGCTCGATCTGTCGACGCGCGAGAAGGCGATCATCTACCCGCTGGTGGTGCTAGTGATCTTCTTCGGCGTCTATCCGGCGCCTGTCTTCGATGCCACCACGCAGTCGGTCAAGGCGCTCGTCACCAACGTCACCGCTTCCATCAATTCCGCGCAAACCGCGGCGGCGAACTGACCGGGGAAACACCATGACGCCGGACCTTCTCTCCAGCCTTTCGCTCTCGACGCCGGAACTGATCCTCGCCGTCGGCGCGCTGGCGCTTCTGATGGTGGGCGCCTATTCGCGCTCCAACAATACCATGACGGTGACCGGGCTCGCGGTCGCGGTGCTGGTGATCGCCGGCCTCTGGCTGGCTTTCTCCGGCGGCGAAGGGTCTGCCTATGGCAGCGCTTTCGTCCAGGACTCCTTCGGCCGCTTCATGAAGATGCTGGCGCTGATCGGCTCGGCCGTCACGCTCGTCATGTCGATGCGCTTTGCCAGGCAGGAGCATTTCGACAAGTTCGAATATCCGGTGCTGATCGTGCTGTGCACGCTCGGCATGATGCTGATGATCTCGGCCAACGGCATGATTGGCCTTTATCTCGGGCTCGAGCTGCAGTCGCTGGCGATCTATGTGCTGGCGGCGATCAACCGTGACAATGTCCGCTCGACCGAGGCCGGCCTCAAATATTTCGTTCTCGGAGCGCTGTCGTCGGGCATGCTGCTCTACGGCATCTCGCTGGTCTACGGTTATACCGGCAACACCGGCTTTCACGAGATCGCGACGGCGCTGGGCAGCGGCGAACGTCAGCTCGGCCTCGTCTTCGGCCTGGTCTTCGTGCTCGCCGGCCTCGCCTTCAAGATCTCGGCGGTGCCGTTCCACATGTGGACGCCGGACGTCTATGAGGGCGCGCCGACGCCGATCACCGCCTTCCTGGCCGCCGCGCCGAAGATGGCGGCGATGGCGCTGATCGTGCGCGTCACCATGGGGGCCTTCAAGCCGATCGCCGCCGACTGGCAGCAGATCGTCGTGTTCATCTCGATCGCCTCGATGGCGCTTGGCGCCTTCGCCGCGATCGGCCAGACCAACATCAAACGGCTGATGGCCTATTCCTCGATCGGCCATATGGGCTACGCGCTGGTCGGCCTTGCCGCGAACAGCCAGGCCGGCGTGCGCGGCGTGGCGATCTACATGCTGATCTATCTGGTGATGACGCTCGGCACCTTCGCCTTCATCCTCGCCATGCGGCGCAAGGAGGGCAATGTCGAGCAGATCGGCGATCTGGCGGGCCTCGCCTCGACCAATCCCATCATGGCCACCATCCTCACCATCCTGATGTTCTCGCTGGCCGGCATTCCGCCGCTCGCCGGCTTCTGGGGGAAATGGTACGTGTTCCTCGCCGCCATCAACGCGCATCTCTATGCCCTGGCGATCATCGGCGTGCTGGCTTCGGTGGTGGGCGCCTACTATTACCTGCGCATCATCAAGATCATGTGGTTCGACGAGCCTGTCGGCGGCTTCGTGCCGATGGCCAGCGAATTGCGCCTCGTGCTCGGCGTCAGCGGCGCCTTCGTGCTGTTCTATGTGCTGATCGGCGGGCCGATCGGCAGCTATGCCGAAGCCGCCGCCAAGACCTTCTTCTGACGGGATGGCATTTCGGCTGGCTCCAACCGCGGCGTCGGAGGGGTTCCGGCTCGAGGCCCATGACAGCGTCGGCTCGACCAACGCGCTGGCGCTGGAGCACGCGCGCGCGGGCGATCCGGGAAAACTCTGGGTCGTCTCGAAGAAGCAGGAAAGCGGACGCGGTCGGCGCGGCCGCGCCTGGGCGACGCCTGAAGGCAATCTGGCGGCGACGCTGCTTCTGGTTCCGAATGGCGAGCTGCGGCTCGCCGCGACGCTTGGCTTCGTCGCCGGGCTTGCATTGGCCGACGCGCTCGATGCCGTCGTCCCGCAAGGCCGGATCGCCGTTGGCCTGGACGGAGCCAGCGAAGGACGCAACCGCTTCGAGCTGAAATGGCCGAACGACGTGCTCGCCACCGGCGCCAAGCTTGCCGGCATCCTGCTGGAATCGACCCTGCTCGAAGGCGGCCGTTTCGCGGTTGCCGTCGGCATCGGCGTCAACGTCGTGGCATACCCCGAGGATCTGCCTTATCCGGCGACGTCGCTGCAGGCGCTGGGTGCCAATTGCGATGCCGAGATGCTGTTCCTGGCGCTCTCGGATGCCTGGAGCGAGAATTTCAGATTGTGGGACGACGGGCGGGGACTTAGCGCGATCAGGAAACGCTGGTTGGCGCGCGCCGCGGGGCTCGGCGGCGAGGTTGCTGTCAGAATTGACGGCAATGTGGTGCGCGGCGTCTTCGAAACCATTGACGAGGACTGCCGTTTCGTGATCCGCGACGATGACGGAACTGTTTTGACGATCGCGGCCGGCGACGTGCATTTCGGCGCGGTCGGGTCGGCCCGTCTTTGACGACTTGATTTGATTGGCTTGGCCTGACTGGCCAGGAAGGAAAGGATTTATGGCGAATACTGAGAACGCCGAACTCGTCTTCGCGCCGCTCGGCGGCGTCGGCGAGATCGGCATGAACTTCGCCCTCTATGGCTACGGGCCCGCGGACGCGCGCGAATGGATCGTAGTCGATGTCGGAGTCACATTTCCGGACAGCGCGCATCCGGGCGTCGATCTGATCCTGCCCGACACACGCTTCATCGAGGAGAACCTCGACGGCTTGCGCGGCGTGGTCGTAACCCATGCGCATGAGGACCATTACGGCGCGCTGCTCGATATCTGGCCGAAGCTCAAAGTGCCGGTCTGGATGACGCCGTTCACCGCCGGCCTGCTGGAGGCCAAACGGCAGGGCGAGCAGAACGCGCCAAAAATCCCGGCAATGATCTACAGGGCCGGCGAGACGTTCACTATCGGGCCGTTCGAGATCGAAGCCATCCCGGTTGCGCATTCCATTCCCGAGCCGATGTCGCTGGCGATCGCTACGCCCGCCGGCACGGTAATCCACACCGGCGACTGGAAGATCGATCCGGCGCCGACGATCGGCCCCAAGACGGATGAGGCGCGCTTCCGCGCTTACGGCGACAAGGGCGTGCTGGCGCTGATCTGCGATTCCACCAATGCGCTGCGGGAAGGGGAGTCGCCGTCGGAAGTGGCGGTCGGCGAGGGCCTGAAAGGCGTCATCGAAAACGCCAAGGGCCGCGTCGCGGTCACCACCTTTTCCTCCAATGTCGGGCGCATCGTTTCGATCGCCAAGGCTGCGCGGGACGCCGGCCGCCAGTGCCTTGTGCTCGGCCGCTCGCTGAAGCGCGTGATCGATGTCGCGACCGAACTCGGCTACATGGACGGCCTGCCGGAATTCATTGCCGAGGAGGATTACGGCTATATCCCGCGCGAGAATCTGGTGGTCATCTGCACCGGCAGCCAGGGCGAGCCGCTGGCCGCACTTGCGAAGCTGTCGCGCGACGAGATGAAGTCGGTGGCGCTGACGGCCGGCGACACGGTGGTGTTTTCCTCGCGCACCATTCCCGGCAACGAGAAGGCGATCCTGGAGATCAAGAACCGGCTGATCGACCTCGGCATGAAGATCATCGAGGACGGCGACGCGCTGGTGCATGTCTCCGGCCATCCGCGCCGCAGCGAATTGCGCAAGATGTATGAATGGGTGCGGCCGCAGATCGGCGTGCCGGTGCACGGCGAGGCGGCGCATCTGGTGGCGCAGGGCTCGCTGATGTCGATGTCGGGCATCGGCCAGGTGGCACAGGTGCGCGACGGCGATATGCTGAGGCTCTGGCCCGGTCCGGCCACGATCATCGACCAGGTGCCGTTCGGCCGCCTCTACAAGGATGGATACTTGATCGGAACCGACCAGGCGATGGGCATACGCGACCGGCGCAAGCTGTCCTATGCCGGGCATGTCGCGGTCAACGTCGTGCTCGACGAGAAATACGAGCTAGCCGGCGATCCCGATCTGGTGGCGATCGGCGTCGCCGAGGCCGATGCCAGCGGCGAGGCGCTGGAGGACTTGATGCTCGATGCGGCAATCGGCGCGGTGGACTCGATCCCCCGCCAGCGCAGAAAAGACCTCGACCTTGTGCAGGAGGCCGTGCGCCGCGCCGTCCGCGGCGCCGCCAACGAAGCCTGGGGCAAGAAGCCGCTGGTGACGGTGTTTGTCACTAGATAAGGGAGTAGGGGAGTACGGGAATAAGGGAGTAGGGAATAGCAAATAGCAAATAGCTCGGAGTTTTTCCTACCCCCTACTCCAACTTTCGGAACGCTTATGCTCGGACGCCTAAATCATGTCGCGCTTGCCGTGCCGAACCTGGCTGCGGCGACAGCTGCGTATCGCGATACGCTGGGCGCTCGGCTGAGCGAGCCGCAGGCGCTGCCGGAACATGGCGTCACGGTTGTGTTCGTCGATGTCGGCAACACCAAGATCGAGCTGCTGGAGCCGCTGGGCGACGCTTCGCCGATCGCAGCTTTCCTCGCGAAGAACCCGTCGGGCGGCATGCATCATGTCTGCTACGAGGTCGACGATATCCTCGTCGCGCGCGACCATCTCGAGGCGAGCGGCGCGCGTGTTCTCGGCGACGGCAATCCGAAGATCGGCGCGCATGGCAAGCCGGTGCTGTTCCTGCATCCCAAGGATTTCTTCGGCACGCTGGTCGAATTGGAGCAGGCATGAACTGGGTTTCCTTTGTCGCACTGTTCTTCGTCACCTGGTGGCTGGTGCTGTTTGCGGTGCTGCCCTTCAGCCTGCGCACCCAGGATGAGGACAAGGACGTGACGCTCGGCACGGTCTCGAGCGCGCCGAAGGGACCGCACATGCTGCGCGCGGCGATCCGCACGACGGTCGTCACCGCGATCGTGATCGGCATTTTCTACGGCCTGACAAGGGGGCTCGGCTTCGGTTTCGACGACATTCCGCACATCGTGCCGGACTTTACTCATACTGCCGGCCGCTAGCGCTCTGTCCAGTTTCCGCAAGTATTGATCAGCCCGCGCCCGTGCTGGTTGAAATCGGAAGCCGGCTTCCGATTTCAAGGGCTGACGCAGCATAATGCTGTTTGGCAGATCGTGGTGCTAAGCAGATGATTGCACAAAAAAAATGCAAGGCACGAGGCCTTGCAATTTAAACGCGTCCGATCTGTTTCCGGTGTCCGGCGGCAGCGAGTAACCGCGCCTAGATCGCATCCTCCCAAGACTTTGACCGCGTAGGAGAGCAGATTTTTCTCCGCCCTCTCGGTTATCGGCGCACACTAGACCAAGGCAGGTGAAAATGTCACGAAGAATTTTGCCCCCAAATAGGCAATATCGTGCTGCACTGCACAATAGTGGGGCAGGGCTTGCTTGTGAATCGATCAAAAGGCCATATGCGGCACTTTGGTGGCCAAAGCGGGCCCTTTTGATCATGCGCAGAACGCCGCAACACTTTGGAGCGCTCGGGTTTCCATTCGGTCATGAAATGGCTATGAAGCCCGGGCAAGCAGCCTCGGTTGCGCCGATTCCCCGCGCCGCCATTTTTTCATTCAACGGACCAGTCCATGCGTTTGTCGCGCTACTTCCTGCCCATTCTGAAAGAAAACCCCCGTGAGGCCGAAATCGTCTCGCATCGGCTGATGCTGCGCGCCGGCATGATCCGCCAGCAGGGGCAGGGCAGCTTCTCCTGGCTACCGCTCGGCAAGCGCGTGCTGGACAAGGTCTGCCAGATCATCCGCGAGGAGCAGAATCGAGCCGGCGCGCTGGAAATCCTGATGCCCACGATCCAGTCGGCGGATCTGTGGCGCGAGAGCGGCCGTTACAATGACTACGGCAAGGAGATGCTGCGCATCAAGGACCGGCAGGACCGCGACATGCTCTATGGTCCGACCAATGAGGAAATGGTCACCGAGATCTTCCGCGCCTACGTCAAGTCCTACAAGGACCTGCCGCTCAACCTCTATCACATCCAGTGGAAGTTCCGCGACGAGGTGCGCCCCCGCTTCGGCGTGATGCGCTCGCGCGAGTTCCTGATGAAGGACGCTTACTCCTTCGATCTCGATTTTGAAGGCGCCAGAGCCGCCTATAACCGCATGTTCGTCTCATACTTGAGGACGTTCACGCGCATGGGCCTGCAGGCCATTCCGATGCGGGCCGATACCGGCCCGATCGGCGGCGACCTCAGCCACGAGTTCATCATCCTGGCCGAGACCGGCGAGAGCCAGGTGTTCTGCGATCGCGCCTATCTGTCGCTCGACGTGCCCAGCGCGGATACGAACTTCTCCAACGATGCCGAGATCGGCGGCATCGTGACGAAATGGACGACTCCTTATGCCGCCACCGACGAGATGCATGACGAAGCGGCATGGGAGAAGGTGCCCGAAGGCGAGAGGCTCTCGGCGCGCGGCATCGAGGTCGGCCATATCTTCCATTTCGGCGAGAAGTATTCCAAGCCGATGAACGCGAAGGTCACCGGTCCCGATGGCAAGGACCATTATGCTTCGGGCGGTTCCTACGGCATCGGCCCGTCGCGGCTGGTCGCGGCGATCATCGAGGCAAGCCATGATGAGAACGGCATCATTTGGCCGGAAGCGGTCGCGCCGTTCGATATCGGTCTGATCAACATGAAGGTCGGCGACGCCGAATGCGACCGCGTCTGCGACGAGCTCTACGCAGCGCTGACCTCGGCCGGCAAGGACGTTCTTTATGACGACACCGACCAGCGGCCGGGCGGCAAGTTCGCAACCGCCGACCTGATCGGCCTGCCCTGGCAGGTGATCGTCGGACCGCGCGGGGTGGCTAGCGGCGAGGTCGAGATCAAGAACCGCCGGAGCGGCGAGCGCGAGACGCTGCCGATCGCGGAGGCCCAGAAACGCCTGGGTATCGCGTAATGGGCGAGGCGGCTGCAGCTCGATCGCCGGCAGGCGCCTTTTCAGGCTTCGAGCGCATGGTGGCGTGGCGCTACCTGCGTTCGCGGCGCAAGGAGACGGTGATCTCGGTCATCGCCTCGATCTCGTTCCTCGGCATCATGCTGGGCGTCGCCACGCTGATCGTCGTCATGGCGGTGATGAACGGTTTTCGCGCCGAGCTGCTCACCCGCATCCTCGGCGTCAACGGCCATCTGATCGTGCAGCCGCTCGATTCGCCGCTGGAGGACTATGCGCAGGTGGCGAGCCGCATCAACGGCGTTGCCGGCGTCAAATACGCCATCCCACTGATCGACGGGCAGGTGCTGGCGCAAGGCAATGTCGGCGGCGGCACCGGCGCGCTGGTGCGCGGCATTCGCGCCGAGGATCTCAACAAGATCTCGATTGTGTCCAGCAACATCAAGCAGGGCACGCTCGACGGTTTCGACACCGGCGATGGCGTGGCGATCGGCAAGCGCATGGCCGAGAATCTCGGGCTGGTGCTCGGCGACACCATCACGCTGATCTCACCCGAAGGCGACGTTACCCCGCTTGGCACCACGCCCCGCATGAAGGGCTACAAGGTGGCGGCAATTTTCGAGGTCGGCATGTCGGAATATGACAGCTCGATCGTCTACATGCCGTTCTCCGAAGCGCAGCTCTATTTCAACATGGACGGACGGGCGCAGACCATCGAGATCTATGTCGGCAATCCCGACAATGTCGATGCGCTGAAGCCGTTGGTCGAGCAGGCTGCGCAGCGGCCGGTCGACCTCGTCGACTGGCGCCAGCGCAACGAGACCTTCTTCTCGGCGCTGCAGGTCGAGCGCAACGTCATGTTCATGATTCTCACGCTGATCGTGCTGGTGGCGGCGCTCAACATCATCTCCGGCCTCATCATGCTGGTGAAGGACAAGGGCCACGACATCGCGATCCTGCGCACCATGGGCGCGTCGCGCGGCGCGATCCTGCGCATTTTCCTGATGACGGGGGCTGCGATCGGGGTCACCGGCACTATCGCCGGCGTGCTGCTCGGCGTCGTCATCTGCCTCAACATCGAATCGATCCGCCAGTTCTTCTCCTGGATGACCGGCAGGATCCTGTTCAATCCCGAGCTCTATTTCCTCAGCCAGTTGCCTGCGAAGATGGACCCGCGCGAGACCACCTATGTCGTCATCATGGCGCTCACCCTGTCTTTCCTGGCCACGGTGTTTCCGGCTTGGCGCGCAGCCCGGCTCGATCCGGTCGAAGCCTTGAGGTACGAGTGATGGCCGAAGCCATTATCGAGCTTAAGGGCGTCGAGCGGCACTATGTCCAGGGGCCGCGCAAGCTGACCATTCTGAACGGCGCTGACTTCTCGCTTAGGCGTGGCGAGATGGTGGCGCTGGTGGCGCCGTCGGGCACCGGCAAGTCGACGCTGCTGCATACGGCGGGGCTGCTCGAGCGGCCGGACGCCGGCGACGTGATCCTCAGCGGCCGCGCCTGTGGCCGGCTGTCGGATGACGAGCGCACGGCTATCCGCCGCAACGATGTCGGCTTCGTCTACCAGTTCCATCATCTGCTGCCGGAGTTCACCGCGCTCGAAAACATCATGATGCCGCAGCTGATCAAGGGGCTCGGCCGCAAGGAGGCATCCGAGCGGGCGGCGCAGCTTCTCGACTACATGCAGATCGGCAAGCGGGCGCAGCATCGGCCGGCCGAGCTATCCGGCGGCGAGCAGCAGCGCGTGGCGATCGCGCGCGCGGTCGCCAATGCGCCGCTGGTGCTGCTGGCCGACGAACCTACCGGCAATCTCGACCCGGCCACCGCCTCCTACGTGTTCGATGCGCTGGAGGCGCTGGTCAGGCAGTCGGGGCTGGCGGCGCTGATCGCCACCCACAATCACGAGCTCGCCGGGCGCATGGACCGGCGGGTGACGCTGGCAGAAGGCAAGGTGGTGCCGCTTTAAGGCAAGCCGATATTAGGCTGGGGCCGGCCTATCGAGCGCAGCTTCCTGCGCTTCCGTACTCACCTACGTTCTAATACGTACCCCCGTTCCGGTTCTCAAAAGCCGCCATCCTCGGCTCGGCCTGATCTCGACCTGCCCTCCGCGCGCGTCTCGTCAACCTTTCCTTAACCCTGCCCAAACGGATCGCCTGAGTTCCCCGTTCTTCGATCGTTGACATTCGAACAAAATTAGAACAAATTGCGAACATACTAGCAACAGGAGAGAGTTATGGCCGATCTGGTTCAGGATGTCGTCTCGCTGGTCTGCATGAGCACCTTTCTCATTTCCATGGCGATCTGGATTGGCGCCATGTGAGCAGGCGGCTGGCGGCCGCCTCCCTGGGCGGGCGAAGGGTCCGCTCTCTGTTTGGAACAGCCCGCCCGTTGTTAAGCTTTTCTTGGCCGCACCCCGCTAGCTTGGCTCGCAAAGACAGGGAGCAAGGGCAGTGTCGGTCATCGCCACGGTCACACTCGTGGCCGGAAATCTCGGACTGATCTTTCTCTTGATGACAGTGCCGCTCGGGCTGCGCACAGTTACGGTGAGCCGCATGATCGAGGCTGACCGGAATCGCCTGTGGCAGGCGCTGTGGCCGTTCGGCAGCGACGCCGGCTGGTCGGGTGAAATCCTTTCCGTCGAACCGCTGGACGGCGAGGGGACGGCGCTGATCAAACTGTCCTGGGAAGGGCGCGACGGGCGGCCGATCGAACGCAAGGCGCGGTTCGACGATGTGGTGGAAGGCAGCCGTTTCTCGATGCGCGTCGTTGAGGACACGGCTCTCGATCCCTCGTTCTGGGCCGACTATCGCGAAACCACCGCGCTCGCGCCCGAAGGCGATGCGACGCGCGTTACGCTCACGCAAACCGACCGCTATCGCGGCGTCGCCTTCCTGATCTTCCGCTACTTCGCCATGCGCCGCGAGCTCGCCAAGTTGCAGGTCTGGGCGAGAACCGGAACGTATCGCAGGGGCGGCTGGTTCGAGCATCCGGTGAGCCAGATAGGCTTTGCCGTGCTTTCGGCCTTCATCCTGTGGCCGTTCTTCGGCCTCAACCTCGGGGGACTGGCGCTGGCTGTCATCCTAACTTCGGTGGTGGCGCTGCACGAGCTTGGCCACATGGCGGCATTCCGCCTGACGGGGCATCGCCGGGTGCGCATGATCTTCATTCCGTTGCTCGGCGGTATCGCCATGGGCGGCAGGCCGTATGACAGCCGCTTCGAGGTCGCCTTCGTGGCGCTGATGGGTGCGGGCTTCTCCGCTTTCCTGGTGCCTCTGCTGATCGCCGCCAGCGGCCTTGCCGGCAGCGAAGGACACCGCCCGGCGGCAGTGCTGCTGGCGACGCTTGCCGGCTGCGCGTCGCTGTTCAACATCGCCAATCTGGTGCCGGTGTGGAAGTTCGACGGCGGCCAAGTGCTGCGCCAAATCTGCCCGGGCCCGATCGCGCTGGCGCTGGCCTCCTTCCTGCTGCTGTTCGCGTTGCTGGCGCTCGGCTGGCGCGCCGGCTTCTCGCCAAGCTTTCTGCTCGTCGCCGGCGCGGTGTTCTCGGTCCTCAGCCTGCTCACGGTCGGCAGCGGCGTGAAACCGCGTCACGAGCTGAAGCCGATCCACGCCTTCGATCGCCTGGCCATGGCCGGCGCGCTGCTGGCGGTCTTTTCCATTCACGGCTATGGCGTGCTCTGGGCCTCCGCGCAACTGATGTAGCCGCGCCGGATTACCCTGCCTTTCGGGCCGGCTCGGCGACCGGGGCCGCGGCAGGCCCGAACACGTCCTCGAAGGCGGATTTCAGCGCGATATCGAGATCGGCCATGGTGACCGGAAGGCCGAGATCGACGAGGCTGGTCACGCCATGGTCCGAAACGCCGCAGGGCACGATGCCACCGAAGTGGGAAAGCTCCGGCTCGACATTGATGGCAATGCCGTGAAAGCTTATCCAGCGCCTGAGCCTGATGCCGATGGCGGCGATCTTGTCCTCGGCGGGCCTGCCGTCAGGCATGGCAGGGCGATCCGGCCGCACCACCCAGACACCGACGCGATCCTCGCGGCGCTCGCCGCGCACGTTGAAGGCGGCAAGCGTGCCGATGATCCACTCTTCGAGCGCGGCAACGAAGGCGCGAACATCCTCGCGCCGGCGCTTCAAGTCGAGCATGACATAGGCGACGCGCTGGCCGGGGCCGTGATAGGTGTATTCGCCGCCGCGTCCCGCGGCAAAGACCGGAAAGCGGTCAGGGTCGATGAGGTCCTCGATACGGGCGCTGGTGCCGGCGGTGTAGAGCGGCGGATGCTCGACCAGCCAGACCATCTCGCCGGCAGCGCCATTGCGGATGGCCTCGGCGCGCGATTCCATGAAGGCGAGCGCGTCGGGATAAGACGTCAGGCCGGGCTCGATGACCCACTCGACCGGCGCCGAACCGGGAAGGGGCAGGAACGACGTGGCGATCTGGCTGCGTTCTGTCATGGAACTTTCTCGATGCTCCCCTCATATGGCGGCAATTGGCTGAAACGTCCAGTTTCGCCCGGCCCGTGTCGAGGCTGTGGAGCATTGCGCCAGGAGCTTTGTCTGAGCATGTCGTTCTCCCAAAAACCGCCACGCACTTTTGGGCGACATGCATTAGCGAATATTCCGCACGGCACCCTTGTTTCGCCGGAAACGATTTGCTACAGGCCCCGGGCCGGACGGTTCCGGCTCCTACCACGTGCGGTCGTGGCGGAATTGGTAGACGCGCAGCGTTGAGGTCGCTGTGGGGCAACCCGTGGAAGTTCGAGTCTTCTCGACCGCACCATTCTCCCCCAAAAAGGCACTGCTTGGATGAGCCCGTGAGGCGGCGCGTCCGACGTTCTGCGGGCCAAAACAAAAGCGGCGCCAGATCCTGAGGACCGCACCGCCGCTTTGGGTTTCAAGCCCTTCAGTTCTGACAAAAAACCGGGCCTATCCCGTCCAGCCAAGGCCGGCCGAGATGCAATTGATCGAGACGAGCAGAGCGTCGGTCGTCCGCCTTCGATCCGCCGTGCCGGGACTGGTCCGAACCTCGCGCAGCAGATCGACCTGCAAGCGGTGGATGTCGTCCATCTGTCGTCGCAGATTGTCGAAGCGCCGCTTGAACATCGGAAAGCGCGCGGAAAGATCGCCTCCGGTGAGGTCACCGATCAGGCGTCGCGTCAGCTCGTATTCGGCTCCGATGCGGCCGTAGATTCGCCAAGCTGCATCGGCGTCGGCTACCAGGCCGGCGTAGAGCTGCGCGATCTCCATGTCGGACTGGTAGAGCGTCTTCTCGGCCTCGTCGACGATCAGACGGAAGAAGCGCGAGCGCTCGAACATGCGGGCCAGAAGCTCGCGCCCGGCCTCGCCGCGCACCGTGACGAAGGCGTTCAGCGCGCTGCCGATGCCATACCAGCCGGTCAACAGATGACGGTTCTGGCTCCAGGCGAACACCCATGGAATGGCGCGCAGGTCGGCAATGCCGCTGGCGCCGAAACGGCGATCCGGCCGTGAGCCCATCTTCAGCAGCGCCAGTTCCGCAACGGGGCTCGCCTGGTTGAAATAATCGAGGAAGCCGGGCTCGGCCATCAACCGGGCATAGGATGCCTGCGACATGCCCGCCAGAGCCTCGAGCGCTTCGTCGAACTCCGGCGTTTCCTTCGGCCCGACATCAGCGGGCGATCCGACACTGTGGGCCAGAACGCCGGCGGCGAGAACCTCGAGCTGGTTGAGGCCGGTGCCGCGATTGGCGAATTTCGAAGAAACGACCTCGCCCTGCTCGGTTACCCGCATCCTGCCGGCGACAGTGCCCGCCGGCTGCGCCGCGATCGCCCGGCCGGTCGGCGCGCCGCCACGGCTGACGGAGCCGCCGCGACCGTGAAAGAAACTGATCCTGACCTTGTGCTTGCGCCCGATCGCGGCAAGGCGCTTTTGTGCTTTCGCCAGTTCCCAATTGGAGGCGAGGAAGCCGCCGTCCTTGTTGGAATCCGAATAGCCAAGCATGATTTCCTGGCGCGCGCCAAAATCGCGCACAGTCCGCCGCACCAGCGAAACACCGAGCAAATCATTCAGGACGGCAGGAGCGGCCTGCAGATCGGCGATGGTCTCGAACAATGGCACGATGCGCAGCCTGATCGTGCCGCTACTACCAGGGGCGGTCGAAAGTCCGCAATATTGCGCCAGCAGATACACCGCGAGCAGGTCGTCGGCCGAGCGGGTCATGCTGAGCACGAACGAGCCAACGGTGTCGGTATCCGCGCCCGAATTGTGCCTGGCGATGACAAAGAATGTCGAAAGCAGTTCGGCCGCCTCAGGCGAGAGCCGGCCTGCGCCGATCTCCGGTTGCTCGCCCTGGCTGAGGCTTGAGCGGAGGTGCGCCGACCATCGCGGCGTGCCGGGTGAGACCGGGTCGGCCGGATCTGTCAGCGCAAACAGCTCGGCCAGCACCCGGTTGACGACCGTGGAGTTCTGCCGGATGTCGAGCGAGACCGTACGGAAGCCGAAGCTTCCGGCTTGCCAGATGAGAGGCTGGACGAAGCGCCTGGCGACCGCGCGCCCACCGATCGCTTCGAGAACGGAAGACAGTGCGTTGAGATCGGCACGAAACGCCTCCGCCGAGAGATATGCCGCCGCGCCGCCGTCGCGCGTCGCCGCCAGCCGGGCAAGCATGGCCGAAGCGAATTGGCGAAGCGGTTCATCGGGGTTGCGGGCGGCAATCGCTTGCGCCTGTCCGCTTTTATCAAGCGCCGTTTGCAGCACCGGCTTAAAGCCCGGCGGCAGGTCGATGACGTTGGAGCTGGCGCTGAGCACCGTCACCAGCCGCTGCACCTGCGTCAGGTAACAGCCCATGCCAGTATTGCGGTATTCGGCCAGGGCATGAGCGGTGACTGCGGCCGTCACATTCGGATTGCCGTCGCGGTCGCCGCCGATCCACGAGGCATAGCGCATGAAGGACGGGATTCTGATCGGCTCTCCCGGATAGTGGCGCTCGAACGCGCCTTGAAGCTTGCCGTAGAGCTGCGGCGTTGCCTCGAAGATGACCTCGCGAAAGAAGTGCAGGCCCCAGGCGATTTCGCCCTCGACCGTCGGGCGCTCAAGTCGCAGCTCGCCCGTCATCCACAGAAGCTCGATCTCGCTTTCCAGATCGGCGACCAACAGGTCGCGTTCGCGCGGCGCCCAGCGCGGCTGGTCGAGCTCGGTCAACTTGCGATAGATGCGGCGATGGATCTCCAGCACCGTGACGCGCTTGGCCTCAGTGGGGTGCGCGGTCATGGTCGGCCCGACACATAGCTCATCGAGCGTGGCCTGGACTTCCCCCGCCGAGCGGCCGTTCGCCGCCATCTGCGCGACCACGCTGGCGAAGGACCCGGTCACCTCGTCGGCGCCCGCGCCTTGTTCGAGTTCGCGCCGCGCCCGCATGGCAAGCAACTCGTCGGCAATCGTCAACAACTGGAACCACACGCCGCTCGCCTGAAGCGCCGGGATGCGTTGTTCCGCGGCAAGCGAGACAAGCGACCGACGCCCGCTCAGTACGGCGGCGACCTCGGGCTCACGAGCGCTTGCGACCTGAAGCAGCAGGCGCAACAGGAGGCTGCGCTCGTCCTCGCGAAATTTGATGCGTCTGCTCTGTTCCAAACCGCTTTCCTCGGCTGCATCGATTGCAACTGCAGCAGCGCCTTGAATGGAGGGCGGCGCCGGCTGTCAGGCGACCCGATCGGGGACGGGGCGGCCTTCGAAGAAGGCGGTCAGGTTCTCCACCACCTTCATGCCCATCGCCACCCGCGTTTCCTCGGTCGCGCTGCCGAGATGCGGCAACAGCACGACGTTCTCCAACTGCTTCAGCGCTTCCGGAACGGCGGGCTCGTCGGCAAAGACGTCGAGACCTGCACCTGCGATCTCGCGCCGTTGCAGTGCACCGATCAGGGCATCCTGGTCGACGACGTCGCCGCGCGCGGTGTTGATCAGGAAGGCGCCGCGTTTCATCAACCCCAGGCTTCGAGCATCGATGAGATGGCGGTTTTCCACGCCGCCCGGACAGTGCAGCGAGACGAAATCGGATGCCGTAAGCACATCGTCCAAAGTCGGCAACTGCTCCGCGCCCATAGTGCGCGTCTCGTCATCATCGACCGGCGACCGGTTGAAGAATACGATCTTCATGCCGAAGCCGAAATGCGCGCGCCTGGCCGTCGCTTTGCCGATGCGCCCCATGCCGACAATACCCAAGGTCTTGCCCGACACTTTTGCCCCGGCCATGTGGGTTGGCGACCAGCCTCGCCACTCTCCGGCTCGCAGCTGCCGCTCGCCTTCGCCGGTGCGGCGCGCGACGGCCAGCATCAGGCTAAGCGCAAGGTCGGCGGTGCAATCCGTCAGCACGCCAGGCGTGTTGGTCACCACGATGTCGCGGTCGCGGGCTGCCGCGACATCGATATGGCTGAAGCCGACGCCGAAATTGGCGATGATGCGGGTGCGGGCGGCGGTCTCGGGGAACACCGCAACCGGCAAGCGGTCGCTGACCGTCGCCAGGATCGCGTCGAAATGCGCGAAGGCGCAAGTCATTGCGGCAGGGCTCAGCGGCTCGTCGCTGTCGTTGAACGTCATGTCGAAGCGCTCGGCCAGGATCGCTTCGACGGCGGCCGGCCATCTGCGGGTGACAATCAAACGCGGTTTCATCGAGTTTCCTGCTGATCGACGGGCCGCCGCGGCGTTTACGGCGGCCCAGACTTCACATTTTGTGGACTATGCGGCCGTCGCCCGGCCGTCACGCCGCCTTCTTGGTCCGCGCCAGCGTATCAGCCACGACTTCGCCGAAGGAGGCAGGCGTCGGCACGATGACGACGCCTGCGTCTTTCAGGATCTCGACCTTTTCCTGCGCCGACTCGCCGAAGGCGGAGATGATGGCGCCGGCATGGCCCATGCGGCGGCCCTTCGGCGCCGAGAGCCCGGCGATGTAGGCGATCAGCGGCTTTCGCATGTTGTCGCGCGCCCAGATCGCGGCTTCGGCTTCCTGTGGTCCGCCGATCTCGCCGATCATCACCACGGCGTCGGTGTCCTCGTCGCGCTCGAAGAGCTGAAGGATATCCTTGAAGGACGAACCATTGATCGGATCGCCGCCGATACCGACGCTGGTCGACACACCGATCCCCAACGCCTTCATCTGCGAGGCGGCCTCGTAGCCCAGCGTGCCCGAGCGCCCGACGATGCCGACGCGTCCGGGGAGATAGATGCTGCCGGGCATGATGCCCATCAGCGCCTGTCCGGGCGTGATGACGCCGGCGCAGTTCGGGCCGACGAGCCGCATGCGGTCTTCGAAGCGGTATCGGCGCATGTAGCGCTTCACCTGCATCATGTCCTGGGAGGGGATGCCGTCGGTGATGCAGACGCAAAGCTTAATGCCGGCGTCCGCCGCCTCCATGATCGAATCGGCGGCGAAGGGCGGCGGCACGAAGACGATGCTCGCCTCGGCGCGGGTCTCGCGCACAGCACCCTTGACGGTGTTGAAGACGGGCAGGCCGAGATGCGTCTGGCCGCCTTTGCCGGGGGTGACGCCGCCGACCAGCTTGGTGCCGTAGCGCTTCATGTCGTCGGCGTGGAAGCTGCCGATCTTGCCGGTGAAACCCTGGACGATGACGCGCGTGCTGCGGTTGAGCAGGATTGCCATTTCTCGACCTCCCTCAGGCTGCTTTCTTGTTCTTGGTGGCTTCGCGCCAGGCGGCGACGGCCTTTTCGGCGGCTTCGGCCAGCGTGTCGGCGACGATCACCGCCTCGCCGGAGTCGGCCAGGATCTTGCGTCCTTCCTCGACCTTGGTGCCGGAGAGGCGCACCACCAGCGGCACGTCGACGCCGACCTCGCGGATCGCCTTGATGACGCCTTCGGCGACCCAGTCACACCGGTTGATGCCGGCGAAAATGTTGACCAGGATGGTCTCGACATTCTTGTCGCCGAGCACGGCGCGGAAGGATTTCGCCACCCGCTCGGGCGAGGCGCCGCCGCCGATGTCGAGGAAATTGGCGGGCTCGCCGCCGGCGATCTTGATCATGTCCATCGTCGCCATGGCGAGGCCTGCGCCGTTGATGATGCAGCCGATATTGCCGTCCAGCCCGACATAGGAGAGACCGCGATCGCTCGCAAAAGTCTCGCGCGGGTCTTCCTGGCTCTTGTCGCGCAGTTCCGAGATTTCCGGGCGGCGGAACAGCGCGTTCTCGTCGAACGACATCTTGGCGTCGAGCGCGACGAGGCTGCCGTCGCGGGTCACCACCAGCGGATTGATCTCCAGCATCGAGGCGTCGTAGTCGCGGAACACCTGATAGCAGCCGAGGATGGTCTCGGTCGCCTTGCCGATCAGGTTGCTTTCAAGTCCGAGGCCGAAGGCGATCTCGCGCGCCTGGAAGCCCTGCATGCCGACGCCCGGATCGACGGTGGCGCGGATGATGGAATCCGGCTTCTTTTCGGAGATGTCCTCGATCTCCATGCCGCCGGCGGCCGATGCCACGATCATGACGCGCTCTTCCTTGCGGTCGAGCACGAAGCCGAGATAGAGCTCCTGCGCGATGTCGACGGCTTCCTCGAGATAGAGGCGCGAGATCAGCTTGCCGCGCGGGCCGGTCTGCTGGGTGACCAGCTTGCGGCCGAGCATTCCCTCGGCGGCGTTGGAGATCTCCTCGTCGTTGGAGCAGAGCTTGATGCCGCCGGCTTTGCCGCGCGCGCCGGAATGGACCTGCGCCTTCAGCACCCATTTCGAGCCGCCGATCTCGCGCGCCCGGTAGGTCGCCTGCTCGGGGCTGTAGGCAAGGCCGCCGCGTGGGACGTGCACGCCGTGGCGGGCGAGCAGTTCCTTGGCCTGGTATTCGTGAATGTCCATCTTGTCCTCCCGGTAATCTAATGCGCTGCGCTATGCGCCTGGCTGGCGCGCTCGATCGCCTCGCTCACCACCAGAACATTGCGTGCCATGCGTTCCGAGGCAGCGTCGATCATCTTGCCGTCGAGCGCCGCCGCGCCCTTGCCGAGCGCCTCCGCTTCCTTGAGCACCTCAAGGATGCGGCGAGCGCGGGTGACCTCCTTTTCCGGCGGCGAGAACACGTCGTTGGCCAGAGCGATCTGCGAGGGATGGATCGCCCATTTGCCTTCGATGCCGAGTGCGGCGGCGCGCCTGGCGGCTGCTGTGTAACCTTCGGGGTCGGAGAAATCGCCGAACGGTCCGTCGATGGCGCGCAAGCCATAGGCGCGGCAGGCGACAGTCATGCGCGACAGGGCGAAATGCCACTGATCGCCGGGATAGTCAGGGTTGAGGCCGCCGATGTTGACGGTGCGCGCCTTGTTGCTGGCGGCGTAATCGGCGACACCGAAATGCATCGCTTCGAGCCGGCCGGGCGTGGCGGCGATCGCCTCGACATTGGCCATGCCGAGCGCGGTTTCGATCAGCGCTTCGAGGCCGACCCGGGTGTTGAAACCCTTGGCCATCTCGATCTGGTTGACCATGGCCTCGACCATATAGAGGTCCGCCGGTACGCCGACCTTCGGCACTAGGATAGTGTCCAGCCGGTCGCCGGCCTGTTCCATGACGTCGACCACGTCGCGGTACATGTAGTGGGTGTCGAGGCCGTTGATGCGCACCGACACGGTCTTGCCCTTGGCGCGCCAATCGATGTCGTTCAGCGCCTGGATGATGTTCTTGCGCGCGCGCTCCTTGTCGGGCGGCGCCACCGCGTCCTCGATGTCGAGGAAGACGAAGTCGGCGGCGCTGTTCGCCGCCTTGTCGATCATTTCCGGGCTGGAGCCGGGAACCGCCAGCTCGCTGCGCTGGAGCCTGAGCTTCTTGAGGTGGTTGATGGTGTGGCTCATCGTCCGTTCCTCACGCCGCCTCGGCGACCGGCATTGCGGCCGTGCGCCGGAAATGCTCGATCGCAGCCGCCACGCCCGAGCCCGGCGCCAGGCGCACGCGGCAATCAAGCAGCGCCATTTCGGCCGCCGACAGCGAGGCGCAGACCATCACCTCGTTCAGCCAGCCGAGATGGCCGATGCGGAAGACCTTGCCGAAGACCTTGTTTAGGCCGCCGCCGAGCGATGTCTGATAGGTGCGGTAGGCACGCTTGACCACGTCGCCGCTGTCGATGCCTTCCGGCACCAGGATCGCGCTCACCGTATCGGAGTGCCATTGCGGCGCCTTGGCGCACAGCTTCAACCCCCAAGCGTCGACCGCCTTGCGCACGCCTTCGGCGAGGCGATGGTGGCGGGCGAAGATGTTGTCTAGCCCTTCCTCGGCGATCAGGTCGAGCGAGGCGCGCAGGCCGCGCAGCAGCTGCGTGGCGGGTGTGTAGGGGAAATAGCCGGCGTCGTTGGCGCGGATCATGTCATCGAAGGAGAAGTAGCAGCGCCGGTGGGTCGCGACTCGCGACGCCGCCAGCGCCTTCTTGCTGACCGACAGGAAGCCGAGGCCGGCGGGCAGCATGAAACCTTTCTGCGAGCCGCTTACCGCGCAGTCGACGCGCCATTCCTCCTGACGGAAGTCGATCGAGCCGATCGACGAGACGCCGTCGACGAAGAGGAGCGCTGGGTGGTTCACTGCATCGAGCACCGCGCGACAGCCGGCGACGTCGCTGGTAACGCCGGTGGCGGTCTCGTTTTGCGTGCAGAAGACCGCCTTGATCTGGTGCGCCTTGTCCGCCCGCAGCCTTTCGGCATAGAGGTCGAGCGGGACGCCGGTTCCCCATTCACAATCGATGACGTCGACGTCGAAGCCGAGGCGCTCGGCCATGTCGACCCACAGATGCGAGAACTGGCCGAAGCGCGACATAAGCACCCGGTCGCCCGGGTTGAGCACGTTGGTCATCGCCGCCTCCCAGGCGCCGGTGCCGGACGACGGATAGATGAAGACGCGGCCGGTCTCGTTCTTGAAAACCTTCTTGATGTCCTCGAACAGCGGGAGCGTGAGATTGGGGAAGGAGGCGGCGCGCATGTCTTCCATCGGCAGGTTCATCGCCTGCCGGACCTCTTCAGGAATGTTGGTGGGTCCAGGGATGAAAAGATGGGTAAACCCGGCCATGCGCAAACTCCTCCTGCGTTTTTGGGATGCTGGAGGAAGTTTCATGTCGATGGCGCCGAGCGACAACACCTTGCCGGGTAAGTTGTCGCCACGCGTGGGTAGGTCGAGCCTACCCGATCCGCCTACCCGAAAGGCGATTTGGAGCCGCGTCGCTTCTCGTTGGCATAGAGCGCGACAGCCATGGCGCGGTTGCGCACGTCAAGCTTGTCGTAAAGATTTTTGAGATGGTACTTCACCGTGTTCTCGGAGATACCGGTGCGGGTCGCGATCTGGAGATTGGTCCAGCCATCGGAAAGCACCGCAAGCAATTCGCGCTCGCGCACGGTGAGTTGCGACAGCGGCGTATCGTTGACCTTGTTGATGTCGATGTAAGGGATGCAGATCCGCCCATGCGCGACCGCCAGGATCGTCTCGAATATGATCGAGGGATCGTCGAACTGAAAGCAATAGCCCTGGGCGCCGAGCCGCACGCACTGCTTCAGGATGCCGATGTCATGATCATTGGAAAAGACCGTGATGCGCAGGTCGAGCTTGCGGTTCTGGATTTCCGCCAGGACATCGGCGCCATCCATGTCGGCGAGCTTCCAGCCGATGACGGCGACGTCGAACCTGGTGTTCGCCGTCAATTCCAGGAATTGCTTGCCGCTCGGCACGGAGCTCAACAGCTCGAAACGCCCATCGCATTCCAGCATCTCGCGAAGCGCAGACACGACAAGCGGATTGCGCTCGGCGACGATAACACGCACGCGCTGCTCGCCAACTGCTTCGTTCGTTTTCCGGGACTTGAGGTTCAAGGCCTGCCGATTGTCCTGTCGATCTTGCCGATCCACCTGGACCTGCATCATGGCAATTCTGCCCCAACAGCAAAAGGGCGCTCTTTCCGCAGCGACATGCGCTGTCGCGGCGGCTGAACCCGCAAATGCGGCGCGACCCGCCTTTACCGGGAGGCGTCGCGGGGACATTTCTCTGAGTATTCCGCGCGCTACGGCTATATTTTCTCAGGACGAATCGTGTCTCGACCCTATCTGCCGCATAAGCATCGGATTTCCCGAAATGCGGTTTCCACTTTTCGGGCTCATGCTCTAGACCTGATTCACACCCTTTCCGGATTGCTGTTGGCGGGAGGCGCTGGTGGAAGGCCAGGACAGAGAGACGACCGGCGCCAGGACCGTCGAGGAAGGCGGCGCCGACATCTATGGCGAGGACGGCGCCGTCCGTTCTGCCTTCCTTGCGCAGATCGGCGCGGCCATCGCCGATCGCGACACGCTCATCTTAAAACGCGAAGTCGACGACCTGCATCAGTCGGAACTCGGCGATCTGCTGGAAGCACTCCATCCCGAGCAGCGCCGCGCACTGGTCGAATTGCTTGGCTCGGATTTCGACTTTTCGGCGCTGACCGAGGTCGACGAGGCGATCCGGCTCGACATCGTCGACAATTTGCCCAACGAACAGATCGCGCAGGCGGTGCAGGAACTCGATTCCGACGACGCCGTCTACATCCTGGAAGACCTCGACCAGGAGGACCAGGACGAGATCCTGTCGCAACTGCCGTTCACCGAGCGCATCCGGCTGCGGCGCGCGCTCGACTATCCGGAAGAGACGGCCGGCCGGCGCATGCAGACCGAGTTCGTCGCCGTGCCGCCGTTTTGGACCATCGGCCAGACGATCGACTACATGCGCGAGGACAAGAACCTTCCCGATCGCTTCAGCCAGATCTTCGTCATCGACCCGAGCTTCAAACTGCTCGGTGCCATCGATCTCGACCAGATCCTGCGCACCAAGCGCGCGGTGAAGGTCGAGGAGGTGATGCATGAGACGCGCCATGCCATCCCCGCCACCATGGACCAGGAAGAGGCGGCGCGGGAATTCGAGCAGTACGACCTGCTCTCGGCCGCCGTGGTCGACGAGAACGAGCGTCTGGTCGGCGTGCTCACCATCGACGACGTGGTCGACGTCATCCAGCAGGAGGCAGAGGAGGACCTTCTGCGCATGGGCGGCGTCGGCGACGAAGAGCTATCCGACACCGTGCTTGCGACCTCGCGATCGCGTGTGCCGTGGCTGCTCGTCAATCTGGTCACGGCGTTTCTCGCGGCCTCGGTGATTGGCCTGTTCGACCAGACCATCGAGCATATCGTGGCGCTCGCTGTGCTGATGCCGATCGTTGCCGGCATGGGCGGCAATGCCGGCTCGCAGACGATGACCGTCACGGTGCGGGCGCTGGCGACCAGGGATCTGGACATCTACAACGCCGCCCGGATCATCCGCCGTGAGGTGGGAGTGGGCTTCATCAACGGCATCGTCTTTGCGGTGCTGATCGGCATGGTTGCTGGACTGTGGTTCCACGACCCCAACCTGGGCGGCATTATCGCGGCGGCGATGATCATCAACATGTTCGCGGCGGCCCTGGCAGGCATTCTCATCCCGCTGCTGCTCGACCGCTTCAAGATCGACCCGGCGGTAGCCTCCGCCGTCTTCGTCACGACCGTCACCGACTGCGTCGGCTTCTTTGCATTCCTCGGATTGGCCACGTGGTGGTTTGGCGTTCCCTGAGACAGTGCTATAATTGACTTTTACGTAAATGCCGTGCGACGTTGCCCTGGGGTCAGATGCCGATTCCGGCACAGACGGGGTTGATGGGAGAAAGGGCGACGCTTCTGCGTGGCGATGCCTGGACGTTTGGGCGTGGGAGCGAGAATGCGGGAATATTACACGATCACAGAGCTGACGCGCGAATTCGACGTGTCCACCCGGACGTTGCGGTTCTATGAGGACGAGGGGCTGGTGCAGCCGATCCGGCGCGGGCGCACGCGGCTGTTTCGCCCGTCCGACCGGCATCTGATCCGCCAGATCATGCGCGGCAAGCGGCTCGGCTTCTCGATCGCCGAGATCCGCGAAATCATCCAGATGTACAAGGAACCGCCCGGCGAGGTCGGCCAGCTCAAGCTGATGATCAAGCGCATCGAGGAAAAGCGCGAGGACCTGCGCCAGAAACGGCGCGACCTCGAGGAGACGCTTGCCGAGCTCGACCAGGCCGAGGAGTCCTGCGTGGAACGGTTGGCGGAGCTGGGTGTCAACACGTAGCCCGCTGACAGCCAAGGAATTCAGCTAGGTTAACTGTCGCAGACGTTCGAGATTGGCCGGAGCTTTCGAGCTTCGTGGCGGATGCTTCTGCTAAAGAGGTGCGGGGCCTGCTCGCACCCAGCAACCTTCATTGTCGATACAGCCTCAGATCCAGCGCCGGACCCGCTTGGCGTAATCGCGGTATTTCTTGCCGAACTTTGCCGCCAGTATCTTTTCCTCCTTCTCGATCGCCATTTTCTGCGTCGCGAAGGCAGCGAGGAAGGCGAACAGCAGGAACCATACGATGCCGGTGATGAAGGAGACGCCGATCAACAGCAGCGTATTGGCGAGATACATCGGGTTGCGGGTGATGCCGAAGGGCCCCGATGTCACCAGATGGTCGGGCTCGGCATTGGGATTGAGCGTCGTCCTGGCGCGCACCATGGAGCGGATCGCGGTAACCCAGAGCGCTGCCACGCCAAAGAGCGCTACCCAGCCGGCGCCGACGAGGATAGCGCCGAATATGTCCCCGATCCAGGGCAGCGGGTAGAGCATGCCGAGCACGACGCTCAGCGCGATCGCGACGACATAGATCACAGGCGGCCAGGGAATGATCCCGTGTCCGGGCTTTGCGATACCGGTCATTGCTGCCCTCCCTCCATTTCGTCCTCGGTCCCGGCGGTGCAGGTGCTCGCCAGATAGGCCAGATGCGATTTCCAGGCGCTGGACTGGTCGTTGCTGTAGAGCTTGTCGAGAGACGCTTCGCCCTTCAGCGTGTCCAGCATGCAGCCACAATAGCTGGAACAGAACTTGCTGTCCCGCTGCTGTTCGCACTGCGCCTGGCAAGCCGACAGGAAACCAGCGTCCTTGTCTTGTGGCGCGGCCGGCATCATCTGCGAGAACAGCCACACCGAGCCGAACAGAAGCGGCTGGTGGATGAGATAGAAGGCGAGGCTGTGCCGGCCGATGAAAGTCAGCGGGTTCGACCAGCGTCCGGGCATCCAGGTCGCCAGCCGGGCGAGAAGCCCGGATGCCGAAGCGAGCTTGACGACCGCGATGCCGGCAAGCACTGCGCCGAACCAGGGAAACAGCGGCACATAGTCGTTCGAGCGCGGGTTGGTCGGCGACAGCCCGACCCACCACAGCGCCGGATGGTCGAAGACTTCCGACCGCAGATAATAAGGCGCCGCAATCACGGCCGCGGCGACGATCGCCGTCAGCAATGTCGGCAGCCTGAGAAAAGCCAGGCCGAGCAGGCTTGCCAGCGCGATCTCGTGCAGGATGCCGAAGAAGATGAAGCCGTCCGGCGTGGCGATATAGGTGACGACCGAGATGGCGATCGCCGCACCCGCAACCATCGCAAAGCGCTTCCAGAAGCCAGGCCAACGGATATGGCGGCCATGTGCGAGGAAAAGGCTGACACCGACCAGGAACAGAAAACTCGAGGCGATGCAGCGGGCGTAGAGCTTCCACCAACCGAAGGCGGTGAGGCCCGGCGAGGTGTAGCCGAAGTTTTCGAGATCCCAGGTGAAATGATAGCTCGCCATCGCGATCAGCGCGATGCCGCGCAGGACGTCGATGGCGACGATGCGGCCGTGTTTCGGCGCGTCTTGAACGGCGACGCCGGTCGTCTGAAGGGTCATTGATCTCGCAATCCGATTCAGTCGTGCCAAACGACTATCACGGTTCGGGCGAACAACAGAGGGTGGATCGGCTGTTGCCATTCCGGCGGCATGGCAAGCCGCTTTAGGCCAGCGGCGGAAAGCCTCTGGCCGGCTTCGCTTTTCGGCCTCTCGGAGTCGGTTTCCTGCTACCGGTCCGCGACTGGTCCGGCCAGATTTGGCGAGCGATTCACTTTTCGGAGGGCCGATGTCCACCCATGTGCGCCATCCGATCTGGCTTCCGGCTCTCAGGCCCGCCGATGCGCGCACCTTCGCTTCGCTCTATGCGGTCGAATCCTTTGCTCGCGCCACCATCTCCAGCGTCATCCCGATCCAGGCCTACGAAATCCTGCACAACGAGCAGATCGTCTCGATCCTCTACACCATCGTGTCGCTGCTCGGGCTGTCGGTGACGCTGTTCATGCCGATGCTGATCCGCCGCTTCGCGCGGCGCTGGGTCTACACGGCCGGCTGCCTGATGCTGGCGATCGGCTCGGTGTTCTTCGTCACCCACACGCTGCCGGGACAACTCGCCGGGATGCTGTGCCGTGTCATGGGGGCGAGCGCGCTGTCCATCACGCTTAACCTCTACATCATGGACCATATCCGCAAGACCGACTTCATGCAGGCGGAATCGCTGCGCATGGCTTGGTCGATGTTCGCCTGGACCGGCGGGCCGACGCTCGGCATTTTCCTCTATACGCGCTTCGGGATTTATGCCGCAAACGGCGCGGTCGTGGCTTTCGCGCTGGCGCTGCTGGCGTTGTTCTGGACCTATCGGCTGGGCGACAACCCTTCGATCCGTCCCGGCAAGAGCCGTCCGATCAACCCGCTCGCCAATATCGGCCGCTTCGTCGCGCAGCCGCGGTTGCGCCTCGCGTGGCTGATCGCCTTCGGGCGCTCGTGTTTCTGGACGACCTTCTTCGTCTATGGCCCGCTGTTCATGGTGATCACGGGCGAGGGCAAGCTTGCCGGCGGGCTGCTGGTTTCGGCCGGCAATGCGCTTCTGTTCATGGCGATCTTCTGGGGCAGGGCGGGAAAGCGCTTCGGCGGCCGTCGGACCATGGCTTTCGCCTATTTCGCCATGGCGGCGATGCTCTTCGTGGCCGGCGCCGACGCCGCGCCGCTGCTCACCGCCGCCTTCCTGCTCGGCGGCGCCTTGTTCACCATTGCGCTCGACGCGCTGGGCTCGACAGCCTTCATGCGGTCAGTGCGTTCCTATGAACGAGCGCAGATGGCGGCTGTCTACCGAACCTATCTCGATTTCTCCGAGCTGACGCCGCCGCTGGTCTATTCGGTGGTGCTCTCCTTCTTCGGTCTCGGCTCGGTGTTCGTCACGCTCGGCCTGTTGGCCGCCTTCTGTGGCTTCTTCACCTGGCGCTATCTGCCGAAGTCGTTTTGACCGGCTGCAACGCCGCATGGCGCCCACGCACCCACTCGTGGAAGCGGCGCAAATCGTACTCCTCGGGCATCAGCACGCCGGCCTGGTGGCGGATCGAGTGCAGACCCTTCTGGTTGATCTCGCAGATCGCGGCGTCCTCCTCCAGCACCTGGGTGCCGAAGGCGACGATGTTGTCGATATCGGTTTGTGCCAGGGCATCGGGCGCGAACAGCCATTCGGCGGTGAGTTCCGTCTGCTCCGGCCCGAGCGGGGCGAGACGCACCGTGCGGACATAGTCGACATGGCCGACGACGAACATCGAGGGTACCGAGGTAGCGTAGGTCTGGCCGGCGGCTCGCTCGGCCGGCGTCAGCCCGGCAAAGACCGGTCCATGGACGCGTCCGTCGCGCGACCAGGTCTCGGCGCCGGCGCGCAGGCCGCCGGAAAACTCCGGCGCATCATTATCCGCATAGCGCGCCCATTCCGGATCGTCATGCCTCGCCATCAGGCCGCGGCCATAGATCGGTACCAGCCGCGACAGGTCCTTGTGTACGCCAGGGCAATGCAGGCATTCGTTGAAGTTCTCCCAGAAGATTTTCCAGTTGCAGTTCATCACCTTGGTGAGCCGGTGTCCGGGGACGAGCGTCTCCAGCGGCCAGTTCGAAAGATCGCGGGAGGCGGAGTCGAAGGAGGCTTCCGCCGAGCCATCGGGCTCCACTGCGAGATTGATGAAGACGAAGCCGCGCCACACTGACAGCGCCACCCGGTAGAGCGGATAATTGTCCTTGTCGAAGCCTTCGGGCAGCGATTTCGATGGGACACGGACGAGATCGCCGCGCAGCGAATAGGACCAGGCGTGGTAGGGGCAGGTGAGCAGCCTTGCCTTCAGCCGCCCTTCGCTTTCCTGGCAGAGCTGCGAGCCGCGATGCCGGCAGGTGTTGTGGAAGGCGCGCAAGCTCCCGGTCTCGTCGCGCAGCACGACGACCTGCTGCGAGCCGATACGCGCGGTTCGAAAGGCAAGAGGTTCCGCGAGATCGGCTTCGCGGCAAACCATGAGCCAGCTCCGATACCAGATCGCTTCGAGATCGAGCCGGTAAGCGTCGGCTTCCCGATAGGCGCTTGCAGGCAACGTCGGCTCGAGGCTGGTGAGGCCATTGTAGCGGCTGTGTTCGCTAGGATTTGGCTGCATGAGCGGCTCCCCTTGGCTGATGACAGCCGACACCCGGGCAGGACCGTTGTCAATTGCGCGGCCATTGTCGCTTCCGGGTGCTGCCCTTAAGGTCACTTCGTAATCGCCTGCGGTTTCGCCGGCTGCCCAGGATTGCAAAGTATGCCTGCAAGAACGATGTCGCTGACCGTGGAACTGGTCGCCCGCTGTTTTCGCGCGGTCGATGACCCGGGGCCCGACCCGGATGCCGAGCATCTCGTGGACAGCGACTATGAAGCCATGCTGGATGCATTCGAGGCCGAGCTACCTGCAACCGAGCCTCTCTGGCTGTTCGGCTACGGCTCGCTGATCTGGAAGCCCGAGATTGAGCATGTCGAGGAGCGCGTCGCCGTGGCACGCGGCTGGCATCGCTCCTTCTGCATGAAGATGACGCGCTGGCGCGGCACCAAGCAAAGGCCCGGGCTGATGATGGCGCTGGATCGTGGCGGCCAATGCAAGGGCGTTGCTTTCCGCCTGAACGGTGGTGACCGCCGGCAGGCGCTGGACAGGCTTTTTCGCCGCGAGATGACGCTGAAGCCGACCAGCTACCGGCCGCGCCTGCTGCAACTCGCAACCGACAAGGGGCCGTTGAGAGCGCTTGCCTTCGTCATCAATCGCAAAGGCACGACCTATGCCGGCCCACTCAACGAAGACGAGGTGGTCGAAAGGCTGGCGACCTCGTGCGGCCACTGGGGTTCAGGCGCCGACTATCTCTACAACACGGTGAAGAACCTCGAACAGCGCGGTATTCACGACCGCCATTTGTGGCGATTGCAGCAGCTCGTCGCCGAGCGGATCGCCGGATCTTAGTCCGAAACCGGTGCCGCAATCACGCTGCGGTGTGACGGAATTTGGTTTGCCGGTCGCGACGATTCTGCCTATAGTCGCTGGCGTCGTCGGTTCCGTTTTTGGAGCCAAGAGGGAATGCGGTGAGGGTGGAGTCTTTGCCCTAAGCCGTGGCTGCCCCCGCAACTGTGTGCGGTAGTCCTCTCCATAGACCACTGAGGTTTGTCCTCGGGAAGGTGGGGAAGGGTGCGAATCCGCGAGCCAGGAGACCTGCCGGCGACAGGAAAGTTGACTTCGATGCCCTCGGGTGGAGGGCGAAAGGACAAGACATGAATACCGCTTCCGTCGCCCTCGGCGCCTCCGTCTCCTCGCAGTCGCGCATCATGCAGCTGGCTCTCGCCGCGCTGCTCGGCATTTTCGTCGTCGGTTTTGTCGGCTTCTCGCACATCGATGCGGTCCACAACGCTGCCCACGACTATCGTCACTCGATGGCTTTTCCCTGCCATTGACGAAGGCCCGATATCATGAATCTGTTTCGCAACGTCGTGTTCGTGGCGGCGATCGTAGGGCTCGTGGCGGGCATCGCGCTTGCCTGCATGCAGGCCTATGCGACCGTGCCGCTGATCCTCAAAGCGGAAGTCTATGAAAAGGCGGGCGGCGGTCATCACCACGACCATGCCGCCAACACTGGAACTAGCGTTGCCATGAGCTCGGCCGAACCGGCGGGCAATGCGATGAGCAGCGCCGCTCCTGCGTCGACGGAAGCGGCGGCTCCGACCGAGGACGAGGGCTGGGCTCCGGCCGACGGCTTCGAGCGCTTCGCCTTCAACGTTGTCGCAAACATCGTCACCGGCATCGGCTTCGCGCTGATCCTGGTCGCGGTCTCGGAATTCGCCGGTGGCATCGGCAGCTGGCGCCAGGGCGTGTTCTGGGGCCTTGCCGGCTTTGCGGTTTTCACGCTCGCGCCCGGCCTCGGCCTGCCGCCGGAACTGCCGGCCATGCCGGCGGCGGACCTTCTGCCGCGCCAGATCTGGTGGATTTCGACGGTGGCCGCAACCGCGGTCGGCCTTGGATTGATCGCCTTTCGCAAGTCGCTGCCCTTGGCAATTCTGGCGGTCGTGCTGATCGTCGCTCCGCACGTAGTCGGCGCGCCGCAGCCCGTCAGCTTCGAGACGGCGATTCCCGAGGGGCTGCACCATCAGTTCGTGGTGGCGGTGACCCTCACCGATCTGGTCTTCTGGCTGGTGCTCGGTGCGGCCGTCGGTGTGGTGCGCGGCCGCTTCACCGGTACGTCGACCAGCCTGCGCGACAGCTTTGCCTGATCGCGCGGAGGGCCATCTGACCTTCATCATCGGCGGTGCGCGCTCCGGCAAGAGCGCGCATGCCGAGTGCCTGGTGGCGGCAAGCCCGTCGCCTTGGGCCTATATCGCCACCGCGCAGGCCTATGACGAGGAGATGCGCGAGCGCATCGCGCTGCATCGCTCGCGCCGCGGCAAAGGCTGGGTCACCGTCGATGCGCCGCTCGACCTGGTCGGCGCGATCGACGCCTTGCCCGATCACCAGCCGGTGCTTATCGATTGCCTGACATTGTGGCTGAGCAATCATATGCTGGCGGACCACGATATCGAGGCCGAGTGCCGGCGGCTCTCGGATGTGCTTTCGCAGCCGCGCGGACCGTGGTTTGTGGTGTCTAACGAAGTCGGGCTCGGCATCGTGCCGGAAAATGCGCTGGCGCGCCGGTTCCGCGACGCCGCCGGGCGGCTCAACCAGCAGGTCGCGGCTGTCGCCGACAGCGTGCTGATGATGGTGGCGGGGCTGCCGCTCAAGGTGAAGTGACATGGGCGAGATCAAAGACACGATCATCGACGACAAGGATGCCGAACGCCATCGAGCCAAGATGGCCAAGCGCAAGGCGGTGCAGGATGCCGAGGTGGCCGGCAAGACGATCGAGAAGGGACTGCTGATCGTCAATACGGGGCCGGGCAAGGGCAAGACCACGGCTGCGTTCGGCCTGGCGCTGAGGATGCTCGGCTACGGCAAGCGCGTCGGCGTCGTCCAGTTCATCAAAGGCAAATGGCACACGGGCGAGAAGGATGCCTTCGCCGCCTTTGGCGATCGCGTCGTCTGGCACGCGATGGGCGAGGGCTTCACCTGGGAGACGCAGGACCTGAAGCGCGACATTGCCGCCGCCGAGGCTGCCTGGGCGAGGGCGCTCGAGCTGATTGCCGACCCGTCGATCAGCCTCGTGGTCCTCGACGAGCTCAACATCGCTCTGCGCTACGACTATCTCGAGCTGGAAAAGGTGGTCGCGGCGCTGAAGGCGCGTCGCGAGGGCCTGCATGTCGTCGTCACCGGCCGCAATGCTAAGCCGCTGCTTGTGGAGGCCGCCGATCTCGTCACCGAGATGGGGCTGACCAAGCACCATTTCGCGGCCGGTGTGAAGGCGCAGCAGGGGATTGAATTCTGAGGCGCCTTAGCCGCCGATCAAAATGGTCAGGTAGATCACCGTCGCCGACAGAATCGCGAACAGGCCGATCAGCAGCCCGTCGGCGACGCGATAGAGTTCCAGCGCCTGCCTTATGTCGGTGCTTTCGGCCTCGCGCCTGCCGCCTTCGCCCATGAAGGCATCCTCGACGACCTCGCCGCCATAAGTGCGCGGTCCGGCCAGGGCGAGCCCCAGCGCGCCGGCCATGGCGGCTTCCGGCCAGCCGGCATTGGGCGAACGGTGCTTCTTCGCGTCACGCCGCATGACCTGCCAGGCGTTGCGGGGGTCGGCGCCCTTGACGATGAAGGCCGCCAGCACAATCAGCAGGCCGGTGAGCCGCGATGCCGGCAGGTTGACCAGGTCGTCGAAGCGAGCGGCCGCCCGGCCGAAGGCCTCGTATTTCGGCGTGCGGTGGCCGATCATGGAATCGGCGGTGTTGGCGGCCTTGTAGGCAGCACCCCCGGCCAAACCACCGACACCGGTCCATATGGCAGGCGCGACGACGCCATCGGAGAAATTCTCTGCCAGGCTTTCGATCGCGGCTCGGGCAACGCCCGCCCTGTCGAGCTCGTCCGGATCGCGGCCGACGATGCGCGAAACGGCGATGCGGCCGAGCGTGAGGCCGCCGGTCTCCAGCGCATCGGCGACATCCTCGACATGCTCGGCGAGGCTCTTCTGCGACAGAAGCGAGGAGCTGAGAATGGCCGCGATGACCAGGCCGGACGGAAAGATCAGCCAGAGCAGGACATGCAGCGCCAGGCCTATGGCCGCCGGCACCAGCAGGACGACCAGAAGCGCCTGGAGGCCGCGGCGGCGACGCAATTCGTCGGAATCGGTGGCGCGGTTGAGCCTGCGATCGAGAAAGGATATCAGCCTGCCGATCCAGGTTACCGGATGACCGATGGCGTTAAACAGCCAGTCCGGGTAGCCAAGGGCACGTTCGATGGCGAGTGACAGGAAAGCGATCAGTATCGACATGAAGCTTCTAAGCGGAGCGGTTGCAGCGGTTGATCACGGCGGCAGCCTTGGCCGGGCAAGCGCGCTCTTTCCTCATGCGCCACAGCCTTTCCTTGACCTCTCGACAGGTATCAATCCGCACTCCTATCCGCTTTTCGATCTGCCCGCCACCGCCCTGTCACGATTGCCCGAGCCAGGACGACTGCGCGAATTGGCCGAAATTGCGGCCAAGGCGTATGGCGCGCGGTCGGCGGCGCATGTCGTGGCCGCGCCCGGCACGCAGATCCTGTTGCCGCGGGTCGCTTCGCTGGTGAGGCCCGGCAAGGCACTGGTGCTGGGTCCAACCTATGCCGAGCACGCCAGGGCGGCCGCGATTGCAGGCCATGCGATTGTGGAGGTGGGCGACTTCGACGCCTTGGCGGACGCTGACCTTGCCGTGCTGGTCAACCCGAACAATCCGGATGGGCGAGTGATCGAAAGGCACCGCCTGGTCGGCCTTGCTGCGCGGCTTCGCGCGAAGGGCGGCCTGCTGGTGGTCGACGAAGCCTTCATGGATGTCGGCCCGGTCCAACACAGCCTTGCCGGCGATGTGGGCCAGGGTGGTATGGTGGTGCTGCGCTCCTTCGGCAAATTCTTCGGCCTTGCCGGCGTCAGGCTTGGTTTCGCGCTGGCCGACCAACTGACAGCCGAGCGGCTGGAGGCGCAGCTTGGGCCATGGGCTGTCGCCGGTCCTGCACTTGAATACGGAATCCGCGCATTGGCGGATGCCGGGTGGCAGGATGACATGCGACAGGGCCTGGCAGCCGATGCCAAGCGCCTCGACGCGCTGCTCAGCCGATTCGGTATCGCGGTCGCCGGCGGCACCAGTTTGTTCCGCTATTTGTCGTTCTCCGATGCTGCCTCCCTGTTCTCCGCTCTTGGCGAACGCGGTATCTTGGTCCGCCATTTTGCCGATCGTCCGCACGCCTTGCGCGTCGGTCTGCCCGGCAGCGAAGAGGAGTGGCAGCGGCTCGAGAGCGCGCTTGCAGCGTGGGCCTCGCGGCGCGACTATGCGCCGAAGGAGTGCTGACGATGATCCATGTCTGTTCGCTGTCGAAGGTGGAGGAGACCGTTGCGAGAACCGGCGCGGAGCGCTTGCTGTCGCTGCTCGCCGACGGCACCGGGATGATCCGTCCGGCCTCGATACTGGCCGAAAACCATCTGCATCTCGTCATGCACGACATCGTCGCCGCGCAGGAAGGCATGACCATGCCGGGCGAGGAGCATGTGCGCGCGCTGCTCGACTTCGCCTATCGCTGGGACAGGGCCAAACCGATGGTCGTGCACTGCTATGCCGGTATCAGCCGCTCGACGGCATCGGCCTATATTATCGCGGCGGCACTGGCGCCCAAACGCGACGAGGCGGAGCTGGCGAAGACGCTGCGCTTTCTCTCGCCGTCAGCGACGCCCAATCCAAGGCTGATTGCCGTTGCGGATATGTTGCTTGGGCGAGAAGGCCGGATGATCGCGGCGGTCGAAGCAATCGGGCGCGGTGCAGATGCCTTTGAAGGGATTCCGTTCGAACTCAGCATTAGAGATTGAGCTCGCACTGTTCCGCTACGCCAGCCAGTCGGCAAGCCTCGCCTTACGCACATCCCTGGCCAGGCTGATGAAGCCATCGGCCTGATGCTCGGCCGTGAGCCGGCCTTTTTCGGCGGTGGCGGTGCTGGCGTCGCCGACCACGCCGTTCGGATTGAGGTCGCTGGCGATCCAGGCGAAGGCGTGCGTTCCGGTGTGCCGCAGCAGGGCGAATTCCTTTTCGGCGCGACCGACATTGGAGACGAAATTGTCGGCCTTGCCCATATCGACGAGATCTGGCCGGAAATGCAGCATCAGCGAGGTCTCGACATCGCCGCCATGGATGCCGTGACGGTCCTCGAGCTCGGTATACATGCCGGAGGGACGGCCGAAGCGCTGCCAGCTCGTCTTCACCGCCAGCATCTTTGCGCGCACGCGCAATTCGCGCGTGACAATGCCCATGATCTCCTCGTTGCCGCCATGCGAGTTGACGACGATCAACTTTCTGACCCCGGCGCGGGCGACCGAGAGGCCAAGCTCGGTCCAGGCGTCGACCAGGGTGGTGGCCGGCAAGGTGAGCGTTCCCGGCGCATGCAGATGCTCGTTCGACTTGCCCACCGCCTGCACCGGCAGGAGGCGGATGTCGATGTCCTCGGGCAGGCGCGCAATCACCGTCTCCAGCATGCCCATCATGATCGAGGTGTCGGTCGAGACGGGAAGGTGAGGGCCATGCTGCTCGACCGCGGCCACCGGCAGAACGGCAATCGTCGCTTCCGCGTCGATCGAGGCGTATTCGGTCGTCCGATAGTCGCCCCACCACACACGTCTTGTCGTCACTGTCGTCTCCCGATGGTCTGCTGTTCGGCCCGAAGGTCTAAAGCGCCTGGGCATTCCGGGCAACAGCTAGCCTGCTGCCAGAACCTCCACCTCGACCTTGAATTCCGGGCGGGCAAAACCTGAAACGATCATCAGCGTCGAAGCGGGCGCCGGATCGGAAAACAGGCGATTGCGAACGTCCATATAGGCCTGCAGATGCGCGCGATCGGTGACGAAGGCGTTGATGCGCACGACATCGTTCAGCGTCAGCCCGGCTTCGCTTAAGATTGCGGCAATATTCTTGAAGCAAAGCTCGGTCTGCGCGCCGGCATCCTCCGGGACGGCGTCATCCGGCGCGATGCCCAACTGACCCGAACATAGCACAAGGCGCTTTCCCGCTGGAATTTCAACGCCATGGCTATAACGGGCAAAGGGCGGCTTGATCGACTTGGGGGCGAGATAATTGAGCATGGCATTCTCCTGTCGGCAGGCAGACTAAGGCCGGATTCATGAAAGCTTCAAGATGCGGTGCATGCCGCCCGGGCGATTATGGACAGGCGTCCAAAAAATGGGCACGATGCCATTTGTACAGCATGACCCGTCCGGTCTCGGCAATGACTGCCGCGCAAGCAGGCGGCCCAAGGCGGTGGCATGTGTCTTGCTTCTTGAACCAATGGAGTGGAGCCCAGCGCGCAGCGCGCCGGAGCTAAGAGAGGGTGATGTTTATGTACGGAAAAGAAAAAATCCTGGCGGGTGCGATCGCGCTGCTTGCTGCCAGCACGCTGGGCGCTGCGGCCAACGAGAAGGTCACCTTTGGCACCAACTGGCTGGCCGAGCCGGAACATGGCGGCTACTACCAGGCGATCGCCGACGGAACCTACGCCGCCTGCGGCCTCGACGTCACCATCATGCAGGGCGGCCCGCAGGTCAGCGGCCGGCCGATGCTGCTGGCCGGCAAGATCGATTTCTACATGGGCGGCAACCTGCTCTCGGCCTTCGACGCCGTGCAGCAGGGGATTCCGATGCGCGTCGTCGCCGCCGACTTCCAGAAGGACCCGCAGGTCATCATGTCCCATCCGGGCGAAGGGCTGGACAAGTGGGAGGACCTGAAGAACGCCGACCAGTATATCCTCGGCGACGAGGGCGCACAGACCTTCTTCCAGTGGATGGTGACCGATCTCGGCTTCGATGCCGCCAAGCGCGTGCCATACACCTTCAATCCGGCGCCCTTCATCGCCAACAAGAAGTCGATCCAGCAGGGCTATGTCACGTCGGAGCCCTACGCGGTGCAGAAACAGGGCGGCTTCGTGCCGAACCAGTTCCTGCTCGCCGACAATGGCTGGGATACTTATGCCACGACCATCGAAGTGATGCAGGACACCATCGACAAGCGGCCGGAGGTGGTGCAGTGCTTCGTCGATGGCTCGGCCAAGGGCTGGTACAACTACCTCTACGGCGACAACAAGGCCGCCAACGAGATGATCAAGAAGGACAATCCGGACATGACGGATGAGCAGATCGCCTTCTCGATCGAACAGCTGAAGAAGTTCGGCATTGTCGATTCCGGCGATACGGAAAAGCTCGGTATCGGCGGCATGACCGAAGCGCGCATCCAGAGCTTCTACGACAAGATGGTCAAGGCCAAGGTCGCGCAGCCGGGCATCGACATCAAGAAGGCCTATACGCTCGCCTTCATCAACAAGGGGGTCGGGCGGGAGCTGAAGAAGTAAGGCGGCCTGCCTGAGATGATCCAGGAGAAAGTGGCGCAGGCAACGGCATCGGGTGAGAGCCCGATGCTGCTTTCCTTACGCAATGTCGGCAAGGTCTTTTCCAACGGCGTCACGGCGCTGAGCAAGGTCGACCTGGCGATCCGCGAAGGCGATTTCCTAAGCCTGCTCGGGCCCTCGGGCTGCGGCAAGTCGACGGCGCTCAGGTTGATCGCCGGCCTGTCGACGCCGACCTCCGGTCAGCTCGACTGGCGCGGCTCGATCGACCGCTCGAATATCGGCTTCGTCTTCCAGGAGCCGACGCTGCTGCCATGGGCCAGCGTCTTCGACAATGTCTGGCTGCCGCTCAGGCTGAAAGGCGTATCGCGCGCGGAGGCCAAGCCCGCGGTGATGGAAATGCTGTCGCGCGTGCACCTCACCGGTTTCGAGAATGCCGTGCCGCGCGAGCTTTCCGGCGGCATGAAGATGCGTGTCTCGATCGCACGGGCTATGGTGACCAAGCCGCGCATTCTTCTGATGGACGAGCCCTTCGCGGCGCTCGACGAGATTACCCGCTTCAAGCTCAACAACGATCTTCTCGAGCTTTGGCAGGACGAGCGGTTTACCGTCGTCTTCGTCACCCACAGCGTCTTCGAAAGCGTGTTCCTCTCCAGCCGTGTCGTCGTCATGGCGGCACGACCGGGCCGCGTCCACGGCGAGCTTGCAATCGAAGCGCCTTACCCGCGCGACGAGGCATTCCGGACTTCGCCCGACTATGCGGCGCTCTGCCGGCAGGCCTCGGACGTGCTGGTCAATGCCATCAACTCAACCGCCGGACCTCATCATGACGGCCATTGAAAACAATGCCCTGAAGCTCGACCCGGAAGAGGCGCGTCGCGTCCGCCAGGAGCGGCTGGAGCGGATCGGCAAATGGGTACTGCCGCTGGCGATCATGGTGCTTGCGATCTGGCTGTGGGATCGCATCTGCGTCTGGAACGGGATCCCGCAATACATCCTGCCGCGCCCGGGCGTGGTCCTGCAGACGCTGCATGACGATGCCGGGCTGTTGTTCTCTTCGCTGCTGGTGACGCTCAGGATCACCTTCCTCAGCCTGCTGCTTGCCGTCATCGGCGGCGTCGGGCTGGCGGTGCTGTTCGCGCAGTCGAAATGGGTGGAGATGTCGTTCTTCCCCTTCGCCATCGTGCTGCAGGTGACGCCGATCGTGGCGATCTTCCCGCTGATCAACATCTACATCAACAACCAGACGACCAAACTCCTGCTCTGTGCCTGGATCGTCGCCTTCTTCCCGATCCTCTCCAACACCACGCTCGGGCTGAACTCGGTCGACCGCAACCTGGGCGATTTGTTCAAGCTCAACGGCGCGACCCGCTGGCAGCAATTGCGCTATCTGCGCCTGCCGGCGGCGATGCCCTATTTCCTCGGTGGGCTGAAGATCGCCGGCGGCCTGTCGCTGATCGGCGCCGTGGTGGCCGAGTTCGTCGCCGGCGCGCAGGGGCAATCGTCCGGGCTTGCCTCGCGCATCATCGAGGCGGGCTACCGGCTCAATGCTCCCAGGCTGTTCGCGGCGCTGATCCTGATCTCGCTCACCGGCATCCTGATCTTCCTCGTGCTGTCGCTGGTGTCGCATCTCATCCTGCGCCGCTGGCACGAGAGCGCGCTGAAGCAGGAGCGCTAGGGTGCCTGAATGTTGATCCCAGCCTCTGGTCGTTACCAACTCGCCAACGTCCGTGTTCATCAATCGCTGACGCCCGGTCTTGCCGCAAGCTTCGATGCCGATGGTTTTGCGCTCGCCGACATTGCCGTCGCCGACGGCAAGATTGCTAGCATCATTGCGCACGGCAAAGCCGAGCCGCCATTCGACGCAATCGACCTTGGCGGCCGCATCGTGCTGCCCTGCTTCGTCGACTGCCATACCCATATCGACAAGGGCCATATCTGGCCGCGCAAGCCAAATCCCGACGGCACCTTCATAGGCGCGCTCAACGCAACTGCCGCCGATCGCACCGCTCGCTGGAGCGCGGAGGACGTGGCGAGGCGCATGGATTTCTCGCTGCGCTCAGCTTACGCGCACGGTACCAGGGCCTTGCGCACGCATCTCGACAGCGTGGCGCCGCAGGAGGAAATTTCCTGGCCGGTGTTTGAGACGATGCGGGAAAAATGGCGAGGCCGGATCGAGCTGCAGGCCGCCTGTCTGCTTGGCATCGAAGGCGTGCGCGACAAGGCCTGGTTCGAGCGTCTGGCAAAACGCGTCGCCGCGGCCAAGGGCGTGCTCGGCGTTGTCACTTACATGGTGCCCGACCTCGAGGAACTGCTCGACAAGGTGTTCGCTGAAGCCATCAAGCATGGGCTCGACCTCGATTTCCATGCCGACGAGACCGACGATGTCGCGGCCGTCTCGCTGAAGAAGATCGCCGAGGCTTCGCTGTGGAACGGTTTTGGGGGCAATATCCTGATCGGGCATTGCTGCTCGCTGGCGCGCCAGCCCGACCTCGAAGTTCTCGACACGCTGGACAAGGTGGCGAAGGCCGGACTGGCGGTCGTGTCGCTGCCAATGTGCAACCTCTATCTGCAGGACCGGCGCAACAACGGCACGACGCCCCGCTGGCGCGGCGTGACGCTGCTGCACGAGATCAAGGCACGCGGCATCAAAGTGGCTGTCGCTTCCGACAACACGCGCGACCCGTTCTACGCCTATGGCGACCTCGATATGCTGGAGGTCTATCGCATGGCGACACGCATCCTGCATTTCGATCACCCTGTCGGTGACTGGCCGAAAGCGATAGCGGCGACGCCGGCCGAGGTGATGCGGCTGGAAGGTGTCGGCACTCTCGCCGCCGGCGGTAGCGCCGACTTCATCGTCTTCAAGGGACGCAGCTGGACCGAATTGCTGTCGCGGCCCGAATCGGATCGCATCGTGGTGCGCGAGGGCAGGGCGATCGAGCGCCGGCTGCCCGACTATGCTGAACTCGACGAATTGATGGTGTGATGATGGATATCGCAGCGCTGAAGCGCGATCTCGAAGGCCTCAAGATCGACGACCATCCGGCCATCGTCCAGCAGAAGAGCCGCGACTTCTACTGGTACAGCCCCGTCCTCAAACAACAGCTCGACCACGTCACCGGCGACCTGATCGTTACGCCAAAGAACGAGGACGAGGTGATCCGCATTTTGGCCGCCTGCCACCGGCACGGCGTTCCAGTCACACCGCGCGGCAGCGGCACCGGCAATTACGGACAGGCGATGCCGCTGTCGGGCGGCGTGGTGCTCAACCTCGCCGAGATGAACGAAGTCAAGGCGATCGCGCCGGGCCGCGTGGTGACCGGGCCCGGAGCGGTTCTGGCCGACATCGATCGCGCCGCGCGGGCGCATTCCGCGCAGGAACTGCGCATGTCGCCCTCCACCTACAACACCGCCTCCATCGGCGGCTTCGTCGCAGGCGGCTCTGGCGGCGTCGGCTCGATCCGCTGGGGCGGATTGCGCGATCTCGGCAATGTCATCCGGCTGCGGACCGTGACGATGGAGGCGGAGCCGCGCGTCATGGACCTCTCGGGCGAGGACGTGCTCAAGGTGATGCATGCCTATGGCACCAACGGCATCATCACCGAGGTTGAGATGCCGCTGACGGCGTCCTACGATTGGGTCGATGTCATCGTCGGCTTCGACGATTTCATGGGTGCAGCGGGCTTCGGCAACGACCTCGCCGAGCAGGACGGCATATTGGCGAAGCTGATCACGCCGATCGCGGCACCCATTCCTTACGATTATTTCAAGCGACACCAGAAGTTCTTCCGGCGCGAGCAGAGCATCGTGGTGTGCATGATCGCGCCGCACGCGATGGATGGGTTCCTCGCGTTCGTCCGGGCCAGCAAAGGCGAAATCGTCTTCCGGGCCGACCAGGAGACCGACCTCAAGGGATTGCCGCCGGCCTACGAGCTGACCTGGAATCACACGACGCTGCGCGCCATAAGAGTCGATCCGACGATCACCTATCTGCAGGCGCGCTATCCGTCGCCGGACCATCTCGCGCACGTCAAGGCGATGGTCGACCGCTTCGGCGACGAGGTGCCGGCGCATCTCGAATTCATCCGCTTCGACGGCGCGATCGGCGCCGCCGGGCTGCCGCTGGTCCGTTTCACCACGGAAGAAAGGCTCGACGAGATCATCCGTATCCACGAGGACAATGGCTGCTGGATCTTCAACCCCCATCGCTACACGCTGGAAGAGGGCGGCATGAAGCAGACTGACGAGGTTCAGCTTGCCTTCAAGCGCGAGACCGACCCGCAAGGATTGCTCAACCCCGGCAAGATGATTGCCTGGGAGAATCCGGGCTATGACTATCGCTCCGGCAAGCCGTTTCTGTTCAAGGGGCTGCAAAAGGCGAGGTGATCGCGATGAGCGCCCGGCGCTGCACCCTCCTCTGGCCTGTCGCCTTTGGCGACATCTCCCGCACAAGGGAGGAGATGTGGCATGGGACAACAGGGGTTTGTCGAGCTGACCTGCGGGATCCACTCCCGTGAACATCCTCGTGCTCTACGCACATCCGGTGGAGACCAGCTTCAACGCCGGACTGCATCGGACGATCGTCGAGCGGCTCGGCGCGGCGGGCCACACGATCGACGACTGCGACCTCTATGCCGAGGATTTCGATCCGCGGATGACGCGCGCAGAGCGGCTCGGCTACCACGATCAGCGCGGGCCGAACGAGGCGGTCGCCGGTTACATCGCAAGGCTTCAGAAGGCGGAAGCGTTGGTGCTGTCGTTTCCGGTCTGGAATTACGGCTATCCAGCTATCCTGAAGGGCTTCTTCGACCGCGTCTTCCTGCCCGGCGTATCGTTCAAGCTGGTCGACGGCAAGGTTCGGCCGACGCTGCACAACATCCGCAAGCTCGCGGCCATCACCACCTACGGCGGCAGTCGTTTTCGCGCCATGCTGATGGGCGATCCGCCGCGCAAAATGGTGAAGCGCACGCTGCGGGCCAACATCAAGCCAGGCGCCTCCGTCTCTTACCTCGCACACTATTCGATGAACCTTTCGACGGATCAGACGCGCAAGGCCTTCATGGCGAAGGTGGCCGCCAGCATGGATCAATTCTGATGCGCGTGCTGGTGGTCTATTGCCATCCGGTGCCGGAGAGCTATTGCGCCGCGATCCGCGACATGGCGATAGAGGTGCTGACGAGACGAGGCTGGGACGTAAGGCTGCTCGATCTCTATGCCGAGAAGTTCAATCCGGTGATGAGCTGCGAAGAGCGGCGCTCCTACAACGAGCGCGCGCCTGAGGATCCGGCGCTCCGGCCGCATTTCGAGCATCTGCAATGGGCCGAGGCGATCCTCTTCATCTACCCCACCTGGTGGTACGGATTGCCGGCGATGCTGAAGGGCTGGTTCGATCGCGTGTGGGCGACCGACATCGCCTTCAAGCTGCCGCGCGGCAGAGGCCGGATCCAATCGCTGATGACCCATGTGACCAAGGTCGGCGTCATCACCACCTGTGGCGCGCCGACCTGGTGGAGCGTCGTTGTCGGCCAGCCCGGCCGCAAGACGATCCTGCGCGGCATGCGCGCCATCTGCGCCCCCCGCTGCAAGACATTCTTCCTGGCGCACTACCTGATGGATTCCTCAACGCCGAAGAGCCGGACGGCGTTTCTGGCGAAGGTAAGGGCGAGGCTGGAAAGCTTTTGAGGATAGCTCTCTTCTCCCCGTTAAATGAGGAGAAGATGGCGGCAGCAGATGAGGGGCGGCGTCAACTTACAAAGGTGTGGCGCTGCCCCTCATCCGCCCTTCGGGCACCTTCTCCCCGTTGAACGGGGAGAAGGGAACGCTGCGCTACATCCGCACCCGTTCAGCCTTCGCGTCGTACATCGGCCTCAACGATGCTTCCGCGGCGAAGCGTTCGCCGGCGATCTCGACCTCGTAGGATGAGCCCAGCACATCCGCCTCGCTCTCGCCCTTGCAGGGCACATAGCCGAGCCCGATCGCGCCGCCGAGATGATGGCCGTAATTGCCCGAGGTGATCGGCCCGACGATCATGCCGTCGCGCAGGATCGCCTCGTTGTGGAATAACAGCGGCTGCGGGTCCTTGAGGCGGAACTGCACCAGCCTGCGGCTCAACCCGGCTTCCTTCTTCCTGAGCACCGCGTCACGGCCGATGAAGTCGCTCTTGGCCGTTCTCACCGCGAAGCCAAGGCCTGCCTCCAGCACATGGTCCTCGTCGGTGATGTCGTGGCCGAAATGGCGGAAGGCCTTTTCGATGCGGCAGGAATCCAGAGTATGCAGGCCGCAGAGCTTCAGCCCGACATCGGCGCCGGCTTCAATGATCGCCTCGAAGACATGGGCGGCCTGATCGGTCGAGACATAGAGTTCCCAGCCGAGCTCGCCGACATAGGTAACGCGATGGGCACGGGCCAACCCCATGCCGATCTCGATCTCCTGGAAGGTGCCGAACGGATTGGCCTGGTTGGAAAAATCGTTGGGGCTCACCTTCTGGATCAGTTTCCGCGAATCGGGGCCCATCAGGCAGATGACCGCTTCGGCAGCGGTTACATCGGTAATCACGACGAATTCGTCGGCGACGTGCCGCCTCAGCCAGGCGAGGTCACGCTGCAAGGTGGCGCCCGGCACGACGAGGAAATAGGCGGTCTCGGACAGCCGCGTCACGGTGAGGTCGCTCTCGATGCCGCCTTTGGCGTTGAGCATCTGCGTGTAGACGATCTTGCCCGGTTCCACGTCCATGTCGTTGGCGCAGAGCCGCTGCAGGAAGGCACAAGCGTCGCGGCCTTCAACGCGGATCTTGCCGAACGAGGTCATGTCGAACAGGCCGACGCCGTTGCGCACGGCGAGGTGTTCCTCGCGCTGGTTGTCGAACCAGTTCTGCCGCTCCCAGGAATAGCGGTATTCGCGCTCCTGTCCTTCGCGGGCAAACCAGTTGGCGCGCTCCCATCCGGCGACTTCGCCGAAGACGGCGCCACGGGCCTTCAAATGCTCGTGCAGAGGCGAGCGGCGCACGCCGCGCGAGGTCGCCATCTGGCGGTAGGGGAAATGATCGGCGTAGAGCAGGCCGAGCGTTTCGGAGACGCGTTCCTTGAGGTAGCGACGGTTCTTCTGGAAGGGCTGGGCCCGGCGGATGTCGACCTCCCAGAGGTCGAAAGGCGCCTCGCCGTCATTGATCCACTGCGCCAGGGCCATGCCGGCCCCGCCGGAGGAAACGATGCCGATCGAATTGTAGCCGGTCGCCATCCAGTAGCCGGAGAGTTCCGGCGCCTCGCCGAGATAGTAGCGGTCGTCGGGAGTAAAACTCTCGGGGCCGTTGAAGAAGGTGTGGATGCCGGCGGTGCCCAGCATCGGCATACGATTGACGCCCATTTCGAGGATCGGCTCGAAATGGTCCATGTCCTCGGGCAGCTGGTCGAAGCAGAAATCCTCGCGAATGCCGTCCATGCCCCAGGGTTTCGCCACCGGCTCGAAGGCGCCGAGCATCATCTTGCCGGCGTCTTCCTTGTAGTAGGCGCACTCGTCCGGCACGCGCAGCACCGGCAGGCGGGTGAGGCCGGGGATGGGCTCGGTGACGAGATAGAAATGCTCGCACGCGTGCAGCGGGATGGTGACGCCGTTCTGCCGGCCGAGCTCGCGCGCCCACATACCGGCGCAGTTGACGACGATGTCGGTCTCGATCGTGCCCTGGTCCTCGCCCTGAGCCCAGGAGACACCGGAGACGCCGCCGTTCCTGGTGTGGACCTTGGTGACCTTCACGTTTTCGATAACCGTCGCTCCGCGTTGCCGCGCGCCCTTGGCCAGCGCCATGGCGATATTGGCGGGGTCGCACTGGCCGTCGAGAGGCAAATGCACCGCGCCGACCACATCGGAGACGTTGAGATGCGGGTACAGCTCCTTGACTTCGGTTGGCGAAATCTCGCGCACGTCGACATCGAAGGCGCGGGCTAGCGAAGCCTGCCTATAAATTTCATGCTTGCGTTCCTCGGTCAGCGCCACGGTGATCGAGCCGACCTGGCGCATGCCGGTGCCGACGTCGGTCTCCGCCTCGAGCTTGACGTAGAGGTCGGCCGAGTATTTCGCCAGCCGGGTCATGTTCTGCGAGGCGCGCAACTGGCCGATCAGGCCGGCGGCGTGCCAGGTCGTGCCGCAGGTGAGCTGCTTGCGCTCAAGCAGCACGATGTCGTTCCAGCCGAGCTTGGCCAGATGATAGGCGACCGAGCAGCCGGAGACGCCGCCGCCGATAATGACCGCGCGAGCTTTGGTTGGAATGGTTTTGGTCATGCGGCCTCGCGGCGGTAGTCGGAAGCGAAGCGGCGCACGCGAAGCGCTGCTTCCTGAAGGACAGGTTCAGGCTGGCAGAGGCTGACGCGGATGTGACCGGCGGCGGCCTCGCCGAAGCTCGAGCCGGGCATGACGCCGATCTTCTCCTTGTCGAGCAGCGCCCAGGCGAATTTCTCGTCGTCGGGCTCGATGGCCGATATGTCGAGCATGACATACATGCCGCCTTCGGAGCCGCGCACGGTGACTTCATTTGCGCCGCGAATGGCGTCGAGGAACACGGCGCGGCGCCCGGCGTAACGCTCGGCTATTTCGTCCACGCCGTAGTGGTTTTCAAGCGCCTCGGCGCAAGCGATCGAGATGAAGGCCGGCAGGCCGTAGGTGGTCACCAGGTTGAGATCGGTCATCAGCGCGATCATCGCCTTCGGGCCGGTGAGCCAGCCCATGCGCCAGCCGGTCATGCCGTGGCTTTTCGACATGGAATTGATGACCAGCGTGCGCTCGGACATGCCGGGCAGCGAGCGCGGCGAGATGTGCTCGCCGCCGCCGAGCGTCCAGTAGACCTCGTCGGACAGCAACCAGAGATCGTGCTCCTTGCAGATTTCGGCCAATTGCTCGAGCCGTTCGCGCGAATAGACTGCGCCTGTCGGGTTGTTCGGAGTGTTGATCAGGATCGCGCGCGTGTTGGGCCTGAGCGCCGCGCGGATCCTGTCGGCGCGCGGCTGAAAGCCGTCCTCGGCGGGCGTCTCGACTACGGTAAAGCTGGCGCCGGCGGCGCTGAAGGTGTTGGGGTAGGTGGCATAATAAGGCGCGACGACGATGGCGTGATCGCCGGGGTCGAGCACGCCCTGCACGGCGGCGTAGAGCGCGCCCTGACCGCCGGCCGTGGCGATGACCTCGTCGGGTTCCGTCAGGACCCCAGTGCAGGCGGAGGAGGCCGCTGCCATCGCCTTGCGCAGGCGCGGCAGCCCGGAAAGCGGCGTGTAGTGGTGGTTGCTGCCGCGGACGGCGTTGACGCAGGCCTCGATCGTTTGCGGCGGCGTGTCGAAATCATGGTCGCCGACCGAGAGCACGATGATGTCCTCGCCGGCTGCCCTGCGGGTCCAGGCGGCGAAGTGGACTTCCCAGCCATCCTTGCCCGATGGCACGATGCCGGTAATGCGCTTTGATGGTTTTGGCATCAGGCTACTCCTGAGATGTGATGGCCGGCCTCAATGAGCTGGTCGCGTAGCGCAGCGATGTGAGCCGGCCCGACTTCGCAACAGCCGCCTACAATGCTGGCGCCAGTCTCGACCCAGCCCATCGCCTGGTCGGCATAGGCGTGCGGATCGAGATCATGGCGCGCGTGCAGCACGTCGACCGTGCCGCCATGCTTGAGCGCCTCGACCGAGGTGAAGCCATTGGCATAGGCGCCAACCGGACCGCCGAGGGCCAGCAGTTCCGGCAATGCGGCGGCAATGGCTTCGGGCCGGCAGCAGTTGAGCAGCCGTGCCGCCACCGGCAGATCGCCGAGGGCGCTAGCCGCGGCGGCAATGCTCTCGCCGCTGCGCAGGCGGGGCGTGCCGTGGTCGGCGAGAGTCCAGGATACCCAGACCGGCTTGCCGCTCTCGCATGCCGCGGTGACCGCCGCGCGAGCCTCGTCGGCGGAAGCCATGGTCTCGCACAGGAACAAATCGACGCCTTCTGCCTGTTCGGCGACGATGCGGCGGTAAATGGCGAGCGTGTCCTCGAAGGAGATGGTCAGCGCCGGCGCGTAGCTGCCGAACAGAGGCGAGAGGCAGCCGGCGATGGCGGCTTCACCCGCTTCGTCGCGCGCCTGCCGGGCGAGCTCGATGCCGCGCTTCTGCAGAGGCTTAAACAGCTCTTCCGCGCCCTCGCGCGCCAGGCGCTCGGGCGTGGCCGAATAGGTGTTGATGGTGATGACGCGAGCGCCGGCACGGATGAATTCCGCATGCAGGTCGCGCACCAGTTCCGGTTCGTCGATCAGCACTCTGGCCGACCACAAAGGCGTCGGTTCGGACTGACTGCGACGGACCAACTCCTGGCCCATGCCGCCATCGGTAAGAATGACGGATGTCATGCTCTCAACCTTTCGTTCTTCGGATCCCACAAAGGCTCGTCCTTCTGCACCACCGCCTTGAAACGGTCGCCGAAGATTTCGACCTCGACCGCCGTGCCGGGCTCGGTCAGGTCGGAACGCAGCATGCCGAGCGCGATCGACTTATCGACGCGATGGCCCCAGCCGCCCGACGTCGTCTCGCCGACAATCTTGCCGTCATGCCAGAGCGTCGACATATAGGGCGCGTCGCAATCGCTGGGGCTTTCTACGACCAGCGTGACGAAGCGCTTCTTCACGCCCTGCTGCCTTTCGTTGAGCAGCGCCGCCTTGCCGCGGAAGTCGGGCTTGTCCCATTTGACGAAGCGTTCGAGCCCGCCCTGCAGGATCGAATAGTCGGTCGAGAGGTCGCCTTTCCAGGCGCGGTAGCCTTTTTCCAGCCGAAGCGAATCCAGCGCGTACATGCCGAAGGGCTTTAGGCCATGCCTCTGGCCGGCGGCCCAAACCGCGTCGAAGACGGTAGCCGTGTCCGCGACCTTGGTGTGGATCTCCCAACCGAGCTCGCCGGCGAAGGAGACGCGCACCAGCTTCGCCCAGCGGCCGACGATGGTCGTCTCCTGATGCGTCAGCCAAGGCAGGGAGAGATCGGCGTCGCAGACGTCAGCAAGGATAGCGCGCGAGTTCGGGCCGGCGAGAATCTGGGTTGAGTATTCCTCCGTGCGATCGGTCAGCCTGAAGGCCGCATCGGCCGGCATGCGCGACTTCAACCATTCGAAGTCATGCCACTGCGCGACGGCCGCGGTGATTAGCGTCATCTGGTCCTCGCCATGGCGCACGACCGACATTTCGGTAACGATGCGGCCCTTATCGTCGGCGAAATAAACCAGGCCGATGCGGCCGGCCTTCGGCACGAGGCCGGTGACCTGCAGGGCCAGCCACTCGGCGGCGCCTTCACCTTCGAGATTGAAGCGCGAGAAGCCGGGCAAATCGAGGATGCCGGCTGCGTCGCGCACAGCCAGGCATTCCTCGCGAACGCGCTGCTGCCATGGCCCGTCGCGGCGGAAAGTCAGCGTTGATTCTTCCGAAATGTCGTCGCCCGGTTGCGCGTACCAGGTGGCGCGCTCCCAGCCGTTATAAGCGTCGAACTGGCCACCCCGCGCTTTGACGCGCTCATGCAGCGGCGAGTGCTTGCGGTCGCGGCCGGCCGGCCAGGCGTGGCGCGGGAACTGGATGGCGTATTCGTTGCCGTAGATCTCCATGCCCTTGGCAACGCAATAGTCGGGTGCCGAAGCAAAGGCGGTGAAGCGGCGCGGATCGCAGGACCACATGTCCCATTCGGTCTGGCCCTCGGTCACCCATTCGGCCAGCACCTTGCCGGCGCCGCCACCTTGCGCAATGCCGAAGGTGAAGACGCAGGCCTCGAAAGCATTCGGCACGCCGGGCATCGGACCGATCAGCGGATTGCCGTCCGGCGCATAAGGGATCGGCCCGTTGATCACCTTGGAAAGGCCTGCGGTGCCGAGGATCGGCACACGGGCTACGGCGTCGGCAAGGTAATGCTCGAGACGGTCGAGATCGTCCGGGAAAAGCTGGAATGAAAAATCCTCCGGCATCGGATCGTTGTGGCCGACCCAATGCGCGCGGCAATTGCGCTCATAGGGACCGAGATTCATGCCGGTCTTTTCCTGGCGCAGGTAGTAGGAGGTGTCGACGTCGCGCAGCAACGGCAGTTTCTTGCCCTGTTCCTTGGTCCATGCGGCCAGCTCGGGGATTTCCTCGAACAGGATATATTGATGGCTCATCACCATCATCGGCACTTCGCGGCCGAACATTTTTCCAACTTCGGCGGCGCGATAGCCGGCGGCATTGATCACGATCTCGCAGCGGATCTCGCCCTGCGGCGTCGCCACCACCCATTCGCCGTTTTCGCGGCGAACGCCGGTGACCGGGCAGAAGCGGATGATTTTCGCGCCCATGTCGCGCGCACCCTTGGCAAGCGCCTGCGTCAATTGCGCGGGATCGATGTCGCCGTCGCTCGGGTCGTAGAGCGCGCCTTTCAGCTCATGCGTCTCGATGAAGGGGTAACGGCGCTTGATCGCGTCGAGGCCGACGACGTCGATGTCCATGCCTTGATAGCGGCCCATGCCTTTGGCGCGCTGGAACTCCTGCATGCGCTCCTTGGTGTGGGCGAGCCGCAACGAGCCGGTGACATGGTAGTTCATCGGATAGTCGACCGCGTCGGCGAGGCCCCGGTATAGCTCGGTAGAATAGCGCTGCATGTTCATCAGCGACCAGGACGACGAGAAGGTCGGCACGTTGCCGGCCGCGTGCCAAGTCGAGCCGGAGGTCAGCTCGTTCTTTTCCAAGAGCACGCAGTCGGTCCAGCCCGCCTTGCAAAGGTGGTAAAGTGAGGAGGCGCCAACGACACCGCCTCCGATGATCACCACGCGTGCCGTGGTCGGCAAACCGGCCATGTTCTCCTCCAACGTCCAAAGCGCGTCAGGACGCGCTTTTGATTCTTTGTTTCATGCAGGCCTTGTCCCAAAAACCGCGGCACAGTTTTGGGCGGCATGCATTGGTTCAGTACACCGGTGGCGAAACCACCCAGATGACGACCGCCGGGTCGGCGCCAGGATTGCGCCAGCGGAACGGCTTGCCTTCGAAGCGGAACGAGTCGCCTTCGCTGAGCCGATGCCAGACGCCGCCGATCTCGAGCTCGAAAGTGCCCGACGCGACGTAGCCCGCTTCCTCGGTCGGGCGGCGCGCTTCGGTCTTCAATTCCGCGCCCGGCGCGAAGACCGAGCGCAGCATCTCGAAGCTACCGCCAAGATCGGGCGACAGAAGCTCCTCCACGAGGCCCGATTCGCTTGTGCCAAGCGAGCGACGGCTGCCGGCGCGCACAACCACGCCGCGCTCCTCTTCGGCAGGCACATCATGGCTGAAGAACAGGCTGAGCGGCACGCCGAAGAGTTCGGCGAAGGCCCGCAGGTCACCAAGCGAAGGGATCGACAAGCCGCGCTCGACCTGGCTGACCCAGCCTACTGAGCGGTCGAGCTTCAGAGCAATCTCGGCAAGCGTCAACCCGCGGGCCTTGCGCAGCGCGCGGATGTCGCCGGCCAGCAGCCGCTCGCCATTGTCCTGCTCCGATCTGATGGCGGTCGAGGTCACCCGCTCCTCGTGAAAAAATCTGCTCAAATTTCATGAGAAAGCAAGTGCATGAAAAAATCAAGTGAATTTTCATGCAACGCAAGATTTGCTTGCGCCATTTTGGCGGTTGATGCAAAGCCTCGCCGTCGAATCGCGAGTGGGGCGTCCGGTCGAGGACCAGTTAGTTATTTGTGTCTCGCCTATGGTCGTTGCGGGAATCGGGTTGCCGGGTCCAGCCATGCGTGAAGGGACGGCCCATGCTGGAGAAGAATGACCGGAGCACGCTCGACGCAGCGATCGTCGATGAGGCGATCATGTCGCGCCGGTCGGTGCGCGCGTTTTTGCCCGACATGGTCGACGACAGCACAATCCGCGCCATCCTGACGGTCGCGGCAAGGGCACCCTCGGGCACCAACATGCAGCCCTGGCGCGTCTATGTGACCAAGGGCGAGGTGAAGCAGCGCATCAGCGACGCCATCCTCAATTCGGGCATCCGCGCCGAAAAGGCCGAATGGGACGAGTACCGTTACTATCCCGACCAGTTCTTCGAGCCCTATCTCAGCCGGCGTCGCGCCAACGGTTTCGGCCTCTACGGCGCGATCGGCATCGGCCGGCGCGAAGTCGACAGGATGCGGGCGCAGCACGACCGCAACTTCGTCTTCTTCGACGCGCCCGTCGGCCTGATCTTCACGGTCGACCGGCGGCTCAACAAGGGCTCGTGGATCGACTACGGCATGTTTCTGCAGAACATCATGGTCGCGGCACGGGGCAGGGGCCTGCATACCTGCCCGCAGGCGGCTTTCGCGCCCTATCACCGGCAGATCCGCCCGGTGCTCGACATACCAGACGAGGAGATCGTGGTCTGCGGTATGGCGCTTGGCTATGAGGACACGTCCAAGCCCGAGAACGAATTCCGCACCGACCGCGCGCCGCTCGAAGACTGGGTGACGTTCGCGAAGTAGCTCTCCGGCGCGGATCGCAGCCCGATAGGCTAATCCGTGCTGATATGCCCGCCATGGCCGCTGACATGGGCACCGTCCTGCGGGGTGAGCCTGAAATAGGCGAGCAGCGCGCAAAGCGTGATCAAGCCTTCGACAACGAACAGGAGCCGGTAGTCGTTGACGCTCGCCTGGCCACCGCCGGCGAGCAGCGAGAGCATCGCAGCGGCCAGACCGACGCTGATCGCCACCGCCAGCTGCCAAAGGATGTAGTACAGGGCGCTGAAGCGCGAGAGCTGCTCGGGCGCGATGTCCGAGTAGGCGAGGTTGCCGGTCGAGGCCCACTGCACCGAACGGAAAAGGCCGAAGGCGAAGATGTAGGCAAGCACGATCCAGGTAGGCGTGCTTTCCTGCATCAAGGCAAAACCGGCGACCAGCAGGGCGGCGATCGGCGTGTTGACGATCAGAACCCGCTTGAAGCCGAAGCGGTTCAAGATGCGCGGCATGAAGAAGCGCATCAGCAGCGAGCCGATCGCCGCGACGAAGGTCAGCGATCCGGCCTGCACCGCGCTCATGCCGAAGCCGAGCTGGAACATCAGCGGCAGCAGGAAGCCAACGGAGCTTAGCCCTATCGTGTCGAGCCCGCCGCCGGTCAGAAAGCTGATGCGGAAGGTGCGGATACGCAGCAGATTGAGGTCGAGCAAAGGGTTTCGGGCCCGCAGACAATAGAAGGCGGCGACGGTGAGGATGGCGATTGCCAGGCCAAGCTCGACGCCGATGATGCTGGCGGCGGCGTCCTTCGCGGCAAGCGAATCCATGCCGAAGACGAGCAGCGCCATGCCGCCGCCGACTAGCAGGAAGCCGGGAAAATCGAAGGGCGTGCGGACCGACTTGGTGGTCGTGGGGAACAGCGAGGCCGCGAGCAACGCGGCCGTCAGCGCGATCGGTATGTTGATGTAGAAGATCCACCGCCACGAGACGTAAGTGGTCAGCGCGCCACCGACGAGGGGCCCGACCAGCGGGCCGGACTGGCCGGCGAGCGAAATATACATGTTGATCCTGAGCGTGCGGTCGCGCGGAAAGCTCGACAGGATTACGACCTGGCCGAGGGTGCCCATCAGCGCACCGCCGAAGCCCTGCAGCGCGCGCGAGCCGACCAGCATCCAGATGTTTTCCGACAGGCCGCAGAGGGCCGAGGCGCTGGCGAAGACCAGCAGCGCAAAGCAATAGACGTTGCGCAGGCCGAAGCGGTCGGCCAGCCAGCCGCCGAGCGGCATCGTGACGATGAGGCTCGCGACATAGACGGTGATCAAAAGCCCGAGCTGGCTCGGCGGGCGGCCCAGGCTTTCGCCGATGCCGGGCAGCGCGGTCACAATGACATTCTGGTCGAGGCTGGTCATGAACACGCCGCAGGCGACGGTCGCCGGCAACAGCAGCGACGGGTCACCCGCCGGAGCAAAGCGGGTCGTGGCTGTCGCCGTAGTCTCTGCGGTCATGGAAGGATGTTGTCGAACCGGTTGGCTGAGGGCTCCGAGAGCCGCGTTCCTTATCTATCGTCTTCGCTGGCCCAAGGCTCAAGCGGCAGTTGTGGCAGTCGATAGTGCCACGCGCCGGCTGAACCAATCCCCGAGTGCTGCCTGCTCAGAGGCAAATTCGGCACGGAAAACCGCCGCGCAGTTTCCTGGAATTGCGCTTAGTGCACCTCGTAGCCGACTTCCTCGCTCGCGTGGCACAAGGACTTCCAAAAGGAGCGCGCGAAGGAGCGGAACACATAGATGTCGAATTGGTCGCCACCGGTGCGCTGGATCTGTGCAAAGACATCGTGGTGGTTGGTCGAGCGGCCGGCGCCGAGCGGGAAGGCCGGCAAGGCGAAGTCGATAGCGAAGAATTTCGCCATCACCCACTCCGCTTTCGGCCCGGCGATGCGAATCGCGGTGCGGCCATGCGAGAGATCGGTAATCGTGCCGATGGACGGCGTGATCAGGCCGGTGAACGCGGAAGCCAGGCCCTCGGCCTCGTCAACCACGGTGAATTTGCCCGGCGCGAATCCGAACGCGGCTTTCGCGCCGTTGACGACGCCGCCGCCGGCTCCATCCGGCAGGGCAAGGCCTGTCACCTTGTATATGCCGGACATCAGCCGCTTCTCCTCGCCCGGCCATGCTGCGAGCTGCAGGATCGAGCCCGGCCGCGTTTCGGACAGGATGACGTCAACGCCATGCTCGAAATTGCCGTGCGAGCCTGGATGATAGACCGGTTCAAGCGGCGACAGGCGCTCAGGCAATTGCCGCTCGGGAAGTTGTCGTTCAACCATGCATGCGGCTCCCGTCCGGATCGTAGAAATGGTTGGAGACGATCTCGACCGGCCCGAACCGGTTGCGCAGCGGATCGGAGACGAAGGCGCGCGTGCCGTGGCGCGCCTTGCCGCCTTTGACAAGCGCAAGCGCTATGTATTTGCCGAGCGCCGGCGAATAGCAGCAGGCGGTGATATGGCCGATCGAATCGTGCGGGTTCGCTTCGTCGAGTTCCTCGACGATATGTCCGCCACCGTTGAGCGCGCGGTTGTCGAGAGCGATCAAGCCGACAAGTTCCAGCCGGTCCGGGGCGATCAGGCCTTCGCGATCCATCATGGCGGAACCGATGAAGGGCTTCTTCTTCGACAGCATCCAGTCGAGATGCAGGTCGCGCGCCGTGGTGCGGCCGTCGATCTCCGCGCCGGTGACGTGGCCCTTCTCGATGCGCATGGTGCCAAGCGCCTCGAGCCCGTAGGCGACCAGGCCGAAAGGCTTGCCGGCCTCGATGAGAGCCTCCCAAACGCGCGTTCCATAGCCGGCGCCGGAATAGACCTCGAAAGCCATCTCGCCGGAGAAGGAGAGGCGGCAGATCATCACCGGCACGCCGGCGATCTCACCGTGCACAATGCCCATGAAGGGAAGCGCGGCGTTGTCGACGGCCGTGCCCTTCACGCAGGCAGCGAGGATCGCCCTGGCTTTCGGTCCGCCGATCGCGGCCCCCGCCCACTCGTCGGTGACGGAGGTGACGGTGACCTTCAGTTCCGGCCAGATCACGTCGAGGAAATACTCCAGATGCTGCATCACCTTGCCGGCATTGGCGGTGGTGGTGGTCATCAGGAAATCCTGTTCGCCAAGCCGCCATGTGGTGCCGTCGTCGAAGGCAAGCCCATCCTCGCGCAGCATCAGACCGTAGCGGGCCTTGCCGACCGCGAGGGTGGAAAACATGTTCGTGTAAACGCGGTCGAGGAATTCCGCCGCATCCGGGCCCTGAACGGCGATCTTCCCAAGCGTCGAGACATCGACGATGCCGGCGCTCTCACGCGTTGCCGCGGCCTCGCGGACATAGGCCTGCTCGACCGTCTCGCCGGCGAGACCGTAGATCATCGGGCGGTACCAGAGACCGGCCGCATACATGGTCGCGCCGTTGTCGATGTGCCAGTCGTGCATCGGCGTCAGCCGCTCGGGCTTCAGGTCGCCGAAGCGCTCGGCCGCCAGCGAGCCGATCGACACGGCCGTGTAGGGCGGCCGGAACCGCGTCGTACCGACTTCGGGGATCGGCTTGCCCAGCGCCTCGGCCATGATGGCGAGGCCCGGCACGTTGGAGTTTTTGCCCTGGTCGGTCGCCATGCCGAGCGTGGTGTAGCGCTTCAGATGCTCGACCGAGACGAAGCCCTCGCGGTGCGCGAGCCGCACATCCTCGGCGGTCACGTCGTGCTGGAAATCGACGAAGCTTTTGCCCTTGGCCTTGATCTCGAAGACCGGTGCCGGATCCGGTTCGCCGGGGACGGCCTCCACGACGAGTAGCGGAGCGGAGGACGCGCTTCCGCCGGCGGCCTGAAGGCCAGCCGCGCGGCCTTCGGCAATGGCTTCCGCGGTCGTGAAACTGCCGGTGAAGGCGCCGGCGCCGATCCAGCGCTGCGTCGGCTGCGGCGGCAGGAAGGCCTGCCTGGCAGGGTTCCATATGGCCCTGGCTCCAGCCTGGCTGGCGAGATGGATCGTCGGTGACCAGCCGCCCGACATCAACAGGCAGTCGGCATGGATGCTGCGCTCATCGCCGCTCAGCGCGCCGTTCATCAATTCGAAGCGCCGCACCTTGAGACCGGTGAGCGCCTTGCCGCCTTCGGTCGCAACCACGGCATGGCCGGCAAGCAGCTCTGCTTCGGCCTGGCTCGCCAGCCTGCTCATCTCGTTCGACACGTCGCTGCGGACATCGACGATGGCGACGACGGCGGCCCCGGCCTTCTTCAGTGCAACGGCGGAACGATAGGCGCTGTCATTGTTGGTGAACAGTGCGATGCGTTCACCGGGCAGCACGCCATATTCATTGGCGTAGCGTTCGGCCGCATGCGCCAGCATGACGCCCGGACGATCGTTGCCGGGGAATACCAGCGGACGCTCGAAGGAGCCGGTGGCGAGAACCACCGTTTTGGCGCGGATCGCCCAGTAGCGCTGGCGCGGCTCGCCCTTGGCCGGAACTTCCTTGTGGTCCGTCACCCGTTCGAGCGCGGCCAGCGTGTTGCCGTCGTAATAGCCCCACACCGTCGTGCGCGGCAGAAGGCGGACATTGTCATTGCCTTCGAGCTGGCCGACGATGCGCGCCGCCCAGTCGGCTGCCGACGCCCCGTCGATGGTTTCGCCCGACCAGTTGGCGGAGCCGCCGAACTTTGCTTCGAGCTCGGCCAGGATCACGCGGGCGCCCTGGTCGGCCGCGGCCTTCGCCGCCATCAGCCCGGCCGGGCCGGAACCGACGACCAGCACGTCGCAGAAGGCGTTCATGCGCTCGTAGCGCGAGGTATCGGGCGCGGTGCCGGCTCTGCCGAGGCCGGCGGCGCGGCGGATGAAATGCTCGCAGAACATCCAGAAGCGCGTGCCTTTCAACGGACCGATCACCGGTCCCATGAAGGTCTTGTAATAGAAGCCGGCCGACAGGAGCTTGCCGCCGAGCTGGTTGAGCGCGCCGATATCCCAGGCGAGCGAGGGGGAGCGGTTCTGGCTGACCGCGACCAGCCCGTCATAGATCTCGACCATGGTGACGGGAATGTTGGGCTCGCGCACCTCGCCGCGCAGCACCGTCACCAGAGCGTTCGGTTCCTCGACGCCGGCGGCGAGCAGGCCGCGCGGGCGATGGTATTTGAACGAACGGCCGAACAGCGTCACGCCATTGGCGAGCAGCGCCGAAGCGAGCGTGTCGCCGGCGTGTCCGGTATAGCGCGCGCCGTCGAAGGTGAAGCGGATGGTGCGCAGCCGGTCGATGCGGCCGCCGGTTTCTGTGCGGCGAGGGCTCACTGGTGGCCTCCCGCTTTGTGGCCCGCGGACTTGTGTCCGCCACGGGCAAAGGCAGTGCTCAAGATTTCATGGGTTAAGGTGTTTCGCACCACCCGCAGATGCGCGCGGCAGCCGCCGGAATGCTGCCAGATCTCATTGTGGTCGCCGGCCGGGTTCAGCCGGTCGTAGACATAGGCATTCCAGGCGTCGAGATCCTGCGAGGCAGGCTGCGGCCGCTCGCGGTTGCCGTCGCCCTGGTAGGTGAACTCAATGACATCGCGCGGGCCGCAATAGGGACAAGTGATCAGCATATGATTCGAAACCTAATGCAGCCGCGGCGTCGCGCCCTGGCCTTTGTCGTCGATGATGAGGCCGCGATAGAAACGGTCGAGCGTGAAGGGCGCGTTGAACTCGTGCGGCTCGTCCTTGGCGATGGTCCAGGCAAAGCACCATCCTGAGGCTGGCGTTGCCTTGAAGCCGCCATAACACCAGCCGCAATTGAGATACATGCCGGGCAGCGGGCCGGTGGTGATGATCGGCGAACCGTCCATCGTCATGTCACAAAGCCCGCCCCAGGAGCGCAGCATGCGCACCCGCGCCAGGCCCGGGAAGAGTGCCAGCATCTCGCTCATCACCTCGTCGACGACGGGCAGGCTGCCGCGCTGGGCATAGCTGTTGTAGCCGTCGAGGTCCCCGCCATAGACGAGGCCGCCCTTGTCGGATTGCGAGATGTAGAAGTGGCCCATGCCGAAGGTGAGAACGGTGCCGATGATCGGCTTCAGCGATTCCGAGACGAAGGCCTGCAGAACGTGGCTTTCGATCGGCATATGCGAAATGCCGGCAAGCTGCATGACTTGGCCAGTGCTGCCGGCCACCGCAAGCGCCACCTTCTTGGCGCGGATATCGCCGCGCGTCGTCGTCACACCGGTGATGCGGTCGCCGTCGCGCAGGAAGCCGGTGACCTCGCAATTCTCGATGATGTCGACGCCGCGCCGGTCGGCGCCGCGCGCATAGCCCCAGGCGACGGCGTCGTGGCGCGCGGTTCCGGCACGCGGCTGCATCAGCCCGCCAAGGATTGGAAATCGCGCCGAGCCCGAAACGTCCAGGGCCGGAACAAGGCGCTTGATCTCTTTGACGCTCATCAGTTCGGCGTCGACGCCGAGATGACGCATGGCATTGCCGCGCCTTGCGTAGTCGTCGAGCTGAGCCGGCGTGTGCGCGAGGTTCAGGCAGCCCCGCTGGGAGAACATGACGTTGTAGTTGAGGTCATGCGACAGGTTCTCCCACAGCTTCATCGAATGTTCGTAGAAGCGGGTGTTCTGCGGCAAAAGATAGTTGGAGCGCACCGCCGTGGTGTTGCGCCCGACATTGCCCGAGCCCAGCCAGCCTTTTTCCAGCACCGCGACATTGGTGATGCCGTGCTCCTTGGCGAGGTAATAGGCGGTCGAGAGCCCATGGCCGCCGCCACCGATGACGATCACATCATAGGACGCCTTGGGGTCCGGCTTGCGCCAGGCCGGTTTCCAGTCCTGGTTGCCGTTGAGCGCGTTCTTGAGCAGCGAAAAGGCTGAGTATTCCGCCATTCTTCCTGTCGTCCTTTTGGTGCGAGCCGGCAGACTATAGAGCAGGCGAGAAGCGCAAAGCCAAGATTGCGCCATCGCTTTTCGACAGGCCGACTTCGATCCGCGCCGAGGCCCGCGGATGGAGACGTCTTGCCGCCTGATAGGCCGGTCTTTATCAAGGGCAGGATTTTCGAAGATTTTTCGGCCGTGAGTCGCCCGTCACGTCATGATTTTCCGACTGCTCCGCCTGATCCTGATCGCCATTGTCGCCGTCGCGGCGCAGCCCTCGCCCGGCGCGATGGCGCAGGCGATCGGCCAGGGCTCCACGCAGCTCATCGCCGACCAGACCAAGGCCATCCAGGATCTGACGGCCAAGACCGACGGACTGGAGAAGAAGTTAAGCGCCCCAGACCAGGACGATGCCGGCCTTGTCGATATCCGCTTGCAGCTCGAGGATATTTCACGGGCAGCGCTGAACAGCGCGCTCGCGTTCCGATCGCGCCTCAACGACATCAATGCGCGCATCCAGGTATTGGGGCCGCCGCCGGCCCAGGGGCAGCCGCCGGAGCCGGCGATCGTCGCCAACGAGCGCGCGGCGCTTACGGCCGAGAAGGCCGAGATCAACGCCGTGGTCGCCGGCGCGCAGAACCTGTCCATCCGCATCAGCGGGCTGGTCGACAGGATCGCCACGCTACGCAGTCAGCTTTTCCGCAGCGTTCTGACGAAACGCTACGAGTTGAGCGATGCGCTGAGCCCGCAGGCCTTTTCCGACGCGCACGACCAGTTCACCGGCCTCTACAAGGCGGTGGCGTCCTGGCTCACCTTCGCATTGAAGTTCAAGTTCCAGGCGATGCTTGCGGCGACGCTGATGGCGCTGGCGCTGGCGGCCGTGCTGCTGATCGGGGGCAGGCGTCTCTTCGGCCGCATCTTCGAGGCCGATGCTTCGGTCGAAGAGCCGTCGTACCTGAGCCGGCTTTCGGTGGCGTTCTGGTCGACGCTGCTGCCGACCGTGGCGCTCGGCGCGTTCCTCGCCTCGACCGTGTTCTTCTTCAACTATTACAACGTCCTGCGCGGCGACATCGGCGAATTCCTCAACGCGCTGCTCTCGGTCGTCGCGGTGGCGTTCTGCGTCAACCGGCTGACCAATGCCGCCCTAGAGCCGCGGCTGCCGAACTGGCGGCTTATTCCAGTCGCAACCGGACCGGCGCGTTGGCTGGTGCGGCTGGCCACCGCCATGGCCGTGGTCCTCGGCTTCAACTACTTCCTGTCCGTCGTCAACGAGAAGATGGGCTCGCCGCTGTCGCTGACGATCGCCAGGAGCTTCGTTGCCACCGTCATCGTGGGCGTCATCCTGATCCTGATGGGTGTGCTGAAGCCTTTCAGGGCGAAGGACGGCTCGTGGCGTCCGTGGCCGGCTTGGCTTCGCTTCATTGCCATCGGGCTCGGCGTCTCCACAATCGCCGCGGCACTGCTCGGCTATATCGGTCTTGCGCTTTTCGTCTCTATTCAGGTCGTCGTCACCGGCACCACGCTGATCACCGCCTATATCGGCTTCCTGTCGGCGCGGGCGATCGGCGAGGAGGGCGGCTTCGCCGACACTTCGGTCGGGCGCTGGCTGTCAGCCAATTCCAGCTATGAGGACACCGCGCTCGACCAGCTCGGCCTGGTGGTCAGCATCGCCATCAACCTGATGATCGTGCTGGTGTTCCTGCCGCTGATCCTCTTGATGTGGGGCTTCCAGCCCGGCGATATCGAAACCTGGGCCTTTAAGCTCGCAACGGGCGTGACCATCGGGTCGGTGACCATCTCGGTGCTCGGCATCCTCACCGGCATCGTCGTTTTCGCCATCGGCTATTTTCTCACGCGTTGGTTCCAGGGTTGGCTCGACGGCTCGGTCATGGCGCGCGGCAAGGTCGACACCGGCGTGCGCAATTCGATCCGGCTGGCGGTTGGCTATGCCGGCGTCGCGCTTGCAGCGCTGGTCGGCATATCGGCGGCGGGCATCGATCTTTCCAATCTGGCGCTGGTCGCCGGCGCACTTTCGCTGGGTATCGGCTTCGGCTTGCAGAACGTCGTCTCGAACTTCGTCTCCGGGCTGATCCTGCTTGCCGAGCGACCGTTCAAGGTCGGGGACTGGATCGTCGCCGGCGACATCAGCGGCACGGTCAGAAAGATAAGCGTGCGCGCCACCGAGATCGAGACGTTCCAGCGCCAGTCGGTGATCCTGCCGAACTCGAACCTCATCAACAATGCGGTCGGCAACTGGACGCACCGCAACAAGCTTGGCCGCGTCGACATCAAGGTGGGCGTCGCCTATGGCAGCGACGTCAAGCGCGTCCACGCCGTCCTGCTCGGTATTTGCCGCGCCCATCCGATGGTGCTCAAGAACCCCGAGCCCTTTGTGCTGTTTGCCAATTTCGGCCCGGCTGCACTGGAATTCGAGATCCGCGTGTTCGTCGCCGACGTGTTGAACGGCAGCATCGTCCAGAACGACATCCGTTTCGCGATCTTCGACATCTTCGAAGACGAGCACATCGAGATCCCGTCGGCGCCCCGCGCCGTGGTCGAGAGCAAGAAGCGTGAGTCATGGCCGATCGACGACGACAAGATCGAGGCCGAATTCGCCGAACGCGAGCGGCTGGAAGCGGAGGCCGCGGCCGAGCAGGCGCGTCTGGCTAAAACCAAGAGAAGAGGCCGCAAGCCCGACCCCGACTAGCTTTGGCGGCCGCCGAAGCCGATTGTGGCATGAATGCGGCATTCAGTTGCGGTTCACGTTACATCTCATATAAGCTCTCACGCCAAGGGCGAGAATGCCTTGCGAAATTGAACAGAGGCGGTGTGGAAACACCGGAATTGCAATGTGGAAGTCTGTCGTTGCCGCCGTCGCTTTCCTGGCCCTTAGCGGTTCGGCTTTTGCCGCCAGCGCGGTCAACAAGGACGCCCAGACGCGGACGTTGATCGTGACCGAAGGCGGCGGCAAGACCGAGCTGGCGCTGGCCGCCGGCGAGACGGTGGAGTTCTGCCCGAATGGCTGCTTCGTCACTCTGCCCAATGGTGATCTCGAAGCGCTGACCGGTTCGGAAACGGTCGAGATCTCCGGCGGCGTCGCGCGGATCAAGTAAGAACTCCTTGAATATGATCGGCAAGGCCGGGCGTTTGTCCGGCCTTTTATCGTTCCGGTAGCCGCTGCTTAACGATAACGCCGGAAGTGTTCCCGTCGTGGTTAAGCTCAAGACTGCCAGCTGCCAGGTCGGCTTCCAGGCCGAGGACTTCGGGGTTTTCGCCTGAGCGAAATCGCATGTGGAGCCGAGCCGGCGCGGCGGGTCGCGCGGCATCCGCGATGTGTCGCAAACAGGCGGTAGCTCAATCTGCGTCCTCTGCATATTCTGGCGCAATTCGAACGGGCGCCGGCGCGCCCGCTTTAGCACTTTGGAGTCGCGGGCATGGCAGAGTTTCCGAAAAAGGCGAAGGTCGTCATCGTCGGTCTTGGCGGTATTGTCGGCGCGTCGGTCGCCCATCACCTGATCGAGCGCGGTTGGGACGACATCGTGGGCATCGACAAGTCGGGCATCCCGACCGATGTCGGCTCGACCGCGCATGCCTCGGACTTCTGCTACACGACCAGCCACGATTTTCTCTCCTGCTGGACGACGCTCTATTCCATCGATTTCTACGAGAAGATAGGGCATTACGCGCGCATCGGCGGCCTCGAAGTCGCGCGCGTCGGCGACGATGGCCGCATGGACGAGATCAAGCGCAAGATTGCTTCCGCCAAGGCATTCGGCACCCGCGCGCGCCTGATCGAGCCGGCCGAGATCAAGCAGAAGTTCCCGCTGATCGAGGAGCATCTTGTGCAGGGCGGGTTGTGGGACCCCGACGCCGGTCTCGTCATCCCGCGCTCGCAGACGGTGGCCGGCAAGCTCGTCGACCAGGGTGTCGCTTCCGGCAAACTCCGGGCTTTCGCCAACACCTCGGCCAAGGACCTGATCGTCGAGAACGGCCGCATCAAGGGCGTCGTGACCGAGCGCGGCACGATCGAAGCCGATTATGTGATCGTCTGCACCGGCATTTGGGGCCGGCTGACCGCGGCACTGGTCGGCGAAGACCTGCCGGTCATGCCGATCGACCACCCGCTGACCTTCTTCGGCCCGTATAACGAGTTCGCCGGCACCGGCAAGGAGATCGGCTGGCCGCTGCTGCGCGACCAGGGCAACTCGGCCTATATGCGCGACACCGGGGATCCCAAGACCGCGGAGGGCGGGCAGATCGAATGGGGCTATTACGAGGAGACCAATCCGCGCCTTTGCCATCCGCGCGACCTGCTGGAAAAAGACCAGGCGCGGCTCTCGCCCTCGCAGCGCGACCTCGACATGGAGCAGATCATGGCGCCGCTGGAGCGCGCCATGGAACTGACGCCGATCCTCGGCGAGCTCGGCTACAATGAAGGCCATTCCTTCAACGGGCTGCTGCAGGTGACGACCGATGGCGGGCCTTCGATGGGCGAAAGCCAGAAGGTCAGGGGCCTCTGGTACGCCGTCGCCATCTGGGTCAAGGACGGCCCGGGTATGGGCAAGCTGATCGCCGACTGGATGACCGACGGCCGCACCGCGATCGATCATCACGCCATCGACTATGCGCGCTTCTACCCGCACCAGACGAAAGAAGAGTTCATCTGGGATCGCTGCACCGAGACGGCGATGAAGGTCTACAATCCGGCGGTGCATCCGCGCGAGCCGTTCTCCAAGGGCCGCAACATCCGCCGCTCGCCGTTCTGGGAGCGCGAGAAGGAACTCGGCGGCTACTTCATGGAGCTGGGCGGCTGGGAGCGCGCCCATGGCTATGCCGCCAACGAGCATCTCCTGGAAAAATACGCCAACCGCGTCCCGGTGCGCGAGAATGAGTGGGACAACCGCCATTTCTGGCGCGTCTCCAATGCCGAGCATCTGGCGATGAGCGAGGATTGCGGCATCGTCAACCTCTCGCATTTTTCGATGTACGACGTGGAAGGGCCGGACCATGTCGCGCTGCTGGAATGGCTGTGCGCGGCCAAGATCGGCGGCGACAACAATATTGGCAAGGGCATCTACACCCACTTCCTCGACGAGGAAGGCATGGTGCGCGCCGACTTCACCGTGATCCGCATGGCCGATCGCTGCCGCGTGATCGACGGCGCCGACGCCGGGCCGCGCGACTTCCGCTACATGCAGCGCACCGCGCAGGACAAAGGTTTCGATGTCACTGTCACCGACGTCACCGAAAAATACGTCACCATCGGCATCTGGGGGCCGAATGCGCGCACGACCCTGCAGAAGGTGGTCGAGGACCCGAACGGGCTGACGCCGGAGAATTTCCCGTTCGCGGCGATCAAGCCGATCAGGATCGGCGGCAAGGACGTCACCGCCTTCCGCATCTCCTATGTCGGCGAGCAGGGCTGGGAACTGCATATGCGCTATGAGGACGGGCTCGCCGTCTGGGACGCGCTGCGCTCGACCGGTGTCATGCCGTTCGGCGTCGAGACCTACGCCAACACGCGCCGCATGGAGAAGAGCCTGCGGCTGCAGAACGCCGACCTCTTGACCGAATACAATCTGCTCGAGGCAGATCTTGCCCGCCCGAAGGTCAAGGAGAACGACTTCTGCGGCAAGGCCAAGCACCTGGAATATCGCGCCCGCGAGCATCAGCCGGCTATGCTCTGCACGCTGGTGATGACCGAGAACACCGATTCCAAGGGCGTCGCGCGCTATCCGGTCGGCATCATGCCAGTGCAGGATCCCGCGACCGGCGAGACGCTGGTCGACGAGCTCGGCCGGCGCTCCTTCACCACGTCGGTCGCCTACGGCCCGACCATCGGCAAGAACATCGCGCTCGCCTATCTGCCCTGGGCCTGCTGCCAGGAAGGTCGCAAGCTGCAGGTGGAGTATTTCGGCGAGACCTATCCGGTCGAGGTGGCCGGCGTCGGCTACAAGCCGCTTTACGACCCGGAGAATCTCAAGCCGCGCAGCTAAGCGAGCGCGCGTTCGTCCGGATTGGTGGAAGGCCCGGTCGACGCCGGGCCTTTTTGCTTTGTTCATGCGCGATGATCGCTTACCGTTGCGTCATGTCCGCTTTGGGCCGAACAAGGCATTGGCTTTCCGGCGCCGCCGCGCTGGCGCTGCTCCTCGGCCCGCCCACGCGATCGAGTGCGATAGAGCCGGTAGATGTCGAGCTGGTGCTCGCAGTCGATGTTTCGCTCTCCATGTCGCCGGCCGAACTCGAGATCCAGCGCCGTGGCTATGCGGCGGCACTGACGGATGACAACGTGCTCAAGGCCATCGCCGACGGCGTCCACGGCAAGATCGCGGTCACCTATGTCGAGTGGGCCGGCACCAGATGGCAGCGGGTCGTCGTACCGTGGACAGCGATTGCCAATCGCGCCGACGCCGAACGGATCGTTGCGCAGATGAACGCACGTCCGCCGGACAGCGCGCGACGTACTTCGATCTCCGGCGCGCTGGCCTTCGGCAGCGACCTTTTCGCCGAAAGCGGCTTTCAGGGGACCAAGCGCGTCATCGACGTTTCGGGCGACGGACCCAACAACCAGGGCGCGCCGGTCGACATCACGCGCGACGAGGTGGTGAGGCAGGGCATCACCATCAATGGACTGCCGCTGATGACAAGGGGCGGGTACGGCGGCGCCTTCGACGTCGCCAATCTCGACCGCTACTACAGCGACTGCGTGATCGGCGGGCCGGGCGCCTTCATGATCCCGGTCAACGACTGGACGCAATTCCCTGAAGCGATCCGCCGCAAGCTGGTGCTCGAGCTCGCCGGCCCGGCCTCGCGGCAATGGGCGGCAGAAGAGGCGGCTCACCCGCCGGTCGTGCTTGCCGACGACAGGCCGGCCGCCGATTGCCTGGCCGGTGAGAAGATGTGGCGCAACCGCGGCTGGATGATGGATAGCCGGTGACGGTCGGCAAGCTCCGCCGGAGCGGGGTTCGGACTTGCTTCCTCGTGTAGCACAATGGCAAAATGTGATCGGGCCCGCGCCATCGCGCAACGCGATGAAATGAGGAAATATTGCATGAAACGTTTGGTCATCCTAGCGGCGCTTGCGTCGACAATATTTGCCGGAAGCGCCAGCGCCCAATTTTACGGCGAGGCCGCCTGCGTGCTGTTCGAGAATGCGAACTTCCGCGGGCGCTCGCTTGCAATGGGTCCTGACGACGCCGTCAATTTCCGGGGCGGCTTCTGGAACGACCGCGTTTCCTCGGTGCTGGTGCGGCGGGGCTGCACGCTTGTCGCCTATGAGAATGCAGGAAGGCGCGGCCGCTCGATCGAGCTCAATCGCAGGGTCCGCGATTTCGGAGGTTCCGGCTGGAACGACCGCATCTCGTCCGCGGAGTGCTATTGCGACCGATATTGAGGTCGTCAAACCGGCGAGCGGTCATAACGCCAGGCTGAAAACCAGCCCGGAATTCTCGGCGCTGAAGGCGCAGTTGACCGAAGACATCCGCATTGAGGCGATACGGACCGCGCAGCCGCCGTAGGTTTTCGTAGCCTTGTCGCTTAGGCGGCCAGCAACTGCTTGCGGTCGACGCGCTCCTGCTGCGGCGAGCGGGCATAGAGCTCGCGGTAGCATTTGGAGAAGTGCGAGGCCGAGACGAAACCGCAGGCGACAGCCACTTCCACCACGGGCAGCGACGACTGGATGAGCAAATGCCTGGCGCGGTCGAGCCGGATCTCGAGATAATAGCGGGCAGGCGAGCGGCCCATCTCGGTGCGGAAGAGGCGCTCGATCTGCCGGCGCGACAGATCGACATGGTCGGCGATCTCGATCAGCGACAGCGGCTCGGAGAGGTTCGCCTCCATCAATTCAATGATGGTCAGCACCTTGGAATTCTGCACACCGAGACGGGCGCGCAGCGGCAGGCGCTGGCGATCCGTCGGGCTGCGCACGCGGTCGGTCAGCACCTGCTCGCAGACGCGGTTGACGAGGCTTTCGTCAAAGTCGTCGCCGATCAGCTTCAGCATCATGTCCAGCGCCGCGGTGCCGCCTGCGCAGGTGTAGACATTCTGGTCGATCTCGAAGAGGTCGGCGAAGACATTGGCCTTGGGAAAGGCCTCCGAGAAGCCGGGCAGGTTTTCCCAATGGATGGCGCAGCGCTTGTTGGAGAGCAGGCCCGCGGCCGCCAGGATGTGCGCGCCGGTGCACAGGCCGCCCACGGCGACGCCGCGGTTGTATTCCTCGCGCAGCCAGGCGAAGGCCGACTTGTTATGATAGCGCTCGACATTCATGCCGCTGCAAACGATCGCCATGTTCGGGCGGTCCGGCCCGGCCATCTTCCTGCGCTCTTCCTCGAGCGAGGTATTGACGGCGCATTCGACGCCGTTCGACGCGCGCACGGGCTTGCCGTCGATACTGGCCAGGCGCCAGCTATAGGCCTCGTAGCCGAGCATCCGGTTGGCCGAGCGGAGCGGGTCGAGCGCCGTTGCGAAGGCGATCATGGTGAAGTCGGGGATGAGGAAGAACACAAACGATCTCTTGATCGGGTGCTTGACGGCATTCACGGGAAACCTCACGCGGCCATGACGCGAACAGAATGTCGCTAATAGCATAGCGACATCAGGAAAAATCATTCCTGTCAATCGGCTAGACGGCTAAGCGACGATTAAATTTGCGACACGGGTCGCAAACGGGCAATCGTCGATGGCGCGAGACTGAAGGTTGCTACTTCAGGTTCCAACGAATGCGCCGTCAGAAGAAAAACGCCGCCACGGCGGAGCCGGGCGACGTTGAATTTCACTCAGCGCGACGGCAACCAGGTGCCGTTCGAAACTGCTGTGTCAGGCAACGAAGCCGAGGCGAGCGGCAGCCATGGCGCCGGTCTGGCCGGGCATGGTCTTGGCAAGACGCTGACGCTCAAGAGCGGTCGTCAGGTTCATTTCGCGACGGGGGAACAGGCGGGCAAAGAGCTTCATCATCATCTCCATTTGGTTGCTCAGACGGGTCGCCTTCGCTTGATGGAGTGGGGCAGCTCGTTTTTGCTGGCGGTGATATAGGCCTGCTCCAGCCAAAACTAAATCGCAAAAACGAAGCGCTTGTTATGAAAAGCGACATCCCATGCGACTTTTTTGAGCTCTGCGCTCGAAATTTACTATTAGTTACAGCGCTTTAATTCGAAACGGACGTCGCTATGCGAGTGCTTCATATGCGTCATGCGACGGCCGCATGGCTGGAAAAGTCATTTGAGTACAAACAAAAGGGCCTGCCGGTCTGACACGCGGCAGGCCCTTAGCACGTGATGCACACTTATTTACTTGGCTCCGGCCCAGGTTCCCACGCCGTAGCGCAATCCAGTCTTGGCATCGGCGGCTTCCGGCCAGCCGATATCCTTCTGCAGTTCGATCGGCAGCGCATGGATTGCGCGTTCGGTCTGGTAGCGAGCGCGGGCGGCACTGAATTCGGTCGCGAGCCGACCGATAGACGACAGGATAGACATTTTATTTCTCCTCGATTCGGGCAGGGAGGCGCCCGGCAATTGGTTACGTCAGGTCTGTTTCAGCTTCATTTCATGTCGAGTGCAGGCCTGTATCATGGTCGTTCGATGGCTGCTTTTGGCAGCACCCTGCATCGATCGAGTTGACTATGCGCTCGAAGTGATGTTCAATCAAACGAAATGGAATGATCATTTGCATCAGAAAAATTGAAGGCAAGCTCCGATGAACGCCCCACTCAACCATCCTTTGCCGCTGCTCGATCTCGACGTGCTGCGCACCTTCGTGGCGATCGCCGAGACCGGCAGCTTCACCACCGCCGCCAATGCGGTGTTCCGCACCCCCTCGGCCGTCTCCATGCAGATCAAGAAGCTCGAAGACATTCTCGGCCGTTCCGTCTTCGCGCGCGACGCGCGCTCGGTGACGCTGACCACGGACGGCGAGATGCTTCTCGGCTATGCCCGGCGGCTTTTGTCGATCAACCGCGAAGTGGTGTCGAAGTTCATCATTCCCGACATTGTCGGTGTGGTCAGGCTTGGCTCTCCGGACGACTATGGCGAGCGCGTGCTGCCCCACGTGTTGAAGCGCTTCGCGCAATCGCATCCGTCGATCGCCGTCGACGTCACCATCGACCAGAGCGTCAATCTGCGCCGCCGCATGGACGACCGTGCGCTCGACATCACGTTGCTCACCAATTCCTACAAGACCAGCGCGGTCGGCGCCGAGGTGCTGCTAACCGAACCGATCGTCTGGGCCGGCGCCAAGGGCGGTTGCGCGCACCTGCGCGAACCGCTGCCGGTTTCGCTTTGGGAAGAAGGCTGCGCCTGGCGGGCCGGCGCCCTGGAAGCGCTCGGCCGGGAAGGTCGCAACTACCGCATCGCCTATATGAGCGCTCATACCGCCGGCCAGCGCGCCGCCATCATGGCCGACCTTGCCGTCGCGCCGCTGCCGAAGTCCTTCCTCGGTGACGAGATGGTTTCGCTAGGCGCCAAGGACGGCATGCCCGATATCGGCACCTACAATCTCGCCATGGTGGTGGCACCCGATGCCAGCGCGCCGGTGAAGGCGGTTGCCGACCACATCCGCGCGACCTTCGAACTGTTCCGGGAAACCGGCAAGTTCTGAGCTATTCGGCCGCCGGCGCAGGTCGCGCCGCATAAGTGGTTCGGCGCGATGCATGGGCTCGCTGCGGTACGATCTCGGCTGTGAGGAAGTCGACGATGCTGTCACGTGCGCGCCGCGCTTCAGGCATATCGATCAGCGGCCAGACATGGAACATGCCTTCCTCGTAGACGACATCGACCTCGACGCCTGCGGCGCGCGCCCTTTCGGCGAAGATCAGATTGTCGGGGCTGAGCAGGTCGCGCGAGCCGGTGAGCAGCAGCGTCTTCGGCAGCACCGAGAGATCGCCGTAGAGCGGGCTGATGTGCCAGTCGGAGCGGTCGATGCCGGCGCTGTAGAGCCGGATCGCCTCGAGCCCGCCGGGGATGCCCAGCCAGGGGTCGTTGCGTTCGGCTTCGAACACTTCCGGATTGGACAAGGACATATCGAGGCCGGGCGAGATCAGCACGTGGCGCGCCGGCGAGGGCAGGCCTTCCTCGGCGGCCATCATGGTGAGCACGACTGCCATGTTGCCGCCGGCGGAATCGCCCATGAAGACGATGTTCTCGGCATCGGTCTCTAGCAGCATGCGCCGGTAGACGTCGCCGACCATGCCGAACATGTCATGGAAATTGTACTCCGGCGCGATCGGATAGATCGGCACGGTGATGCCGAAGCCCAGCCGCTCCGCCATCTCGGCAATCAGCACCCAGTGATAGGACGTGATCTGAAAGACGAAGGCGCCGCCATGCAAATAGAGGATACGCCGGCGCTCGCCCGATTTCGGTGCGATCTCATAGACGGGGAAACCATCGACGCTGGTCTCGGCGATATCCAGCCGCGCCTTCAGAAGAGCCGGCGGATGATAGTCTTCGGTCTTGCGGGCGTAGGCGATCCAGCGCTGCAGATTCTCGGGACTGGAAAAGGCCTTCTTGCGGCTGTGCCTGAGAATGAACGAAACGACGTGGCTTTTCAAACTGGGCATACGGAACACGGATCGGTCGAGCCGACTAAGAGAAATTCCCCCTGCTATGCGAAGATTGTAGTTAGGTTGAAAATGTCAAGGTTCGCAGCGGGCACATCGGCGTGATGCGACGGCGGTCGCGTCAACGGCGCCCTGGCAGCAGCGCGGCGCGCAACTTGTTGTCGTCGATCGCCGAGGCCGCTTGCCGGCCTCGGCGCTTGCCGAGCAGCTTACATTTGTCGGCGAAGGTCATCAGCGGGCGGTTCCCAGGAGCAGCGCGTGCAGGGCTGCCTGCGGGTCGCTCGGCGGCGAAGCCGGCCAGCCGATATCCTTCTGCACATGCACGGGCAGGTCGTTGAGCGCGCGGATCGCCTTGCTCCGGGCATGAGCCTGCCTGATGGTCACGCCGAAGCGGCCGAGGTTATCGAACATCGACATAGTGGGTTCCTCCGGAAGGTCGCGCCGGCTCGAAGACATTTCGCGCCAGCCCTTCGCTGGCGGGCTAAATGCGCCCGGCATGTTTCCGGCGGATTTCACGAAAACAGCGTTCCGGTTTCCGGATAGATGGATCCGGAAACATTTGCATGCATACGAACTAAAGAGAGGCGTCGGGCGAAGGGGACCCTATTCGCGCCCACGCCGCGCCGCCCGTTCCTCGCGCGAGCGCCGGCGCGGGGTGGCGTCGCCTGCGGTGCCGTCCTCGCCGACCGTCTTGCGCGGCGGCAGCTTCACTGCGGCCGCGAGCTTCGGGAAAGGGTCGACCTTGTTCGGCAGGGCCATGGCGTAGACGAAGTGCTCCTGGAATTTTGGTTCCAGCGCGGTTTCGATCTTTTCGATCCTGCTCACCGTCTCCTCGATCTCACGGCGGTAGCCGCGATTGAGGAGCGCCATGCGCGCGCCGGCGCCGGCGGCGTTGCCGACGGCCGAGACCTTGTCGAGATCGCAATCGGGAATGAGCCCCAGCACCATGGCGTATTTCGGGTCGATGAAAGAACCGAAGGCACCGGCGAAATGGATGCGGTCGACATGGTCGGTGTGCTGCTTTTCCATCAACAGCTTGGTGCCGGCGTAGAGCGCCGCCTTGGCGAGCTGGATGGCGCGCACGTCGTTCTGGGTGATGGTGATCTTCGGCTCGCCGTCCTTCAGCACATAGGAGAAGGTGCGGCCGTTGGCGACGATGCGCGGCGAGCGCGCGCCAAGCGATCCGTCGACGACGCCGTCCTCGGAGATGATACCGGCGAGATACATCTCGGCCACCACTTCGATGATGCCGGAGCCGCAAATGCCGGTGACGCCGGTCGCCTGCACGCTTTCGGCAAAGCCCGGCTGATCCGACCAGAGCTCCGAACCGATGACCCGGTAGCGCGGCTCAAGCGTGTCGGGATCGATGCGCACGCGCTCGATGGCGCCGGGCGCCGCGCGCTGGCCGCCGGAAATCTCGGCGCCCTCGAAGGCCGGGCCGGTGGGAGAGGAGGCCGCAACGACGCGCGTGCTGTTGCCGAGCACGATCTCGGCATTGGTGCCAACGTCGACGATCAGCATCATCTCGTCCTGGCGGTGCGGACCCTCGGAGAGCGTGACCGCGGCTGCGTCGGCGCCGACATGGCCGGCGATACAAGGGAGCATATAAAGGCGCGCGCCCTGGTTCAGTTTCAAGCCGAGTTCGGAGGCCTTGATGCGCACGGCGCCGGAAATGGCGAGCGCGAACGGCGCGCCGCCGAGCTCGGTCGGATCGATGCCGAGAAACAGATGATGCATGATCGGATTGCCGACGAACACCGCGTCGAGGATGTCGTTGCGCTGGACATTGCCTTCCGCACAGACCTTGTCGACCAGTCCGGAAACGGCCTCGCGCACGGCGACCGTCATGCCCTCGCGGCCGTCCGGGTTCATCATCACGTAGGAGACGCGGCTCATCAGATCCTCGCCGAAGCGGATCTGCGGATTGGAGGTGCCGGAAGACGCGGCGACGCGGCCCGACAGCAGCGACACGAGATGCATGGCGATGGTCGTCGAGCCGATGTCGCAGGCGAGCCCGTAGGCCTCGTTCTTCAGGCCTGGCCACAGCGCGATGACGCGCGCGATGTCGCTGTCCGCATCCTTGTGGATGGCGGCGGTGGCGGTCCAATTGCCCTTGCGCAGAATGCCCTGCACTTGCGGCATGAGATAGAAGTCGAACTCGACGTTCTTGAAACCCCAGTCCTTCATCAAGGCGATCTTGAGTCGGTCGAGGTCGCCGAGCGGCTTGTGCATGTCGGGCTCTTCAATCTCGACATAGCACATGCGGATTGCCGTATCGCGAGCGATAACCCTGGTGTCGGCTGCCTTGCGGATGGTCTGGGCGTTGATGACCGTGTCCTGCGGCACGTCAATGACGAGGTCGCCGAGAATCTGCGCCGAGCAGGAGAGGCGGCGGCGCTCGGGCAGGCCGCGCACGCGCTCGTAGCGCTCTTCCTTGGCGCCCTTGGGCGAGATGTGGTCGTTGGCAGAGACGATCTTGTGCTTGGCGAAATTGCCTTCCTGCACCTCGATCTGGCAGCGCCCGCAAGTGGCGCGGCCGCCGCACACGCTCTCGACATAGACGCCGAGCTGGCGCGCGGCGTCCAGCACCGGCGTGCCAACGGGAAACCGCCCGCGCTTGCCTGACGGCATGAACAGCACAAGCGGATCGGTGATGTTGGGCGGGGGATTCATGCTGGCACGCGTCTCGATGGCAATTGCCGATACCGTTTAACGGATCGTTTTACTGTTGGGTGGAGTGTACGTTGGTCCAGGGGCCAAACATGTCGGATATTCTGCTGCCCGCCATCTTCACCGCTTTCACCATGGTGCGCGTGCTCAAAGGCCCATGGCTGCGCAATCCGCAATATCTGGCCTCCGGAATTCTCGGCGCGATCGTCGGAGCGCTCCTGCTCCACGCATTCTGGCCCGCCTACGACGATGATGTCATCGTCGGCGGCGGCACAGGCATCTTCGGATCCTGGGCTGGAATGGCCTTGTTCGACGCCATATTGGGCGTCGCCTGACCGCAAAGCAGACTTCTCCGACCGCATCGACGATGCGACCGGATCAGGGCTGTTTGCAATGCGGCTCACGATTGCGCGCTTACCCCCTGGCCATGCGGGCTTCACGACCGCCGCGGCGACGCCCGCCGGCAGCGGCGGCGCCATCGCCAGGGGCGGTGACCGCGACCGGAGCCGCGACCGCATGGCCGCCTTCGGCCGGCTTGTAGTCCTTGTAGGTGCGGATCCAGTTGGTGCAGTTCTCGTCGGTGCCGTTGAGCACGTTGGCGCCGCGCACGGCCTCCATCTCCTGCGGGCGGACCGGGTTCATGATGGCGCTCGTCATGCCGGCGCCGATCACCATCGGGATGAAGGCGGCGTTGATGCCGTGGCGATGCGGCAAGCCGAACGAGATGTTGGAAAGGCCGCACGTGGTGTTGACCTTGAGCTCCTCGCGCAGCCGGCGCAGCAATGCGAACACCTGGCGGCCGGCATCGCCCAGCGCGCCGATCGGCATCACCAGCGGATCGACGACGACGTCATGCGCGGGAATGCCGTGATCGGCGCAGCGCTCAACGATCTTCTTGGCGACCGCGAAGCGGACGTCCGGATCCATCGAGATGCCGGTCTCGTCATTTGAGATGGCGACGACCGGAACGTTGTATTTCTTGACCAGCGGCAGGATGGCTTCGAGCTTCTCTTCCTCGCCGGTGACGGAGTTGACCAGCGGGCGGCCCTTGGCGACCTTCAGCGCCGCCTCGATCGCGGCGGTCACCGAAGAGTCGATCGACAGCGGCAGATCGACCAGGTTCTGCACGATCTCCAGCGTCTGCACCAAAAGCGCCGGCTCGGTCGCATTGGGGTCGACGGCGGTGACGCCGGCATTGACGTCGAGCATGGTGGCGCCGCAGGCGGCCTGTTCCAGCGCATCCTTGATGACGGTCTCGAAGTTGCCGGCCACCATCTCGGCGGCCAGCTTCTTGCGGCCGGTCGGGTTGATGCGCTCGCCGATCACGCAGAAGGGCTGATCGAAGCCGATGACGATTTCTCGGGTCGCCGAGGCGACGATGGTGCGGGTCATGCAATCTCTCCGTCGGGATATAAAGAGTTCTTTATATCGTTATCTGGTCTTGTTCAAGCGGACGGGTGCCGGCCGCGCCTTGGACTTTAAGTTCATTTATGTCGTTGCCCCAAACCGGTTCTCACTTTTGGGCGACATACATCAATGCGCGGTCTTCACCATGTCGACCTGGGTTTCGGTAATCTCGTCGTGCAGTATGTGGTCGAGCCGCTCCGCGACGATCTGGTCGTCGCGGCGGATCTCCCGTTTCCAGGGCTGGCGGCCTTTCAGCACGCCGGATTCATCGACGATCTCGGCGACATACTCTTCCTGGCGGTAGGCCATCACATGGACGCCGGCGACGCCCGGAATTTCCTTCACCTCGTTGATGATGTCGATGCAGAGCTGCTTGCCTTCCTTCTTCTGGTCCTGCGCGCCTTCGAGCCGCTTGATCACCGCATCGGGGATATGGATGCCCGGCACGTTGGAGCGGATCCATTTGGCGGTCTTGGCAGAGGCGAGCGGCCCGACGCCGCACAGGATGAAGACTTTTTCGGTGTGGCCGAGGTCGCGCGCCTTTTGCATGAAGTTTCGGAACATCGGCACATCGAAGCAATATTGCGTCTGCACGAATTGCGCGCCGGCGGCAATCTTCTTGCCGAGATGGATGGGACGGAAATCGTAAGGCGGCGCGAAGGGGTTTACGGCAGCACCGAGGAAGACCTGCGGCGGCGTCGTCAGCTTGCGGCCGGACAGGAACTTGCCGTTGTCGCGCATGATGCGGATGGTTTCGAGCAGCGACATGGAATCGAGGTCGAAGACCGGCTTGGCGCCCGGCTGATCGCCGGCCTGCACGCCGTCGCCGGTGAGGCAGAGCATGTTGGCGACGCCCATTGCCGCCCCGCCCAGCACGTCGCCCTGAATGGCGATGCGGTTCTTGTCGCGGCACGCGATCTGCATGATCGGGGCGTAGCCCATGCGGGTCAAAAGCGCGCAGATGCCGACCGAAGACATGTGGCAGTTGGCGCCGGAGGCGTCGACCGCGTTGATGGCGTCGACCCAACCGTCGAAGATCTTGGCGCGGTTGTAGACGTCTTCCGGGTCGGCGCTGTCGGGCGGGTTGAGCTCGGTCGTCACCGCGAACTCGCCGCGGCGCAGCACGCGCTCCAACCGACCGCGCGACGAATGGCCGGGCAGGTGATCGAGCGGCAGGTGAACGCCGGCCGGGTTCTCGTCGCGCTGGTGGCGGATGCTCATGCTGAAGCTCCGGGGTTCTGCGGGTTCTGGGCGGCTTCACGCGCCGCGGCCGCCTGCGCGGTCACCCTGAGCCAGGCCGAGGTTTCGCGCAGCGACTGATCGACCGGCTTCTGCACGGTGAGGATCTTGTCGCCATGCTTCATGTTGCGGGAGCCTTCCCAGGCCTTGACCCAGACGCAGGGCATGTCCGGCTCGACCTCGCAATTGCCGTTGGCGCGCACGCCGCCGCACGGGCCGTTGCGCAGCTGCTTCGGGCAGTTCATCGGGCACGACATGCCAGTGGAGGAGAGCACGCACTGGCCGCACATGCGGCAGTCGAACATGAAGCCCTTGACGCGTTTCTCGACGAATTTCACCGGCGCTTCGACGCGGCCGTAGCCGATGCCCTTCCACAAAGGATGCAAGAGCAGGAAGACATCGGCGAACCTGCCATAAAACCATTCGAGCAGTCGCGAATGGCGGATGGACCACAACCTCACGGCAAAAGTGCGCTGAACGCGGCGTTGCGGCGACACGTCCGCAGGCTTGTAGTCGGACTTCGGCGCCGCCTTCTTGACCAGGGTCGCCTGGGTGACCGCCGGCTGCTTCTCAGACATTTTCTTTCCCGCCAGCCTTGACCAGAGCGACCAGCCGCTCGCGGTCATATTTCGTATCGAGTTCCTGGTAGGCCTTCTCGACCTCGGCTTCGATGTCGTCGCCGACCGGAACCGGATCGGCCTTACGCCATTCGGCGAGGTAATCGTCGGTGCCGCCGGCGCCCGTGCGCATGGCGCACATGTCGATCGCCTCGGTGAAGCGCAGCGGCAACTCGCGCTTGGCGTTCTGCCGGCCTTTCTTGACGATGACCTGCGCAGGGATATCGCGCCAATAGACGACGATCAGATCGGCCATGAATTCTCAACTCCTCGATGTTGGGAGCATTGCCGCATGCGCCCTTGTGCCGCTTGTTATGGGACGACGCGCGCGCCTTCAAAAGCGACGCTGGCGATGACGCAAAGCGAGTGCTGAATTTCCGACGCCGGCAGATTACCAGACGCGCTTCGTCAGGCCGGTCCAGAGGTAGGACCAAATCGTCGGGTGAAACCACTGTTTCGAGGGCAGGCCGGGATCGATCGTCGTAAGTTTTCCCGCCAGCGCCTCGGCCACTGCCTGGACGCAGATGTCGCGGGAAAATGCCGCCTGCCGCAGCGCGTAGCTGGCGATGGTGTCGCCGCGTTTCGACTTGCCGCGCGCCTGCTTCAGCACTCCGCCGGTGTCGACGCCGGCATCGACCAGATGCACAGTGGTGCCGAAATTCCCTCGATCACCGGAGGCCAGCGCCCAGTAGCCGCCATTCATGCCACGATATTTCGGGGCAATGCCGGCGTGATAGTTGAGCACCGGGCAAGGCATCTTCGCGAGCATATTCCTCGACAGCAGCCGGCAGCCGGCGAGGAGCACGACGCCCGGCCCGATCTTCTCAATCGCCTGAAGGCATTCCGGACCGTTGGCGGAAGGCACATGGATGATCGTCTGGGTCGGGCGAGGTTCTGTCTCGAGCTTTTCCTCGGCAATCAGCCGTGCAGCATGGCCGGCCAAGAACCGCTTGCCAAGCCTGGTCAGCACCATCGTGCCGAGCTGGCCGATGGCCGAGATCCAGCCCTGGCGGCGGGCGCGGCCGAGCAGCAAACGCTTTTTTGATTCAGGGGTTTCGAGGATGACACTCACAGGGCCGACGCGATCGGCGATGGCGTTAACGATTGCCCAGATATGCGGACCGCCTTCGGTGACGACAACAGTCCGCCGCGGACCGGATTCCGACGTTGCCATGGCAAGCACCCGCTCTCAAAGTCGGGCGCATGCTAGGGAGAGCGGGTTAACCCTTAGTGAGCCAATGGTCGCGCATGATCCTGGTCCGAAAACTCTGCAACTTTTCGGGCTCAGTCAGCGCTTGAATTCCATGATGTCGAGCTTCGATTCATAATAGGGCGCGGGGAATTCGATGCGCCACTCGGTGGCACTGTTGCGGAAGGCATAGCCCACTTGGTCGCTTTCGGCGCCGCTGCCATAGGGCTTGGCCTTTTCGTCATTGACCGAAAACGAGCCGAGATAGATGGCGCGCTTCTCACCGTCGTCGAAGAAGCGACCGGTGGTGCGCTGCGAGCCGCTGATCTTCTGCAGCCGCCAACCCGAGCCGTCCCCGGTGACCTTACACTTGAACCAGCCATAGATAACTAGCGGGCTCAAGCCGCCGGCCTTGATGGTGCGACATTTCCAGTTGCCGGTCAGATCCTTGTCGGAGAAAGCGACCAGCGGCTTGGCGAGCAGCGCATCGAGTTGCTTGACCTCAGCCGGATCGCCGGCCTTTGCCTCTTCGAGAGCCGCCTTGCGCGTTTCGCCATATTTATCCAGTCGCGCCTTGTCTGCGGCGGTGATCAGCTTCTGCAACTCGCCGTCGGCATAGGCGGGCAGGGCGAAGCCGATAAGGCAAAGGGCGGCAAGCAGCAGGCGAGGGATCATGGGCGTTTCCCGAATCGGTGGCTGGAATAGCTGTTTGGTCTGCTTGGGGCACAACTTACCCGTTCGCAGGCCGCTGTCATCCGGCTTGCCAGCGGAGGCGAGGGGGCTTCGTCTGCAAGCCGATCGTCCGTTCCGCTGGCCGCCGTTGAAGCAGCCCTGCTCGATCCTCAAGCGTTGGCTGCCGCCCGCGCCAGTTCGCTCGTCAGATCGCCATAGCCGGTCGAGCGGCGCTCGTAGGCGAGGCCGAGCATGGCGGCGGCTTTCTCGGCAACCTTGTCGAGATCCGGATCGTCGGTTTGCGCGAGATAGATCAGCTTCTCGTAATTGCCGAAATAGTCCTTGATAAGCTCGGGATGCCTGTCGAGCCCGAGCGGCTTGATGAAGAAGGCGTCGAATTGGCGACAGAGGAAGTCGGTCATGTAGAACGACATCATGTCGCCGTCGGCGACCTTCGCATAGGCGTCCATGCCCTGGTAGAAGGCGAAGCAATGCGGGCCGGCCATGCGCTCCACGCCATGCTTCTCGATCACGTGGTCGAGCATGCCGCCGGTGCCGCAATCGGCATAGCCGACGAAGATGTGGTTGTAGCCTTCCGCTTTGGCCTTTTCGATGGCCTTGTCCATGGCCGGCGCGATGCGGTCCGGATAGAAGTGGAACTCGGCCGGCAGGCAGGTCAACTCAAGGTGATCGAGCTTTAGCTGTTGCTTGACGGCCAAAACTTCGCGCGCAATCATCCCGCAGGCGATGACGAGCAGCCTGTCTGTTTGATTCGGTTTCGTTTTTTGCGTTTTGACCATGAACCAGTCGAGCCGGTTTTCGCTGCGGGGCTAATTATCTGTTGAGGGAGACACCCATGAAACTGCTACGCATCGCGCCGATTGCCATCCTTGCCTGCGCGCTTGCACTCACCGCCTGCGCCAACACCATTCGAGGCGTCGGCAAGGACGTCAAATCGACGGCGAGGGCGGTCAAAGACACTGTCGCCAACTGATCGTTCAGCCTCATCATCATCTGGGAACAAAAAAGCCGCGCTGCAAGGCGCGGCTTTTTTCGATCCATCCTGATGCCCTGGGATCAGGCGGAAGCGCGAACGTTGTGCTTGCGCTTCATGAAGTCCTTGGCGGTCTCGACCGCCACCGCGGCATCGCGGCAATAAGCGTCGGCGCCGACGGCCTTGCCGAATTCCTCGTTGAGCGGCGCACCGCCGACCAGCACGACGTAATCGTCGCGAATGCCCTTTTCCTTCATCGTGTCGATGACGACCTTCATATAGGGCATGGTCGTGGTGAGCAGCGCCGACATGCCGATGATGTCAGGCTGATGCTGCTCGATCGCTTCCAGATATTTCTCGACCGCATTGTTGATGCCGAGGTCGATGACATCGAAGCCGGCGCCTTCCATCATCATGCCGACGAGGTTCTTGCCGATGTCGTGGATGTCGCCCTTGACGGTGCCGATCACCATCTTGCCCTGCTTGGGCGCGCCGGTGGCGGCAAGCAGCGGGCGCAGGATGGCCATGCCGGCCTTCATGGCATTGGCCGAGAGCAGCACTTCCGGCACGAACAGGATGCCGTCGCGGAAATCTTCGCCGACGATGCGCATGCCTTCGACCAGCGCCTCGGTCAGCACCGTGTAGGGCTGCCAGCCGCGCTCAAGAAGGATATGCGTGCCTTCCTCGATCTCTTCCTTCAGCCCGTCATAAAGGTCGTCATGCATCTGCTGCACGAGTTCCTCGTCGGAAAGCTCGGAAAGGATGATCTCGTCGTCGGACATTTTTTCCTCGGGCTCCTTGCTGCTCGGAATGCTTGCTGCAGCTCAAAAATCGATGCGCCAATACCTAACCCGCGAGGGCAAGGTAGCCATAGCTGATTTGCGACTTCCCGCAAAAGGAAAGCGACTGAAAAGTTGGCGGTTTTCTTGTCGATTTTGCGACAGGCGTTGGCGCTGGCGGGCCGTTTCCAATAGGGTGCATGGCTACGATCCGGAAAGAAGCGGCGGCGAACCGGCCGCCAGCCAATTCAGGCCCAAATCTAAAATCTATAGGAAGAACGATCATGAGCGATAACGCGGCAGTCGAGCAGGAAGCGTCGGGCGGACGACGCGGACGCGGCGCCAGCGGCGGCGCGGCGGCCAGGCGCGCGGCGCGCGCAGGCGGCGGTCCGGGCACCCAGCTCACCTATATCAAGCGCAAGATCAACGTCTACGAGGTCCTCGACGAGGAAGGCCTGGCGCTGATCGAGAAGAACACAGACACGGTGCTGGAAGAGATCGGCATCATCTTCCGCGACGACGCCGAGGCGCTCGCGCTGTGGAAAGAGGCCGGCGCCGATGTGAAAGGCGAGCGCGTGCATTTTCCCAAGGGGCTTTGCCGCTCGCTGCTCAAGACCGCGCCTTCGATCTACACCCAGCATGCGCGCAATCCGGAGCGTTCGGTGCAGATCGGGGGCAAGGGAACGGTGTTCGCGCCGGTCTACGGCCCGCCCTTCGTGCGCGACCTCGACGGCAACCGCCGCTACGCAACGCTTGAGGATTTCCAGAATTTCGTGAAGCTCGCCTATATGGCGCCGTCGATCCACCATTCGGGCGGCACGGTATGCGAGCCGGTCGACGTGCCGGTCAATAAGCGCCATCTGGACATGATCTATTCGCATATCCGCTATTCGGACAAACCGTTCATGGGCTCGGTGACGGCGCCGGAGCGGGCCGAGGACACGGTGGCGATGGCCAAGATCGTGTTCGGCGAGGATTTCGTCGAGAACAACACGGTGCTGACCAGCCTGATCAACGCCAACTCGCCGATGGTGTTCGACGAGACCATGCTCGGTGCGCTGAAAGTCTATTCGCGCCACAACCAGGCCTGCATTGTCACGCCGTTCATCCTGGCCGGCGCGATGAGCCCGGTGACGGTTGCCGGAACGCTGACGCAGATCCTGGCCGAGGTGCTTGCCGGCGCCTCGTTCACGCAGCTGATCAGGCCCGGCGCGCCGGTGCTGTTCGGCACTTTCGCTTCGTCGATCTCGATGCAGTCGGGCGCGCCGACTTTCGGCACGCCGGAACCGTCGCTGGTCTCCTATGGCGCAGCGCAGCTCGCTCGCCGGCTAGGCCTGCCGTTCCGCACCGGCGGCTCGCTCTGCGCCTCGAAGGTCCCGGATGCGCAGGCGGCCTATGAGAGCGCCAACACGCTGAACTCGACCATCCTTGCCGGCACCAACTTCGTGCTGCATTCGGCCGGCTGGCTCGAGGGCGGACTGGCGTCCTGCTACGAGAAATTCATGATGGACATCGACCAGCTCGGCATGACTCAGAAATTCGCCGAGGGCGTCGACCTGTCGGAGAACGGCCAGGCGATGGACGCCATCCGCCAGGTCGGTCCGGGCAGCCACTATCTCGGCTGCGACCACACGCAGGCGAATTTCCAGACCGCCTTCTACCGCTCCAACATCGCCGACAACAATTCTTACGAGCAGTGGCTGGCCGAAGGCGAAAAGACAGCGCCGCAGCGCGCCAACGAGCTCGCCCGCCGCTGGCTGGAAAGCTACGAAGCACCGCATCTCGATCCGGCGATCGACGAGGCACTGAAGGATTTCATCGACAGGAAGAAGGCCTCGATGGCCGACGCCTTCACTTGAAAGGAGCCCGAGTCAGGCCGGGCTAAAGTCGCCAACATCATCCATAAGGAAGTCTGGCGGAGCGCGTTCTCCGACCCGGACAAGAAGGGATGATCTTTTCGCGCGGCACGATCGAAGGGACCGCGGCCGCGCTTGCCGCCCACGGCCTGATCCTTCGGGGCGGCTTTCGCTTCGCCAGTGATGAAACGGCGCCTGCGGGGCTTTCAGGCGCGCCTGCCAAGTCCGCCCTCCTGGTCGGGCAGGCCGGCGTCGCACTCTGGCCGCACTTCCAGCGCTGGCTTGGGCAGCGGGCCAGCGGGATCGTCAACCCGCTCGACACCTGGTCGCGGGAGGTGATCGGCGCGGTGGCGCAAGCGTTCGGCGCTCGCGCCGTGTCGCCCTCCGACAGGCCCTATCTGCCGTTCCAGCAATGGGCGATGCGGGCGGAAGGGTTGAAGCCGTCGCCGCTCGGCATCCTCATGCATCCGCAGTATGGGCTCTGGCATGCCTATCGCGGCGCGCTGCTGTTCGAGGAAGAGATTTTCCTCCCCGAACCTCAAGAACCGATTCATCTCTGCGACACATGCGTCGAAAAACCCTGCATGAAATCCTGCCCGATCGATGCCTATTCCGAACAGGGTTTTGCCCATGAAGCCTGTCTTGGGCATGTGCGCGGCCCCGGAGGCGGCCTGTGCCGCACGAGCGGCTGCCTCGACCGAAATGCATGTCCCTACGGGGCGGACTATCGCTATCCGCCAGAGGTGCAGGCCTTTCATATGGCGGCCTTTGTTCGGCTGTAAGATGAAGGCCAACCGCACGAAATCTTGAACGCCAGGCTCCGGGATTGTCTTGCCGGGCCGCTCCAGCCGGATATCTATCGCGCGGACAGACGACGGAGAGCAGCATGGCCAAGCAAGAGATCGAGATTGAAACCCGGGACGGGAAGGCCAAGGCCGGGCTGTTCCGACCGGCGGCGGCGGCCAGGGCCGGCGTCATCCTCTACATGGATATTTTTGGCCCGCGGCCGACGCTCGACCAGATGGCCGAACGCCTCGCAGGGCATGGCTACGCCGTGTTGGTGCCCGATCTGTTCTATCGCAGCGTGCCCTATGGACCGTTCGACCCGAAGACTGCGTTTGCTGAGGATAGGACCAGGGCTCAACTGACGGCGCTGAGCGGTGGCACCACGCAAGAGATGACCATCCGCGACAGCGCGGCCTTCCTCGATGCGCTCACTGCCGAAGGCCTGGACGGGCCGGTCGGCGTCGTCGGCTATTGCATGGGCGGCGCGCGGGCTCTCAATGCCGCCGCGGCCTATCCCGACCGCATTGCTGCCGCCGCCAGCTTCCACGGCGGCAATCTGGCAAGCGACGCGCCCGACAGCCCGCACCGGAAGGCGGCGTCGATCAAGGCACGCATCTACGTCGGGATCGCCGGCGTGGACCGTAGCTTTCCGCCGGAGCAATCAGCCCGGCTGGCAGAGGCGCTCAGGGTCGCCGAAGTCGACCACACGATCGAGAACTATGTCGGCGTCGGTCATGGCTGGTGCGTGAAGGACCACAGCGTCTATGACGAAGCGGGCGGCGAGCGCCATTGGAAGCGGCTGATCACGCTGTTCGCCGAAACCTTGGGGTAGGGTGCGGAGGCTGCCGCAAAAAAATCTTTCCATCGCCCCAAGGAATCGCCATTAGCCTTCGTCCAACAGGCAAATGACGGCGATGATGCTGGACGACAGCGAAGCCTCCGATGCCGAATTGATCGGGCGGGCGAGGGGCGGAGACCGGGGGGCTTTCGGCAAACTGCTCGAAAGGCACTATGGCTTCGTCTATCGCGCCGCCTATCGCTGGTGCGGCCGCAAGGCCGATGCCGAAGACATCGCCCAGGATGTCTGCGTGCGGCTCGGCCGGGCAATCCGCGACTATCAGGGCAATGGCGCGTTCACGACCTGGCTCTACGCCATGACACTGAACGCTTCGCGCGACATGATGCGCAAGCGCGCCCGCGACAGCGCCAAGACCGAGGCCTTCGGCACGTATGCGCTGATCGCGGGGGAGGGCTCGGCGGAAGCCCAGGACCCGGCCGAGGCGCTGTGGGCGGCGGTGCGCATGCTGCCGGACAAGCAGCGCGACGCGGTGCTGCTCGTCTATGGCGAAGGGTTGAGCCACGCGGCTGCGGCCGAGGTGATGGCGATCTCGGAGGCGACGGTTTCCTGGCACATCCATGAAGCGAAGAAACGGCTGAAGCTGCTCATGCGCTCAGCCGGGGAAGTGTGACCATGGTCGACGACAACGAACTCGAAAGGCTGCGCAATCTGGCAGTTCCGGCGCCGGACAGCGAAGCGCAAACGCGTGCGTTGGCCGCCGCGATGCACGCCTTCGACTTGAACGAAAAAATTTCGATCGCCCCCCAAGGATCGCCGGCAGGTCTTCGTCTCACGGAGCGAGCACAAAGGCTCTGGAGAGAGATCATGCAACGGAAACTCATTGCCACCCCGGCCCTGACCGCGCTGGTCGCGCTGCCTATCGCCGGCTATGCCGCTTTTGAGATGCTGAGGGAGCAGCCGCCCGTTATTTCAAACGGGAAGGTCACCGAAACGGTGGCCGACAAGCCGGTTGCGCAGAAGCCGATACCGAACCAGCCCGCGATCAGCGAGCCGCTGGCGGCCGCGCCTGCCAAGGAGAAGAAGACTGGCGCCGACAGCGAGAGGCGTGTCGAAGACGAGGCGCAGGTCGCACCGGCATCGCCGCCGAAAACTGAATTGAGCCGATCCGATAATCGGACCAGGCAGGAATACGGGGCGTTGAAGGACTTTGCCAAGCAAGTACCACAGGCGCTGCCTGCGCCGCCGCCTGCACCTGCGGAGGTTGACCAGCTGGCCGCCGGCGGACGCGCGAATGCCCAGGCGCCGGCAACCGCCATGCAGCCTGCAGAGATGCCGGCTGGCGCCGTCGCTGGTTTCGGGCCGATGGTTCAGCCGGCGCCCATGCCGGCCGATCAAATGCAGCCGCAAGAGCAAAACCGCGACCGCATCGAGACCTTCAAGACCAATCCGGTGCACCAAGCTGCCCAGGATCCGGTGTCGACCTTCTCGATCGATGTCGACACGGCGTCCTATTCCTTCGTCCGCCGCTCGCTGAAGGAAGGTATTCTGCCCGACCCAGGCACGGTCCGGGTCGAAGAGATGATCAACTACTTCCCTTATGACTGGAAGGGGCCAGACTCGGCCGCGACGCCGTTCAATTCGACTGTCACCGTCATGCCGACGCCCTGGAACGAGCGCACCAAGCTGATGCATGTTGCGATCAAGGGTTTTGACGTGAAGCCGGTCGAGGCGCCGAAGGCAAACCTGGTGTTCCTGATCGATGTTTCGGGTTCGATGGACGAGCCGGACAAGCTGCCGCTCTTGAAGTCGGCGTTCCGGTTGCTGGTCAGCAAGCTCAAGGCCGACGACACCGTCTCCATCGTCACCTATGCCGGCAATGCCGGCACGGTGCTGATGCCGACAAAGGCCGCGGAAAGGCAGAAGATTCTTGCAGCGATAGACAATCTGGAGCCAGGCGGTTCGACCGCCGGCGAGGCAGGCATCAAGGAAGCCTACAAACTTGCGCAGCAGTCTTTCGTCAAGGACGGCATCAACCGCGTGATGCTTGCCACCGACGGCGATTTCAACGTCGGCCAGACCGATGACGACGACCTCAAACGGTTGATCGAGAAGGAGCGCAAGACCGGCGTGTTTCTCTCGGTGTTCGGCTTCGGCCGCGGAAATCTCAACGACCAGATGATGCAGACCATCGCCCAGAACGGCAATGGCACGGCCGCCTATATCGACACGCTTGCCGAGGCCGAGAAGGTGCTGGTCGAGGACGCGTCCTCGACGCTGTTCACCATTGCCAAGGATGTGAAAATCCAAGTCGAGTTCAACCCGGCCAAGGTCTCGGAATACCGGCTGGTCGGCTATGAGACGCGGGCGCTCAAGCGCGAGGATTTCAACAATGACCGCGTCGACGCCGGCGATATCGGTTCCGGCCATTCGGTGACGGCGATCTACGAGGTCACGCCCAAGGGAAGCGGCGCCGAGCAGGTCGATCCGTTGCGCTATGGCGAGGCGAAGGTCGACAATGGCGGCGTTGCCAATGCGGGCGAATATGCCTTCGTAAAAATCCGCTACAAGCTGCCGAACGAGAATGTCTCGAAACTGATCACGACACCGGTGACCGCGGCCAACGAGGTGCCGTCCTTCGATGAAGCCGGCGTCGACCAGCGCTTTTCGGTCGCGGTCGCGGCTTTCGGGCAGAAGCTGCGCGACGCGGGTCAGACGGCGAATTTCGGCTACGACCGGATCCTGGAGATCGCCAACGCCGCGCGCGGCGCTGATCCGTTCGGCTACAGGGCGGAATTCCTGTCGCTGGTGCGGCTAGCCTCGTCGCTGGGCACCAACAGATAGGGCGGGTGCCGTCCATGGAACAAAAAGCCGGCGGAGGACCTGCCGGCTTTTGCTGATCGTTAAATTGCGCGGCTTTTCCGGAACTTGATCGCAATGCCCTCCTGTTAGTCAAAGCTGATAGAAGTGAGGGGCTGGAATTGCATATCACCGGGAACGTGACGCCGACTGCGGGCAATCTTCAGACGCGAGCACCGTCCGCTCCGTCGGCGGAATCCGCGCGGATCAGGAATAATGTCGATGCCGCCCGCGACACGGCGCTCTCTGCGCTCAACAACGACCGCTTTCGCGTGATGCTGGAGCAGATCAGCGACCCGCGCGCGTCCGGCGCGTTGATGACGATGGGCGCAGACAGCAAGAACAGCGCCGCCACCGATCTCGGTACGGCGCTGTCGCGCTACGCTGAAAACAGCGAATAGAACAGGCCAACTTCAGGCCCGGCTGCGCCGGCGTTCGCGACGGCCTTCGCCTGCCTCGGCAGCGCTCGCTATCTTGTTGCGCATCGGCCCGATGCGCTCGACGATGCTCTCGACCGTCGGACGCGCCGACTTGGCGTGCGCGTCGAGCGCCTTGCGCATGGCGGCAAGGTGAGCGAACGAGGTGCCGCAGCAGCCGCCGACGATTTTGGCGCCGGCATCGACTGCCAGCCGGACATAGTCGGCCATCAGTTCCGGCGTGCCGGAATAGTGGATTTCGCTGCCGCGGAATTCCGGAATGCCGCAATTGCCCTTGACGATCACGGTGGCTTCCGGCTTCGCGTCGGTCATGTCGAGCAGCGAGGCCAGGATGTCGGCTGCGCCGACGCCGCAATTGGCGCCCACCCCAAGTGGAGCCTGCGATAGTCCATCCGCAACGCCGTGGATATCCTTGGGCAACAGCCCCATCATGGTGCGGCCGGCCGTATCGAAGGAACCGGTATAGGTGTAGGGCAGGCCGACACGGATCGCGGCTTCGGCCGCGGCGCGGATCTCATCCGGCGCCGACATGGTCTCGATCCAGGCGACTTCGGCTCCGCCGGCCTTCAAGCCCTCGATCTGCTCGGCGAAGGCATCCACCGCTTCCTCATAGGACATAGCGCCGAGCGGCACCAAAAGCTCGCCGGTCGGGCCGACGGAGCCGGCAACGATCACCTTGCGGCCTGCCTTGTCGGACACCGAACGGGCAATTTCGGCGGCGCGCTTGTTCAAGTCATGCACGCGGTCCTGAGCGTGATGCAGCTTCAGCCGATGACGGGTGCCGCCGAAGGAATTGGTCAGGATGATGTCGGCGCCGGCATCGACGAAATTCTGATGCAGCGCGGCGATGGTGTCGGGCGCCGTCTCGTTGAGCAGCTCGGGGGCTTCGCCGGCCTCAAGTCCCATCGCGAATAAATTGGTCCCGGTGGCGCCGTCGGCCAGCAGCACGCCTTTTTCGGCAAGCAATGCGTCGATCGGATTGGTGGCGGTCATGGCTCTGGCTTTCGTATCCTGAATTCAAATAACGATATAAAGAAGTCTTTATATCTAGTCAACGAATATGAGGCCCGCTCTTGCGTGAGTTTCCTAAAACGACGGTCGGCCAGGTTGGTCGCCGCATGCCAGCATTGCGATAGCGGCCGCGTTCAGACAGAGCCTGAGGTGAAGGAGATGCCGGCCAGTTTCTGCGTGAAGCTCGCAGCCTCATGCGCGTTGACATCGGCGGCTCGGATCAGATTGTCGAAGTGGCTGGTCAGGGTACGGACCGGCTGGGTGGCGTTCAACACCAGATACATATCGCCGACATAGATTGCGGCGCGGTACGGCCCGAAGATCGTATAAGGGATCGAATAGCGCATGCGGCCGTCATAGAGGAACAGGCGGAAGGTCGGGTAAAGGTCGTCGAGGAGCGTTGCCATGTGCAGCAATTGCCGGCGGCGCTCGGCTTCCGGGAACCGGTCCCAGACGCCGAGCCCGCGTGCGAAAATCTCCAGCGTATGGCGCGGCATGCAGACCTCCATGTCGGTCTCGGGCCGCCTGTTGTAGTCGATGCGGTATTGCGTTTCGCCGGCCTGCGCCTCGCGGCTCTTGTTGGTAATGCCGGCCTCGTATTCGACAAGGGCCTCGGTGCGCAGGAGGTCCGGAATGCCCGCCGGCACGTAGCGGATCTTGGTGCCGACCGCCTCGGCGTGCCATTTGGCAAGTAGCGTGCGGTCAAAGCCGTCCGGCGCCTCCTCGATCTCGAGGCTTTCGCGAATCTCGCCGGTGACGCCTTCGTCCTGGCTAAGGCCCAGCAGCCAGTCGAGCGATACCTTGAACTCGGCGGCAATGTTGAGAAGCGTCTCGGCGCGGGGCAGGCGCGTCGAGGCGCCCGACAGGAGTTGCGACAGCGCCGAACGATCGATGCCGACGGCGCTCGCGAAGGCCGACTGGTTCAAGTCCGAGCGTGTCAAGAGCAATTTCAGGCGCTCTCGGAAGACCGTCGACAGATCACGCTTGTCCATCACGCCGCTCCTTTCCAGTGGAGGAAAAATTGCGCCCAGGCCTGCTGGTTAGGTGCTCAGGCGCAAATGAATCCCCAAATCTGTTTACAATATATAACATCTGCAGCTAAAAATGCGCATTCGCAACAGATTGTTCACTTTGTCGCGTTGCGACAACGACAGGCTCCTGACACAATGCTGTCAGGAATCAAAGTGGTTCCGGCGACTGGAAGGCAGTGGTCGATAGCATGACTGGCATACGCAAGAGACATAGCAGCACACCGGCCGTGGAATGGCCGACAGTATTCCTCACACTGTTCTGTTATGGCGCCTGGCTTGCCACCGGCTTCCTGCTTTGGCCTTCCTATCCGCTGCTGGCCCTTGTCGCCTTGGCCTTGATACTGGCCCTGCAATCCTCGCTGATGCACGAAGTGCTGCATGGCCATCCGACCCGCAACGCCAACATCAACGAGGCCTTCGTCATCCTGCCGATCGGGCTGGTCTGGCCGTTCCGCCGTTTCAAGGCGATCCATCTTCGCCACCACGCCGACGAGCGGCTGACCGACCCGCTCGACGATCCGGAAAGCTATTACCAGGGGCTCTGGATGCATGCGGAAATGCCGCCAGCGATGAAGGTCCTGCTCAAGATCAACAACACAATGGTCGGCCGCTTCGTTCTCGGACCTTGGCTGTCGTCGATCGGCTTCTTCCTCGAAGACGCCAGACAGATGGCCGCCGGCGACAAGGCGATCCGCAAAGCCTGGCTGCTGCATGCGGTCGGACTTGCAGTGGTCGTGCCGATCGTGACCTTCGGCTTCGGCATCCCGCTCTGGCTCTACATACTGGGGCCGGTGTGGCTCGGCCAGTCCCTGATTTCGGTGCGCACCTATGCCGAGCATCAGTGGTCGGAACACCCGGAGGGCCGCACGATCATCGTCGAGCGGTCGCCGCTCTCCTTCCTGTTCCTCAACAACAACCTGCATTTCGTGCACCACAAGAGCCCGACCGTCGCCTGGTACAGACTGCCGAAGATGTTTCGCGATCGCCGCGAAGAATGGCTGCGGATGAACAACGGCTACGTCTATCCGAATTATTTCGCGCTGATCAAATCATTTGCCTTCAAGGCCAAGGAGCCGGTGGTGCATCCGGTGCTGCGCCGCGCGCCCGAACCCGGCCGTGCCTTCAAGCCGCGCATCAGAGCGCGTAATGTGAGTGGACTTGGCACGGCTCCGGTGCCGGCTGAGCCGCCGAAAGAGTAATTTCGAACTTTCGCGACTGCTTTATCGCCGCGGAATTCAGGCGCCGATGACCGCCTGTTTTGAAAGCTGTTCGTCATGAGCAAGTTGATTGCGGCTCTGCCGATGTATGACTGGCCGGAAGTTCGCGGCGAGATCGACGCGCAATGGGCGCAGCTCCGCGACGCTTTTCGACGGAGGGGTATCGACGCGCCGGAAAGAATGGCGCGCAGCAATCGCGACCTGCCGCCGGTGTCCGGCGGCATCCAAGACGGCGCCGGGAAGCTGATAGCGCCCGACCCCGCGACATTGCCCCCGGACGAGTTCGATTTTCACCAGCTCTGGCTGAGCCCGGCGCTGCTTTTCGGACAGACCTGCTGGGGGCCGATGGAGCTCGGCCTTGCCAGGCATGTGCAGGTGGTCGCTCAGCCAGACTATGACGCCTTCGAGGGGGGGCAGGGCGAGCTCTATTCCAGCGCGCTGGTGATGCCGGCTGATGGCGGGACGTCGGTTGGCTCGCCCGAGGATGGCAAGGCCGTCATCCCGCTCGATCTCATCCGCGGCAAGCGCTTCATCTTCAACAATCCGGATTCGATGTCCGGGCTGCTCGGGCTGACGCGCGACCTGGAGGCGATCGGCGAAAGTCTGGGCGTCTTCGCCTCGTGCGGCGAAAGCGGCGGCCACCGGTCGTCGATCGTCGCCATCGCCGAGGGCAGGGCCGATATCGCCGCCATCGACTGCCAGAGCTGGGCATTGGCGCAGCGATTCGAGCCGGCGGCGCGGCGCGTGAAAGTGGTCGGCTGGACGACCAGGCGGAAGGGATTGCCGTTTATCTCGGCCAGGGCCACATCGGCGGACGTCGTTGCGTCCATGCGCGAGGCCATCGCCGAGCTTGGCTTGGACGGGTCAGTTTCCAAGCAGCTTTTCGTCGAGCGGGTAGGCTGAGAGTTTTTCGTTGCCGGTCTCGGTGATGAGGATCTGCTCCTCGATCTTGACGCCCTCGCGGCCGCCGAGCCTGCCGATATAGCTTTCCACGCACAGCACCATACCGGGTTCCAGGACGCCATCCGGCGTGTCGTCCGTCCAGTCGCTGGCATGCGGCAGGGTCGGATATTCGTCCGCCAGACCGACGCCGTGGTAGAGCACGCCGTAGCGCGCCGGAAAGCAGTCTCCCGGCGGCACGGCGGAGCGTTCGACGAGATCGCGAAAGGAAATGCCCGGCCGCATCAATACCGTGTTGTGGGCGATCTGGTCGGCGGCGATGCGGAACAGGTCATGCTGCTCGTCGGACGGCCGGCCATCGCCGCAGAGCCAGGTGCGCGAGAGGTCGGCGCAAAATCCATAGGGACCGATGAGGTCGGTGTCGAAGGCGACGAGATCGCCGTCCTCGACGATGCGCGACGAGCATTCCTGGAACCAGGGGTTGGTGCGCGGCCCGGACGACAGAAGCCGGGTCTCGATCCATTCGCCCCCGCGCGCGATGTTGCCGCGATGCAGTTCCGCCCAGAGCTCGTTCTCGGAAATGCCAGGCTTCAGCGCCCCTTCCATCTCGCCCATCGCCGCCTCGCAGGCGACAATGGCGCGGCGCATGGCGAGGATCTCGTCGGGCGACTTTATGAGGCGCGCATTCTCCATCACCGCCTCGCCATTGCCGACCGTGATGCCGCGGCGGGCAAGCTCTTCGACACCTTCCGGATTAATGTGGTCGACGGCGATCCGCCTACTGCCGCCGCCGTGCTCGGCAAGGAGCTCGGCGATGCCGGCTGCCCAGCGACGGACCTTCTTGTCGGTCAGCTCGCCGCTATAAAGATACATCCACGACACCGCCGGTCGCACCTCGTCGACGACGCCGGCGTGTTCCGACAAATGCTCGCAGGAGAAATAGTCGAACAGCACCACAGGGCCTTCTGTGGCGACGAAACAGTGGCGGGTCGGGTTGTGCGCGACCCAGAGCTGCATGTTGGTCGAATCCGTCGCGTAGCGGATGTTGACCGGGTCGTAGAGCAGGGCGCCGGCATAGTCGCGGCGCCTGAGCTCGGCGCGGATGCGCTCGAGCCGATAGCTTCGCATGGCAGGCAGGTCTGGAGCGGCGATGCCTGCCGCCGCCCATTCGGCTTCGGCTACCGCGCCATAGCCCAGAGCGTGCTGGTTGAGCGCGGCAGCCTTCTCGCGGGAGGCGGCGCGCAGCGCCTCGACGGAGCCGGGTTCGAACGGCATGATCTTGCGGTGGCGGCCGAAACGTTGTGTGTCCATGCGGTCCCCCTGGCTGTCTATTGCGGCGTCATCTTGTGCAGCCTGGTGATCGTGACCTGGCGCGGGGCGTTCCCCAACTGCGGCACCGCGATGCGCCGATGGACGGTGTCCATCACATAGCCGGCCTCGGTGATCCTCTTGAAGATGACGGAAGCCGGCTCCTCGTCATCCGCGAGCACAAGCACCGCGGGCTCGCGGATCGATTTGGCGAAATCGGGTATCTCGTCGTCGAGCACGATGAGATCGGGATCGACGAGGCGGAGATTGCCGATCCAGAACCAGCTTGAGACCACAGTGCCGACCGGTCCGTCGACTGTCAGCTGACGATGGAGCGAAGCGTAGTCCATGCGCACGATGCTGCCGCGGTTGTCGCCGCCGTGGACCTGCATGTACCAGCTTACCGGAAGCACCAGGATGGCCATCACGGCGCCGACGAAGACGATTGTAGCCTGCGTCTTCCTGCCCCTTTCCCCCATCGCGTCCAGCCGCATGGCAATGGCGACCGGCAACAGCACGAATACGGGCAGTATCCAGCGATCGCGAAACTGTGTGATGCCTCCCGCCAGCACCACCACGAGCGTGATCAGCAAGGCGAAGCCTATCGCTCGCCAGACCAGCGTCTCTGGCCACGGTGCGGCCTCGGGCGGTGGTGCGGATTGCTTGCGCGCCAGGAAAAACGCGACAGCAAAGATCGTGGCCGGCAGCCCGGCGAAATTGAGTATCGCATTGCCCAAGCCGCGGATGCCGCGAGACAGGGTCTTTGCCGCGCTGCCCCCCTCGGCGACGCCCAGGCCACCGCTGTGCGCCAGCAGGTCTCCCAGATGCGTGAGGCTCCAGTAGAATGTGGGCAGGCAGGCGAGGATCGCCACAACCACACTGATCAGGAAACGGCGATCGAAGATCGCCTCACGTGTTTCGCGGACGGACAGCGCCGCAAGGAACAGCGCAGCGAGAAAGATCACCTCATTGTATTTCGACAGCATTGCGGCGGCGGTCGCCAAGCCAAGCAGCACATACGCGGTAGTCGAGCGCCGTTTCTGCAACTCGGCGACTGCCAGGAGCAGCAGCGATGAAAAGCAAAAAACCGCGACCGAGTGGGTGAGGGCATGCTGCATCTCCCATACGATCTGTGGAAACAGCAGCAGGCCGAACATGGCGGCGGTCGCCGCGCGGGCTGAGTAGCCCAGGCGGCGCACTGTGGCGAAGGACGCGACCAATCCACCGGCCAGCAGCGTGTATTTGACGATCTTGAGCGCGAGAATGCTGGTTCCAACCAGCGAGGCCGTGAGGATGCCGAACCAGGTGTATAAAGGCGGCTGCGAGCCGCCATAGCCGGCCGCGAGGAAGCGCATCGCCATCAACTGTTCGGCGTCGTCGACGCCGACGCCGGTGCCCACGAAATGGGACGAGAGCGGCATAACCACGATCTGGACCAGGCAATAGGCAAGTGCAAACGCGATTGCGGCACTGAAAGGGCCGACCCGTTCATCGCAGAGCCAGTCGGTCCATTTCTCCAGCTGCCGCAAGGGTCGTCTTCTCATCTGATGCGTTGGTGGCCGGTTGGTATATAGCCGGCCACCAACACGATCCGAAAGCGGTACATTGCGGCTTCCTGGAATCAGGTGCGCATCTTCTCGCCGCTCGGGTCGAAGGGCGGTTCGACGTTGATGCGGGCCGGGCGGCGGTGGCCGAGGATCTCGATCTCGAACAGGCCGGCGCTCTCGTCCTCGGCAAGGGCCGCCGGCACATAGCCCTGCGCCATCGACTTTTGCACGTAGTGCGCATAGCCGCCCGAGGTCACCCAGCCGACAACGCGCCACTCGCCATCGACGATGCCGCGCACGGCCGAAGCGCCTTCGGCGGCTTCGGAGCCGCGCACTTCCTTGCCCGTCTCGTCGAAGCGCGGCGCGCCGTAGCCATGCGGTTTCTCCACCGTGCCATAATCCTTGCTGACCTTGGCCCAGATCGGCTCGTCGCCCATCACGTCGGCGTCCGCAGCATCGACGATGAAGGAGACGCGGCGCAGCTTCGGCCCTTGCGCCTGCTCCCTGGCAGCCGCCTCGCGGCCAATGAAGTCGTTCTTCTCCAGCTTGATGAAGCGGTCCATCGAGCCTTCGAACGGCCCGTAGATCGGACGCAACTCGCGGAACCAGGTTGGGAAGTTCTTTTCGAGACGCATCGACAGCAGCGCGCGCATGCCGAAATCGACGAGGCCGAATTCCTCGCCTGCTTCCTTGATCGCCTTGTAGACGAGGCGCTGATAGGCGGGGGCCATCCAGATCTCGTAGCCGAGGTCGCCGGTATAGGTGATGCGGTTGACCATGCAGGGCGCGCAGCCGACCGCCATCTCGCGGAAGTCCATGAAGCGGAAGGCCTTGGTCGAGACGTCGACGTCCACGAGTTTCTGCAGCAAATCCCGCGAGCTCGGTCCGGCGATGGACAGGCCGACCAGCGTCTGGTCGAAGCGGTGGATGCGCACAGAACCATCCTTGGGCAGGTGCTTCTCGAACCAGCGCATATGGTATTTCTGCGCGGCCGAAGAGCTCCAGATCATGAAACGGTCCTCACCGGTCTTGGCGATGGTGAAGTCGCCGATCAGCCTGCCGAACTCGTTGACCATCGGGGTGAGCACAATGCGGCCGGTCTTCGGCATCCGGTTGGTCATCAGCCGGTTGAGGAAATCCTCGGCGCCCGGCCCGGAAACTTCGTACTTGGCAAAGTTGGCGATCTCGGTGACGCCGACCCGTTCGCGCGTCGCGCGAACTTCCTCGCCGATCGGGCCGAAATCGTTGGAGCGGTGGAAGGAGACGATGTCCTTTGGCTCGGTGCCCTTTGGCGCGAACCAGAGCGGGGTTTCCAGTCCCCACGAGTCGCCCATGACCGCATTGTTGGCGAGCATCGTGTCGTAGAGCGGCGTCGTCTGCGCCGGCCGGGCGGCCGGCAGTTCCTCGTTCGGGAAGCGGATCGAGAAGCGCCGCGAATAATTCTCGCGCACCTTGGCGTTGGTGTAGCGCAGCGTCGCCCATTCGCCGAAGCGGGCGACATCCATGCCCCAGACGTCGAAGCCCGGATCGCCGTGCACCATCCAGTTGGACAGCGCCAGGCCAACGCCGCCGCCCTGGCTGAAGCCGGCCATGACGGCGCAGGCACACCAGAAGTTGGTCAGGCCCTGGACTGGGCCGACCAGCGGGTTGCCGTCGAGCGCGAAGGTGAAGGGGCCGTTGATGATCTGTTTGATGCCGGCCTTCTCGATGCCGGGGAAATGCTTGAAGCCGATCTCCAGCGACGGCGCGATGCGGTCGATGTCGGGTGGCAAGAGTTCATGACCGAAATCCCAGGGCGTGTTGACCGGCGACCATGGCTTGCAGGCTTTTTCATAGGTGCCGAGCAGGATGCCGTTGCGCTCCTGGCGGGTGTAAATCTCGCCCTTGAAGTCGAGCACGCCGATCATCTCGCGGCCGGTCGATCTGTTGAATTCCTCGACCTCCGGCATCGGCTCGGTGAGCAGGTACATGTGCTCCATCGCCAGCACCGGCAGCTCGACGCCGACCATGCGGCCGATCTCGCGCGCCCACAGCCCGCCGCAATTGACGACATGCTCGGCTTTCACCGTGCCTTGCTCGGTGACGACGTTCCAGGTGCCGTCGGCTTCCTGCGTCAGCTCGACGACGCGGTTGCGCAGCACGATCTCAGCGCCGAGTTTTCGCGCGGCCTTGGCGTAGGCGTGGGTCGTGCCGGAGGGGTCGAGATGGCCTTCGACGGGATCCCACATGGCGCCGACGAAATTCTTCTCGTCCATCAGCGGGAACATCGCCTTGGCTTCGGACGGCGTAATCAGCTCGGTATCCATGCCGAGATAGCGGCCCTTGGCGTGGGCGAGCCGCAGGAAATCCATGCGCTCGGGGGTATCGGCCATCATCACGCCGCCGGTCAGATGCAGCGAGCAGGACTGGCCGGAAAGCTCCTCGATCTCCTTGTAGAGCTGGACGGTATAAGCCTGCAGCTTGGCGACGTTCGGGTCGCCGTTCAGGGTGTGGAAGCCGCCCGCCGCGTGCCAGGACGAGCCGGAGGTCAGGTCTGAGCGCTCGATCAGCATGATGTCGGTCCAGCCGGCCTTGGCGAGGTGGTAGAGCACCGAGCAGCCGACGACACCGCCGCCGATGACAACCGCTTTAACATGGGATTTCATGAAGATAGGTCCGTTTTTGCAGAGACTGAATCGAGTGAGCGGGGCGTGAAAGATCAAAAATCGGTCGGCGCGCCGCCTTCGGCGCGGCGCTTCTCGACGAAGTCGTTGAGTTCCTCGCGGATGGCAGGGTCCATATAGGGCTCTTCGTATGCCGCGAGGCGCTCCTTCCACACCTTGTTGGTGCGTTCCAGCGCCGTCGGCGAGCCCGCCTCGGTCCAGGTCTCGAAATTGCGCCAGTCGGAGACGATCGGCGAGTAGAAGGCTGTCTTGTAGCGCTCCTGCGTGTGCTGGGTGCCGAAGAAATGGCCGCCCGGGCCGACCGACTGGATGGCGTCGAAGCCGAGCGCGTCTTCGGAGAGATCGAGCGGGGTGAGAAATTCGGCCACCATCTGCAGGAGGTCGATGTCGAGGATGGTCTTTTCGTAGGAGCAGCGCAGGCCGCCTTCCAGCCAGCCGGCGCCGTGCATCATCAGATTGCCGCCGCCCTGGATGGCGCCCCAGAGCGAAAAGACGCTTTCATAGGCAGCCTGAGCGTCGACCGTGTTGGCGGCGCAGGTGTTGGAGGTCCGGTAGGGGATATTGTAACGGCGGGCAAGCTGGCCGCCGGCGAGCTGCGCCTTCATGTATTCGGGCGTGCCGAAGGCCGGTGCGCCCGACTTCATGTCGACATTGGAGGTGAAGCCGCCATAGCCGACCGGCGCGCCCTTCTTCACCATCTGGGCAAAGGCGATGCCGGAGAGCGCCTCGGCATTCTGCTGCACCAGCGCGCCGGCGATGGTGACGGGCGCCATGGCGCCGGAGAGCGTGAACGGCGTGACGATCACCGCCTGGCCCATGCTGGCCATCTGGATGATGCCTTCCATCATCGGCACGTCGAGCTTGAGCGGCGAATTGGTGTTGATGATGGTGAAGACCGACGGCTCCTCCATCAGCTGCTCGCGGCTGACGCCGCGCGCGATGCGGGCGATCTCGATGCCGTCGACATTGCGTTCCTTGCCGAGCGAATAGATGTGGAAGACCTTGTCGGTCAGCGTGGCGAGGTCGCGGATGCATTCGAGATGCCGGACCGAGGGATGGATGTCGATCGGCTCGACCGGATAGCCGCCGGTGCACTGCAGGATGTTGTGCATCTGCGCCAGGCGCAGGAAATTGCGGTAGTCGACCTGGTTGCCGGGGCGGCGGCCGCGGTCGAGGTCGGAGCAGTTCGGCGCCGAGGCCATCATCGACAGGATGACGTTGTTGCCGCCGAAGCGCAGATTGTGCGCCGGGTTGCGGGCGTGCAGCGTGAACTCCGGCGGACAGTACGCGATGAGCTCGAGGATCATGTCGCTTTCGAAGCGCACGCGCTCGCTGCCTTCGCGAACGTCGGCGCCATGCGCCTTCATGATGCGGCGGGCTTCCTCATGCAGCACGTCGACGCCGATCTCCTTCAAAACGCGCAGTGAGGCGAGGTGGATCGATTCCAGTTCGTCGTCGGACACCAGCCTCGTGGGCACCAGCGGGTTCTTAAGCTGCCGGAACGGCGGCTGCTCGAAGGCTGCCGATCCGCCGGCGCGTTTGCCAGCACGGCCGCCGCGGCGGGCGCGATCTGTTGCCAATGCCGGTTCGGCGGGATGAAGGGCGGCAGTCATGAGAGGCCTCGTGGGGATGCGAAAGTGGTCGGCATAATGGACCGGCGGCAATGCTGCCGGTAAGGAGGCGGCGACCACTAGGGCGAGGGAAGCGACATGACGGAAGGGCAGATTGGCCCGCCGAATTGCCGCCGCCAAAGCATTCCCTGCCGGCGTTCCTGACAAGGATTGGCTGGAACATGCGCCCTTGCCGTCAGTTGGCCCTTACGGCTGTCGCCGGCAGCGGCTAAGCCTCCGTTGAATGGAGCAGGAATGATGGCTCTGGCGAAATCAGAGACCGGCGAGACGGTGCAGTGGGCGGCGATTACCGGCGTGATCGCGACCGTGTCGGTGTTCGCCATCGCGCAGGGGCTTTCCTATCCGCTGTTGAGCTTCATCCTGCAGCGTCAGGGCGTGTCGCCGGCGGTGATCGGCCTGTCGGCCGCGATGACGCCGGTCGGCTTCATCCTGTCCTCGCCACTGATTCCGGGGCTGGCGCGCCGGTTCGGAGCAGGGCGCACTGCGCTCACGTGCGCCGGGCTCTCGGCACTGGTGCTGGCGCTGATCGGCTGGACGCAGGACGTCTATTTGTGGTTCCCACTGCGCTTCCTGGTCGGCGTGGTCACCAACCCGCTTTATGTGCTCAGCGAAATCTGGGTGATCGCGCTGGCGCCGCCGTCGCGGCGCGGGCGCGTCATGGGGGTCTATTCGACCATCATCTCGGCTGGGTTCGCGGCCGGGCCGCTCTGCCTGCTGGCGGTCGGCACGGACGGTTGGCCGCCTTTTCTGGTCGGCATCTTTGCTTTTCTTTTCTGCGGCGCCTGCCTGGCGGTCGTGGTGAAACGTCTGCCCAGGGTCGACGAGGCAGGTGAAAAAGTTTCGGTGCTGGGCTTCATGCCGCTCGCCTGGCTGCTCCTGTCGGCGGTCGTCGCTGCCGCCGGTTCGAGCAGTCGGTGCTGGCGCTGCTTCCCGTCTATGGCACCCACTTCGACATTCCCGAGACGTGCATGTCGGCGCTGCTGTCGACGATGATCGCCGGCAACATCGCCATGCAGGTGCCGCTCGGCCTGCTCGCCGAAAGACTGACAGCGCGCCTCGTGCGCTTCGGCTGTGTCTCGGTGACGGTTCTTGGCTGCGCGCTCTTGCCGGCGCTCATCGAGACGCCGCTGATCTGGCCTTGCGTCTTCATCTGGGGCGCGGTGTCCTACGGGATCTACACGATGTCGATCATCGAGCTCGGCGAGCGTTTTACCGGCTCGGCGCTGGTCGCGGGCAATGCCGCCTTCTCCTTGATGTGGGGCGTCGGTGGCATCCTCGTGCCGCCGCTGACCGGCGGCGTGATGGACCTGATCGGCGCCGCGGGGCTTCCGGTGACGCTCGGCACGATCTGCGCGGCGCTGGCTGTCGCCACCATCATTCGCCGGCAGGTGGTGTAGGGCCGGCTGGCTGAGCGCAGGCAGCGCTGCCCTTGAATGTTGGCGCGGCGAACGCGATGTAGGCAGGACCGCGAGACCCGGAGACCCGCATGACCAGCCCGATGACCCAAACCCAGCCTGAATTGCCGGTCGAGGATCCTTTCCTGTGGCTGGAGGATCGCAACGGCAAGGAAGCGCTCGACTGGGTCCATCGCCAGAATGCGACGACTGTCGCCGAACTGCAGGGCGATTCATCCTATCAGGCGGCATTCGAGACCGCGCTCGACCTGATGACGGCCGAGGACAATATCCCGGTCGGTTCGGCGCTCGCCGGTTACGTCTACAATTTTTGGCAGGACAAGACCAACGCGCTGGGCTTGTGGCGCCGCACGACAGTCGCCTCCTACAAGACCGACAAGCCGGAATGGGAAACGATTCTCGATTTCGATCAGCTCTCGGCCAAGGAAGGCGTGAAATGGGTGTTCGGCGGCGCGAGCCGGCTCTATCCCGATTTCGACCGCTGCCTGCTGTTCATGTCGCCGGACGGCGGCGACGCCAGCGAGATGCGCGAGTTCGACATTGCGACCAAATCCTTCGTCGAGGACGGGTTCCGGGCACCGGCTTCGAAGTCGGGCTTTTCCTGGCTGGACAGGGATACGGTGATCGTCTCGGCGGCTTTCGAGGACGAGGACAAAACTCAGTCAGGCTATCCGCGGGTGATCAAGCTCTGGCGGCGCGGCACGAAGCTGGAGAAGGCAACGTCGATCTTCGAGGGCGAAAAAAATCATCTCGCGGTCGGCGGCGGCGTGGAGTTCGATGGCGACAAGAAACATGTCATGCTCGGCAAGACCATCGACTTCTTCACCTCGCACAGTTTTCTGCGGATGGCTTCGGGCGAGAACCGGCGCATCCCGCTGCCCGACGACGCGACCGACACGGCGATCTTCAAGGGACAGCTCGTCTTTGGCGTCCGCAGTCCGTGGACGGCGCCGGACGGCACGCGCTGCCTGCCGGATGGGCTCTATTCCGTGGATTTCGACCGCTGGATTGAAACCGGTTCGTTCGAACCGGTCGAGACGCTGCTCAAACCGGAGCCCCGCGTTTCAATCGCAGGTCTCGCGAGGACGCAGGACCGGCTGTTCATCAACCTGATGGACAATGTGCGCGGCAAGGTCCTCGTTTGCGACCGCACCGGCAATGGCTGGTCGGTGAAGCCGGTCGACCTGCCCGACAACGGCAATGTCGGCATCAGCCATGCCGAGCATTTCGGCTCCAGCGTCTCCTTCTCCTTCACCGATTTCCTGACGCCGAGCTCGATCATTTGGTCAGACGACAATGGCGACTCGCTTCAAACCGTGAAATCGCAGCCGCCGCGCTTCGATGCGTCGCCCTATGTTTCGGAGCAGTTCGAGGCGCGCTCGAAGGACGGCACGATGATCCCGTATTTCGTCGTCAGGCGGCGCGACCAGACGGGACCGGTGCCGGCTCTGCTCTATGGCTATGGCGGCTTCGAAGTGCCGCTCTTGCCCGGCTATGCCGGGATCCGCGGCAGGCTCTGGCTGGACAAGGGCAATGCCTATGTGCAGGCCAATATCCGCGGCGGCGGCGAGTTCGGCCCGGCGTGGCATCAGGCGGCGCTCAAGGGTAAGCGCCAGAAGGCGTTCGATGATTTTGCCGCGGTCGCCGAGGATGTGGTCAGGCGCGGCATTACCACGGCGGCACAACTCGGCATTCAGGGCGGCTCGAATGGCGGCCTGCTGACCGGCGTCTCGCTGACGCAGCGTCCGGAGCTGTTCGGCGCCGTCCTCATCGACGTGCCGCTGCTCGACATGCTGCGCTACACCGAACTGCCGCCCGGTGCCTCGTGGATGGCGGAATATGGCGATCCGTCAAAGCCGGAGGAGGCGGCATGGCTCGCCGCCTATTCGCCCTATCAGCGTGTGGCGACCGGTGCCGTCTATCCGCCGGTGCTGCTGATGACCTCGACCGCGGACGACCGCGTCCATCCGGGGCATGCGCGCAAGATGGCGGCGCGGCTGCAGGCCGCCGGTCACGGCAAGACGCTGTTCTTCGAAGAGACCGAAGGCGGCCATGGCGGGCGCGGCGATCGCCGGCCCCAGGCCGCGCAGACGGCGATGCGCTACGTCTTTCTGCAGCGCACGCTTGCCGGTCCAGCTTGAATTGGTGGCCGTTGGCGGCTTAATGTGCCGCCATGGTCCGCATCAGCACATCAGGCGCCTTCGGGGTCGCGGTGACGCCGTCACCGCGCACGCTGCGCGCCGAGCTTTTGCGGCTGTGCGCCCGCATCGGCTATTCGCCGCCCCGTTTCCTCTGACGAATCCGCCCCGGCCACCGCCGGATTGATTCAAGAGGAAAGACAAACCCATGACTTATCAGAACTATTCGCTGAAGCAGCTTCAGCAGATCGATGCCGCGCATCACCTCCATCCCTTCACCGACCATAAGGAACTGCGTGAAGCGGGCTCTCGCATCATCACCCACGCCAAAGGGCCGTTCATCTATGATTCCGACGGAACGGAAATCCTCGACGGCATGGCGGGCCTCTGGTGCGTCAATGTCGGCTACGGCCGCGACGAACTGGCGGAGGCCGCCTACGCCCAGATGAAGGAGCTGCCCTACTACAACTCCTTCTTCAAGTGTTCGACGCCTACACCGGTGCTGCTGTCGGAGAAGCTGGCGGAACTGGCGCCGGAGCATGTCGGTCAGGTCTTCTACGGCTCGTCCGGCTCCGAGGCCAACGACACAGCGCTGCGGCTCGTGCGCCACTATTGGGCGCTCGAAGGCAAGCCTGAGAAGAACCGGATCATCTCGCGCAAGATGGCCTATCACGGCTCGACGATCGCCGGCACCTCGCTCGGCGGCATGGAGCCCATGCACAAGCAGCTCGGCGGCGCGGTGCCGAACATCGTCCATGTGATGATGCCCTATGCCTATGAGCTCGCGCTGGCCGGCGAAAGCGACCACGATTTCGGCCTGCGCGCCGCCAAGGCCGTCGAGGACGCCATCCTCCAAGCCGGCGCCGACAAGGTCGCCGCCTTTATCGGCGAGCCGGTGATGGGTGCGGGCGGTGTGAAAATCCCGCCGATCAGCTACTGGCCGGAGGTGCAGCGCATCTGCCGCAAATACGATGTGCTCTTGATGCTCGACGAGGTGATTACCGGCTATGGCCGCACCGGCGAATGGTTCGCGGCGCAGACCTTTGACGTCCAGCCCGACACCATCACCACCGCCAAGGCGCTGACCTCCGGCTACCAGCCGCTGTCGGCGCTCCTGGTCGGCGACCGCATCAGCAGGACGCTCGTCGAAAAGGGCGGCGAGTTCTACCACGGCTACACCTATTCCGGTCACCCGGTCGCGTGCGCGGTGGCCCTGAAGAACCTCGAGATCATTGAACGGGAAGGTCTGGTCGAGCGCGTCAGGACCGACACCGGTCCCTATTTCGCGCAGGCGCTGCAGGAGCGCATCGCCGGCCACAGGCTGGTCGGCGAGGTGCGCTCGATCGGTCTTATGGGTGCGATAGAGATCGTCAAGGACAAGGCGACCAAGGAACGATACCTGCCGTCGGGAAGTGCGGCGGTCGTCGTGCGCGATCACGCGATCTCGCAGGGCATGATGCTGCGCGCCACCGGCGACACGATGATACTGTCGCCGCCGCTGATCTGGACGCGCGACACCATCGACATGGCCTGCGAGCGCATCGCCAAGGCGCTCGACCTTGCCGAGGCGGATTTGCGAAAGCGCTGAGAAAACACAGCCGGGCGCCCTTGCTGGAGGGTGCCCGGCGACCCGAATCTGCAGCGAAGCCTTGCCCAGACGCAAAAACCGCGTCCCAGAAGGGAACGCGGCTTTGCCAGATAAGCATGGCGTTTCGCTACTCGAGACCTGCGAAACTTACGGGCTCCGGTACGCGAGACCTGATCCGGAGCGCCGGGCGGTTGCGATGTCCGCCTCGCAGTCCGTTTTAAAGGCACATCGTTACCGGTGAGTTAGCGAGACCTTAAGCAAATCTAAATTTGCCGGATTTCTGTCGAAAAAATTTGGCTAATAACCCTTTGCAAGCAGCTGCTTAGGTTTGATCGCCGCGCAGGAAATTTATGATGCCGGAAAAGTCGGCGCCTGCGTTGCCCTGCGCATTGAACAGAGCGTAGAGCTGCGTCGCCTCGGCGCCCAGGGGCGTCACGGCGCCGGCGCTATGCGCGGCTTCCTGCGACAATTTCAGGTCCTTGAGCATGAGGGCGGCAGCAAAACCCGGCTTGTAGTCGCGGTTGGCGGGCGACGCCGGAACAGGGCCGGGCACCGGGCAGTAAGTGGTCAGTGACCAGCACTGGCCGGAGGAGGTGGAGGCGACGTCGAACAGCGCCTGGTGCGACAGGCCGAGTTTCTCGGCGAGCACAAAGGCTTCGGCGACGCCGATCATCGAAATGCCGAGAATCATGTTGTTGCAGATCTTGGCGGCCTGGCCGGCGCCGTCACCGCCGCAATGAACGATGCGGCCGGCCATCGGCTTCAGGATCGGCTCGGCAGAGGCGAATGCTGCATCCGACCCGCCGGCCATGAAAGTGAGCGTGCCGGCGGTGGCGCCGCCGGTGCCGCCGGACACAGGCGCGTCGATCGAAGGCAAGCCGTGCCTGGCGGCAATGGCGTGAGCCTTGCGTGCCGATTCGACATCGATGGTCGAGGAATCGATCAGCAAGGCGCCTTTCTTCGCCTTGGGCGCGATGTCCTCGTAGACCGACAACACATGCTTGCCGGCGGGAAGCATGGTGATCACCACGTCGGCGTCCTTCACCGCGGCGACGGCATTGGCCATGACGGTGACGCCATGCTCTTTTGCGATCGTGAGGTTCTCCGGCACGAGGTCGAAGCCTTGCACCGCATACCCCGCCTTTACGAGGTTGGCAGCCATTGGGTTGCCCATATTGCCAAGGCCGATGAAGGCGATCGTTGCCATCGTTGTCTCCCGAAATTTGCTGCTTCAGCGGCCGATCAGCGTTCGCGCGATGATGACGCGCATGATCTCGTTGGTGCCTTCGAGGATCTGGTGGACGCGCAGATCACGCACCAGCTTCTCGATGCCGTAATCGTGCAGATAGCCGTAACCGCCATGCAACTGCAGCGCCTCGTTGGCGATGTCGAAGCCGATGTCGGTGACGAAGCGCTTGGCCATCGCCGACCATTTGCCGGCATCCGGCGCCTTGCGATCGAGCTTCGAGGCGGCGGCATAGAGGAAGATGCGGGCCGCCTGCAGCTCCGTCTCCATGTCGGCCAGCCTGAACTGCAGGGCCTGGAACTGGTTGATCTTCGATCCGAAGGCCTTGCGCTCGCTCGTGTAGGCGAGCGCCTTGTCGAGCGCCGACTGCGCGCCGCCCAGCGAGCAGGCGGCGATGTTGAGCCGGCCGCCGTCGAGCCCGGCCATGGCGATGCCGAAGCCCGCGCCTTCGGTGGCAAGCAGGTTCTCGGCCGGCACCTTGCAATCCTCGAAGATGACCTGGCGGGTCGACTGCATATGCCAACCCATCTTGTGCTCATTGGCGCCGAAGGAGAGGCCGGGCGCATCCTTGGGCACCACCAGGGTCGAAATGCCTTTGGGCCCGTCGCCGCCGGTGCGCGCCATGACGACATAGAGGTCGCTGTCGCCAGCGCCCGAGATGAACTGCTTGGCGCCGTTCAAGACATAGTCGCCGCCGCTCCTCACCGCTCTCGTCTTCAAGGCGGCGGCATCGGAGCCGGAGCCGGGCTCGGTCAGGCAATAGCTCGCCAGCCATTCCATGGAGGTCAGCTTCGGCAGGAAGCGCCGGCGTTGCTCGTCGCTGCCGAAGCGGTCGATCATCGACGCCGCCATGTTGTGGATGGAGATGAAGGAGGAGAAGGCCGGATCGGCATGCGCCAGCGCCTCGAAGATCAGCACCGCATCCAGCCGACCGAGCGCCGAGCCGCCGACATCGTCGCGGACATAGATGCCGCCCAGGCCGAGCGGCCCGGTCTCGCGGATCACGTCGGCCGGAAAGTGCTTTGCCCGGTCCCAGTCGAGCGCGTTCGGCGCGACCCGATCGGCCGCGAAGGCCTCAGCCATCTCCTTCATGGCGCGCTGTTGCTCGGTGAGTTCGAATTGGCCAGTGCCCGCATCGACTGCCGCGTCCATGGCGTGCTCCCTGTCGTTTCAGGCCTTGTGGCCTGTCGTTTTTGGCTTTGCGCAGCGATCAATCTAGACCAATGATGCCGCCGCGCAACCCAGCCCGCCGTGGACCGGCTGTGCATGGATTGATCAACGGAGTCTTGCGTGCCGACAATTTTCGATCAGCTGCTGGACCGGTTCCACTTCTATCTCGCCGGCATCGACAGCGATCTGGTTGCGGACGCCGTCGCGCGCATCGATTGGCACATGCCCTCTCGTTCGCGCGAACCACGTGCGCTTCGTTGCCTTCGCCATCTCGATCGGATTGCGGAGCTTGCGCCGCGGGACGCCGGGCCGCTGACGCGGTTCATCGCGGACCATCGCAATGAGCTGTGCTGGGGCCAGACTTATACCGCTGCCGATTTCGGACAGCTCTTCATCGACAATTACGGCTGGCTGGAGGTGTTCGGCACGCGGGGGCATTTCGCCAATGACGAGGTCGCGGGCGGCCTGCTGATCCTCGGGCCCGACAGTGTCTACCCAGACCACCACCACACCGCCGAGGAGATCTACATTCCGCTGACCGGCGGCACCGAGTGGCGCATGGGCGAGCGCGGCTTTCGCGTTCGCGCAGCGGGCGAGATCATCCACCACGCGTCCAACGTCAATCACGCCATGCGTACCTGCAAGGAGCCATTGATGGCGCTCTATATGTGGCGAGGTGGACCGCTCGCGCAGAAATCTATCGTCGCCTCGGAGGGCAGGGGCTGATGGCGAGGGCGATCATGCTGCAAGGCACCGGCTCGGATGTCGGCAAGACGGTGCTGGTGGCGGGGCTCTGCCGGGCAGCAAAAAAACGCGGACTGAAGGTCAGGCCGTTCAAGCCGCAGAACATGTCCAACAACGCCGCCGTCGCCGACATCCCCGGCAACAACAAGACCGGCAGCGGTGAGATCGGCCGCGGGCAGTGGCTGCAGGCGCTGGCCTGCGGGGTGAGGCCGACCGTGCACATGAACCCGGTGCTGCTCAAGCCGCAAAGCGACATCGGCTCGCAAGTGGTGGTGCAGGGCAAGGTTTTTGGCGAGGCGCGGGCGCGCGACTATCAGGCGATGAAGGCCAGGCTGATGGATGCGGTGCTCGATTCCTGGGCGAAGGTCGGCGAGGACGCCGACCTCGTCATCGTCGAGGGCGCCGGCTCGCCGGCCGAGATCAACCTTAGAAGCCGCGACATCGCCAATATGGGCTTTGCCACGCGTACCAACGTCCCGGTGGTGCTTATCGGCGACATCGACCGCGGCGGCGTCATTGCTTCCGTCGCCGGCACGCATCTGATCCTGCCGGAGGAAGACCGGCGCATGATCGCCGGCTATCTCATTAACAAGTTCCGCGGCGATGTCTCGCTGTTCGACGATGGGGTCAGCGCCATCGGCAAGTTTACCGGCTGGCGCTGTTTCGGCATCGTGCCCTGGCTGAAGTCCGCGGCAAGGCTGCCGTCCGAAGATTCGGTTGTGCTCGAGCGCCTTGCCTCGGGCGAAAGGCGGGCGCTGAAGGTGGCGGTGCCCATGCTGGCGCGGATCGCCAACTTCGACGATCTCGATCCGCTCAAGGCCGAGCCGCAGGTCGAGGTGGTGTTCGTGCCGCCGGGAAAGCCGCTCCCGGAAGATGCCGGGCTGGTGGTCATTCCGGGCTCGAAATCGACCATCGGCGATCTGATAAAATTCCGCGAGAATGGCTGGGATCGCGACCTTGCCGCGCATCGCAAACGCGGCGGCCATGTCGTCGGCATCTGCGGCGGCTATCAGATGCTCGGCCGCAAGGTGCGCGACCCGGAGGGCATCGAAGGCAGGGTCATCGAGACGGATGGCTTTGGCCTGCTCGACATCGAGACGGTGATGGAACCGGAAAAGACGGTGCGCAATTCGAGCGCTCATTCGGTGCAGTTCGGCCTGCCGCTCGAAGGCTACGAGATCCATCTCGGCCGCACCACCGGCCCGGACACGGCGCGGCCTTCGGCGATCATCAACGGCCTCGAGGACGGCGCGGTCTCCGCCGACGGCAAGGTTATCGGCACCTATCTGCATGGGCTGTTTGCAGCGGACGCTTTTCGCGCGGCCTACCTTGCGAGCCTCGGGGTCAAGGATGGGGGCATCGACTATCGCGCCGAGGTCGAGAAGGCGCTGGACGATGTCGCGGCCGAGCTGGAGAAGCATCTCGACTGCGATGCGATTTTCGGGCTGGCGCGGTAGGTCCTCCCGTCGATGCGCATGCGCTTGCCATTAGCGAAAGCTTCCGTCGCATCGTCATCCACGGGCGGAGCAAGGAGCGAAGCGACGCGGCGCAGACCCGAGGATCCATTCCGTGACGGTAAGGCGTTGCTACCGTGCAGAATTCTGCTCCTCTGCGCCCTTCCATCGAGGTCACGGAATGGATCCTCGGGTCTTCGCGTCCGCTTCGCTCCCGCTCCGCCCGTGGATGACGAGGTTCAGGCGTTTTCGCCAGCCGCAAATGCCGGCGCGGATAGCAACGACGCCTTCTCGCCCGCCTTCGGCCAGTAGGTGCCGAAGGACCAGACATTGCCTTCGGGGTCGAGGCAGATGAACTCGCGACTGCCATAGTCGCGGTCGACCAGTTCCTGGGTGATCCTGGCGCCGGCCTTTTTCGCCTTGGCATAGGCGGCATCGGCATCATCGACGGCGATGTAGATGGACTTGCCGCCGCCACCGCCGGGCTCGCCGACCATCTTGCCGTAATCGTCGTCGCGCGCGGTGCCCAGCATGATCATCGAGGACCGAAAGGTCAGTTCCGCGTGGTGAACGATGTCGCCATCGCCATAACGGGCGCGCAGTTCGAAGCCGAAGGCCTCGCTGAGCCAGTCGATCATCCTAGCGGCGTTCCTGTATCGCAGGGCTGGATAGAGACGGGGTGCTTCGTTTGTTGCTGGCATGACAATATCCCTGTGCTGGTTGAATGGATGCCAGTCTGTGCGAAGGCGGTTTCCACGTCTTGAAGAAATGTTACCTCGCCTGAAGCTTAGATCCACGTGGCGAGCCCGGATGGCGTTTCGCCGGCAAGCTGACGGAATTCGCGCACCAGATGCGCCTGGTCGGCGTAGCCGCAATCGGCGGCAATGCCGGCCCAGTTGTCGTCCTGCCGCTTCGACAGCGACAGCGCGCGGTTGAAGCGCACGATGCGTGACAATGTCTTCGGGCCGATGCCGGTCGCGTCGGTGAATTTCGCCGCCAGATGCTTGCGGCTCCAGCCGATCTCGCTGGCGAGCGCCGAAATGCGGGTGCGGCCGCCCGATGCGATGACCGTCCGGTAGGCCCAGGCGATTTCGGGCGAAAGCGCATGCGCGTCCGCGAGTCGGCCTGCGATGAAACCCTCGGCAATGTCGAAGCGCTTGTCCCAATCCGACGCTTCGCCGAGCTGTTCGCGCAGCGCGATGCCATCAAAGCCCATCGCATCGTCCAACCCGACCATGCGGTCGCGCAACTCACTCATCGGCAGGCCGAAGAATTGCCTGGCGCCAAGCGGCGTGAAATTGACCTGGACACAGCAGGCGGCGCCGAAGGATTCGATCATGACCGGGCCGGCATAGAGACCGGCGGCGAAGCTGGCGTAGCGATCGTTGTCGCCCGGGCTGCGGCCGAGCCCGATGGCGAAGGCTTCGGCGAAGCTGATCACCAGGGGTACGGTCAGCGAGGCATATTCGACCATGCGGAAATGGCCGGGCAATATTTCCCGATAGCCGCAGATATCCGTGACGATGCCTGCGAGCGGGGCGGCGGGTTTGCGCCGCACCATCTCGGAATGGAGGGCGGGAGAGCGAGTATCCTCCCGATGGCGCTCCGTCTCGTCGGACATGCCGCGAGCCTAGCAGAACACGCTCGCAAAAATCAAAAGCGCCCGGCAGGGCCGGGCGCTCCGAGTTGCTCCACACTTTTCCTGGATTGCTTTAGGCGCCGCGCATCAGGCAGCCGCCGGCGAGCACGACATAGGCGATGAGCATGATCCACACCGACGCGAGAGGAATGAACGCAAGAAGGCCGAGAGCGGCGAGAAGGCCGATGGCGGCGATGACCAACGAAATAATGAACACGATCTGCGTGGGCGCACTAAGATTCATGTCTGGTCCCTCCAACATGATTCGCAACACCCGAATTCTACCAGCAGGACAGTCACACACCAATGAGTTGGCGTAGGGGATTGGCCGGGGCGGCAAGCAGCTTCACCGCCAGCGCTACACACACGATCACCAGCAGCGGCTTGATCAGTCTTGCGCCGATTTTGATGGCGAGGCCTGCGCCGAGGCGGGCGCCCAGAAACTGGGCGACACCCATCATCAGACCGATCTTCCAGTCGATGACGCCGACGGCGGCGAAGACGACGAAGCCGCCGATGTTGGAGGCGAAATTGAGCAGCTTGGTGTGCGCGGTCGCCTTGAGCAGACCATAGCCGGCAAGGCTGACGAAGGCGAGCATAAGGAACGAGCCCGTGCCTGGGCCGAACAGACCGTCGTACAAGCCGATGGCAGGCACAACCGTTAGGCCGAATAGGAGCGGTGACAGACGCTCTGCGCGGTCAACGTCGTTCATGTTGGGTTTGAACGCGAAGTAGAGGGCGATCGCGATCAAGAGAACCGGCAAAAGGGCACGCAGGAAGTCGCCGGGCACGATCGTCGCCAGCAGGGCGCCGATGGCGCCGCCAACAAGGGCCAGCAGCGCGGAAGGCAATTGTCGGCGCAAATCGACCTGGCCGTTCGCGGCATAGTGGATCGTGGCCGAGCCGGACCCGAACATGCCCTGCAGCTTGTTGGTGCCGAGCGCTGCCACCGGAGAGAAGCCCGCCAGGAGCAGCGCCGGGATGGTGATCAGGCCGCCACCGCCGGCGATCGAATCGACGAAGCCCGCCGCGAAAGCGGCAGCGGTGAGCATGAAGACAGTCTGCAAGGTAAGGTCGATCATCGGGCTGTGGGTCAAGGCGGGGGACGGCTGCTTCCATCATGCTTAGACAGTTTGCGCAAGACCGATTCCACGCTAACAATTTCAACGGAATCGCAAGGGGAGGCTTACGGCGATGGCGCTGCTCGACCAGATACGTTCGATCTTCGACGGCGACCCGGGCGTGCGCAAGGTAGCGGACGATCCGGTGCTGTCGGCCGAGCTTCTGATGCTGTTCCGGATGATCCTGGCCGACGGCGCGGTGTCGGAGAGCGAGATGGTCGCCTTCCGGCACATCTGCAAGGAAGCCTTCGGCATTCCCGAAGCCTCGATCGACAGCGTCGTCGAATATCTCAACGACTACGGCTACGAGACCAACGGCTCACAAGCGATCGCGCTGTTCCGCGACCTCGATGTCGAGCGGCGAAAGCTGCTTGCGCGCCACATGGCCGAGATCGCGAAGGCGGATTCCAAGCTTGCCGAGAGCGAGGTGAAGCTGCTGCGTCGCACGCTCGACCTGCTCGACATCAGCCCGGTGGATTTGGTCAAACCGGAGGGCTGAGCGCGGGCTCGCCGCTTACCCTTGTTCCTGCATGCGTCGCGCGATCGCACGGTGAAGGTCCGGCGCCGCCGCGACCAGCGCCTGCGCGGCTTCCGAGCGCGGGCTGTCGAGCACATCGGCCGTCCTGCCGCGCTCGACTATCTTGCCCTCATGCATGACCAGCACCTCGTCCGACATGGCGCGGGCAACCGTCAGGTCATGGGTGATGAACAGATAGGCGATGCCGAGCTTCTGGTTAAGCTCGGCGAAGAGGTCGAGGATCTGGGCGCGGATCGACACATCCAGCGCCGAGACCGGCTCGTCGGCGACGACCAGTTTCGGGCGGGTGATGATGGCGCGGGCGATCGACAGGCGCTGGCGCTGGCCGCCCGAGAATTCATGCGGGTATTTGTCCATGTCGCGCGGGCCGAGTCCGACCTCATGCAGCGCATGCGCGACCATCTCGCGCCGCTCGGCTTTCAACGGCTGGGTCTCCAGGAGATGCAACGGCTCGGCGACCAGCTTCTCGACCTTCTGGCGTCGATCGAAGGAGCCGTAAGGGTCCTGGAAGACCACCTGCATGTCGCGCCTGGCCGGCTTCAGCTCGGCCTCTGATTTGCCGGTGATGGTCTGGCCGCGAAAGCGGATTGAGCCCGCCGTCGACTTGTCCAATGCCAGGATCATGCGGGCGAGCGTGGATTTGCCGCAGCCGGAACGGCCAACGAGGGCTACCGACTGGGCCGGCTCGATGGTTAGCGATACATCGTCGACGGCGCGGATCGGCTCTGCCGCCCGGAACAGGGATTTGCGCCGACCCGGATAGTCGCGGCTCAGGCCTTCGACTTCGAGCAGCGGCTTTGCCGAACCGGCAAGGTGTTTTTTGGGCCGCGCCGGCACATGCATGGAAGCCAGCGCCAGCTCGCGCGTGTAGGGGTGGTGTTGTGCCGACAGCGTGCGCGCGGTGTCGCCGGCTTCCATCACTTCGCCACCGCGCAGGATGGTCAGGCGGTCGGCCATCTCGGTCACTACCGCAAGGTCGTGCGAGATGAGCAGCAGGCCCATGCGGTTTTCGCTGACCAGATCGCGCAGCAGGTCGAGGATCTGCGCCTGCAGCACCACATCGAGCGCCGTGGTCGGCTCGTCGGCAATCAGCAATTTTGGCTTCAGCGCGCAGGCGATGGCGATGACGACGCGCTGGCGCTGCCCGCCGGAGAGCTCATGCGGGTAGCGCGACAGTGGGAACTTGGCTTCCGGCAGACCGACACGGTCGAGCATTTTTCGCGCGCGATCCTCGGCCTCGGCGCGGCCCGCCCTGGTGTGCCAGCGAATGCCCTCGGCCACCTGCTCGCCGATGGTCTTGACTGGATTGAGCGCCGTCATCGGCTCCTGGAAAACCATGCCGATGTCGTCGCCGCGCAGCGCGCACATCTGGTCCTCGCTCGCTGCAAGGAGGTCGATGCCGTCGAAAGTGACGCGTCCGCTGGTTTGAGCTAGATGCGGCAGCAGGCTCATGATCGTCAGCGCCGTCATCGATTTCCCGGAACCGGATTCGCCGACCAGGCCGACCACCTCGCCAGGCGCAATCGCAAGCTCGACCTGCTTCAGGATCCGCGTTCCGCCGATGACAAGCGACAGGTTCTCGATCTGGAGCAGGCTCATCGCCGCCGCCGCGATTTCGGATCGAGGATGTCGGCGATGCCGTCGCCGAGCAGGTTGAGCCCAAGCACGGTCACGATGATCGCCATGCCGGGAAAGATTGCCATCCACGGCGCCGTCACCATCCGCGTCTGCGCGTCGAACAGCATGCGGCCCCAGCTCGGCATTGGCGGCTGCGCGCCCAGGCCCACATAGGAAAGCCCCGCTTCGGCGAGGATGCCCAGCGCAAACTGGATCGTGCCCTGTACCAGCAGCAGCGTCGCGATGTTGGGCAGGATGTGCTCGACAGAAATCTGCGTCATGCCCTTGCCGGCAGCGCGCGCGGCGAGGATGAATTCGCGCGGCCAGATCGCCAAGGCGCCGGCGCGGGCGACGCGCGCGAAGACCGGGATGTTGAAGATGCCAATGGCGATGATGGCGTTGACGGCGCCCGGCCCGAAGATGGCGGTGATCATGATCGCCGACAGTAGTGCCGGGAAGGCGAAGACGAGATCGTTGATGCGCATCAGCGCCTCGTCGGCAAGGCCGCCCCGCGCCGCCGCGAAGGCGCCGAGCGGCACGCCGATGCCCATGCCGATGCCGACCGCCACCAGCGCTACCGCGATCGAGTTGCGTGCGCCGACCATGATCATCGAAAGGATGTCGCGACCGAAATGGTCGGTGCCGAACCAATGCGTCCACGAGGGCGCCTGCGTCTTGTCTGCGATGACCAGCTTGGTGACGTCGTAGGGCGTCCATACAAAGGAGAGCAGCGCAATCGCGGCCACCAGCAGCGTGATGGCGAAGCCGATCAGAAAAGAGCGGTTGCCGAAGGCTTTGGCCAGAACCCCGGCAAGCGTTTCCTCGGGCAGGTCGACGCGCATTATCATTGCCGGCCCCTGAGCCGCGGATCGACAACGGCGTAGGAGAAGTCGACCAGCAGATTGACGGCGATCACGGCGGCGACCAGCAGCATGACGACGCTCTCGACGACGATCAGGTCGCGCTGGGTGATGGCTTGGAAAACCAGCCGTCCAAGCCCCGGCAGATAGAAGACATTCTCGATGATGATGGTGCCGGCAAGCAGGAACGCGAATTGCAGGCCGAGAATGGTGAGCACCGGGATCATGGCGTTGCGCAGCGCGTGGCGCCAGAGCACGGCGCGGTAGGGCAGGCCTTTGGCGCGGGCGGTGCGGATATAGTCTTCGTTGAGCACCTCGATCAGCGCCGAGCGGGCGACGCGCGCCAGGATCGCCGCCTGCGGCAGCGCCAGCGCGATGGCCGGTAGCAGCAGCGATTTCACGGCCGGCCAGATCCCGGCGTCCCAGCCAGGAAATCCACCCGCCGGCACCAGCCGCAGCCATACGGCGAAGAGATAAATCAGCATCAGCGCGAACCAGAAATTCGGCACGGCAACGCCGAGTTGGGCAGCGCCCATGGCGAATGTGTCGCCGGCCCGGCCCTGGCGGCCGGCGGAAAACACCCCGACCGGAATGGCTATGACGGTCGACAGCGCCAGCGCGATTAGCGCCAGCGGCAGGGAAACGACGACGCGCTCACCCACGAGGTCGATGACGGGAACCGAATAGGTGTAGGAGCGACCGAAATCGAGGCTGAGCAACCCGCCCGCCCAGTGCAGGTAGCGCAGGACAAGCGGCGCGTTCAGGCCCATCTGGTTGCGCAACAGCTCGACCTGGTCGGCGCTGGCGTTGAAGCCCAGCATCAGGCGCGCCGGGTCGCCAGGCAGGATTTCCATCACCGCAAACACCACCATCGAGGCCAGCACCAGCGTGATGGTCGCGATGATGAGGCGCTTGAGGAGATAGGTGGCCATGGGAGGCGATCAGGCGACCGCGCCGGCGTCAATCCGTCCACTTCACCTTGGTAAGGTCATTGGCCTGAATCGGTGCATTCTCCCACAGGCCCTGCAGCTTCGCGTCCCAGACCCCGACCTTCGGCAGCTCGTAAAGGAAGCCGACCACGGCGTCGTCGGCGAGGATCTTCTGCGCCTCTGCCAGCAGCTCCTTCCGCTTCGCCTCGTCCGAGGTCAGGTTGAGCTTGGCGATGATGGCATCGAAGGCCGGGTTGTCGTAGTTGAAGTAATAGTCCTTGCGCGAATAGATATCGATGTCGTTCGGCTCGGTGTGGGAGACGATGGTGAGGTCGTAGTCCTTCTTGGTGAAGACCTGATCCAGCCATTGCGCCCATTCGACGGGGATGATCTCCAGATCGATGCCGACATCGCGCAGCTCGGACGCGATGATCTCGCCGCCAAGCCGCGCATAGGACGGCGGCGGCAGCTTCAGCGTCGCCTTGAAGCCTTTTTCTAGGCCGGCTTCCTTCAGCAGTTCCTTGGCCTTGTCGACATTGTGCGGATAGAGGCCGGTGAGGTCGACATAGTCTTTGTTGGCGGGCGACATATGCGAGCCGATCGGCACTCCCAGGCCCGCCGAGGCGCCGTCGATGATCGCCTTGCGGTCGAGCGCGAAGGAGATGGCCTGGCGCACCTGGAGCTTGTCGAAGGGCGGCTTCTTGTTGTTGATCGAAAGAATCGTCTCGCCTTCGGTGGAGCCGATCACCACTTTGAAACGCGGATCGTCCTTGACCTGAGAGACGCTGTCGGGATCGAAGAAGGGGAAGGCCTGGATGTCGCCCGAAAGCAGCGCCGGCACGGCGGCGGCGGCGTCGGGTACGATGCGGAACTCGACCTTGTCGAGCACAACCGGGGCACCCCAGTAATTATCCGACTTCACAAGCGTGATCGACGAGCCCTTGGCCCAGTTCTGGAACTTGAAGGGGCCGGTGCCGACCGGCTTTTCCTTGTTGGTGTCGGCCGATTTCGGCGACACCATCACCGCGTCGCCCCAGCCCATATTGTACAGGAAGGAGCCTTGCGGGTTTTTCAGCGTGACCTTCACCGTCGCCGGATCGACGACATCGACCTTGTCGATCTGCGCGAACAGCCCCTTTTGGGCGTTGACCGAATTGTCGGCCCGGGCACGGTCGAGAGAGAATTTCACGTCGTCGGCGCTGAAATCGCTGCCGTCGTGGAATTTCACGCCGGTGTGCAGCTTGAAAGTGTAGATCTTGCCGTCATCCGAGATGGTCCAGCTTTCGGCAAGGTCGGGGATCACCTCGCCGTTCGGACCGATGCGGGTGAGACCTTCGAAGACATTGGCGTAGAGCACCTCGTCGATGGCGGCGGCGGCGCCCGCGGTCGGATCGAGATGCGGGGGTTCGAGCGGAATGCCGATGACGAGGTCGGTACGGGCCGAAAATGCCGACGTGGCGGCCGCGAAAGTAAGCACAGCGGCGGCCAAAATGGTCTTCCACAATCTCATTGCCGAACTCCCATGCGGTCAAACGGACAAGCCCAGCGGATAGAAGCGTGATTTGGCCTGTGAGTAAATTGCGTTTCGTGCTGCCGGGTGGCGCCAAGCGAAATGTTTTTCCCGATCAGCCGGTCGTACCGCGCAGCAGCACGTCGAGGCCGATCGCCATCACCTTGGCCGCGTCCACCATGTCGGCGATGCCCACCCATTCGTCCGGCCGATGCGCGAGATCGAGGATGCCGGGGCCATAAGCGATGCAGTCGTAGATCTGGCCAATGCGGGCAACATGCTTCTGGTCGTAGGTACCGGGCGAAATGACGTATTCCGGCTCGCGGTCGAAGATTTCCATGATGCCCTTGGCGACGGCTTTCACCACCGGCGCGTCGCGCTCGGTCATCAGCGGCAGCACCTCCATCAGGTCGCGGATCTCGTAGTCGAACTTTTCTCGCTCGCGCTTCAGCCGGTCGAGGATGCCGGTGACTTCACCCTTGACGGTGGTGAGGTCTTCCTCGAGCAGGAAGCGGCGGTCGATGGTCAGCCGGCAGGAATCCGGCACGTTGGGCGAGGGCAGTCCCGGCCGGAAATCCTCGGTCTGGCCGCCATGGACGGAATTGATGTTCATGGTCGAGCGCCGGGCGCCCTCGGGCACCACCGGCATGCGCGTCACCTTGCGGTCGAGCGCCGGGAAAAGCTCGTCCTCGAAGGCCTGCACGACGGCACCCATATGGCGCACCGCGTTGTCGCCGAGGAACGGCATCGAGCCATGCGCGATCTCGCCCTTGGTCTCGATCTCGGCCCACCAGACCCCGCGATGGCCAAGGCAGATGCGGTCCTTGTTCAGCGGCTCGGGGATGATGACGTGGTCGACCTTCGGCTTCGAGAAATAGCCGAGCTTCGCCAGATGGGCGACGCCGCCGAACCCGCCGGATTCCTCGTCGACCGTGCCGGATATCTCTATGGCGCCGGGAAAGTCGGGATAGACCTCCATGAAGGCTTCGGCGGCAATGACAGAAGCCGCCAGCCCGCCTTTCATGTCGCAGGCGCCGCGGCCGTAGACCCTACCTTCCTTCACCAGGCCGGCGAAAGGATCGACGGTCCAGCCTTCGCCGGCCTCGACCACGTCGATATGCGAGTTGAAATGGACGCAGGCACCGGGCGAGCGGCCGTCGAAGCGGGCGACGACATTGACGCGCGGGTAGCGGTCGGTGTCGCCGGGCGTGCCTTCTGCGCGAATGAATTCGGTTTCGAAGCCGAGCTTCTTGAGGCGTGCGCCAAGATACTCGGCACATGGCCGGTAGGCCTCGCCGGGCGGATTGACGGTCGGAAAGCGGATGAGCTCGGCGGTCAGCGCGATCAGGTCGTCGACCCGGTCATCGACGGCCCGGAGGAGTCGTTCATTCATCCTGCTGATTGAAGAAGCAACGCGGCGCTTTTGCAAGCTGCCTTTCGCGGTTGCCGGACAATGATTGAGGGCAGGCTCGCGCTTAAACCGTTGAGAGTGGGTGGCGGCCCAGCAACTATGACGGGAAATCATTCAAATTCGCGAAATCGAATTGGCGAATTTGTCAAGGAGTGTGTGGTACTTAACGCACCTGCCGGCGAAAATGATGGAAAAGAGACCACGTGATGGCAGGGGGCAATCGAAGGGGTTCATCGCATGAAAAAATCCAGCCTCATGGCGGCCGTGCTGGCAACCACGTTGCTCGGCACGTCGATCGCAAGCCGGGCGGCTTCGCTGGTCGCCAATATCGACGTCTCGACGCAGACAATGACCGTCAGCAGATACGGCCAGGTGCTGTATCGCTGGAATGTATCGACGGCCCGAAGGGGCTACTTCACACCGCGCGGCAGCTACCGGCCGCAATGGACCGCGCGGATGTGGTACTCGCGCAAGTATGACAATTCGCCGATGCCGTATTCGGTGTTCTTCCGCGGCGGCTACGCCATTCACGGCACCGGCGCCGTGAAATATCTCGGGCGTCCGGCCTCGCATGGCTGCGTGCGCCTGCATACGGCCAATGCCGCGACTTTCTATTCGATGGTGAAGGAAGCCGGCTACGGCAACACGCGAATCGTCGTCACCGATTGAAACGGGCCGGAGAGGGCTGCCTAGGCCGCAGGCAGCATTTGATGGCTGCGCCTGCTCGGAGCGTTGCAGCAATGCCGCACATGCTTCAAAAACAAGCAGCTTATACTAGCGTGAGCATCGCCGGAGCTGGTTTGCATGACGGCGCAGTGGTAAGTACGGAGCGTTGTTCTGGCTGCTTGGGGACTTTAATGTATCGATTTCTATTGAGCGCTGCGATCGCGGCAACCGCAACCTCGGCTTTTGCTGCCGATGCACCCGTTCTTCTGGACCAGGAACTCGCGCAGCCGCATATATCAGGTTATGGCGAAATCTATCTCGGAGGTCTCTATTTCGCGACCCCCGGGGACGACACGGATGGCACGACTGCCGGCGGCGCCGTTCGGGTGAATTTCCCGATCGACGCCCGCTGGAACATCCAGACTGACGGGGTGATCGATTCGCTTTGGGTCGAAGGCACGAACATCTACAGCTACGGCGGTGCGATCCACGGTTACTGGCGCGATCCGAGCTCATATGCGCTGGGTGGATTTGCGACGATAAACGGATTTGGCGGCGATAACGGCATCGGTGACTTAGACCTTTATACCTTCACCGTCGGTCCAGAGGCTCAGGCCTATTTCGGCAACGTGACGATCTACGGGCAGGCCTACTACGGGCAGTTGCGGGCCAGCGGCGAGTCCGAACATTTCGACAATTGGGGCGGCCGGGGTGTCGTGCGGTATTTCGCGCAAGACAATCTCCGCTTCGACGGTGAACTCGGCTTCTCGCGGCTGTCCGGTTTTGGCGGACATTTCGATACGGTAACGGCGGCCTTGCAGGCTACTTATCGGTTCTCAGGGACCCCTTGGTCGGTATTTGGCCGCTATCAGCTGGATCACCTGACCTTCTCGGAAGCTTCAGGCACCGTGAACATCCACAAATACGTGGTCGGCCTGCGGGCAAGCTTCGGCTCGGACACACTGCTTTCCGAGGATCGCAACGGTGCCACGATGGATACGTTCCGGCCGAACTTCACCATCCCCGCTCCGCTTTGAGACAGCTGAACCTGGAGCCGCGTGGACTTGGTCCTCGCGGCTTTGCGTTGCGCATTGGACGCAACACGCCTAGCAGCAGGCTATTTCAAAGCGGTTCCGCGTTTGATCCAGACGAAAGCGATCTGAACGTTCTCGGCCGCTTTAGCTGACCTTGGCCTGCTAACGCCGCTTACGTCGGCGGCCGCTCATCTCCCAGCGCTTGTGGAACCACATCCACTGTCCGGGATCCTCGCGCACCCAGCGCTCGACGATGTCGGCAAGCAGCTGCGTGGTGGCGTGAACATCGACGCTGCCGGTTTCGGTGCGCGGCAAACCGAGCTTGTCTTCGATTTCCAATCGGAAACGGTTTCCCGGCAGCCTGACGCAGCGCGCCGGATAGACATCGCAATCATAGTGGCGGGCGAGCATGCCCAGCACCGGATTGCTCTGGCAGGGGCGGCCAAAGAAGGTCGTCTCGACGCCGTTCGTGAATTTCTGATCGACCAGCACGCCGATATTGCCGCCGTTTTCCAGGATGGCGGCGAGGGCAAACGATGCGCCGGTCGAGGACGGCAGCAGGCCTCCCATGCTCGAACGGCGTGTCGAGTGGATGTAGTCGGCAAGGTAGGGATTGTTGGGCGGGCGGAACAGCGCCGTGATGTTCATGCCGAAGGTGGCGGCGGCGACCGGCAAAAGCTCGAAATTGCCGAGATGGCCGGTGAACAGGATATGCGGCTTCTTTTCACCTGCGATTTCGACGAAATGCTCGATGCCGCTGACCTCGACCCGGCCCGGCTTGGCGGCATTCGGGTCGAAATCGAAGAGGGCATCGAGGAAGATGTATTCGGCGGCAAGCCGGGCCATGTTGCCCCACATGTCGGACGCGATGGCCTCGATTTCGGCATCGCTCTTTTGCGGATAGGCAAGGCGCAGATTGTTGACGGCCACCCGGTGCCGTCCGACCATTGGCCCGATGCCGCGGGCGACGCGGTCGGCGAAGTTGAGCGCGCTGTCAGGCGGCAAAAGGCGCAGCAGGCCGATGACCGCCATGGCAAGCCGCGCCACCAGCCAGTGCTCCATTTGGCGTAGCCGCCGGCCATAGCGGAACATGAAGTCCCGGCGGGCTTTCTTGAGCACCTTGCCGACCATCTTGTCTTAGGAAACGCGAAGAATGATCTTGCCGAAGACGTCGCGGCCTTCCATGCGCTTCAGCGCGGCGTCGATGTCGTCGAAGCCGACTTCGGTGTCGATCACGGGCGCGACGAGACCGGCCGCCATTTTCTGCATGGCATCGGCCATGTTCTTCATGCGGCAGCCGAAGGAGCCGAGCAGCTTCAACTGTTGCTGGAAAAGCTGCATCAGGTTGACCTGCGTCGAGACGCCGGAGGTCGAGCCGCAGGTGACGAGGCGGCCGCCGCGCCTCAGGCATAGCATCGAACCTGCAAAAGTGTCGGCGCCGACATGTTCGAACACGACATCGACGCCCTTTTTCTTCGTCAGCTTGCGCACCACGCCTTCGAAGCGATCCTCGCGATAGTTGATGACATGGTCGGCGCCAAGCGCCTTCGCCTTGTCGATCTTGTCGTTCGAGCCGACCGTAGTGATGACCGTGCAGCCCATGCGCTTCGCCAATTGGATGGCTGCGGTGCCGATGCCGGAGCCGCCGGCATGGACGAGGATGGTTTCACCGGGCTCCAGTTTCGCGTTGTCGAACAGCATATGCTCGACCGTGCCGAAGGTGACGGGTGCGACGGCAGCGCCGATCTCTGAGACACCGGGCGGCGCAGGCACCAGGAGACGGGCAGGCAGGTTGATCTTTTCCTGCGCGAAGCCGTCGAGATGAAAACCGTGGACGCCGGAGACGTGCTCGCAAAGATTGTCGCGGCCCTCGCGGCAGGCACGGCAGAGCCCGCAGGTTCGCGCGCCGTAGATCGACACCAGTTGCCCCGGCAGGAGGGTGGAGACGCCTGGCCCGACAGCCTCGACCTCGCCCGAGGCTTCGGCGCCGACGACCAGCGGCAGCTTGCGCTTGGCGAAGGCCATGCCGCGCCAGCCCCAGACGTCGATATGGTTGAGCGCCACCGCCTTGATGCGGAGCGTCACTTCACCTTGCGAAGGCGGCGGGGGAGGCGGAAGGTCCACCGTTTCAAGGCGGCGGTCCTCGATAAGTTGCAATGCGCGCATTTGGCCTGTCGGTACTTTGGAAGCGGGAAAACGTCCGCTTAGACCGGTTCCCGCGCCATGACAAGGCAGGTGTTCTGGCCGCCGAAGCCGAAGGAATTCGACAGAACCGTGCCGACCTCTGCGTTGCGCTTCTTGTTTGGCACCACGTCGAGCACGATTGCCGGATCAGGATTGTCGTAATTGATGGTCGGCGGGATGACGCTTTCGCGCATGGTCATCAGCGAGAACGCGGCCTCGACCGCGCCGGCAGCGGACAGCGTGTGGCCGATCATCGACTTGTTCGACGAGATCGGCATCGAGCCGATCCGCTCGCCGAACACGGTCGACAGCGACAGATGCTCCATCTTGTCGTTTTCCGGCGTCGAGGTGCCGTGCGCGTTGACGTAGTCGATCTCGTCCTCGCTCAAGCCGGCATCCGCAAGGGCGGCGCGTACCGCGGCGATGGCCGGCGAACCGTCAGGCTTGGAGCGGGTGCGGTGGAAGTCGTCGGCGCGCTCGCCGCAGCCGCGCATGATGCCGAGGATGGTGGCTCCCCGGGTAAGTGCCGCCTCCAGCGATTCCAGCACCAGCGCGCCGGAACCTTCGGCAAGGACAAAACCGTCGCGGTCCTTGGAGAAGGGTTTCGAGGCCTTTTCGGGAATGTCGTTGTGGGTGGAAAGCGCCGAGAGCAGCGAGAAGCGGATCAGGGCTTCGGCCGTGGCGGAGCCGTCGGCGCCGATCGACAGCGCCTTGTCGCATTCGCCGCGACGGATCGCCTCGACACCGAGCTGGATGGCGGTGGCGCCTGACGCGCAGGCTGTCGACAGCGTGATCGGCAGGCCGCGCGTGCCAAAACGATCGGCCAGGCGATCGGCGATCGAGCCGAACTGGGTGGTCTCGAAAATGCCGAGCTCCTTCAGTCCGCGCGCCACGCGCAGCAATCTCTCGGAACCGCTTTCCTTCTTGTCGGAATTGTAGAGCGAGAAGCGGTCGGCCCAATCGAGCTCGACCGGCGGCGAGGCGAGAAAGAGCGGGCCGCCGAAATCGCCGGAATCGAGGCCGGCCTCCGACACCGCTTCCTGGGCGGCCGTCTCGGCCAGCTCGTAGGTGAGGGGACTGGCACCCTTGGAGCTCGACGGCAGGAAATCGACCATGCCGGAGATGCGGGTGTTCAGATGATCGACGGGAAAACGGGTGATCGGATGGATGCCGGATTTGCCTGAGGTCAGCGCCGCCCAGTTGTCGGCCTTGCCGACGCCAAGCGAAGTCACCACGCCGATGCCGGTCACGGCGACGATAGGCCTGCCCATGTGATCGCGGAGATTGGCCATCTTCTGTCTGTCTCGCTCTAAGCGGCCTTGATCAGCCCCAGGCCCTCGAATTGGTGATAGCCGATCGCCGTTGCAAGGACGGAGCTGGGGACGCCTACGAATGGCTGCTCCACTGTGGCATCGAAGACAGGGTAGGGGGCCTTGCGGTCGACGGCGAGCGCGGCAAGCGCCACGGCGAAGGGGAACTGGGCTTCCTTCATGTGGCCGGTGAGCGTCGAGAAGGCGCGCACTGCAAGCGCCGGGTCGGCATCGAGTGCCGCCTTTTCGGCCGCCGTGGCGGCATGGGCGCCGGAGGCACCGGAAATCGTCAGCAATTCGCCGGCGGGCAGTGCCGCCTGCTTCAGCAAAGCGGCGATGTCGGCATTCAGCTCGCCGCGCCGGCGCCTCGCCCGGCCGGAAATCACAGGACCGAGCTCAGCATAGATCTTGCGACCCCGGCTCTGCGCATGCTCGCGCTGTTCGAGCACCAAGAAAGCGCCGCCCGAGCCCGTCACCACGCCGCCGCCTTCCGCGCCCTGTCTTTGCCAGACCGGCCTCCACGGGCCGCGATGCAGATAGCCGGCGAGTTCATAGCCGAGCAGCATGTCTGAGTGCTCGGTCTGGAACGCGCCGCCGACCAGCACATGGGTCGACTGGCCCGAGCGGATGCGCGCGGCGGCCGTCTCAACAGCCGAGACGCCGGCGCCTTCCTCGCCCATGAAGGTGCGAGACGAGCCGGTGACCTTGTGCACGATGGAGATGTTGCCGGCGAGCAGATTGGAAAGCTGGGCGAGGAACAGCGTCGGCCGCAATTCCGTGGTCAGCTTCTCGTTGAGCAGCACGTCGCGGTCGTTGCGGCTCTCGGACGCCGCCAGGATCGCGCTGTCCACGGCCTCGTCGCGCTCGCCGCCGCCGGCCGCCACAACCATGTCCATGGTCGCGCAAAGCTCGTCATTGCCCTTGATGCCGGCGTCGTCCAGCGCCAGGCCGGCGACATAGGTGCCGAGCCGCTGCCAGGTCTCCATCTGGCGCTGGTCGCCGCGCTTGGCGATCTGCAGGTTCCAGTCGATCTCGGGCAGGGGATGAATTGTGTAGGGCGCAAAGCGCGTCGCATCGAGCACCGGCTCAACGCCCGGCCGGGTCAGCTTCTGCCAATGCGCGTCCGGTCCTTCTCCCAGCGAAGAGACAAGGCCGATGCCGGTGATGACGACGTCGCGCGGGCTGCTCATGAGCGGCTTTGCTGGTCAGGCTGGAGGCGGGGCAAGGTCGCGCTCTTCAGGCGGCCTTGGCCGCGACCAGCGCGTCGATCTTGGCGCACAGGTTCTGCATGACGAAGTAGTCGTCGGTCGAAGCCTTGCCGTCATTGACCTCTTGCGTCCACTTCTCGAGCGGCACCTTGATGCCGAATTCCTTGTCGATGGCAAAGACGATGTCGAGGAAATCGAGGCTGTCGATGCCGAGATCGTCGATGGTATGGCTTTCGGGCGTGATGGTGTCGATATCGATCTCGCTGGTGTCGGCAATGATCTTGGCGACTTTCTCGAACGTGGTGGACAAGGGCTCTTCCTTCGGTTGCGGGCGGAATCTGTCCGCATCTTGTTTTGGCGCTGTCTAATCGGTTTTTCCGGGCAGGAAAAGGCCTGACACGCCGGGCGCAGATGGGATGCCGGCTTTGTGGACGCAAGAAGGGCCGCCGGGCAACCGGCGACCCTTCCCATTTTACGTGGCGTAAGCTCAGCCTTCGCGGAGCTTGACCAGATCGTTGAGCAGCCCGCCCGTCCCGTTGTGGACAGTCAGGCGCTCGACCTTGCCGGCAATGGCCTCGAGAGCCTCGAGCTCCTTCAGCCGCAGCATCACCGGGTTCTCGGCCATCACCTTGGCCGTGTTGAGCAGCGAACGCGTGGCATTCGTCTCCTCGCGGCGGCGGATGACGTTGGCCTCGGCCTGCTTCTCGGCCGAAACCACCTGGTTGAGGATCTCGCGCATCTCGCCCGGCAGGATCACATCCTTGAGCGCGATATCGCTGACCTCGAGGCCGATCGCGGTCATGTCGGAACGCACCTTGGCGGCTGCCTCCTCATCGACCGTGATCTTCTTGTCGAGGATCTGGTCGAGGGTGAGCGCGCCGAGCGTCTTGCGGAAGGCGTACTGCAGGGCGCGGTAGAGGGCTTCCGAGAAGTCCTTCACCGTGCTCACCGCCGTCACCGGATCGACGACCCGGTATTCGGCGGCGATGTTGACGCGGATCGTCACGCGATCCTTGGTCAGCACTTCCTGCCCGGCGACATCAAGCGACTGCCGCTTGAGGTCGACGACCTTCACCTGGACCGTGCGCCCGACATTCCAGAAGGCGTGCACACCCGCGGCAAGCGTGCGGGTGTAGACGCCGTCCACGAACAGCAGACCGACCTGACCGTCCACGACCGGATGCAGGAACATGTGTTCCGTCTTTCGGGCCTGGCCGATCCAGCGCATCAAGGCCGGATCGACGGCCAGATCGGCCGCCGTGTCGACGGAGGTCACCGCCCACGGGCCGGCATCCGTCCACAGCACGAGCTTGCGATCCGGAGCGAGAACGGCATGAAGGGCGCCGTCGCGCTCGATCACGGCAATGTCGGTGCGCCCGGTGCGAGCCACGGTGAAGTGACGCGCGGCCACATCCGGGAGCTTGTCGAACAATGCCTTCTCGTAGGCCGAAACGAATTCCGGGTTCTTCAGGTCGTGCCTGGAGATTTCCAGGTTTCCGCGCCGGTTGTCGAGCCAATGTTCGCCCGGCATCAGGACAGCCTGGATCTCGCCCTTGTAGAGGGCGACGGCACGTTCATTTTCCTTCACGAGGACGCGCTGGCGTCCCAGAACCTTTTCGAGAATGGTCTTCATTGTCTTTACTCCTGTCGGGCATGGCCCCATGCGAGGCGTCACGTCATGCGTCGATCGTCCTTTCATTTCTCGTTTCGTTTCCCGGCACGAATGATCCGGAGACCGGTGGCATCGCCAGGCGGCGGGCCTTCGGGAGCGGATCGCGGGGCGGCAAGGCGGGCGCCGGCGCCCGAAGGCTCCTTTGCCGGCATTGCCGCGCCTTGATCGTCACCGCGAGCCTGGCCGCGAGCCGATGGCATCGGACCGTTCGATACGGCCTCGGCCCGAAGGCTTAGCCGTCCGCCAGGTCTTCTGCATTCCGGTCCCCGGACCGTTTTGGATAACACCACCCAAAGGTGTCGGCTTAACAGGCCGTTGGAGAAGGAATCGAACCTTCGACAATCAGATTATGAGTCTGACGCTCTAACCAAACTGAGCTATCCGTGGTGCTGATGAAGGGACTCGAACCCCTGACCTCCGGACCCAAATCCGGCGCTCTTCCTCTGAGCTACATCGGCGATCCCAACACTCCGAAACGGCGCCGTACACAGCGCGGCAAAGCTGGCTGCGCGGGCGGAGACGAAAGCTCCAACCGTTGTGCTCGCTTCGGTTTTCGTGACCGGGAGCGCGCCTATAGACCCTGCGACGGCTTGTCGCAAGCGGCATTATCGCGGGGGCTTGCGGCTTCTTGCGGCTGTGGCATTTTGGACACAGTGCTGAGCTGGGCAGACCTATGCCGTCAGAAGGTGACGCGGCCGAGCACTTTGAGGCCGTCTCCATTAGGCGCCACGACCACGGCCTCGCCCTCGCGCGGCGAGACGCCGGTGAGCGCCTGGATGTTTTCCAGATGCGTGACCAGCACCAGATTGTCAGAGCCGGAATAGCCCCGGATCTCCTTCATCACCGCCTCCATCTGAGCGGCCTTCTCAGCCGAATCGGTCTTGAGCAAGTCGAGCGGCGCAAATGGTTTCGGTTCGGCCTCGAAAGCGATGCGGGCGGTATCAAGGCAGCGGCAGTAGCGGCTGGAGAGCACACGCTCGATGGGCGCCGCGCGCGCCGCAAACAGCGCCCCGATGCGGCTTGACTGCTGCTTGCCGCGCTCGGATAGGTTGAGCTGGGTGGCGCAATTGCCGATGTCGAAATTCGCCGGATCGGTGGTCCCGGTGACGAAGGCATGCCTAAGCAGGACGATATGGCCGCCATCGCGCAGCAGCGCCCAGCCGGCGTCGGTTGCGTGGGCGAGGGTGGGAACGGCAAGCAGGAAAAGCGCCAGGGCAAGTCGCAGCATGTGAAGTCCTTATGGCGGCCGGAGAGGCCGGGGCCATCTTCGGCATATAGGGACCGCAAAGCCGGCTGAAAAACAAGCAGAGGACCAACGGTCGGCCGGAGAACGGCCGATTGCACGGCGCTCGAGGCTTGCCTATCACGGTAAAGATGTCTCCGCCCGAACAATGACGCCGCTCACCGAAACCGTCCTGTTCGTCTTCAGTCTCGTTGCGCTCGGCTATCTCGCCGGCCTTACCGGCTATCTGAAGCCGGCAAGTGGTGAGGGCATATCCGAATTCGCCGTCAACGTGGCTATGCCGCTGCTCTTGTTCCAGACGATGGTGAACTCCGATTTCCATGGCGTGGCGCCATGGTCGCTGGGGAGCGCCTATTTTGCGGCGGTTGCCGTCACCTGGTCCGCCGGGCACTTGGTCATGACGCGCCTCTTCGGCCGCGATGCCCGCGCCGGCATCGTCGGCGGCGTGTCCTCGGCCTATTCCAATGTCGTGCTGCTTGGCGCGCCCTTCATCCTCGGCATATTCGGCACCAGCGGCTTCGAGGTGCTGTCGCTGCTGGTCTCGATCCACCTGCCTGTCATGATGATGGCGTCAATCGTGCTGTTCGAGATGTTCGGCCGTCAAGACGAAGAGTCCGTGCATCCGCTGCGCGTCATCCGGAATTTCCTCAGGCGGCTGTTCGTCAACCCGCTCATCATTGGCATTCTCGCGGGGCTCGCCTGGCGCTTCACCGGCGCGCCGCTGCCGCCGCTGATCGAGCGGCTGGTCGACGCGCTGGCCGATACGGCCGGGCCGGTGGCGCTGTTTGCGATGGGGCTCAGCCTGCGCCGCTTCGGCATTTCCGGGAACGTGCGCCCAGCGCTCGCGCTGTCGGCGCTGAAACTTTTCCTGATGCCGGCCTTGGTGCTGCTCGCGGTCTGGCTGCTCGGCCTGCCGCCGCTGACGGCAAAGGTCGCCGTGGTCGTGGCGGCGCTGCCAACACCGGCCAGGCGCTGGCGTCCAACCAGATGACGATCGCCACGGCCAGCGCGGTGCTCACCACATCCTTCTGGCTGACGGTGGTCCTGCACGTGTTCGGCTAGCGCTCGTTTTTACTGGCCCAACCCCTATATGCCATCTTGTGATTGCTTGCCGGGCTTTCCCTAGGTAAGAGCAATGCGCCAGCGTGCAGCCTTGCACGCCCCCGAATATCCAGAAAAACGGCCGATCAGCGCGCCGAACGGAGGCCAGACCATGCTTCAGAAAACCAGTCATTTCATGCGCCAGGCCAATCTCATCAACGGCGAATGGGTGCAGGCCGACAGCGGCCAGACCATCGACGTCAACAATCCGGCGACCGGCCTGAAGATCGGGACCGTGCCGAAGGCCGGCAAGGCCGAAACCCGCCGCGCCATCGAGGCCGCCGATGAAGCATTCAAGAACTGGCGCAAGACCACCGCGCTCGAGCGCTCGAAGCTTCTGCGCAAGCTGCACGACGCAATGATGGACAATCAGGACGTGCTAGCCGAGTTGCTCACCATCGAGCAGGGCAAGTCGCTGTTCGAATCCAAGGGCGAGATCGGCTCGGCCGCGAGCTATATCCTCTGGTTCGCCGAGGAAGGCCGCCGCACCTATGGCGACATCGTGCCGTCGCCCTGGGGCGACCGCCGCATCCTGGTGACGAAGGAGCCGGTCGGCGTCATTGCCGCCATCACGCCATGGAACTTCCCGTCCTCGATGCTCGCCCGCAAGCTCGGACCGGCGCTGGCCGCGGGCTGCACGGCCGTGGTCAAACCGGCCTCGCAGACGCCTTATTCGGGCCTCGCCTGGGGCGCGCTCGCCGAAGAGGTCGGCTTCCCCAAGGGCGTCATCAACATCCTGACCGGTTCGGCCGGCGAGATCGGCGACGAGATCTGCGCCAACCCGCTGGTCAAGAAGATCACTTTCACCGGCTCGACCGAGGTCGGCAAGATCCTGATTCAGAAGTCGTCGACGACGGTCAAGAAAGTGTCGATGGAACTCGGCGGCAATGCGCCGTTCCTGGTCTTCGACGATGCCGACATCGATCGCGCCGTCACCGGCGCCATCACCGCGAAGTACCGCAATTCTGGCCAGACCTGCGTCTGCACCAACCGCTTCCTCGTCCAGGCGGGTATCTATGACAAGTTCGTCGAGAAGCTCGCCGCTGCCAGCAACAGTCTGAAGGTCGGCTCCGGCCTGGAAGAAGGCGTGCAGCAGGGGCCGCTGATCGACGAGAAAGCGGTCGAGAAGGTCGAGGAACTGATCGCCGATGCCACCTCGAAGGGCGGCAAGGTCGTTGCCGGCGGCAATCGCCATGCGCTCGGCGGCTCGTTCTTCCAGCCTACGGTCATCGCCGACGCCACGCCCAAGATGCGCTTCATGAAGGAAGAGATCTTCGGGCCGGTCGCCCCGGTGTTCAGGTTCGAGACCGAGGAAGAAGCGATCGCATTGGCCAACGACACCGAGTTCGGCCTCGCCTGCTATTTCTACACCGGCGATCTCGGCCGCGCCTTCCGCGTCATGGAAGGGCTGAAATACGGCATGGTCGGCGTCAATGAAGGCCTGATCACCACGCCCGAGGCGCCGTTCGGCGGCGTCAAGGAATCGGGCCTCGGCAAGGAAGGCGGACATCAGGGCATCGAGGACTATCTCGACACCAAATATGTCTGCCTCGGTGGCCTCGGCCTCTGACAACGCTTGACTGGCGGGGCAGGCATCAGGCCTGCCCTTGCCGGAGATGGCCGGCGTAGTCCACAGATCAATGAACTGACGTTTTCGGGCACAGCGATGAAGGACGGCGAGGTCTTCGGCACGACGCAGGCGGGCGAGGCCGTTCGCCGCTTCACCATCGGTGGCGGTGGTCTCACGGCCAACATCATCGGGCTTGGCGCGATCATCCAGGATCTGCGGCTCGCCGGCCATGATGCGCCGCTGGTGATGGGCTACGACCAGTTCGAGCCCTATGAGACCGACCGCGCCTATTTCGGCGCCGTCGTCGGCCGCTTCGCCAATCGCATTCGCGACGGCCGCTTCACCATCGCCGGCAAGCGCTACCAGACCGAGCGCAATTTTCTAGGGAAACACACGCTGCATGGCGGCTCGGAGGGCTATTTCCACCGTCCATGGTCGGTCTCGCTGCACGGGCGCGATTTCGTGACGCTGACACTGCACGATCCCGATGGCACGATGGGCTTTCCAGGCGCGCTGGACGTCACCTGCACCTACCGGCTGAAGATCCCCGGCACGCTCAGCATGGAACTGACCGCCACATGCGAGGAGCCGACGCTCTGTAATCTTGCGCAGCACTCCTACTTCAATCTCGACGACGGGGGCGCGGGCGACATTCTCGACCACCGGCTGATGCTCAATGCCGGCGCTTATACGCCCGTCGACGCAGAGATGATCCCGACCGGCGCGGTGAAGCCCGTCGACGGCACGCCCTATGACTTCCGCCAGGCGCGGCCGCTGCGCATGGAATCGGAAGGCGAGCAGCTTCCCTACGATCTGAATTACTGCCTCGCCTCCAGCCGTGGACCGCTGCACCAGGCAGCCTGGGTGCAGGGCGCCAGTTCCGGCGTCGAAATGGAAGTCTGGACCACCGAGCCCGGCCTGCAGCTCTATATCGGCCAGTATGTCGCGCCGTCCTCCCCTGGGCTGGACGGGCGCGGCTACAAAGCCTTTTCAGGCTTCTGCCTCGAAGCTCAGACCTGGCCCGACGCGCCGAACCGGCCCTATTTCCCACAGGCCACGCTTTGGCCGGGCCAGATCTACCATCAGGTGACGGAATACAGGTTCCGGCTCCCTAGCTAGATCCCAAAGGCTGTTCTTAGAATCTCGAACGGCGCGAGCGCGCCGCGCACCTGTACGACGGCCGCAGCCACCCGATGCGCGCGCCGAACCGCGTCGACTGGGGCGTGACCGGCAAGCCGGGCGGCGAGATAGCCGCCGTTGAAGGAATCGCCGGCGCCGGTTGTATCGACAGGCGAGGCGACATGCACTGCCTCGATTGTTTCCGAGGCGCCGTCCATGGCAATCAATGCCGGCTGCTCGCCGTTCTTGACGACAACCTCGCCGACCACTCCTCCGAGACGCCTGGCAGTTGTTTCCGGCGCCTCATCGCCAAACAGCATCTGCTCATCCGGAAAAGTGGGCAATGCGATATCCGCGACGGCGAGCGCTTCCAAGGTCGCAGCCTGCGCGGTTTCACGGCTCGGCCACAGCCTGGGACGGTAATTCGGGTCAAAGGCGACCAGCGAACCCGCCGCGCGTGCTGTCGCGACGGCCGAAAGCAGGGTTTTGCGCGCGGCATCATCCAGAATTGCCAAAGTGATTCCGGAAAAATAGACAAGCGCCTGGTTTTCAAGACTTTTCGCCAGTGCCGCTGCATCGGAGGCAAGCTGGCGCGCGGCAGCATCGCTTCGCCAGTAAGTGAAGGCGCGCTCGGCTCCAGTGAGCGTGATGGCGTAAAGGCCCGGTCTTGCGCCGGCAATGACCGGGCTGCTGCCGATACCGATGCCGTTCTGGGCTAAGAACGCGATCTGATCGCGGGAAAAAGGGTCGTCGCCGAAGGCCGAGACATAGGTCGCGGGCCGGCCGGGGCTGAGCGCATGCAGCGCCCATAGCGTATTGAAGGTGTCGCCGGCAAAGCCCATACGCCAGTTCGGTCCTGCCTGGCCCGACAGTTCGAGCATGCATTCGCCGATCGACGCGACACCATTGGCTTCCATATGACTTGTCCTCCTAAAGCTTTGGTGCTGTAGCTTTTTGCAGCCGGCAGCGCCATGCTTGGCGCAGGCCGATTTTTGCGCCAGAAGCGATTTCCCACAGGCGGGAGGGATGCTGCGCGCAGCCCGTGACGTTATCAGCCGAAGAGGAGCCGGTTTGGCATCGATATGGCGTTACATTCTTGCGGGTCTCGGTCTTGCTGCCCTGCTGGTCGGCATTCTGACTGTCGTGTACCTGACGGCGCCGCATTCGGCACCGGGTCCCGATACGTCGCGTTCGAAAAAGACGGCGAGCGGCCTGTTCGTTGCGAGCTTCGAGCCGGAGCGCGGCGTCATCCGGCAGGGCGAGCTGCAATCCTGGCTGCTGACACTGAAGACCTCCGCCGGCGCTCCGGTGGAGGGCGCCGCGATCACCGTTTCCGGCGGCATGCCGCAGCACAATCACGGCCTGCCGACCAGCCCGCAGGCGACCGACTATATGGGGGCGGGACGCTACCGCATCGACGGCGTGAAATTCACCATGAGCGGCTGGTGGCAATTGCGCTTCGCGATCTCCGCGGCGGCGGGTTCCGATTCCGTCGTCTTCAACATCGTGTTGTGAGCGGCCGATGAAGCGTCTTCTCCGCCTCGCAAGCCTGTCCGCTCTGGCTGCGCTCGCTTGGCTTGGCGGTTGCGGCGAGCCCGAGCTCAGCGACGCCGAGAAGAAGACCATCGCCTCGCTGGCGTTGAACACGCTGCCGGCTCTCAAAGCGGACACGACGAACCAGTATGCCGATGTGCCGGCCGCTGCGGCGCTCGGATCGACGCTGTTCTTCGATGTCGGCATGAGCCGCGGCGGCACCGTGTCCTGCTCGACCTGCCACAAGATCGACCGTCAGTTCCAGGACGACCTGCCGCGGGCGGTCGGCGTCGGCCACACCAATCGCCGAACCATGCCGCTGGCCGGCGTGGCGCGCGATCCTTGGTTCTTCTGGGACGGACGCCGCGACAGTTTGTGGGCGCAAGCGCTGACGCCGCTCGAAAACCCGCTGGAGCAGGCCGGCAACCGCGCGGCCTTCGCGCATTACATCAAGGAGCGGTTCGGCGAGCGCTATGAGCGCATTTTCGGGCCGCTGCCCGATCTTTCCACCGTGCCGGCCAATGCCAGCCCGCTCGGCACCGAGGCCGAAAAGGCGGCATGGAACGCCATGCCCGCCAGGCAGGCCGAAGACGTCAACCGCGTCTTTGCCAATATCGGCAAGGCAATCGCGGCCTTCGAGCGCTCGATCGAACCTGGGCAGACGCGTTTCGACCGCTTCGCGATCGACCTCGCGACCGGCACCAAGCCGCAAGGCGATGCTGCCTTCTCGCCGGAAGAGATCCTCGGGCTGAAGCTGTTCATCGGCAAGGCCAATTGCGTGACCTGCCATAACGGGCCGCGCTTCACCGACAAATCGTTCCACAACACCGGCGTGCCGCCGGTCAAGGATCTGCCGCCCGACCGCGGCCGGGTCGATGCCGTGGCTCAAGTGCAGGCGGACCCGTTCAACTGCTTCGGCAAGTTCCGCGACGGCGATGAAAGCGCCTGCCGCGAATTGCGCTTCATGGTGAAGGACGGGCAGCAACTCGTGCGCGCCTACAAGACGCCGTCGCTCAGGGGGGCAGCTACGCGTGCGCCCTACATGCATGCCGGGCAGTTCTCGACCCTCGACGAGGTAGTGGCGCATTATTCGAAAGCGGCGTCCAGCGTTGAAGGCGTTTCGGAGATCCACCCGCTCGAGCTCTCCGATCGCGAGCGCGCCGCTCTGGTGGCGTTTCTGAAGACTCTGTCGGAGTAAAGTCTTAATTTTGTGCAATTCCGGACGGAAAACGGCTGCGCACTTTTCCTGGAACTGCGCTAGCGATCCTTCACCGTTTCCATCGCCACGAAGGTGGAAGTCTGTGCCACGTGGGGAAGGGCCGAAATGCGCTCGCCGAGCACGCGGCGGTAGGCGGCGATATCGGTGGTGCGGACCTTCAGGAGATAGTCGAAGCTCGACGCCATCATATGGCACTGCTCGATCTCCGGCACGCCCTGCACCGCGCGGTTGAACGCGTCGAGCGCCGCCGAGCGCGTATCCGACAGCTTCACCTGGACGAAGGCGACATGTCCTTCGCCCATGCGCTCCCGGTCGATAATCGCGCGATAGCCTCTGATGTAGCCCTCCTTCTCAAGACGCTTCACACGGGCCTGCACCGGGGTCTTCGACAGCCCGACCTTCAAAGCCAGCTCGGACATTGAAAGCCGGCCGTCGCGCCCGAGCGCGGCCAGGATGTTGCGGTCAATGCGGTCCAATTGGTCTTCGCTCATCGGTCTTACGGTCAAAATGGCGGGAGCTAAGCCTATACGATAGCTCGAATGGACTGTCTCGTCGATTTCTTTGGACCGACCTGGGTTCCCAGCTGTGCTAGCTTGCGCCAATCGGTCCGGCGACCGCCAGACCTGCTCGCTAACGCTTGCTCTCATGGATCCGACATGCCGCTCGATGCCATCCGCCAGCAGATCCGCGCCAACTATTTGCCCGACGAAGACGAGGCGGTGAGGCGGCTGTCCGCGGCTGCCGGGCTTTCGGCGGAAGAGCGCAAGGCGATCTCGGCGCGTGCGGCCGATCTGGTGCGCGCGGTGCGCGGCTCGACCGACCCTCGGCTGATGGAGGTTTTTCTTTCGGCCTATGGCCTGTCGACCAAGGAAGGCGTGGCGCTGATGTGTCTCGCCGAGGCGCTGCTGCGCGTTCCCGATGCCGAGACGATGGACGATCTCATCGCCGACAAGATCGCGCCGCACGACTGGTCGGCGCATTCGGGCAGCTCGAGTTCCATTTTCGTCAACGCCTCGACCTGGGCGCTGATGCTGACCGGCCGCGTGCTCGATGAAGGCGAGGGCGGCATCGAAGGCACGCTGCGCGCCATGGTGCGCAGGCTCGGCGAGCCGGTCATCCGCAAGGCCGTGGCGGCGGCGATGCGCGAAATGGGCGAGCAGTTCGTGCTCGGCCGCACCATCGCCGAGGCGGTCAAGCGCGGCCGTCCGATGACGCAGAAGGGCTATCTCTATTCCTTCGACATGCTGGGTGAGGCGGCCCGCACCGAGGCTGATGCGTTGCGCTATCACCGCGCCTATGCGGATGCGATTTCCTCGCTCGACGCGGGGTCCAATGGCCCGGACATTCGCTACAACCACGGCATTTCGGTCAAGCTTTCGGCACTGCATCCACGCTATGAGGTGGCGCAGAAGGAGAAGATGCTGCCGGTAATGGCCGAGCGGCTGTTGTCGCTGGCGCTTGCCGCGCGGCATTCGCGCATGGGCCTCAACATCGATGCCGAAGAGGCCGACCGGCTCGATTTGTCGCTCGACGTCATCGAACGCGTGCTCGCCGAACCGGAGCTTGCCGGCTGGGATGGTTTCGGCGTCGTCGTCCAGGCCTATGGCCCGCGCGCGGCCTTCGTCATCGACTGGCTCTATGCGCTTGCCAAAAAATACGACCGCAAGATCATGGTGCGGCTGGTGAAGGGCGCCTATTGGGACACCGAGATCAAGCGGGCACAGACGCTTGGGCTTGCCGGCTATCCGGTCTTCACCCGCAAGACCAACACCGACGTCTCGTATGTGGCCTGCGCGCGAAAACTGCTGTCGATGACCGACCGCATCTATCCGCAATTCGCCAGCCACAACGCGCACACGGTGGCTGCCATCCTGTCGATGGCGAAGGATCGCGACTCCTTCGAATTCCAGCGTCTGCACGGTATGGGCGAATCGCTGCACGAGACGGTGCGCAAGGCCGAAAGGACGCGCTGCCGCATCTACGCGCCGGTCGGTGCGCATTCCGACCTGCTCGCCTATCTGGTGCGGCGGCTCTTGGAAAACGGCGCCAACTCCTCTTTCGTCCACCAGTTGACTGACGAGGAGGTCGAGCCGGAAGAAATCGCCCGCGACCCGCTGGAGGCTGTAGAGAAACAAGGCCCCGCCGCCAATCCGGCGATCGCGCGGCCCGCCGCGATCTTCGGCGCCCACCGGCGCAATTCAAAAGGGTTCGACATCAGTGATGCGGTGACTCTTGCAGCCATCGACAGGGCGCGGGCGGAATTCGCGGGAGCGGATCGCTGGCATGCCAAGCCGATCACGCGCGCCGCCGGCTACGGCAAGCCGCGCCAGATCGTCAACCCGGCCAAGCCCGATGAGGTCGTCGGCACCGTGCATGAGGCGGCGGCCAAGCAGGTCGCGACGGCCGTTCGCATCGCTGTGGAGGCGCAGCCGGCCTGGGCAAAACGCCCGGTTGCCGAGCGCGCCGCGATCCTCAACCGCGCCGCCGACCTCTACGAGGCCAATGCCGCCGAGTTCTTCGCTTTGGCCACTCGAGAGGCCGGCAAGTCTTTGGCCGACGGCATCGCCGAAGTGCGCGAGGCGGTCGATTTCCTGCGTTACTATGCGGCCGAGGCGGCGAATGCCGAAGCGGGCACTGAAGCCCGTGGCGCGATCGTCTGCATCTCGCCGTGGAATTTCCCGCTGGCCATCTTCACCGGCCAGATCGCGGCGGCGCTCGTCACCGGCAATTCGGTGATCGCGAAGCCCGCCGAGCAGACGCCGCTGATCGCCTTCCGCGCCGTCGAGATGCTGCGCGAGGCCGGCGTGCCGGAGGATATCATCCAGCTCCTGCCGGGTGACGGTGCGTCGGTCGGAGCGCCGCTCACCGCCGACCCGCGCATCGCAGGTGTCTGCTTTACCGGCTCGACCGAGGTCGCCAAGCTGATCGAAAAACAGCTGGCCGAAACGGCGGCGCCCGATGCCATGCTGATTGCCGAGACGGGTGGGCTGAACGCCATGATCGTCGATTCCACGGCGCTTCCCGAGCAGGCGGTGCGCGACATCCTCGCCTCCGCCTTCCAGAGCGCCGGGCAGCGCTGCTCGGCGCTGCGCGTGCTCTACGTGCAGAAGGATGTCGAGAAGAAGATGCTGGCCATGCTGAAGGGCGCGATGGAAGCCCTCAATGTCGGCGATCCGTGGCTGATCTCGACCGATGTCGGCCCGGTCATCGACGATGAGGCGCAGGCCTCGATCGGCGACTACTGCAAGAAAAAGGGGCTGGAGGGGCGCCTCATCGCCAAGCTCGAAGCGCCGGCTGCCGGCCGCTTCGTCGCGCCGCATGTCTTTCGGGTCAAAGGCATCGAGGAGATGGAGCGCGAAGTGTTCGGTCCGGTGCTGCATGTCGCCACCTTCGACGCCGACGACATCGACGCGGTGATTGCCGGCATCAACCGCAAGGGCTACGGCCTGACCTTCGGCCTGCACACCCGCATCGAGGGCCGCGTCCAGCATTTCGTCGACGGCATCCATGCCGGCAACATCTATGTCAACCGAAACCAGATCGGCGCCGTCGTCGGCTCGCAGCCCTTCGGCGGCGAGGGTCTGTCCGGCACCGGGCCGAAGGCCGGCGGGCCACATTATCTGCGCCGCTTCCGCAAGGGCCCGCAAGCCGGAACGGAAGTCGGCGACGGCCACAAGGTGACGGCGACGGAACTCGCGGACAATCTGCCGGACCCGACGCTTGGCGGTTGGTCGACGCGACCCGATCGCGTGGCGATTCTGAGAAAACATCTGCGCGGCAAGGGGGCTGCGGCCATCGCCGCCGCAGCGGGCCTCGATTTCGGGCAGGTCGACCTGCCGGGCCCGACCGGCGAGGCCAACACGCTGTCGCTGGCGCCGCGCGGACGGGTGCTCTGCCTCGGGCCGGATGCCGAGACGCTGCTTGCGCAGACAATCCAGGCTTTAGCCGCCGGCAATGCCGTTCTGGCAGTGGCGCCAGGCGCGCCGGCGGCGCTGTCGGCGCTGACCGGCAGGGGCCTGCCACTGGCGGCGATCGACGGTCGGCCGGACCCGGTCGAGGCGCGCTCGCTGCGCGTCGACGTCGTTGCCTTCTCCGGCACGCCGGAAGCGGCGCGCATCGTGCGCAAGGTGGTTGCCGAGCGCGCCGGGCCGATCGTGCCGCTGGTCAGCGAAGTGCTTAATCCGGCGGCTTATGCGCATGAGCGCGCGGTCTGCGTTGACACGACGGCGGCCGGCGGCAATGCCAGCCTGCTCGCGGCAGCCTAATCAGGTGCGGGAAGGCCGCCGCGTTAGCGGCGGTCAGGCGCCCTCGACGACCAAAAACCCTTCGAACTCGGGGTGGCCAAGATAATGCACCTTGGCGGTGCCGGCGTTGCGATGGGCGGCGCGGAAGTTCTCCGACTTCGTCCAGGCGATGAAATCGCGGAGGCTTTAAAAAGGGCCGATCCGCGCCTTGAACACCCAACTTGATTTGCCGGTCTCGGGTGGAATGGGAGGGAACGGGGCTTGCTTGCGCACCAGCGTCAAAGCGAACTGATCGAGCTCGGCGGACCCTGAACTTTCAGTGAGCTGCAGGTCGCTGACGCTGCCGTCGGCCGCGACGACGAAAACCACCCTGGCGTTGTTGCGAGCCTTGGCCTGGATCGATTTCGAAACGCGACGGTTGGCGCGCGCAAGTTTCTTCTGGATTTCACCGCTGTAGTGGGATTCCAGGGCATTGCCGGCAGCGACCTGTTTCTTGCCTTTGCTGGCGGCAACAGGCGCGTCGCGTGTATCGCCATCCGCCGTGCCGCCGGTTGCATTGGTCTGGTCTGCCGCTGCCGATGGGGCTGGGCCGCTCGATGTCGCACTGGGGACCGGTGGCTGTTGAGGCTCGGCAAGGGGCGCTTCAGCGCTTTGCAGTTCGGTCGCGGGCGTAGGTTTGCTGTCGTCGGGGACAGTCTGGTCATCCTGGCGTGGGCTGGTGGCCGCCACGATATCCGGCGCGGAAGCGGCTTCCTTGACGGCTTGCGGCGGAAGCTGAGGCGTCGAGGGTTCGCTTGCTGGTTCCTGCGCTTCGACCGGCGGTGCGGGCTGCGCGGCCTGGCGTTTCACCGGCTGCAGTTCGGGCACCAAGGTGACATCCACGGCGCCGGACGACTGGTCGTCCAGGGCGCTGCCGGTGACGTTGGCGCCGGACTGATCTGTGCCCTCGGCCCGAATCGCGTCCATGGAGTCGAATATTCCGGCAGGCGCGAACAGGAACGCGGCCGCCGCAGCGCCATGGAGCAGGCCGGAAGCGATGATCGCCACCGGCCATTTGCGATGCCCGGCCGAGTGCCGCGGCTGCATGAGCGGCTCGGCCGGCGTGATCGCCGGTTCGCTGCCTGCATCGGAGGAGTGATTGATGTCCTGCATGTCTCGCGCCGAGACCTGCTGTACGCGATAAGAAATTGTCAAATCAAGATCGGTTGCCGCCTATGGCCCACGCCATGGCGTCTCCTGGCGGGCCGGATGCAATCCCCACCTCTATACGCCGAAGGCGATGGCGGTTTTAGTCGAGGTCTTCAGGTCGCGCATGCAGGCCGTCGGCTCGACGCCGGTTCCAGCGCATTCCGTCGCGCTGTTGATCAGCACGCGGCCGAGCTTGCCGCAGTCGGCGCCCGCGAGATCGAAGCGCGTGACTTTCGTCTTGCCGACCGGCAGGTCCTTGAAATCGAGCACGGTGAGGCGGTCGACAACGCCGGACTCATTGAACAGCGCGATTTCGAAAGCGGACTTCGACAGGTCGGCGCCGAGCGCGTTGTTGACGACGAAGGTCAGCCGGCAGCCCTTGTCCGAAGGCTGCACGGCGTTGAGTTCGAGATTAAGGGCCGGCGCTGGCGCGGACTGGCCGCGCGCCGGCACCGGGCCGAGCGACATCGCCAGCGCCGAGGTCAAGAGACAGAGCGATGTCGTCAAGTTCATGGTTCTCAGCCTCCAAAGCGCATGGTTGCCGCAAGCTTCAGCGTGACGCCCGGTTCATAGAGGACGGCAGTCGTGCTTGCGTTGAGCGGATTGGTGTATTTGACATCGAACAGATTGTCGGCGCGGACGTCGAGCTTGAGGTTGTCGGTCGCCTGGTAACTGGCAAAGGCATTGACCAGCGTATAGTCCTTGGCCACCGGATTGCCCTTGGGCTTGCCGTTATATTGCACTTCACCGCCGACGGTGAGCCTGTCCTCGAGGAAGCGAAGGCCGAGCTGCGCCGTCACCTGCGAGGAGGGAATGGTGGCAAGGTCGGCCCGCTCGCCCTCATACGAGATGGTGTGGCCGTTGATGATCGAGGCCGAGAAGCCCGCATAGCCCCAGCCGGCGTCATAGACGCTTTCCAGTTCAAAACCGTTGATCTTGGCCTTGGCGAAGTTCTGATACTGGAAGCAGATCGGGATGCCGGGGCCGAACGGGCAGCCGCTGGTCGGGTCGAAGGCCGACAGCGTGACGCCGTCGATATAGTCTTCGACATTGTTGTTGAAATAGGCGGCCTTGAGCCGCAGAGCGTCGCCGCCTTCGAAAATGTCGTTCTGCTTGTAGTTGACGCCGAACTCGACGGTCTTGCCGGTCTCAGGCTTGAGATTTGGATTGGGCAGGAAGGGGAAGGTGACGCCGGCCGGATGGTTACCGCTGATCAGCGTCTCCGTCAGCGAGGGTGAGCGGTAGCCTTCCGCATAGGTGCCGTAAAACTGCAGGCCGGCGAGGTCAGCGCTTTCGAAGGGCGATACGCCGACGGTGATGCGCGGCGACAGCCGGTCGCCTGATGTCTCGTGCTCGGAGTCCTTCAGGCTGTACCTGTCGTAGCGCAGGCCGGTGATGACCTCCAGCCATTCCCAGGTCAGCTTGTCCTGGACATAGGCGCCGGAGACGTTGCGCTTACCTGACGGCGTGTAGAAGCTGTCGCCGCCGGCTGTGCCCCCGGTTTCGACGTCGTCGCCGACCCAGTCACCGCCGTAAGTCAACTCATGCGCAATGCCGGCGGTCTCGAATCGCGACGTGTTCCATATGTCGATGCCGGTCGTCCCGACATCGAAAGTCGAGAGCGACCCGGCGGGCAGCACCACGGGCAGGCCGGTCGTCGGATCGAAACGGTTCTGCGGGACGAGCGTCGTCAGATCGAGAAGCGTCTTGTTGTAAGAGGCTTTGATGTGGAGATCGAGCCAGCTTTTGGCATCGTCGGTGATGTTGTAGCGGGCGGTGAAGGTATTCGATTTCAGGTCGACATCGTTGGCCGGAACGCCGCCACTGGTCTCCGTCCACCCGTCCTTCGCGCCGACCCAGCCGAGCTTCAACTCGCTGTTCTCGGTCGGGCGAATGGTGGTCTTGAGCAGGCCGCTCAGCACGTCGAAGCCGGTGCCGGCAACGGTGTCGCCGCCACCGTTCTTGTAGTCGCCGTAGTCGCGGTAGACGATGTTACCCAAAACGTCCCAGTTCTCGTTGAAGCGATAGGCGCCGCTAGCGCTGGTGGTCCAGCCCTTGCCATTCGTTTCATAGCGACCGGTGGCGGAAGCCGCCCAGCTTTCCTCCGGCTTGAGGAAATCTCCGGCGTCCTTCGTTTCGAAGAACACCACTCCGCCGATGGCGCCGGAGCCATAGGTGTTGGCGACCGGGCCGCGGATCACGTCGACGGATTTGATGAGCTCGGGATCGACATAGAAGGTCGACTGCGTGCCGTGGTCGGAGCGCTGGAAATCCTGCCTGGCGCCGTCGACGATCACCGCCACGCGGCCGAAATCCTGCAGGCCGCGGATGTTGATGCTGGAGCTGACGCGTCGCGCGTCGGCCTGCACTGCAACTCCCGGCACGCCAAGCAGCATCTCGTTCGGCGTCGTCGCCATGCGGCGCTCAAGCTGTTCCTTGTCGACATGGCTGGCCGAGGCCAGCGACTGGATCGCCGTCTCGCCGGTGCGGCTAATGACGAGGATCTTGTCGAGCAGCGTCGAGTCGCCTGCACTTTTCTGGTCAGTCTTCTTTGTCTGGTCGCTCTGCTGGTCAGCCGCCGGCTGGGTGGCCTGTTGCGCTTTGGCCGCCGGCATACAGAGCGCGATTGCCGCCGCGCCAGCCAGCAAGGCCGCCATTTCCTTCGCCATCGGCCGATCTGTCGGCCGTCCCCAATTCACCAACCCCATGCCCCAACTCCAGATTCTCAGGCTCGATGCTGGCTGGCGCGGGGCTCGCTCGCATTTTTGATCGCGTCCGGCGTCTTAAATGTTGACTCATTTAGTCCGGTAATGCACGACTATTAAACATGAGAAATCGAGTCAAGAATTTAATCGGCATTTGACGAGGCGACCGGCCCGGTGGCCGGCACAGGAAAAAGGGACCGAATGAGATGAACAGCCATAATCCAAGCGACTTTCGCTACCGCGGCCGCCGCTCCGACGACGTGCCCGCGCGTTTTGACCGCGTGGCGATGTCAGTGCGCACGCTCTCCAGCAACGCGCTGTTCCAGGGCGAGCATGAGATCGGCATCGAACATCATGGTGCTCTCTACCGTCTGAAGATCACCCGCCAGGGCAAGCTGATCCTCAACAAGTAAGCACGATCGGCAGACGAACAGGGCAGACAAAAAGTGGGCAGGTGGACGATATGGACCAACGCGTGAAGCCGTCGCCGGACGAGATCCGGGGTTCGCGGGAAGACAATCCGAAGATGCGCGAGCGCGATTTGGCGGCCCAACTCGGCATTTCGGAAGCAGAGCTGGTCGCGGCACATTGCGGCCATGGCGCCGTGCGCGTCGAGCCGCGCGTCAATGACTTGCTGAGCGGCCTCGAAGCGGTCGGCGAAGTGATGGCGCTGACCCGCAACGAAAGCGCCGTGCACGAAAAGATCGGCGTCTACGACAAGGTCGTCACTGGCAATCACAACGCCATGGTGCTCGGCGAGAACATCGACCTGCGCATCTTCCCGAAAGTGTGGGCACATGGCTTTGCCGTCGAGAAACGCGACGGGGGCGAGATCCGCCGCAGCCTGCAGTTCTTCGATGCGGCCGGCGAGGCCGTTCACAAGGTGCATCTGCGGGCAGCCTCGAACCTCTATGCTTACCAGAAGCTGATGGCGAGCCTTGAATCGTCGAACCAGGAGCCGACGATCGCAATCGCCTCAAACGCGCCGGAGGACGAAGTGGAGGTGCAAGCCTCGGTAGCCAGCATCGACGACCTCCGCGACCGCTGGAGCCGGATGACCGACGTGCATCAGTTCTTCGGCATGCTGAAGACGCTGAAGCTCAGCCGCCGTGAGGCGGTGCGCATGGTGGGCCAGGACTATGCATGGCTGCTCGACAATGATGCCGTCAGCGCCATGTTCCACCACGCGGCGGAAGGCGAGATGCCGATCATGTGCTTCGTCGGCAACCGCGGCTGCATCCAGATCCACTCCGGCCCGATCACGTCGGTCAAGCCGATGGGACCGTGGATCAACGTGCTCGACGAGACCTTCCACCTGCATCTGAGGACCGATCACATCCATGAAGTCTGGGCGGTGCGCAAACCGACCAAGGATGGCCATGTCACGTCGCTCGAGGCTTATGACGCGAAGGGGGGCATGATCATCCAGTTCTTCGGCAAGCGCCATGAAGGCGAGGGCGAGCGCGAAGACTGGCGCTTCCTGGCCGAGAACCTGCCCCGTATCCCCAGCCCGACCGCTGCATGAGGCGAGACTCGATGCGTGTCGTTCACCGTTTCCGCTCTACGCTTGCGCCGCTGATCGGCGTTCTGCTTGCCGCCGCCGCTCTGCCTGCCGGAGCCGATGAAGGTAGGGCCGTCTTCTCCGACACCTCGCGGATTGCCTCCATCGGCGGCTCGATCACCGAGATCGTCTATGCGCTCGGCGAGGAAGGTCATCTCGTCGCCCGTGATTCGACCAGCTCTTTCCCGCAAGCCGCGCAGAAATTGCCTGATGTTGGCTATATGCGCGCGCTGTCGCCGGAGGGCGTTCTGTCGGTCAATCCATCGGGGATTCTAGCCCTGCATGGCAGCGGCCCGAAGGAAACCGTCGACGTGTTGAAGAAATCGAGCGTGCCCTTTATCGAGGTGCCAGAGCGCTACAGCCATGAAGGCATCCTCGAAAAGATCCGCACCGTCGGGAGGGCGCTGGGGGTCGAGGCTAAGGCGGAGCAGCTCGCTGCGGAGACGGACGCGAAGCTGAAGTCGGCCGAAAAGCAGACGGCCGCGATCAAGGAGCGCAAGCGCGTGCTGTTCGTGCTGTCGATGCAGGGCGGCAAGATCCTGGCCGCGGGCAGCGATACGGCCGGCGACGGCATCATCAGGCTTGCCGGCGCCGTCAACGCGGTCGAGGGTTTTTCGGGCTACAAGCAGCTGTCCGACGAGGCGATCGTCACCGCAAGGCCGGATGTGCTCCTGACCATGAAAAACGCCGGTCCACCGATCTCGGAAGATGAGCTGTTCGCCAATCCATCGATCGCTTCGACGCCCGCGGGAGCTGCCCGCAAGCTGATCAGCATGGATGGCGGCTACCTGCTGGGCTTCGGGCCGCGCACGGCCGCGGCCATCCACGACCTCGCCGTCTCGCTTTACGGCAATCAGGTCACGGACTGAGCGGTGATGGCTGAACAGTCGATTGCGGGGCCGACGGGCAGGGTGAGGGCATCCGATGGCGACCGCTCGGCGCGGGCAAGGATCGTCATCCTGCTTTTGTCTGTCGCGCTTGCGCTGTCCATATTCCTGTCGCTGACCTCGGGCGCTTCGGACGCGTCCGCCGTTCGCGTCATCCGCGACTGGCTGACCGGAGGCGTGCCGGCCGATACGGCGCTCGCCGCGCGCCACCGGCTGATCGTCTATGACATCCGCATGCCGCGCGTGCTGCTCGGCGTGCTGATCGGCGCCGCGCTCGCCGTCTCCGGCGCGGTGATGCAAGGACTGTTCCGCAACCCGCTCGCCGATCCCGGCCTGATCGGCGTCTCGGCCGGCTCGAGCCTTGGCGCGGTGGCAATCATCGTGCTCGGCACAACCTGGCTTGCGCCTGTCACGCTCGCCCTTGGCACGCTCGCCCTGCCGCTGGCAGCCTTCCTCGGCGGCCTGGCGGTGACGCTGCTGCTCTATGCCATTGCGACGCGCCACGGCCGGACGTCAGTCGCCACGATGCTGCTCGCCGGCCTGGCGATCGCCGCCCTTGCCATGGCGCTCACCGGCATACTGGTCTTCGTGGCCGACGACAGCCAATTGCGCGACCTCACCTTCTGGCAACTCGGCTCGCTTGGCGGCGCCACTTGGCCGAAAATCGGCACTGTCGGGCCGGTGATCTTGCTGGCATTGGCGACGATGCCGTTCCTGTCGCGCGGCCTCGATGCGCTGGCGCTCGGCGAGGCGACCGCCGGCCATCTCGGCATTCCGGTCCAGCGGCTGAAATATACGGCCATCGTCGGCGTGTCGGCGGCGGTCGGTGCGTCGGTCGCCGTCAGCGGAGGCATCGGCTTCATCGGCATCGTCGTGCCGCATCTGTTGCGCCTCGCGATCGGTCCGGATAACCGCTACCTACTGCCGGCCTCGGCCTTGCTCGGCGCCTCGCTGCTTCTGCTTGCCGACGCGGTCGCCCGTACCGTCGTCGCGCCCGCCGAACTGCCGATCGGCATCGTCACGGCAGTGGCCGGCGCGCCGTTCTTCCTGTGGATCCTGCTGCGCAAGCGCGGCGTCATTGATCTGTGAGCAGCCGATGATCGAAGCCCGGGACATCTCCGTAGCGATCGGCTCCAGGCGCATCGTGTCGCATGTCGATTTCACGGCGCGGCCGGGCGAGGTAACGGCAATCGTCGGGCCCAATGGCTCGGGCAAGACGACGCTGCTCAAGGCGCTGACGGGCGAGCTCTCCTATACCGGCACTGTCATCCTCAATGGCCGAGACCTGGTTTCCATGAAGCCGGTGGAGGCAGCGACGCATCGCGCCGTGCTGCCGCAGTCCACCACGCTGTCCTTTCCCTTCACGGTGCTAGAGATCGTTCGTCTCGGCCTGATCGGCGGGCGTTCCGGGGTGCTGCCCGGCGAGGATGCGCGCTTGCCCGAGCGGGCGCTGGCGCGTGTCGATCTCGACGGCTTTGCCGGCCGCTTCTACCAGGAGCTTTCAGGCGGCGAGCAGCAGCGCGTCCAGCTTGCCCGTGTACTTTGCCAGGTCTGGGCGCCGGTTCTCGAGGGCAGGCCGCGCTACCTTTTCCTCGACGAGCCTGTCTCCAGCCTCGACGTCAAGCACCAACTGATCATCATGAATATTGCGGGCGATTTCGCGCGGCGCGGCGGCGGCGTGGTGGCGATCCTGCACGACCTCAATCTGACGGCCATGTATGCCGACCGGATTTTCGTGCTCTCTCGTGGCCAACTGGCTGCCGCCGGCTCACCTCAAGAGGTGCTCAATGACGAGCTGATCGAAAAGGTGTTCGACTGCCGGCTCAAGGTCGGCGCACTGCCTGCTGGAAGCGTTCCGTTCGTGTTGCCGCAATCGGCAGCTTAGGCAGCCGGGGCGCGCTGCTCCAGGAGATCGATGCCAAGCAGGTGGCGCACATTCGGGCGCGCGGCGACGAGGTCGGCGATCGTGTAGCGGGAGAGCACGGCGAAGAAGGCATTGAGCGCTTCGCGCAGTGCCGAATTCAAGGCGCAGCTGTCGACCAGCGGGCATTCGGCGGCGTCGTTCTCGAAGCACTCGGCCATGGCGAAGCTCTCTTCGGTGACGCGCACGACGTCGAACAGGCTGATCTGCTCCGCCGGGCGGCCGAGCCTGACGCCGCCATTGCGGCCGCGCACCGTCTCGACCAGGCCGGCCTCGACCAGCGGCTGCAGGATCTTGAACAAAAACAGCTCCGAAACCGAATAGGCGGTGGCGATCTCGGGGATGCGGCTCAGGCGGTCGCTGTTCGCGGCGCAATACATCAGTATGCGCATCGCATAGTTCGTCTGGCGCGTGAGCCGCATGGTATCCTCGCGAAATGAGCTTGGGCCGAATATGGCCCATAGTTTGGAACAATTCCAGACTGGACCGCTACATAGCTGAATAAACTTATCAACTTTTTGTGCGTGTCCGCCGCATCGCGCCGCAATGCGCTTTGAGCGAGCGTTTCCCCGGCGCAGGCCCTAGATAAGTCCGGGTGCAATAGGGAAGGCCTTTCCATGTCACAATCAGCTCAGGCCCTCGCGCCGGTTCGATTCGACGCCGATGCGCAGGCAAAGCTCTCGGCATTGCGGCGGACCAAGTTCGTCGCCGCCGCAGCGCTTGGCCTGTGCATCCTTGTCTTCGCGCTCGCCAAGTCTTTAGAGATCACCCATCCGTGGCTCGGCTTTGTTGCCGCGTTCGCCGAGGCGGCGATCATTGGCGGGCTGGCCGACTGGTATGCGGTCGTGGCGTTGTTCAGGCGCCCGCTCGGCCTGCCGATCCCGCACACGGCCATCATTCCTGAGAACCAGCACCGCATCGCCGACAATCTCGGCCGGTTCATCGAGGCCAATTTCCTTGCGCCGGAGCCCGTGCGGGAAAAGCTCGCCGAGGTCGACTTTGCCGCCCTCGTCGCCGACTGGCTGGCCGACGCCGAACGCGCCGCCGACCTGTCGCGATTCGTCGCCCGCCTGGTGCCGCAGACGCTGACCGCCGTGGAGCAGTCCGGGCTGCGCGACTTCGTCACCAGCCGCTTGCTGGAGCAGATCGAAAAAGTGCCGCTAGCGCCTTTAGCCGCGGAGCTGTTGTCGGCGCTCACCGACGACCGGCGCCACCAGAAACTGTTCGACGAGTTCACCAGGGTGGTCGGGCGCTTCCTGAACGACGAGAAGGCGCTGGCGACGATGCGCGAAAAGATCCGTGAGGAACTGCCGTCGCTGTTCAACCTGTTTCGCGCCGACGCCTATCTGCTCAAGAAGATTGTCGCTTCCGCCGGGTTGCTGCTGGAGGAGGTGCGGGCCGATCCCGATCATCCGGCGCGCGCCGAGTTCGACCGTTTCGTACTTGGCTTCGTCGAGCGGCTCAGGACCTCGAAGCAATATGCAAGACGCGCCGAAAGGCTGAAGCGCGATTTCCTGGGCCGTCCGGAAGTCAGGGCTCTCGCCGGCGAGACTTGGGCAAGCCTGCGCTTGTTCATCGAGCAGGACGCCAACGCGGCCAATTCGACGATCCGCGAGCACCTCGCCAACCTGTTCGTCGAGGTCGGCCGGCATTTGGCCGACGATGCCCAGATCAGGGCCGACATGAACCAGGGTTTTGTTGTGGCGCTCGCCTCCTTCGTCGAAAGCCAGAAGAGCGGCGTGTCGAAATTCATCGCCGATCAGGTCAAGCGCTGGGATCTGGCCCAGCTGACGCGGCTGATCGAGATCAATATCGGCAAGGACCTGCAGTATATCCGCTTCAACGGCATGGTAATCGGCGGTCTGGCCGGCTTGGCACTCTATACGGCGGAGCGGCTGCTTCTCCTCAATTGACGCGGACCGGGCGCGCACTATTCTCCCTAGTGGGCGCTGTAAGAGCGGCAGATCGGGAGGCGACGACATGGCAAGACAACCGGAATCCGACTCTTTTCTGGACATCTTCAGCAGGTTCGGCCGCGACTTGAAGCTGCCGAAGGTCGACATCCAGGCGATCCTCGATCACCACCGCAGGAATCTCGAGGCTCTGGAGAAGTCGGCCCGGGCAAGCGCCGCCGGCGCGTCATCCATTCTGTCGAGACAGCACGAAATGGTGCAGGAGGCGCTCGGCGAAATTACCCGGATGGCACGCAACTACCAGCCTCCGGGCAATCCGCAGGAGTTGATGACGAAGCAGGTGGATTTCGCCAGGAAATCCTTCGAGACAACGCTGAAGAATGCCGGCGAGGTCGCCGACCTGGTTCGGAAATCCGGCACCGAATCGGTCGAAATCCTGCGCGACAGGATCAAGGACGCGATGGCGGAAATCCGGGCCGGCTACGACGGGAAGTGAGCAATCCAGGGCGCCTATTCGGGTTTTCCGGATCGGGTTCAGGCGGCTGAGCAATCGGCGCGTGCGGCTGCGCGTTCGCGGCTTGCCGTAAAACCGTCAAGTCTGAGGGTGAAATCGAGGCGCCGCGAATTGACAGGAGCCGCCGGTTCATGGTCGGGAGATTGGCAGAAGCCAGCAGGAAAGCAGGAATGACGGAAAATCGGCCGAGGACGCCGCCGACCTTTGAACAGTTGCGGACAATGGCCGGCCAGGAGATCGGCGTGTCGGACTGGACGACGGTCGACCAGCAGCGCATCGACCAGTTCGCCCAATGCACGGGCGACCACCAGTGGATACATGTCGATCCGGAGCGCGCGAAGCGGCAGAGTCCGTTCCGCACTACGATCGCGCATGGCTATCTGACGCTGTCGATCATCGGCGCGCTGGCGCTGGAAATGGGCATCGTGCCGGAAAACACGCAAGCCGCCTTCAACTATGGCTTCGACAAAGTGCGCTTCCTGGCGCCGGTGAAGTCCGGCGCACGTATCCGGCTGCGCACGACGCTGCTCACCATGGAAGACCGAGGCCCCGGCCAATATCTGATGAAGGCCGCGAACACCGTCGAGATCGAGGGCGAGCAGAAGCCGGCGCTGACTGCCGAGACGCTGGTGATGATGTATGAGCGCCGCAAGCGGGCAGGCGCCTAAGCTCTGCCGCTGCCGGGCTGCCACGCGCCTTTGCGGCGGGACGCGGCCATTGCCCTTTCAAGCACTCTGAAGTTGCGCTTATCGGCGCATTGGGCGACGTTGAAACGCATGAAGCGGCCGGCGGAGTGCGACAGGCTGAAGGCGTTGCCGGGCGCCAGCACGACATTATCCGCCAGCGCATGGCGGGCGACATCGGCGGCGTCGATGGCGTCGGGCAGGCGGCACCACAGGAACATACCGGCCCCCTGATCGATCCAGGGCATAACGTCCATTGCTTTCAGCCTGCCGGCTGTTTCGGCCATTGCGCGCGACAGGCGGGTGCGCAACTGCTCGACATGCTTGCGGTAGCTTCCGTCCTTCAGCAGAGTCAGCACCAGTTCCGAGGAGAGCCTCCCGCCGCCGAAAGTCGTGGCGATCTTGAGGTCAATCAGCCGTTCCATCCAGTCGCGGGGCGCGGCGATGAAGCCGCATCGCACCGAAGCCGACAGCGTCTTGGAGAAGGAACCGATCTGGACGACGCGGCCGAGGCCATCGAAGGCCGCCAGCCGCGGCGCCGGCGCGTGCTCGAAATCGGCGAAGATGTCATCCTCGACGATGGCGAGATCCGATTGATCGGCAAGCTTGAGCAGCCGGTGCGCTATAACCGGCGAGAGCACCGCGCCGGTTGGGTTGTGAAGCGCGGAATTGGTGATGTAGAGGCGCGGCTTGTGCTCGGCGAGCGCTTGCGCGAAGAGGTCGATATCGGGCCCCGAGGGTGTCATCGCGACACCGACCACTTTGGCGCGATGCGCGCGCAGCAGCGCATGGAAGTTGAAATAGCAGGGATCGTCGACCAGCACCGCATCGCCCGGCTCGAGGAGCAAGCGGCACAGCAGGTCGATCGCCTGCGTCCCGGACTCGGTGAGCATGATCTGATCCGGCGAAGCCTCGACGCCGTGCGCCGACAGGCGGCGGGCAAGCAGCTGCCGCAGTGCCGGCAGGCCGAGCGGCGTGCCGTAGTCGGCAAGCGTCGCATCGTCGGCTCGGGCGGCGCCGCGCAGTGCTTGCCGCAACGCGGCCTGAGGCATCCAGGAAGCCGGCAGCCAGCCGCAGCCCGGTTTCAGCATATCGTCGCCTGCCTCCAGCGCTTGCCGCGAGACCCAGAGCGGGTCGACGGCGCGGTCGAGCCGCGGGCCGATCTCGGCCAGCGACAGCGGCGCAAGCGGGCCGGCGGCAAAGAAGCCGGAGCCCGGCCGCGAGCGGATCGTGCCTTCCGCCGCAAGCCGCTCATAGGCCTCGACCACGGTAGATTTTGACACCTGCATCGTGCCGGCGAAGGCGCGGATCGAAGGCAAGCGCGCGCCCGGCGTCAGGATGCGCGCGGCGATCCGCTGCCGGATTGCCGACATGACGGCTTCGACGAGCGTTCCGGCATTCGTGGCTTTCGGGTCGGGCGTGTCCATCTGTACTTCCCTGTCGACCAATACAGTTTTACGGAATTGTACCCGATTGTCTCTGGCAATGCCATGCGCTCTGCCGGTACAGAAGCGCAAACGGAGCGGATGATGGATAAGAGTTTCAACGGCTGGCTCAACGGCTTCATCGGCGTGCTGATCTTCAGCGGCTCGCTGCCAGCGACGCGCGTGGCCGTGGTCGATTTCGACCCGACCTTCCTGACGTCGGCCCGTGCGGCGATCGCCGGTTTGCTCGGCATCGCGGTGCTGTTCCTGTTCCGCGAGAAGCGCCCGGATCGCGGCGATCTGGTCTCGCTGGTCGTCGTTGCGCTAGGCGTCGTGGTCGGCTTTCCCCTGCTGACGGCGCTGGCGCTCAAACATGTCACGGCGGCGCATTCCATCATCTTTGTCGGCCTGCTGCCGCTGGCGACGGCGATCTCCGGTGTGCTGCGCGGCGGCGACCGTCCGCGCCCGGCCTTCTGGCTGTTTTCCTGCCTGGGCAGCACGCTCGTCGCGGGTTTCGCGCTGTCGCAAGGCGTGACCGCCTCACCGGTCGGCGACGGCTTGATGCTCGCCGCCATCATCGCTTGCGGGCTGGGCTATGCGGAAGGTGCGGCGCTGTCGCGCAAGCTCGGCGGCTGGCAGGTGATCTGCTGGGCCTTGGCGCTGTCGCTGCCGGTCATGTTAGCGCTGAGCTTTGCGACCCTGCCGCCGTCTTTTGCCGCTGTCGGCTCCGGCGCATGGATCGGCCTCGGCTATGTCTCGCTGTTCAGCATGCTGATCGGCTTCGTGTTCTGGTATCGCGGCCTGGCGCAGGGCGGCATCGCCGCGGTCGGGCAATTGCAACTGCTGCAGCCCTTCTTCGGCCTGGCGCTCGCGGCGACTCTGCTGCACGAGCAGGTCAGCCCGCTGATGGTGGTGGTCACGCTCGGCGTGGTGGCCTGCGTGTTCGGGGCGAAGAAGTTCGCCAGGTAGGGAGCCTACTCAAAACTTCGTCACCACGCCGATGCCGATGCCCTCGAAGCCGCCCATCGCCATCAATGCGGCTGGCGCCTCATCGAGGCTGATCCTTTTGCCGACCAACAGTTCGGGCTTCAGCTTGCCGGTGCGAATCATGTCCATCATGGCGGAATAGCGGTAGGCCTGCATGCCGTGGCTGCCGAGGATTTCGAGCTCGAAGGCGATGACCTTGTCCATCGGCACTTGCGGGCGGGCATGGTCGCCCAGCATCAGCCCGACCTGAACATGGCGACCGCGCCGGCGCAGATTGGCGATCGAGTTGAAGCACGTGGTTGGATGGCCGAGCGCGTCCATCGACATATGCGCGCCGCCGTTGGTGATCTGCTTGACGGCCTTGACGACATTGGGCGTGGTCGAAGCGTTGATGGTCGCGACCGCCCCGATCCTTTTCGCAAACTCCAGCTTCTCGTCGGTGAGGTCGATGGCGATGACATTGGCGCCCATGGCGCTGGCGATCATGATCGCCGAGAGACCGACACCGCCGCAGCCATGCACCGCCACCCACTCGCCGGGCGTCACCCGGCCCTGGTCGACGATGGCGCGGAAGGAGGTGACGAAGCGGCAGCCGAGGCTGGCGGCAGTGGCGAACTCCATCTCGTCCGGCAGGCGTACGAGATTGGTGTCGGCATGCTCGATGCCGACATATTCGGCGAACGAGCCCCAGCCCGTGAAGCCAGGTTGGGTCTGGTGCTCGCAGACCTGATGGTTGCCGGAGTTGCATTCGAAGCAGCGGCCGCAGCCGACGGCGAAAGGCACGGTGACGCGGTCGCCGGCCTTCCAGCGGCTCACCTGCTTGCCGGCGGCGACGACGACGCCCGCCAGTTCATGGCCGGGGACATGCGGCAGCGTGATGCCGTCGTCATGACCCATCCAGCCATGCCAGTCGCTGCGGCAAAGACCGGTCGCCTCGACCTTGATGACGACGCCATCCCCCGCCGGCTTGGGGTCAGGCACGGTCTGGATCGTGGGAGCTTCGCCGAATTTTTCGAAGACGACAGCTTTCATGGGAGTGCTTTCTATCCAGTTCAAAGGGCAGGGCGATTTTGGGTAATAGGTCCCAAGCTAAGTCGGCAATGGTGGTTGGTCGAGCAATGGTTGCCGCTTGCAAAACCACTCGCCGGCTTCGGCATCCCATGGCCAAACACCGGAGGTTGTCGGAAAGATAAGCTGCAGAATCCCGAAAACGGGCCCGTTGTAAAACCATAGGTCCCAACCGAAATATTCAGGGTAGTGGTCGGGATGGACCGCACCGAATTGACAGTCGAAGCCACCTCGCAGGAAACCCGGCGCCCGCTCTCCAACCTTGAACCTCTCGCCGCTGCGCACTCGTCGGCAATACTCGTTGCGGATGGTCTGCGAAAGCTCCGGCTTGAGCCCGATGACGACCAGCTCAGGGGCTTTGAAATTGTACTCTATCCCCACCGAGTAAGCGAATGGCGGGTGGTCGTCGTCCTCCAGCACGCAGAGAATATGACAGCCATACTCCTCCATATCGGCGAGCGTCTTAGCCTCGTCGGGATCCCTGGCTTCCCTACTCGGCATCGATCTGGTTCTGCGGCGCAGCCTTCTGGAACGCCGGCAGCGCCATGCAGGCGGCGTGGATGCGCGAGATCACCGGATAGGCCGCCATGTCGACGCCGAAGCGGGCATTGTTGGTGACCTGCGCGGCGAGGCAGATATCGGCGAGCCCCGGTGTATCGCCATGGCAGAACCTGCCGGTCTCGGGCGAGGCGGCCAGAATCTTTTCAAGCGGCTGGAAACCTTCATTCACCCAATGCCGGAACCAGTTGACGACATCCTCGTCGCCGGCGCCGAACAAGGTGCGCAGCGAGGTGAGCACGCGCAGATTGTTCACCGGATGGATGTCGCAGGCGATCATCTGCGCCAGCATCCGGACCCTGGCGCGTCCCAGCGCATCCTTGGGCAACAACGGCGGCTCGGGCTCGATCTCGTCGAGATATTCGATGATCGCCAGCGACTGGGTTAAAAGCGTTCCGTCGTCGAGCACCAGCGCCGGCACCAACCCTTGCGGATTGACCGCGAGATAGGCGGGCTCGAGATGCTCGCCATGGCGCAGATGGTGGGGCACATAGGTGTAGGCACGCCCCTTCATCTCCAGCGCGATCCGCACCCGGTATGAGGTGGAGGATCGATAATAGTTATGGAGGATGAGGTCGCTCATCGCCTCGGCTGCCCGATGGTGACCTCGACGGCGCCGATGCCGTCGACGCCACCAGTGATCTTGTCGCCCGCCTGAACCGCGCCAACGCCGGCCGGCGTGCCGGTGAAGATCAGGTCGCCGGGCCGGAGCTCGACCGACTCGCTGCAGATCGAGACGACATCGGCGACGGGCCAGATCAGCTCGGCGAGGTCGCCGTCCTGTTTTACGTCACCGTTTACAGCGAGCCAGATGCGACCCGTTTCGGGATGGCCAGACCTTGCGACCGGAAGCAGCGGGCCGCAAGGCGCGGAGAAGTCGAAGGCCTTCGACCAGTCCCAGGGGCGGGCCGCTTTCTTCGCTTGGTCCTGCAGGTCGCGGCGAGTGAGGTCCACGCCGACGCCATAGCCCCAGACATGCGCGAGCGCCTCGGTGCGAGGGATGCGGAAGCCGGCCTTGCCGATCGCCACGACCAGCTCGATCTCGTGGTGGAGATTGCCAGTCAGCGGCGGGTAGGGGATCTCGGCGCCGCTGTCGACCACGGCGTCGGCCGGCTTGGTGAAGAAGAAGGGCGGATCGCGCTCGTCATTGCCGAGTTCTCGCGCATGCGCCGCGTAGTTGCGGCCAACGCAGAAGATGCGGCGCACGGCAAACCGTTCCGCCGAGCCGGTCACCGCGACCGAAGCGATCGCGGGCGGAGGGAGGACGAAGTCTGCCATAGGCGGTCTCTGCGTTGGAAATGAATCGATCCGCACATTCGGCCGATTTCGGCAGGCGGGCAAGGCATGAGGCCACGAAACATTGCCGACCATGGCGGGTTCACCAAGCGGCGGCAGGACCCGCCGCGGCCCCTTTTTCTTTTGTGTTCGCAATCGGTTGGCAGGAACTGCCTGTGAATTCGCTGCTTCGCACTTGCACAAGATTATCCCGCACTGCAAAATAACTGCGGCGGGGAAAACGAAGCGGTTCCAGGCACGGCTATGCCGGGACCTCGAGTTGCGAGGGACGGGCATGACCGACATCTCCGCGACGGCCGGCGTCCTGCCGCGGGCCGCAGCCGACAAGGCGGCACGGGCAAGGCTGGCCTATCTCGACGGCTGGCGCGGCCTGTCGATCGCCTTCGTGCTGATCGGCCATCTCTTTCCGATTCGCGGCATCAATCTCGGCGTGCTCGGCGTCGAGTTCTTCTTCGTGCTGAGCGGCCGGCTGATGGGGGAAATCCTGTTCGTCGAGCGCTTTCCGCTGAAGAAGTTCTTCAAGCGCCGGTTCGCCCGCGTCTATCCAGCCCTGCTGGTGTTCGTGGTTGCCGTCATGATCGGGCTCTCCGGCACCTTCATTGCCTTCAAATGGAAGGCGGCGCTTACCGCGCTGACATTCACCTACAACTATGCCGGCATTCTCATCAATCGCGCGGGCGCGCTCGACCATATCTGGTCGCTTGCCATCGAGGAGCATTCTTATGTCATCCTGGCGCTGATCAGCGTGGCGGTTTCCAGGCGCGCGAATGTCGTGCGCCTGCTTGTCATGCTGTCGCTGCTCGCTATGGCCAACGGCGCTATTTCCTACTGGGTCTTCGGCATGGACTACGAAACCAGCTATTGGCGAACCGACGTGCATATCGCCTCGATCCTGCTGTCGGCGGCGATCTGCCTGCTCAAGGCCGATGGACACCTGCCGGCATTCCTCAGGAGCCGGCATCTGGCGCTGGCGGCCGCGGTCGGGGGAATCTTGCTGTTCCTCGATCCGGTGCCGACGCCCTTGCACTATCTGCTGGGCGTGCCGCTGCTGGCGCTCGCCGTCAACACGCTCGACTTCGCCGGCGGCTATCTGACCGGCCTACTGTCATCGCGGCCGATGGTGATGCTGGGGCTGTGGTCCTACTCGCTCTATCTGTGGCAGCAGCCCTTCTACAAATTCGTCCATGACCGCGACGTGGCGCCGATCCCGATGCTGGGCGCGGTCTTCGCCTGCGCCCTGGCGAGCTACTACATCGTCGAGAAACCGGCGCGCGGCTGGCTCAACCGCAATTGGTGAGGAGGTCAGGCCTTGCCGGTTTTTTGTGCGGCGAGATAGCGCCGAAGCCCGGCTTCGCCGCGAGGTGTGGTCCAGCGGTGATTCCACGCGAAAGCCGGTCTGAGCAAGGGTGCCAGGAGTTTGAGGATCGGCCTCTCCACGATGACCTGCCAGGTGAGCTTCACATGCGTTCCGCTTCCGGCTGGCGACAGCTCAGCCCGCCACAGGCCGTCGAAATCGCCGAAGGTCTTCACCACCACCAGCCGGCCAGGCTCGAGCTCCGCGGCCTCGATGATGAAGTTCAGCTCGTAGGGCAGGGCGCCTCGCGCCCTGGCTCTTGCCCGTGACCCGACGACGGCCTTGCCTTTCTTGTCGAGCGGCTCGACTTCCTTGTAGGCGTCGCCCCACCAGAGCGGCAGCAACTCGGCGTCGGACAGAACGTCCCACACTTCCTGCGGCGTGGCATCGGGAATGTTCCAACTCTCGTCGAAGCGGAAGACGTTGCTTGGCATGATGTCACGCCCCCGGCACGCGAAGACGATACATTAGCTGCAGCTTCTGTTTGTGGCCAGTGCGGCGGCCGCATGAGACCTTGTTTGGCTCATGGTTGAAAGCCTCTGGCTTCCAGGGCCATGCGCTAGTCGATCGGCTTGGCGTAGTAGCGCACCGACTTCGTGCCGCCGTGGATCACGGCATCGCCGACCTCGGCAAAGCTGAGCGCGCCGTGAAAGGCATCCGATGTGGGGTTCGGGGGATCGGCATTGACCTCGCAGGTTACGATCGTGTGGCCTGCGCGCCTGACATGCGCGAACAGATCCTCGTAGAGACGGCGGGCATGGCCACGGCCGCGCGGTTCGGCCGCGACCACCACCCGGTCGACATAGACGAAGCGGGGGTAGCGCTCACGAAACCAGAGGAAGTTCGGGCTTTCGTAGCTGGCATCCTGATCGAAGCACATGATGAAGGCTTCGAGCGCCCCGATGCGGCGCGTGTAGAAAGCCTGCCCGATCAGGAATGACAGGCGCTCCGGCTCCAGCCAGGACAACTCGGCGGCATGCTCGTTGTTGAGAGCGAGAATGGCGGCCTCGTCGGCAGGCGAAACGCGTTCGATCGGCGAGCGATCTTTCGACATCGTCACTTCCCGCATCAGACCCTCGCGGCCGCGATCGTTGCCGCCGCCAAGTCCTGGTCGGTCACCGTGTTGCGGTACTCGCGATCGAGATCGGTGCCGCCCATGCCGACATGCGGGTTGCGGTAGCGCATGGCGCTCGGCACGTCGGCAAGCGCGGCGAAATGCATCTCGGTCAGTCCGGTTTGCCGGCGAACCTCGCCGATATTGTCGGGCGCCAGCCCGCCGCAGCCGAGGATGATGATGCGTGCGCCGGCCTGGCGAACCAAGCGCGCGAGCAGATCGACGCCCTCCAGCGCCGTGTCGCGGTGCCCGCTGGTCAGCACGCGGCCGACCTTGCAGCGGATCAGCGCTTCGAGCGCCTCGGCCGGGTCACGCGTCATGTCGAAGGCGCGGTGGCAGGTGACATTGAGGGGACCGGCGGCGCGCACCAGTTCGCTCATTCTCGCTTCATCGATTGCGCCGTCAGCGGTCAGGCAGCCGACGACGATGCCGGCCACGCCGAGATCGCGCAGCGCGCCGATATCGGCCAGCATCGATTGGTATTCCGCCTCGCTGTAGAGAAAATCGCCGCCGCGCGGGCGCACGATAACATGAAACGGGATGGTCGCACGTTCGAGGGCTACGCGCACCGTGCCGAGGCTCGGCGTAATGCCGCCTTCGACGAGGCTGGCGCAAAGCTCGACCCGGTCGGCGCCGGCGGCCTGCGCGGCAAGCAGCCCGTCAATGCCTTCGACGCAGAGTTCGATCAGGGGCCTTTGAGTGTCGGTCACCATCATCTATCCATGTTGAAGAGAAAGCGCAGCCCTAGCATTGGGGCGATCGAGGCGAAAGCCGCATCAATCGGTCCAGCAAGCGAAGCGGTCACTTTGCGCTTCCGGTTTTGTTCGGCGCGCAGTTATTGATTGCTCAAGCCTTGGAGCGCCCGCCCTACCGCGGAACAGCTGAGCCCCGTTGCCTCGCTACTGCTTCAGGATTGTGTTCTTGGCGCCTTGTTCGACCTGGTCGATCACCAGCAGCTTCACCGGATCGCTGCCGATATTGGTCGCCTGATGCCACTGGCCGATCATCTCGACGATGAAATCGCCGGTCTTGTAAGTGTTGCTGCTGCCGGTCTCGACATTGGTGACCTTGAGGGTGCCTGCCTCGACATAGGCATAGCGCGGGAAGGGATGTTTGTGCACCGGCAGCGTCGCGCCGGGCGCGATCTGATAGGCCGAGACCTGGACCTCGACATTCTTCTGGGGCAGCTTGATCGGCTGGCCGGATGCCGTCGTCGTCTTGGACGCCAATGGCGTCACGACAACAGGTGTGGCCGAACTGTCCAGAGCGTCGGCGGTGGTTGCATAAAAAGCGGCCGCCAGCAGCAGCGCCGATGCCGGAATGTTTCGCACGATTTCCTCCCGAAATGATCGGCAAAATCGCCTAAGCGCTGTCGACTCGCAAGGAGAAAGGATTTGGGCTTCCCGGGCTGTATGAACTATCAGCTGCCAGGTCCTTCAAATCTGCCCCGCACTTGGGTGCTGCCGCACCCAGTCCCTTGATAGACCGGAATCATCCCCTAGTTAGTTTACCTGGCGTAGTCGCGAGTTGCCTGGAGGGTACTGCGCCGTTCTGACGGCATGCGGCGGAAGGACGGCTGGCCGAAGCGCCTTTGGAGGGTGCCGTGCGTCAATATCTGGGATCCAGCTTGGTCCGTTTCGCGTTCGCGTGCTCTGTCGCGATAGCTTGCGCGGGAGCCGCGGCCGCCGGCGAGCGCGGCCAAGGTCGTAACGCTGGTGGCGATCACGGGAATAACGGAGGTCATGGCGCTGGCAGCAACAACGGTCAGCACAACGGAACTAGCGGCGATCCCGGTGGCTCCGGCGGCAGTCCGCCGTCTGACCCACCGTCCCCACCGTCTAACGATGACGGAAGCAGCCCCACCACAACCGGGTCAGTGACGTCAAGGGCGGGCGTAGCCGGCAACGGCGGAAGGTCGCTCGACCTTCCGCCCGCCCTGCTGCCCTTCGAAGACAGCGCCATTCCACTGGCAGTCCATCCAATCGAAGTGCTGCCGGGTGTCCCGGACAACATCGTTCGTGCCTGCCGTGAGGCAATCGAGCAGGCCGCAGCTCAGTTTGGCGCGACCAGTGTGCGCGTCAGCAGTGCAGGTTCCGTACGGCGGTTGAGCCGACAGAGGATATCGGCTCCCGTCCAGGTCAGCATCGACTACGGATATCAAGGCGGCGTCGAGACGCGCCAGGCGCCGGTCGGCTGCGAATTGAACGCGAAAGGCAGCGTGATCGGGCTGACATAGCGCACAGTGGGAGCCCTCGCCGTAGACGTCGAGTTCAGGCTGCCCAGCCCCGATTTTCCAGGGCAGTCGTTCCAGCTCAGTCCAACGTCGAATGGCTTGGCCGGAGGGAAAACGGAAGCGTGATGGCACGCACACGGATTTCGCGCGACGGTTTGCGAACCTTGCTGGACGTAGTCTTCTTTTGGCTGACAGCTTTCGTCTGGCCTGCGCCGGCCGATGCGCGGCCAGTGCGCGGCTTCAGCGGCGGCTCTATCTGATCGTCGCGGCGCTGAGCCCGAAGCTTATCATTATCGGCACGCGCGGCGGCCAGCTCGCGGGCGAAAGAAACCGTCGCTTCACGTTGCTTGTCCAGAGCCTCCTTCAGCCTCATGGCGGCCTGTCCCAAAAGTTGGCGGGCTGTGTCACGCTCGAGGCGGGCTTTGTTGAGGTTCTCTCCGACCGACACTGCTGAAGCGCGTTCTCGTTGCAGAGCCTGCGCCGTCTCGGCAGCACTCTGCTCCGCGCGCTCTTTCGCTGCGACCGCCTTGGTGCGCTCCTGTAACGCCGCGTCGCGCTCCAACCGGGCCTTGTCAAGGTCCTCCCGGGTCGCGACTGCCGAAGCGCGTTCGCGCTCCAGCGCCTGCGCCGTCTCGCTAGCAGTCTGCTCCGCACGTTCTCTCGCCGCGACAGCCCTGTCTCGCTCCTGCAACGCCGCGTCGCGCTCCAGCCGGGCTTTGTCGAGGTCCTCACGGGCCGCGACTGCCGAAGCGCGTTCGCGCTCCAGCGCCTGCGCTGTTTCAGTGGCAGCCTGCTCGGCATGCACTTTCGCCGAGACAGCCTTCGCTCGCTCCTGCTCAGCCGCGTCGCGCTCGAGGCGGGCTCTGGTGACGTCCTCTTGGGCCGATATTGCTGAAGCGCGTTCGCGTTCCAGAGCCTGCGCCGTCTCGGCGGCAGTCCGCTCGGCACGCTCTTTTGCTAAGACGGCCTTGGCTCGCTCCTGTTCGGCCGCGTCGCGCTCGAGCCGGGCTTTGTCGAGGTCCGCACGGTTCGCGACTGCTGAAGCCTGTTCCCGCGCCAATGCCTGCGCCGTCTCGGCAGCAGTCTGCTCAACCCTCGCTCGCGTCGCGGCGGCACCGGTCCGTTCCCGCTCAGCCGTGTCCGCGATCGCGGCCTCGGACTGCTCCATTTCAGCGATGTCGCCACGAAGGTCCTCCGACTTCCGGCGCTCCTCGTCAAGCATCCCGCTCGCTTGTGCCAGCGAAGCCTCGGCTTTGGCGCGATCCCCGGCGGCTTTGGCTTCCAGCTGTTCAATTTGCGCTCGCGCTTGCGCTAGGTCGCGCGCCATCTGTTCGGTTCGCTCCCGTTCGAGGCGAGCAGCGGGCATCTGTATAAAGACATGGTCGATGGTTTCGCTGATCCGCGCGCGGACATCTTGCGCAATCCACCGTAATGCCTCGAGCGTGCGGGCTGCCACAAGTTCGTTGCGCAAACGCTCCTCGCTGGCGTCGTCGGCGGCTGCCATGCTTGTCTTCAGCACCTCGATCTGCTTGCGCGTCTCAGCGAGCGCACTCTCCAGAGAGGCACTCCTGGCGCGCTCCTCCTCCATCGCTCGGTGCTCCTGGCCAGCCAATTCCGTTGCAGCTGCTGCCTGAGCACGAGCTGCCTCGACCTGTGCTTCGGCAGCGGTGAGATCCGGTTTGGGCAATTCGCCGTTCGTGGGTGCGTCGGTTGATGCCGTGCTGGCAGGAATCTCCAAGCGGTGTGAAAGATCGGGAAGGGAGTAGCTATCGGCCCGCGAAACAGCGGGGGCGCTTTCGACCGGCTTTTGTCTCGTCAACGCATAGCCAAGCGGCACGGCCAGACAAATTGCGGCGACGCTCAAGCGTAACAAGGGGCTCGTCGGCCTGCGAACACGGGGAGGTAAGGCCATGGCGAAGCTTGTCGCCAGAGCGAAAGCATCGGGCAGGTCCTCGCGCGAGTTCTCGCCCGCTTCGGGCGTCGTGTTGAGATAATCCTTTCGCACCCCGGACTTACCGGAGTTTAGACCCTGAACATCCGGGGCCGGGGCCACGGCGGCCCGGGAAGAAGCCGCCTTGGCTGCAAGATTGCGTGGGCGATCCCAGGCCCAAGAAGCCTCATCGAGGGGAATAGGCGTGCTTTCGCTCAGGTAGCCATACTGGTGACGCCGTCTCGCTGCGATGAGGATACGCCGGACCACAAGGAAGAAGCCTACCAATACAAATATTGTCATCCCGCCCAGGAGAGCGAGACCTGTGTCGTCTGCGTAAAACCCGGCAAGATCTGACATCGCCGTACCTGCGCGGTTTCCGATGTAACTTTAAGCTCGTGAAGTGGTGTGTGGCTCCTCGCCCTGGCTAACTTTGCTGCCTGCCTTCGAAGCTGTCACCGCTTCGGCCCCAGTACTGGGGGAATGTTGTCGATGCATGGCTGGGCGCCGGTCGAAAGCCAGCTCGCGCCTCTCCATCTTCAACGTCCCGGGGAGTTCTCCCACGGTGCACGCCATGCCACCATTTCGGAGTCTGGACGCTCCATCGTAAAGTTTAAGCTAGGTCACAGACCTCGGTGGTCAACCATCTGGGCGACAGTTCGGCCATGCAAAATGGCCATCGCGGTGCCCGGCACGAGCGCCAAGACTCCCGCGGCTACCTCATCAAGCTCGACGAACTGCTGACGATGCCGAAATCGGCAGGCCATTTGGTCCTGCTGCCGAGAGAGGATCTGGCACTTGGCGGATCTCAGTAGATCGTCATGAGGATCGGGAGGTAACTGCCTGCTCGCAATTGTTCGATTGCTTCGATGGCGGGATAGGCTGCGGGGAAGTACAGTCCATCCTGGAAGTTGCGCTTGAGCGCTTTCGGGGAGAAGACAACTTCGGCAGAGTCCGTATATTGGGACAGTTTCGGCCAGAACAGCGGCGTACAGCGCGCATAGGAATCGTATTGCGAGCCGAAGATCGTCTTCAGGTGTTCGGCCTCCTTGGCTGCCGTGATGACCAAGATCCAATAGCTGAAAAATCCCAGCGCCAGAGCGACGGCGATCGATCCATGGATCAATCCGATTCCAGCTGCTCCAAGCGTAGAAAAGAGATAGAGCGGGTTTCTGGTCAACGAGTAGGGGCCGGAGGTAATCAACTCCAGATTCTTCTTTGAACCGATATAGAGAATGCTCCACATCCTGCCCACGAAGCAGGTGAGGACCAGGCCGAGACCCGCCATCTGGATCAGTTCATGTACGCCCCCACCCAATCCGGGGTGCGAAAACAGGATAACGGTTGCAGCAACCAGCCCCGCTGCCCGAGCGGCGTTTATCCGCATCCTTTGATTGACTGACTGAACTCTCATCGAGGCCCCCGGGAATGAAGGGGCCGCGTTTCTGGGCTCCGCATTTTGACGGCACCCCCCGATATGCGGCTCGCTTGCGCTTGCCAGGCTTTGCTGGCCGTGCGGTTGAACAGGAGGGGTATCGATCATTGGATCGTCTCCTCGGTAAGCTGAAGGAAGACGTCCTGGAGCCGCCCGCTCTCGGGTTCGAAGGCGAGGATCGGCATCTCGGCGCGGATCAGGACGTTCGGGATTTCGTTGTTGAGCTGGCGGCTTGGAGGTGTTTTCGTCGGATCAAGAAGCTCGACGCGCAGCCAGCCCGCGTCTCCATTGACAAAATGTCCCGTGATAGGCTGCAGAATGGTCGTCAGGATGCGGATGGAGGTCGCTTCTGTGTCGATCGTTCCCCCTGCGCGCCGGCCGGGTTCTTGGCTTGCTCGACCCAAACGGCGCTGCAGGCAAAACGCCTTTCGTGACCCATAGGACTTGTTAGGGTCTTCGGGCGCGAAGACGTGAGCAGATGAGCCGGGCGCTACGGCGACACTTCCGCGAGACATTCAGTGCAGGCTCCCTCGTGCCTGCCAGCACGCTTTCAGGTTGACGCGCCTATTTATCGCTGCAGTCGTTAGGCTCTACGATTCGGCAGTTGAGCTGACTCGCTTGCGAAGGGATTACCCCTTTTTGCGAAGGGGCCTCGTCCGTGATGTCCGACATCAACGCCAGAGTGGGCTTAACCGACAGCGGGATTTCGGCTCATTGTAGCGCTTGAAGGAAGTCGTCGCCGAGCAGGCGCTGGAGCTGCGGCTGCAAAAAGGCATGATCGCGACGGGAGCGACGACGGTCCCCGGAACGGCGCCACCTCCCGCTGGGGGCGTCCGGAACTTCGCATGAGCCGCTACGGCTTTCGGTTAGGCCGGCAAAGCCGTTTTGGGCTATCGGTCCGCCGGCGCGCTTTGTCCTATCTTGGGTTTCCAACGTCGGGCAACGGTCGCACTGGCTCCCTTAGCCAGCCTACGCTCCGCTGGCGCGGCGGGTCGGTTGCGCAACACTTGTCAACTTGATGGGTCGCAGTGCTGCAGGCGAAGCTCGCGCAAATACGTACAAACCGCACACCGCCAGCAGAGCCATAAGCGAGGAGTACGCGAACTCGGCGCCGCGGCAGAGGCGGCAAAGCGGCACTGCGTGCTTGTCTGGTCGAGGCCAGTGTTGGTGCTCCGAAAGCCGATGAGATCATATGAAGGAGGTCCCTCATGAAACCTGTTCGTTACTGCCTGGCGCCCGGCGCGTTCGTCCTCGTGCTTGCCGGGGCGACCGGCGCGTCGGCCGCGGAACAGCCGATCGCCTGCAAGAAGGTGCCGTTGGTGGTGCGGGACAGGTTCCACAAGGATTTTCCCGTCGCTAAGGTCAAGGCATGCGCCCGCGAGGTCGAGAACGGAGAACTGGTTTTCGAGATAGCAAGCGTCGAGGGCGCAATGACGCGCGATGTGCTCTACCATCAAGACGGTAAGATCATCGTCGTCGAGGAATCAATTCCGATGGAAGCGGTGCCTCAATCGGTGCGTGCGGCCGTTGATACGAAATTCGCAGGTGGAAAGATCAAGCTTGCGGAGAAGCTGATGCGCGACGGCAAGGTGAGTTACGAGTTCCAGATAAGCTTCAAGGGCAAGAACGTGCAGCCCGTCTTCGATCCGGATGGAAAGGAAGTGAAGGGCTGATGGACGCAACTTTTGTGCTGAAGGGCCGCTGAAATAGCTTCAATCAGCCTGAGGGAAGGAACAAGTTCGGCGCATGCAGACGGGCTTGCGGACCTCATTCGAGTTCAGCAGAAGGCAGCTGTCAACAAGCGTCGGACATCCGGACGATCGAGCCTACTTGCCTAACTTCACGTGTCCACCGAATTGGAGCGTCGCGCGCACACTGAAGGTGTGCGTTCTCTCGTCCTCAGCATTCTCCGCGAATGTGTAGCCGGCGCCGAGGTTCCATTTCGCCGCGCCGGACGGCGCGTCTTCTTCCCCGGACGCATAAATCACTTCGAAATCCGCCAATTGCTCGCGGGTGTCCGGACCGTCGGCGACAAAGTTCCGCTGCTGCGTGTAGGTGGCTATGTAGGTCATAGGTTGCACTTCCAGCGCGACAGAGCCGGTGAGAAGCAGAGCGTCGTCCGGACCGCCGTCGAAATGCTTGAGGTAGGCCGATTCGCCGAGAAGCCTCAGTGTGTTCCCGTTAAGGTCGAAGCTTCCAGTGGCGGCAGCAAGGTAGGCCAATTCATTGCCGGTCCCCGGCAGCGGTTCCTCTTCTTCTTCCTCCTCCTCCCCTGTGTCGGCGGATAGCCCGGGCTTCTGGTATCGGATGCCAAGGCGATAGCCGAATTCACCGTCCTTGTAACAATCGCCCTTTTCCGCCCCTTTGCAGCCATCAAGGGTAACCGAGAATGAGGATAAACCGGTGGTGTTGCCGGCACCGCCATCCGCCAGCGTGGTCCGTCCACGGTTGGTAAAGAGCGACTCGCTGAGGAACGTCCGGTCGGTCGTGAATACCGTCGCGGCCAAGGCATTGTTCAGCCCAAAGCCCTCGAAGCCAACAACAGCTTCGCCACCCAGACGTTCGTCAGCGTCAAAAACAGACGCCAGATCCGGGGCGTGTATCCCCGGCAGGGCTTCGCTGGCCAGGCTGAACACCGTGTCGAACTTTCCGACCCTCACGGTCAGGGGATCGACCTTCGCGAGGGCGTAGAGCTCACCGACATAGGTGCCGATCCCTTGAAAGGCCGCATTCTCCCCGGGTTCCGGGTCGACCACGGGCTCGGTAATGATGGCACTCACGAACCGAAGATAATCCGTCGGCGCGTAAAAAAGATCGAGCTCGAACTTCGGAAACAGCACATTGGATCTCAGGAAAGACGGATGTGCCCCAAATATCCAGTCGTTCTGCAGCTCCGCGGTAGCCTCGTACCCCGCGCAGGGCGCAGCGCATTCTTCGGCCAGAGCCGGTATCGTCTCTTCGGCCAGAGCCCGCTCGTGCTCCTCCGCCAGTGCCGAAGCCGAAGAGTACAGCAGCCCTATGCCACTAAGCGCTAAGATAAAAAGGCGAATGACCGGCGAGCCCCCATGAGATGCACCACGCGTCGATGATAGCCGATGATTCCACTGCGGCAACTGCGATTTCGTCATTTTGTCCCTTACAAACGCGACTTGTCCCATACAAACGCAAACGTGTCGCATCTCTACAACACTTCTTCGCCATTCCGCGCCCGGTACGCTCGCCGAGGACCGCCGGCGCAGCAAATTGGCGGTCCCGCTTCGCCTTCCTCGTTCGCATGGCACTCCCGGACCGAAGCAAACTGCGCCACGGCACGCCCAGCCTTTTGCTGGAGGCGCACTCCCATGCAACCGACGCGAGCACTCACGCGTGAGTCGCGATCATAATAAATTTGTATGAACTATTTCTCTACTCCGAAAGTTAGAGGCCGCCGGATATACGGTAAAAGCGCCTTGCAATATTGATTAATTATGCGGCGCCCTCCCGCATGATACGCTTCGGGACTGTCTCTGATCTGTCGCAGGCGCGCTTTCGTGCGCCCGCGGAATCGTGGGGGATTGCCGTGCTGCAAACGCTCGTCAAGCTGAGTCTCGAATTTCGGCATCTGGTCATAGCCGCCGCGATACTTCTGGTAGCGGCGGGTGCCGTTCTTCTTCCCAAAGCCAAAACCGATGCTCTTCCCGAGTTCGGGGCGCCGGTCGTGGAGGTGCAGACCGAGGCGCTCGGCTTGTCGACAGGCGAAGTAGAAAGCCTGGTGACCATCAATCTCGAAGAGATTCTGACCGCGACGCCCTTCCTCAAATCAATTCATTCCAAGTCGGTGCCGGGGATGGCTTCGGTGTTGCTCACCTTCGAGCCCGGCATGGATCCAATGAAAGCCCGACAAATGGTGCAGGAGCGTCTTACGATGGCTTGGGCCCTGCCCAATGTCTCGAAGCCGCCCACCATGCTGCAGCCGAAGTCGGCGGCAGGCCGCGCCATGATCGTCGGACTATCGTCCAAGACCGTGTCGCTGATCGACATGTCGGTGCTGGCCCGGTGGACGATGACGCCGAAGCTGCTCAGCGTGCCGGGCGTCGCCAACGTCGCGATCTGGGGCCAGCGCGCTCGCCAGCTTCAGGTGCAAATCGAACCTCAGCGCCTCGAATCGGCAGGCGTCTCGCTCGATGAAGCCGTAGAGAGCGCCGGGGATTCGCTCTGGGTCTCGCCGCTCAGTTATCTGGAAGCGTCAGTACTCGGAAGCGGAGGCTGGATCGACACGCCGAACCAGAGGCTCGGCATCCAGCATGTGCAACCGATCAGCAAGGCCAGCGACCTGACGAAGGTTGCTGTCCCGTCTTCCGCGCTCAGGCTAGGAGACGTGGCCGAGGTCGTCGAAGGCCATCCGCCGCTGATCGGCGATGCGATGATCAACGGACAGCCTGGCCTCATCCTCGTCGTCGAGAAGCTTCCCAACGTCGACACCAAAGCGGTCGTAGCGGGGGTCGAAGCTGCGCTCGCGGAGTTGAGCCAAGGCATGCCGGGCATCGACATCGACGCCTCCCTCTACCGCGCCTCCGACTATGTCGACAGCGCCTTGGCCAATCTGGTCCGGATGGTGATCGCCGCCATGGTGGTCGTGTCCGTAGCCCTCTTCCTGTCCTTGACGCCGGTCGGCACGGCGAGCGTCGCCGTCGTCGCGATCGTCCTGTCGTATGTCGCGGCACTTGTCGCTCTCTATTTCAGCAGCCCGATCTTCAACCTGATCCACCTGGCCGGCCTCGCGGCCGCGCTTTCCCTCGTGGTCGACACTGCGGTAGTGGCTGCCGAGGCCCTCGGGCGACGCCTTCGCGCCGGTGGCGGCCGTCCGCTCGCCGCGCCTCTATTCGATGCGATCGGCGAAATCGGCAAGCCAATGATCTATGCAGCGGTGATCGGTCTGCTGGCGGTCGCTCCGATACTCGGACTCGACGGCGAAACCGCGGCATTCTTCCGGCCGCTGGCTCAGGCCTATGGCGTCACGGTGGCCGCTGCCATGGTCGTCGTGCTCTTGGCGGCGCCCGCCCTCGCGATGGTTTTTTTTCGTTCGGGCAGCGCAGCAGGAAACAGGTCCGAACCTGTGGTGGCGCGGCTGTTCGGTGCGGCCTATGGGCGGCTGCTGGGGAGGTTCTCGGCGACGACCGGTCCTGCCTATGCGATCGTGGGTCTCGGAGCGTTGGCGCTACTCGCGGCGACGCCCGCCCTGAAGTGGTCGCCGTCGCCGTCCTTTGACGAAGGCACCGTCCGCGTTTCGTTCAAGGCCGCGCCGGGTGCATCCTTGCCCGCCATGATCCGCACGATGGCGCGACTGGAATCCGAAGTCCGCGCAATCGATGGAGTCAGCTCTGTCGCTGGCCATCTCGGCAGGGCCATCACGGGCGACCAGGTCACCGGCATCGAATCCGGGCAGCTCTGGATTGGACTCGACGAGCGGGGGAACCGAGCCGCCGCACTGTCGCAAATTCGCGACACGATGGAAGGCTTCGCGGACCTCGAGGTGAAGGTTGAAGGCTATCTGGCCAGTACGGCCGGGCGGATCTTCGCCGACGCCGGCGAACCAGTGGTGGTCCGCATCGAAGGGGCCGAGACGGCCGTGCTTGAAGAGCAGGCAAAGCTCGTCGCGGCGAGAATCGCCGCCGTTGACGGCATCAACTCCGTACGCATCGACAAGAACGCTTTCTCGCCCGAAATCGAGGTCAAGGTCGACGTTGCGGAGGCTGCCGCACGTGGACTGAAACCGGGAGACATCCGGCGCGCGGCAGCGACGGTCTTCGCCGGGCTCGAGGTTGGCAATCTGTTCGAGCAGCAAAAGGTCTTCGAAGTGGTCGTTTGGGGGGCTCCCAACGCACGAAGCAGCATCGCCGACGTCGAGAATCTTCTGATCGAAACGCCTGATCGCCCGCATACACGCCTTGGCGATATCGCCGAGGTGCGGATGGTGCCGCAGTTGAGCACCATCGAGCGTGACGGCGTCACGCGCAGCATGGACGTTCACGCCAGCGTCGCAGGCCGCAGCGTCACGGCAGTGGCGGAAGATGTGGCGGCAGAGCTCAAGAAGGTGCAGCTCCCCTTCGAATACCATGCCTACGTTCGGGGCGAGTATGCCGAGAGCCGTGCAGCCATGCTGCAGGTGACGCTCTTCGCAGCGTCGGCGGCAATCCTGATCTTTTTCCTGCTGCAGGCGGCGCTGCAAAGCTGGCGACTGGCGATCGGCATGTTCCTTTCGCTGGTGGCAGTGTCGGGTGGCGTCGCGGCGATCCTCGTGGCGGTAACGGGCACCGTTTCGGTTGGGGCGCTTGCCGGACTTCTCGCCGTCCTCGGGCTTGCACTCCGCAACGGTCTGGTTCTGGCCAGCCGCGTCGATCAGACCGGGGAGGGTGACGAATCCTGGCCGGACCGTGTCGCGGCGGCCGCGCGCGAGCGCTTCGCGCCCATGCTGACGAGCACGCTGGTCACCTGCCTCGCCTTCGTTCCCGCAGTGGTCATGGGCAGCGCCGCCGGTCTGGAGATTTTGCATCCAATGGGATGGGTCGTGATCGCAGGCGCAGTCATTTCAGTCCTGATCAATCTGTTCGTCCTACCGGCCATGATGCTCCATTCCGGCCCGGTTTCACGACGCCTTGGAGGAGTTGCACATGCTTCGCAATAGGCTTTTTCTTAAGTCATCCCTCGTCGCCGGTGTGGCTTTCGTCGTGGTTGCCACGGGACCCCTCGCGGCCGCGGAGTCGCCCGCAGGCGCGCCTGCCAAGCTGGTAGAGGTCGCAGGTTCCCCATTTCCACGCGTGGTTCTGACCGAACAGGCTGCCAAACGACTGAGCATCCAGACCGAAGCGCTGCGGGAGGAGACGGCCAAGCGGTGGATGATGATGAACGCCCAGGTCGAGATTGCGAGCGGTGAACCGTCGGTGAATGCAATTACGGAGACGGCTTCCATCGCGCCGGCCGGTGAAAGCGGCCAAGCACGGCAATCCCTGATCAAGGTGCCTGTGGACGCGGCGAGCCAGATGTTGATCGCGGTTGTCGACGACGAGGATGACGAGGACGAGACCGGCGACCACGACGAGTTTGCCGAGATTTTCGGCGTCGCCAACCCGGCGGACGAGGATAAGGACGGTCTAGTGGTCGTGCTGCTGACCGGCCAAGGCCGCTCCGGTAAATATTACACGGCGCGGCCGGTGGCGGTGAAGGACCGGGACGACGGGCGGTTCTTTGAATTCCTCGAGGCAAGCAGCGGCGTCAAGCCAGGCGATCATGCGTTCGTGGCGATGAAGGCGCCGGAGAGCGGCAGCATGGCGAAGATCGTGCCCTACTCGTCGGTTGTCTATGACGAGCACGGGGACAGCTGGCTCTACTCCAATCCGGAGCCGCTCGTCTTCGTCCGCCAAAAAGTGGCTGTCGAGCGCGTCCTTGGCGACATAGCAGTGCTGTCGGACGGACCAGCGCGCGGTACGCCGGTCGTGTCGGTCGGCGCGGTCGAGCTGATGGGGGTTGAATTGAAGTTTGGCGGCCACTGAGCGGGCGTGAAAGACATTCCGTCGCTTGCGAACGCCTGAGTTAGCCGGCCTCCAATCATCCGAACAAAGGACAGGGCCATGTTCCGCTGGATCATCGGCACGAATCTGAAATACCGGTATCTGGTACTGGCCGCGGCAGCGCTGATGGTGCTGCTGGGTCTGGACGTGTTCCGCAAGATGCCCGTGGACGTCTTCCCCGAATTCTCCCCGCCGCTGGTGGAGATTCAGACCGAGGGTATCGGCATGTCGACCGCCGAGGTCGAGGAGCTGATCACCATTCCCCTCGAGGATGCACTGCGCGGCACACCGGAACTCGACGTCATCCGCTCGAAGAGCGTGATGTCGCTGTCCTCCATTGTCATGATCTTCAAGCGGGGAACCGACATCATGCACGCCCGGCAGCTCGTCCAGGAGCGCGTGCAGCTTGCGTCGGCAAGACTGCCGTTCGGCTCGAGCCCGCCCGTCATGCTGCAGCCCTTGTCGTCGACCAGCAGGACCATGAAGATCGGCCTTTCGTCGAAGGAGCTCACTCAGCTCGACCTGTCGATGACCGCCTATTGGAAGATCCGCTTCCGCCTGCTGCGCGTGCCCGGCGTCGCCAACGTGGCGATGTGGGGCGAAAAGCTCAAACAGCTGCAGATCCAGGTCGATCCCGCACGCATGTTGAAACACGGCGTGACGCTGAACGAGGTCATGGAGGCTTCGGCCGATGCGCTGGACTTCGGCCTGCTGCCGATGTCGAGCTCAGCCAAGAGCCAGACCGTAGGCTTCATCGACACCGACAACCAGCGGTTGTATGTCGGCGCCGACATAGCGTCCAGCGTGAAGCTGGAGGACGTCAAGAGAATTCCGGTCGAGTCAAAAGCCGGCGAGCGACTGGTACTGGCGGACTTTGCCGACGTCACCTGGGGGGAACCGCTGCCGATCGGCGACGCTGTGATCAATGACGGTCCCGGCATGATGCTGATCGTCGAGAAGTTCCCGTGGGCGAATACGCTGGAGGTCACGCGCGGCGTCGAGGCCGCCTTCGCCGAAATGAGGGACGGCCTCAAGGGCATCGACGTCGACCTGCAGATCTTCCGCCCGGCGACGTTCATCGAGCTCTCGATCCATAATCTGACAATGGCCTTGCTGGTGGGATCGGTCCTGGTGGTCTGCGTTCTCGGCGCCTTCCTTTTCGAGTGGCGGGTGGCGCTCATCAGCCTGCTGGCGATTCCGCTCTCCCTGGTCGCGGCGGGACTTGTTCTCTACTGGCTCGGAACGACCATCAACACGATGGTGCTGGCCGGCTTCGTCGTGGCGGTGGGATCGGTGGTGGACGACGCTATCATCGACGTTGAAAACATCACGCGGCGATTGCGCGAGAATCGCCGCAGCGGCGCTGGCAAATCGGTGGCATCAGTCATCCTGGAAGCATCGCTCGAGATCCGCAGCCCGATCGTCGCCGCGACCCTCATCATCGTCATCTCGGTCGTCCCTGTGTTCTTCATGGGTGGTCTGTCGGGCACTTTCTTCGTACCGCTGGCGACGTCCTATTCCATCGCGCTCCTCGCTTCGATGGCCGTGGCGCTGACGGTGACGCCGGCACTCTGCCTTATCCTGCTTCAAGGATCGCCGATCGAGCGCGTCTCGCCGCTTGTCGGGCGGTTGCAGCGAGGCTATGCCGCCATGCTGTCGCGGATCATCGCGGCTCCTCGCACGATCTTTGGGATCACCGCGTTCGTCGTGGTCGCGGGATTGGGCGTTTGGCCGCTGCTCGGAACCTCGCTCCTGCCCTCCTTCAAGGAACGTGACTTCCTCATGCACTGGCTGACGCCGCCCGGGACATCGCATGCAGAGATGTACCGGATGACGGTGGCTGCCAGCAAAGAACTGAGATCCATTCCCGGGGTGCGCAACTTCGGCGCTCACATCGGCCGGGCGCTGGTGGCCGACGAGGTGGTGGGCATCGACTTCACGGAGAACTGGATCAGCGTCGATCCGAAGGTCGATTATGACGAGACCCTGAAAGCGGTTCAGGACACGGTCGGCGGCTATCCCGGTATCTATCGCGACGTCCAGACCTACCTTCGCGAGCGCGTGAAGGAAGTGCTCACCGGGTCGGGCGAGTCGATAGTGGTTCGGATTTTCGGGCCTGACGCGGCGATGTTGCGCGAGCAGGCGGTGAGGGTCCGCGACGCCCTGACCGGCATCGAGGGCCTGATTGACCTACACGAGGAGCCGCAGAAGACGGTACCGCAAATTCAGGTCACCGTGGATATCGCCAAGGCGGCTTCCAGGGGTCTCAAGCCCGGCGATGTTCGTCGCGCTGCTGCCGTGATCTTCGCCGGTCACGAGGTGAGCGACGTTCATCGCATCGGAAAGGTGTATGACGTCATGGTATGGTCGACGCCCAAATCGCGGCGCGGCCTTGACGACGTACAGAACGTTCTCCTGGATACCCCCGACGGCGGTCAGGTCCGCCTCGGCGACGTTGCCGAAGTCAAGATTGCCCCGGTGGCCAGCACCATAAAACGTGAGAACGCCTCGCGCCGCCATGACGTGCATGCCAACGTGCGCGACCGCGACCTGGGCTCGGTCGTCCATGAGGTTGAGGAGCGCCTGGCCAAGTTCGAGTTTCCGCTCGGCTATCATGCCCAGCTGCTGGGCGAGGCGGCGGAACGCAGGGCTGCGCAAAGCAGGCTCGTCTATGCCTCTGTCGTCGCCGCGGTCGTAATCTTCATGCTGCTGCAGGCCTCCTTGAGAAGCTGGAGGCTCGCTGCCCTGGTTTTCCTGTCACTGCCGGCCGCTATGGTCGGCGGGGTCATCGCCGCGTATCTGGGCGACGGCATCATCTCGCTAGGCGGCCTCGTGGGGTTCCTGACGGTGTTGGGCATCGCGGCCCGCAACGGGGTGCTTCTGATCCACCATTTCCTGCATCTGGAGCGCGAGGAGGGCGAGCCCTTCGGACCGGAACTTGTCCTGCGCGGCGCGCGTGAACGCCTTTCGCCCATTCTCATGACGACGCTGGCGACCGGTCTTGCGCTCGTCCCCCTGGTTGTCACCGGCAACATTCCCGGGCAGGAAATCGAACATCCGATGGCCATCATCATTCTGGGCGGGCTGATCACGTCAACGCTTCTGAACCTCTTCGTCGTGCCTGCCATCTATCTCAGACTCGGTTCGCTGCAGGCGCGATCGCCGGCGCGGGCCACAGGTCTCGGCCTGGAACCATCTCTCCTTTGATGCAAAGCCCGAGATCTAGACCAGAACGTTCGTGACTCTACCGCATCCAATCCACCGGCTATACCGTTGGCGATCTCGATCGCGCAGCGAAACAGCATGACAACTTACAAAACTCGGAGGACTTGGAGCAGCAAGGAACGGATCCGTGATTTCGTCTTCCCAAAGCGGGCAGGCCAACAGGGCTGGGCCTAGCCGGCGGGCCTAGGAAACGAAATACGGCACCGGCTATACGCTCCTGCCGCTATGATGGGGCACGCATCCATAAGTGAAGCAACGTCGCTAATTCCCGCGCGGTCTGGGTTTTGGTCCTGGAAGGCTTTCGCACGGATTTGCGGCCAATCTGGCGATTCGCGGATCTCTTAGCCAGACAGTCTTCTTTCTTCTTTCCAGAATCTCGTTGCGGCCCACATCGACGGCCGATTGGCCTTTCGCGGCAAGGGCATAGTCGGCTCGGTTCGTTCGATAGTCTTCCTTTTGGATGGACATCTTTTTCCTCCCGGTCCGCGGTCTTCCCTCCACTAGCCTGGACGGGAGAACACTAGCTGCCGATGCATGGCAGGAGTCTACAAATTGAGGATTGTATTAAAATGATACACTCCACCCGTTCGTCTCACGCGCGCGCCACCCAGCATTGCCCTGAACCGGCCTGTATGCCGCGCGCCTATTATCCTCGTCCTCGCTTTCGGGATGCTGTTCCGGACCGCATCATCTGCCTGCTCCTCAACGCACGCTTGGCAGCCTTCGTCGAACGATTGGCTATCACCATCGCAATCTCGCTCATCGGCGATAGCGCCCCTTGCCGCTCAATCATAGCCGGCCTCGTGGCCCGAGCAGTCATCCGTGCAATCATAGCCGTGGAAAGTCTCTTGTGCAGTTGCCGAGGCGGCAACAAGGCCTGTCCGTGCAAGATGCTCACGCCACAGTACCGGCTCCCAGGCGGGCAAGCAGGGCGAGTTATGCTATATACGTCGCGTTCTTGGTCGGATACGAGCCGATGGATCAGGAAAGACTTCTGGCCGCAGTCCTCCTAGCTGATGTCGTGGGCAGCACGCCGCTCTATGAGCGCATCGGCGACGATGCAGCTCTGCAGCAGATCTCGGATTGCCTCGACGCGATACGCGAGATCGTCGCCCGGCACGGCGGTGACTTCATTTACTCGAAGGGCGATGACGTGCTCAGCCTGTTCGACAGTTCGGAGGCGGCGCTGAGGGCCGTCTTCCAAATCAGCAGCGAACTGACGAAAGGGCCGTTGCACGCCCGGATCGGATTGCATTTCGGGGCGGTCATTCGCGCGCGGGGCGCGGTATTCGGAGACGTTATCAATGTCACCGCAAGGTTATCCACCACGGCCAACCCCGGGGAGGTGCTGATCAGCCAGAGCTTCTTCGAAGCCCTTTGCGCGGATAGCCGCAGTGCCCTGCGGCTCCTCGACAAAATGGCTTTCAAGGGAAAGCAAGAACTCTTCGATGTCTATACCCTGGGGAGCGAGGATCGGGCCCTCAGTACGCAAATCGTCAGCCGGGGCACGGTTATCGAGAGACGCTCCGCCCCGCCGCGGCAGATCAATCTGGTCATCCGCTATGGAGATCAGTTGCGATCCTGCCGAAACAACGAGTTGGTGACGATCGGCCGATCCCCGGAATGCAACATCGTCATCCAGCGGCCCTGGGTCTCAAGGCACCACGCGACCTTCACCATTTCGAATGGCAAGGCCGTGCTTATCGAGCGAAGCTCGTCGGGCACCTTTGTGTCGATGGGACCCGACCATGAGGTATTCGTGCGCCGCGAAGATATTCTTCTCTTCGGCTCCGGCGTCATCTCGCCTGGACGGAGATCGTCCCTCGGCGACGCCCAAATCCTTCACTACGAAATTATCTCAGACTGACCCGGCCGGGCTTGACCGTTGCCGCATGCTGCCGGATCCAGCGCCGCGCGCTTGTAGAATCGGAAGTTTATTCAGTGAAATTCAATGGCGATTGGCTCCCCGGGCCGGATTCGAACCAGCGACCAACCGGTTAACAGCCGGTTGCTCTACCACTGAGCTACCGGGGAACGGAGGCTCTGACGTGAGTGGCGCAGCCTATAGCAAACACCTTTCGGCTTTGCAAAGCAGCAATTCGCAATTTTTCTGCAGTTTTTCGTGCGGCGATTTGTGGCATCGCTTCGGCGTGCCCACATATGAGCGGCTTGACACCGGCATGGAACAATGCGGCTGGTCGTCCTTTGGTATTTATGACATCGGCCGCGCAGATGGGATCTGGCTTTGAATGACGGCAACTGACGACGATAACCCACCGGCGCGCAAGATCACGGTCTTCGGCCGCGACTTCTCCATGCCGCGCTCGCGGGGATTGCGGATCGCGATCGGCGTGCTGCTCACAATCGGCGGGATTCTGGGCTTTCTGCCGATTCTCGGTTTCTGGATGGTTCCGATCGGCCTGCTGGTCCTGTCCTACGAATTCGCACTGGTGCGTCGTCACAGGCGCCGCTTCGTGGTCTGGTGGGAACGCCGCCGCCGGCCGGATTGAGAGCTTTGCAGGGAGAACGTCCGGCAGGTGCCGCCGACACCATCGGGATCGGCCGCAAGCAATCGGCAACCACTGCCTTCGATGAGGAATGGGAAAGCATCGGGAATGACTTGCCGGTGCTTGACGACCTTTCACCGCCAACATATTGAGTTGCCCCGGAACGCCGGGAGCATGGAAGGCCTCGTGGCGGAGTGGTTACGCAGAGGACTGCAAATCCTTGCACCCCGGTTCGATTCCGGGCGAGGCCTCCAATGCCCGGGCTCCGGCGCTATCGCGCCGGGGCGCTAGGTTCCGGTCGAATTGGCCCGCGTCATTTGCCTGGAAATCGGATCGGGCGCGGGCAGCGAATTGGGCGCGGGAAGCGGGTTGGTTGGGACATGAACGCTGATTTCTCCGAACGCCGCGTGAAGATGGTCGATGGCCAGATCCGCACCACCGATGTGACCAGCGCGCCGCTGATCGAAGCGATGCTTTCCGTGCCGCGCGAGGCTTTTGTCGGCGCCGGGCAGCGGGACCTTGCCTATATCGACGAGGACATCCGTATCACCGATGGCGTCAGTGGCGGCGGTGCCCGCTATCTGATGGAACCGTCACCGCTCGCCAAGCTTTTGCAATTGGCCGAAATCAGCGACACCGATTCGGTGCTCGATGTCGGCTGCGGCACCGGCTATTCGGCCGCGCTGCTTTCCCGAATCGCAAAATCGGTGGTTGCGCTCGAAAGCGACCCGGCGCTTGCCGAAGCCGCGAAGTCGACCCTTTCCGCACTGGATTGCCAGAACACCACCGTAGTGATCGGGCCGTTACCGCAGGGTCATGCCGCCGCGGCGCCCTATGACGTCATCTTCATCGGCGGCAGCGTCGAGGAGGTGCCCGCGGCATTGCTCGGCCAGCTCGCCGAGGACGGACGGCTGGTTGTGGTCGAGGGGCAGGGCAACTCCGGCGTTGCGCGTCTTTTTGTCAAGGCCGGGGGGGTTGTATCCGGCAGACGCGCATTTAATGCGGCAATTAAGCCACTACCGGGGTTCGAACGTGCTCATGCGTTCGAATTTTGAGCGGTTTTGCCTTGCAGCGAAGGCGCTGACATGATCGCTTGCGCTTGAACAATCGTTGCTGATTTGCTTCACGTGCATTTTCGGGGGCTGTCAGCGGGGGACGATAAACACGCGGCGCTAGCTGATCCGGAAGGAAAAGGTGCGCGGCGTGGTTCCCATGCAAACGAATGAGGGATAATACGTGCCGCCCCTACACAAGACTTTTCTATCAGCCATACTTGTTTCGGCGACCGCGCTTTCGCCGCTGGCAGCATCCGCCGAAACCATCACCGGCGCGCTCGCCAAAGCCTATCAATACAATTCCCAGCTGAATTCCGCCCGCGCGGGCACCCGTGTCACCGACGAGGGCGTGGCCATCGCCAAGTCCGGCTACCGCCCGACGATCAGGGGATCGGCTAGCATCGACTACACGAGCAGCCGCAACAACAACCTTGGTCAAACCTTAAATATCACTACGGGCAATTTCGGGGTTGAGATCGACCAGACGCTGTTCGACGGCTTTCAAACCAAGAACAATGTCGCCGCCGCCGAAGCGCAGGTCAGGGCCTCGCAAGAAAGTCTCCGCAACACCGAAGAGAACATCCTGTTCAACGCGGCAAGCGCCTACATGGATGTGATCCGCGATCGCCAGATCGCGGTCCTGACCGCACAGAACCTGCAATTCCTGACCGAGCAGGCGCGCGCCGCGCGGTCGCGCTTCGAGGTCGGAGAGGGCACCCGCACCGACGTCGCACAGGCCGATGCCTCGCGGGCGACCGCGGTGGCGCAACTCGCCAGCGCTCGCGCGACGGCGCTGGCAAGCGCTGCGACCTACCACCAGATCATCGGCGACGAGCCGGGCAAGCTCAAGGCGGCCGCGCCGGTTGGAAAGCTGCTGCCGGGAAGCCTCGATTCGGCCTTCGCCATCGCCGCCGCGGAGCATCCGGCCATCCTTGCCACCGAGCATCTCGTCGACGCCGCGGCCTTTTCGGTTAAGTCGGCCGAAGGGGCGCTATTGCCGCAGCTTTCCGCCAGCGCCGGGATTTCGAGCCAGTATCGCAACACCTCGCCCGGCGTTTTTGCATCGGCGGGTTCCGAAGGAACGACCAATTCGGCCAATATCGGTGCAACGCTTACCGTGCCGATCTATTCGGGCGGGCGCACCTCTGCGCTGGTCCGCCAGTCGAAGGAATCGCTCAGCCAGGCCCGCATCGAGGTCGACGTCAGCCGCGACCAGGTGCGCCAGGCCGTGGCTTCGGCGTGGACGCAATACACCGCCGCGCGCGAAAGCGTGGATGCCAACAGGCAGGTGATCGCCGCCGCGCAACTGGCGCTCAACGGCGTCATCGAGGAACGCAATGTCGGCCAGCGCACCACGCTCGACGTGCTCAACGCGCAGAACGCCGTCATCACCGCCAAGATCAACCAGGCGAGCTCCGAGCGCGATGTCGTCGTGGCGAGCTACGCCATCCTGTCGGCGATCGGCCGCCTGTCCGCCGGCCAACTCGGCCTGGCGGTCACGAAATACAACCCGGAAGAGCACTACAACGCCGTCAAGGACAAGTGGATCGGGCTGCGCACGCCGGACGGCCGCTGAACCTTTGGCATTTCCAAAAGCGCCGCGTGTCCAATGGATCCGCGGCGCTTTTGCATTGGAAACCAGACGGTCGGCTGCCGGCGGCGTAGCGAGCTAATCTGTTGAAATCCAACGTCTCCTCAGATTGGGGATTCTCGGATGACGATCGGTCGGTTACGCTGTTCGCATTGATTCGAATTCCGGTCTTGCCGGAATGGAAATCTTGAACAAGTCACAAAGGCGGCGGATGTGACGATGGCGACAGCGAGCAGCGCGCAGCGCGAACCTTCCATGGAAGAGATACTTGCTTCCATCCGAAGGATCATCGAGGACAGCGATACCGGCCGCAAGCAACCGGCGGCGGACAACGGTGACGTTCGCCAGGACCTCCGGCCGACGCCGGCGGCGCAGACGGCCGACCTTGATGCCTTCCGTTCCGAGCTCAACGTCGGATCCGCTCCCAGCAAGCCGGTGAGTCTGGCGGAAATACAGGCCCAGCTTGCGGCGTCCGATCCGACGATCGCCGAGACGAGCCCTGAACCGGTGAAGACCGCGCCTGCTCCCTCCACCCTGGCGGAAGTCGGGGCCAGGGTAGCCGCGGAGCCGGACACCCCGGCGGTTGCGGGGAGCGCGGCGAGCGTGCCGCAAAGTGCCGATACCATCGTCGCCGATTGGCGGCGGGAGATCGCCGCCGTTGGCGGAAGTTCCGTCAAGGCGAAGGTAGCAACTCCGGAAGTGGCGCCCGAAGTCGAGATCGACGAGGAGGATCTTGCGGCGCCAACGGCCGAAACCGCGGCGCCTGGCAACGTTCCGGCACCATCCTCGTCCGACCTGCCGCCAGCCCGGCCGGCAATCCTGTCCGAGCATGCGGGCCGTCAGGTCGCGGCGGCCTTCGGCGAGCTTTCCGATGCCTTCGCCAGCCGCAGCAAGAAGAGCTTCGACGAGATGGCCGAGGAGATGCTGCGACCGATGCTGCAGGACTGGCTCGACAACAACCTGCCGACACTGGTCGAACGGCTGGTGCGCGAGGAAATCGAGCGCGTGGCGCGCGGCGCGCAGTGATTTCGTCTGAGCTTTCAGTGTAAAAGGGGCCGCCGTCGGGCGGTGCTTTTTATTTCCGCGAAAATGCGGCCGCGCGATTTGTCTTGCGATGAGTAATGGGCTTGCCGCTGATCGCCGCAAGCCTATCTGGGCAAGGCGGGCTCATCCTTCTCGCGGTTGACTCGACCAAGAGCTTCCGATTTACACCGGACGCTTGTTCCCGACAGTTCGGACTTCCTCCATGCTTGATAAAACCTACGACGCCAAGACCGTCGAGCCGAAGATCGCCAAAATCTGGGAAGAGGCCGATGCGTTCCGCGCCGGCGCCGGCGCGGAGGAAGGGGCGGAAGCCTTCACCATCGTCATCCCGCCGCCGAACGTTACGGGCTCGCTGCATATGGGGCACGCGCTCAACAACACGCTGCAGGATATCCTGGTGCGGTTCGAGCGCATGCGTGGCAAGAATGTGCTGTGGCAGCCGGGCATGGATCATGCCGGCATCGCCACGCAGATGGTGGTCGAGCGGCAGCTGATGGAGAGGCAGATCCATCGCCGCGACCTGTCGCGCGAGGAGTTCATCGAAAAGGTCTGGGAGTGGAAAGCCGAATCCGGCGGCGCCATCTTCAATCAACTGAGGCGGCTCGGTGCCTCGGCCGACTGGAGCCGAGAGCGCTTCACCATGGACGAGGGTCTGTCCAAGGCGGTGCTGGAGGTGTTCGTCACCCTCTACAAACAGGGGCTGATCTACAAGGACAAGCGCCTTGTGAACTGGGATCCGAAGCTGTTGACGGCTATTTCCGACCTCGAGGTCGAACAGCATGAGGTCAACGGCAATCTCTGGCATTTCCGCTACCCGGTCGAAGGCCTCGCGTTCGATCCCGAGAATCCGAAGACGTTCATCACCGTCGCCACGACACGCCCGGAAACCATGCTGGGCGACACGGCGGTGGCGGTTCACCCCGACGACGAGCGGTTTCGCGACCTGGTCGGCAGGAACGTCATCCTGCCGATCGTCGGCCGCAGGATACCCGTTGTTGCGGATGAGTATTCGGATCCGGAAAAGGGTTCCGGCGCGGTCAAGATCACCCCGGCGCATGACTTCAACGACTTTGAGGTCGGCAAGCGCCACAAGCTGCCGGCGATCAACATCCTGACCGTCGAAGCCTACATCAAGCTCAAGGATAACGAGGAGTTCCTTGCAGGTCTTGAAGTGACGCCGCAGCGCCAGGCCGTCTGGGATGAGCTCGACGGGCTGGATCGCTTCGTGGCGCGCAAGAAGATCGTCGAGCTGATGGAAGCGGGCGGCTTCCTGGAAAAGGTCGAGCCGCATCGCCACACCGTGCCGCATGGCGATCGCGGCGGCGTGCCGATCGAGCCGTTCCTCACCGACCAGTGGTACGTCAACGCGGCGGAGCTCGCCAAGCCGGCCATTGCCTCTGTGCGCGAGGGCCGCACGAACTTCGTGCCGAAGAACTGGGAGAAGACCTATTACGACTGGATGGAGAACATCCAGCCCTGGTGCATCTCGCGGCAGCTGTGGTGGGGGCACCAGATTCCGGCCTGGTACGGGCCGGACGGACGCGTCTTCGTCGAGAAGACCGAAGAGGAGGCGCTGGCTGCGGCGGTCGAATATTATTTGGCACTGGAAGGACCGTGGAAGGCCTGGGTCGAGGACAAGCTTGAGAATTTCAAGCCGGGCGAGATCCTGACGCGCGACGAGGACGTTCTCGACACCTGGTTCTCCTCGGCGCTGTGGCCGTTCTCGACGCTCGGCTGGCCTGACCAGACGCCGGAGCTGAAGACCTACTACCAGACCGACGTGCTGGTGACCGGCTTCGACATCATCTTCTTCTGGGTGGCCCGGATGATGATGATGGGCCTGCATTTCATGAACGAGGAGCCGTTCCACACGGTCTATGTTCATGCGCTGGTGCGCGACAAGAACGGGCAGAAGATGTCGAAGTCGAAAGGCAACGTCATCGACCCGCTCGACCTGATCGACGAGTATGGCGCCGACGCGCTGCGCTTCACCTTGACCGTGATGGCAGCGCAGGGGCGCGACGTGAAGCTCGACCCGGCGCGTATCGCCGGATACCGCAATTTCGGGACCAAGCTCTGGAACGCCACGCGCTTCGCCGAAATGAACGAGGTCGCCAGGAACGACGATTTCTGGCTGCACGACGCCACGCTCGCGGTCAACCGCTGGATCCTGACCGAGCTGACGCGGGCGGCGCGGGCGATCACGGAGGGCATCACCACCTACCGCTTCAACGAGGCGGCGGGCGCCGCCTATCGCTTCGTCTGGAACTTGTTCTGCGACTGGTATCTGGAACTGCTCAAGCCGGTGTTCATGGGCACGGACGAGGCGGCCAAGGCGGAGAGCCGGGCCTGTGTCGCCTTCGTGCTGGACGAGATCTACAAGCTGCTGCACCCGATGATGCCGTTCATGACCGAGGAGCTGTGGGCGCAGACCGCGGGCGAGGGGAAGGTACGCACCTCCCTGCTTTGCCACGCCGCCTGGCCCGCGCCCGATTTCGAGGATGACGAGGCTGCCGCCGACATCAACTGGCTGGTCGAGCTCGTCTCCGGCATTCGCTCGGTGCGCTCGGAAATGAACGTGCCGCCGGCGGCGATCGCGCCGCTGGTGGTGATCGGCGCCAATGCCATCACGCAGGAAAGGCTGGATCGCCACGCCCAGGCCATCAAGCGGCTGGCGCGCGTCGGCGACATCGCGCTGGTCGATGCGCCTCCGAAAGGCTCGGCCCAGATCGTTCTCAACGAAGCGACCGTCTGTCTGCCGCTCGGCAGCCTGATCGACCTTCAGGCCGAAGCAACGCGGCTGCAGAAGGAACTGGCCAAGGTGACCGAGGAGATCGCGCGCCTGCACAAGAAGCTTTCCAACGAGAAGTTCGTCGCCAACGCGCCGCAGGAGGTGGTCGAGGCAGAGCGCGAAAAGCTCGCCGAATATCGCGAGGCTCAAGAGAGGCTTTCAGTCGCCCTGACCAGGGTCCGAGACGCCGGGTGACCGGCAAGATTCGGCTTCACTGGAGGGCGCTTTACGAAGCGTCACCACGCTCGGATACGGGCCTGCCGTTGGGTTAATTTTGACGTAAACGGAAAGTTTTGGCCCCATTGTTGCCGTAATGTAACAATGGGGCCTATTCCGTTCCAAATGGCCCGTTTTTGAGCTGTTTCGGACCTTTTTTGCAATTTTTTCTCTCGCTCCGATGCCGAGTGGGCCGCTTTTAGGGCTCAATGGGCGGTCGGTGACCATGGCGAAAATACGAGCTGTCAAAGTGTACATGTACAGCTCACGAATTCGTTGTTGCGCCGTTAACCTGAATTGGTTCTAGCTTGCCCACTTCGTGTTTCGGGGAGGGATTTCCATGAACGTTTTGCGGCTCAAAGCACTGCTGGGGGCAGGGTGCTTTTCGTTGGCTTTGATCGGATCGGCGATGCACCCGGCGCATGCCGGCGGGCTCGAGCGCGGCGGCTACGACATCGACCTGCTGTTCGACCCGGCGCCGTTCGCGACGGAAGCGGAAGCTACCTATGTGATGCCGGATCGCAAGTACAAGAATGCGACTGGTCTGAATGGGACATTCAATTTTCTCAGTTCCACGGCGGATGGCGCCGAGGGTTATTGGGTGCCGCGCATCGGGGGCAAGGTTCAGGTTGTGCCGGGCGTCGACTGTATGATCGACTATTCACAGCCGTGGGGCGCTCACACCGCCCCTGGCGCGTCGTGGAATGGCGCTTTTTCCAACGTTGAAACGGATATCAAGAGCAATAACTACGCCGGTACCTGTTCATACAAGTTCGATGTCGGTAAGGGCCAGCTCCGTTTTATCGGCGGCGCGTTCTACCAGGATATTTCAGGCTTCAAGGAAAGCTTAGTGGGTTTCAATCCATTTGGGCCGTCACCGATTGGCCGCGTCGACCTGGAGGCCAGCGGCTGGGGCTGGCGCGCTGGCGTTGCCTACGAAATCCCTGAGATCGCACTCCGCGCCAGCTTGGTCTATAATTCGCAGGTCAAGCTCGACAACATCTCCGGCACACTGACGTCACCGACATTACCCACGGGCTCTGCGCCGATCTACGGCAGCACCCAGTACATGCCGGACTCCGTGGAGTTGAAATTGCAGTCCGGCATCGCGCCAGGCTGGCTTGCTTTCGGTTCGATCAAATGGGTGAACTGGAGCGTGCTGCAGAGCGTTCCCATTTGTATTGTCGGGACTCCCACCGCCGCATGTTTTACGGGCAATGATGCTTCCGGCTCTCTTCAGGCCACCTCGCTGGACCTGATGTATCGCGACGGTTGGACGGTGTCGGGCGGCATAGGCCATAAGTTCAACGATCAGTGGAGCGCCGCCGGTCAGCTCACCTGGGATCGCGGCACTTCGCACGGCTATGGCGCGCAGACCGATACTTGGACGCTCGGGGGCGGCGTCGCCTACACGCCGCGGCCGAATATCGAGGTTCGGTTGGCTGGTGCATTCGGTGTGCTGACCAGCGGGCATTCCGGCATAGTGACCGGAGACAACGGTTATCAGGCCGGCACCGACGCCAGTTACGACTTCGGCAACGATCTGGTCACGGCGATCTCGGGTGGCATAAAGATCAAGTTCTAAGCCGCTCCCGCATTTCCGCGAAGAAGGCCGGGCACCGCCCGGCCTTTTTCTATTGGGCATTCAACGGCCTGGGCTGGTTGGCCGATCCTGTGTTGCAAATTAGCTGCACAGCCGGCGCTTCAGACGATTGTGACGTTTCAGCAACAGTTTATGAACAACCCCGAAGCTAAAAGGCTAGCCGAGGGAACTGCCCATTTCCCGCCATAAACCCGGCGCAACTCGAATAGGTCTCGGGATGCGTGCCAGGTTGGCTCGGCGATGGGACCGGCCGCGGGGTGTGCGGCAAGGACGACGATGGACGCCAAGGCAATCTCCAAGGCCAAGCTGCCCAGCCGCTACGTGACCGAAGGTCCGGCGCGCGCACCACATCGTTCATACCTTTACGCCATGGGACTGTCGGCGGCCGAGATCGCGCAGCCGCTGGTCGGCGTCGCCAGCTGCTGGAACGAGGCCGCTCCCTGCAACATCTCGCTGATGCGCCAGGCGCAGGTGGTGAAGAAGGGCGTCGCGGCCGCCAATGGCACGCCGCGCGAATTCTGCACCATCACCGTCACGGACGGTATCGCCATGGGCCACCAGGGCATGAAGTCGTCCCTGGTGTCGCGCGAGGTGATCGCCGATTCAGTCGAGCTCACCATGCGCGGCCATTGCTATGACGCGCTGGTCGGGCTTGCCGGCTGCGACAAATCGCTGCCCGGCATGATGATGGCGATGGTGCGGCTCAACGTGCCGTCGATCTTCATTTATGGCGGTTCGATCCTGCCCGGCAGCTACCGCGGAAGGCAGATCACCGTGCAGGATGTGTTCGAGGCGGTCGGGCAGCATTCGGTCGGCACGATCTCCGATGCCGAGCTGCTCGAGATCGAGCAGGCAGCCTGTCCGTCGGCAGGGTCGTGCGGCGCCCAGTTCACCGCCAACACCATGGCGACGGTCGCCGAGGCGATCGGGCTGGCCTTGCCCTATTCCTGCGGCGCGCCGGCGCCCTACGAAATGCGCGACCGGTTCAATTTCGCCTCCGGCGAAAAGGTCATGGAGCTGATCGCGAAAAACATCCGGCCGCGCGACATCGTTACCCGCAAGGCGTTGGAGAATGCCGCGACGGTCGTGTCGGCCACCGGCGGCTCGACCAACGCGGCACTGCATCTGCCGGCGATCGCGCATGAGGCGGGTCTCAAGTTCGACCTCTTCGACGTGGCGGCGATCTTCGAAAAGACGCCTTATATCGCCGACCTCAAGCCCGGCGGCAAATATGTCGCCAAGGACATGTTCGAGGCCGGCGGCATTCCGCTCTTGATGAAGACGCTGCTCGACCACGGCTATCTTCACGGCGACTGCATGACGGTCACTGGCCGCACTTTGGCCGAAAACATGGAGCACGTTGCCTGGAATGAGAGCCAGGATGTTGTGCGTCCCGCCAATCGGCCAATCACCAAGACAGGCGGCGTTGTGGGCTTGAAGGGCAACCTCGCCCCCGAAGGCGCGATCGTGAAGATCGCCGGCATGTCGGAGCTGAAATTCTCAGGCCCGGCGCGCTGCTTCGATTCGGAAGAGGAGTGCTTCGAAGCGGTCACGCAGCGCAATTACCGGGAGGGCGAGGTTCTCGTCATCCGCTACGAGGGGCCGCGCGGCGGTCCGGGCATGCGCGAGATGCTGTCGACGACGGCAGCGCTCTACGGCCAGGGCATGGGCGGCAAAGTGGCGCTGATCACCGACGGCCGTTTTTCCGGTGCTACACGTGGTTTCTGCATCGGCCATGTCGGGCCGGAGGCGGCGGTCGGCGGGCCGATCGGGCTCATCAAGAATGGCGACGTGATCTCTATCGATGCCGTTAATGGCACGATCGAGGTGGCGCTGTCGGATGCCGAACTGGCGGCCCGGGCCAAGAAATGGAAGGCGCGCAAGACCGACTATCAGTCCGGCGCGATCTGGAAATATGCGCAGACCGTAGGGTCGGCCCGCGACGGCGCGGTCACCCATCCGGGCGGCGCAAAAGAAACACACTGCTATGCGGACATTTGAGGTGTTGAGGTCATTTGTCTTGCCGGCACTGGTCGCGGTGGCGACCTTGGGCGCCGTCGGGCAGGCCATGGCCTTCGATGACAAGGTGTTCGACGACAAGACCGGGGTCAAGCCGCAGTCGAGTCCGTGGGCGGTGTTCCAGTTCGGCTTCTCCGCCTACAAGAACGGCCACAAGGACCAAGCGGTCGAGGCCTATAAATATGCCGCCGAGAACGGCCAGATCGGGGCCACCTGGAAACTTGCGCGCATGTATGCCCAGGGCGACGGCGTGGCCCGCGACGACTATGCCGCCTTCAAGTTCTTCTCGGAGATCGTCGACCAGGATGTCGAGCCCGGCTCGCCCGAGGAAAGCTATGTCTCCGACGCGCTTGTCGCGCTCGGCGACTATCTGCGCAAAGGTATCCCCGGCAGCCCGGTCGAGGAGAACGAGGTTGCGGCGCAGGAATACTACATGCGCGCCGCCGCCAACTACCGCAACCCGAACGCCCAGTTCGAGATCGGTCAGATGTTCCTCAAAGGCGAGGGCGGCGTGAAGGCCAGCGTCAAACAGGCTGGGCGCTGGCTGCAACTCGCGGCCGAAAAAGGCCATGCCGGTGCGCAGGCGACGCTCGGCAACCTGTTGTTCCAGAGCGGCAAGATCGTGCGCGGCCTGGCGATGATGACGGCTGCCTTGGAGCGTGCCCCGCCGGCGGATCAGCCCTGGATCCGCAGCATGCAGGAAGAGGCCTTCGCCGCGGCTGGCGAAGCCGACCGTCGCACGGCGATTTCGCTCGCCGACGACATCCTGACCAAGGGCAACAACGGCGACCAGTAGGCCGCAGCTTCGGCTTCAATTTTCGGTAGGTTCCGTCGGCGCCGTGATCGAGGTCGGGTGCAGTTTCGGCGCCTGATTCTCGCCGGGGCAGTCGTCCTGGACCTTCGTCCAGGACGTGTTGTTGAGAACCATGTCGCAGCGGGCGAGGTGACTTTCGCCGGCAATCGTCAGGCAGGCCGTCTCACCGATCTTGAACGATTTGCCGTTGGCAAGACACTCCGGCGCCGCGAGCGCCGGCGCGGCAAACGCCAGCGCAAGGCCGACCGGGCAAAGAACAAATCGGATCGCCATCGAACCCCCGCAACAATCCAGCATCAGACGCGCGATTTGTGGCGACATCAGGGTTCGGCAAGAGCCCGCAAGCAGCGCCTTCAGGCCGGCTGCAAGCGCAGATCGATGGCCACCGGCACGTGGTCGGAAGGTTTTTCCCAGGCGCGGACGTGCTTTTCCACCGAGGCCGACGAGAAGCGGTTGGCGGCTTCGGGAGACAGCAATAGATGGTCGATGCGGATGCCGTTGTTCTTCTGCCAGGCCCCGGCCTGATAGTCCCAGAAAGTATAGACATCGGGCGAATCGGTCACGGCGCGCACGGCCTCCGTGAAGCCGAGATTCTTCAGGCGCCGGAAGGCCTGCCGCGTCTGAGGCTGGAATAGCGCGTCACTACGCCAGTTTTCGGGGAACCTGGCGTCGGCGGGCTCGGGGATGACGTTGTAGTCCCCGGCCAGCACCAGCGCTTCCTCGAGCCTCAGCCGCTCTTCCGCCCAGCGCTCTAGCCTCGCCATCCATGACAGCTTGTAGGAAAACTTCCGCTCGTCCTCGACTGGGTTGCCGTTTGGCAGATAGAGGGAGGCGACCCGCAGCGCGCCCTTATCGGTCGAGAAGACGCCTTCGATGAAGCGCGCGTGGTCGTCGGCATCGTCGCCAGGCAAACCGCGATTGACCTCGTCGAAGGGCAGCTTCGACAGGAGAGCGACGCCGTTGAAGCTCTTCTGCCCGTTGGTCTCGACATTATAGCCCAGCGCCTCGATCTCGGCGCGCGGGAACTGGTCGTCGACCGTCTTGATCTCCTGCAGGCACACGATGTCCGGCGCGCTCTCGGTCAGCCAGTGGGTGAGGTTGCCGATGCGGGCGCGAACGCCGTTGATATTCCAGGTGACGATCTTCATGCGGACCTCAATGTTCTTCCGGCGCAAGGCGCTCGACGAGGCCGATCGTATTGCCTGCCGGATCCTTTAGAAAGGCCATCCATTCGCTTTCCCCCGCCGGACCGAACCGGCCCTCGGTGTCGCGATGGACCAGCGCCGGCGACGCGGTGAAAGGAACACCGGCGGCTTTCGCCTCGGCATGGAAGGCCTCGAGGCCGGCAATATCGAGATAGACGGTGCCGGGGGGCACGCCGTCGCCAAAAAACAGCCGCACGCCGCCCGCGATGATGAAGGCGATGCCCGGCGGATCGTAGCGCGCATGCACGCTCATGCCGAGCACATCGTGCCAGAAAGCCAGCGTTCTATCGAGATCGCGCCCGGCCGACGGCGCGACCTGACGGACCGCGCCGACCGTGGGCATTGGCGGCCCGCTAGACGGAGAAGCTGGTGCCGCAGCCGCAGGAGGCGACGGCGTTCGGGTTTCGGATCTGGAAAGACTGACCCATAAGGTCATCGACGAAATCGATCACCGAGCCGCCCATATAGACCAGCGAGAGGTCGTCGATGAGGATCGTGGCGCCATCCTTCTCGATGGCTACGTCGTCGTCGTTGCGACTATCGACGAGATCGAACTTGTAGGAGAAGCCGGAGCAGCCGCCGCCTTCGACGGAAACGCGCAAGGCATTCTTGCCCGGCTCGCCGGCCAGAATCCTGGCGATCCGCTTCGCGGCCGCTTCGGTCATTTCGACCTTCATGGCAGTCTTGGCATCCGCGCCCATCGGCGTCACCTTGCTTTCGGTTTCCCATGATAGGTATGAAGCGGACGGGGGCAAGTCAACTGGTGGGCGAATGGGCAAGGATGCTCTCGGTGAGATCGGTTTCGGCTACCGGCCGCGCGCCGTTTACGCGAGCGATCCGGCGCGCTCGCGCGGCCGCCTGTTCGATGAGCCGGAAAGTCCGACCCGGACGCCATTCCAGCGTGACCGTGATCGCATCATCCATTCCACCGCCTTCCGCCGGCTGAAGCACAAGACGCAGGTGTTCATTGCGCATGAGGGCGATCACTACCGCACCCGGCTGACGCATTCGATCGAGGTGGCGCAGATTGCCCGCGCCCTGGCACGCGCGCTGCGCGGCGACGAGGATCTGGCGGAGGCAGTGGCCTTGGTGCACGATTTCGGTCACACGCCTTTCGGCCATACCGGCGAGGAGGCGCTGAACGAAAAGATGGCCGGCTGGGGCGGCTTCGATCACAACGCGCAGTCGCTGCGCGTCGTCACCCGGCTCGAGCGGCGCTACGCCGAGTTCGACGGGTTGAACCTCAGCTGGGAGACGCTGGAAGGGCTGGTCAAGCATAACGGGCCGCTTACCGATGCAAGCGGGAAGGGGCGCAAGGGCCCCGTGCCGCAGGCGATCCGCGACTATTCCGCGCTGCACGACCTCGAGCTCGACCGCTTCGCCGGCATCGAGGCGCAGTGCGCCGCGATCGCCGACGATATCGCCTACAACACGCATGACATCGACGACGGCCTGCGTGCCGGCCTGCTGACGCTGGACATGCTGGAAGGCATCGGCCTGCCGGGCTCGATCCTGAGTGGCGTGCGCGCCCGCTACCCGCAACTCGACGACGTTCGCACCGGCCACGAGCTGATGCGGCGGCAGATCACGCTGATGGTGGAGGATGTCATTGCTGCCGCTGCCGCCAATATCGAACGCCTCAAGCCGGACAGCGCCGATGCGGTGAGGGCGGCGGGTGAGACGATGGTCACCTTCTCGGCCGAAATGGCGGCAGCCGAAAAGGAGCTGAAGGCCTTTCTTTACAAGCATCTCTACCGGCATGCCGAAGTGATGCGCGTGCGGGCCGACGCCGAGCAGATCGTCCGCGACCTGTTCGATGTCTATTTCGCCGACCCGCGCGCCATGCCGGACGGCTGGCGCGAAGGGCTCGACAGGGCGCAGGATCGCATCAAGGCGCGCAGCGTCGCCGATTTCCTGGCCGGAATGACCGATACCTATGCGCTCAAGGAGCACAGGCGATTGTTTGACCATACGCCGGATTTGGGCTAGGGCGAGCCACGATTTTGTCGGCCAAGCAGCCGGTCCCTCTTAAAGCCCAGAGCATACCCGATGAATATCTTCGCCGATTTCAACGCGCGGATCGTAAAAGCCGTCGAAGCCCTTGATCTGAAGAACAAGGATGGCGGAGCGCTGGATCTGTCGCGCATCGCGGTCGAGCCGCCGCGCGACGCCAGTCATGGCGACCTTGCCACCAATGCGGCGATGGTGCTGGCAAAGCCCACCGGCCAGAACCCGCGCGCGCTGGCCGAGCAGCTGACCGCAGCGCTGCGCAGCGATGCCGACATCGCTTCCGCCGATGTTGCCGGCCCGGGCTTCGTCAATCTCCGGCTGAAGGACGGCTTCTGGCAGGCGCATTTGGCAGTGCTGCTCGGCGAGGGCCGCAACTATGGCCGCTCCAAAATCGGCGGCGGCCGCAAGGCCAACGTCGAGTATGTCTCGGCCAATCCGACCGGCCCGATGCATGTCGGCCATTGCCGGGGCGCCGTCGTCGGCGACACTTTAGCCAACCTGATGGCCTTCGCCGGCTACGACGTGACCAAGGAATATGTCATCAACGATGCCGGCTCGCAGATCGACGTGCTTGGACGTTCGGCCATGCTGCGCTATCGCGAGGCGCTCGGCGAAGCAGTCGGCGAGATTCCGCCAGGCCTTTATCCAGGCGACTATCTGATACCCGTCGGGCAGGCGCTGGCCGAACAGTTCGGCCTCGGCCTGCTGGAGATGCCGGAAGACGAGGCGCTGGCGATCGTCAAGGATCGCACGGTCGACGCGATGATGGCGATGATCCGCGAGGATCTGGCGCTGCTCAACGTGCATCACGACGTGTTCTTCTCCGAACGCACGCTGCATGCCGACAACGCAAAGAAGATCCGCGCGGCAATCGCCGACCTGACGCTGAAGGGTCATATCTACAAGGGCAAGCTGCCGCCGCCGAAGGGCGAGAAGCCGGACGACTGGGAAGACCGCGAGCAGACGCTGTTCCGCTCGACCGCGGTCGGCGACGACATGGACCGGGCGCTGGTGAAGTCAGATGGCTCGTTCACCTATTTCGCCGCCGACGTCGCCTATCTCAAGGACAAGGTCGAGCGCGGCTTCGTCGATCTCATCTATGTACTCGGCGCCGACCATGGCGGTTACGTCAAGCGGCTCGAAGCGCTGGCGCGCGCGGTCGCCGGCGACACGGTCAAGCTCACGGTGCTGCTCTGCCAACTGGTGAAGCTGTTCCGCGACGGCGAGCCGGTCCGGATGTCGAAGCGGTCAGGGGATTTCGTCACGCTGCGCGACGTGGTGGAGGAGGTCGGCCGCGACCCGATCCGCTTCATGATGCTCTACCGCAAGAATGATGCGCCGCTCGATTTCGACTTCGCCAAGGTCACCGAGCAGTCCAAGGACAATCCGGTGTTCTACGTGCAATACGCTTCCGCGCGCTGCCACTCGGTGTTCCGGCAGGCGAGCGAGCAATTGGGCGAAGCGAATTTCGACCGCGACCGGCTTGTGGCCTCGGTTGCGTCGCTGACGGACGAGGGCGAAATCGGCCTGATCCGGAAACTCGCTGAATATCCACGGCTAATCGAATCCGCGGCGCTTGCGCTGGAGCCGCACCGGCTGGCATTCTACCTCTACGATCTGGCGTCGAGCTTCCACGCACACTGGAATCGGGGCACCGACAACCCAGACTTACGTTTTGTTAAGGTTAACGACCCACAATTGACGTATGCCAGACTGGGGCTGGTGCAGGCTGTTTCGGATGTTTTGACCTCCGGCCTGACGCTGATAGGAGCTGATGCGCCTACCGAAATGCGTTAGGTTTGACTAAAAAGCCTGTCACCTTTTGCCCACATTGCGCTGGTAAGGGCCAACCCTGCGCGACGTCCATGGCGTCCGACTGTGTGCGAGTTCGGGAACAATAATGGCAGACAGAACCCAGCTGAAAGTAGCCGCAAGCAATCACATCGCCGACGACGATCCGTTCGCCGAACTGACCCGCATCATGGGTTTCGATCCGCGTCAGCCGGTCAGGCCGCAGTCGCCGGCGGCCGCAAAGGCTGCGTCCGCGAACCAGGCTGCCGATGGGGCCGACTTCGACATCGACCTCGAAAAGGAGCTGATGGGCGACTTCGACATTGCCGAGGAAAGCGAGCCGGTGGCGCAGCAGGCTGCCCAGGCTGCGCCGGCTTACTGGGCTGCCACTCTCAGCGACGACGAGCTCGCCGCTTCTCTCGAACGGGATTTCGTCTTTGACGATGCGGCGGATCACGCCCATTTTGCCACGCCCGCTGTTGCCACGCCCCCTGCGCCGGAGCCGGCCGCCGACACGGCATTCGACGATGATTTCGACAAGGCGGTCGCGCGTTCGTTGGAAGTCTCGCCCGTGCAGGACGACCTTTCCGTCGACCAGGAAATGGCGGCCTCGCTGGATGAGGGCTTCTGGATCGACGACCAGCCTGACACGGACGAGAGCGCCGCCGCGGCCGCCGAGCCTGCGGCTGTCGAGCCTGCTGTCCTTGAGCCTGCGGACGAGACGGCGTTCGACGCCGATTTCGACACTGCGGTCCAGATGTCGCTCGAGGACGAGTTGGCCTTCGATGACCGTGATATTGAGCCCGAAGGCGCCGACGTGCAGCCGATCGAGGCTCACGCCGCTGTCGACCAGCCGATCGCCGCTGAAGACTACGAGAGTGGGTCCGATCAGGCCGAATTCGTTCGGGCCGCAGTTGATCAGGCCCATTTCGATCAGGCCCAATCTGATCAGGCCCAATTTGAGCAGGCGACGGCTGATATCGCCATGGATATCGATCAGCCGCAGCACCTGATCCTGGAGCAGGAACTGTCGGTCGATGACGAGCCATCGCCGGCCCTCGAGGCGCCTGTTGAGGCCGAGCATTTCGCCGCCGATCCCGAGCCCGCCTTCGATCCCCAACCCGATCACGGAGCTGTAGCCGATCAGGTCTTCGAAGACGATTTCGAGCTCAGCTTCCGTGACGCGCTTGCCGAGGAGCCGGAAGGCCCGGCTGTCGATCCTGAACCGGTCGCCGGTCACGAGGCTGCGGCTGAAGAGGTCTTCGGAGACGATTTCGAACTCAATTTCGACAACGTGCCGTCTGGGGAATCGGAAGCGCCGGCTGCCGAGCCCGTCGCCGCGGCGGAGCCGCCATTTGCCGAGCCTGCTCCTTCTGCATCGGCACCGGTTCCGCCGGTTGCGGCAGTCGACCCGGCTAAGCCGGCCGCAGGCGAGCGCAGCCTGGAAGACGAACTCAATGCGCTGCTTGGCGCCATGACGGCGCGGCCAATTCCGGTTGCGCCGGTCCCGGTTGCTCCTGTTCCGGCCGCCGCATCGGCACCGCGGTCGGTCGTTCAGCCGGCTGGCGACACCGACCAGAAGGCTGGCGTGGCCGATGAGCTCGATTGGGATCTCGACGCACGCAACGAGCCCGCCTACGGCACGCAGATCGCCCAGTCCGCCGATGCCGATCTCGATAGGCTGCTCGCCGGCGAACTCGACCGGCAGGGCTTCGAAGGCGCGGCTTCCGAACAGGATGCCGAACCCAGCATAGATTTCGATGACGAGGCTTTCGACGCCGCCTTCGCCAAGGGCATCGAGATGGACGCGCCTGTCGCGCCTGCCGAACCGCCAAAGTCGTGGAGCCGCGTGACCCCGGTCGCAGCGCCGGTGCACGCCTCTTATGCCACGCAGCCTGCGGCTACGGCGCCGCAAACCGCGGCCCCTGCCTACGAACCGGTGAAGGATTATTCCGCATACGCCAAGCCGGCGCCGCAGATGCCGACGCCTGCCTATCGTGCGGAGCCGGCGAAGGACTATGCCGGTTACGCCACGCCGGCCCCGGCGCCGCAGATGTCGGCTCCTGCCGATCGTGAGGAGCCGGCGAAGGACTATGCCGGTTACGCCACGCCGGCCCCGGCGCCGCAGATGTCGGCGCCTGCCTATCGTGAGGAGCCGGCGAGGGACTATTCCGCTTACGCCAAGCCAGCCGCGGCGCCGCAGTCTCGCCAGCAGGAGGAAATGCCCGATGTCGAGACGGTCGACGTGCCGGAGCGCGTGGTGGCGTTGGCCGACGACCTCGACATTCCGGAGCTCAGCTTCGAGGAGGATCAGCCTGCGGCGCCTGCCTATGACGATCTCGATGCCGAGTTTGCCGGCCTGCTTAGCGAGATGAACGCAACCGAGATCGCTCAGGCGCCTGTGCAGAGCCGGGGCTATGAGGACGACTCCCACAATGCCGGACTCAAGACCGGCTACGACCGCCGCGAGTTGCGGGCCGAGACGGCCGCTGCACCGGCGACCCTGTCCTATGCCGCAGCTGCAAGCCAATTCGATGCAGACGATTTGCCCGGCAGCCGGCCGGTCTCGCAGGCGGACGACTTCGCCGTCGACGAACTTGACTACGATCCTGAGCTCGACGAAGCGATGACTGTGCCCGGCTTTGCCGAGCGCGAAGCCGCGAAGCCGCGAAGCCGTGGCATGATGCTTGCCGCGCTCGTCGGCGCCGTTGTGGTCGCGGGCGGTCTCGGCGCTCTCGCCTTCTCCTTTGGCGGCAAGGGCGGCAGCGAAGCGCCCGTGATCGTGAAGGCGGACAATTCCCCGATCAAGGTCAAGCCGCAAAACCCGGGCGGCACCGTGGTGCCGAACCAGGACAACAAAGTCTATGACGCCGTGGCCAAGGGTGGGGCGGCCAAGCCCGCCGAACCGGCGCAGCAGAAACTGGTGACCAACACCGAGGAACCTATCGACGTGGCGTCGAAGGAACCGGCGCAGAGCCGGATCGTCGACCTTTCGCCTGACGACACCGACGCCGCGCCTGGCACCAACTCAGCCGGCAATGCGGCCGCGGCAGCGCCCGCGCCGGACACAGCAGCTCCGGCCGCAGCCGCGCCGGCACCGGCCGAAGCAGCGCCGGCTCCGGAAGCCGCAGCGCCGGCTCCGGAGGCCGCAGCGCGGGCACCGGACGCCGCAGCGCCCGCACCGGACGCAGCAGCGCCGGCTGACGCCCAGGCCGCCGCCCCCGCAACCCCACAGCAGGCCGCTCCGGCGCCGAAATCGGAAGACCGCATCGCCCAGGTTCTGCAGGAGGCAGACAAGGGGACCAACAACGATGTCGTCGCCGTGGCGCCGCGCAAGGTGAAGACCATGATGGTGAAGCCTGACGGCTCGCTGGTTCCGCGCGAGGATCCGGCTCCCGCGCCGCAGGTCGCGGCAACCGAACCGACCGATCCGGCGCCGCAGCACGTCGCTTCCGCCGGGCAGGGCGATGCCCAGCCGACAGGCGCCGTCACGCCGGCAACCGATCAGGCTGCCGACCAGGGCGGTGATGACCAAAGCGCTGCCGCCGCGGTGAAGCCAGCCGCCGCGGCGAAGACCGAAGCCAGGGTCCAGTCCGCCAACACGCCGGCGAAGGTGCCGGTGGCGCCGCCGCGTCCGTCCGATCAGCCGGTCGATATCGTCGGCGAGGTCAAGCCCGACCAGGTCGCCTCCATCGATCCGGCGGCGGCAGGCGGCGGCTCGTGGTCGATGCAGATCGCTTCGCAGCCGACGGTTGAAAGCGCCCAGTCCACCTACCAGGACCTGCAGCGCCGTTACGGAAGTGTGCTCGCCGGACGCACAGCCAACATCGTCAAGGCGCAGATCGCCGGCAAGGGCACTTTCTACCGAGTCCGGGTCCCGGCCCAGTCGCGCAACGACGCGATCAATCTGTGCACCAACTACAAGGCGGCCGGCGGCACCTGCTTCGTGTCGCGCTGATCATTTACCACCGTTCAGAGCCGGCGTCGCCGCGAGGCCGCGCCGGCTTTTTCGTTGTGGACGGCTGTCGTCATTCATGCGGCACCGGTCAGGGGTGATTCCCCTTTGGTTCGCAAAATCTTAGAGCGGTTCAGCGCCGGCAGAATCACCGAACCCGCATAACTCCTTGTTTTTACGGAATTCCGGACGCAAAACCGTTACACACTTTTCCTGGAATTGCTCTAAGCTTCGATCCATGACCGAATCAAAATCCATGATCCTCGGCTGCGCCGGGAAATCCCTCACTGAAGATGAAATCCGCTTCTACGGCGACGAACGTCCTTGGGGCTTCATCCTGTTCGCGCGCAATGTCGGCGAGACCGAGCAGATCCGCGACCTGGTCGCCTCGATGCGCGAGAGCGTCGGACGCCCGGATGCCCCGGTCTTCATCGACCAGGAGGGCGGCAGGGTGCAGCGCCTGCGACCGCCGCTGGCGCCGAACTATCCTGCAGGCGGAGCGCTCGGCGCGCTTTGGCGCGAGGATCGCGAGGCCGGCCGCCGTGCCGCGTGGCTGCTCGCGCGGCTTCACGCCTTCGATCTGCTGCGCCACGGCATCACCGCCGACTGCCTGCCGGTGCTCGACGTGCCCATTGCGGGCGCCAGCGATGTCATCGGCGCGCGCGCCTATGGTATGGAACCAAATGCCGTGATCGAGCTTGGCCGGGCTTCGGCCGAGGGCCTGATGTCGGGTGGCGTCCTGCCGGTCATGAAGCATATTCCCGGCCACGGCCGCGCCTTTGCCGATACGCATTTCGCGCTGCCGACGGTCGACACGCCCCTCGCCGAGTTGCGGCAACATGATTTCGCCCCGTTCAAGGCGCTCAACCACCTGCCGATGGCGATGACGGCACATGTCGTCTACAGCGCGATCGACCCGGACAATCCGGCGACGACCTCGGCCAAGGTCGTCAACGAGGTGATCCGTGGCGAGATCGGCTTCGACGGGCTCCTGATGAGCGACGACACCTCGATGAAGGCACTTTCTGGGGATTTCCCGACAAAGGCGGCCGCGATCCTTGCGGCGGGCTGCGATCTCGTCCTTCACTGCAACGGCGTTTTCGAGGAAATGGCGGGGATCGCGTCGCGTACGACGGTACTCGAAGGCAAGTCCTTGGCGAGAGCGGAGCGGGCGCTGGCCTATATAAAGGACCGCGACGTCGCGGACGAAAGCACCATACGCGCGGAATTCGCCACCTATTTCGACGCGGTGGCCTGAACCGAAGGGTAAGCAAGGCAAGTGGCGGAAACATTGGACAGCAAGGCGGCGAAGGCCGCACCGATGGACCGTCTGTGGGCCGAGAACGACGAGTCACGTCTGACCGGCGATCCGTCGCTGGTGGTCGATGTCGCCGGCTTCGAGGGCCCGCTCGATCTTCTGCTGCATCTGGCGCGCAACCAGAAGGTCGATCTCGCCCGCATCTCGATCCTGGCGCTCGCCGAGCAATATCTGGCCTTCATCGAGAAGGTGAGGGCGCTGAGATTGGAGCTCGCGGCCGACTATCTGGTCATGGCGGCATGGCTTGCCTTCCTCAAGTCGAAGCTGTTGATCCCGAAACAGCCGGGCGAAGAGGGCGAGAGCGGCGAGGAACTGGCGGCGGTGCTGCAGTTCCGGCTGAAGCGGCTGGAGGCGATGCGTGATGCCGCTGCGCGGCTGGTCAACCGCAACCGGCTCGGCCGCGACGTCTTCGCGCGCGGCATGCCGGAAATGGTGATCGTCGAGAAGCGCAATGCCTATTCGGCCTCGCTCTACGATCTGCTGACCGCCTATGCGCAGCAGCGCCAGCGGCAGGCGATCAGCAACGTGACGATCGCCAGGCGCGCCGTATGGTCGCTGAAGGACGCACGCGACGTGCTGGCACGGCTGGTCGGAACAATTGGCGACTGGACGGCGCTCGACAGCTTCCTGATCCAGTATCTGGCCGCGCCGGAAGAAAGGCGCACGGCAGTCGCCAGTTCGTTCGCCGCGACACTCGAAATGGTGCGCGAGGGCAGGCTGGAAGTGCGGCAGGATCAGGTCTTCGCGCCGATCTATCTGCGCGGCCGCGCACAAGGGGTCAAGGCATTCGAGGTGGCATCATGAGTGAACGCGCCAACGCTTCGGTCATCCCGTTCAAGGTCGAGGACGAACCGGAAGACGAGATGGCCGAACAGGGTTCTATCGAGAACCCCGCCGAGCGGCTGCAATTGTCGGAAGCCGTCCGCATGGCCGAGGCGATCATCTTCGCCAGCGCCGAGCCGGTCAGTGACAGGCAACTGGCGGCGCGCCTGCCCGAGGGCGTCAACATTGCGGCCGCAATGGCCGATCTGCAGGAAATCTACGCCAAGCGGGGGGTCAACCTGGTGCGGGTCGGCGGCGCCTGGGCGTTCCGCACCGCCGGCGACCTGGCTTTCCTGATGAGCCGGGACTCGGTCCAGCAGAGAAAGCTCTCACGCGCGGCGCTCGAAGTTCTGGCGATCATCGCCTATCACCAGCCGGTCACCCGCGCCGAGATCGAGGATATCAGGGGGGTCGAGACCTCGAAGGGCACGCTGGACACGCTGCTGGAGACGGAGTGGGTCAGGATGCGCGGCCGGCGCCGCACGCCCGGCCGTCCCGTGACCTACGGCACGACTGACGCTTTCCTCGATCATTTCGCGCTGGAGGAGATCCGCGACCTGCCCGGCATGGAAGAGCTGAAGGGCGCCGGATTGCTTTCGACGCGCATGCCGTCCAATTTCTCGATGCCGGTGCCGCCGGCCGATCCGGACGCGTTGGCCGAGGACGAGGATGCGCTGACCGATATCGACCTCGAGGAGCTCGGATTGCTCACGCCGCGCGTTACCGAAGAGTGAGTGCGAAACCGACGCGAATGGTCTATTAGCAGGGGCTGCGCGGATTCGTAGCAAGGCGCTCACGCCGAAAGTGCGTGACATCCGCTAGCCATTTTACCAACTTCATTGCGGTTGTGTTTGAATCCCCGAGCGAAAACGCATAGATCATCGCCGAGGGAAAACATTCGAGAGAGATTGTTATGGGTTCACTATCGATATGGCACTGGCTGATCGTTCTGGTCATCGTGCTGCTCCTGTTCGGCCGCGGCAAGCTGCCGGAGCTGATGGGCGACATGGCCAAGGGCATCAAGAGCTTCAAGAAGGGCATGGCTGAGGACGATACCGACGACAAGCGGACCGTCGAGCACCGCGCCGACGAGACCGTATCGCCGGGCAAGGAAAAGGTCAGCAAGAGCTGAGTCCGGTTGTTGCTTTGAGCATATCGTTGTCCCAGATCCGTTTCGTGTTTTTGGGCGGCAGGCTCTCGTTGGAATAGATTGCCATGTTCGAAGTCGGCTGGAGCGAGCTGCTGGTGATCGCGGTCGTCATGATCGTGGTCGTCGGGCCGAAGGATTTGCCCAACATGCTGCGCACGTTTGGCCGCACCGCGGCCAAATTGCGCGCCATGGCGGGCGACTTCCAGAAGCAGTTCAACGACGCCCTGAAGGAAGCCGAGCTTGACGATGTCAAGAACTCGGTCGACAGCCTTCGTGGGCTCAGCCCGATGAACGAAATCCGCAAGCAGCTCAATCCGTTCGAGCAGGCGGCGGCAGACGTGCGAGCCGGCGTCGATACGATGATGAAGCCCAAGCCGGCTTCCGATCAGGCGCCCTCGGATGCAACGACGCCGCAGCCTGCCGAGCCGCTGAAGAACGGCGCGACGGAGATCCCGGGCATCAACGGAACCGACGTCGCCCCGGCTGTGCCAATCTCCCCGCCAGCTGCGCCGATCTCCCCGGCCATGACTGAGGCCTCCGTGACCACGCCCATTGCGGAGACCGCCGCGTCCACCCAGCCGGCGAAAAAAGTGGCCGCGTCGAAGACGAAAGCCGCCGGTGCAGCGGCGAAAGCGGCATCGGCCAAGGCTCCGGCGCCTAAAGTCCCGGCAAAATCTGCGCCGGCGGCGGCAAAGGCCGCAGCGCCTGCTAAGAAGGCGGCACCCAAGGTTGAGGCCAACCCCGCGGCGAAGAAGCCGGCCGTGAAAAAGGCCGCCGATGCCAAGAAGACGGCAGGAGCCGCCAAGTGAGCGTCTCGGACAAGGAGAGGGAAGAGATCGAAAAATCCTCGGCGCCGCTGATCGAGCACCTTGTCGAGCTGCGCCGGCGGCTGATCTGGTCGCTGGGCGGCTTCTTCATCGCCTTCCTCGCCTGCTTCTTCTTCGCCAAGCGCCTGTTCAACCTTCTGGTCGTCCCGTTCAAATGGGCGACGCAATGGGCTGGGCTCGACCCGCACAAGGTCGAGCTGATCTACACGGCGCCGCAGGAGTTCTTTTTCACCCAAGTGAAGCTCGCCATGTTCGGCGGCATGGTCATCGCTTTCCCGCTGATCGCCACGCAGATCTATAAATTCATCGCGCCGGGTCTCTACAAGAACGAACGCAGCGCCTTCCTGCCGTTCCTGATTGCGTCGCCCATCCTGTTCCTGATGGGCGCCTCGCTGGTCTATTTCTTCTTCACCCCAATGGTGATGTGGTTCTTCCTCGCCATGCAGCAGGTCGGCACCAACGACCAAGTGCAGATCTCCTTGCTGCCGAAGGTGTCGGAATATCTCAGCCTGATCATGACGCTGATCTTCTCCTTCGGCCTGGTGTTCCAACTGCCGGTGGTGACCAGCCTGCTGACGCGCGTTGGCCTTCTGTCGTCGCAAGCGCTGGCCGAGAAGCGCAAATGGGCGATCGTCATTGCCTTCGTCGTCGCCGCGGTGTTGACCCCGCCAGATCCGATGAGCCAGATCGGCCTCGCTCTTCCGACCATCGTGCTCTACGAGGTCGCGATCTTCACTTCGCGCCTGATCGAGCGCAGCCGGGAGCGCGACCGTCTGGCGCGCGACAGGCAAGAAGAGGCAGACAGCACTGTCGCCGGAAAGACGCCGGACGCGCCGTCAACCTAGCGCTAAACCTGGTCCCAGGCCTGAAAAACACGGCTGCCGGCTGCTGCTGTCTTGCATCGATCAGGGATGCGGTTTACGCCCTCGAACCTTACTCGAGGACGGAAAGCCATGCTTGACATCAAATGGATTCGCGACAACCCGAAGGCCCTTATCGAAGCGCTGGTGAAGCGCTCGTGGTCGGCTGAAGACGCCCAGTCCGCCGTCGAGGATCTGATCGCCAGGGACGAGGAGCGCCGCACCCATCTCAGCGAATTGCAGGTCAAGCAGGAGCGCCGCAATGCCGCTTCGAAGGAAATCGGCAATGCCATGCGCTCGGGCGAGGCCGTACTTGCTGAAAAGCTCAAGGCCGAGGTCGGCGAGATCAAGGCGTTCATCCAGAACGGCGAGGCGCGCGAGCGCGAGCTCGACCAGGCGCTGAACGACGCGCTTGCGGTCCTGCCCAACGTGCCGCTCGACGACGTGCCGGTCGGCAAGGACGAGCACGACAATGTTGTCAAGCGCGTCGTCGGCGATGTGCCGACCCGCCCGAACTGGGTGAAGGAGCATTTCGAGATCGGCGAAGCGCTCGGCATGATGGATTTCGAGCGTGCGGCGAAGCTGTCCGGCTCGCGCTTCACGGTGCTGAAGAGCCAACTGGCGCGCATGGAGCGCGCGCTCGGCCAGTTCATGATAGACCTGCACACGACAGAGCACGGCTATGAGGAGATCCAGCCGCCGCTGATGGTGCGCGACGAGGTTCTCTTCGGCACCAACCAGCTGCCGAAATTCGAACTGGACCTGTTCTTCACCCCGCATGGGGACGGACGGCTGGGCCTGATCCCTACGGCGGAAGTGCCGCTCACCAACCTGGTGCGCGAGGAGATCACGCCGCATGAGAAGCTGCCGCTGCGCTACACGGCGCTGACGCCGTGCTTCCGCTCGGAAGCGGGCTCGGCCGGCCGCGACACACGCGGCATGCTGCGCCAGCACCAGTTCTACAAGGTCGAGCTGGTGTCGATCACCGACCAGGAAAGCTCGCTCGCCGAGCATGAGCGCATGACGCAATGCGCCGAGGAGGTGCTGAAGCGGCTCGGCCTGCCGTTCCGCACGGTGACGCTCTGCACCGGCGACATGGGCTTTGGCGCACGCAAGACCTACGACATCGAGGTCTGGCTGCCGGGCCAGAACGCCTATCGCGAAATCTCGTCGTGCTCGGTCTGCGGCGACTTCCAGGCGAGGCGCATGGATGCCCGCTACAAGGACAAGGACGGCAAGGGCAACCGATTCGTGCACACGTTGAACGGCTCCGGCACCGCGGTCGGCCGCGCTCTCATCGCCGTCATCGAAAACTACCAGAATGAGGACGGCAGCGTAACCATTCCTGAAGTGCTGCGGCCTTACATGGGTGGTCTCGCCAAGATCGAATCGAAATGAGTTCATGCGCATCCTGCTGACCAATGATGACGGCATCCACGCCGAAGGCCTTGCGTCGCTCGAGCGCATCGCCCGAACGCTCTCGGATGACGTCTGGGTGGTGGCGCCCGAGCAGGACCAGTCCGGCTACGCGCATTCGCTTTCGATTTCGGAACCGCTCAGGCTGAGGAAGGTCGGCGACAAGCATTTCGCCGTGCGCGGCACGCCGACCGACTGCGTCATCATGGGCACGAAAAAGATCCTCCCCGGGCCGCCTGACCTCATCCTTTCGGGGGTCAATTCCGGCGCCAACATCGCCGACGACGTTACTTATTCGGGCACGGTCGCCGGCGCCATGGAGGGGGCGTTGCTCGGAATCCGCTCGATCGCGGTCAGCCAGGCCTATTCCTATCTGGGCGAGGACCGCGTCGTCCCTTACGAGACGACCGAAGCGCTGGCACCGGCGCTGCTCGAAAGGCTGATCGCAACGCCGCTGCCGGAAGGCGTGCTGCTCAATGTCAATTTCCCGAACTGCGCACCCGACGAAATCGAGGGCACGGTCGTCACCGCGCAGGGCAAGCTCGTGCACAGCCTTTGGGTCGACGAGCGCCGCGACGGTCGCGGTCTGCCTTACTACTGGCTGCGCTTCGGCCGAGAGCCGGTCGAAGGCAAAAAGGGCACCGATCTTTACGCGCTGCGCAACCGGCTGGTGTCGGTGACGCCGCTGCAGCTCGACCTGACCGCCCATGAACTCCGCGACCAGCTGACCAAGGCGCTGTCATGACCATGGCTATCGACGACCGTGAAGGTTTCGCCGCTTTCCTGCTGCGGCTGCGCGGCAGGGGCACGGCGCCGAAGGCGCTGGTCGCCGCCTTCGAGGCGACTCCGCGGCGCGGCTTCCTATCCGCACAGTTCCATTCGATGGCCTGGTCGGAAGGCATGCTGCCGATCGAATGCGGCGAGGCGATCGAGGGCGCAGACCTGCAGGCGGCGGTGGTTGCGGCTTTGGCCATCGAGCCGGGCAACCGCGTGCTCGAGATCGGCACCGGGTCTGGCTATACGGCAGCCGTGATGTCCAGGCTCGCCGCGCGCGTCGTCAGCGTCGACCGCTACAAGACCTTGACCGAGCAGGCAAAGCAGCGTTTCGAGGCGCTCGGCATCAGCAACGTTATCGTACGCCAGGCCGACGGCTCCAACGGCCTGCCCAACGAAGGGCCGTTCGACCGCATCATCGCCTGGGCGGCCTTCGACAGCCTGCCGCGCTTCCTGCTCGATCAATTGTCGAGCGGTGGCGTCGTCATCGCGCCGATCGGCCCGGAGGAGGGCGAGCAGGTGCTGGCCAAGCTCACCAAGGTCGGCAGCCGTTTCGAACGCGAGGACATCGGTATGGTCAGGCTGCAGCCGGTCCTGCGCAGCGTTGCCGCGGTGATCTAGCGCGCCAGCCCTGCGATCGACGGCTAACCACGCCGAACGCGCCTGCAGACCATCACTCCAGTCAGCCGCCCCAGCGGTAGTTCAGGCGCAAACCAACGAGATCGACATCCTGATCGATGCGCTCGGTGCTGAAGAGGCCTCCCGGCGCGCCAACGACCGTGAAGGTGGTGATCTTGTCGGGCATGAACAGGTGATCGTATTCGATCGCGAGTGACCAATTCGGAGCAAAGCCATATTTAAGACCGGCACCCAAGGCACCGCCCCAGCGGGTCTGATCGTCTGTCTCGCCGGCGGGCGTGTCGGGGGAAAAGAGAACATCGAAACGGTCGTGAGTCACGGCCGCGCCTCCCTTGACGTAGAAGAGGGCGTTGTCGACGCTGTACCTGACTTGGGCGGTCAGCAAGCCAAACCAAGCGAAGGCGTGGTCGAGTGAGGTGGTGCCGCTGCTCGCCCGGTCTCATTTCGTGCGATTCGCCGGTTCCCGAGACGTCCGTCTCGTCTCGGCCGGCACGATCTGTCCGGACTTCGTCGCGCCTGTCGAAAAATGTTTTAAGAAAATTTTCGGCGGATTCTAATGGGTTAACCGGCCAGTAACATTAACGCGCTTTAATCATGACCAGTTTGTACCGGGTCTGTGCGGGTTAGTGCGATGCAATTCAATGGTTTGAAGGCAAACGGACGCAATCTGGCGCGCGGCTGCGCCGTCCTCATGATCGCCGGTGCCGCGGCAGGCTGCAGCTCCCAGGCGATGCGCTTCAATGGTGTCGACGACGTCTTCACATCGTCCACCAACAATCAGCGCGCCATCATCAACAAGCAGAATGTCGACCAGCCCTATCCGGGCGATACGGTCGCGCCGGCCCCAGTCGACGGCAGTCACACCCAGTCGGTGAGCCGCTCCAGTCTCGAACCGGTGACGTCCCAGCAATTGCCGCCGCCCTCGGCGCCGGCCGCCGCCAAGCCGATACGCACCGCCTCGGCCCCGGCACTTGCGCCGGCTCCTGCCGCGCCGCATCTCGACAGGACGGCCACCAACACAGTCGCGCCGGCCAAGCCGTTCAAGACCGCCGAGCCCGACGCGGTGCGCAACGCAAGCGCGGCGCCACACGCGACCGAGATCGTGGTGAGGGAAGGCGAGACGATTTCCGGTCTCGCTCGGCAATATCATGTGCCGGCCGATGCGATCATCAAGGTCAACGGGCTCGATGCCAACAAGGGCATCAGAACCGGCCAGAAGATCGTCATTCCGGCCTATGCCTATTCGAGCAAGGGCGGGCCGAAGGTTGCCGACAGCACCAAGCCCGCCAACACACCGAAGCAGCCCGCCGGCGCGCCGGAGAAGGTTGCCGTGCTGCCGCAGCAGCCAAAACTCAAGGACGGCAAATCCGCCGCGCAGGTCGATGCATCGGCGGCGGCCAGCGGTTCGAAGAGCGCCACGCCCGCCCAGATGGCCGAGGCAAAGCCGGCCGGCGCCGGCGGTACCTACACCGTTCAGCAGGGCGATTCCCTGTCTTCGATCGCCCGCAAGACCGGCGTCGGCGTCACGGCGCTCAAGCAGGCCAACGGCATGAAGGACGGCCTCTTGAAGATCGGCCAGACGCTCAAGGTTCCGGCCGGCGGCACCGTTGCCGTCGCTGCCGCGAAGCCTGTCGCGACCAAGCCGACCGTCGATCCGGTGACGACGGCAACCACGCAGCCGCCGGCAAAGACCACACCGTCGGAGACGCTCGCCTCCTACACGCCGCCGAAGAAGGACGCCAAGGTCATCCAGCAGGCCGAGGACGACGATGCAGTGGCGCCGGATGCGACCGGCATCGGCAAGATGCGCTGGCCGGTGCGCGGCCGCGTCATCTCCGGCTTCGGCTCCGGCAAGGACGGCGTCGACATCGCGGTGCCGGAAGGGACGCCGATCAAGGCGGCCGAAAACGGTGTCGTCATCTATGCCGGCGACGGCCTCAAGGAGTTCGGCAACACGGTGCTGGTGCGCCACGAGAACGGCCTGGTCACCGTCTACGGCCACGCCAGCTCGATCGAGGTGCAGCGCGGCCAGAAGGTCAAGCGCGGCCAGGAGATCGCGCTGTCCGGCATGAGCGGCACCACGGACTCGCCGAAGCTGCACTTCGAGGTGCGCAAGAACTCTGCCCCGGTCGATCCGAGCGGCTATCTCGAATAGAACAAGAACAAATTGCGGGCCGCCTGACCTCCAGTCCGGCCCGCCGGCTTCAGCCCGCTCCGCCAGGAGCGGGCTTTTTCAGTGCAGCCGGTGATATGGGCTATCAGTCCTTGAGCGGCTTGCCGAGCCGTCCGGCAAGATCCTGGGTGAACTGCCAGGCGACGCGGCCGGAGCGGCTGCCGCGCGTCGTTGCCCATTCCAAGGCTTCCGCGCGCAACGTCTCGGGATCAATCGCGAGGGCATGGTAACGGACATAGCCGTCGATCATGTCGAGATATTCGTCCTGCGAGCATTTGTGGAAGCCGAGCCACAGGCCGAAGCGGTCGGAGAGCGAGACTTTTTCCTCCACCGCTTCCGACGGGTTGATCGCGGTCGAGCGCTCATTGTCGATCATATCGCGCGGCAGCAGGTGCCGCCGGTTCGACGTGGCGTAGAAGATGACATTGGCCGGGCGGCCCTCGACGCCGCCTTCGAGCGCTGCCTTGAGCGACTTGTAGGAAGTGTCGTCATGGTCGAAGGAAAGGTCGTCGCAAAACAGGATGAAGCGGTAGGGCGCCGCCTTCAACAAGCTCATCAGCTTGGGCAGGGTGTCGATGTCCTCGCGATGGATCTCGATCAGCTTCAGCGGCCGGTCGAGCTTGTCCGAGGCGTTGACCTTGGCGTGCACGGCCTTGACCAGCGACGACTTGCCCATGCCGCGCGCGCCCCAGAGCAACACATTGTTGGCGGCGAAGCCGGACGCAAAGCGCTCGGTGTTGTCGAGCAGGATGTCGCGGACCCGGTCGACTCCGCGGATCAGGCCGATGTCGACGCGATTGACCTTATGGACCGGCTCCAGGTAGCCGGGATCGGCCTGCCAGACGAAGCAATCGGCCACGCCGAGGTCGGTCTCGGGAACCGGTGGCGGCCCGAGACGGGAGACCGCGTCGATCAGGCGGTCGAGCTTTTTGTTCAGGGCATCCAGGCTATCGGTCATTTCCGGTCTTTTTAACTTGGCAATCACGGAACGTGAAACGGATCCGCGGCTGCGCACCAAGAACCAACTGCAAGCTTCTGTTGTAGCACGATCTTTTCGGCCGGCTCCAACCGGCTTCCGGCTGCGACGCTCTAGCACGCGCCAAACGGCTGGAAAAGCAACGGATTCGGCGGGTCGCGCAGTTGCATTGGCAACTTTACCGACTATATTCCGGCCAAAATTTCGCGGGGCCGTCCCGGCGGTATTTCACCATCCAGGAGTTTCTTGATGTTCGTCACACCGGCATACGCCCAAGGCGTCGGCACCTCGCCCGATATGTTCATCAGCATTTTGCCGTTTGTCCTGATTTTCGTGATCATGTATTTTCTGATCATCAGGCCGCAGCGCACGCAGTTGAAGAAGCGCCAGGAAATGCTGGCCGCAGTGCGCCGCGGCGATACGGTGGTGACCGGCGGCGGTTTCGTCGGCAAGGTGACCAAGGTGATCGACGACAATGAACTGGAGATCGACCTTGGCGGCGGGACCAAGGTGACGGCGCTGCGCTCGACGATCTCCGACGTGCGCGTCAAGGGCGAGCCGGTGGCGAACCAGAACGCCAAGAAGTAATCACCACCTCGATGGCGGAACGCTGCCGCTTGTACGCCTGAACGGATAAGAACTAATGCTTTATTTCTCGCGCCTGAAGATGATCCTGATCTGGCTGGCCGTGGCCGTGACAGTGGTCCTCGCCGCGCCCAACCTGTTTCCGGCAAGCATGCTGGCGCAACTGCCGAGCTGGGTGCCGAAGCGGCAGATGACGCTCGGCCTCGACCTTCAGGGCGGCTCGCACATCCTGCTTGAAATGAATCAGAACGATCTGATCAAGGATAGGATGGAGACGACGCGCGACGAGATCAGGACGCTGCTGCGCGAGGCCAATCCCAAGATCAACTACACCGGCCTTTCCGGTTCCGGCCGCACCGTGCAGGTTCGCATCACGGACCAGGCTCAACTCGACCAGGCCAAGAAGGTCCTGAAACCGCTGACCGATCCGGTGGCGGCGGGACTGTTCAGCGGCGGCTCCATCCAGGAAATGTCGCTGGATGACTCCGAGCCCGGCCTGCTCAAATTCACGGTCACCGACGCCGGCCTGAAATACCGCACCTCGACGGCTCTGTCGCAGTCGATCGAAGTGGTCGAGCGGCGCGTCAACGAGCTCGGCACGACCGAGCCGATCGTGCAGCGGCAGGGCGACGACCGCATCCTTGTCCAGGTGCCGGGCCTGCAGGATCCGCAGCGGCTGAAGGAGATCCTCGGGCAGACCGCCAAGCTGACCTTCCAGATGGTCGACCAGTCGATGCCTGTGCAGGATGCGCTGAAGGGCCGTCCGCCCGCAGGCTCTTCCGTCCTTTACTCGCAAGACGATCCGCCGGTCCCGTATCTCATCGAAAACCGCGTCATCGTTTCCGGCGAAAATCTGGTCGACGCGCAGGCGACCTACAATTCGCAGACCAACGAGCCGGTGGTTTCGTTCCGTTTCGATTCCAAGGGCGCGACACGGTTCGGCCAGGCGACGGCGCAGAATGTCGGCAAGCTGTTCGCCATCGTCCTCGACAACCAGGTGATTTCGGCGCCGCAGATCCGTGAGCCGATCCTGGGCGGTACCGGGCAGATTTCCGGGAATTTCACCCCGCAGAGCGCCAATGACCTTGCCGTGCTGCTGCGCGCCGGCGCGTTGCCGGCAACGCTGACGGTCATCGAAGAGCGAACGGTCGGTCCAGGCCTCGGCCAGGATTCCATCCATGCCGGCAAGGTGGCGGGCGTGATCGGTTCGATCCTCGTCGTCGCCTTCATGTTCGTCGCATACGGCTTCCTCGGCTTCCTCGCCAACATCGCGCTGGCCGTCCACGTGGCGATGATCGTTGCGCTGCTGTCGCTGCTGGGCGCCACGCTCACTTTGCCCGGCATCGCCGGCATCGTGCTCACCATCGGCATGGCGGTGGACTCCAACGTTCTGATCTATGAACGCATTCGAGAGGAGCGGCGACTTGGCCGCTCGGTGATCCAGTCGATCGACACCGGCTTCGCCAAGGCGCTGGCAACGATCGTCGACTCCAATGTCACGTCGCTGATTGCCACCGTGGTGCTGTTCTGGCTGGGCACAGGACCGGTCAAGGGTTTCGCCATCACCTATGCGATCGGCATTCTGACCACCGTTTTCACCGCCTTCACCTTCACCCGCATGCTGGTGTCGATCTGGCTGCGCCGCGCCCGTCCGAAGGAATTGCCGCGCGCGCCGGTCACCTTCATTCCGCCCGGCACCAGGATCCCGTTCATGGGTATCCGCCGCTGGACGTTCGCTTTGTCCAGCATCTTGTCGATCCTGTCAGTTGTCGGGTTCCTCACCATCGACATCAATTACGGCATCGACTTCAAGGGCGGCTCGATGATCGAGGTGCAGTCCAAGCAGGGCGACGCCGATCTCGGTGACATCCGCAACAGGCTCTCCGAGCTCAACATCGGCGAGATCCAGGTGCAGCAGTTCGGCGCGCCGAACGACGTTCTGATCCGCGTCGGCACGCAGGACGCCGGCGAGAATGCCGAGCAGACCGTCATCGACAAGGTGCGCGGCGAACTGCAGGACCAGTATGACTTCCGCCGCGTGGAGGTGGTCGGACCGACGGTCTCCGGCGAGCTCGCCAAGCAAGGCACGATCGCCATGCTCATCGCGCTGGTCGGCATCCTGCTCTATGTGTGGTTCCGCTTCGAGTGGCAGTTCGCCGTCGGCGCCATCATCGCCACGGTGCACGATGTGGTGATGACCATCGGCTTCTTCGTCATAACCGGACTGGAATTCAACCAGTCGTCGCTCGCGGCGATCCTGACCATCATCGGCTACTCACTCAACGACACCATCGTCGTCTATGACCGCGTCCGCGAAGACTTAAGAAAATACAAGAAGATGCCGTTGCCGCAACTGTTGAACAACGCCATCAACGAGACGCTGTCCAGAACCACGCTGACCTCGGTGACCACCATCCTTGCGCTGTTGGCACTGGTGCTGTTCGGCGGCGAGGTGATCCGCTCCTTCACGCTGGCGATGCTGTTCGGCGTGGTGTTCGGCACCTATTCGTCGATCTTCATCGCCGCGCCGCTGCTGATCCTCTTCAAGCTCAGGCCGCAGGCCGCAGCCGCCGAAGAGACCAAGCCGGCGAACGGCAAGGCCGTGGCGACCTGAAGCCGTCAGAGCCGGATGATCTCAGGTCGAGTCGAACTGAGATCTGAATCCGCTCTAAATCAAAGAGATAGAGCATAATGTCGTCCGAAAACCGCTCCACCCTTTTCGGCATCATGCTCTAGCCCCATGGCCAAAGGCATCGTCATCCGAGAGGCGCATTTCCCGGGCAGGGCGCCGGTCGAGGCCTATGGCAATGGCGGGTTCCGCTTTGCCGACATGTCGCATCGAGGCTCGCTGCTGTGCCTGCCGTCCGGTATCCATGGCTGGGAGCCGGCCGATCCGCTGGCGCTAAAAGCTTCGGACTTCGACAAGCTGTTCGCCCAGGCCGACAAGGTAGAAATCCTGCTGGTCGGCACCGGCAAGGATCTGCGGCCGCTGCCGGCTGCACTCCGCTCCGCGCTGAAAGAGGCCGGCATTTCGGCCGACCCGATGTCGACGGGCGCGGCCGTGCGCACCTACAACGTGCTGCTGGCCGAGGACCGTGCCGTGGCCGCAGCGCTCATTGCCGTCGATTGATGGCCGACATGTCCAACATCGTCATGGATGCGGTGCGTGCCGCAGACCATGATCGCTATCTGTCCGCGCTTTACGCGCCCGCCGAGAGGCGTGACGCGTTGCTTGCGCTCTATGCCTTCAATGCCGAGGTCGCCAGCGTTCGCGACCGCATCCAGGAGCCGCTGCCGGGCGAGGTCCGGCTGCAATGGTGGCGCGATGTCATCTTAGCCGAGGGCGAGGCGGAGACAGGTCATCCGACCGCCGACGCGCTGAGGGCGGCGATTGCCGCCAACCATCTGCCGAAGGCCGCTTTCGAGAACATGCTCGAAGCGCGTATCTTCGATCTCTACAACGATCCGATGCCGTCGCGGACCGACCTTGAGGGTTATTGCGGCGAGACGGCCGCGGCGATCATCCAGCTTGCGGCCATGGTGCTCGATCCGAATGCCGCGCCACGCTTTGCCGAACTGGCGGGCAGGGCGGGCTGCGCGCAGGCCATCACCGGCTTGCTGCTTTTGTTGCCGCTGCACCGTCGCCGTGGACAGTGCTTTATCCCCTCCGATATCCTGGCAGCCGCCGGCACCTCGCCGGAAGAGTTCGTCAAGGGCGACGGCGATGCTGCCGCGGAGCGCGCGGTCGGGGCGATGATCGCGCTGGCGCGAGAGCATCTCGGCGCTTTCGAGAAGGGCGCGTCGGCTCTCCCCGCGTCGCTGCGCCCCGCCTTCCTGCCGCTGGCGCTCACACATGCCTATCTCGACAGGATGGAAAAGCCGGGTCGGTCTCCACTCGGGGGCACTTCGACCCTCTCAACCCTGCGCCGGCACTGGCTGCTCTTGCGTCATGCCATGCATGGCTGACGCCCCTTTGACGTAAACGTCAACCATGCTAGGGGTTCTGCGCGTGGACTCGCATCAGAGAAATGCGAGCCAGCGGAGGACCGCCTTTCCATGAGCCTGCCAGTTTTGGTCGTCCTTGTCGTGTTCGGCATCGCGCTGTCGGTGGCGGCCGTGCATTTCACCGGCGGTACGGCGACCGCGACGCTTGCCGGGGCTGAACACGCGCTCGCACGTTTTGCCGAAGACTTTCCAGACGAAAAGCCTGGGGCGGTCAGGCTGACATCGGACAGGCAAGCCGCCATCCTGGAACTCGACCCGCAGCGCTGCGGCATCGTCCAGAGCATCGGCGACTGTTTCCTAACCCGCATCGTCACGCCGCGGGATGTGCTCGCCCTGGTGCGGGAAGGTAATGTCTTGTCGCTGAAAATGGATGATTTCACCTGGAAAGGCGGGCGGTTTGCCCTCGCCGACGAGGCAGACGCGCTGACCGTGGCGGCGGTGCTGCTGAGGCACGATCAGATCCGAGAGGCGGCGTGATGGACGATTACAATTTCCCGCAGGTCACCCAGCTTGCCATCCCGTTCTTCGTCACGGCGATCCTGATCGAGCTCTGGCTGGTACGCACCGGCCGCGCCAAGGGATCGTTCGAGACGCGCGACACGCTGGCCAGCCTGATGATGGGGACGGGCAATGTCGTCGCCGGCCTGCTGCTCGGTGTCGTATCCTACTGGGCGCTGCTGTGGCTCTGGCAGTTCCGTTTCTTCAATCTCGGCCTGTCGATCTGGGTGTTTGTCGCCGCCTTCCTGCTCGATGATTTGCGTTACTATGTCTACCACCGCATCGCGCATCGGGTGCGCTGGGTTTGGGCCGAGCACGTCAACCATCATTCCAGCCAGCATTACAATCTCTCGACGGCGCTCCGGCAAAGCTGGACCGGTCTCTTCACCTTCATGTTCGTGCTGCAGGCGCCGCTGGTGCTGCTCGGCTTCCATCCGGCCGTCATTGCGTTCGTCTTCGGCTTCAACCTCGTCTGGCAGTTCTGGATCCACACCGAAACGATCGGCAAGATGTGGGGCTGGTTCGAATTCGTCTTCAACACGCCCTCGCACCACCGCGTCCACCACGCCACCAATCCGCGCTATCTGGACGCCAACTATGCCGGCACGCTGATCATCTGGGACCGCATGTTCGGCACTTTCGTTGCGGAACTGGACGAGGACCGGCCGCGCTACGGCATTGTCAAGAACATCGGCACCTTCAACCCGCTGAAGGTCGCCTTCCATGAATGGATCGGCATGTTCAAGGATGCGATGATGCCGGGACTGACGCTCGGCCAGCGTCTCAGCTATCTGATCCGGCCGCCAGGCTGGAGCCATGACGGCTCGCGCGATACGTCGGAGACGTTGAAGGCGGCCTATGTGCGGAGGAATCCGTCCGAAGCAGGAAAGCCGGGATTGCCGGCGGCGAGTGCCGAGCCGGCGGAGTAGCTATTCCGCTGCCTGCGCCTGCGAAGGCAGGCCCAGCCACACGCGACAATCGGCCAATGCGCGCGCCGTGATCGCGCGGCGCTTGGCAACGGTCTTGTCCTTGCCGCGCAGGCGCTTGCCTTCGGACTTTGGAGCCTCGATCGGCGGGAACAGGCCGAAATTGACGTTCATCGGCTGGAAGGAGCGCTTGCCCGGCTCGTCGTCGGAGACGATGTGGCCGCCGGTAATATGGTTGAGCAGCGCGCCGAAGGCCGTGGTCGACGGCGGCAGTGAGGCCGCCCGGCCGAGCCGTTCGGCCGCGGCGAAGCGGCCGGCGAGCAGGCCGATCGCGGCGCTTTCGACATAGCCTTCGCACCCGGTGATCTGGCCGGCAAAACGCAGGCCGGGGCGCGCCTTCAGCTGCAGCGACGGATCGAGCAGCGTCGGCGAGTTGATATAAGTGTTGCGGTGCAGGCCGCCGAGGCGGGCGAATTCGGCATTCTCCAGTCCGGGAATGGTGCGGAAGATGCGGACCTGCTCGGCATGCTTCAGCTTGGTCTGGAAACCGACCATGTTGTAGAGCGTGCCCAGCGCATTGTCCTGGCGAAGCTGCACCACTGCATAGGCTTTGACCGACGGATTGTGGACGTTGGTCAGCCCCATCGGCTTCATCGGCCCGTAGCGCAGCGTCTCGACGCCGCGCTCGGCCATCACCTCGATCGGAAGGCAGCCGTCGAAATAGGGCGTGCCTTCCCACTGCTTGAACTCGGTCTTTTGGCCCTCCAGCAACGCCGCCACGAAGTCGAGATATTGCTCCTTGTCCATCGGGCAGTTGATGTAGTCCTTACCGGTGCCGCCGGGGCCAACTTTGTCGTAGCGCGACTGGTACCAGCAGGTGTTCATGTCGATGGTGTCGAAATGCACGATCGGCGCGATGGCGTCGAAAAAGGCGAGCGCATCGGCGCCGGTTGCTTCGGCAATCGACTGCGCAAGCGAAGGCGCGGTCAGCGGACCGGTGGCGATGATCGCCTGGTCCCAATCCGCCGGCGGAAGTCCAGGCACTTCCTCGCGCTGGATGGTAATCAGCGGATGCGCTTCGATTTTTGCGGTTACTGCGTCGGAAAAACCGTCGCGGTCGACGGCTAAAGCGCCGCCGGCCGGGACTTGGTGCGCGTCGCCGGCGCTCATGATCAGCGAGCCGGCGAGCCGCATTTCGGCATGGAGCAAGCCAACTGCATTGGTCTCGGCGTCGTCCGAGCGGAACGAGTTGGAGCAGACGAGCTCGGCGAGCCCGTCGGTCTTGTGCGCGTCGGTGCCGCGCACCGGGCGCATCTCGTGCAGCACGACCGGCACGCCGGCTTCTGCGATCTGCCATGCGGCTTCGGAGCCGGCGAGGCCGCCGCCGATGACGTGAACGGGATCTTTGCTCATGAGCGCCGAGATAGTCGCTTGGCGCGGCGAATGCAATTAGGCTTCGACGGGCCGACTACCTCCAAAACAACAACACCCGCCGGGGGAGGAGGTCCGGCGGGTGTCGTTTTGGGGGTCGATCCTCGGGAGGAGGTGAAGATCGACCATATTCGTCATTGCCGGGGAGGAGGTCGGCCCTGACGAAATTCCTTCCGCCAATTGAAGGGGCGGATCCTTTCGGAGAACAACGCCCGCCGGGGGAGGAGGTCCGGCGGGCGCCGTTTCGGTGGTCAACCTTCGGGAGGAGGTAAAGGCTGACCGTATCCGTCAGGGTCGGGGAGGAGGTCGACCCTGGCGAGATTCCTTGTCAAACCGCCTTGCGGGCGATCATCTTGATCTCGTCGCGAACGATGCCGAGATCATTGAGCTGGCGGTTCGAAAGCCGACCCAGCTCAGAAACCGTCTCGCGATAAACGCGCCAGTTACGGTAGCTGCGGATCAGGTTCATTGTCTTGCTCTTCTCAAAAACTGGTTCGGACCATTCGCGGTCCGAAGCGGATTAGACCGCCTTGCGAGCGACGTAGTGGATGTCGCTGCGGCTGATGCCGAGGTCGGTCAGTTCACGGTTCGACAGGCGGCTCAGCTCGGAAACGGTGTCCCGGTAGCGGCGCCAGTTGCGGTAGTTGCGGATCAGGTTCATGGTAGTGCTCGTTTCGTCTTTGGTTCGGATCATTCCGTTTGTGTACGAACGGAAAATAGGCAGGGTCATATCGGTTTAAAAGTGCCATTGGTGCATGGCAGCAATGCAAATTGTGCAATGCAACATTAACGGCGATTCACGCTTGCGACATAAGGAAGACCGAATCGGAAAATGCCGTTGCGTCAACGATTTGCGGCGCACGATTGTAAAAATGGCCAAGCTCGGGGGGAACGGATGGCGGGCTATGCGACTAAGGTGAGGGCCGATATCGCCCGCTGGCGGGCGGCGGGCCTGATCGACGCGCCGACGGCGGACGCATTGACGCGTGACGTTGCCGCCAACGATCGCGCCTCGCTGAGCTTCGGCTCGATCCTGGCAATGATGGCGGCGTTGCTGTTCGGTGCCGCGATCCTGATCTTCGTCGCCGCCAACTGGGAAGCCATTCCGCGCCTGGCGCGCGTGACGGCGTTGTTTGCTGTCATCCTCGGCGGTTATGTCGCTGGCGCCGTTCTGAAGACACGCGACCATGCGGCGATCGGCGAGGCGCTATGGATCGTCGCCGCCGCGGCCTTTGGCGGGTCAATCGCGCTGATCGGTCAGATGTATCATCTGTCGGGCGACGAGGCTTCGGCATTGCTGACGTGGTGCGCCGGCACGGCGCTGGCGGCGGTCGCATTGCGCTCGAACCCGCTCACTGTCGCCTCCGTCGGCATCGCCGATGTCTGGCTGTTCCTTAAATGGGGAGGATTTTTCCGCCGGGCCGAGTTCCCGCATCTCTTCGCCGCTATCGTGCTGGTGCTGTTCGCGATTTCATTCTGGACACGCAGCCAGGTGGCGCGGCACGTCATCATCCTTTCGATCGTATTCTATCTCCTGCTGCTGGCGATCGACCACAACACGCTCCAGGTCGCCATTCCGCTCGTGCTCGTCTCGGCACTGCTGTTCGCGGCAGCGATCTTTGTCGCCGAACCCGTCGACAGCGTCGTGCAGCTCGGCGGCAGGCTGCCCTTGCATGCGCTCATCGGCTTTCTCGCCGGCCTCGCAATGGTCCAGTTCGAACTGGCCGATGAGGCGAGCTACAACAGCGGCTTTGCCATTGCCTCGGCAGCCGCGCTTGCCGGCATCGTCGCGGCGATCATGCTCGGCGGCCGTGAAAGCAGAGGCTTGCGCTGGGTGGCGTATGCCGGCTTTGCCTTCGAGCTCGCCATTATCTATGTGGTGATGTTGCAGTCGATGCTCGACACGGCGGGCTTCTTCCTGTCCGCGGCCGTGCTGCTGGGAATACTGGCGCTGGTCATCATCCGCGTTGAAAAACGAATGAAGACGCCCGCCGGAGGAGCAGCGGCATGAGCGGCAAAAGACTGATCATCGCGGCGCTGGTGACGGCTCTTGTCCAAATCGGCTTGCTGGGCTGGATCATCGCCGGACGCGCGGCGATCCTGCGCAACGGCAAGGAGGTCCTGCTCAAGGTTGAGCCCGTTGACCCGCGCGATCTTCTGCGCGGCGATTATATCTCGCTTGGCTATGACATCTCGCGCATCCCGGTGAAGCTTATCGCCAACATTCCGCCGGGCAAGTTCACCAGCAACGACTCCGAGATCGTGGTCAGGTTGCAGAAGGCTGTGGACGGCTACTGGCAGCCGAGCGCGGCATGGTTCGATCAGGCGCCGGCGCCTGCCGCTTCCGATGAGGCCGACATTGTCGGGCATGTAGCGGATGGCTGGGATCTGCGCTCACCCGAGATGACGATCACGCCGGAATACGGGATCGAGCGTTTCTACCTGCCGGAGGGCAAGGGGATGGCGATCCAGAACGACATGCGCGTGCGGCCGTTCGGCGTCAAGCTGGCGCTCTCCGCCAATGGCAAGGCGCAGATCAAGGCGCTCATGGACGGCGACAAGACGCTGTTCGAGGAGCCGCTTTATTAGTGTGTTCGGGCCTGGGCGTCAGCGCGACGGTCCGCGTTAACGACGGTCCTGGTTATGGCCGGACATCGCCCGTCTCGGCGATGATTTTGGGATAGGGACCGATCGATATCGTATAGCTGAAGTCCGCTACGCCTTTCTCCTGCTTGTGTGTCGAGGGGCTGCGCACAATCCAGTCGTAGATGCCTGAGACCTTGCAGCGATCGTTGGCGCAGCTGACCGCAAGGCTGTCATTGCGGAGGCTGTATCCGCGTTCAGGCCATCGCTGGTAATAGCTCCTCTTGTCCTCAATGATCGAACTTAGGTTCGTCAACTTGCCATGATAGTCGACCGTGGGAGCGTAGGCCGCCTGAGCCTGAGCAAGAGCGAAATCGTTGTTATCGCCATGATGCTCGATGAGGTCCCTGACGAAGGTGACCGCAACGCCTTCCGGCTGTTGCCTGGCGTCGGGCGCAGGAGCGGACACGGACGCAGGATCCGGCGTCGTTGATACCTGCAATGCATCCGCTGGCGACTGGTTCGCTGCGGCATTGGTCACACGCAACTCTGCCATTTCGCTGGCCGACAGGTACCGTATGTCATGCTTGTCATAGCTCGAAGCCAATTCCATCAGCTTGGGATCCGCTCCCATCTCGACCACATAGGATATGATTGCGGCCGTGCCGAACTGGAAACGGGCCTCCGCGTCTTCATTTGACATCCCGTCGGCCGGTTTGAGGGACGGCCGATGAACGCCGATGGAACCTGGTTCGGCAACGCGGTGGACGCCGCCCAGGAAGGCCAGTGAGCAGGCTGAAGCGCACTGCAATTGGCGAAGCTGAAAAGTATCCAACCCCGCCGCGCGGATCAGTCGCCCCAAGCGAATCGCACTGCCGACGTTGCCGCCGCGGGAGTTGAATACGATCATCCTGGCACTGCTGCTCGCAACCGCGTTGCTGAAGGCGTTCAGGGGTTCATTGGCGCCAAACTCACCGGATACAAGAAGCATTGGCTGCTGGCCCGGAGAGGAAACCGAAGTGTACTCCAAGGCCTCAACGTGACATGTCGCTGCCGCGACAGCCGACCCAACCGCCAGAACCAGAGAAACTAGGCGCACAACCTGACAGAGCCCCAACCTGCCTGTTGCTGCGACTAAGAACCTGTTGACGCGCTATTTCAAGGGAATTGCACACGAAAAAGCGGATTGTCTGCTCGAGCCTTGCGTGCGCCGCCAGAAGTTGATGGCTCCGGTCCTTCCTTGCAAAGGTTCGGGGACACGCTTCGCTCTGACGACCATAGGGTGACCTACACCAGAAGCTCGCCAAGGCGAAGGGTGGTGCGGATGAAGGGACTCGAACCCCCACGCCTTTCGGCACTGGAACCTAAATCCAGGGCGTCTACCAATTCCGCCACATCCGCGTTCCCCGGCAATCCCATGTAGCCATCATTCTGTCAATGTCGGGGTCCAAGTCACCGTCATTCTCGTAATCGCGAAGATGGTTGAAAATTAGCCTAGCCTGTGACAAAAGGCGTGTCGAATGTGACGGGACGCGACTATCCGCTTCTGCCGAATGTAAGAAGAAGTAGGAAAAACAAAGACTTCTTCACATTTTGGAAGCGCAGTTCAGGAGAGTTTGAGCCGCATTGGCGGTCAAATCACCAGGTTCCGTACCAAAGCCATTTCCGGCAAGAATATACCGGCAGGCTGTAAACGGCTAAGGACCGTTTGGCAGCCTCGTTGGTGAAAACAAAGGTTTTAGGATGCAGGTCACCGAAACGCTCAACTCCGGTCTCAAGCGCGAGATCAAGATCACCGTGCCGGCCGGTGACATGGAAGCCAAGCTGATGGCGCGGCTGAACGACGCCCGCGGCAAGGTGCGGATCAACGGTTTCCGCCCGGGCAAGGTGCCGGTGCAGCACCTGCGCAAGATGTACGGCAAGTCGTTCATGGCCGAGGTGGTCAACGAGATCCTCAACGACTCGACCCGCTCGATCATCTCGGGCCGCGGCGAAAAGGCCGCCATGCAGCCTGAAGTCATCATGACCGAGGACGAGAAGGAGGCGGAGAAGATCCTGGCCGGCGGCGCCGACTTCGAGTTCCGCCTCAATTACGAGGTCATCCCGGCCATCGAGGTCAAGGATTTCTCCGACATCAAGGTGACGCGTCAGGTTTACGACGTGCCGGAATCGGAGGTCGACGACCAGGTGAAGCGGGTCGCTGAATCGGCTCGCAGCTACGAGCCCAAGGAGGGCAAGGCCGCCGAAGGCGATCGCGTGAGCATCGATTATGTCGGCAAGATCGGCGGCGAGGCGTTCGCCGGCGGCGCCGGCACCGACCAGCCGCTGGTCCTGGGCTCGAAAGAGTTCATCCCGGGCTTCGAGGACCAACTGGTCGGCACCAAGGCGGGCGATGAGAAGCAGGTCACGGTGACCTTCCCGGAGAACTACCAGGCAGCGCATCTGGCCGGCAAGGAAGCCACCTTCGACGTCACAGTCAAGGAAGTGGCCAAGCCGGGCGCGCTCGAGATCAATGACGAGACGGCCAAGAACCTTGGCCTGGAATCGCTGGAGCGCCTGCGCGAGATCGTGCGCGGCCAGATCGAGAACCAGTTCGGTTCCATGACCCGTCAGAAGGTGAAGCGCCAGCTCCTCGACCAGCTCGATGCCGCCTATTCCTTCGAGGCGCCGTCGAAGCTCGTCGAGGCCGAGTTCAACAACATCTGGGCGCAGGTCAACCGCGACCTCGAAGCCGCCGGCCGTACCTTTGCCGACGAAGAAACGACGGAGGAAGAGGCGCGCGCCGAATATATGCGCCTGGCCGAACGTCGCGTGCGTCTCGGCTTGGTTCTTGCCGAGATCGGCGAGAAGGCCGGGGTCACCGTGTCGGACGATGAACTGCAGCGCGGCCTGTTCGAGCAGGTTCGCCGCTTCCCGGCCAACCAGCAGCAGGAAGCTTTCGAGTTCTACCGCAGCAACCCCGAGGCGATCAATTCGCTCCGCGCGCCGATGTTCGAGGAAAAGGTCGTCGACTATTTGCTGGGCCAGATTTCGGTCGAGGACGTGAAGGTCAGCAAGGAAGAGCTGATGGCGGACGACGAGGAGGCCGAGAGCGCCAGCAAGGCGAAGCCGGCGAAGAAGGCTTCCTCCAAGAAAGCCGAGGCCAAGGCCGGCGAAGCAGCCGGTGAGGCGGAAGAGCCCAAGAAGAAGGCCGCGCCGAAGAAGAAGGCCGCCAAGGACGCCGAGTAAACCCGGCGATAAGCTGATTTCGAAAGGCCGCCCACGAGGCGGCCTTTTTCGTTCATGTTCTCTGTTGTTGCTGCGGGGCAACACCACCCGCTTCAGATGAATGCACGCTGCTGGCGATACCGAACATTGATGATTACCTGCTCGATATCACATTGCGCAGGGTCGTTTGGAGGCGTCGGTGGGTGTGGCATTCACGATGAGGGGCGTGGTCGTTGCCGCGGCGCTCTTGCTTGCCGCGGCCGGTGTGGCAGAGGCCGGACCCGATCTCGGCAACTGGCGCGTCGACGCCGGCAACGACGGCCAGGTCACTGCGTCGCTATACGCCACCAACAAGCTGATCACCGGCGGCGGCGCGCTGGGCTACAGTCCGGTGCTGACGCTGGCTTGTCGACCGGGCGGCGAACCGCGTTGGAGCGAATGGCTGCAACTCAACGATTCAGTCTCCGCCAGCCGCAAGATCACCATGTCGGTCATGGTCGATGGCGGCGGCAAGTTCGATGAAAGCTGGTCTGTCGGCCCACGCGGTAAAATGCTGGTCAGGGACGGAGCAGATGGCATCAAGCGGCTGGTTTCGGCGAGCCGGCTGTTGCTGTCATGGCGTTTCGGCCTGCTGTCCGGACGCGGCGAGGCCGACTTCGAACTCGCCGGACTGTCCGAGGCGATCGGACAGATGGCTGCAAGCTGCAATACCGATCCGCCGTGACTCTCAGCACACGGCCTAAGGCGCGTCGCGAGGAGCCGGACTCAGGCGACGCGCTTTAGGTCCGTGTTTTGATGCATGTCGTTCTGCCAGAACCGCTGCGCAGCTTGGGCGACGTGCACCTTCGCACAAATTGCCGTTTCTACCCATTGGATTGATACTGTGGTATGTAGATGCCGCAATTCCATTGGTGGGACCACGGATATTCCGCTGTACCGTGCAGGCCGCCCCAGCGCAGCTGGCGTGGTGCGCATCGTCCGGCGCAGATGACGATCGATCAGGGAGGAATGCCATGCGCGCAATCGCACTTTTCATCGCCTCGGCGGCCACGATCTTCATTGCAAGCCCTTCGCGGGCGCAGGATGCAGCCGCAGGCGAGAAGGTCTTCACCAAGTGCAAGGTCTGCCACATTGCAGACCAGGACCAGAACAAGGTCGGCCCGTCTCTGCACGGCGTCATCGGGCGCACGGCGGGCACGCATCCCGGTTTCACTTTTTCCCCTGCTATGATCGAGGCCGGAAAATCCGGCATCAAATGGGATGAGCCCACGCTGACGAAGTATCTTCAAGACCCCAGGGGCATGATCAAAGGGACGAAGATGGTGTTTCCCGGCCTCAAGAACGATCAGGACGTAGCCAACGTCATCGCTTACCTGAAACAGTTTTCGAAGTAAGCGGGCCCTTCCAGGCCCCTTTCGGTGGCGCCGGCTCGCCCCGACCGAAGGCGGCCGGCATGACGCTGCTGAAGTGTGGCCGCCGGCGCCGTCATGCAGGCAGCGCAAAAAATCCCAGCACCAACAGAATGGCTATGCCAAGGCCGAGTATGAGAAGCGTTCGCGTGTCCATGACGTTCGCCTTCGACCAGGCGCATGACCCGGAAATCGGGAAAGGATCACGGGCCAATCAAAGTGATCCAGCCTCCTTTGCGCGTACCGGAGGCACTGCGTTGTAGTTGTATAAGAATACCGCAAAAAAGCCTCTCGAACCAGCGTGGAGCTCTGGCCGGCCACCGCACCCTCGTTCCAATGAAAAGAGACAAATCGGGCGCAATGGAGTATGTTGGCTGCCGGTGCAGGTCGCGGTTTTGCGTGGCCAACCATGCAGAGCGGTAGCACCGCGAATCCGCGACCTTACCGGACCCTGGTCTGGAGGAATGGTCATGGCAAGCTTTCACGTCATTGCAGGCGCTAGCGAAACGCTCGAGCATACCAGAGTGAGAAAGATCGGCCTTTCCGATCTTTTCGACGCGCTCAGGCGCGGTGTCGACGATTTCATGGTGAAACCCTCGCATATCGTGTTTCTGTGCATGATCTATCCGCTCGTCGGCGTGGTGCTTGCTACCTGGACATCGGGAGCGAACGCGCTGCCACTGCTGTTTCCGCTGGTGTCCGGTTTTGCGCTGATCGGCCCATTCGCGGCGATCGGTCTTTACGAGATCAGCCGCAGACGGGAAGCCGGGCTCGATGCATCCTGGCGCCATGCCTTCGAGGTCAGGAACTCCCCGGCGCTGCCGGCCATCGCCGCGGTCGGGATCATGCTGTTCGCGATCTTCATAGCGTGGCTTTTGACCGCCAAAATCTTCTACGAGCAGCTGTTCGGTCCCGCGCCCCCGGCATCGCTGTCCAGCTTCATCGCTGAGATATTCGCCACCGGGCGCGGTTGGACCCTGATCGTGCTGGGTCACGCCATCGGATTCGTCTTCGCCGTGGTCGTGTTGTGCACCACCGTGGTGGCTTTTCCGCTGCTGCTTGATCGCGATGTCGGCGCCTACGAAGCCATTCACACTTCGGTACGCGTAGTGCTGGCGAACCCCATCGTAATGGCCGTCTGGGGACTGATCGTCGCCGTTGGGCTGATCGTCGGTTCGCTGCCGGTGTTCGCGGGGCTGGCGGTTGTGCTGCCAGTCCTCGGCCATGCCACCTGGCACGTGTATCGTAAGGTCGTGGAAGCGCCGGCCGCCGCCCCAAGACCGGCGAACTAGCAAACCCTGTCGAGCACGGGCTGGAGTGCCGGTGCTCTCACAGGGCCGGGTGGCTGAAGCGTGCCCGACGCGCGCCTGTGGTCAGGTCGCGGAAATCCTTGCCGCTGACATGCACAAGGGTCTTGTGGTCGCCGCCCTCGAAGTAGATATCGGCGGCGTCGCCGAGGCTTTCGTCCAAAATGACCGGCACGTCATAGGCCGCGCCGATCGGCGGTACGGCGCCGATATCGCAATCGTCGAAGAGCGAGACCACCTCGTCCTCGGAAGCGAGCCCGAGGCGCTTGTCCATGACGTCCTGGAGCTTGGCGAGTTCGATCCTGTGGGTGCTTGGGACCACGGCCAGCGCATAGCCGAGCTCGTGGTGAACGACCACGGACTTGGCCATCATGCTGCCGGGCACGTGGGCGGCAATGGCGGCCTGCCTGCTGGTTGCAGTCCGATGATGCGCGACGGTGTCGTACGGGATTCCCTTGCCGTCTATGAAATTCCTCAGTCTGTTCGCTATCGTCATTTTCCGCGTCCTTTGCTTGAGTTCACGACGCATATCAAAACCAAACCGCCGGTTGTTTCGAGGCACCGGCCATTTCGGGCTGATTAGGCTGCGGTTTATCCAAACCGCGCGTCAGGGGCCGGGCCCGAAAAACGCGATGCGGGTCAGCAGCGTATAGTCGGCCTCGAAGACCATCATCGCCACGAAGACCAGCACCAATATCGGCGGCAGGATGATCGCATACATCATCGCCAACCGTTCCCAGGCCATGTGCATGAAGACGGCCACGATCAGTCCTGCCTTGAGCATCATGAAGATCAGGATCAGCGACCATCTGAGATAGCCGTGCAGGCCGAAATAGTCGACCATATAGGAGCAGGCGCTGAGTATGAACAGCCACACCCAGACCACCAGATAGAGCCTGATCGGGTGTTCCTGATGCGTGTCCGACTTGCCGGCGGTCGCCGCATCGTGGGTGGAGTGCAGCGCCTGTTGTCCGAGACCGTTTGCGGTTGCTTCAGCCATTTCGTCCTCTCAGCAAAGCCTGCCTCTCACCAAAGATAGAAGAAGGCGAAGATGAACACCCAGACCAGGTCGACGAAGTGCCAGTAGAGTCCCATGATCTCGACATTCTCGTAGTGGCCCCGGCGACTGGTGAAAAACCCTGGACGCCCGATGTCGTAATCGCCGCGCCAGACTTTTCGCGCCACGATGATCAGGAAGATGACTCCGATGGTGACGTGCGTGCCGTGGAAGCCGGTGATCATGAAAAAGCATGAGCCGAATTGCGCGGCTCCCCAGGGATTGCCCCAGGGCCGCACTCCTTCGGTGATGAGCTTGGTCCATTCGAAGGCCTGCATCCCGACGAAGGTTGCGCCGAGCGCGGCGGTCAAAAGCATCAGGATCGCGGTTTTGCGGCGATCGCGGCGGTAGCCGAAATTGACCGCCATGGCCATGGTGCCGCTGCTGGAGATCAGCACGAAGGTCATGATGGCGATCAGGATCAGCGGGACCTCCGACCCGCCGATGTGCAGCGCGAAGACCTTGCTTGGGTTGGGCCACGGCACGCGCGTCGACATGCGGGCGGTCATGTAGGAGAGCAGGAAGCAGCCGAAGATGAAGGTGTCGCTGAGCAGGAAGATCCACATCATGGCCTTGCCCCAGGACACGTTCTTGAACGCGCGCTGATCCGAGGCCCAGTCGGCGGCAATCCCGCGCCAGCCCTGGGGGCGATCCAACTGGCTGCTATCCGTCAGTGTCGTCTCGGCCATCGCCAGTCTCCTAGGTCAGCAGCCGTTGGCAAATGCTCACGAATGTCGCCGCCCAGCCGGCCAGGACGGCGAAAATGCCGAGCCAGACGAAAAGCAGGAAATGCCAGTACATCGCGCAGAGCTCGATCCCGAGGCGAAGCCGCTGCGGCCGGGGGCCCGTCCAGGCGCCGATGCTCGTCCTGCCAAGGCCGACCAGCCCGCCCAGTATGTGCAGGCCGTGCATGGCGGTGATCAGATAGAAGAAGCTGTTGGCCGGGTTGGAGTCCAGCAGGTAGCCGTCATCGGTCAGCTGCCGCCACGCGATCAGTTGGCCGATCAGGAAGGCGAGGGCGGTCAGCCCGGCCGTCGCAAGACCGAGCCTGACCATGTCCGTCTGGCCTCTGCGCGCCGCGATCACGGCGCATTGCAGCGCAACGCTGCTCAGCACCAGCACGCCGGTGTTCAGCCAGAGCAGGCGCGGCAGCGGCAGAGGCCGCCAGTCCGGCAGACCCATGCGCATGAAATAGGCGCTGGTGAACAGCGAAAACAGACAGCCGACGACCGCGAGGAAGACACCGAGGCCGATCTTGGCGGTGGGCAGGGCCGATCGCTCGAGGCCGACGAAATCCCCGGCCAAGCCTTGCTCGAGCCACGGCTTCGCGGTCAGCCGCTGGTGCGAAAGCCACCATCCGGCAAAGCCGGCGATCACCAGCAGGAAGACCAGGATGACGCTCATGCCGGCTCCCTCGATGGGATGAAGGAGCCCGGCACGTTCTGCGGAATGAAATCCTCCTTCGCGCCCGGCACGCTGTAGTCATAGGCCCAACGATAGACGATCGGCAGTTCCTTGCCGAAATTGCCGTGCGCCGGCGGCGTCTGCGGCGTCTGCCACTCGAGCGTCGTTGCCCGCCACGGATTGCCGCCGGCCTCACGGCCGTGACGGATGCTCCAGATCAGGTTGAACAGGAACACCATCTGGGCGAAGCCGACCAAGAAGGCCATGATGCTGATGAACGAATTCAGATGATGGGCCGACTCCGTCATGATCGTCATGTCGGTCAGTTCGGCGTAGCGGCGCGGTACACCAATCAGGCCGATATAGTGCATGGGGAAGAAGATCAGGTAGGCGCCGAGGAAGGTGACCCAGAAGTGAAACTGGCCGAGCGCCTCGTCCAGCATCCGTCCGGTGACCTTCGGATACCAGTGATAGATCGCGCCGAAGATCACCAGGATCGGGGCGACACCCATCACCATGTGGAAATGGGCAACGACGAACATCGTGTCCGACAGGGGAACGTCGACGACGACATTGCCGAGGAACAGCCCCGTCAAACCGCCATTGACGAAGGTGACGATGAAGGCGAGCGCGAAAAGCATTGGTATCGAGAGATGGATGTCGCCGCGCCACAGGGTCAGCACCCAGTTATAGACCTTGATGGCGGTCGGAACGGCTATGATCAACGTCGTCGTGGCGAAGAAGAAGCCGAAATAGGGGTGCATGCCGCTGACATACATGTGGTGCGCCCAGACCACGAAGCTCAGCGCGCCGATGGCGATGATCGCCCAGACCATCATTCGGTAGCCGAAGATGTTCTTGCGCGCGTGCGTGCTGATGAGGTCGGACACGATGCCGAAGGCCGGCAGGGCCACGATGTAGACTTCCGGATGGCCGAAGAACCAGAACAGATGCTGAAACAGGATCGGGCTGCCGCCACTGTGCTGCAACTGTTGGCCCATCTCGACGATCGCCGGCATGAAGAAGGAGGTGCCGAGCGCGCGGTCGAGCAGCATCATCACACAAGCAACGAACAGCGCCGGGAAGGCGAGCAGAGCCATGACGGTGGCGGTGAAGATGCCCCATACGGTGAGCGGCAGGCGCATCAAGGTCATACCCCGCGTGCGGCCCTGCAGCACCGTCACAACATAGTTCAAGCCACCCATGGTGAAGCCGATGATGAACAGGATGAGCGAAGAGAGCATCAGGATGATGCCCCAGTCCTGGCCACCCGGCGTGCCGGTCATGATCGCCTGCGGCGGGTAGAGCGTCCAGCCGGCGCCGGTCGGTCCGCCGGGCGCAAAGAAGCTTGCGACGAGAACGAGCACCGCCAACAGGTAGACCCAGTAGCTCAGCATGTTGACATAGGGGAAGACCATGTCGCGGGCGCCGACCATCAGCGGGATGAGATAGTTGCCGAAGCCGCCGAGGAAGAGTGCGGTGAGCAGGTAGATCACCATGATCATGCCGTGCATGGTGATGAACTGGTAGTAGGCCTCCGGAGTAATGAAATCGAACGTGCCGGGGAAGCCGAGCTGCAGGCGCATCAGCCAGGACAGGAACAGCGCTACAAAGCCGATCGCCGTTGCCGTTGCCGAATACTGGATCGCTATGACCTTGGCGTCCTGCGAGAAGACGTATTTCGTCCACCAACTGTGCGGATGGTACAGTTCCATTTCCCCGACTTCGGCGGGGGGAACGGCATCTGCGGGTGTGACGTCGACCATGGGAGCACCTCCCTGTTCAGCGGGCCTCGACAGTTTCGACTTTTGCCCCGACGTCCAAAGCGGACGCCATTGTCTTTCCTGGCAGCGGGTTCGCCGAGCCCGTTTGCTGAGGCGCCGACAGTTGCGCAAAAGTCTGCTGCTGCCCGAGCCAGGTCAGGTAATCCTGCTCGGTGTCGACCATCACCATGCCATGCATCAGCGGATGTCCCTGGCCGCAGAGCTCGGCGCACAGGACCTGGAAGGTTCCGGTCCTTGTTGGAGTGAACCAGAAATAGGTGACCGATCCCGGGATCATGTCCATCTTGGCGCGGAATTCCGGGATGTAGAAATCATGCAGCACGTCGATCGAACGCAGCAGCATCTTGACCGGTTTGCCGACCGGCAAGTGCAGGTCCGCCGCCTCGACCACGACGTCGTCCTGGCCGTTGGGATCCTTTGGGGCGATGCCTAGCGGGTTCTCAGCGGCTACTTCACGGGTGTCCGAAGTGCCGAGCTTGCCGTCCTTGCCTGGCAGGCGATAGCTCCACTGCCATTGCTGAGCAACGACCTCGATTTCGGTCGCATCGCTCGGCACGTTGACGAAGCGGCTCCAGACGAACAGGCCGGGAACGAGCAAGGCGGTGACGCCGATCGCAGTGACGATCGTCAACCACCATTCGAGACGCTTGTTCTCCGGTTCGTATACCGCGCGATTGCCTTCGCGATGGCGAAAGCGGAACACGCAATACGCCATGAAGAGCACAACGGCGGCAAAAACGACGCCGGTGATCCAGAAGCTGATGATGATGGTGTGGTCGATATAGTCCCAGTTCGAGGCAATCGGCGTCCACCACCATGGGCTCAGGAAGTGGAACAACACCGAGCCCACGACGATCAAAACGAGTACAAGCGCGATGGCCATGTCCCGTCCTCCGGTATTCCATGGGAGCGCGAAGCATCCAACGCCAATACCAAGCCGCATCATGCTCGATTTCCGGTTGAAATTCCAGAGCCGACTAGCTGATGTGCAAAACGTTGCTGCGCGCCCGGACCTTTTGGGGCGGGGGGCCTTGGCGCAGCGGGCCCTTCGTCGAAGCATTGCCCTTACGGACGATGTGCAGAGGGCTGAATTGCCGGCTTGATGCCGCTGGCGGGTAGATCAACTAGTTCATTTTAGGCGTGCGGACGGCTGCCCTGGCTTTTTGCCGGCGAGATTTGACCGCCTCCAGCAGTTCGCGTTCGCCGGTGTGAGCATTTCGAAAGATGGCCACAACCAGTACCGCTAGAATTTCGGCGTCCGGGTGCAAAGGATCGAGCTGTTCATCCGCGCAGACTTGATTGAACACGCGTTCGCAAACGGCCAGATCGAGAGGGCTAAGGCAGGTGCGATTGAAACGCCGACGCAGCATTTGAGCGAACCTTTCAGCGCCCGCCGCCCGTGCTTTGCGGCGGGGCCTTGTCACCGAGGCTTGAAAAAATGTTGTCCCCAGCTTCTAGTAACGTTACTCCATGCTCGGCGATTGTGTTGTCAATAATCCCAAAATCTGTGCGCAGTCCCGAGATCTATATTGGCCGACCCGCATGAGCTGGTAATAGTCTTGCCGTTTGTTGTCGGGTATACGGAAGCCGCGTCGAAAGTCAGCCGCCTCTTTCGGGGCGCGAGTGCAGCCAAGTTTGCTGGCGCTGACTTTCAAACTCGCCAGTGAGCATCCGAGCTTTGCCGCAATGTCTTTTAATGGCTCGTTGTTGACATATCCATCAAGAATTATCTTGCGGCGAGCTTCTCCTTTGACTTTTTCATTCATTACCTGGTCTCCTCAACGTCGCTTTCACGATGTCGGAATCTATAGGCGCCGGTCTGAAGTGTGTCGTTAGCCTCGTATCCAGAAACTTATCTCGGGATGCATTTCTTATTGTAACCCAGCGTGATCGACGATGCGGTCCACAGGCTTGCCAGATCCCGGGATACACCACATGATTGCGGGGGCATGGGCATACCGGAATCGGATATGGCACCACGCGCGATGGACGCTAAGGAGCAAGACGAGGCGCATACCGGGCCTGTACCGGAGCGCGAGCGACGGCGTTGGCCTCGCGACGTTCAACCCGACAATGAGGCGGCTCGGCCAATCGCGCCGGCACTGGAACCGCTGTCCTTTTCAACGCTCGAACTGGCAGCAGAGGATCAATTCCCCGCTTGGCAAGCGCATGTGGCACCGCTTGTCGAGGTCAGGCTGCCGGATGACAAATCGCTGGACGACGGCTTCCCCGCAGCGCACAAGGCTTGGAATCTCGGCGGCATGCTGATCGTCGAACAGCGGACGCCGGCGCACAGTTACATCCGTTCCGCCGCAAAGCTTCGGTCCAGCTCGATCGATCATTGGTATGTCGTCTTGCCACATACCGGCCGGTCGTGGACGGAGGTCAATCGCCGTGTCGCGGAGGGCCAGCCGGGCAAACTTGAGATCAGGTCGCTAGGCTACCCGTTTCGCGGGAGGATGACCGAATCCGAAAGTCTCGTTCTATATTTGCCGCGTGATTTGTTCGCCGACGCGGCGGCAACCCTCGACGCAAACAACAACTCAATTCTTTCCGGCAATTTTGCAAACCTTTTGATCGACTATGTCGACGGCATGGTAACAAGACTGCGCAGCCTCACCGCTGACGACCTGCCTCGCATCGTACACGCAACCCGCAGCATGATCATTGCGTGCCTAGCGCCGCCGGCCGAACATGCGGCTGCGGCCGAACAACTGGCGAGTGTCGCGCTGATGGAGCGGGCCCGTCGATACGTCCAAAACAACCTGGAAGCGGCTCATCTGACGCCGGATTCAATGTGCCGGGCGCTCGGTGTTTCGCGATCTCGTCTCTACCAGCTGTTCGAACCGAGCGGTGGGGTGCTCCATTACATTCAAAGTCGCCGACTTCTAGCGGCCCATGTTGCGCTCAGCGATCCGGCGGACAGCCGGCGCATCGTTCAAATTGCGGAGGCCTTCGGGTTCAGTTCAGCGGCAAATTTCAGCCGGGCGTTCAGCAAGGAGTTCGGTTACAGCCCCCGCGAAGGGCGCAGGACGACGGTGTTGCCGCGCCCCGCCCACTCTGTTTCGCTTGGCGAGCACGAGAAGACCTCCTCGTTTGAAGGATGGCTCAAGGCACTTGGAAGCTGATCATAGCATCCGCGGCGGACGTTTCATCAGTATGCCCGGAGTGATACTGGATCCGGCGACAATCCTTGCCGGGCAAGCGATCCTTGGCTGGCGGTACCCCATTGGCAAAATCCCTGGCGAGAGATGCCGTGCCGATCGAGATATGTACGCCCGGATAAGTATCTGGATGCGCAGCTAACGACAGCGCGGCCATATTCGTAGATGTTCGCTGTGACTTAGCGGGGGCTCGGCACAGGCGGCAGGTTCCAAGTTGGGGGGTATATCGCACCGCCTGTGCCGACCGCGCCGCCGCAAACCGTCAAAGGCGTAAGTGAGTCAGCGTGCCAAGGCCGAGGCGGCCGGTTGGTGTTCATTCCGCCGCAGAATGGCTTAGTGGGGGCTCGATGGCTTAGTGGGGGCTCGGCACAGGCGGCAGATGTCCAAGTTGGGGGACATCGGATCGCCTGTGCCGCTCGCGCTACCGCTATCCGTCGAAGGTGTGGCGTAATTGAGTAAGCGTGCCAATGGCCGGGGGGCGGCTGGCCGGTGTTCATTCCGTCGCAGAATGGCTTAGTGGGGGCAAGGCACAGGCGGCAGGTGTCCAAATGGATACCAGATCGCCGGTGCCGCTCGCGCCACCGCTATCCGGCAAAGATGGTGGCGTAGTTGAGTCAGCGTGACAAGGTCGACGACGAACGGCTGGAGTTCATTCCGCCGCAGATACCAACTCTTGTCGAGCGGCCGCCCGAAGATGAAGGGTGGGTCCACGAGGCCAAATTCGACGGCTACCGCACGCAAATCATCATTGATAAGAACGGCGCGCGTCTTTACAACAAGAACGGGCGCGACTGGACGACTAAATACTGGCCCATCGCGCTAGCTGTCGACCTGCCATGCCGGGCTGCCATTCTCGACGGCGAGGTGATTGTCTCAGGCGGGCGTGGCTCGCCCGGTTCTCCTGAGCTGGAAGCCGCGATCTGGAACGAGCCGAGCCGGCTGGTGTTCGTCGCTTTCGACATCCTCCATCTCGACGGTCGCAATCTTATCCCCTTACCCCTGCTGCAACGCAAGCAAGCGCTGTGGCGACTGGTTGAGCCTGGCCTCGGCAAGATCCAATACAGCGAGCATTTTGAGGGCGACGCGCTCGCGATCTTTCGCGCCACCGAGAAAACCGAGCTCGACGGCGTCATCTCGAAACGCGCCGATAGCCCCTACCAGAGCGGACCGTCGAAAACGTGGCTGAAAACCAAATTTTTGAGAAAGCCGATCTCGAAACACTAGGTCTGTGATCGAGCCCAGGCCGCGAATTCCGCTCTGTCCTGTGGATCGCAATATTTCGAATCACGCCGGGCGCGACGCCGATTATCTGTCGATTCGCGATTTATTAACAATGAATGAACGTCCATCGTGGAATAACCTGCCCGCCAATCACAGCGGAGGATCCATTGCAATTACAGCGCATGCACCGCTTGTTGAAATAGCGAGTTGAAAGTTTGCCAAGCTTGTTACTTATGCTATTTCTAAACTGGGGGACGCTAATTTTCACCGCCTACGGAGGTGGCTTTTGCGTTCAGAGGCATCAGGCGTCGGCACGCAGAATGAGGAGTCGTCCTCAAGCGATGGTTCACGTGCCGGCGAAGCGCTTCTCGCTAACCTGTTGGCGAATACGACCGAACTTCTATCGTTCTATGATAGCGACTTCCGCCTAACTCACTACGCCGCCAGGCTTAAACGTCTGTACGGAGGTGCGGTTGTGCCAGGCGCAGCCATTTGGGAGATCTATCCAAGCTTCCTCGATACGAGGTGCCGCGACGAATTTCTTCGGGTGTTCCAGGGCGGCTCTGCGGCAAGCATTGACCTGCCGCGATCATCGGGCGAAGCGCCCCGCTCCGTTTTCGTCTTCGGCACTGCAGATGGTGTGGGAATCATCGAATCCCGGGAGCAGGGGGAGCGCAGCGCGGCGCAGGAGCAGGAGCATATGATTCTGCTCCATCAAGCGACGCACGACGTGCTGACCGGACTGCAGAATCGGCGGCGATTCGGCGAGCGGCTGCAGCAAGCGCTGGCGGCCATCGGCGGATCTCAGCCAAAAGCCGCCCTGCTGCAAATCGATCTTGACGATTTCAAAGCGGTCAACGACACGCTCGGCCATGGGGCAGGCGACACGCTTCTGCAACTCGCGGCAGGTCGAATCCGCGACGCGCTGGAGGACGGCGAATCTGCGTACCGGTATGCCGGCGACGAGTTCGCCGTCATCCAATTGGGCAAGGAGCAGCCCGCGGAAGCCGAGCGCCTCGCAACATCGCTGGTCAACGCGTTCAAGGACCCTTTCGTCATCAACGGCATTCCCGTCTTCGTCGGTTCAAGTATCGGAATCGCTTTCGGGCCGGAGCACGGGACCGATGGCGAGCAGCTGATGAAAGCCGCAGATATTGCTCTTTACGCAGCCAAGACGGATGGTCGCGGCTGCGCTCGAACGTTCAATCGCTCGATGCTGTTGTTGCTCGAGCAACGCGAAAATCTGAGGCGCAGCCTTCGAACCGCGCTGGAGCGGGGCGAGCTTTACCTGGACTATCAGCCGCTCATCAGGCCTCCTTCGTCGGTGATTGGTTTCGAAGCGCTGCTGCGGTGGCGGCACCCCGAGATAGGAATCATTCCGCCCGGCGTGTTCATTCCGATCGCCGAAGCGGACGGTCTGATGGACGAAATTGGACGATGGGTGCTCGAGCAAGCTTGTCGCCAGGCATTGGCGTGGCCTTCCGCGCTGACAGTCGCAGTCAACCTGTCGCCGGCTCAGTTCCTAAGCGGTTCGCTGACGGACACGGTCGCTCAGATCATCGACGAAGTTGGAATCCGAGCTGAAAGGCTTGAACTCGAGATAACCGAAACGGTTCTTCTTGAGAAGACTATCGACAATATAGATACTTTGAATACGTTGAACGTCCTGGGAATACGAATCTCGCTCGACGATTTTGGAACATACTATTCGTCCTTGAGCTACCTTAAGAATTTTCCGTTTGATACCTTGAAGATAGATCAATACTTCATCGCGGACCTGGAGACGGATCTGAAGAGTCAAACGATTGTGCGATCGATCATAAGTCTGGCGCACGGCCTGGGAATAAGCGTCACCGCCGAGGGGGTCGAGACGGCGGCGCAGGCACGGTGGCTGATCAAGGAAAATTGCGATTACCTGCAAGGCAATTTCATGGGACGGCCGCTCGGATCCGAGGCAACCGGCGATTTAATCAGGCGGTCGCCGGCGAAGGGGCTGGAAGCGATGGAGGAATCAAATCGGGCGCGCTAGCCACTTGCACCGTTTGTAAATCGGAGGGCTGTAAAAAACGATCGAGCTAGATGCCGCGCAATGCGGGACTGGCTCATCACGGAGTTCATCGCGTCACCTGGGCTCAAATACGGATGGAATAGGAGAGGATGCGGATGGGATCTGTTCATCATGACCCGGTTGGCGAACCGACTTTTGAGCCGATGATCCAGATCGACATGGAAATCAAGACTTTTGTCTCCGCTTGGAAACACTGCGATTATGTCTCGACGTACATCGCCCGGATGATCAGTCAAAACAGATCAGACTCGGTGCGGCATTCGAATCTCTTTTCCTCTGCCTTCAACGAATTACTGGAAGTCGCCTTTCGTACCCGCCACGCCGACGGCGAACTGGCATGCAGGGTGTCTCGCTATGGCGCGACGGACAGGATCGAACTGACATTTCCCTGCATGCCGGAGGAGCGCCAATTCTACGAAGAAGCCGTTTCGCAAGTCGCGGGATTTGAGGCCAAGGAGCGATATCTCAATTCTGTGTCTGGGGATCTGGCGCCCAGCCGGGAGGTGGTACTCCTGGAACTGGCTGTCGACTACAACGCGGCACTCAGGGTCGAGGAAGCCGACGGCGATGCGATCACGCTCGTCGTGGATCTTCCGCTTGAGGGCCTGCAACATTGAGCCCTTACAACCTGCACGCGCGCTTCAAGGCGCAGTACGATGCGAACAACCAGGAGTTCTCAATATCTGGGGTGGTCCGGCCTCAGGCGATCGATGAGCTTGGGCCTAGCCTGGCATTGCTTCGCGATGCGATCGGCCGAGTGCGCGGCGTTCTCTACGTCAATGTCAGGCGCTTGGCGCAGATGAACAACGCTGCATTTTACGCCTTTTCGAGAATCATCATCGATGCCTGTCGCGCTCGACCCGATCTCAAATTTGTTGTCATCACGTCGAGCGTCGTCGGATGGACCTCGCGAAAATTCGGTCGGCTGAGCGGAATCGAACCGAACATCACGGTCGAGGAGTATGACAGCGAATTCTATCCAGGGCAGGGCTTCCTCGAGGAAGGCGGGTTCGTTCCAATCCTGCGCACGCAGACAAAGATGACCTGGCGCCACGAGCGTGCAATCCTGCCGCGGCATGGCATGAGACCCGGGATCGTTATGGCCGACATCTGTTGCGGGATCGGTGATTTCGCCGTGCTCGTGCAGAAAGAGTTCCAGCCGTCGCGGATTGTCGCCCTCGACCACTCCATATCAAGCCTAGACTACGCCCGACGCGTGATGCGGGAGTTCGATATCCGGGGCATCGAATATACTTATGGCGATGCCTCGGAAATGCTGCTCGACGAGGAGCAGTTCGACTTGGTCACCTGCCGACATTCGCTTCAAATCTTCAATCGACCGGAACTCATCCTCAAGGAACTCTACCGCATATGCAAGCCAGGCGGGCGGGTCTACATCACCAACGAGAAGAATTCGCATTGCCTCGGCGAGCCGCGCGCCGAAAGCATCCGTTGGACATACAATGAAGTGGCGAAGCTGTTCGCGCATTTCGAAATGGACGTCGAGCTCGGGCCCAAGAGTCGGCGATATCTGATCGAAGCCGGATTCGACGACATACGTGTCGAGACCTTCACCGTCACCAACTTGGACGGAGATCCGCAGGACTTCGCCGATGTCATTGTCGCCTGGGCCGATGTCTATGCCGGCGAGATGGCCATCAAACGCGGCGACGGGCCGGAGTTCGTTGCACGGTTCCGGCAGGGCTTCCAGGATCACATATTCGCTGCGCTACACCCCAAGGGTTATGCGGGTTGGCCGATCTGGGTCGCATCGGGGCGAAGGCCGCAATGAAAGCCGACGATCAGCCTACACCGCGCTTCGGCCTGCGCTCCTTCCGGGCGAAATTCGTATTGGTCGTTGGCGGCGCCGTGCTGTTCGATCTCTTGCTGAGCGGCGGCCTGGCGCTCTGGAACGTGCAAAAGCTGTCGCGCGACGCAACGTCGGAAGTCGGTGAGGGCCTGACCACCGCAAACCAGGAATACATTCGCTCCTACGCCGATTCGACGGCGTTAAGCGTCGACCTCCTGCTCGATCGAGTTCATGGGGACGTGAAGGCGCTGGCCGGCGTTCTGCAGGCCCAGACCGACGATCCGAGCCGGCAGCGACAGGTCGGAGCAACCCTTTCGCATGAAGCACCCGGCTCGGTGAAGGTCGTCTACGACGCGAAGGGCGATTGGGCGCAGAACCTGCCGGGCGCGCCTTCGGTGATTAGCGTCTGGGGCTACCTGCTGGGCGCCGACCACACGCCGCTGCCAAGCGTTGAGCGGGAAATCGAAGACAGTACCGTTCTGGATCTCGTCGCGCCGACCCTTATGGCCAGCGGATCGCCAAAACTGCAGATGTACTATATTGGTCCGAAGGAACGGCCGATCTTCAGGACGGTACCGTATACGGACCAGGCACAGACCTTCGACCGGCTCTATCCAGGCCACAACAAGGCGGAGTTCTGGGAGTTCTTCTTTCCGGGGATCTATGGGTCATGGCAGCAATGGGCGAAGGATCCAGCCTCACGTCCAGTCCCCGACGATATCACTCAGACAGCGCCCTACACCGATGCGATCACGGGAAAGCTGATCGTCAGTTTTTTCCACCCGCTGTGGACGCGCGACCGTACCGGTATCGCCGGTGTAGCGGGTGCAGACATCACTCTCGATCAACTCGCGGAAGTCGTCGAGCGCGTCAAGATAGCCGAAACCGGGTTCGGCTTCCTCACGATGTCGACCGGCAATGTAGTGGCGATCAATCCATCGGGCGAGGCGATCATCGGCCTGACTTCATCCAACGATGCGGGCACGCAGGGCGTCACCGGCCTGGAGAGGTCCCTGCGGGGAAGCACGCAGCCGGCCATCGCGTCGCTGCCGCTCGACCAGAACAATGACGGTGTCATTCAGCATATCATGCTCGACAACAAGGGCGAACACGTACCCTACATAGTTGTCCTCAAAAGATTGAAGCCGACCAATCTGTGGAGCTCGGGACCGATCAAGTCTGAAACGATGTCGGTCGGAATCGTCGTTCCAGAACGCGAAATCTATGCGTCCCTGGTCGCCGCGCAAAAGAGTATTTCTCGCGCGACCAATCGTATTCTGCTCTTTCAGGTCGCCGCCATCGTCGTTTCGCTTCTGATTGTATTTGCGGCAGTGCTCGGCATCTCGAAGCGGATCACGGCCGGCCTCAGGGCGCTTGCCAGCGCCGCCCAGAGGCTACAGTCCAAAGACTATTCGGTCCGTGTTCGCGTTCCAACGCGCGACGAGGTTGGAGCGGTCGGGGTCGCCTTCAACCGCATGGCCGAGCAGATCAGCTTTCACACAGAAAACCTCGAGCAACTCGTCGACGAACGCACCAGGGAACTCGGCGACGCAAATCAGGAGATTTCCGCGCTCAACGAAAAGCTGCGGGACGAGAACGTCCGTCTCGGCGCCGAACTCGCGGTCGCCAGGCAAATCCAGATGATGGTCCTGCCGAAACCGTTCGAACTCGAAGCGATTCCGGGGCTGGAGATCGCGGCCTACATGCGGCCGGCCGACGAGGTGGGCGGGGACTACTACGACGTCCTCCAGAACGGATCACGGGTCAAGATCGGCATCGGCGACGTGACCGGTCATGGTCTCGAGAGCGGCGTGCTGATGCTGATGGTCCAATCCGTTGCACGCGCGCTGCAGGAGGCCAACGAAGGCGATCCGCATCAGTTTCTGGTTCGTCTGAACAGGGCCATCTACAAGAACATCGAGCGGACGAACACCGACAAGCATCTCTCGCTGGCCTTTCTTGACTTTGAGGACGGGCGGGTAACGCTATCCGGCCAGCACGAGGACATTCTCGTCGTGCGTGCGGATGGGGACGTCGAACGTATCGACACGCTTGATCTGGGTCTGCCCGTTGGCCTGGAGAACGACATCTCGCAGTTTGTTGACACGCGAGACATCGTGTTCGGGAGCGGCGACGTAATCGTGTTGCACACCGACGGTGTGACCGAGGCGGAAGATGAAGACAGAAGACTGTTCGGGTTCGATCGCCTCTGCAAGAGCGTGCAAAAGCGCCATGGCAGGAGCGCCGAGGACATCAAGACCGGGATCATCGAGGATTTGATGGCTCATATCGGAATCCAGAAGATCCACGACGACATCACACTCGTGATCATAAGGCATACGTAGGATGACAGCGCTGTTCGGTACGCCTGACATTGCAATAGGGATGAAGGGGAGCGTCAGTCGCGTGCGGCTGTTCGACGGACCTCTCGACTTGAGTTGGCGTCATTGCGCCACGACCTCGGACTTCATTGCCGATCTTTTCGCGTTGCGCTTTCAGTCGTCGCGCAATGACTACATGGAGGTGCGGCATAGCATCGGATATCTGGTCAACGAACTCATCGAAAACGCCGTCAAGTTCCGCGCACCAGGCGAAATCGTGGTTGAGGCGTCGATGGATTCCGAGTGCTTCAAGCTCAAGGTGTCGAATGACGTCGATGGTGAAATCGCGTCCGAGTTCCAAAGCCTGCTGGCGGACATCACGGTTGGCGACCCAAAGGACCTGCTGATACAGCGGATTGAGGCGAATGCCGCGAACCCCGACGTGGGGAGCTCCGGGCTTGGATTGCTGACGTTGATGAGCGACTATGGCGCACGTCTGGCCTGGATATTCAGCCCGGCCGATGAAAACGACCGTATTTGCCTGGAAACATATGCCTCCATTCCGATCTCGCAAACTCACAACTAGATGAAACGAAGCCAGATATGGAAATCAAGACAGACGACTACCGCGTGTGGACTGAGGGAAGCGATATCTTTTTCGACGGTGCAATGCGGCTTGCCAGTTCCGAGGCGGGTGCGCCGATCACGGCTTTGGCGACCAGTGTTCTTGCCTCAAATCCCGCTTCCATCACACTCAATTTGAAGGACCTTCACTTTCTCAACTCTTCCGGCATCAACCTGCTGGCGAAATTTACCATCGAGGTGCGCAAGCATCCCGATGTTCGACTTGTCGTGCGCGGAACGCCCGACATACCCTGGCAATCGAAATCACTGCCGAACCTGAAGAAGCTGCATCCCGCTCTGGTGCTTTTGATGAACTAACGTCAACGCGTCTCGATCGAGCCATTGCCCGCGAGGTGCCCGCCGTCGGATGATTTCCAGCTGATATTCGGGACTGTCAGATCAGCAGCAGGCCCTTCATCGAGGCATTGCCCTTGCGGCCGATGATGATGTGGTCGTGCACGGCGATGCCGAGCGGCTTGGCCGTCTCGATGATCTGCTTGGTCATGTCGATGTCGGCGCGCGAGGGCGTCGGGTCGCCGGACGGGTGGTTATGCACCAGAATGATCGCGCTGGCGGAAAGTTCGAGCGCGCGCTTGACCACCTCGCGCGGATAGACCGGCGTATGGTCGACCGTGCCGGTCTGCTGCACCTCGTCGGCGATCAGCCCGTTCTTCTTGTCGAGGAAGAGAATGCGGAACTGCTCGCGGGCCTCGAAGGCCATGGCCGAGCGGCAATAGTCGAGAAGCTGCGTCCAGTTCGACAGAACCTCGCGGCCGCGCACTTCGCCGCGCGCCATGCGCTGCGCCGTGGCGGCGATGACTTTTAGATCGGTCGCCACCATCGGCCCGATGCCCTTCACTTCCTCGAGCAGGGACGCCGGCGCGCCGAGCACTTCGGCAAGCGAACCAAAGCGCGCGATCAGCGCCTTGGCGATCGGCTTGGTGTCGACGCGCGGGATCAGCCGGAAGAGAAGCAGCTCAAGCAGTTCATAGTCGGGCAGGGCGTCCGGACCACCGGCCAAAAAGCGTTCGCGCAGACGATCACGATGGCCGTGGTAATGCGGCTTCTCAACAGGCGCCACCTCTTTCTTCGGCGGCTCTACCCAGGCTTCAGAGAAAAACGCCCGCTCGTCCTCGACTTTTCCCATCGCCCGCCCGCATCGCTGATCGAAAGAAGACCTTTGCCGGAGAGTAGAGCATGATTGTGAAACGCGAAACGGTTCTCGATCATTTCAAGAAAGTAGCCGGGAGCGTTGCTGGGACATATCAAGACGCCGTGACGATGAGGGCTGCATCGCCTATTGGCGAGCGTTAAACATGAGCACCCTCGGCAGCCTGCTTCTTCACTGTTCTTGCCCCGCTGACCGAAACAGCGATGCCGAGGACGACAAGGGCGGTTCCGAGAATGTGGATCGGCGTGATGGTCTCACCGAGAAGAAGAAACGAGAGCGCGAGTGCCGCGACCGGCAGCACTGCCATGAACACGCCAGCCTCTCCGCCGCTGGCGCGCGCGGCTCCTGAATACCAGAGCCAGAAGCCGATCACGGTGGGAAAAATGCTGATATAGACTGTCGCCAATAGGGCGGCAGGTGCTGCTGCAACGGTGCTAAACGCGACAAGGGCAGCGGCGAGCGGCAAGGTCAGCACCAGTGAAATGCTGCTCATCAGCGCCGCGAGATAGAGCGGCGCCAGCGGCTTGCTGATTCTCTTGTTCAGGATAGCAAACAGTGCTTCGCCGGAAACAGCGAGGACCACCAGCAGGTTACCCGCCAGCAGCTTCAGATCGAGGCCAAAGCCCTTGGCAGAGGCGACATTGACAAGAAGTGCGCCTGCCGTGACAGCGCCGATGGCGATCCATAGCTTGGCGCCAAGCCTCTCCTTCAAGGCCAGCGTTGCAACGAGGGCAGCCAATACAGGCAAAAGGCCGTGGATGACGCTGGCATTGGCACTCGTCGTCAAGGTCAAGGCGAGGATCATTAGAATGCTATAGCCGGCGCTGCCCGCGGCCGCCTGAATCATCACAATCATATATTCCTTTGCCAAGAGCCGCGACCGCGGCGTGCTTGTCAGGAAGACGAGTCCCCAGAGGATCGGCGTCGAAATCAGGAAACGCAGGGGAACGGCGAGGAAAGGGTGCATGCCGCCGGCAATGATTTTCGAGGCCACCACGCCGGATCCGACCAGCGTCATGGCTATGGTCATGAGGGCGCCTGCAATGATGCGTTGCGAATCCATGTGTTAGCCTACGGTATAGGGGGCGCGCGAACGCGCCTCCTTCAGCGCAAGAGCCCACCACTTGAGTTGGTGGAGCATGGTTTTGACAGCGCCGGAGCTGCGCTTCGGATCGAGCGGGCCCGCACCATCAGCAAAATGCTCCCACACCCCGTGAAAGCTTACTGCGTCCCGGACGGTGACGGCGTGGAGCTCGGCAAATACCTGCCGAAGATGTTCGACGGCCCTCAACCCGCCGGAAACGCCACCGTATGAAACGAAGCCGACCGGCTTGGCGTGCCACTCTTCAGTAGCCTGGTCGATAGCGTGCTTAAGATGACCGGGCATGCTGTGATTGTATTCGGGGGTGACGACAACGAAGGCGTCTGCCTTGGCGAGCTTACTCGTGAATGCCTTCATCGCCGGTGTCGGCTCCGCCAAGTGCCGGCTGGGCAGATCAATGTCTGCAACATCGATGAGGGAAAGCTCGAAATCGTCCAGTCTCTGCGCCTCTTGGGCAAACCAGTTTCCGACCTTGTCTCCATAGCGTCGTTCCCGCGTGCTGCCGATCAGCGCTGCGAGCTTGAGCCGTTCAGTCACTTCGCTCTCCTGTCTCAGGTCAGGAAACCGATGACACACCGGGGCGATCGATGGGATTGCTAAAAGTTGGCGTTTTCTGATCTAATTGATCGATCATGCTCGACGCGCTCACTCTCGATCAGATGCGGATGTTCCTGGCCGTGGCGGACGCGGGTAGCTTTCGCCTGGCCTCCATGCGGCTCGGTCGCGCCCAGTCGGCGGTAAGCCACGCGATTGCCAATCTGGAGACCGAACTCAAGACGGTCCTGTTCGACCGGTCGACTCGTCGGCCGACCTTGACCTCGGACGGACGGGCCCTGCTGGACGACTGTCGCTCGCTGGTTCTACGCGCCGATCTGCTGCGCGCGAAGGCGCAGGGTATGGGCAGCGGCATTGAAATCGAGCTTGCGCTGATGGTGGACACGCTTGTTCCATTGCCGGCCGTCGGCAGGGCTCTTGAAGCCCTCCACGCCACCTATCCGACGGTTGGCGTCCGGTTGCAGATAGGTACCCTTGGGGAACCGATCGATTGCCTCCTGCAGGGCACGGTCGACCTCGCGATAACGGTGGGCGAAGACCTGCGCGATCCGCGCCTGGAATTCGATTCCCTCGCGCCGCTGTCGATGGCGGCGGTCGTCGGTGCTGGGCACGCTCTGGCCTTGATAGCGAAGAAAGGCCGGGTGAGTACGCCAGAGCTGGCCGATCACATCCAGATCGTGCTGATGGACGCTTCTCCTCGCTCCCATGGCCGCGACTATGGCGTGCTCTCCCAGCGCAAGTGGCGGGTGGGTAGCCAAGAGGCGAAACTGGCGTTGATCAGAGCAGGCATCGGTTGGGGGCGGCTTCCACTTTGGTTGATCGCGCAGGATCTTGTCGAAGAGCGGCTCGTGCAGCTTTCAGCCGCTGCGCTTGGTGAAAATGGGACAACGAAGAGCTGGGTCTATCTTGCCCGACGGCTCGACAAACCCTTGTTGCCGGCAGCCATGTGCCTCAGGTCCGCACTTCTAGCCGGAGCCGGGCTTGGTGATACTGCCGGGCTTCCAGCCTAGGCGCGCCTCGCCAATTGTTATGGACATTAGACCGTGCCGATGCCGTGCCTGCGGCAGACTAATCCGGCAAGCCGGGGCGGTCGAGCTTCTTTGGCGACAGCGTGAAGATCTCGCAGCCGCTATCGGTGACGCCGATCGTATGCTCGTACTGTGCCGACAGTGAACGGTCGCGCGTCACCGCCGTCCAGCCGTCAGAGAGCACCTTCACATGCGGGCGGCCGAGATTGATCATAGGTTCGACGGTGAAGATCATGCCGGGCCGCATCTCGACGCCTTCGCCGGCGGTGCCGTAATGCAGGATGTTCGGCGCGTCATGGAAAAGCTGGCCGACGCCGTGGCCACAGAAGTCGCGCACCACCGAGCAGCGCTCGGCCTCGGCATAGGTTTGGATAGCGGCACCGATCGCGCCGGTGCGAGCGCCCGGCCTGATTGCGGCGATGCCGCGCATCAGGCATTCGTAAGTCACCTCGAGCAGGCGCTCGGCGGCGCGCTTGATCGTGCCGACCGGATACATGCGCGAGGAATCGCCGTGCCAGCCGTCGAGGATGTAGGTGACGTCGATGTTGACGATGTCGCCGTCCTTGAGCGGCTTGTTGTCGGGAATGCCGTGGCAGACCACGTGATTGATCGAAGTGCAGGACGATTTGGTGTAGCCGCGATAGTTGAGCGTGGCCGGCAATGCGCCGTGATCCATGCCGAACTCGAAGACGAAACGGTCGATGGTCTCGGTGGTGACGCCGGGCTTCACCATCGACACAAGCTCGTCGAGACAGCGCGCGGTGAGATCGCAGGCCTTGCGCATGCCCGCAAACCCTTCCTCGCCATAGAGGCGGATCTGGCCGGTGTTTCTCAAGGGGGCCGTTGCGGCGTCGAGATAGGTAACCATTCTTGTCCGTTCGCGGGTTGGCTCCTGACGCGAGCCGGTGCGGAAATTTTCTCCAGATTTGGCACTGGAAGCCGCAAGGTTCAAGGACGAAGTGCCTGCAACCGGTTTGCCGAGGGAATATTCGCTGGGCGGGCGCATCTGGGTGTCGCGAAGCTTTCCTTGCACCATCCTTGCGGTAGCCGGGTCAGGATTCAGGAGATTTACGCCCGTTGACGGCACCGGAACGCGCAAGATCGACGCTGCTGCCAAGCAGGACCGCGTGCTCGGCCCTGATGGCGCTGCTTGCGCTTGCGCTGGTGAGCTTCGCCAGGCCGAGGTCTCCGCCTCGACAGCGTCTGCCCCGGGCGGCGCCGGCATCAGCGCGATGCGGCAGGGCGAAACGCTTGCCTGGCTGAGGATCGCCGGCAAGGCGCAGGCCCTCGTGCTCGGCGTCATCTTCGCCGTGCCGTCCGCCTATCTGCTGGTGGCGGTCTCGCGCATGGCCTACGAGGCGGAGAGGGAGCCGGCGAACCAGTAGACGCGACCTCGACAGGGCGATGCCGGTTGCATCGCCCGGTCGAACGATGTGGCCAGGGCGCCGATCTGCCGCGGCAGTCGCCGGGCCCGCACCGCACTGAGGTCACATTCCTGCGTCAAAAACCGGTCAAAGAACTTTTCAGAACGAACGGCGTTGCTCCGACTTCGCCAGTTCGGGAGACAGGGAATGGACAGACTGCAATTCGAGGTGCCGGTGCGCATCACGCCCGCGCCCGGCCTGCCGGTCGAGGAAATCTACAGCGTCGAGCAGGCGCTCGATTTCCTGCAGAACTGGCCGAAGCGCCGGCAGGGCAAGGTTTATGACGCCGCGTTTAACGCCTGCTTCGGCGCGACAGTCGATGTGGCAAGCGCCGAGGAAGCGTGCCGGGCCTTCATGGCCTTCTGCCGCGTCAGCGGTTTGCTCGCAAGGGACATGATGTTGCCGCTGAAGCGCGGCGGCAGCGCAAGAGGGTTTCGCGAAGCGAGAGCGTGACGCTTTAACCGGCGAAAGATACCCCTCTGTAGTGCATTCCCACCTGCACGCCGCGAACGATCAACCTGGACAGGATCTCCATGTCCAGCGGCATATCCGGGCGCCACACATCAAGCAACAAGGCGATACGCGCCTGATCGGCGCTGTTCATGACCTCGTGCTCGAAAGTGTCGTCCCACAGCAGGCATTCGCCGTCGGCGATCCGCTTTTCCTGATGGTTGATCATCATGATCGTTGCCGGGCGGCCGTCCGCCAGTTTCGGAATGACAAGGCCGAGATGAAACCTCATGATGCCGCGAAAGGGGCCGCGGTGGGGCGGGATGTGCTTGCGCGGCGCCAGGAATGAAACAGCCGCCGATTTGACCTCGGGGCATTCCGACAGCAACTGGCTGAGGGTAGGCATCTTCCCAAGGTTTTCCGGGATCGTCATGTCGTAGGCCTTGAGCACGAACATGCGCCAATCGAGGCCGTCATTGGCCGAAATCTCGGCCTGTTCCGGCATGATGTCGTGAAAACGCGGAACCCGGTTCAACTGCACCGACAGCGCTTCATCGCGAATACTCTGCCAGACGGCTGCGAACTTCGTCGCGTTGGGAAAATGCGTGGAGGCATCAAGAATCGCCGGTGCATCTATGCGTTTTTCATAGATACGACGCACCAGATCGGTTCCAAGATCGTAGACGTTCGACATCGCATCGCCTCGACCATGTTATAATATAGTGCACGATTGCTTTCAGCTATGGGTCACGGAGATTTGTTCCGAGGCGTCAGGCAGAGGTTCGGTTTTGTATCACTGCGTCTTGGATGTCATCTGCGGGACCAGTCGTGACGCCTCGATGACTTCGGGCGTCGTGCTGTCGATCGTGCCGTCTCAACCGCCTGCGGCTGGTCGGCTGCATGCGCTGTCGTGCAACTCAGGACACTGGGGGCGATTGGGCCGCGACGTGCTGTGTCAAAAAAATTGCCAGAACGCACAAAGCCACGCCGGCAACTTGCCAGCGAGGCATTTGTTGGAACCCGATCGTCAATCAGTGGCGATCGTGTCCGCGGCCGCCGCTCTGGTGGCCGTTGTTTGCGGCACCCAGGCACTGGTTCCAGTAGCCATCGTGATTGCTGCAAGAAGTGATAATCTGCTGCTGAGCATAAGCCGCACCGGCCAAGCTGAAAACCGCGACAGTAGCCAGAATTGCATTACGAATGATGTTGGTCATTTGAGTTTCCCTTTGCTCTCATTTCCGGCAGTGCCGGTCGAGGCCGTTTTTGCAGCGATCATGTTTCGATCTGATGGTGTGCAATTTCGGCTTTGTTTCGAGGAGGCAACGGCACACGCTCCCTGTGCGTGGGATGCCTCGGACAACTCCGATCACCTCAAAACCTTCTGACCAGCTTGGTTGTGTGCGAGCGTTTCAGGGGCAACTGTTTGGTTACAGCCGGTGAGCTTGCGTGCGACGCGTCGGAAACAATCATCGACCATCTAGTACCGATCGAAAGCAGCCGAAGATCGTTCGCGGGACGGCTTCGGCACATGGAAGGATGATGAGCCATGCCGATCTTAAAAACGCTCAACCGCATGGGAGCGGCCCTGAAATATGCGCATGATGCCCAAAAAACGACGCGGATGCTGAACGGCCCGCCACGCGAAATGCAAATGGATTTTGGCTGGGCAGTTATGCCGACCACCAAGTATCTTTCTTCCAACACTTGGGACGGTATCTGACGAAATTTCAGCGTAGAGGCGGCTCAAGCCGCCTGTTGGGCAGGAAGGACAAATCCGCAGCGTGCCGATGCCATCGCCGACCGAGCCGCAGAGGTCAAGGCGAAGCTGGCCCAAGTCGATCTTGCTGCGCGATTCCTAGCCCACCCGATAGAAACCCTGCACGGCGATCCCTACCGGATTGATATCGACCACTCCACTGCTTCGTCTTGGCTCGGGAGGAGAATGTTTGGCGGCGGAAATAGACGGGCTGCTGATCGATACTCTTCGGACCAGGCTCGGCTGCTTAGGTGGCCCGGCTATTCCTTGTGCGGAACAATATACCTGACAACGCTCTCGCCGCGCGTAATCGTAACTGTCGTATAGCCGGCTGGCAAAGAGCCCGTGATGGTCGGATCGACCACCTGGCATCGGCCGACCATTCTTCCGCTAGGAGCGCCGGCGAGTTCATCTGCCAATGAGGCACGGCATTCGTTGAGGGAGGCGAAAACCCGAGGCGCCGTATTAAGCGGTTTGCAGATCGAAGCCTCGCCTGGGCTGCACAAAAGCAAAACCATCACCGCTGCCGTAGCCGGGTCCATCGTCGAAGCTCCTTTGTGGAGCTTTAAACGCTCGCGAAATCCCTTTGTTTCAGATGTTGCTAAAATACGAGGCAATTCCCGGCGACCTCGGTGGCCGGGCCTGTCGATCCTCGGGAACAAGACGCGTTAGTTCGCTGTTATTATTAGCAGAGGCTAATACGATGCCTTTTTGCGTCACCAGTGCGACTTCGGATGCTGTTCTCGAAGCCAGGAACACTGACGCTGAGATCCTTGGAGTCGTCGACCTCGCCAACAAGACTGATGCCAAGATCGGCACCATGCGCCTGGGGGAAGCTATCCAGTTCGTTGCGAATGCATCCGTGCTTGGATACGGAGTTCGCGGAGCGATGGTGTTTTACGGAAAAGCAGGAACACCGAGCCTCAGGGCGAGAGAATGTGAGCAGTTGTGGGCGCTATATGGTTTCGCACTGCTTGAGCCATAATGTCTGACTCGAGGAGCGCTGGAAGGCGTTCACGTTATGAAAAGCGCCACCGGATGACACGAGCCGCTACGGATTCGCAGAGCGGGCCTATTTCGCGGTCACCGTTGGCCGAAATACGCAGTCGCTATTTGACGTTATTGGATGATTTGCCGGGAGAGGGTGCTAAGTCGCTGACATCTGCTGGTACGCCCAAGGGGAATCGAACCCCTGTTACCGCCGTGAAAGGGCGGTGTCCTAACCGCTAGACGATGGGCGCGCTCAGACGAAGCGGCTTATAATTGCGTTGCTCGCAACCGGCAACCCATCTGCCGCCACATGCGACAACTTTTTTCGCGAGCCTGCAAAACGCATGTTTGGCAACCGGAAAACAATTCGATTGAAGGCAGGTAAGCCGCTCAGTTGTCGCCACCGCCGCCGCGCCGGCGGCAGCGCCAGTTCCAGTCGCGCTCGGGGCCGACGTCGACATGGACGGATTCGGTGTGGCAGTAGGTCCCGACGCCGCCGCGGCCGGGCATCGAACGCACATAGCTCGCCAGCTCCCACTTGGAGACGCCGGGCACCTGGATGTCGGCGGCAGCGCAATACATGTGCAGCGAGTTCTTGGCGCCGTTGGCGCGGCGGTTGCGGGCAGGGTCCCGATAGCCGGAGGTGACGATCATCTTGCGGCCGAAATGACCCTCGATCGTCTTCAGCACGCGCACCAGCGAAGGCTTCAGGCAGGCGACGTCGACACTTTCGTTCTGTCTCAAGAGCCCGTTGGGCGCGAGCCTTGCCATGCCGGCGGCCGACGCCACCTGGTAGGAGCCGCCGCCTTCGTCCTCGTTGAGATCGACGTCGCTCTCGTCGTCGATGCCGGACTTGCGCTTGATCTCGAACAGCGCCGTCTGGCGCACGCCGGGCAAGGCATCGGCGCCGGTGATGTGGTTGCTGCTGTCGTCACCGAGGGAAGCCAGTTGCACCGGCTTGTCGCCCGGGGTCGCGGAGGCGAGGGTGACGATCGGCTTTGTCGCCGGCGACGTGGTCTTGGCCTGGGCGGCGGGCTGGTCGCTGGAGCGCGTGTTGATCAGCGGGGCAGGCGCGGCCGAGGCCGGCGTGGTGCTGAACAGAGAAGCAAACAGCCCCTTCTTCGGCGCGGCGATCGGCTGCTGCTGGGGCTCGCCCGCTGTCGCGTAGACGCCTTTGCTCATCGCCTGCACGGTCGCCTGCGCTTGCGATGCGACCGCGGCGGCATCGCCGGCAGCGACCTTGGTGGCGGCCGCTTTCGTCTCCTCTGCCGTCTGCGGCGGCTGTACCAGCGGTTGCGGCGTGTTGCCGGCGATCGAGCCGGCGTCAGCAGGAACCGCTACCGCGGGGAAGGCTGCTCCGGGCCGGGTTTCCGGCACATAGGCAACTTTTTCCGGCAACGGTTTGTCGTCTTCGCCCATCACGGTCGATGCCGCCTCTGGGGATGCCGGGGAGGTCGACGCCGCCTGCGAGGTCGAATCGGCCGACGCCTCGGACTGGGCGCTGGAAGCCGCGCTCATCTCTGTGGCGGTTGAATTGTAGGCGGGCGTGACGACCGACATCGTCGGGTCGCCGGTCGAGGTGCAGGAGGCCAGAAGCACGGATAAAAGCGCTGCCACGATGCTGCGGCTTTCCCTTCGTGCGAGGCGCCAACCTGCTGATTTCAAAATAAAATTCCCCCTCGGCATCCGGTCCGTACTTCGTCGCCGCAGCACTCCAGTGCCTCTGGCGGCGACCTCCTGTTCCCGAACCGGAAACGGGATCTGTATCGATCTGCAAAGCCTCGGATTTATTGTTTGTCTGCAGGCGAGCTGAGGCTACGAAAACGATTAACATCACCATTTCGCCCTGTTTGGGCGGCCCGTCAACTCACCAGACATTACAGCCGGTTACACACGCACCTTGACATAGGTGCCCGGCGCGTCCCCCAAGGTTTTCATACGCTTGCCCGGTTTGCGGGCGGGCACATGGATGTTGTCCTGGCTTTCGATCCAGTGCTGCCAGTGCGTCCACCATGAGCCGGCATGCTCGTGCGCGCCGGCGAACCAGGTGCTGAAATCCCCCACCGGCTTGCCGCCGGTCCAGTACTGGTACTTGTGCGCCGCCGGCGGATTGACGACGCCGGCGATGTGGCCGGAGCCTGCCATGACATATTCGACGTCGCCACCGAAATAGCGCGAGCCGAGGAACACCGAAAGCGCCGGCGCGATGTGGTCTTCCTTCGTGGCGAGGTTGTAGACAGGGATCGTGATGTCGGCCAGCGAGACGGTGTGACCGGCAAGCTCCATCGTGCCGCGGGAGAGATTGTTCTCGAGATAGCAATTGCGCAGATAGAAGGAATGGTTGGCCGCCGCCATGCGGGTCGAATCGGCATTCCAGTAGAGCAGGTCGAAGGGCAGGGGATCCTTGCCGCGCATATAGTTGTTGATGACATAGGGCCAGATCAGGTCGCCCGAGCGCAGCATGTTGAAGGCGGTCGCCATCTTGGTGCCGTCGAGATAGCCCTTTTCGCTCATCGAGCGCTCCACCGCGGCAACCTGGTCCTCGTCGACGAAGACCTTGAGATCGCCGGCATAGGTGAAGTCGACCTGAGTGGTGAAGAAGGTCGCCGACCTGATGCGGTGGTCGCCTTCCTGCGCCAGCAGCGCGAGCGCCGCGGCCAATAGAGTGCCGCCGACGCAATAGCCGATGGCGTTGACCTCCTTCTCGCCGGTCGCCTTCTCGACCATGTCGAGGCCATATTGCAGGCCCTCGCGGATATAGGCCTCCCAGCCTTTGGCGCCGTGGCGCTCGTCCGGGTTGATCCAGGAGATGACGAAGACCGTGTGGCCCTGCTCGATGGCCCAGCGGATGAAGGATTTCTGCGGGTTGAGGTCGAGGATATAGTATTTATTGATCCACGGCGGGCAAATGAGCAGGGGGCGCTTCAGCACCGTCTCCGTCGTCGGATCGTATTGGATGATCTCGGCGACATCGCTGCGGCCGATGACCTTGCCGGGTGTCGTGGCGATGTTCTTGCCGATCTCGAACGGCGCGTAGTCCGCCTGGCGCAGCTTCAGGTCGCCCCTGCCGGCGGCGATGTCCTCGGCCAGCATTTTCATGCCGCGCACCAAATTCTCTCCGTTGGAGGCGACGGTCTCGCGGAACAGCTCGGGATTGGTCAGAATGAAATTCGACGGCGCGATGGCGTTGGACACTTGCTTGACGTAGAAGCTCGCCTTGTGGCGGGTGTGCTCGTCCAGGCCCTCGGCATGATCGACGAGATCGGAGGCCCAGCGCGAGGTCACGAGATAGGCCTGTTTCAGGAAGTCGAAGAAGGCATTGCGGCCCCATTCCGGATCCTGGAAGCGCTTGTCGCCGCGCTCGGGCTTGACCGCGTCCTCGGGGGCTTCGGCGTTGGGGCTGGGGCTGACCTTCTGGATGGCGTTCGCCCAGACCGTCATGTAGCCGGCGAACAGCCGCGTCTGCGCTTCAAGCGCGCGCTGCGGGTCGGCCAGCCAGTACTCCGAGAGCTTGGAGAAGGTCTTGACCATGTCGACCACGGGTTCGGCGACGTGGTCGCGCACCTCACCCTTTTCGCGCGGCTCGGCCCAGGCGGAGGCCGCCTTGCCGGCCTGCTCGATCATGCGCGCCATGTTCAACGCGAAGCGTTCGGGATCTTTCACCAGATATTGCTCGACGGTCGAAGGTCCGCCATTTTCCGCTTTGTCCGAATCGGGCGCTTTGGACATGGTTCGCGGGGTTCCTCCCGGAGCGTTTTCTTGACATATTACCATGGGACATCTGACCGGGTCCAACACGCTCTAACCCGGCTGCCAGGAAAACAATATGACGATTAATGTTGGCGGGACTTATTTTCTCGGCGCCGGTTCGATTTGCCGCATCGCCGCCGCAGCCGCGGTGCTATGCACGCCGTTGCTTGCGGGCGGCTGCGAGACCAGCAGCAACACCAACAATGCGAGGCCGACCGCGGTGACCGAGGGGCCGAAGGACACCGGCTCCTATCCGAACCTCAACATTCCGCCGCCGGTAGCCGCCAAGCAGCTGACGAAGGAAGAGACTGCCGCCAAGCTTGCCCAGCTCAAGGCCGAGCAGCAGGCGCAGCTCGCCAAGGGCGGCCGCGCGAAGCCAGCCGCCAATACGGCGGCGCTGAACACGCTCGCCAGGACGCATGGCGACGACGCGCTGAAGCAGATCGAAGGCAAATGCGATCCTGCCCTCGACCCTAACTGCAATTAGGTCTATATCGCGCGCCGAAAAGCGCCCCCTTTGATCGTCTGGAACTCCAATGGAAGAATTTCACAAGGTCCGCCGGCTTCCGCCTTACGTGTTCGAGCAGGTGAATCGGCTGAAGGCCAGCGCCCGCTCGCGCGGTGCCGACATCATCGACCTTGGCATGGGCAATCCGGACCTGCCGACGCCGAAGGCCATCGTCGACAAATTATGCGAAGTGGTGCGCGATCCGCGCACGCATCGCTATTCGTCCTCGCGCGGCATTCCGGGCCTGCGCCGGGCCCAGGCGAACTACTATGCCCGCCGCTTCGGCGTGAAGCTCAATCCCGACACGCAAGTGGTGGCGACGCTCGGCTCGAAGGAGGGCTTTGCCAACATGGCGCAGGCGATCACCGCGCCCGGCGACGTCATCCTGTGCCCCAATCCGACCTATCCGATCCACGCCTTCGGCTTCATCATGTCGGGCGGCGTCATCCGGTCGCTGCAGGTGGAACCGGATGACGGCTTCATCCCGGCGGTCGAGCGCGGCATCCGCCACTCGATTCCGAGGCCGCTGGCGCTGATCCTCAACTATCCGTCGAACCCGACGGCGCTTGTCGCCTCGCTCGATTTCTACAAGGACGTGGTCGCCTTCGCGAAGAAGAACGACATCATCATCCTGTCGGACCTTGCCTATTCCGAGATCTATTTCGACGGCAATCCGCCGCCTTCGGTGCTCCAGGTTCCAGGGGCGATGGATGTCTGCGTCGAGTTCACCTCGATGTCGAAGACTTTTTCCATGCCCGGCTGGCGCATGGGCTTCGCGGTCGGCAACGAGCGGCTGATCGCGGCGCTGACGCGCGTCAAATCCTATCTCGACTACGGCGCCTTCACGCCGATCCAGGTGGCGGCGGCGCATGCGCTCAACGGCGACGGTGCCGACATCGCCGAGGTGCGCGAGGTCTATCACAAGCGGCGCGATGTGATGGTCGATTCCTTCGGCCGTGCCGGCTGGACCATTCCGGCGCCGGCGGCCTCGATGTTCGCCTGGGCGCCGATCCCGGAACAGTTCCGCCAGCTCGGCTCGCTCGAATTCTCCAAGCTGCTCATCGAGCACGCCGACGTGGCGGTGGCGCCGGGCATCGGCTTCGGTGAGCACGGCGACGATTTCGTTCGTGTGGCGCTGGTCGAGAACGAGCACCGGATCCGCCAGGCGGCGCGCAACATCAAGCGCTTCCTGGCCTCGACCGCCAAGCAGCCCAACAATGTTGTGCCGCTCACCGCGCGCCGCTGAATTCACCGCACATCACACCGACCAATCTTTGAGGGGCGTCGCCGGACATGGCTGAAGCGTTGCGTGTTGGAATTGCCGGCCTTGGCACGGTGGGCGCCTCGGTGGCGCGCGTGCTCAACGACAAGGCCGCCGAGCTCACCCGCCAGTGCGGTCGCGACATTGTCGTCACAGCGGTTTCGGCGCGCGATCCGAAGCGGGACCGCGGTGTCGATCTGGGCGACACCAAATGGTTCGACGATGCCGCGAAGATGGCCGAGAAGGCCGACATTGATGTCTTCGTCGAGCTGATCGGCGGCGACGAAGGGCCAGCGCGTGCATCGGTGAAGGCGGCGCTCGAGGCCGGCCGCCATGTCGTGACGGCCAACAAGGCGCTGTTGGCCAAGCACGGCGTGCAACTCGCCGAGATCGCCGAGAAGAAGGGCGTGCTGCTCAACTACGAGGCTGCGGTGGCCGGCGGCATCCCGGTCATCAAGACGATGCGCGAGGCGATGGCCGGCAACCAGGTCACCCGCGTCTTCGGTATCCTCAACGGCACCTGCAACTACATTCTGACCCGCATGGAGGCCGAAGGCATCTCTTTCGATGCCTGCCTCAAGGACGCGCAGCGCCTCGGCTATGCCGAAGCGGACCCGACCTTCGACATCGAAGGCCATGACACGGCGCACAAGCTGTCGATCCTGACCAGCCTTGCGTTCGGCACGAAGATCGCCGCCAACGACATTTACATGGAGGGCATCTCCAACATCACCCAGGCCGACATTCGCGCCGCAGCCGAGCTCGGCTATCGCATCAAGCTGCTCGGCGTCGCGCAGCGCACCGACAGCGGCATCGAGCAGCGCGTGCATCCGACCATGGTGCCGACGGCCTCGGTCATCGCGCAGGTGCATGGCGTCACCAATGCCGTGGCGATCGAGACCGACATCCTGGGCGAGCTTTTGCTCTCCGGCCCCGGCGCCGGCGGCAATGCCACCGCCTCGGCGGTGGTCGGCGACATTGCCGATATCGCCAAGAGCCGGCCGGGCTTCCAGCACGGGCCGGTCTTCGGCTGGCCGGCGAAGGAATTGAAGCCCTACAGGAAAGCGCAGATGCGCAGCCATGCCGGCGGCTATTTCATCCGGCTGACCGTGCACGACCGCATCGGCGTCTTCGCGGCGATCGCCAAGCGCATGGCCGACAACGATATTTCACTGGAATCGATCGTCCAGCAGGCCGCCGGGCCGGCTACCGAAGCGCAGAAGACCGTCATCCTCGTCACCCACGAGACAACGGAAGCGGCGGTGCGCAAGGCGGTCGAAGGCGTCACCAAGGACGGCCATCTCACCGACAAGCCGCAGGTGATCCGTATCGAGCGGGCGGAATAGTTCGAGTGATACTTCACCTTTAATCGATTGATATTGCTGCCATTTCAAAAATTGAAATGGCAAGTCTTGCCGTTGTCATGGAGCTTTGCCAGAAGAAGCGCGCTTCTGGCGGGAGGCAAAGCGCAGTTTCAACGAGGAATGCCCATCCATGAACATGGCCCAAAACATCGCAGCCGGCCTCGATCGTATCCTAACCATGGAAGTGGTGCGTGTGACCGAAAGGGCCGCGGTCGCCGCTGCCAGGCTGCGCGGTCGCGGCGATGAGAAGGCGGCCGACCAGGTCGCGGTCGATGCGATGCGCCAGGAACTCAACCGGTTGGCCATCAAGGGTACCGTGGTCATCGGCGAGGGCGAGCGCGACGAGGCGCCGATGCTCTATATCGGCGAAGAGGTCGGCACCGGCAAAGGCCCGGCGGTCGACATCGCGCTCGATCCGCTCGAAGGCACGACGATCTGTGCCAAGAACCTTCCCAACGCGCTTGCCGTCATCGCCATCGCGGAAAAGGGCAGCCTGCTGTTCGCGCCCGACGTCTACATGGACAAGATCGCCATCGGGCCGGGATACCCGGACAGCCTGATCGACATCGACGCGCCGCCGGCCGAGAACATCGCCAATCTCGCCAAGGCCAAGGGCGTGGCGGTGCCCGACATCACCGCCTGCATCCTCGACCGGCCGCGCCATGCCAAGCTGATCGACGCGGTGCGGGCCACGGGCGCCGCCATCCGGCTGATCGGCGACGGCGACGTCGCCGGCGTCATCCACACCACCGATTCGGAAGAGACCGGCATCGACATCTATCTCGGCACCGGCGGCGCGCCGGAAGGGGTGCTGGCCGCGGCGGCGCTTCGCTGCACGGGCGGACAGATGCAGGGCCGGCTGATCCTCGACACACCGGAGAAGATTGCACGGGCCGAAAAGATGGGCATTTCGGATCCGAAGCGGGTCTATCGCGCGCAGGACATGGCGCGCGGCGACGTGCTGTTCGCGGCGACCGGCGTCACCGACGGCAATCTGCTCGGCGGGGTGAAGTTCGGGCGCACCTTCATCACCACTCACACCATCGTGCTGCGCTCGTCCTCGCGCACAGTGCGCGAGATCAAGGCGCGCCACCAGGATCTGGAAAAGTTCTGATTTCGTCCTTGTAGACACTTTCGCGCAATTACGGTCGGAGCGCCCTTCCACAGTTTTCCGGGGTGGTTCGCTTTCCCGGAATTGCTAGGGCTGTCGCATCTTGATATCTGCCGAAGGATGGTGTGCAGACGGCGCGTCTCATGATGGGCGAGAGACGCTTCTTCCTCGATGTCAGGCAGTCGGCGACCGGTGTTTCCTGGGAGCACCGGCTGACCGAGCGGCAGGACATGGCCGCTTTGGCCATCGCGCAGGGTCATGGCGTGCCGGACATCGTCGCAAGGGTGCTGGCTGGGCGCGGCGTGACGGTCGAGCAGACCGAGCGCTTCCTCGATCCGACGATTCGCGAGCTTTTGCCGAACCCGGCCTCGCTGACCGACATGGAGAAGGCGGCGGCGCGCATCGCGGATGCGGTCGTGGCCGGCGAGAGGGTGGCGATCTTCGGCGACTACGATGTCGACGGCGCCGCGTCGTCGGCGCTGCTGAAGCGCTTTCTGGCGCATTTTTCGGTGCCTTCCGAGATCTATATCCCCGACCGCATCTTCGAAGGCTACGGCCCGAATCCGGAAGCTATGCGCGAGCTGATCTCGCGCGGCGCGAAGCTGATCGTCACCGTCGACTGCGGCACCAACAGCGCCGTGTCGATCGAGGCAGCGAAAGAAGCCGGCGCGGATGTCGTGGTGCTCGACCATCACCAGGTCGGCGGACCGCTGCCGGCGGCGGATGCGGTGGTCAATCCGAACCGGGAGGACGACCTTTCGGGGCAGGGGCATCTCTGCGCCGCCGGTGTGGTCTTCCTGTGCCTGGTGCAGACGGCGAAGGTGCTTCGCGAACGGTTACCAAACGTCGCGCCGGTCGATCTGCTTTCGCTGCTCGACCTCGCCGCGCTGGCGACCGTTTGCGACGTGGTGCCGCTCACCGGCGTCAACCGCGCTTTCGTAGTCAAGGGCCTGCAGGTGGCGCGCCAGCAGAAGAATGAGGGGCTGGCGGCGCTTGCGCGGGTCTCGCGCATCGGCGAGCCGATAAATACCTTCCATCTCGCCTATCTGATCGGGCCGCGCATCAATGCCGGCGGGCGCATCGGCGATGCCGCGCTCGGCAGCAGGCTGCTTGCCACCGAGGATCCCGTTGAAGCCGCAAGCATTGCCGAGACGCTCGACCGGCTGAACCAGGAACGGCAGCAGATGGAACTGGAGATGTTGGCGCAGGCGCGCGCCGAGGCCGACGCGGAGCTTGCCGGCGGCACCGGCCCTGGCATCGTCGTGACCGCCAGCAACAGCTGGCATCCCGGCATCGTCGGGCTGCTGGCCTCGCGGCTCAAGGAACATGCGCGCCGTCCCGCTTTCGCCATCGCCTTCAATGCCAATGGGATCGGCACCGGCTCGGGGCGCTCGGTCTCCGGTTTCGATCTCGGCCGGCTGGTGCGCGAGGCGGCGCAGGCCGGCCTGATCGCCAAGGGCGGCGGTCACGGCATGGCGGCAGGCATCACCGTGGAACGTTCCAAGCTCGGCGCGCTTCGGGCTTTCTTCGAGGAGCGCGCTGCGGCGGATGTGTTCCGGCTGCAGAGCGAGGAAAGCCTGGCGATTGACGGCGCCTTAGCCGCCGAGGGCGCGACGCTGGCGCTTCTCGACGAGCTGGAGAAAGCCGGCCCGTTCGGCGCCGGTCACATCGCGCCGGTGTTTGTGCTGCCGCGCCACAGACTTATCGATGCGCGGCCGATCGGCACCAACCACATCCGCGCCGACCTGCAGTCGCAAAGCGGCGGCAACCTCCAGGCGATCGCGTTCCGCGCCGTCGACACCGCGCTCGGCGAATTCCTGTTCAAGAACAGGGGCAAGACCGTGCACATAGCCGGTTCGCTGTCGGGCAATTATTGGAACGGCAACCGCTCAGTGCAATTCCGCATCACAGATGCCGCGATTGCTTGACTGACGCTTCGGATCAGGCGAGCACCGTCTGCAGCCGCCGCAATTCGCTGATCTGGGACATGGTCGCCTGATAGCCGATGCGGATCGCCTCGTCGGCGCGGTGGAACTCGGTCAGTCCGATATGGCTGAGCTTCGGCTGCAGCGACATGTCGGGCGGATCGCCGGCGAGCCTGGCGCGCGAAATCCGGTCCTGGATGATGTTGAAGGCCTCGACCATGACGCCGGTGATGCCGAGGCGGGTCTGGTGCGGCGGGTGCTGGGGATTGACCTGACCGGGACGCGGCGCGTCGTTCTCGATGACGAGTTCGCCCGCGCTGTGCTTGATCACCGCGGCACGCCCAAACAGATCGTAGTGGAGGTTGACGGCAACGACCAGCGGCTGCTCGTAAGCACGGCAGACCGAGACCGGCACCGGATTGACCAGCGCGCCGTCGACCAGCACGCGCCCGTTGCAGTTCACGGGCTCGAAGACGCCGGGCAACGCGTAGGACGCGCGCATGGCGGTGATGAGCGAACCTTTCGACAGCCAGATTTCGTGGCCGGTGCGGATTTCGGAAGCGACGGCGACGAAGGGCTTCGACAGTTCCTCAAAACGGATACCGTCGACATGTTCGCGCAGCCGCGCATCGAGCTTCATGCCGCCGAACAGGCCGCTGCCGCGCAGATTGAGATCGAGCAGTCCGAAGAGGCGCCGCTTGGTCAGGCTTCTGGCGAACTCTTCCAGTTCGTCCAATTTGCCGGCAAGATAGCAGCCGCCGACCAGCGCGCCGATCGACGTGCCTGCGATCATCGAAACTTCGATGCCCGCTTCGTCCAGCGCGCGCAGCACGCCGATATGGGCCCAGCCACGCGCACAGCCGCCGCCGAGCGCCAGCGAGATGCCCATCTTCTTCGCCGATTTCGGATCGAGCACGCCGCCGGACGATGCAAGGCCGTTGGCCTCCTGAACGTCAGGTCTGCTGCGCAATGACGCCCATTCGAGCATCATGATCTCCCTTGTCCCGTGTCCCTTCTATCACAAGGATGTTTGAGAATAGTGAATATGAGTGGTTTGTGAATATCGAATGGTTCACACTGGCTTCCGATACGTTTCTTGCGCATCGAACAGCGGCTTGCTGCCATCGTCGGCAAGCACCGCCTTGCCGTCGCTGAGCCCCACCGTCCGATAAAAGCAGGAACGCCTACCGGTGTGACAAGTTGCGTCCTGGCCCAATACTTTGACGCGCAACCATATCGCGTCCTGGTCACAATCCGTGCGCATCTCGACGACGCATTGGACGTTGCCCGAGGTCTCGCCCTTTTTCCACAGCGCGTTGCGGGAACGCGACCAATAGTGGGCGATGCCGGTTTCGAGCGTCAGCGCCAGCGCCTCGGCATTCATATGCGCGACCATCAAAAGCATGCCGTCGCCGGCGTCGGTGACGACGACGGTCACGAGGCCGGCAGCATCGAAGCGCGGAGAAAGGACGGTGCCTTCCTCCAGCGCCTTCTTGTCTGCCGGGGCTTTGGGAAATTGCAGTGCCGACATTGCCGGTTCGTCTTTTTGTTGGACCATGATCTTATCCGAAAACCGGGTCCCACTTTTCGGGACCATGGTCTGAAGGCCGGCAGCAGCCGGCGATCAGGCACGCACCATGGTGACGAAACGCACCTGTTCTTCGGGCGTGTCCTTGAAGACGCCGGTGAAGGTAGAGGTGAGCGTGGTCGAGTCCTGCTTGCGGATGCCGCGCATGGCCATGCACATATGCTCGGCCTCGATCATGACGGCGACGCCGCGCGGGTTGAGCACGTCCTGGATGACGCCTGCGATTTGCGCCGTCATTGCTTCCTGCGTCTGCAGGCGATGGGCGAAGATGTCGACGACGCGCGCGATCTTGGACAGACCCACGACCTTGCCGTCCGGCAGGTAGCCGACATGCGCCTTGCCGATGATCGGCACCATGTGGTGCTCGCAATGGGAGTGGAACTTGATGTCCCTGACGATGACGAGATCGTCATAGCCGGCCACTTCCTCGAAAGTGCGGCCAAGCTCCTCGGCCGGGCACATGTCATAGCCGTTGAACATCTCGCGAAAAGCCTTGGTGACGCGCTTCGGCGTGTCGACAAGGCCCTCGCGATCAGGGTTGTCGCCGGTCCAGCGCAAAAGCGTGCGCACGGCGGCTTCGACCTCGGCCTCGCTTGGGCGATCGGTGACAGGCTTCTCCATATAGGAGGAAGGGGGCATGAGTTTCTTGATGACGGCATCCATAAAGGCGTCTCCCGTAGTCCCACTCAGAGGTGGGACGAGTTGAACGGACCACGACCTTTCGGGTGAAACTCGCCCGGTTTCCAGCCCGTAAGCGGCGTGAACAGATGAGCAATGACAATGGCTTGAGTTTGCCTTGTCGATGCCCGGCTGCCATCATTATATATGGTCGTGCACAGCGAAAGGAAGACGCAACAGCGGCAAAGCCTGTTCGCTTGGCGGCGACGGATTGGAAAAAAATGATCGACGACGTCTACAATGCGAAAATCCTGAGCTTCGCCGGAAACATCGCCAAGATCGGCCGGCTCGACCACCCCGATGCGACCGCCAGAGCGCATTCCAAACTGTGCGGCTCGACCGTTACCGTCGACCTCAAAATGAATGGCGACGTGGTGACCGATTTCGCTCATGACGTGAAGGCCTGCGCGCTTGGTCAGGCATCCTCCTCGATCATGGCCCAGCATGTCATCGGCGCGAATGCCGACGAGCTGCGCGCGGTGCGCGAAACCATGCTGAAGATGCTCAAGGAAAACGGCGCGCCGCCGGAAGGCCGGTTCGCCGATCTGAAATATCTGGAGCCGGTGCGCGACTACAAGGCACGTCACGCCTCGACCATGCTGACCTTCGATGCAGTGGTCGACGCGATCGGCCAGATCGAGAAGAAGCGCGCCAGCGAGGCGGCTTGAGGGCGATCTCCTGGCTGCTTGCCTGTTATGGCGAACTCGCTTGGTATCCCGGCGCCATGTCGAGTGGACCGACCGGCGTCCCGTCCGGCCTTCCCGGCGATGACCGATAAAAGGTCGTTGCGTTCCCGGCTCGAAACCCACATCTAACGCACAAGGAAGCTGGCTGCGGAGAAGTGCGGATGGGAGACCATCCAGGACATATCCATGGTGTCCGGCCGGTCCGGCATGGGCGAAACTGGCAGGGACCCTGGCGCAAGACGCCGGGCCGCGTCCTCGGCACGTCGCTCGTGCGCCTCTACCAGTTGACGCTTTCCGGCTTCGTCGGCAATAGCTGCCGGCATCTGCCGACCTGTTCCGAATACGCGCATGAGGCAATCGCCCGCCATGGATTGTGGACCGGGGGCTGGCTGGCGCTGTTCCGGGTCTCGCGCTGCGGGCCGTTCGGAACGCATGGCATCGACCGCGTGCCGGAGACTCTCGGGGCGCGCTATGTCTGGTTCATGCCGTGGCACTATTGGCAGATCGGCAGGAGGCGCGGCGACGCAGATGGCTGACTATGTAAGCGCTTCGCAGCCGGTGTTTACGATCCGGTAGGGTTAACGTCAGCCTGCACAAACACTGCCAATTTGAGACAAAATCGAGACAAGAGGCCTCGCTAAGCCGCTCCGCATAATCTCTTTCCCGGAGTGAGCTTCGATGCGCCAGATAGACCGCTATCCGTTCTTCATTGCCATTATTCTGTTCCTGCTGGCCTGGATGCTCGGCCTGCCGATGCGGGCGCAATCGGCGCCGCTCAAGGACATCCACTGCACTTTGGTCGAGGATTCGGCGAGTGGCGCGACGCCTTACCAGGAGGGCGTCTGCGACCAGCGCGCGAGCCCGGCTTCGATCTTGCCGAAGGGGCTCGCGACGCGGGCGGCTTTCCTGAAGGATCTTTCGGGGCTCATCAAATAGAACGGCTTGCGGCTTTACGGCGGCGGAAACTCCTCATAAAAGACTGCCGCCCGCCAGCGTCCAAGTGATTGGCGCCTCCGGCCAACCCTGCATGCTCCAGCACATTCCTGCGACATGCATCTACCACCCGCGCTCGTTTGCGGGACTGGATAGGACAACTCTGATGATGCTGAATTCCGTCTCCCTGACATTTCCCGATGGTTCCGTCCGCGAGTACGACGCCGCGATGACCGGCGCCGCCCTTGCCGAATCGATCTCCAAATCGCTGGCGAAAAAGGCTGTTGCCTATAGCCTCGACGGCACCGTCCGCGATCTTTCCGATCCGCTCGGCGGGTCCGGCAAGGTCGAGATCATCACCCGCGAGGATCCGCGCGCGCTGGAACTCGTCCGCCACGACGCGGCGCACGTGCTGGCCGAGGCGGTGCAGGAACTTTGGCCAGGAACGCAGGTGACCATCGGGCCGGTGATCGAGAACGGGTTCTATTACGACTTCGCGCGCAACGAGCCGTTCACCCCGGACGATTTCCCGGTGATCGAGAAGAAGATGCGCGAGATCATCGCCCGCAACAGGCCGTTCACCAAGGAAGTGTGGTCGCGCGAGAAGGCGAAGAAGGTCTTTGCCGACAAGGGCGAGCGCTACAAGGTCGAGCTGATCGACGCTATCCCCGAGGATCAGGATATCAAGATCTACGCGCAGGGCGACTGGTTCGATCTCTGCCGCGGTCCGCACATGGCTTCGACCGGGCAGATCGGCAACGCCTTCAAGTTGATGAAGGTGGCGGGCGCCTATTGGCGCGGCGATTCCAACAACCCTATGCTGACGCGCATCTACGGTACCGCCTTTGCCGACCAGGCGCAGCTCGAGGCATACCAGATGCTGCTGGCGGAAGCCGAGAAGCGCGATCATCGCAAGCTCGGCCGCGAGATGGATTTGTTCCATTTTCAGGAGGAGGGACCGGGCGTCGTCTTCTGGCACGCCAAGGGCTGGAAGATGTTCCAGAACCTGGTCAACTACATGCGCCGCCGCCTCGACGAGCACGGCTACCAGGAAGTCAACGCGCCGCAGGTGCTGGACAAGAGCCTGTGGGAGACGTCCGGCCACTGGGGCTGGTATCGCGACGCGATGTTCAAGGTGACGGTTGCCGGTGACGACACCGACGACGACCGCGTCTTCGCGCTGAAGCCGATGAACTGCCCCGGCCATGTCCAGATCTTCAAGCATGGGTTGAAGTCTTACCGTGAACTGCCCGTAAAGCTTGCGGAGTTCGGCAATGTGCACCGCTACGAACCGTCGGGCGCGCTGCATGGGCTGATGCGTGTGCGCGGCTTCACTCAGGACGATGCGCATATCTTCTGCACCGAGGAGCAACTCGCCGCGGAATGCCTGCGCATCAACGATCTAATCTTGTCGACCTATGCCGATTTCGGCTTCGACGAGGTCGCGGTGAAGCTGTCGACGCGGCCCGACAAGCGCGTCGGCACAGACGAGGCCTGGGATCATGCCGAGGCGATCATGAGCAATGTGCTGGAGACGATCCGCACGCGCTCCGGCAATCGCATCAAGACCTCGGTCAATCCGGGCGAGGGTGCCTTCTACGGGCCGAAGTTCGAATATGTGCTGAAGGACGCCATCGGCCGCGAATGGCAGTGCGGCACCACCCAGGTCGACTTCAACCTGCCGGAACGCTTCGGCGCCTTCTATATCGGCTCGGATTCGGAGAAGAAGCAGCCGGTCATGGTGCATCGCGCGGTGTGCGGCTCGATGGAACGCTTCCTCGGCATCCTGATCGAGAACTATTCCGGCCATTTCCCTCTGTGGTTCGCGCCGCTGCAGGTGGTGGTGGCGACGATCACCTCCGACGCGGATGAGTATGCCACGAAAGTGGTCGAGCGGCTGAAGGCTGCGGGGCTGCTCGCCGAAACCGATCTGCGCAACGAGAAGATCAACTACAAGGTGCGCGAGCACAGCCTGGCCAAGGTTCCGGTCATTCTCGTTTGCGGCAAGCGGGAGGCGGAAGAGGAAACCGTCAATGTCCGCCGTCTCGGCTCCCGCGACCAGGAATCGCTGAAGCTCGGCGACGCCGTGAAATTGCTGGCGGACGAGGCCGTCTCTCCGGACCGCAAGCGCCGCGCGGCCTAAAATCGTTAATCTCCAATCGCTTCTCGAATGGCGGTGGCACATAGTCCACCGCCATCTTCACACGCCTGTCACGCCAACCTTGTAACCGAGCCGCCATGCTCAAGCTGAAACCGCGGGGAAGGCCGTTTCCCGAGCTCTCCTACGCCAACCGGCATCAGCCGGCGCTGACGCGGTGGTTCATCCATTCCGTCGAAGGCCTGTCGGGCCGCGACCGCTTTGCCGTGCTCTACGACTTGTGGCGGCGCCAGGTCGCTCCAACGGGCGAACGTGTGTTCAGCCGCATGCTGGACTTGATCGACGTCAGGGTGCACCACGCCGGCCGTTGGCCGCCGGCAAATGTGCCGGCTAGTCCGCTGGTGATCGTCGCCAACCATCCCTTCGGCATCGGCGACGGCATTGCAGTGCTGTCGCTCGCCGAGCAGCTCGGCCGTCCGTTCCGGGTCATGATCCACAAGGACCTGCTCAGGATCCGCGAGATGGAAGCCTATTCGCTGCCGATCGATTTTTCCGAGACCAAGGAAGCGCTGAAGAACAACATGGCCGTGCGCCACGAGGCGGTGCGGCTGTTGAAGGCAGGCGTCACCATCGTCGTTTTTCCGGCCGGCGGCGTCGCCACGGCGCCGAAGGGGTTCGGCCGGGCGATCGACCTGCCGTGGAAGATGTTTCCGGCCAAGCTCATCCAGGAGGCCAAGGCCTCGGTCATCCCTTTGCATTTCTCCGGCCAGAACGGCCGTCTGTTCCATCTCGTCAGTGGGCCGATGAACATGGCCGAGCGCGACAACCGCGTGGCGAAATTCGTCGGCAAGGCGTCGCTGACGCTGCGCACCTCCCTATTAATCCGCGAATTCGCCCGGCTGTCGGGCAAGGCGATCGAGGTGCGCATCGGCGATGTGCTGAAGTGGAGCGAGCTCGAACCGTTGCGCGACCGCAAGGCGCTGCTCGACAGGCTCTACCAAGCGGTTTTCGATCTCGCTCCGGCGGCGGCGCGGCGCGGACGCACGCCGTTTCTAACCAAGCGGATGCGCAAAGCCGCCTGAGCAGCTTAGTCCGCGCCCTCCTCGGGATCGATGGCGGACGATTCGTTGGCCACGACCTCGATTTCCTGGTTCTGGCCGGCCACGACGGTGAAATCCTTCTGGTAGATGCGGTCGCGGTTCTTGGCGATGATGGTGTATTGGCCTTCGGCCAGCACCATCGAGGCGAAGGCGCCGACGGCTTCCTTGATCGGATCGCCGGATTCATTGAGCAGCGACCAGGAGGTGTCGGCAATGGCTTCGCCGCCGGGCTCGCGCACCAGCTTCATCGTCATCTCGGCCGCGCGGTGCTCGACGGTGGCCTCGGTCAGCTTGCCGGCCTCGACGCGGATATCGGAGCGGATCACGGCGTTGACCGCGCCATAGGTGGAGACGACATGGTAGGTGCCTGCATTCAGCCGCACCACCGTGTTCGGCTCGACATCGGGGGCGATCAGCGCGCGGTCGCCATTGGTCTCGGCCTGGCCCTCATAGATCGCGAAGCGGAGCTTCTTTGGCGCGATGTGCGCGCCGCCGGACGTCACCGCATCGAGCTTCAAGCCGCCGGCATCGAGAACGAGGCTCTCTCGCTTTGCGTCCTTGCCGACGGTGATGCGCTTGGTGGCGCCGGCCCGTCCGTAAGAGGCGTGGACCAGGTAGCTGCCGGGGTCGAGCTGGAACACCGCCGTGCCGCCATGCGCGGACGCGACCATCGGCAGCTTGCCGTCGCTGGCCGGTTCCGGCTTGAAGACGCGCCAGACGATGCCGCGGGTGATGTCGGCGCCCTTGTCGGTCAGTTGCGCAGAAAGGGTGATCGCTCCGCCGCTGCCAAGCGCCAGCGACCGCTCGCTCTTCGGCGTCGCATAGCTCGAAATGCCCGGCAACTTGATATTGCCGACATCGTTGGCGTTCTGGGCCAGCGCGAACGAAACCGGCACCGCAAGCAACGCGGCGATGAGCCCGACCACGAAAAGGCGCAGAGTCCCCTCAAACATGCCTTGCGTTGAAGCCCAAGGCGGTGGCAATTTCAAGGCTCAAGAGCCTGCCGCCCTCCGCCAGGGCTCTTTATCCGGCGTATAATTGCGCCATTGCCCGAGCCGCCCGATCTCCCGATGGCGCGCTTCAGCTCAAAATCGAATGCTAGGAGACTTGCGCCCATGGCGTCGCCGATCATCGACTTCCTGCTGACCCGCAGTTCAGCGCCGATTCCGGACCTCAAGGAGCCGGCGCCGAGCGATGCGGAAATCGCCACGATGATCGCCGCGGCATCGCGGGTACCAGACCATGGCCGCCTCGAGCCCTGGCGGTTTATCGTCTACCGCGGCGAGGCGCGGGTCGAGATCGGCAAGAAGCTCGCGGCGCTTGCCGAGCAGCGCGAAGGACCGTTGCCGGAGGGGCGCCGCAACCAGGAACTGGCGCGCTTCTCGCGCGCCCCGCTGGTGATCGGCGTAGTCTCCGTGCCGCGGGAGAACCCAAAGATCCCGCAATGGGAGATGTTCCTGTCGGGTGGAATGGCGGCTATGAATCTGATGATCGCGGCCAACGCGCTGGGCTATGGCACCAACATGATCAGCAACTGGTATTCCGACGTTGCGGAGGGCAGGGCGATCCTCGGGCTGTCGCCGCAGGAGCGCGTCATCGGCTTCGTCCATATCGGCTCGTACCAGGGACCGGCGCCGGAGCGGCCCCGACCCGATCCGGCGAAGCTCTATGCCGATTATGCCGGGCCGTGGGCCGGCTGAGATGTTCTACGAGCCATCCAAGGGGCACGGCCTGCCGCACGATCCGTCGAAGGCGATCGTTGCACCCCGCCCGATCGGATGGATCTCGACATTGAACAAGGCCGGTGAGATCAACCTGGCGCCCTATTCCTTCTTCAATGCCTTTTCGACGCGGCCTTTCATCGTCTGGTTCTCATCCGAAGGCGCGAAGGACAGCGCCACCTTCGCTGAAGAAACCGGCGAATTCGTCGCCAATCTCGTCAGCCGCGAGCTTGCCGAGAAGATGAACCGCACCGCCGTCGATGCGCCGCGCGGCGTCAGCGAGTTCGCCTATGCCGATCTCGCCATGGCGCCGTCGCGCCTCGTCGCGCCGCCGCGCGTGGCGGAAGCGCCCGCCGCCCTCGAATGCAAGGTGACCGAGATATTTCGGCCGCGGGCACTGGATGGCGCCGAGACCAGCGCCATCGTCGTCGCCGGCGAGGTCGTCGGGGTCCACATCGACGATGCTTATCTCAGGGACGGCCTGTTCGACATCGTCAGGGCCGGCAATGTCGCCCGGCTCGGCTATATGGACTATGCCAGCGTGAACGAGATTTTCTCGATGCGGCGGCCGCGCTGGAGCAAGGATTAACCGAAAGGGCTACACGGCTCACGTCCGCTACAAACTGATCCCCATGGTCTGGCAATTGGCGGTTCAGGCTGAAAGTCCCGCCGCTCTCGCGCGTGCCAGCAGCCGCTCCGCAAGCCGTAGGTGCGGCCGATCATACATCTTGCCGTCGATGCCGACGACGCCCGGATTTCCCGCCGCCGCGAAGGCGTCGACGATCGCCCGCGATCGTTCGACCGCTTCCGGCGAGGGCGTGAAGGCGGTGTTGATGACCGGCACCTGCGCTGGATGGATCGCCATCTTGCCGGTAAAGCCGTCGCGCTCGGCCTCTCTGCATTCGGCTTCGAAACCGGCCATGTCGCGGAAATCCGGAAAGACGGTATCGATCGCGGCGATTTCCGCCGCTCCGGCCGCCAGGATGGTCGTCGCGCGCGCCAGGCGGAAGACGTCGGTGTAGCGGCCGCTCTCGTCGCGCGCCGAACGCGCGCCGATTGCGGCTGACAGATCTTCTGCGCCCCAGGTAAGTCCGGCAAGCCGGCTGCTCGCTCCGGCGTAGCTCGCGGCAGCCAGCAGGCCGGATGCGGTTTCGGTGATGATCGGCAGGATCGTTATGCCGCCATCCGGCAAGCCGCTTTCGGCCTCGTGCACCCGAAGCTTGGCCGCGAGCTGCTGGACATCCTGTCCGCTGTTCGACTTCGGCAGCATGATGCCGTCGGGTTTCACCGGGACGAGCGCCGCAAGATCATCGTCGGTCAGGCCGGTCGACAGATCGTTGACGCGTGCGTAGATGGCGGAGTTGGTCTGCCGTCGGTGGCCGGCGATGAAGTTCGCCGCGACTTTGCGGGCGGCCGCCTTGTTGCCGGCAGCGACCGAATCCTCAAGGTCGACGATGACCACGTCGGCGCCGGCGCCAAAGCCCTTTTCCAGCTTGCGCTCGGAATCGCCCGGCACGAAGAGCAGCGAGCGCATCAGGACGCCTTCTTCATCATCATCGCCTGCCTCGTGCATTTGGCGACAAGAACATCGTTCTGATTATAGGCGCGGTGCTCGAATTCGACGATGCCGCGATCGGGCTTCGACCTGGACTCGCGCACCGAAACGACCGTCGTCTCGACGCGAATGGTGTCGCCGTGGAAAACCGGGTGCGGGAAGACGGTCTCCTTCATGCCGAGATTGGCGACAGTGGTGCCGACGGTGATATCGTTCACCGAGATGCCGATCATCAGGCCGAGCGTGAACAGCGAATTGACCAAGGGCTTGCCCCATTCGCTCTTCGCGGCGAAGTCGAAGTCGATGTGGAGCGGCTGCGGGTTCAGCGTCATCACCGAGAACAGCATGTTGTCGCTTTCGGTGACGGTCTTGCGCAGCGTGTGCCGGAAGACGCGGCCGACGACGAACTCCTCCAGATAAAGCCCGGCCATGGTCGATCTCCTCCGCTATTCCTGTTTGATAGGCGTTGGTTGCAAAGCCATCAAGCCGGTTAAGAAACATGGTGAACCGTTCGTAAACCATTTCCAGCTTACCGTTCCCAACGGGGCCGAAACGTTTCGGCAAGGGCGTAGCTGATCGGCATGGTTGTTTCGCATTTTCTAAAGTGGATCGATAAGGCAAGGGTTTCCGAGCGCGCCGCCGCCGCGAGCGCGCTGGCCCGCGCCTACATCAATTCCGACCTGCCGTTCGAGGATCGCTGCGCCGCCGAGGCGGCGCTCACGCTGCTGCTCGACGACGTTTCCGCCAAGGTCCGGCAGGCGCTCGCCGAAGCGCTGTCGATGAGCCATCACGCCCCGCCGCAGGTGATCGCAGCACTCGCTTCCGACCAGCCGGAAGTGGCGGCGCTGGTGCTGGCGCGTTCGCCTTTGCTTACCGATGCCGATCTCATCGACCGCGTCGCCTGCGGCCAGAAGGCCACCCAAAAGCTGATAGCCAACCGTCCCGTCGTCTCGATGTCGCTGGCGGCAGCCATCGCCGAGATCGGCGAGCCGGAAGCCTGCGCCACGCTGATCGCCAACAGCGGCGCCGATATTGCATCGCTGAGTTTCCGCCGGATGGCCGAACGGCACGGCCACCTGCCGCTGGTGCGCGAGGCGCTGATCGCCGACGCGCGGCTTCCCGCGGACTGCCGGCACATGCTTCTGGTCAAGCTCGGCGAGACGCTGAAGGGATCGCCGCTGGTACTGGCACTGATGGGAGCGGCACGGGCAGACCGCGTGATGCGCGACGCCTGCGTGAAGGCTTCGGTGACGCTGATCGAGGGCACCCGCGCCGAGGAGCACGCCGCGCTGATCGAGCATCTCAGACTGCGCGGCGATCTCACCGCGAGCTTCATCATCCGCACCGTCGCGCATGGCAAGGTCGACTTCTTCGGCTCGGCCCTGGTGGCGCTTGCCCAACAATCCGAGCAGCGGGTGAGGGCGTTGCTGGCCGGCGGGCACGACGTTGCGCTGCAGGCGCTGTTCCGCAGCGCAGGCCTCGCCGCCGCCACGCACGGCATCATCCTGCGCGCGCTGAAGATCTGGCGCGAGGTCGCCAACGGCAAGCGTGTCGCCGGCGTGCAGGAGGTGAGCTGGCTGATGCTGAAGGAACTCGGCGGGCAATCGGCCGAGGGCGATCTCGCCGGACTGGTGAAGTCGATCCATCTCGACGCGCTGCGCGAGAACGCGCGCGGGCATGCGCTGGCAATTGCCGCCGCCTAGCGCACGTCGGTGCCAGGTGTGGCCGGCCTGGCGGCTTCCTGCTCGATGCTCACGTATCCCGGCCCGGCCCGTCTAAGGGTGCCCCTTCGCGAAAAAATCCGGATAATCCTGCATCGCGGCAGCGATGATGCGCAGTGAGGCCGCAACCTGAAGCATTTCCGGCCGGTCGCTGCGACCGGCGATGCTCGCCGCATATTCCCGCGCCACGGCGATGGTCGAGGTCTGCGGCTCGCCATGCCTCCTGAACAGCAATTCCCGCGCCAGGCCGCGCAGGAAGTTGCCGATCGACTCCACCGTCTCGCGTGGCACGGCAGAGTTCAGTTGCGCCTGGCGCAGCCGGAGCACTTCGAGGCCGACGGTCACGGCGGCAATGCTGCCGCCAAGAATAGGGTCGCCTTTCCTCCCGGTCTGCTGCAGTTGCGGCATCAACTGGTTGATCCGGTCATAGGCCAAGCTTTCGAAGGCCGAACGCCTGGGGACGCGCTCATGCAGGCAAAGGCGCGCCAGGTCCTCGCGCATCGCCTTCGAGATGCGCTCAACAGTGGCCCAGGGATTGGCCGGCAGAACGACGATGAAGACGCCGATGGCGATCAGGATGCCGACCAGGATCGATGCCGATCCGGCGAAGAACGGGCCGGGATCATAGGTCATCATCTGGTGCGGGCTGAGGAAAGCCAGGAAATTGATGGCGAAGGCGGTCGCCACGCCGACATGCCGCGGATTGGCCATGCCGAGCGCTGCCGGCACCAGGATCGGCACGACAAAGAGGGTGAACCAGCCGAAGCCGGGCAGCGCCGGCATTGCGATCTGGCCGACGAGGAAAGCGAAAGGCAAAGCGAGGAGCGTTCCGGTGAAGAAGCCCCAGGCCGACTGAACCGGATCGGGACGTGCCGCGAACAGGCTGGAGACGACGGCGACGAGAATGACGGTGCCCGCCGCCTCCGACCATTTGGTGGTCAGCCAGAAGGCGGCCACCAGAAGCGTGGCGAGCGCGGCGCGCACCGCATTGCGCCAGGCCGCATGATAGTCGCGGTGCACGACCAGGGCCGGCTGCTGCCGCTCACGAGACGTTCGGGAAACCGGCGAGCGAAGCGCATCCAAGCCGCGCATCACCTGCTTCAGCGCCTCCGCGAAATCGGCGGCAATGGTGAGGCGGGTGATGGTGCCGACCTTGTCTTCACCGGGATCGGTGGCCACCGGCGCCGTTTCTCTTGCCCTGATCGCGATTGCCTCGAGCCGGGCCACCCATGGGCCGGTGTCGTCCAACGCGTCGCGCGTCGTAGCGAGTTCCCCGACGATTGCCTTCAATTCGCTGCGAACAGGGATGAGCGTCGCATTCTCCGGCGCGGCATGGGTATGCAGCGCGCGGGCCGCCGAGAGCGCCCACAGGAGCTGTCCGATCGTGCGCCGGACCGGATGGGCGCGCGTGGCGAAGCTCGGCGCTTCGAGGCGCGCATAGGTGCGCATTTCGGCAAGTGTCTGGGCATCGGTGATCAGCTTGCGCTGGAGAGCGGCAAGACCGGCCGGATCGCCGTCGGAAAAGGCGCCTGAGGCGTAGTCGGCGAGATCGAGAATGCTGCGTTTCAGCCTGGAGATGATGGCGTCCGCCGCGAGCTTCGGCAGGATCAGCCGGCTGGTGACGCCGGCGCAGACGATGCCGAGGACAATTTCGGCGCAGCGCGCGACAGCGAGATCGACGACGAGATGCGCCTGCCCGAATGCCGGCAGGCTGATGATCATCGCTGTATAGCCGGCAAGGGCGGCGCCATAGGCTTCCGGATTGCGCAGCAGCGAGGAAACGAGGGTGCTGACGCCGATCCATAGTGCCAGCACCGTCACCAAGAGCCAGGGATTGGTGCCGAACAGCGATGTGATGCCGATCGCCGCCAGGCCGCCGGCCAGCGTACCGAGCAGGCGGTAGAAGCCTTTCGCCAGCACCATGCCGGCGACCGGCTGCGCGCCGATGAACACGGTCATCATCGCCCACTGCGGATGATCGAGCTTTAAGGCGTAGGCGGCAAGCAGCGCGATCAGCCCGGCAGAAACCGTGCGCAGGGCGAAGATCCAGTCCGAGCGCGTCGGCTGGGTCAGCTCACTTAACGGTGTCCCGGCTAGATCCTTCAGCCGCGTCCAGGTCACATGCAAGTCTCCGTCCCGGAGCCTGTTATGGACCAGTCCGCGTTCAGATATCCAGCACGTCGGCCTCGGCGAATTCGGCGCGTTCCTGGATGAAGCGGAAGCGGGCCTCGGGCTTGGTGCCCATCAGCGCGTCGACGGCGTCCTTGGTCGCCTGCTCGGCATCGATCACGTCGACCCTGAGAAGCGTGCGCTTCCTCGGGTCCATCGTGGTTTCCTTGAGCTGCGAGGCCATCATCTCGCCAAGGCCCTTGAAGCGGCCGATCTCGACCTTGCCGCGCCCGGTGAATTCGGTGCGAAGCAATTCGTCCTTGTGCGCGTCGTCACGTGCATAGGCCACCTTACCGCCCTGACGGATCGAATAGAGCGGCGGCACGGCCATATAGAGATGGCCACCGCGGATCAGGTTAGGCATCTCCTGGTAGAAGAAGGTGATCAAAAGCGAAGCGATATGCGCGCCGTCGACGTCGGCGTCGGTCATGATGATAACGCGGTCGTAGCGCAGGTCCTCGTCGCGATATTTCGAGCGCGTGCCGCAGCCGAGCGCCTGGATCAGGTCGGAAATCTGCTGGTTGGCGGCAAGCTTGTCGTTGCCGGCGCTGGCGACGTTGAGGATCTTGCCGCGCAGCGGCAGCACCGCCTGGCTGGCGCGGTCGCGTGCCTGCTTGGCCGAGCCTCCGGCCGAGTCGCCCTCGACGATGAAGATCTCGGCGCCGGCCGCGGCGTTCTGCGTGCAGTCGGCGAGCTTGCCCGGCAGGCGCAGCTTGCGTACCGCGCTCTTGCGCGAGACTTCCTTTTCCTGGCGCCGGCGCACACGCTCGTCGGCGCGCGCGATCACCCATTCGAGAAGCTTCGAGGCTTCCTGCGGGTTGTCGGCCAGCCAGTGGTCGAACGGGTCGCGGATGGCGGTTTCGACGATGCGCATCGCCTCGATGGTGGCCAGCCTGTCCTTGGTCTGGCCGACGAATTCCGGCTCTCGGATGAATACCGACAGCATGCCGGCGGCCGAGATCATGACGTCCTCGGTCGTGACGATCGAGGCGCGCTTGTTGCCGATGAGGTCGGCATAAGCGCGAAGCCCGCGCGTCAGCACGTTGCGGAAGCCCGCCTCATGCGTGCCGCCCTCGGGAGTGGGAATCGTATTGCAGTAGGAGTTGAGGAAGCCGTCGCCGCCGAACCAGGTCACCGCCCATTCCAGCGAGCCGTGGCCGCCCTGCTTGTCGCTTTTGCCCGCGAAGACTTCGCGCGTGACCTGGAATTCGTCGCCGAGGGTGGCCTTGAGGTAGTCTTTCAGGCCGCCCGGGAAATGGAACTCGGCTTTGGCCGGAGTTTGATCCTTTTCCTTGATCAGCGAGGGATCGCAGGTCCAGCGGATCTCGACGCCGCCGAACAGATAGGCCTTCGAGCGCGTCATGCGGTAGAGCCGGGCCGGCTCGAAGGCGGCGCCTTTGCCGAAGATCTGCTCGTCGGGATGGAAGCGGGTCCTGGTGCCGCGGCGGTTGTGCACCTCGCCGAGGTGCTCCAGCCCGCTCACCGGAACGCCGCGCGAGAAGCGCTGGCGATAGAGCTGGCGTCCGCGCGCGACCTCGACCTCGAGGTGGTCGGACAGCGCGTTGACTACGGATACGCCGACGCCGTGCAGACCGCCGGAGGTCTCGTAGACCTTGGAGTCGAACTTGCCGCCCGAATGCAGCGTCGTCATGATGACTTCGAGCGCCGGCTTCTTGAACTTCGGATGCGGGTCGATCGGAATGCCGCGGCCATTGTCGGTGACGGTAAGAAATCCGTCCGCCGAAAGCTCGACGTCGATGAAGGTCGCGTGGCCGGCCACCGCCTCGTCCATCGAATTGTCGATCACCTCGGCGAAGAGGTGATGCATCGCCTTGTCGTCGGTGCCGCCGATATACATGCCTGGGCGGCGGCGCACCGGCTCCAGCCCCTCAAGCACCTCGATGTCGGCGGCGCTGTAGCTCTCGCTGCCGTCGCGGGCGGCGGCCGAGCGCTTCGCGGCCTGCACCAGCGGATCGGCCGGCCGCGAGGGCGCGCGTACTTGCTGGGGCTGCTTTTCCGGGTTGCCGAAAAGATCGCTGGTGTCGTCCATGCTAGCCATTGTGTCCGGTACTGCGAATCACTCCTCGATACTGCCACGCTTTTGGCGGGCGAACGAGTTCCTGTTCCGTTCAGGGATCAAACTGTCTCTTATTCCAAAACCATTCGATAACCAAGCCGCCGGAAATAGGGCGGGCTCCACCCCTTCGGATTCCTGATTCTTTAACATTAACGCCTAGCGTGAGCCTCAACGGCAAAAGACCACGGGGCGTCAGGGGTTCGTTGTGAAGGGCAGGGCCATAACCATGATCGGCATCGCAGCCGTTTTCGGCGCGATCTCGATCTTTGCCGCGGACTTCTGGGTCAAAAGCCAGGCGAGGGCCCAGTCCGAGCAGAAGACGGCATCGATCGTGGTGCCGCACGAGCCCAAAGTCGAGTTCAAGACCATCGTCGTGGCGAATGCGCCGCTGCGCTACGGCATGCAGCTCGACCGGTCGCAACTCACCGAAATTCCGTGGCCGCAGGATTCTCTGCCGCAAGGCGCCTTCCCGACCGTCGACAAGCTGCTGGCCGAAGGCAGCCGCGTCGTGCTGTCGCCGATCGAGGTCAACGAGCCGGTGCTGCTCGCCAAGCTGTCGGGACCGAATGGCCGCGCCACACTTTCCAACATGCTGTCGCCGGGCATGCGGGCAGTCACCATCCGCACCGACGAGATCGCCGGCGTCGGCGGCTTCATCACGCCGGGCGACCGGGTCGACGTCGTGCTGACGCGCGATGCCGGCGAAATCCAGGAAGTGTCCAAGAACGCGCAAGGGGCAGCCGGCTCGACGGTCACGTCCGAAATCGTCGTCTCCGACGCCAAGGTGCTTTCGGTCGGGCAGGGCGCGGACGAGCGCAAGACCGAGCCGCAGGTCGCCAATTCCGTCACCCTCGAGGTCACGAACGAAGGGGCGCAGAAGGTAGCGCTCGCCCGCACCGTCGGCTCCTTGTCGCTGTCTTTGCGGTCCGCCGCCGATGCCAGCGCCAGCGGCAACGGGCTTACCACCATCTCTTCCTTCGGCGGTTCGGTTGCCGCGAGCGCCGAGGCAAGCGCCGCCTCGCTGGTCAAGGCGGTGGCGAAGGATCCGGAGGAGCCAAAATTCAAGACGGTGATCGTGTCCCGTGGCACGAAGGTGGAGGAATACAAGGTTCCCTCCAAGCCCGCCGAGGGAGACGTCGTTCCTTCCAAGGAACAAGAACAATAGCCGGTGGGGACCGGCGGGAACGGGACAATGCATGTGTTGAACAAAGAACGGACGACGAGAGGGCTGCGCCTTCTGCGTGCAATGGCGGCGGGCGCCTTTCTGGCAGCCGCCGGAATGCTGGCCTTTGGGGCGCCGGCCCAGGCAAACAACGACGTCGTATACGTCTCGGCGACCAAGAACGCCTCGATCAAAGTCGCCAAGGGCAAGCCCAAGACGATCATGACGAACGCGGCCTTCTATCAGATCGTCATCGGCGATCCGGAGATCGCCAACGTCAATCCGCTGACCGACAAGTCCTTCTATGTGTTGGGCAACAATCTCGGCACCACCGGCATCGCGCTGTTCGATCAGAACAAGCAGCTCGTCGGCACCATCGACATCGAGGTGACGCTGGACACCGACCAACTGGCCAACACCATCCGCGCCAGCGTGCCGGATGCCAAGATCAAGGTCGGTTCGGCCAACGGCCGCGTGGTGCTTTCGGGCGAGGCGGAAGACGCGGTCGCGGCCGACAAGGCGAGCAAGATCGCGTCGCGCTTCTCCGGCAATGAGGAAGTGATCAACTCGGTCAACATCTCGTCCTCGCAGCAGGTTCAGCTCAATGTCCGTTTCGTCGAGATCAACCGGCAGGCGGGACAGGATCTCGGTGCCAAATACGGGGCCAACTTTGCCTTCGGCGTCGGCGGTCGCGACGTCATCATCGACCCGGGCACCGTGCCGACCGCCGGGACCGGCGAGATCATCGGCCGGTTGCTTTCCAACGGGGTTTCGATCGACATCGCCATCAAGGCGCTGGAAGAGCGCGGTCTCGCCCGGCGGCTGGCCGAGCCGAACCTGATCGCCCGCTCTGGCCAGACGGCGAGCTTCCTTGCCGGCGGCGAGTTCCCGATCCCGGTGTCCGAGGACAACGGCAAGATCAGCGTCAGCTATAAGAAATACGGCGTCGGTCTGGATTTCACGCCGACAGTGCTCAAGGGTGGACTGGTCAGCCTCGATATCGCGCCGGAAGTTTCGTCGATCGATCCCTCTGCGTCGATCGAAGTCAGCAGCGGCATTTCCATTCCTGCCTTCATCGTGCGTCGCGCCAAGACGTCGGTCGACTTGAAAAACGGCCAGAGCTTCATGATCGCGGGCCTTCTGCAGTCGCAGAACGACATCACCACCTCGCGCCTGCCGGGGCTCGGCAAGCTGCCGGTTCTCGGTCCGCTGTTCTCCTCGAAATCCTATCAGCGGCGCGAGACCGATCTGGTGATCATCGTCACGCCCTACCTGGTCAAGCCGGTCGACCCGTCGAAGAAGATGGTCGAACCCACCGACGGAACGCGCCCGCCAAGCAATGCCGACTACTTCCTGAACAACACCGAGGAAGTCGACGCTTCCGCTCCCAAGCGCCCCTTGGCGCTGGCCGACGGCAGCGGGGCCCGTCCGGTGGCGGCGACCACGTCGGGCCATTTCCTCGATCTGCCGAAGGACTGAAGCCATGCGTCTGGCTCCTTGCATCGCTCTGCTGCTCGCCGGCGCGCTCTCCGGCTGCACCAGCGACGACTATGTGCGCACCGAAGGCGTGTCTCCGGCCGCCGGCAACGCCCAGGCGTCCAACACAGCCATGCAGATGGTCGACCCCTGGCAGTACGGCGTCCAGAACACCAGGCTCCTGGTGCCGGCTCCGAGCACGAGCTCCACGGCCAATGCCGCGGGCGCGAAGGCCGGCGCGGCGCCGGCTTCGACGACATCGGTATCAACGACAGCAGACTGATGAGCTGACGACCATGGCATCGGGCACCAAGACCAAGAAGATCCTGCTCGTTTCGACCGATCGGGCGTTTTCGCAGGACACGCGGACGGCTTTCGCTGCATCCGAGGTCATCGAGCTTTTGACGGTCGAGAAAAGCGTCAACGAACTGCGCGGCGAGGTCCAGGAGACCGATTTCGGCGCCGTCATTGTCGACATGGACGCGGCCAAGCTCGAAGAGATCGAGTCGCTGCAGCGCATCATGCGCAGGATCGAAGGCCGCGTGCCCGTGGTCGTCGTCACGCAGGAATTCAATGCGGCGGCGGTGCGCATCCTGGTTCAGCTCCAAGTCGCCGACTTCCTGGTGAAGCCGATCACCACCGCCGATCTGGTGCGTTCCGTCATTCGCGCGCTGCAGGGGCCGGGGCGGGAGGAAAACTCCGAATCGCAAATCTACACCTTCATGCCGGCGGCCGGCGGTGTCGGCACCACCACGCTTGCCCTGCAGACCGCCTTCCAGCTGCACCATTCGGTGACGCGCGGCGCCTCGACCTGCGTGGTCGACCTCAATTTCCAGCAAGGCGCCTGCGCCGAATATCTCGACCTCGAACCACGCTTCGACATCACCGAAATCGAGAACCAGCCCGAGCGCCTCGACCGGCAGCTGCTGGACGTCATGCTGTCCAAGCATGCAAGCGGCCTCTGCGTGCTGGCGGCGCCGACGCGCCCTTCCGAAATGCGCTCGTTCAAGACCGATGTCGTGGTGCGCATGCTCGACCTCGTCTCGGCCTATTTCGACAATGTCGTCATCGACATGCCGCGCACCTGGTTCCCGTGGACCGAGACGGTGCTGCTCGGCTCCAACAAGCTCTATATCGTGGCCGAGATGACGGTGCCTTGCCTGCGCCACACGCAGCGTCTCATCCAGGCCATCTACGAGACGGCCGGCAAGGAAGTGAAGCCGAACGTCATCGTCAACCGTTTCGAGCAGAAGATGTTCGACAGCGGCATCAAGCAGGCCGACGTCCAGGATATCCTCGGCGAGCACTTCGTCGGCGGCATCTCCAACAACTACCGGCTGGTGCGCGAGGCCGTCGACCGCGGCGTGCCGCTGCACGACATCGATCCGAACGCCAATGTCGTCAATGACCTGAAGAAAATCATCCTGCCCGAGGAGGCGGTGGCAACGACGGCAAAGTCGAAGTCGCTGTTCGGCTTCGGCAAGGGCCTCCTGAAGAGGAAAGCAGGATGAGCAGCCGCTTCTCCAACCTGCAGAATCGCGATGTCCGTCCGCTGCGGGCGCCCGAACCCGCGCCCGTTGCGCATCACGCCGTGGTCATTCCGACGACCCGCAAGCCGGCGCCGCCGAAGCCGGAAGCAGCACCCGCAAAGAGCGCCAACAAGGTGCTCGACGCGCGCGTGCGCATCCACCGCATGCTGCTCGAAGAAATCAACCTCGTCGCGCTGGAGCGGCTGCCCAAAGACGAAATGCGCCGCCAGGTGCATGAGTTCGTCTCGGAAAAGACCCGTCAGGAGCGGATGGCGATCAACACCGCCGAGCTCGACGCGCTGGTGGACGACATCGTCGACGAGATGGTGGGTCTCGGCCCGCTGGAGCCGCTGCTCAAGGATCCGGAGATCAACGATATCCTGATCAACGGTCATCAGAACTGCTTCGTCGAAAAGCGAGGCAAGCTGCAGCAGGTCCATATCCCGTTCAAGGACGAGGCGCATCTGCTTCGGATCATTAATAAAATCGTCGCGGCCGTCGGCCGTCGCGTCGATGAATCGCAGCCGATGGTCGACGCCCGCATGCTCGACGGCTCGCGTTTCAACGCCGCGATCAGGCCGGTCGGCGTCGACGGGCCGCTGGTGTCGATCCGCAAATTCTCCAAGAACAAGCTCGGCCTGCACAAACTGGTAGAGTTCGGCGCAATCACCCAGAACATGGCCGAGGTGCTGGCGGCGGCCGTGCATGCGCGCAAGACGACGATCATCTCCGGCGGCACCGGAACCGGCAAGACGACGATGCTCAATGCCTTGTCGGCCTTCATTCCCGAGGACGAGCGCCTGATCACCATCGAGGACGCCGCCGAGTTGCAGCTGCAGCAGCCGCATGTCGCGCGCATGGAGACGCGCCCGGCAAACATCGAGGGTCATGGCGAGCTGAAGCAGCGCGATCTGGTCAAGAACGCGCTGCGCATGCGGCCCGACCGCGTCATCCTTGGCGAGTGCCGCGGCGAGGAGGCCTTCGACATGCTGCAGGCGATGAACACCGGCCATGAAGGGTCGATGGCGACCATCCACGCCAACACGCCGCGCGACGCCATATCGCGCCTCGAACAAATGCTCGGCATGACCGGAATGCCGATGACGGTGCAGTCGATCCGCAGCCAGATCGCGAGCGCCATCGACATCATCGTGCAGCTGACGCGCCTGTCCGACGGCAAGCGCAAGGTGACCAGCGTCGCCGAGGTGACGGGCATGGAAGGCGACGTCATCCAGATGCAGGAGATATTCCGCTTCGTGCGCACCGGCATGGAGGCGGACGGCAAGATCGTCGGCCATTTCGAGGCGACGGGCATCCGACCGCGCTTCCTCGAGGACCTGCGCAACATGGGCATCGAATTTCCGGGCAAGTATTTCGAACCCGGCCGGCCGCAGGAGTAGCCGGTGCTCGAGGGATTCAGCCCGATCTATGCCGTCTACGCGGCGGCGGCGCTCACCGGCATCATGATCGCCGAAGGCTGCTACCTGCTCTATGCCGGCCGCAGCGACAAGCGCACGGCGATCAATCGCCGCATGAAGCTGGCGGAGAACAAGATCAGCCAGGAGCAGGTGCTGATCCAGCTGCGCAAGGAGCGCGGCATGGAAGAGGGCACGCCCCTCCTTTCTTTCGATCGCTTTCGCGCCTTGCGCACGCAGTCCGGCATGATCATGCCGATGCCCAAATTCCTCACGATCACGTCGGGGACAGCGTTCACTCTGGCGCTTTCCGCCGTCTGGTACGGCCTGCCTTTGCTGTTCGGGCTGGTCCTGCTTCCTGTGCTGGTGCCGGTCTTGCCGGTTATGGCGATGCGTTTTCTGCGCAAGCGCCGGCTTAAGCGCTTCGGCATGCAATTGCCGGAAGCGCTGGAGCTGATCACGCGCGGCCTCAAGGCCGGCCACCCGGTGCCGGTGGCGATCGCGATGGTGGCGCGCGAGATGGCCGATCCGATCGGCACCGAGTTCGGCGTCGTGGCCGACGAAGTGACTTATGGCTCGGACCTGGTTTCAGCGCTCAACAACCTGTTCGATCGCGTCGGCCATGAGGACCTGCCGCTGTTCGTCACCGCAGTCTCGATCCAGAGCAGCTCCGGCGGCAATCTGCGCGAGATCCTCGACGGCCTGTCGTCGACCATCCGCGAGCGCGGCAAGCTGCGGCGCAAGGTGCGCGCCATTTCGACCGAAGGCCGCATGTCGGCCTATATCCTGACCGCCGTGCCGGTGCTTCTGTTCACCGCCATCATGGTGCTGATGCCGCAATTCTATCGCGAGGTGTGGGGGATACCGAAGACCTGGTACATGCTGGGCGGCTCGATCCTGTGGCTCCTGCTCGGCAATACCATCATGTTCAAGATGTCGAATTTCAGGTTCTGAAATGGACGAGGTCATCCGCTTCCTTGCCTCGCTAGCGCCGACATCGCTGATGCCGGTGGCTGTGCTGCTGCTGGTGATGGGCGGCGGCGCGGTGGCCTGGCCGCTGGTCGTCGCGCAGGGCGACCGCAACGAGGTCAAGCGCCGGCTGAAGGTCGAGGCGGCGCAGCCGATCGAGCAGCCCGAGCCGGCACCCAGGAAGAACGCGAACGCCGTGCGCGAGAAGGCGGTGAGGCGGGCGCAGGAATTCTATGCCAAGAGCGATCCGGAGAATGTCGCGCGACTGCGCATGAAGCTCATCCAGGCCGGTTACATGGAGCCGCGCGCCGTCGGTACGTTCTTCCTGATCCGTTTTGCCGCGCTGGTCGGAATGGCGCTTGGGGCGTTCCTGGTCAACCATTGGGCGGCCAGCGCCGAATCGACCGTGACCAGCCGCTGGACCTTCATCATCCTGTCGGGAGCGGCCGGCTATTTCCTGCCCGGCCTGGTGCTGACGCAGAAGGTGCGGGAAAAGATGCGCGAATACCGCAATGGCTTTCCCGACTTCATGGATTTGATGATCGTCTGCTCCGACGCGGGCATGAGCATGGAGGCCGGCATCGAGCGGGTCTCGAAGGAACTCGCCAGGACCTATCCGTCGCTCAGCCAAAACCTGCAGCTTGTGTCGCTGGAGCTGAGGGCCGGCCGCAGCCTCGACGATGCGCTGAAAGCGCTCGCCGATCGCCTCAGCCTCGACGAGGTGCGCTCCTTCGCGACGCTCCTGCAGCAGTCCAAGGAGCTCGGCACCAGCCTGTCGGGAGCGCTGCGTGTCTTTTCCGACGAAATGCGCCACAAGCGCATGTCGCTGGCCGAGGAAAAGGCACATGCCTTGCCGGCCAAGATGTCGGTGCCGGTGACGGTGTGCATCCTGCCGGTGGTGCTGATGGTCGCCATCATCCCGATCGTGGTAAGGCTGACGTCGCACTGAGGCCGGCGGTGCTGGTTAACGCATCCTTTGCAAGCAACTGAAATTTAGGCGCATTTCGGCACCGAAGCTTAATCGCTCTCCTGTATGGTCCTTGCTGAAGAACGACCCGGCAAATCGGGCGACGGGGCAGGGCATGCGTCACAGACTTTCCACGGCAGCGGCGGTATTGGCGGCCGTCTTGATGATCACCGGCTGTACTACGAACAGCAGCGTCGACACGACCAAGACCACCGCAATCCAGGCGACGGCCAAGGATATCAGCGCCGCCGACCTGACGGAGGGCAAGGCGCAATTCCGGGAGGCGAATTTCGGTCTTGCAGAACAGCATTTCCGCAAAGCGGTGGAGCTCAAGGCAGACAATGCCGAAGCCTGGATGGGGCTTGCCGCCTCCTATGACGAGCTCGGCCGCTTCGACTTCGCCGACCGCGCCTATACGCAATTGCTGAGGGTCGCCGGGCGCAAGCCGCAGATCGTCAACAATATGGGCTATTCGCAGCTCCTGCGCGGCAACAAGAAGAAGGCAAGGGCGCTGCTGCTCGAAGCCAAGGCCGGTCTCGCCGACCAGACCGTGGTCAACGCCAACCTAGCGCTGCTCGACAAGAGCTGATCCGCTTCCGGCTCGTCCCGCAGCGGAACCGGGCCGTAGTTTCAGCGGACATGTCGACGCTTTGTAAACCCTTTGTCGAGCGAGCAGCGGACACCGGCCGAAAAGGGTTTGCGCCACGCCTCTACAACCTACATTGAGGAAGCAACGAGTCTCCCCAACGGCAGATCTTCAGAGATGTTGGATTTCAGCTCGCTCCTGCTCGCGGCGGCGCTGTCGGGCACATGCCTCAGCGTCACGATGCTCGCGATCTGGCTCACCGCGCCGCAGGCGCGTTTCGTGCTTACGGTCGCCTGCGGCATACTCGTGCTCGTTGCCCATGTCGTCCTGTTCTGGCGCTATACCAAGGACGCCAACCCGTGGCTCTGCCAGATGGTGCTTGCCCTGCTCAGCCTGGGGTTCCTCGTCATCTGTTTGTCGGCGATGCAGTATCTCGGCATCCGCAGTTATCGCCGCGCCATCGTGCCGGCGCTGGCAGCGATGGCGGCCTGCGCCCTCGTCACCTATTTCGGCTTCGATGGCGTCGGCTTTCTGATCACCTATTCGACGGTGACGGCGCTGCTCGGCGCGATCGGAACGATGTTCTGGATGAAGGGCGATCACGACCGCCGGATACTGCTCGTCGTTTCGTTTCTCAGCGGCGCCTGCGGGATATCCTTCGCGCTGTGCGGCCTGGTGCTGCTGGTGCAAGGGCAATGGATCCTAGGCGCCGCGCCCGACAACTGGGCGGAGCGGTTGAACTCCGTCGTCGCGGTCGCCTGCATGACCGGCTTCGGCGCGCTGACGCTTTCGCTGCACCATCTGCAGGCGCAGATCGAGCTCAAGGCCGCGACGATGACCGATCCGCTGACCGGCCTGATGAACCGCAGGGCGCTCAACGAGCTTTACGGCGGTCGCAGCTTCGGTCCGTTCATGGCGATCGCGATGTTCGACCTCGACCATTTCAAGACCACAAACGATGTATTCGGCCATCCCGTCGGCGATCAGGTGCTTTGCCGCTTCGCGGCGGTGATCAAGAAATATGGCAGGGCCGGGGTCGATGCCTTCCGGCTAGGCGGTGAGGAGTTCGCGCTCGTCCTATCGCGCATGACGCAGGAAAAGGCGCACGATATGGCAAGCAGGATCGGGGTCGCTTTCGGCACCGAAATCGTTCCGACCCAACGTGGTCCGTTGCGCAGCAGCGTCAGCGGCGGCATGGGATTTGGCGCCGCCGATGGCCGGACCCTGGACGAGGTGCTGGCTGAGGCGGACGCCGCGCTCTACGCCGCAAAGCGCGCCGGGCGAAACCGCGTGATCGCCCAACGCCAGGAGGACCAGCCCGATAGCGGGCCAGCCCTGCGCTCGGCCTAACTTGCCCTGACCGTCTACTCTGCGGCGCCGAGATATTCCGACAGCGGCGGGCAGGAGCAGACCAGGTTGCGGTCGCCGGCGACATTGTCGATGCGCGAAACCGGCGGCCAGTATTTTGCTGCCAGATCGACGTCACCCGCTGGGTAGGCTGCTTCCATCCGCGAGTATGGATGCGGCCATGCGCCTGCCAATGCCTCGGCGGCAGTGTGCGGGGCGTTGAGCAGCGGGTTGTCGTCGAGCGGCCATTCGCCCTTCGCCACCTTCGCCGCCTCGCCGGCGATCGCAATCATCGCCTCGCAGAATCGGTCGAGTTCGCGCTTGGGTTCGGATTCCGTCGGCTCGACCATCAGCGTGCCGGCAACCGGGAACGACATGGTCGGGGCGTGGAAGCCGTAGTCAATGAGGCGCTTGGCGATATCGTCGACGCTGATGCCGGCGCTCTCCTTGAGCACGCGCGTGTCGAGAATGCACTCATGGGCGATGCGATCGCTCCTGCCCTTGTAGAGGAGGGGGAAATGCGGCGCGAGCCGCGTCGCCACATAGTTGGCCGAAACGATCGCCGTCTCGGTGGCCTGCTTCAGCCCGGAGCCGCCCATCATGCGGATATACATCCAGGTGATCGGCAGGATCGAAGCGCTGCCGAAGGGCGCGGCGGCGACGGCATGCGCCGAACCTTCCGTGACATGGCCCGGCAGATAGGGTTTCAGATGCGCCCTGACGCCGATCGGGCCGACGCCCGGGCCACCGCCGCCATGCGGGATGCAGAAGGTCTTGTGCAGGTTCATGTGGCAGACGTCGGCGCCGATATCGCCGGGGCGGGCGAGACCGACCAGGGCGTTGAGGTTGGCGCCGTCGAAATAGACCTGGCCGCCATGCTCGTGGATGAGGGCGCAGAGATGGCGCGCGCCTTCCTCGTAGACGCCATGCGTCGAGGGATAGGTGAACATCAGCGCCGCGAGGTTCTTGGAATGCTCGTTGGCCTTGGCCCGCATGTCATCCATGTCGATGCTGCCGTCCTCGGCGCAGCGCACGACGACGACGCTCATTCCCGCCATCGCCGCGCTCGCCGGATTGGTGCCATGCGCGGAGGACGGGATAAGGCACACGGTGCGGTGGCCTTCGCCGCGCGCGCGGTGATACGCGCGGATGGCGAGCAGGCCGGCATATTCGCCCTGGCTGCCGGCATTGGGCTGCAGGCTGACCGCGTCGAAACCAGTGATCTCCGACAGCCAGGCCTCCAGGTCGCCGACCATGGCCCGATAGCCGGCCGAATGGCTGGCCGGCGCGAAGGGATGCAGGTTGGCGACATTCACCCAACTCACGGGCATCATCTCGGCGGCGGCGTTGAGCTTCATGGTGCAGGATCCGAGCGGGATCATGGCGCGGTCCAGCGCGAGGTCCTTGTCGGCCAGCCGCCGCAGGAAGCGCATCATCTCGGTCTCGGAGTGGTTCTCGTGGAAAACCGGCTGGGTGAGGAACTCCTTGCCGCGCCGCTGACCGGGCATCGAGCCGGCTGCCACCGTGCCGGGCTTGGCGCCGAATAGCGCCGCGATCGCTTCGAGGTCGGCTTCGGTCGAGGTCTCGTCGAAGGCGATGCCGACGTGGTCGGCATCGATGACGCGCAGCAGCCGGCCAGTCTTCTCGGCGGCGGCGGCTATTGCCGCTGCCTTGCCCTTCACTTCCGCCGTCACAGTGTCGAAGCGATGTGCTCCGAGAACGGCCACGCCCGCTGTCTTCAGCCCCGCCGCAAGGCGGTTGGCGAGAGTGTGGACGCGCTCCGCGATCGCTTGCAAACCGGCGGGACCGTGCCAGATCGCATAGGCCGTCGCCATGTTGGCGAGCAGCGCCTGCGCGGTGCAGATATTGGAGGTCGCCTTGTCGCGGCGGATGTGCTGCTCGCGCGTCTGCAGCGCCAGGCGATAGCCTGGGCGGCCCTTGCTGTCGGTCGACTGGCCGACGAGGCGGCCGGGCATCAGACGGGTGAGCTTGTCGGAGACGGCGCAATAGGCTGCGTGCGGGCCGCCAAAGCCCATCGGCACGCCGAAGCGCTGCATCGGACCGACGGCGATGTCGGCACCGAGCTTGGCCGGCGCATCCGTCAACGTAAGCGCGAGCGGGTCGGCGATGAAGACGACCAGAGCGCCAGCGGCGCGGGCCTTCTCGATCGCCGCCTTGTGGTCGCCATAGACGCCGAAAGTGTCCGGCCAGGAGACGAGCAGGGCGGCGGTGTTGTCGTCGATGGTCTCGCCGTCGACCTCGGTGCCGAGCGGTTCGGCGCGGGTGCGCACGACATCGAGCGTCTGCGGATGCGGCGTGCCGGCAAGCGCCACCTTGGTGCGCTTGTCGCGGTGATGGCGCAGTGCGATGCCGACCGCTTCGGCAACGGCGGTGGCCTCGTCGAGCAGCGATGCCGACGCCACCGGCAGGCCGGTCAGCTCGGCAACCAGGGTCTGGAAATTGAACAGCATCTCCAGCCGGCCCTGACTGATCTCGGCTTGGTAAGGCGTGTAGGCCGTGTACCAGGCCGGGTTCTCGAACATGTTGCGCTGGATGACCGGCGGCACATGGACGCCGTGATAACCGGCGCCGATGAAGCTCTTCAGCACCGTGTTCTTCACCATCATCGCCGACAATTCGGCCAGTGCTTCGGCCTCGCTGGCCGGAGTGGGCAGGTTGAGCGGCAGGTCGAGGCGGATCGATCTCGGCACGGCCTGGCTGATCAGCGTTTCGACGGACGGAACGCCGATGGTGGCGAGCATGGCCCTGACATCGTTGACACTGGGGCCGATGTGACGGGCCGAGAAAGGAATGGGTGCTGCGGTCATTTCCAAGATCCTGGTATCAGCCGATATGGGCTTTGTAGGCGGCCTCGTCCATGAGGCTGTCGAGTTGGCTTGCGTTGGAAAGCTTCATCTTCCAGAGCCAGCCATCGCCGGTCGCCGCCGAATTGACCAATGAAGGGTCCGACGAGAGTGCTGTGTTGGCTTCGGTGATCTCGCCGTCGACCGGCGCATAGACGTCAGAGGCCGCCTTGACGGATTCGACGACTACGGCAGTGTCGCCCTTGGCGAGCTTGCGGCCGATTTCCGGCAGTTCGACGAAGACGAGATCGCCGAGCTGCTCCTGCGCATAGTCGGTGATGCCGACGGTGGCGACGCCGCCTTCGACGCGCAGCCATTCATGATCCTCAGTAAAATAGGTATTTGCCATCGGAATATCATCCTTTGCGGTAGCGATGTGGCGTGAAGGGCAGCGAAGTGACATCGATCGGGATCCTGGTCCCGCGGACGTCGGCGAACAGTCTGATGCCGGGCTTGGCCAGCGCATTGTCGACATAGCCCATGGCGACCGGGTGGCCCGTCGACGGGCCGAAGCCGCCCGAGGTCACGTGGCCGGCCGCATTGCCGTCGGCATCGACAAGCGCGGCGCCGGCGCGCACCGGCTGACGACCATCGGGCTTCAGGCCAACCCGCTTCTGAGACGGCCCGCGCTCGAGGATCGAGCGCAGCGCGTCGGCGCCGATGAAGTGACCGGAAGCGCGGAGCTCCTTAGGGATCGCCCACATCAAACCGCCGCTCGCCGGATCGATCTCGGGTGTCAGATCCTGGCCATGCAGGCAGAGCCCGGCCTCGAGCCGCAGGCTATCGCGGGCGGCAAGGCCGATCCATTGCACGCGCTCATCCTGCAGCAGCTTGCCGACGAGATCGCGGGCATCCGCTTCCGGCAGCCCGATCTCGAATCCATCCTCGCCGGTGTAGCCGGAGCGGCTCATGAACCAGTTTTGCCGGGGCTCGACACCATGCATGAACAGCAGCGAGCCCGTTTCGATACCGGCTCGCGAAAGGGCCGCCCAGGCATCCGGGCCCTGGATCGCCAGGAAGACGCGGTCGAGCGGCTCGACCTTGGCATCGAAATCCGCGGCCAACGCACGCAGATGCCTTTCATCCTCGGCCGCATTGCCGGCGTTGGCCACCACCATGAATCGGCCATCGTCAAGACGCGTGACGATCAAGTCGTCGATGACGCCGGCGGCCTCGTTCAGGAAGAAGGTATATTTGGATTGGGCAATTTCCATCGCGCCGGCGTCGAGCGGGCAGGCGCGGTTGAGTAGGGCGGCGGCGCCCGGGCCGCCGACCTCGAACAGCTTCATATGCGAGATGTCGAACAGGCCGGCATGCTCGCGCGTGTGGAGGTGCTCCTTCATCACGCCGGCCGGATAGGTCAGCGGCATCGACCAGCCGGCAAAAGCGCCGAAACGCGCGCCCGCGGCGCTATGCAAATCCTCGAGGGGTAGATGTTTGGTGTCTTCGCCGGTCATGTCTTCTCCAGAGTCGCACGCAATCGACCGCCATTAGCGGTCCAGTCCGTGCCCCTCTGTCTGAAGCCTGAGAGACTCGCGCCCCGTAACTCTGTCGGCAGCGCTTACACCTTCGGCGCGGGAAGATTCCCGACTTTCCAGAGTTGTCTTTCCCGTCCACGGTTCTTTTGCCTGAGAGATTTCGGGCGATTTCCCCTTCGGCGACAGCTTGCGCTGTTCTCTCCCGCAAACAGGTAGGACTCAGTCACCTGAGCCCTCGACGCGCCATCCATAGCCCGTCGGCGACACCTTGTCACCTCCCAGCGACATATCTCTCGGCAGCCGACGCCGATGACAACACCCGATCTGGTCTGAACGGCGGCCCAGCAAGGCGGCCTAGTCGCCGAGGCCATCGTCTTGCAAAGGATGATGTTGGAATGGCCGATTGTCGCCGTGAGGCTTTTCTCGATCGCGTTGAACTCGGCTGACGCAAGATCGTGCTCGGCCTGCAGGCGAAGCGCCATCAAATACCGGCATACCAGTCGTAGCCATTGTCTTCCCAATAGCCGCCGCGACCGCCGCCGACCTTGGCGAAGCCGTCGACCAGCTCGATCTTGTAGAGATATTTCGGCATCTTGTAGCCGAGCTGGCGCTCGACCCGCACCCGCAGCGGCGCGCCGTTCTCGACCGGCAGCGGCTTGCCGTTCAAGCCGTAGGCCAGGATCGTCTGTGGGTGGCGGGCATCTATCAGGTCGATGCTGCCGTAATATTTGATGTCGCCGGACAGGCTTTGCTCGATCGTGTCGAGGCAATGGAACATGACGTAGCGCGCCTGCGGCTTGACGATGGCCTGATCGAGCACCAGCGACAAAGGTGTGCCGGTCCATTTGGCGATGCAGCTCCAGCCTTCAACGCAGTCGTGGCGGGTGATCTGGGTGCGGCTCGGCATGTTCTGCAACTGCTCGCGGGTGAGCGACAGCGGTTTTTCGACGAGGCCGGTCACCTCCAGGCGCCAGTCGGCGAAATTATTGGCGAGAAGACCCTTATAGGTGTCGTCGTCAGGCGCGGTGACGCCGTTCGGCCGCTGCGGCTGGCGGATGTCGGCCTCGCTGAATTCCGGTGCCAGCGCGTCCCGGCCGGCGAGCAGGCGCTGTGCGCGGTATGTCAGCCCGTTGGCGTTTTCGAGGAAGCTGCGCAGCCCGCTGCCGACGCCCAGACCGCTGTCGAAGGCATCGCAGCCGGACAGCGCGATGCCTGACAGACCGAGGCTGGCGGAGGTCAAGAACTTCCGGCGGCTAATCTGGAATTTTGCCATGTCAGGCGCTCCTCTCGGTTGCCTGGTCGTGTTTTGCGGGCGGGTCGGTGCGGTACCAGCCGGTGATGATCGAGCGCAGCTCGTTGATCGGGCCGGCAGCCACGATCATCAGCATATGGACGACGAAGAAGAGCACGAGCAGCACCATGACAATGAAATGGATGGTGCGAGCCGTCTGCCGACCGCCCAGGATTTCATTGAGCCAGGGAAGTACCGAATTCATGCTCGGCGACATCGCAAGCCCGGTGATGATCATCAGCGGGAACAGCACGAAGAGCACGCCGCCATAGGCCATTTTCTGCAGCGTGTTGTATTCGCGCGCGTGGTGGAATTTCAGCCTCGCATGGTCGAGGATGTCGCGCGGCAGCTTGCGCAAGTCATCCAGGCGAGGGGCAAGATCGCGGCGGATATGGCCGTTGATCAGGCTCGCGACCAGCCAAATGAGCAGGGTTGCGCTCAGCACCCAGGCGAAGAAGAAATGCACGACGCGGGCCGTGCCGAGGTCGTAGTAGGACGGGATCGTCGCCCAGGACGGAAAGGCGCGCGGCGTTTCCTGTCCGGGAGGGCCGGACCAGCCGAGCACGCCGGTGGTGTCGAAGCGATGCCCGAAGATTTTGGTAAAGCCGCGCGGTCCGCCGTCTGTGTTTTCGGCGCCGATCTCGAGGATCGTATTGTTGTATTGGAAGCCCGATTCCTTGCCGATGTAGAGTTGCGGGCGCGCGTTGAAGATCTGCAGGCCCGAAAGCAGCATGAAGAACAGCGAGAACGCCCAGAGCCAATGGGTCAGGCGCGTCCAGCGCGATTGCCGGTAAATCAGCGTCGGGTCCTTCGGCGCGGATGCTTCCACCTCGGCGGAGGGTTCGCTTCTGGCGACGGTCTCCATATCTTGGTGTCCTCCCGGCTCGCTCGTCTGCGGCCTCTCAGAGCCTTGTTCTCCTCCCAATACGTCTCCGGCCCAAGCGTTGTTTCATCCGATCACGGATTTATTATGGACTGCCCAGGCTGACCGCGAGATTGACCGCGGCGGCGACGATCACCGTGTTGAAGAAAAAGCTCAGGATCGAATGGACGAGCACGACCTGGCGCATGCGCGAGGTCGTGATCCCAGTGTCGGCGGTTTGCGCAGTCATGCCGATGACGGTCGCGAAATACAGGAAATCCCAGCCTTCCGGGCGTTTGCCGCCGGGAAAATCGAGGCCGCCGACCGGATTCTTCTTCCTGGTTTTCTCGTCGATCTCGTCGCCGTCCATCCAGTAGACATGCGCATAATGCAGCGCCGCCATGGCATGGATTGTGAACCAGCCAAGCGGGATCGACAGCATCGCGAACAGAACCTCCAGCGGATGCGCGGCAGCCTTTTGGTTGATGAGTTGAAACAGCGAGCCGATGGCGAGGCCGACGACCAGGAGCGTGACCGCAAAAATCAGCAGCACCGGCAGGTCCGTGGCACGCGCGTTCTTGCTCAGGTAACGGACGGTGAGCCTCGGCATCGCGACCAGCACCAGAAGAGTGTAAGCGGCGAAGAAGAGGTTGGCGCCGATGGAGTAGGGCAGCGGCGCCCCCAGCATCAGGGCGAGAAGCAGCGCGACAATGCCGATGGCCGCAGCCAAAGCGAACTGCACGTGCCGGTGGATCGGCGTGTTGAGGGATATGTCGTCGCCCATGGCCGGTTCTCAAAGGGCTTCGGGTCAGCCGGGTGTGGCGGATTTGAGCGCCCGCCGCAAGATGCGGTCGAGCTCGCCGAGAAAGTTTGACCTGTCCTTCGCCGTGAAGGCGGCGTTCAAGCCGCGGCTTTCGCCGGTCTCGCGCAGATGCTGCTTCAAATCCCGCATCGCCACCGCCATGCCGATGGTCTCGGGCGTGAGGGGACGGCCCGTGGGTCCCAGCACATGCGCGCCGAGCGCCACCGTGCGCGCGGCAAGCGGGATATCGGCCGTCACCACGACATCGTTGGGTTTGGCGTTCTCGACGATCCAGTCGTCCGCGGCATCCGCGCCCTTGGAGACGACGACATTGCGGATCATCGGATCGCGCGACGGGCGCAGGCCGCCATTAGAAACATAGGTAACGGCAATGCCGTGACGTTCCGCGACCTTCTCGACCTCGGCTTTCACCGGGCAGGCATCGGCGTCGACGTAGATGATGGGTGCGGGCATCGTCTCTCCAAACGTGCAAAGGGCCGGCGTTGGCCGGCCCTTTACCAGAAATCCCGCAATCGTCAGGCCGCCAAGGCTCCCGACTTCTTCGCCGTCCAGGTGGCGATGTAGTCCATCAGGGCGGGGTTGAGGCAGTCATAGGGTTCGAGCCCGATCGACTTCAGCTGGCCGCGGATGCCGTCCATGCGGCTCGGGTCGACGCCGGCTTCGATGATGGAGGAGACAAAGGCGGCAAAGCCGGGCGGCGACCAGCCGTCCTCCTCGAAACGCTCGGGATGGATGAAGGACAGACCCTTGAAGGGATGGTCGCGCTCGACCGGGCCGTACATGTGCACGCCGCAGCTGGTGCAGGCATGGCGCTGGATCAGCGCTGCCGGGTCGACCACCTTCAGCTTGTCGCCATTCTCGGCCACAGTGACGTCGCCGGTGCCGGCAACGGCCACGACCGAGAACACCGCGCCTTCCGGCTTCCAGCATTTGGTGCAGCCGCAGGCATGGTTGTGGGCGATCTGGCCCTTGACCTTCACCTTCACCGGGTTGCTGGTGCAGAGACAGACCAGCGTGCCGCCGGAAAAGGCAGCACTTTCCTTCGGCAGCCCGTTGTCGATCTTCGGATGCAATTTTTCCGCCATTCGTCCTTCCTCCCATGTTGAGCCGCAAAGGTTGCGGGCTCCAGCCCACGACCGATGCGGCATTGCTTCAGTAAACCACGACGCTGCGGATCGACTTGCCCTCATGCATGAGGTCAAAACCCTTGTTGATGTCGTCGAGCGTCAGCGTATGGGTGATCATCGGATCGATCTGGATCTTTTTCTCCATGTACCAGTCGACGATCTTCGGCACGTCGGTGCGGCCGCGCGCGCCGCCGAAGGCGGTGCCCATCCAGGTCCGGCCGGTGACCAGTTGGAAGGGCCGCGTCGCAATCTCCTGGCCGGCGCCGGCAACGCCGATGATGACCGACTTGCCCCAGCCGCGATGCGAGGCTTCCAGCGCCTGGCGCATCACCTTGGTGTTGCCGGTGCAGTCGAAAGTGTAGTCGGCGCCGCCGATCTGGTCGGCGCCGCGCTTGGTCAGGTTGACCAGGTAAGGCACGATGTCGCCGTCGATCTCCTGCGGATTGACGAAATGCGTCATGCCGAACTTCTCGCCCCAGGCCTTCTTGTCGTTGTTCAAGTCGACGCCGATGATCATGTCGGCGCCGGCCAGGCGAAGGCCCTGGATGACGTTGAGGCCAATGCCGCCGAGGCCGAAGACGACGGCCGTAGCGCCCTGCTCGACCTTGGCGGTGTTGATGACAGCGCCGATGCCGGTGGTCACGCCGCAGCCGATATAGCAGATCTTGTCGAAGGGGGCGTCGGGATTGACCTTGGCGACCGCGATCTCCGGCAGCACGGTGAAGTTGGAGAAGGTCGAGCAGCCCATATAGTGGAACAGCTTCTCGCCGCCGACCGAAAAGCGCGAGGTGCCGTCGGGCATCAGGCCCTGTCCCTGCGTGGCGCGGATGGCGGTGCAGAGATTGGTCTTGCGCGACAGGCAGGACGGGCACTGCCGGCATTCGGGCGTGTAGAGCGGGATGACATGGTCGCCCTTCCTGACCGAGGTCACGCCCTTGCCGACATCGACGACGATGCCGGCGCCCTCATGGCCGAGGATCGCCGGAAAGATGCCTTCCGGATCGGCGCCCGAGAGCGTGAACTCGTCGGTGTGGCAGATGCCGGTCGCCTTGACCTCGACCAGCACCTCGCCCTCGCGCGGCCCCTCAAGATCCACCTCCATGATCTCCAGCGGCTTTCCGGCACCAACGGCAACTGCGGCACGCGTTTTCATGAGGCATTCCTCCCAAGGCAATCTTAAAAGTCTCAGCTTTATGGCAGGCCGTCGAGCCTGCCCGGCGAGGCGAATACCGCCTGCCATTTTCTTGCGCTCGCCACCACCTTACCGGGTTCGAAGGTGGCGGCCAACGTCTGTTGCGACGTTTTTCGACGCCGCTTCTGCAAAAGCATCGAGCGCCGAAGGGCAGGGGCTGCAGACACTTGAGGCGCGTCGGGATTGTCCATAGAACTAGACGGCTTCGCCGGAGGAACGACATCCGAATGTTCAAGAAGATCCTGATCGCCAATCGCGGCGAGATCGCCTGCCGCGTGATCAAGACGGCGCGCAAGATGGGGATCGCCACGGTCGCGGTTTATTCGGATGCCGACCGCGACGCCGTGCATGTCGAAATGGCCGACGAGGCCGTGCATATCGGCCCGTCGCCGGCGGCGCAGAGCTATCTAGTGCCTGAGAAGATCATCGCCGCCTGCAAGGAAACCGGCGCCAAAGCGGTGCACCCGGGTTATGGTTTCCTGTCTGAACGCGCCTCTTTCTGCGAAGCGCTGGAAAAGGAAGGCATCATCTTCATCGGACCGAAGCCCAAGGCGATCCGCGCAATGGGCGACAAGATCGAATCGAAGAAGTTCGCCAGCCAGGCCAAGGTTTCGACCGTGCCCGGCTGGCTGGGCGTCATCGAAAATGCCGACCACGCCGAAAGGATTGCCGGCGAGATCGGCTATCCGGTGATGATCAAGGCCTCGGCCGGCGGCGGCGGCAAGGGCATGCGCATCGCCCGGAGCAGTGCGGAAGTGCGCGACGGCTTCGAGCGCGCGCGTTCGGAAGCGAAAAGCTCCTTCGGCGATGACCGCGTCTTCATCGAGAAATTCGTCGTTGACCCGCGCCATATCGAGATCCAGGTGCTGGCCGACGCGCATGGCAATGCGCTCTATCTGGGTGAGCGCGAATGCTCGATCCAGCGCCGCAACCAGAAGGTGGTCGAGGAAGCGCCGTCGCCGTTCCTCGACGCCAAGACGCGCAAGGCCATGGGCGAGCAGGCTGTGGCGTTGGCGAAAGCCGTCGATTACCAGAGCGCCGGCACGGTCGAGTTCATCGTCGACAAGGACAGGAACTTCTATTTCCTTGAAATGAACACGCGATTACAGGTCGAGCATCCGGTGACGGAGCTCGTCACCGGCATCGATCTGGTCGAGCAGATGATCCGCATCGCCGCCGGCGAAAAGCTCGGCATCAGGCAAAACGAGGTGAAGCTGAACGGCTGGGCGGTGGAAAGCCGTCTCTATGCCGAGGACCCGTTCCGCAATTTCCTGCCCTCGATCGGCCGGCTGACGCGCTACCGGCCGCCGCAAGAGGGCATGTTCGGCGATGTGGTGATCCGCAACGACACCGGCGTTGCCGAAGGCGCCGAGATCTCGATGTTCTACGACCCGATGGTGGCAAAGCTCTGCACCTGGGCGCCGACGCGGCTCGAGGCTATCGATGCCATGTCCGAAGCACTGGACGGTTTTGTCGTCGACGGCATAGAGCACAACATTCCGTTCCTCGCTGCGTTGATGCAGCATCCGCGCTGGCGCGAGGGGCGGCTTTCCACCGGCTTCATCGCCGAGGAGTATCCGGACGGTTTCGCGCCGGTCGAACCGGACGGTGAGGAGAGGGCGGTATTCGCCGCGATCGCCACCGCGATTGAGCTGCTGCGGCGGGACCGGCTCGACCGGCTCAGCGGCCGGTTGGCACCGCATTCGGGCCATCTCAAGCGCGACTGGGTGGTGAAGATCGGCGCGGACTATCTTTGCGCCGGCATCCTCGACGGCATGGTCTCGATCCCGATGGAGATCGATCTCTCGATCAATGGCAGCGAGCCGCTGACGGTCGCTTCCGACTGGCGGCCGGGCGACCCGATTTGGCGCGGCAGGGTCGGCGGCAACCGGATCGCGGCGCAGGTCCGGCCGGTGCTGAACGGCCTTTGTATCGCCTGGAAGGGCATGTCGGTGACGGCTCAAGCCATGCTGCCGCGGACGGCGGAGCTGGAAAGGCTGATGCCGGAAAAGCTGCCGCCGGATACCTCGAAAATGCTGCTTTGCCCGATGCCAGGACTGGTGGTGTCGATCGCCGTCGCCGAGGGCCAAGACGTCAAGGCCGGCGAGACGCTGGCCGTGGTCGAGGCGATGAAGATGGAGAACGTGCTGCGCGCGGAGCGCGACCTCACCGTGGCGAAGCTTAACGCCAAACCGGGCGACAGCCTCGCGGTCGACGCTGTGATCATGGAGTTCGCCTGACCCAGGGCGACATAGGCCGCAAGCTTGTGGTTCGCGGTCGATTGTACTGGACTGGCATCGCGGCGTCCGGGACAATACATCTGCACGGATGAGTCCTTGAGATAGCGCGAAAAAACATGGCGGATGAACGACTTCCACGCGACCCTTTGCAGCGCGAAGCTGTCGTGAAGGCTACGCAGCCGGAGACGCCTGCGCGGAGGTTCATCCATCTGCGCGTGCATTCAGCCTATTCGCTGCTCGAGGGCGCCCTGCAGCTCGGCGCCATCGTCGGCCACGCGGTCAAGGATGAAGCGCCGGCGATCGCAGTGACCGACACCAACAATCTGTTCGGCGCGCTCGAATTCGCCCAGAAAGCGGTCAAGGACGGTATCCAGCCGATCATCGGCTGCCAGGTCGATCTGGTCTTTTCCGGCGAAACGAGCGACGCCCAACGCGACCGCCGCCGGCACGGTCCCGAGATGTCGCCGATCGTGCTGATCGCCGCCAGCGAGGCCGGCTATGCCAATCTGGTCCGGCTGATCAGCAAGGTTTATCTGGAAACGCCGCCCGGCGAGCCGGTGCACATGACCAGCGCCATGCTGGAGAGCCATCGCGATGGCCTGCTATGCCTGACCGGCGGCCCGCGCGGCCCCATCGGCAGCGCGCTGAAGGCGGACCGCCGCGACCTGGCCGAACAGCGGCTGCTGGTCCTCAAAGAGCTTTTCGGCGACCGTCTCTATGTCGAGCTGGAACGGGTCGCCGGCTATGACCGTATGGTCGAAAAGTCGACGCTCGACCTTGCCTATATTCACGAACTGCCGCTGGTCGCCACCAACGAGGCCTTCTTCTCCAAGCGTGAAGACTATGAGGCGCATGACGCGCTGATTGCGATCGCCGAAGGCTCGGTGGTGGCCGCCGACAATCGCCGGCGGCTTTCGCCCGACAATTTCCTGCGCGGCCAGGCCGAGATGGCACGGCTGTTCTCCGACCTGCCGGAAGCGATCGACAACACGGTCGAGATCGCCATGCGCTGCTCCTACTATCCGAAGAACCGCAGCCCGATCCTGCCGCGTTTCACCGGCGCCGACTCCGCCGACAAGGACGCCGCCGAGATGGCGGAAGCCGCCGAGCTCGCGCGCCAGGCGCGCGAGGGCCTGGAGGCGCGGCTTGCCGCGCACGGACCGACGCCCGGCTACACGGTCGAGCAATATCGCGAGCGGCTCGAATTCGAGCTCGGCATCATCGAGAAGATGAAGTTTCCCGGCTACTTCCTGATCGTTGCCGACTTCATCAAATGGGCGAAGGCGCAAGGCATCCCGGTCGGACCGGGGCGCGGTTCGGGCGCCGGCTCGCTTGTAGCCTATTCGACCACCATCACCGACATCGACCCACTGCGCTTCTCGCTGCTGTTCGAGCGCTTCCTCAACCCGGACCGCGTCTCGATGCCGGACTTCGACATCGACTTCTGCCAGGACCGGCGCGAGGAGGTCATCCGCTACGTCCAGCAGAAATACGGCCGCGACCAGGTCGGGCAGATCATCACCTTCGGAACGCTGCAGGCGCGTGCGGTGCTGCGCGACGTCGGCCGCGTCCTGCAGATGCCGTATGGCCAGGTCGACAAGCTCTCCAAGATGGTGCCGCAGAACCCGGCCAACCCGGTCAAGCTGGCGGACGCTATCGCCAACGAGCCGCGCTTCGCCGAGGAGGCGGAAAAGGAGCCGATCGTGCAGACGCTGCTCGACACCGCGCAGAAGCTCGAGGGCCTCTACCGCCATGCCTCGACGCATGCCGCCGGCATCGTCATCGGCGACCGGCCGTTGTCGGAATTGGTGCCGATGTACCGCGATCCGCGCTCGGACATGCCGGTCACCCAGTTCAACATGAAATATGTCGAGCAGGCCGGGCTGGTGAAATTCGACTTCCTCGGCCTGAAGACGCTGACGGTGCTGGAAACGGCGGTGAAGCTGATCCGGCGGCGCGGTGTGGATATCGATCTTGCCCGCATCCCGCTCGACGACCCCGAGACTTACGCCATGCTGTCGCGCGGCGAGGTGGTCGGCGTGTTCCAGGTTGAAAGCGCGGGCATGCGCAAGGCGCTGATCGGCATGCGGCCGGACTGCATCGAGGACATCATCGCGCTGGTCGCGCTCTATCGCCCAGGCCCGATGGAGAACATCCCGACCTACAATGCCAGAAAGCATGGCGAGGAGGAGATGGCCTCGATCCACCCCAAGATCGACCACCTTGTGAAGGAAACTCAAGGTGTCATCGTTTACCAGGAACAGGTGATGCAGATCGCGCAGGAGCTTGCCGGCTATTCGCTCGGCGAAGCCGATCTTCTACGCCGCGCCATGGGCAAGAAGATCCGCGCCGAGATGGACAAGCAGCGCGAGCGCTTCGTCACCGGCGCCGTCGAGCGCGGCGTCGGCAAGGCGCAGGCCGATTTCATCTTCGATCTGCTGGCGAAATTCGCCGACTACGGCTTCAACAAGTCGCACGCCGCGGCTTATGCGGTCGTTTCCTACCAGACCGCCTATCTCAAGGCGCACTACCCCGTCGAGTTCCTGGCGGCGTCGATGACGCTCGACATGAGCAACACCGACAAACTGGCCGATTTCCGCCAGGACGCGCTGCGCCTCGGCATCGAGGTGGTGGCGCCGTCGGTGATGACCAGCTTCCGACCCTTCGAGGTCGGCGAGAACAAGATCTTCTACTCGCTGGCTGCGCTCAAAGGCGTCGGCGACGCGGCGGTCGAGCACATTGTCGAGAAGCGTGGTGAGAGGCCGTTCAAGAGCCTTGCCGATTTCTGCGGGCGCGTGGATCCGAAGATCGTCGGCAAGCGCGTCTTCGAAAGCCTGATCATGGCGGGGGCCTTGGACTGCTTCGGGCACGACCGCGCCGTGATGATGGCCGGCGTGGAGCGGATGATGGGGCTCGCGTCGCTGGCGCAGCAGAATGCCATCTCGGGCCAGACGGATATTTTCGGCGCCTCGCTCGGCGCGCAATCGCAGGCGCTCAACCTGCCGGCGGCCGAGCCATGGCTTGCCGCCGACCGGCTGCACCGCGAGTTCCAGGTGGTCGGCTTCTATCTCTCTGCGCATCCGCTCGACGAATACAAGGCGGCGCTGCAGAAGATGCGGGTGCAGAACTGGGCGGAATTCTCCGCCGCGGTCAAACGCGGCGCTGCGGCCGGCCGGCTCGCCGGCACCGTCACCACGAAGCAGGAGCGCAAGACCCGCACCGGCAAAAAGATGGGCGTCGTGCAGTTTTCCGACACCACCGGCCAGTACGAGGCGGTGCTGTTCTCCGAAGGCCTGGCGCAGTATCGCGACATGCTGGAGCCTGGCCGTTCGGTGGTGATCACCGTCTCGGCCGAAGACCGGCCGGAGGGGATCAATCTGCGCATCCAGACGGTGCAGTCGCTGGAGGACGAAGCAAGCCGCATCCAAAAGGCGCTACGCATCTTCGTGCGTGATGCTCAGCCCATCAACATCCTTGCCAACCAGCTTGCCGTGAAGGGCGAGGGGCAGGTGAGCTTCGTGCTGATCAAGGAAGCCGGCCAGGGCGAGGTGGAGATCGAACTGCCCAACCGCTATCGCATCTCGCCGCAGGTCGCGTCGGCCATGCGCGCGGTGCCGGGTGTCGTCGAAGTGGAACTGGTGTAGCGTTCCAACTACTTGTTCTCGCGCAACTCCGAACAGAAACCGGGTAACGCTTTTCCTGGAATGCTTTGGCGCGAGGCGTGGCCACCAATTCAAGCCCCGCCGCCATCACCCGTACTGGCCAAACCACGTCATTCGCTCAACGACGTATGGTTCTGTATATCTTTGCCTAACTTGTTCTTGCTAATCTTGCAGCTGGGCTGCGGAAATGTTGGGGCCCAAGCTGTAAGCAAGGCTGACGATTGGGCAGGAGCGGGCACGATGGTCGACAAGTCGAATCTCGCGATCGTCGCAACTGATCTCGATGGGCAGCACGCCGATGACGCAGGGGCCCCTCTCGTGTCGGCCATTATCCCTTGCCTGAACGAAGAGCGCACGCTCGGCATCTGCATTCGCAAGGCGCTTGACGTTTTTTCGAAGCGGGGCATTAAGGGCGAGGTCGTCGTCGGGGACAATGGGTCGACCGATCGGTCGGTGGAGATTGCCGAGTCCCTCGGCGCGCGTGTCGTGCACCAGCGGGTCAAGGGATACGGCGCGGCGATCAGCGCGGCGGCTGAAGCTGCACGAGGCAAGTATCTCGTCATGGCGGATGCGGACGATTCCTACGACTGGAGCAGCCTAGGCGACTTCATCGACGCGCTGGAGGGTGGTGCCGAACTGGTCATGGGCGATCGCTTCGCCGGCGGTATCGAGCCCGGCGCCATGCCCGCTCTGCATCGGTATCTCGGCAATCCTGCGCTTTCAACGATTGCCCGCTGGCTTCACCATTCTCCGATACACGATTTTCATTGCGGCATGCGAGGATTCACCCGCGATGCGTTTCGCCGAATGGGCGCGCGCTCGGCTGGCATGGAGTTCGCCTCGGAGATGGTCATCAACGCGCATCGCGCAGGCCTGGTGATCCGCGAGGTGCCAATCAAGCTCTATCCGGACAAGCGCGGCCGCCCACCTCACCTGCGTTCGTTCCGCGACGGTTGGCGACATCTGCGGCTGATCGTGGCGCATGCACCCAACACCATGTATCTCATACCGGGAGCGACCTTGCTGGTGTCCGGTATTGCTGGTCTTGCGGTCCTCGCGGCGGGACCTGTCCGGATCGGAGGGTGGTATTTCGGAATTCACTTCGTCGCGCTCTCCGCGATGGCGACGCTGATTGGCCTTTCGGCCATCCTTTTCGGTATGCTGGCCAAGGTGGCGATCGCTATCTATCACCCGGGCCACGGCGGCCGGGTCGTGCCTTGGCTGATGCGCGGCCGCCCGCTGGAATGGCTGGTCTTTTCCGGCGGCATGCTCGCGGTGGCGGGCTTTGTCGCGGACGTATTGCTGGCACTGCATTGGATCTTCATAGGCGGCCCGATGGAGCAATCGGTGCACCTGACCTTCGTGATCACCACCGCCTGCGTGGCCGGGATGTCCATGGTGCTGTCCGGCTTCGTTCTCAAGTTGCTGCTTGATAATCTGGACGATAGGCGTGCGTTCTGAGCGCTTCGACATCGAGCGCCTGGCGCGACGGAAAAAAGATAGAATCGGCGCCAGCAGGTCGGTGGTGCATTGAAAGCTGGTGGGATGAGGGGAAGCAGGGCGGTTCCGCGGATTTGGGATACGGACTGGCTGGTCTTGCGCGGGCTAGCTCGGCTGTTGCGAAAAGAGGCGAGGGCGCATGTTAGGCCGGGCACACTAATGGTCGATCTCGGCTGTGGTGACATGCCCTATGCTGACATGATGTTCGAAATGAAGATCGACTATCGCGGCGCGGATATCGGCGAGGGCAGCTTCCTGAAAATTGACGAGCAGGGCCGCGTGCCACTAGCAGATGGCATCGCTGGAGCAGTGCTTTCAGTACAGGTCCTGGAGCACGTGCGCGACCTTGACTCGTACTGCGCCGAGATTCGGAGATTGCTGCGCGATGACGGTGTGCTGTTGTTGTCTACTCACGGCAGCTGGCTCTACCACCCTCACCCTGAGGACCATCGTCGTTGGACACGCACCGGACTTGTCGTAGATCTTGCCGATCGCGGCCTCGAAGTCGAAGAGGTGCATGCGATTGCCGGGCCCTTGGCAACCACGACGCTAATCCGCCTTACGGGCTTTGCTTTCTTCCTTCGCCGCCTACCGATCATAGGCGCAATTTTGGCGTCGCTCCTTGCCCTGTTGATGAACCTGCGCGCTCAATTGGAAGATCGTCTAACGCCCGCCCAGATACGCGACGACAATGCCTGCGTTTTCTTGGTCCGCGCTCGGAAGGCAGCGATATGAGCGTGCGCACGCCCTTCGCCTATATGGTGATCGCCGGCATCTGCATCGCGCTGCACAACGTGGTCATCATCTTGTCTGACAGGGTCGGGATACGTTTGTGGCTGGCCGTACTGTTGTCCTTCTGCGTCGTGGCGGGCACTGGCTATGTGCTTCATAGCGTATTCACCTTTCGGCGACCATTGGCTCCCATAACCTTCGCACGGTACGTCATTGCAATGATCGCCAACATACCATTGGCATTTGTCACCATATGGTTTTGGCATCAGCAGGCCGGCCTGCCGATGGTGTTCGCCTCGCCACTTGCCTCGGTCTGCATGCTGGCGCTGAACTTCCTGCTTGGTCGATGGGCTATCGCCACGCCAAACCGCTGGATGACGGGGGGACCATGACCTTGGCCACGGCAATGGGCCCGATCGATCCGAAGCTTCTGCAGGACATCCTGTCGCGTCACCTCGCCTTTTATCGAAACAAGGCGCCGACTTATCAGGCGGTTATGCTCGATAGTCTACGCGAGCTGTGGGACAAGCAGCATTGCAAATTGCTCGACGTCGGTGGTGGCACTGGGGTGATCGCTCAAGCCATAGCCGAACTCTTTCCGGTGGATGAGGTGCAGACAGTGGACATGGTTGACCGTTTCTGCCCTTCGCTGAGCGTGCTGACCAAGCAGTATGACGGCAAAACCCTGCCTTTCGCGGACCGTAGTTTTGATGCGGCGACACTCAACAATGTAGTACATCACGTTCCAGTCACAGCACGTACGGACTTGCTGCGTGAAATTCGGCGCGTGGTTGATGGTCCGCTTTACATAAAGGATCACGAAAGCTGCGGAAGGCTGGACGACCTGCGCCTCACCGCAATGGATGCGATAGGCAATATCCCATTTGGCGGAATGATCTGGGCGCGCTACTTGAAGCGGGCAGAATGGGGGAAGTTAGCAACCGAAAGTGGCTACCGCATTGCTCGTCGCGCTGCGCCGAAGCAATATCGAAAAAGCATCCATCAACTGCTGTTTCCCAATCGTCTCGAAGTGACAATGCGCTTCGAGCCCGCTTGATGGGTCGGTTCGATGCGCATTTTGACCGTCAGCCATTTCTATGAAGGTCACGGCGGCGGCATAGAGCGTGTGGCCGGGCATTTGTGCCGACAATTCACGCAACTGGGCGTTCAGGCTGTTTGGGCCGCCAGCGATGCCGATCAGCCGCCGGAAAGCGACGTTGAAGCGGTCCCTCTTGCCTGCGTCGACCCAATCGAGAAGGTCATTGGGCTGCCAATGCCGCTGGCGCGCGTCCGTGCGATTCGCGCGCTGGCCCGCGAAATGCACCGTAGCAATGCGGTCGTAGTGCACGATGCGCTGTACATGACATCGATCCTGGCATTGCTGATGTCGAAGGCTTTCCGCAAGCGCGTGGTGCTGATCCAGCATATCGCCGGCATCCCCTTTTCTTCGCGCATTCTCCGCTCCGTGATGGCACTAGCCAACATCGTCATCACGCGCCCGATGCTCCGAGCCGCTGACGCAGTTGTGTTCATCAGCGACACCGTGCGCCATGATCTTGTGGGCACGCCAGCGCGCATTCCCTTCCAACTGCTGTTCAACGGTGTTGACGGTGCGATTTTTCATCCCGCTTCAGGCCCGCTGCCTGTGCCGGAGGCCCCTGCGGCGATCTCGATCCCCCTGGGTACGCGTCGCATTCTTTTCGTTGGTCGCTACGTCGAGAAGAAAGGACTGTCGGTGCTGCGGGCTTTGGCTGCGTTCCGCCAGGATCTCGCATTTTTGATGGTCGGCAGCGGCCCGATCCACCCCGGCAAATGGGGACTTGCCAATGTTCACGACCTTGGTGTCCAGAGCCCTCAGGCCCTGGCGGACCTTTATCGGGGGGCTGACTTCCTGCTGTTGCCGAGCGTCGGAGAGGGCTTTCCGCTCGTTATTCAAGAGGCAATGGCCTGCGGGCTGCCTGTCGTCTGCGGCGAACCGAGCAACCGTGCCGACCCAGGCGCGGCCAAATGGCTGCGTGGCGTTGCCATCGACCTCACCGATCCCGACGGGTCGGCCAGGCGTTGCGCCGATGCCATCGACAGCCTTGCCCTCACCTCCGAGGAGCGAGCCGCCATGGCTCGTTACGCGTTGGCGCAGTACGACTGGCGCGCAACGGCGCTCGGCGTGCTGACCTTGGCAGGCGGAGGAGTGGCCAAACCTTGACCTACTTCGCCATGGTCGATGCGGTTTCGCGTCCGCATCTGGCCGAAGTTCAGGCGCTTTCGGCCCTGGCCTGTGCTTGAGGCCTTCCAGCAACGAACACCGAACAGGGTTCCAAACGTCTGGGCCGTGTGGCCTAGCCAATTTTCTTAATTAACGTCGCTTAAATCTGAGGTTCATTCCAGGGCGGGATTGAATGCGATCAGAAGCAGGTCTGACTGATTTATTCGGTGCAGGATCGCGCCGCTTAACGATCTTTCTACGCGCTTTGATCGTACTGAAGATCGCGTTGTTGTTCGCCTTGGCTTGGAATTGCCGATTCGTCATGGACGAATTTGGTCAGCTTGGATACGCGAAGCATTTGTTTAATGGGCTGTTCGCCACCGTGCAGCCAAGCAAGGCGGTCGGTTCCACCGCCTTTTACAAGCTGGCTCACCTGATCGGTTGGGATGCCACGTCCATTCTGCTTGTCGGTCGTATGCAGACCGCGTTGCTGGCATGCGCGACCATTGCTTTGGTCTACGCCTGCGCTCGCGCGCTTGGGGAGGATCGGGTTCGTGCCTTGGCCATTGTCCTCGTCCTCTTGTGCTTCTCGAATTTCATGGAGCGCATCTTTCGCACTATCGCCGAACCGCTGGCGGTGTTCTTCGCCGTAGGGGCGCTGCTGGTCGTGCTACGGGCCCGTGAATTGAGGGGATGGCAGCTTGTCGCTGCCGGCGCCTTGAGCGGCCTGTCGTTTCTCGCAACGCAGAAGTCAATCTACTTCAACCTTGCGCTAGGCCTTGGCCTGGTCGCCGACGCGGCTTTGATGAGACGCTACCTGGCAGGCATGGTCCGCGGGGCATGGCTCGTGCTGGGATGGACTCTGCCTATAATCGCATATTGCTTCATCTTCGGCGGCGCCGACCCTGTTCCCATCGCCAAGAGCTTGGTGTTCGGCCCTCTTGAGGTCGCAACGCGCGGCGGCGGTGACTACGGGGGGCTGAGGCGCTTCGTGGTTCAGACGCTCGCGCGCAATTATGTTCTTTACGTCTTCTGTTTCGCCGGCATGGCTCTGTCTCTGATACAGATCATGAAGCTCGACGAGCGGAGGCGAATTGCGCTGATCTTCTCTGTCGTCATCACGGTGCTGGTCTTCGCGCACGACCAGCCGTGGCCCTACGTGTTCATCATGGCGTTGCCGTTCATGTCGCTATGGTCGTTGACGATGCTCGACGGCCTCGCAGCCCGCGCGCGTTATCTGCGCCTGGCGTGGATAGCCTTGGTCACGGCGATGGCCATAAGCTTCGTTGCCAATATGCTTTACTTTCGCTTCGACAATACGGCCCAACTTGAGCTGGTGGCGCGTGCGGAGTCATTGCTTGCACCCGACGAGCGGTACTTCGACGGCATAGGAATGTTGCCCAATCGAATGGAGCCAACAACTTTGTGGCTCGACAAACACTACGTGCTCGCGACCTTGCGGGAAAGCGGGCGTTCCGAGGCTTACAATGTGCTTAGCAAGTCTCGCCCGAAGCTGATCCTGTGGTCCTACCGGATGGACTATATCTATCCGGTAGTCGCGCCCCTGATTTTGAACAGCTATGTCCGTGTGGCGCCAAACCTCAGGATCGCTGGTTTCCGCCTGCAACCCGGTGAGCGGAAGATCTTTGATGTTCCTATTGCTGGAACTTATGCGCTCTACAGCGCCGATGGAACGCCTTTGCGGGGCCGGGTCGAAATCGACGGCACCGTGCTTGATCCGCCATTTCACCTTGCGATCGGGCCAAAGACCGTAACATTACGCAACGGTGCGGGCGAAGCCCTGCTGCTGCCAGCGGGCTCTTACGCCGGACATTTCAAGGCCGGCGGCGACAATGATCTTCTATTTGATGGCGTCTACGATTGAGCGATGAGGCGAGTGATGACGGTCCCGCCGACGCCAGTTCGCAGGCAACCCAACCGGGCGTCTGACCTGGCAGCTAGGAGGTCGCGACTTCGGCAGGCTGAGGCGCCTTGCGCTGCAGGTTGAGCAGATTGCCGGTCAGGATCAGCAAGGCGCCCCCGGCGGTGAAGACATCGATCTGCTCGTTGTAAAGCAGCCATCCGATCAGCGCAGACAGCGGCACGCGCAGGAAGTCCATCGGCGAAATGACGGTCGCATCGGCGTGGCTGAGCGCGCGGGCCATGCAGAAATGGGAGGACATGCCGGTGAAGGCGACCACCAATATCGACGGCCACAGTTCGACTGCCGGGTTGCGCCAGACATAGAGCGCCGGGACGAGGCCGACCACGGACTGAATGATCAGCATCCAGAAGATGATGCGTACGACGCTGTCGGTTCGCGTCAGCGACTTGACCATGACCACCGAGACGCCGAAGCACATTGCGGCTCCCAGCACGACGAGATGCCCGGGATCGACCGAGCCGACGCCGGGACGCACGATTATCACCACGCCGATCAGCCCCAGCACGATTGCCGTCAGCCTGGCCCGCGACAGCCTTTCGCCGAGAAAGCTCACCGCCAGGATCGCCGTCCAGATCGGGGTCGTGAACTCGATCGAGATCAGCACGGCCAGCGGAATCAAGGTCAGCGCATAGAGCCAGGCGGCCTGGCCGGCATAATGGACCACGTTGCGGGCAATGTGGGCGAGCGGGCGCTGGGTGCGCATCGCCCTAAAGCCGCCGCCCATCAGCACCAGCGGCAGCAGGATGAAGAAGCCGATCACCGAGCGCAGCTCCAGCACCTGGAAGACATTGAGCGCGGCCGTCGCGGTACGGCCAGCGACCGACATCGCCAGGAACGAGGCGATCGACAGCGCCATCCAGAGCGCGGCCTTGGTGATCGAGGGAGCGGGTGCCATTGGCGCTATGTCGCAAGACCGTCGTTGTGCCGCAACCGGTAGTCGCGGCATTCGACTGGGCCAGACGGCCGCATTCCGGCTCAGCTTCCGGCGAGCGACAGTGCGCGGGCGCGCTCGCGCAGCAGCTCAAGCAACTGGTTGCGACGCGGCTCCGGCGTATCGACCGGCAGCACAAAGCAAAGCGTCGTGTTGATGGCGCCGTGGCTGTCGCGGATGGGAGCCGCCATGCACCAGGTGAAACGGTCGGCGAGCGCCGAGGTCTCGCTGAAGCCCTGCCGGCGAGCCAGGTCGACGTCGGCGAAGAATTCGTCGGGAGCAATGACCCGACCGTCGGGGAGTTCGTAGTCGGCGGCAGGAATGAAATCCTTGAGTTCCCTCTCCTGCATATGGCCGACCAGCAGCCGCCCCGACGCCGTCCAGGGGATCGGCACCTCGACGCCGACAGCGCTCGAGATGCGGAAAGGGCCAGGAGAATCCCGGCAATCGAGAACGACATATTTGTTGCCGCGCAGACCACAGAGCTGAACGGTCTCGCCGGTCTCGGCCGCCATCCTGTCCAGCGTTTCAAGGATGCGGCGATAGTGTGCGTTGTGATGCGAGTACGCCCATCCGAACAAGTGCATCGCCCGCCCGAAATAGACGTAGCCCTCGGACCCGACATTTTCGAGCATCTCGGCTCCGAGCAGGCTGTTGACGATCTCATAGGTCGTCGAACGGGGTGCGTTGATCATCTTTGCGATGTCGCCGATGCGCATCGGCGCGCGATGCTTCAGCAGGGCCTCGAGCAGCATGATGACGCGGTCGATGCCGCGGCGGCGCTCACCGGCCTGCGGTTGCACCCCGGCGCCTGCCTCGATCAAACCAGTTGCGCCTTCGCTCATGCCAGCCGCCCAAAAATCATTTTCGGCTCTCGTCTCAAGACGCTTGAAAGATGTCAAGGCTCAGTCTAGCATCCAGTTTGTCCGATATACAGACACGTTGTCTGGAATATCGGACAAACTAACGAGCCGGGCAGAAGAAGTCCAGACGACGAACAAGCGGTTTCCGCGACGCGGCGACCGCGGTGTTTCGCCGTCCCGACTCCGCGCGTCCGGACAAGAGCTACAGAAGGGGAACCGTCATGAAGAAGTCATCGTTTTTCGTATCCGCCAGCGCCTTTTGCCTCGGTCTCGTCCTGGCCGTGGGTGTCGGCTCGCAGGCCGATGCGGCCGCGAAGTGCATCAAGGGCGACCGCAAGGCGCCGTATACGATCGGCTGGGCCAACATCTATTCCGTGCCGACCTGGATGAAGCAGACCCAGGGCACGATCGAAGCCGAGGTCGAGGCGCTCAAGAAGCAGGGGCTGGTCGACAAGCTGGTCGTGACCGACGCCCAGGGCGACGCCAATGTGCAGATCCAGCAGATCCAGTCGATGATCGATTCCAATGTCGACGCCATCATCCTGATCGCCGGTTCCTCGACCGCTCCGGCGCGCGTGATCGCGGATGCCTGCGCCAAGGGTATCGCGATCATCAACTTCGACAGCCTGGTCGATACCGACCAGGTGACGGCCAAGGTCAACACGGATTCCTCGCAGTGGGGCGACCAGGCCGCGAAGTTCCTGATCGACGCCATCGGCGGCAAGGGCAAGATCCTTATCCTCAACGGCCCGGCCGGCGTTTCAGTCAGCGACGATCGCCGCAAGGGCGCCGATGCCGAGCTCAAGGCCCACCCCGACGTGAAAATCCTCGCCGAGACCAACACGCCGTACAATGTCGCGCCGGCCCAGGAAGCCGTCACCAGCTTGCTGTTCGCCAATCCCGAGATCGACGGCATCCTGTCGCTCGGCGGCGCGCTCTCGGCCGGTGCGGTGCTCGCGCTCGACAAGCAGGGCCGCGACCAGGTGCCGATCACCGGCGAGAATGCGCGCCAGTTCCTCGAGCTGTGGAAGGAAAAGGGCCTGAAGAGCTGGGCGACCATGCAGCCGAACTGGCTCGGCGCCTTTGCCACCTACACCGCGGTCCAGGCGCTGGAGGGTAAGGACGTGCCGGCCTTCGTCAAGATTCCGCTGCCGGTCATCGACAATTCCAACATCGATCAATACCTCGCCCGGGCGAAAGATTTCCCGGCTGACGGTTACATCTATTCGCCCTACGATGAGGAGCTGTTCAAGAAGCTGCTGGCGCAGAAGTAGGCCGGAAAGGTCGCAGCATTGACCATGGCTCCGCTCCTTGCCGCGCGGGGGGTGTCGAAGGCGTTCTTCGGCAACCCCGTCCTGCGCGACGTCTCCATCGCTCTCCAGCCGGGCCGCGTGCATGCGCTGCTCGGCGAGAACGGCGCCGGAAAGTCGACCTTGATCAACCTCCTGTCGGGCGCCTTGCGCCCGGACAGCGGGACCATCGAGCTCGATGGGCGTGCCGTGGCACGCATGACGCCAGCGCTCGCGCGGCGGGCCGGCATCGCCGTCGTGCAGCAAGAGCTCAGCCTGACGGCCAGCCTTTCTATAGCCGAGAACATCGGCATCGGCGCCTATCCCAAGCGCTTCGGGCTAGTCGATTACAAGGAGCTTGCCGCGCGGGCGAAGGCGGCATGCAAACTTGTCGGCCTCGACGAGCCGCTGTCGACACCAGTTGGGAATCTATCCCTCGGGCGACGGCAGATGGTGGAGATCGCCAAGGCTCTCTATCGCCGGCCGCGCGTGCTCATCCTCGACGAGCCGACCTCGTCGCTCTCGGCGACGGAAACGAAAATCCTCACCGCCCTGTTGGGACGGTTGCGTGGAGAAGGCGTCGCCATTCTCTACATCTCGCACCGGCTCAACGAGGTGATGGCGCTCTGCCAGCATGTGACCGTGCTGAAGGACGGCACCTGCACGGCCGACCGGTCGCTGGAGGGAACCGACGCGACTGGATTGGTGCGCCTGATGGTCGGCCGCGACCCCGGCGATCTCTTTCCGAAATGGCAGCCGTCGGTATCGCCCGGCGCCGCCATCTCGGTCCGCGGCTTCTCGGCCGGCCTGATGCAAGACGTCGACCTCGACATCGGGACCGGCGAGGTGCTGGGCATAGGCGGCCTGGTCGGTCAGGGGCAGGAGGATCTGCTGCTCGGTCTTTATGGGGCCATCCCGGCGAGGACGGTTTCGGCGACGGTAAACGGCGTGTCGGGCCTGCCGGGCAATGTGCCGAAAGCCAACGCGCTGGGGCTCGCCTATGTGCCAGCCGACCGTAAGCGCGAGGGCCTCCACCTTATTCATCCGATCATCACCAACATGATGTTGCCTTCCCTCGCGAGGCTTCCGTCGTTGAAGCTGCGCAGCCGCAAGGCTGAACGCCAGAAGGGAAGGGATCTCGCCGCCCAGCTTTCCATCAAGGGCGACCTGCAGCGTCCGGCGCAGGCCTTGTCGGGCGGCAATCAGCAGAAGGTCGCGCTGGCGAAGTGGATGCCGCACGATCCGCTGGTGCTGCTGCTCAACGATCCGACGCGTGGCGTCGACGTCGGGACCAAGCGCGAAATCTATCTGATGCTTCGCGCCTTCGCCGCCGCTGGCAAGGCGGTCGTGCTGCTCAGTTCCGATACGCCGGAACTGGTGCATCTATGCGACCGCGTCGCGGTGGTTCGTGAAGGCCGGGTCGCCAGGATGCTCGAGCGTGCCGCGCTGAGCGAGGAAGCCATCGTGTCGGCGGCGATGGGTGCAGAGAGGCGGAAGGTGGCGGCATGAGCATCATTCCATCCGCGAGAGCCGACGGCGCGCTCTACTGGCAGGTGCAGGCGCGCCGCAACATCGGCGTTCGCAGCCTCTTCCTGGTCGTGCTGGCGTTTCTCATCGCTTATGCCGTGCTTTTTCCGGGCCTGTTCACGGTCTCCGGCTTTGCCAAGTTCACCCAGAGCTGGTTCCCGCTGGCGCTGGTGGCGATGGCGCAGGCGATCCTCATGCTCACCGGCGGCATCAGCCTTGCGATCGGCGCGACCGTCAGCCTCGGCGCGGTCATTGCCGCGACCACCATGGGCGGACCGCTGGGCGTCGCCGGCGGCGCGGCCGCCGTGGCGCTTGCCGGGCTCGGCATCGGCGCCGCGACCGGCTTCATCGTGGTCAGGCTGCGCCTGCCGGCGATCGTGGTGACGCTCGCCGGCTCGTTCATCATCGGTGGCGCCGCACTGCTGATCCTGCCGAGGCCTGGCGGCTCCATCCCGGCTTGGCTGTCCGACCTGCTTGCCGGCGACACGCCAGCGGTGTTCGTGCTGCTGGTGGTGGTCGTCCTGCTGTGGAAGCTCTATCTCGCCACGCCGCTTGGATTGAGCCTCTATGCCGCCGGCGAGAATCCGGTCGGGGCTTACCGTTCCGGTGTGCCGGTCGACGCGGCGCGTGTGGCCGCCTATGCGATCAGCGGCCTCTTGTCGACCGGCGCCGGGCTGTTCGTCGCCGCGCAAACGGGCTCTGGCGATCCGGTCATCGGCACCGCCTTCACGCTCAATTCCATTGCCGCTGCCGTGCTTGGCGGCATTGGCTTTCTCGGCGGGCAGGGCACCATGCGAGGCGCGCTCGCCGGCAGCCTGCTGCTCAGCCTGATGATTAGCGTGATGTTCTTCCTCGGCTTCACCCCGGTAGCGCAGTATGTCGCGCAAGGGCTGATCATCATCGGCGCGGTCGCCATCCCGCAATTCCGCAAGGTGCAGCAATGACAGCCTGGACCGATAGCCCCGGCGGCAGACGCGCCAGGGCGATCCTCACCAGCCGACCGTCCCTTACCCTTGCCATCGTCGTCGCAGTCTGGATCGCGGCGAGCTTCGCATCGCGCGGCTTCGGCGCCTACGGACATCTGCGCTACCTGGTAGAACTTGGCGCGGTGATCGGCCTCGTGGCGGCCGGGCAGACCTTCGTGGTGATCGCCGGCGGCATCGATCTCTCGGTGGCAGCGATCGTCACCGTCAGCGCCATCAGCCTGCCGCTGCTGTCATGGCAGGCCGATCCGACCGGCCTTGCCTCCGTGCTCGCGGTGCTTGCGCTGACCACAGCTATCGGCGTGGTCAACGGGTTAGGCGTGGCGCTGCTGCGAGTCCATCCGATGATCATGACGCTTGCCATGGCGACATTCCTGCAGGGTCTGCTGATCATCATTGCCGGCGGCAGTGCCGTCACCGCCGAGAACCCGCTGGTTCATTGGCTTGGCAATGCGCGGCCGGCCGGCATCCCGGCTGGCATCCTGCTGTGGATCGCGGTTTCCGTGCTCGTGCTGACGCTGATGCATGCAACGCCTTTCGGCGCCCGCATCTTCGCCATGGGCGCCAATCCGCTTGCGGCTTCGCTATCGGGCGTGCCGATCATTTCCACGACATTGGCCGTCTACGGCATCAGCGGATTCACGGCGGGGCTCGCGGGCGTGCTGGTGCTCGGCATGAACGGGCAGGGCTATGTCGGGATCGGCGATCCTTATCTGCTCGCCTCGATCGCCGCAGTGGTGCTTGGCGGCACCTCGATCCTCGGCGGGCTCGGCACCTATGCCGGCACCATCCCGGGAGCCATCCTGCTGGTGACGATCACTGCGCTGATCACCGTGGTCAATGCATCGCCCGGCTGGCGCAGCATCCTGTTCGGTTCGCTCATCCTCGGGCTCCTGCTGCTCTCAGGCAGGGAGCAAGCCCGGCGATGACCCGGCGTCCAGGCGATAGATGCGAGCGGCGTTGCCAAAGAACAGCGCCGCCTGCTCGTCCCGGGAAAGATCGGCGGTGATCACCTTGAAGCTGTCATATACCTCATTGAACGAGGCGTGCAGGCCGGCGACCGGGAAGTCGGAGCCGAACATGGCGCGCTTCATGCCGAAGCAGTCGATGCAATGCAGAACGATCGGCCGCAGACTTTCGAGCGTCCAGTCATGATCGTAAGCGACCAGGTCGGATATCTTGATGGCGACGTTGTCGCGCTCGGCCAGCCGCCGCAGCCCGTCTCGCCATCTCTGCAAGCCTTCGGGATCACGGTCGATCGGGCTGCCGCAATGGTTGAGGACGAATTGCTGGTCGGGAAAGGCCGCGGCGAGGTGCGCTGCCTCGGCCAGTTGGCGTGGAAACACCATCAGGTCGAAGGAGAGCCCGTACCGGGCGAGCGAGCCAAGGCCGGCGCGCCAGGCGGGATCGTCCATTATGCCGTCGCGAGCGGCGAAGCGCCGGGCGGGATCAGGGTCCCAGCTCAGAATGTCGCGTATGCCGATGACGCGGTCGAACGCGGCCTGCGCCTCGATCAACTCCGCCGCGTTGTGGCTCGCCAACGGCACATGGACGACGTAGCGCGCCGCTACGCCGCACGACTTGTCGAGCGTCTCGAGCCAGCGGGTCTCGCCGACGCTGTCGTCGCTCGCCCAGCCGGCTTCGACATGGACGCTGGCGACGACATTGTGCCGGGCGGCGTCGCGCAGATAATCCTCAGGCAGATAGTTGCGGCGCAAGGCATCAAGCTCGCCGAGCCCGCCGCGTTCGCCGGCAGAGGCGGTCAGCCAGGGATGGCGGCCGAGGCTGAGATCCCAGAGATGGTGATGGGCGTCGATGATGGGTCCGGAGTAGGGATTTGGCACGCGGTTCCCTCAGGCCTTGGCCGGCAATCGGTTGAGCCATTGTTCGGCGACGGAAGGGTTAGCATCGGATGAGCGAGAACACACCGGCCCAATCGCTTGTCGTGCATGAAAATTTCATGCTCGACGATCGTATCCGTGGCGTGCCCCCCGGCACGTCCGGATTGGATTCCAGCCTGGCCGGACAGCAAGGCTGGCATCCGGCCGATGGCCGCATGTCGCTGCCGCTGCTCACCCTTGACGAAGCGGCCTTCGCCTCAAATCGCGACTTGTTCCTGCGTTATGCGCGCGAGCAGGGCGCTGCGGTCGCGCCGCATGCCAAGACGCCGATGGCGCCGGATCTCGCCCATTCGCTGGTCAAGGCCGGTGCCTGGGGCACGACGGTCGCCGATATAAGGCAGGCAACGGTGATGCTGAAGGCGGGTCTCTCGAGACTGATCATTGCCAACGAGGTCGGCGGCGCCGGTGGTGCAGGCCGGCTCGCGAAACTGACTGGCGCGTGGCCGGATGCCGAGCTCTATGTCTTCGCCGACTCGGTCGCGGCCGTGCGGGCACTGGCGGATGCGTGGCGGGCAGCTGCCGATCTCCCGCCGTTGCGTGTCCTGGTCGAGCTCGGCGCGGCGAGGGCCGGCGCACGAACCACGGCCGAGGCCGAAGCAATCGCCGATGCCGTCGCTGCGACCGGCGGACGGCTGCGCATTGCCGGCGTCGGCACCTATGAAGGTGCTGCCGCTCAGCCTGATTCGCTGCGCACCGATGAAGCGGTCTCTGCGCTGCTGGCATCGGTGGGCGACATGTTCCTCAGGCTCCGCGCTCGCCTCGGCGGCGAGGCTCCCCTGGTCGTGACGGCCGGCGGGTCGGTCTTCTTCGACAGGGTGGTGGCGGCGCTTTCGCCGCTGGTCGAACAGGACGGCAAGGCGACGCTGGTGCTGCGCAGCGGTGCCATCTTCTTTCACGACCACGGCGTCTATGACCGATCGCTTAGCGCGGTCGACAGCCGCAGCGGTTTCGAGCTCGGCGGCGCCACCGCCTCGGCGCGCAATTCTTTCCGTCCGGTCCTGCGTGTCTGGGCCGAAGTGCTTTCGCGGCCGGAACCTGATCTCGTCATTTGCGGCATGGGCATGCGCGACGTCTCCTTCGACCAGGGTTTTCCCAAGCCGCTCAGGGTGTATCGTTCGGGCGAGCCGCTGCCGGCTTCACCTGAGAAATCGCAGGTAGTCAAGCTCAACGATCAGCATGCCTTCCTGGCTCTCCAGCCTGGCGACGACATCGCGGTCGGCGACGTCATCGAATTCGGCATTTCGCATCCCTGCACCTGCTTCGACCGCTATCGCGTTATTTTCGGTGTGGATGAGACCGGTCGTGTGGCCCATGCCATTCCGACTTATTTCGGCTGACCAGGCCTCCAAAAAGAACTCGAAAGGATCCGAGATGATCAAATACTTCCAGTCCGGCTCTCGCATGTCGCAGGCGGTGGTGTATGGCGGCATGGTGCATATAGCCGGCCAGGTCGCCAACGACCGCAAGGGGGGCATCGAAGCGCAGACCAGCGATGTTCTGGCCAAAGTCGAGGCGCTGCTGCATGAGGCCGGCAGCAGCAAGTCGAAGCTCGTGGCGGTCAACATCTTCTTGCCGCAGATCGGCGATTTCGACGCGATGAACAAGATCTACGATGCCTGGGTGGATCCCGAGCGCCTGCCGGCACGCGCCTGCGTCGAAGCGCGTCTGGCCGACCCGGACCTGCGCATCGAAGTCACCGCCGTCGCGGCCGTCTGAGAGGACAGCATGCATACCGGCCTTGTCCACACGCTCGATTTCGACCGCGAAGGCAAAACGCACGGCTATCTCAGCATTCCGTTCTCGGTCGACCGCTCACCCTATTTCCAGGTCAAGGTACCGATCTGCACCATTCGCAACGGGAAGGGTCCCTCACTGCTGCTGATGGCTGGCAACCACGGCGACGAGTATGAGGGCGAGCTGTCGCTGGCCAAGCTGATCCGCCGGCTCGATCCGGCCGCAATCAGCGGTCGCATCACAATCCTGCCGATGGCGAATACGCAGGCGGTTATGGCCGCCAAGCGCTGCTCGCCGCTGGACGGCGGCAACCTCAACCGCGCGTTCCCGGGCGATCCGACGGGCACGCCGACCAGTCGGCTCGCCCATTTCCTGGAAACGGAACTGTTTCCCCGTCACGATGTCGTCTTCGACATCCATTCGGGCGGCACCTCGATGGAGCATCTGCCGACGGCGCTGGTCGAGCGCAATGCCGATGCCGCGCGCCATCGGCGGGGTGTCGAGCTAATGCGCGCGCTCGGGATGCCGTTCGGCTTCGTCGCAGACAACGGCCAGGCCTCGCCGACCTCGATGGGTGCCGCGCGCCGGGCTGGCGCCATCGGCGTCAGCGGCGAATTCGGCGGCGGCGGAACCGCTACCGTCGATTCGATGACGCTTACCGCTCGCGCGCTCGATCGCCTGATGGTCGAGCTGGGCGTGGTCGCGGCGCCGGTGCTCACATCGGACGCAGAGCCGGCGAAGCCGACGCGGTTGCTTTCGCTGTCGAGGCACAGCCAGGGCATCTACTCGACGCGGCGCGGCTGGTTCGAGCCTGCGGTCCGCCTCGGCGACAGCGTCAGTGCTGGCCAGCTGGCGGGATGGTATCACGATCTCGAACGGCTGGAGCTTGCCGAGGAGGCGATGCGTTTCTCCGAAAGCGGCATCGTGCTGTCGCGCCGGCTGCACACCATGTGCGAGGCGGGCGACTGCCTGATGCAAGTGGCCGAGCCGGTCGAAGGCTGACGCCGGCCCGGAAGGGACGAAGAACCGAGGATGAGCATGCAGCTTTCGATGTGGACCTATCCCTGGGACATTCAGGATCTCGGCCTGGAGACGGTCGAGCGCGATATTGTCCAGCGCGCCGGCCTCAACATGATCAGCCTGGCCACCTCCTATCATGCCGGTCGCTTCCTGCAGCCGCGTAGCCCGCGGCGAAAAGCCTATTTTCCAGAGGATGGCACCATCTATTTCAAGCCGTCAGCGGCGCGATGGGCCGACCTCGCCATCCAGCCCAAGGTCGCGGATGTGATCAGCGAAGGCGGCGACGTGCTTGGCCAACTCGTCCGCCGGCGGGAACAGGGCGGCCCCGGGGTCTCTTGCTGGACGGTGTGCCTGCACAACACCCGCCTCGGCATGCTTCATCCCGAGGCGGTCACTCGCAACGCCTTCGGCGATCCCAACTATTACAATCTCTGTCCCTCGCATCCCGACGCGCGCGCCTATGTCCGGGCGCTGGTTGCGGACATCTCGCACGGCTACAAACCGGACAGGATCGAACTCGAAAGCCCTTCCTTCATGGGATTTGCCCATGAGTACCATCACGAAAAGGACGGCGTCGGCCTGACGCCCGAGGAGGATTTCCTGCTGTCGCTGTGCTTCTGTCCCTCCTGTGTCGATCGCGCAGCCAAAGCCGGGGTCAACGCCGAACCGGCGCGAGCGCTCGTCCGGCAATGGATTGTCGAGACCTGCGAGCGCGCAGTGCCGGAGCGGCGCTTCCCCGGTTTTCCAGCGAGCGGACTCGAGGTTTTCGGGCCATGGCCGGAGCTACACGCCTATCTGGTCTGGCGCTTCGAGCCGGTGACCAGTCTGATCGCCGAGCTGCGCGAGGTGGCGCATCCGGTCACCAAGGTCCTCATCATCGACCTCAAGGAAGGCTGGCTGGGTGGCTGCGATCTGGCGGCTGTCGGCAAGGTCTGCGACGGGGCGATCTTCTGCGCCTATGACATGCAGGCCGAGGATGTCGCAAGCCTGGTGACGGACGGCCGCGCGCTCGGCGCCGGCAAATTTCTCGGCACCGGCTACCGGCTTTTTTACCCGGAAATGGCGGGTCCGCAGTTGCTAGCGGCGAAGGTCAGCCCGGCGCGGACAGCTGATGTCGATGGTCTCAACTTCTATAATTACGGGCTGGTGCCGGCAGCGCGGCTGGATTGGGTGAAGGCCGCGCTCTCGGCCTGAGCGCTGCCGGTCTTAAAATACCCTCACGCCAACCGGGTGATATCGGCAGGGGAACCTGCCAAGATCGCTTGCGTTCCTGAGTCTGTTTGCGCCTTCCGAGGCCAGGAGGCGCGTTTCGGCTCCAACGGGGGAGAATTTCGATGAGACCAGTGGTTCCGCTCGTTCTCGCCGGCTGCCTGATGACTGCCGCGAGCGCCTACGCCGACGATGCAGATTTCCTGCGCTCGTTCCAGGGCAGCTTCGCCGGCAACGGCACCTTCAAGGTGAGCGCGAATGCGCCGACGGTGAATATCTCCTGCGACTTCAAATCCGGCGCTACCTCGACCTCGCTGTCGCTCGACGGCAAATGCCGCGGGCTGATCTTGATGACGCGGGAGATCAGCGCGGATCTGAAGGCCACCGGCAGGGGCTATAGCGGCGTCTATATCGGCTCGCGTACCGGGCCGGCGCAATTGAACGGCAGCCGCTCGGGCAACGCGCTCAATCTCGGCATCCGTTGGGCAAAGGAGGTCAATGGCGACCGCAAAGCGCAGTTGACCGTCGAAAAGACCGGCAGCGACAGCATGCGGCTGACGGTGACCGACACGGATCCAGAAACTGGCAAGACCATGGTGACGAGCCGGATCGACCTGCAGCGCACCTGATCAAGCCGCCCATGAATGCCAGCCGGTCTCAGTCCTCGAGCGGCTCGGGCGGGTTGGCAGCACGGCCCTTGCCGAAGGTGTAACCGGTCTCGACGGCCTTCCTGCCGAATTTGTCGCGCAGCTCGTCGATCGCGGTTTCGGCCATCGCGCGCTTGCGCGACTGGACGTCGACCAGATCCGGCGGATCGGCCTTCCCGTCGTCGGAAAGATCGCTGACGCCGATGCCGAGCAGGCGGAATTTCGTGCCGTCGGTCTCGCGACGCAACAAATCGAGCCCGGTTTGGAAGATGCGATCGGCCAGCCGTGTCGGATCGCCAAGCTGGCGGTTGCGGGTGCGCAGCTTGAAATCCTGCGTCTTCAGCTTCAGCACCACGGTGCGCCCGGCAATGCCGGATTTCTTCAGCCGCGCCGAGACTTTTTCCGACAGGCCGCGCAGCACCGGCACCAATTCTGCCAGCGAGCCGATGTCGTTGTCGAAGGTGGTTTCGGCCGACACGCTCTTGGCATCGCCGTCGGGGTCGACGCGGCGGTCGTCCTCGCCGCGCGAAAGCCGGTAGAGCCGGTCGCCCATGACACCGTAGCGCCGCATCAGTTCGCCGCGCTCCATGCGCTGCAGCTGGGCAATGGTGCGGATGCCGTCGCGCTCGAGCGTCGCGGCCAAGGCCTTGCCGACGCCCCAGATCAGCGTGACCGGCTGCCCGGCAAGAAAGCTTGGCGCTTCCGCTTCGCCGATGACCGAAAAGCCGCGCGGCTTGCGGAAGTCCGACGCGATCTTGGCGAGGAACTTGCAGTAAGAGAGACCGGCGGAAACGGTGATGCCGAGTTCCTTCTCGACGGTCTGTGCGAAGCGGGCCAGCACAAGCGCCGGCGGCATGCCATGCAGCCGCTCGGTACCGGCGAGGTCGAGAAAAGCTTCGTCGATCGACAGCGGCTCGACCAGCGGCGTCAGCGCCTGCATCAGCGCGCGCACCTCGCGGCCGACGCGGACATATTTTTCCATGTTCGGCGGAATCACCACGGCCTCGGGACAGGCCTCGAGCGCCTTGAACATCGGCATCGCCGAGCGCACGCCCTGGATGCGGGCGATGTAGCAGGCAGTGGAGACGACGCCGCGCCTGCCGCCGCCGACGATCAGCGGCTTGTCCTTCAGCGCCGGATTGTCGCGCTTTTCGATGGCGGCATAGAAAGCGTCGCAGTCGATGTGAGCGATGTCCAGCCGGTAGAGTTCCGGATGACGGACAAGGCGCGGGCTGCCGCAGCGCTCGCAACGGCGCGTCTCGCTGCGCTGAGAAGCCAGGCAGTCGCGACAAAAGCCGTGTTCGGGATTGTTGACAGGAGCCGTCATCGCTGCGAACATAAAGAGAACAACCGCAATGGTACGACAGTGCAGGGCCGGCAACAAGCTTGGCCTGGGGAGAACGTATGAGCACGACCATAGTACCGCTGAGTCCTGAGCGTTGGACCGATTTCGAGGATCTCTTCGGCAAGCAGGGCGCCTGTTACGGCTGCTGGTGCACGCATTTCCGGCTGACCCCGGCGGAGCGGCGGGCGAGCGACCGCGAGCGCAACAAGGATCACATCAAGGCGCGCATCGAAGCCGGCCCGCCGCCCGGGCTTCTGGCTTTCGAGGACGGCAAGGCCGTCGGCTGGATGCAGGTCGGCCCGCGCGCCGACGTGCCCGAATGGAACAATCAAGGCCGGGGCTCGGCGCCTGTCGATCCCGCGGATGCCCAAGACCCGAACGTCTGGGCGATCTCCTGCTTTTTCATTCGCGCCAAGGCGCGGGGCAGGGGCATCACTCATCGACTTGTCGACGGCGGCATCGCCTTTGCCCGCGAAAATGGCGCCAGGCTGCTGGAAGCCTGCCCGATCGATCTGTCGCGCGATTCGCGTTCGATCGGGCTGTTCGTCGGCTCGTCGCGCGTGTTCGAGAAGGCCGGGTTCGAGAGGCTTCTGGAGCGCAAGCCCGGTAGGCCGCTGATGCGGCTGGTGCTTTAGCCGCTTGAGGATTTGGCTTACAGTCATCGTCTTGCGGCTGTAATGCTTCTTTTCTACGAGAAGACGAAACGATTTGCCTTCCGAGACCGACGGAGACTGACGTGAAGCGTGTTTTGCCACTTGTTTTCATTCTTGCTTTCAGCGCGCCGGCCGTTGCACAGACCGTCGACAGCCAGGGCGCCAAACAGCTTTCGGACAATCTGGCGCGCTATTTCGGCAAGCAGGCGTTCGAGAAGGGCGTGCTCAAGGTCTCGGTCGAAGGCGACGCCTACAAGATCGCAGTGGACGTCAAGGCCCTGGTCAGCGCCCTGCCGGAGCAGAAGCCGTTCAAGATCGACCTCGCGCCCTATGCCTTGTTGGTGAAGCCGCGCAGCGATGGATTCTGGGACGTCACCTCGGATTTTTCCCACACCATGTCCTTCGAATTCAACGGACCCGAAGGCCCGCAAAGCATGCAAGTTTCGGTCAAGGACGGCAAGGGCTCCGCCGTCTACGATCCGAACCTGGCGGCGTTCACCAGCGGCGCCAGCTCGATGGCCGGCATGACGTTGACGTCTCGGGAAGCCAAGCAGCAGGCGGACGTCACCGCCGGTGCCAGCACCGCGACGATTGCCGCCACCAAGTCGGTCAATGGCGGCGTCGACTTCAAGGCAACGCAAAAGGTCTCGAGCTTCGTCGAGACGATCAAGATCGACGATCCCAACAGCGGAATGAATTTTCCGGTCACCCTGAAAACGCCCGAACTTTCCGTTGATGCGAATGGCAAGGGCGTACGGACGAAGCCGTTGCTCGACCTTCTTGCCTTTGCCGTCGCCAACGAGGACGAAGCCAAGCTCAAGGCTAACCAGGCGGAGCTCAAATCGCTCCTGTTGGCCGCGCTGCCCGTCTGGGAAAGGATCGACGGCAACTACAGCTTTAAGGATTTCGAGGTGGAGAGCCCTGTCGGCAAATTCGCGGCGAAGCAGTTCAGCACCGCGTTCGCGATGGACGGAATCTCACCGAACGGTAGAGTCGATTACTCGATCAAGGCCTCCGGCCTGACGATCCCGCAGCAAGCGCTGCCCGCCTGGAGCGTCGCGTTGCTGCCGACGGATATCGACCTCAACTTCGGTGGCGCCAATATTGATCTCGATACCATGGCAAGGAAGACGATCGAAGCCTTTGATCTCAATAAGAATCCGTCGCTGCCGGATGCATTCGGCAAGGCTTTGGTCGAGGATTTCAAGGCCAAGAAGCCCAAGATCGTGTTCGGGCACTCGACAGTGAAGAATGGCGGTATCGAAGTCGCCATGGAAGGCGAGGTGTATTTCCCGGATAGCAAGAAAGCCGATGGGAGCGTGACCATCGACGTCGCCGGCTACGACAGGATCGTCGATGCCCTGAAGGAAGCGGCAAAGAGCGATGAGCAAATGGTGCAGGCCTTCCCGTTCGCGCTTGCCGTCAAGGGTTTTGGCAAGACACTGCCTGACGGTCGCCTGGAGTGGGTGATCAACACCAAGGCCGATGGGTCCATCGTCGTCAACGGCGCCATGCTGAAGGGCCCGGATAAAGTCCAGGACGACAGCGCGGGGCAGGACGACAATTCGAGCGGCGATGACGGCGCGAACGGAACGGACAATTCAACCGGCGGGGCCGATTCGGACGGCGGCGACAATGGCGGGGCTGGAGCGAAGCTGCAGCCCTGAGCGCCTGAATTATAGCCCGAGCGCGCCCGCAATCCTCGGCGCCGCCTCGCGCCAGTTATCGACCGAGATGATGTCGTCCGGCGTCGGCGGCAGGAAAGCGCGCAGCGAATTGTCGGCCATCAGGTGGAAGAGGTGCGCGTCGACGACAGAGCTGCGCGCCGACAGCAGGTTGGAGGGCTGGTCGTCGACGAAGGCGACGGGCCGGCCCTTGGCGCCGCGCAGCTTGGCGATGGCTGGGCCCTTTGCCATTTCCGTGGTCAGCAGCGGGTAGTTGAGGCCCAGCACGTCGAGATGCGCCCGGCGCACGGCGCGGTGCTTGTGCGGCATCGCGGTCAGGAGCACGATCTCGGCGCGCTGTCCGAGCGACGCCAGCGCCTCCGCGGCGCCGTCGGTGATGCTTTGCCAATCGGCCTGGGCATCGAAGAAATCGTCGAGAAGCGCCGTCACTTCCGCCTGCTCGATCAGCCGGCCGGACGCCATCTCGGCGATGTTGCCGGTGAGCCGGAAGGAGGCGAGAGTCAGCCCGAAGCCGCGCGACTTCAGGTAGCGCGGGAAGGGCCGGATGAATTCGAGCACGACATCATCGACATCGAGCACCAGCAGCGGCCGGTCGTCGGCCGCCAACTCCTCGATCTGGCGCGCGGTCTCGGGATCGTCGCTCATGTCGAGCGCTCATGATCGTCGTTGCCGAGCGGCAGCTCCCGCAAAGCCTTGCCGACGGCAGCCGGTGGCGTGCCCGTTTCCTCGGCAAAGCGCAAAAGCGTCGGCTCGTGGGCGAGGATGAACTGCAGCACGCCGGCAAGGAAGCCCGGCTCCGCGGCAGCGTGGCGGATCGACCGCGCCTCGATGCCGGTTATCGCCAGGAAGCGAGGCAACAGCTCCGGATCGCCGGCGACGAAGCCAAGCGCCCTGACGGCAAGGGTTTCCGCCTCCTCGCGCATTGACGCTGCGTTCGTCATCATTACCTTTTGCCGATGTGCATGTTGAGTCTTTCTTCCGCAGTAATGGTAAGCGTCGCTTGCGGCAAGTCTCAGCCGCTTCAGCCCTGCAGCCGCAAGTGGAATGGGTGTGCTTTTCCAACGGCAGGTTTGCGTTTCGTCAATCATATTGACGTAGGGTACAGGCGGGTTGGGTGCGATCCGGCAAGGACGCATGACGGCGGTCTTCGGCTCAGGGGACCGTCGGGACGGGAAATTGATGGCTAAGAAGGTCATGATCGTCGAGGACAATGAGCTCAACATGAAGCTCTTTCGGGACCTCATCGAAGCCAGCGGTTACGAAACGGTCCGCACGCGCAACGGCCTGGAGGCGCTGGATCTCGCGCGCCAGCACCGGCCGGACCTGATCCTGATGGACATCCAACTGCCCGAGGTTTCTGGCCTGGAAGTGACCAAGTGGCTGAAGGAAGACGACGAATTGCACTCGATCCCGGTCATCGCCGTCACCGCCTTCGCGATGAAGGGCGACGAGGAGCGCATCCGCCAGGGTGGCTGTGAGGCCTATATTTCCAAACCAATCTCGGTGCCGCGCTTCATCGAAACGATCAAATCCTATCTGGGCGATGCCTGAGCCGGAGCCTTTGAGATGACCGCGCGGATCCTCGTCGTCGATGACATCCCCGCCAATGTGCGGCTGCTGGAGGTTCGGCTGCTGGCCGAATATTTCGAGGTGCTGACGGCCGGCAACGGCCCGGATGCGATCGAGACCTGCGAAAACGGCAAGGTCGATGTCGTGCTGCTCGACGTGATGATGCCGGGCATGGACGGCTTCGAGGTCTGCAAGCGGCTGAAGAGCGACCCGGCGACCTCGCATATTCCGGTTGTCATGATCACCGCGCTCGACCAGGTATCGGACCGGGTGCGCGGCCTTGAGGCGGGCGCCGACGATTTCCTCACCAAGCCGGTCAATGATCTGCAACTGATGACGCGGGTGAAGAGCCTGGTCAGGCTGAAGTCGCTGACCGACGAATTGCGGCTGCGCGCCTCGACTACGCGCAACATCGGCATCGAAGAGCTGCTCAGCCGCAACTTCGCGACGGAAGACACCAAGCCCAAGGTGCTTCTGGTGGACGAGCGCAAGTCGTCTATCGAGCGTATCCAGAAGATGCTTCGCGGCAGCGCCGATCTCGACGTCGCCACCGATCCGAATGCCGGATTCTTCCAGGCCGCCGAGACCGCCTATGAATGCGTGCTGATCTCGACGGCCTTCGCCGATTTCGATGCGCTCCGGCTTTGCTCGCAACTGCGCTCGCTCGACCGCACCCGCTTCCTGCCGATCATGCTCTTGGCCGATGAGGGCGAGGAGGGCCGCATCATCCGCGGCCTCGAACTCGGCATCAACGACTATCTGACGCGGCCGATCGATCAGCACGAGCTGACGGCCCGGCTGCGCACGCAGGTGCGGCGCAAGCGCTATAACGATCAGCTGCGCGCCAGCGTCACCCAGACCATCGAGATGGCGGTGACCGACGCGCTGACCGGCCTGCACAACCGCCGCTACCTGGATAGCCATCTTGAGACGCTGTTCGACCGCGCCGTGGCGCGGCGGCGGCCGCTCTCGGTGATGATCACCGACCTCGACCGTTTCAAATCCATCAATGACGCCCATGGCCATGACGGCGGCGACGACGTTCTGCGTGAATTCGCCAGGCGGCTGCGCAAGAACGTGCGCGGCATCGATCTCGCCTGCCGCTTCGGCGGCGAGGAGTTCGTCGTGGTCATGCCGGATACCGACGGGCCAATCGCCGAGAAGGTGGCCGAGCGTATCCGCGCCGAGATCGCGCAGGCGCCCTTCGCAATCGGAAGCAGTGGCAAGACGATCGAGGTGACGGTCAGCGTCGGCGTGTCATCGGTGCTGAGGGGAGCCGATACGGTCGCGGCGTTGATGAAGCGAGCCGACCTTGCGCTCTACGAGGCCAAGAGCGGCGGCCGCAACCGGGTTGTCGCCAAGGCCGCCTAATCCATGCCACCCAATGGTGCGCAGCAGTTTTGCCGCATCGACATGGACAAGACCAGAAGACTTAAGCGCGTTGCCTGAAATCGTTGCGCCGTGAAGCGGTTACGCACGGAAGCCCCAATTCCGCGTCAACCCGATAGGGTTAGGAATTTACCTTAATCCAAGCGATTCGGGAGCCGTGGTTAAGAAATGGTTGATTTTCATACGTTCTTGCGCAAATCTGCTTGGCATAGACCGAGGACGAAGCCGGCACGAGGGTAGACTGCCCGGCTCGATCCAAAAAATACCCCATGATGCTCAGGTCCGCCGCATCTCCTGGGTCCGTGGGGTCGGCCGGCCGGCGCTGGCACATAGTGGCCTCCTCGTACCGCTGCCAACCGCCGACCGGCCCCCTTTTTCTCATGCATGATTCAGCGTCAGGCAGCCGCGGGCTTTCTTGCTCGAGCGTCCGCCCGCTGAAAACAAAAACGCCGCCCCAAGGGGCGGCGTTCGGCATTTCAGGATAAACCGGATCACTTGATCTTGGTTTCCTTGAACTCGACGTGCTTCTTGGCAATCGGGTCGTACTTACGGAACGACAGCTTGTCCGTCTTGGTGCGGCTGTTCTTGCTGGTCACGTAGAAGAAACCGGTGTCGGCGGTCGACAGAAGCTTGATCTTGATGTTTGCGGCTTTGGCCATGATGTTCGTCCGTTAATGTTCGTGGAGTTTTGGCCGCTGGAGCACGGGGAAAACACCCGGACGCGGGAAACTTGGCGCGACACATAAAGAACGCGCCCGGAAAGTCAAGTCCAAGCGCCTTCTTGCCCCGTTTTGACGCGGCGGAACTCGCCGCGTCAGGCGTTCTCCCTGACCTGCAGATCGGCCTTCTTCCAGTCGCCGGTGGTGTTCCACCAGCGGTTCGGATTGGTATGGTCGTCGAGTCCCTTGGAACGGCTGGTCAGCAGCGGCTGAATGCGGATCACAGGCTCCTGGTAGGAATGGGCCTGGAATATCGCTTCGGCGACACGGGCGGCGAGCGCCTGATCGTCGGGCAGTTCGAACGACACCTCGACCGTGCCCGGCCGCCTGCGCAACTCGATCTCGGCGCCCGCGGCAGCGCCTTCGAGCGTCCGGTAGCGCTCTATTCCTTGCGCCGACTGGTAGGCATTGCCGTCATACTTGCCCATGCGCAGGGGCGTGATCGCCACCACCGCCTCCATGATGCGCTCGACATCGGCCGCCGGCGCCTGGAAGGTGACGAGCAGAAGCAGTTCCATCCTGAGGGACTTGGTTTCAAAGCCGCTGTCGATCATCGCTATATCCTCGCTCTTCCTGGATCGGAGCGAGGGTATAGCAGGGGGCCTGCTGACACGGTGATGTCAGCATGCCCCGGTGCTGGGCGACATTTTCACTAGAGGATCTTTCGCACCAACCTGACGAGAACCAGGAGCATGTACGCGGCAAAGAACAGCGCCAGCGACCAGCCGAAGCCCGAAGGGCCGAAGGCGTCCATGCCGATGCCGATCGCCTGCGGGCCGATCACCATGCCGACCCCATAGCAGAGCACGAAGGCGGCGTTGGCAGAGGCGAGCTCATGGCCGGAAAGCTGAGAACCCAGATGCGCAAGGCCGATCGTGTACATGGCTGCGACCACACCGCCCCAGACGAACAGAAGCGCCGCCATCAGGTGCCAGTCCTTGGCGAAGAAAGGCATGAACACGGTTCCGATGAGGCCGACCGTGGCGCAGGCCAGAAGCAGGTAGCGGCGGTCCGAGACTCGGTCGCTGATCATGCCAATCGGTATCTGCAGCAGCACGTTGCCGAGCCCGATCATGGTCAGCAACAGCGCAGCGTCGGCCTCGGAGTAGCCGATGCGGCTGCCATAGACCGGGAACAGTGAAAAGCCGCCGGTCTCGACGGCGCCGAACACCAGCACGGCGAAGGTTGCTGTGGGCACCATCCAGATATAGCGCAGGAAATGGCTGGTTTCGCCGTCGGCGACGATCGCCGGGCTCTCGTTACGAGCCGCCAGCACCGGGATGGCAGCAAGCGTCACCAGCGCAATGGTGACGCCGAACGGCAGGAATCCACCGGAGCCGACATGGGCGAACAGCCACGGCCCGGCGGCGAAGCCCAGAGAAAGCACCGTGGCGTAGATGCCAAGCACAAGGCCGCGACGATGCGGGGGCGCCGAGGTGCTGATCCAGAATTCCGACAGAATGAAGAGCACTGTCAGCGAAATGTGCAGCGCGACGCGGAGCGGAAACCACATCCAGAAGGCCGGCGCGAAATGAAAGCCGACAAAAGCGAGCGCGCCAACGGCGATCATCAAAAGCATGGTCTGGGCGACGCCGAGGCGCATGGCCAGCGGCGTGGCGAGCGGCGCGCCGGCGATCGAGGCGAGCCCGGCGACCGCCGTGTTGAGGCCGATCATCGAGGCCGAGTGGCCGCGCGATTCGAGGATGACGCTGAGCAGCGGCATGCCGAGGCCGATGGCAATGCCAACCACGCTGATCGAGGAGATCGCCGCAGTCATCGGCAGCCAGTGTACGCGTTCGTCGCCCTGTTGCTGGGTATCGACCGTCATCGATGGGGATGCTCTGCTTCTAAAGGACTTCGCGAACGAAGCGGTTTCGGATGAGGCGGAAGAACGGCACTGCGCCGCCCGGACGCAGCAACGGATCGTGGGCGAGCCGCCTTTCCAGTTCTTCCAGGATCATGCGGGTGATGTCGGGTGTGTCGGCCTTGCGGGCGTCGCCAAGCGGCAGCCAGACGAGCTCCTCCAACTCGTTGGTTGGACCACCGTCGGGCAATTCGACGGCGACATCCTCACGCCAGGCGCTGAAGAAGCGGGTATCGAAGCGGCGCACGCGGTTGGGCGGCGTTATGGCGCGGGCAATGAAGCGCAGGGCGTCCAGCGACGGTGCGACGCTGTGTTCGACGAAACCCTGCCAATCGCGCTTGGCGGTCGCGAACGGGCCTTTACGACCGATCAGCAGGCCGGCTTCCTCGTAAGTCTCACGAATTGCCGACATGGCGATGGCGCGCGCCCGTGCGGCACTCGCGCGGCCGGGGCCGCTCACAAGCCTCGCCTCTTCCTCAGGATGCAGCGGGGCAGCCACCGGAACGCGGCTGTCGGCGGGATCGGTGCGGCCCCCGGGGAAGACGAATTTTCCCGGCATGAAGGCGTGGCCGGCATGGCGCCGGCCCATCAGCACCAGAACGTCGCTGGCTCTCCTGTCGAGCAGGATCAAGGTTGCGGCATCGCGCGGGCGAAGCGGCCGACCGCCGTGCACGGCCAAGCCTTTATCGAGCTTGTCGACATCCGCCTTGGTCATTCCTTCCATGCGCTCGACCTAGCGGAAACTTCTCGAACGCGAAAGTGGCTTACGTGTTCGGGCCTTTGCACCAGCCCGGACCAAACGTCGCTGCCGGAGCAATTCCAGGAAAAAACGCGCAGCGGTTCTCGATCTGGAATTCCACTGCTCGGAGATGGTCGTTGTTTGTATCAAGGACAGAACCGCTCCAGGCTTAGAGATGCGGCTCGAACTCGTCCTTCTCGCCGCCGAAGCCGTGCATATAGAGCGCCCATTGCAGGCCGATGACGGCGCCTTTGACCGGCTGCAACAGCGCGACGGCCAGAATAATGGTCAGCGGCACCCAGATCAGCGCGTGCTGCCAGGTCGAAAGCGTGGTGGCGGCCTCCACAGTCATGAAGGCGCCAACCACAATGTGGCCGACGATGACGATCACCAGATAGGCGGGAAGGTCGTCGGCGCGATGGTGATGAAGCTCCTCGCCGCAGACGCCGCATTTGTCGACGGGCTTTGTGAAGGCGCCGAACAGCTTGCCTTCGCCGCAATGCGGGCACCGGCCAAGCATGCCGCGCTTGATTGCCGTCCACAGCGGACGCGCGACGCGGCCCGAATGGTGCTCGCCGCCGAAAACCTGTTCTTCCATGCCCTTCGACATCATCTTCTCCTGCCGCGGGGACCCGTGCGCGACTGCGACGCGCGGGCGCGGCCCTTGGTCTTGTGGAACGACCGTCGCGAGCCTGGCAGCGGCTTCGGGTCGCTCAGCATTTCGAAACGCATCGCGCCCGCCATCGGCGCAACCTCGAGCAGCCGCACCTCGACGCGGTCGGCTAGCTGGTAGCCCTTGCCGGTGCGCTCTCCGAACAGCGATCGAGCGGTTTCATCGTAGATATAGTAATCGCCGTCCAAACTTGACACCGGGATGAAACCATCGGCGCCATACTGCGGCAATTGGACAAAGAGTCCCGCCTTGGCGACGCCGGAGATGCGAGCGTCGAAGGTGTCGTTGATGCGCTCGGCGAGATAGGCCGCGATCAGCCGGTCGACCGTGTCGCGTTCGGCCGCCATGGCGCGGCGTTCGGTGGCCGAGATCAGCGCGCCGACCTCTTCCAGGCGATCCGCTTCCTGCTGCGTCAGGCCGCCGGGACCGAGGCCGAGCGCGGCAATCAGTCCGCGATGCACGATGAGATCCGCATAGCGCCGGATCGGCGAGGTGAAATGTGCGTAGCGTCTCAGGTTGAGACCGAAATGGCCGATGTTCTTCGGCGAGTATTCGGCCTGGCTCTGCGAGCGCAGCACCACTTCATTGACCAGCGCCTCGTTGTCGGCGCCGCGCACCCGCTCCAGAATGCCGTTGAACTGCCCGGGCCGCATCTGCGCGCCGCGCGCCAGCGACAGGCCAAGCGTGTGCAGGAACTCGCGCAGCGATTCCTGTTTCGCCAGCGACGGCGCGTCGTGGATGCGGTAGACGAGCGGCTCTTTCTTGCCTTCAAGCGTCTCCGCGGCCGCGACATTGGCCTGGATCATGAACTCCTCGATCAGCTTGTGGGCGTCGAGGCGCTCCGGCACGACGACCCGGTCGACGGTGCCGTCGGGCTTGAGCAGGATCTTGCGTTCCGGCAGCTCCAGTTCGAGCGGCTGGCGGCTGTCGCGGCCGCGCTTGAGCACGGCATAGGCGTCCCAGAGGGGCTTCAGAACGCCTTCGAGGATCGGCCCCGTCTTGTCGTCGGGCACGCCATCGATCCCCGCCTGCGCCTGCGGATAGGCGAGCTTGGCCGCCGATTTCATCATGATGCGGTGGAACGAGTGCCTGAGCTTGCGGCCTTCCGCCGAAAAGGTCATGCGCACGGCGATCGCCGGGCGGTCCTCCGCTTCGCGCAGCGAGCAGAGGTCGTTGGAGATGCGCTCGGGCAGCATCGGCACGACGCGGTCCGGGAAATAGACCGAATTGCCACGCTTCAGCGCCTCGCGGTCGAGCGGCGTGCCGTAGCGGACATAGGCCGCGACATCGGCGATTGCCACGGTGACGATGACGCCGCCGGGATTCTTCTTATCCGTATCGGGCGTGGCGAACACCGCGTCGTCATGGTCCTTGGCGTCGGCCGGATCGATGGTGACCAGCGGCAGATCGCGCCAGTCCTCGCGCCCGGCAAGCGAAACCGGCTTCACGGCGTCGGCTTCGGCGATCACATGGGCCGGAAAGACGTGGGGTATGTCGTGGGCGTGGATGGCGATCATCGAGACCGCCTTCTCGCTAGTCAGCGAGCCCAGCACCGCCAGCACCTTGGCCCGCGGCAGGCCGTAGCGCGAAGCGCGCGCCGGCTCGACCTCGACCAGATCGCCATTTTTGGCGCCGTTCTGGAATTCCTTGTCGACGATCAGCTCGGGCTGGCGGCGTTCCACCGGCTCGATGCGAAAGGTGCCGTCCTTCAGCACGCGGAAGACGCCGAGCACGGCTTCGCTGCGCTTCTCGAAAATCTTCATGACCCGCCCGGTATAGGCGGGGCCTGAGGGATCGTCGGTCGGGAAGGTCTTGGCGAGGACGCGGGCGCCGATGCCCGGAACCGGGCCGCTGGCGCCGCGCGAAATGCGGATGGCGATCACAGGCGGCGAGCCCGGGCCGGTATATTCGCTCGGATGCGCCAGAAGCACACCATCGTTATCGCGGCCGAAAATGTCGAGCACGGCGACATGGGGCAGGGAGCCGGCGCGGGTGAGCCGCTTGCGGTTCCTGGTCAGCAGGCCCTCATCCTGCAGGTCGCGCAGCAGATCCTTGAGCCAGATGCGGTCGTCGCCGCGCAGCGCGAACGCCTTGGCGATGTCGCGTTTTCCGGAGCGGTCGGGGTTCTCAGCGATGTAGCGCAGGATTTCGTCGCGCGAGGGCCGGTAGTCATCCTTGACCACCTTCGCCCTGGTGTCGGCGCTGCGCGGATCGCCGTGACTTCTTCCGGAGATCCTGCGCGCCACGTCGTGCTATCCTTTCTTTGCCGCCCGGCGGAACGGCTTCTTGCCGCCTCCGCCCTTGGCTTCCTTCTCGGCAATCAGGGCGATTGCCTCGTCCATCGTCACCGATTGCGGATCCTTGCCCTTGGGCAGCGTCGCATTGACCTTGCCGTAATTGACGTAGGGTCCGTAGCGGCCGTCGCGCACGACGATCTTGCCGCCGCCGTCGGGATGCTCGCCCAGTTCCTTCAACGCAGCCGGCGTGCTCCCGTTGCGGCCGCCCTTGCCCTTCTGCTGCTTCTCGGCGATCACCGAAACGGCGCGGTTCAGGCCGATCGAGAACACGTCCTCGATGCTTTCGAGATTGGCGTAGGTGCCGTCGTGCAGCACGAAGGGTCCGTACCGCCCAAGACCGGCCGAGATCATCTTGCCGGTTTCCGGATGCTTACCGACATCGCGCGGCAATGCCAGCAGCGCCAGCGCCTTCTCATGGTCGATCGACTCGGCGGTCCAGCCCTTGGGCAGGCTCGAGCGCTTGGCGTCCTTGCCTTCGCCGCGCTGGATGTAGGGGCCGAAGCGGCCGCTCCTGAGGGTGATCTCCTCGGCGGTGTATGGATCCTTGCCGAGCAGCTTGACGCCGTCGTCGCCATTGCCGTTCTCGCCGTTGGGATTGGCGGCGTCGCCAAGCTGGCGGGTATAGGAGCATTCCGGATAATTCGAGCAGCCGACAAAGGCGCCGAACTTACCGAGCTTCAGCGACAGGTTGCCGGTGCCGCATTTCGGGCAGACGCGCGGGTTTGAGCCGTCCTCCCGCGCGGGGAACACCAGCGGCGCCAACTCGTCATTGAGGGCGTCAAGCACGTCGGAGACGCGCAGTTCCTTGATGTCGTCGACGGCGCCCGAAAAATCCTTCCAGAAGTCGCGCAGCACGTCCTTCCAGGCGAGCTTGCCGTCGGAGATCTCGTCGAGCTTTTCCTCGAGCGAGGCTGTGAAGTCATATTCGACATAGCGCTCGAAGAAGCTTTCGAGGAAGGCCGACAGCAGCCGGCCCTTGGCCTGCGGCACCAGCTTGCGCCGGTCGATGGCGACGTAGTCGCGGTCCTCGAGCGTCTTCAGAATCGCCGTGTAGGTCGACGGCCGGCCAATGCCGAGCTCTTCCAGCTTCTTGATCAGCGACGCCTCGGAATAGCGCGGCGGCGGCTCGGTCGTGTGCTGGGTGGCGTTGATCGCCTCACGGGCAAGCTGCTCGCCGGCGCGGATCTCGGGCAGGCGGCGGCTTTCCTCGTCCTCCGCGTCCTCGTCCTTCTGGTCGGTGTAGGCGGCGATGAAGCCGTCGAAGCGGATGACCGAGCCGACCGCGCGAAGCTCGGCGGTGCGGGCGCCGTTGACCGCCTCGATCTCGACCGTGGTGCGCTCGATCTCGGCCGGCTGCATCTGGCTGGCGATCGCGCGCTTCCAGATCAGCTCATAGAGGCGCGCCTGATCGGCATCGAGATATTGCCTGACCGATGCCGGCGTGCGCTTGAAATCGGTAGGGCGGATCGCCTCATGCGCTTCCTGGGCGTTCTTGGCCTTGACCGAATAATAGCGTGGGTTTTCGGGCAGGTATTTCGCGCCGAACTCGCTGGCGATGGCATCGCGCGCCGCGGTGATCGCCTCCGGCGCCATCTGCACGCCGTCGGTTCGCATATAGGTGATGAGGCCGGCGGTCTCGCCGCCGACATCCATGCCTTCGTAAAGCTTCTGCGCCACCTGCATGGTGCGGTTGGCCGAGAAGCCGAGCCGCGAGGAGGCGGCCTGCTGCAGCGTCGAGGTGGTGAAGGGCGGGCCCGGATTGCGCTTGGTGGGCTTGGCTTCGACCGACAGCGCCTTGAAGGTCGCACCTTCGAGCATCGCCTTGATGTCGTCGGCCTGGGCCTTGTTGGCGATGTCGAGCTTCTGCAGCTTCTTGCCGGCATAGGCGGTCAGCCGCGCCTCGAAACTGTCGTTGCGCGGCGTGTTGAGGATGGCGGCGATCTGCCAGTATTCCTCGCGGACGAAGCGCTCGATCTCGGATTCGCGGTCGCAGACCAGCCGCAGCGCCACCGACTGCACGCGCCCGGCGGAACGGGCGCCCGGCAGCTTGCGCCACAGCACCGGCGAGAGGGTGAAGCCGACGAGATAGTCGAGCGCGCGGCGCGCGAGATAGGCGTCCACCAGCGGCGCATCGATCTGGCGCGGATTGGCCATGGCCTCCATTACCGAGGTCTTTGTTATGGCGTTGAAGACGACGCGGCTGACCGGCTTGTCCTTCAGCGCGCGCTTCTGCCTCAGCACTTCCAGCACATGCCAGGAAATCGCCTCGCCCTCGCGATCCGGGTCGGTGGCGAGGATCAGCCCGTCGGCGTCCTTGACCGCCTTGGCGATGTCGGCGAGGCGCTTGCCGGAGGCGGTGTCTACCGACCAGGACATGGCGAAGTCCTCGTCCGGGCGCACCGAGCCGTCCTTGGCCGGCAGATCGCGGACATGGCCGAACGAGGCCAGGACCTTATAGTTCTTGCCCAGATATTTGTTGATTGTCTTCGCCTTGGCCGGCGATTCGACGACGACGACGTCCATGAGGTCTCTTATCAGCTGTGAGGCGGCGGAAGAGCTCCGCGGCGCGCGACGAAATCCCACTCTTTTCGTCGCTCACATGGCCGTGCTTTTGCAATCGGTCAAGGGGAGGGGCCCAATTTGCGAACTGGCCGACAGCGATACACTCTTAGAGTGTATGGCGGAGAACACATTTTTTGGCGAACTGACGGATCGTGTCCTGGATCGGTCTTTACCGAAGGAGTCGCCGACAGAACCAGCATCCGCCCGGACCGTACGCGGACGGGCACGCGGCAATCGCGCCGTCCAAGGAACGGGCAGCTGCCGCCGCTTCTTCCTCGGTAGCGACCACGCGCCACACAATGGTGATTGGCACGAAGGCGCCGGCATCGCTATATCGGCGCCAGCAAAACCGGGGCATCGTGAAATGGCATTGGACATCGGCTATGTCAGCGCGGTCGGGGCAGGGGCGATCTCGTTCCTTTCGCCTTGCGTGCTGCCGCTGGTGCCGCCTTATCTTTGCTACATGGCCGGCGTTTCGGTCGACGATTTCCGCGGCAACGCCGGCGCGACGGCGCGCGAAGGCGCACGCGGGGCGCTGCTTTATGCCTCTCTGGCCTTCGTGCTCGGCTTCTCGACCGTCTTCGTCGCGCTTGGCGCCGGCGCCTCTACGGTCGGCCGGCTGCTGCGCGTCTGGCAGGAACCGCTGGCAATGGTGGCCGGCGCGCTGATCATCATCATGGGCCTGAATTTCCTTGGCATCCTGCGCATCCCGTTGTTGTCGCGCGAGGCGCGCTTCCAGTCGCAGGGCAAGCCGGCCAGCATGATCGCCGCCTATGTCATGGGGCTGGCCTTTGCTTTCGGCTGGACGCCCTGCATCGGCCCGGTGCTGGGGCCGATCCTGACCTTAGCCGGCGGCCGCGAGACGGTGGGCGAGGGCGCGCTGCTGCTCGCCGCCTATTCGCTCGGGCTCGGCATCCCTTTCCTGATCGCGGCGCTGTTTTCCGGCGCCTTCATGCGCTTCCTGGGAAAATTTCGCGTCCATCTCGGTCGCGTGGAAAAAGCGATCGGCGCGCTGCTGGTCGTCGCCGGCGTGTTTTTTCTCACCGGTGGCGTGCAGAGCGCATCCTACTGGCTGCTGGAAAACTTCCCGGCGCTCGGGCGGCTCGGGTGATCTGCCACTTCGTGCACAGGATCGAATTGTGGACCCGCCGATCAAGAGTCCAGGTGATCCGCTGTCTCACCGGAATTTAACCGCATTGGTGCAGCATCACGCCGCTGCTAGCATGCGATGATTTGAATCCTTTCATACGGTTGCCCTATGAGCCAGAGATCCTGCCTGTCCGTCATCCTCGCCGCCGGCGAAGGTACGCGCATGAAGAGCGCGATGCCCAAGGTGCTGCACGCCATTGCCGGCCTGCCGATGGTGGCTCATGTGGTGAAGGCCGCTGAGGCCGCCGGGGCAACGGGTCTGGCGCTGGTGATCGGCCACGGCGCCGACGAGATGCGGAAGGCGGTGCAGAAATTCGCGCCGAAAGCCGAGACCTTCGTGCAGGAGAAGCGGCTCGGCACGGCCCATGCGGTGCTTGCCGCGCGCGAAGCGATAGCGAAGGGTTACGACGACATCCTCGTCATGTTCGGCGACACGCCGCTGATCGATGCGGCAGCGCTGGCTGCCGCGCGGCAGAAGCTGGCGGAGGGTGCTGCCGTTGCGGTGATCGGCTTCCGCCCGCCCAATCCGACGGGATACGGCCGGCTGATCGAGAAGGGCGGGCGTCTCGTCGCCATCAGGGAGGAGAAGGACTGCTCCGAGGCGGAAAAAAAGCTCGGCTTCTGCAATGCCGGGATGATGGCGGTGGCCGGCAACCAGGCGCTTCGGCTGCTCGACAAGGTCGGCAACAACAATGCCAAGGGCGAGTTCTATCTCACCGACATCGTCGAGCTCGCCGGCGCGGACGGGCTCGATGTGGTGGCCACGGAGGCGAGCTTCGAAAGCGCGCTCGGCATCAACAACCGGGCCGAGCTCGCCGAGGCGGAAGCTATCTGGCAGGCGCGCCAGCGGCGCGAGGCGATGCTTGCCGGCGTGACGCTGATCGCGCCTGAAACCGTCTACTTCTCGCACGACACCGAGATCGGTGCCGATACGATTGTCGAGCCGCATGTCTGGTTCGGCCCGGGCGTCAAGATCGCTTCAGGGGCAAAAATCCACGCCTTCAGCCATATCGAAGGCGCCACGATCGCTTCCAATTGCGATGTCGGGCCGTTCGCGCGGCTGCGGCCGGGCGCCGATCTGCGGCAAAAGGCCAAGGTCGGCAATTTCTGCGAGGTCAAGCAGGCAACGATCGAGGAAGGCGCCAAGGTCAACCACCTGACTTATATCGGCGACGCGCGGGTCGGTGCTGGGGCGAATATCGGCGCTGGCACCATCACCTGCAACTATGACGGCTTTTCCAAATTCTTCACCGATATCGGCGAGGGCGCGTTCGTCGGCTCCAACTCCGCGCTGGTGGCGCCGGTCACGATCGGCAAGGGTGGCTACATCGCTTCGGGCAGCGTGATCACCGAGAGCGTGCCCGACGATGCGCTGGCCTTCGGCCGCGCCCGACAGAAGACGCTGCCCGGAAAAGGCAAGGAGTTGCGCGAGCGCTTCGCCTCGGCGGCCGCGGCGAAGAGGAGAGCAGCGGAATGATCGTCAAAGGACGTTTGCTGGGCCGGCGCCGCTGGCGCCAACCATAAATGATCGAGCACCGCGCCGCGAAAAACCAACCATTTGCAGTAACCGGATTGCAAGCGCGGCGTGTCATGGTGCATCAGTCGCAAAACCGTTCCGGGTGACACCGAACGAAACGCAAAGTGACTTTCGCGGCAGGCCGGCCATCCGTAAATAGCGCTGGGTTTTCGCGGGGAATCGGGGGCAGCGTATGTGCGGTATCGTTGGAATTGTCGGCCATTCACAGGTCGCGCCGCTGATCGTCGATGCGCTGAAGCGGCTCGAATATCGCGGCTATGACTCGGCCGGCGTCGCCACCATCGAGAATGGCACGCTCGGCCGCCGCCGCGCCGAAGGCAAGCTCATCAATCTCGAACGCCGGCTGAAAGAAGATCCGTTGGAAGGCACGATCGGCATCGGCCATACCCGCTGGGCGACCCATGGCGTGCCGAACGAGACCAATGCGCATCCGCATTTTTCCGAAGGCGTCGCGATTGTCCACAACGGCATCATCGAGAACTTCGCCGAGCTGCGCGACGAGCTCTCCCGCGATGGCTACAAATTCGCCTCTCAGACCGATACCGAGGTCGTCGCGCATCTGGTCGCGCGGGAGCTCGCCAAGGGGCTGAAGCCGGTCCAGGCAGCGCACCAGGCGCTGAAGCGGCTCTCGGGCGCGTTTGCGCTGGCGATCATGTTCAAGGGCGACGAGGATCTGATCGTCGGCGCCCGCAACGGTCCGCCGCTTGCCGTCGGCCATGGCGACGGCGAGATGTTTTTGGGCTCGGACGCGATCGCGCTGGCGCCTTTCACCAACGCAGTCACCTATCTCGAAGATGGCGACTGGGCGGAAGTTCGTCGCAACAGCGTCACCATCTATGACGCCGACGGCAACAAGGTCGACCGCAAGCGCCAGCAGTCGCTCTCGACCAGCTTCATGGTCGACAAGGGCAACCGCCGCCATTTCATGGAAAAGGAAATCCATGAGCAGCCGGAGGTGATCTCGCACACGCTGGCGCATTATGTCGATTTCGTCTCCGGCGTGTCGAGGCCGCTCGATCTGCCCTTCGACTTTGCCAAGATCGGCCGGTTGGCGCTCTCGGCCTGCGGCACCGCCTATCTGGCCGGGCTGATCAGCAAATACTGGTTCGAGCGCTATGCGCGGCTGCCGGTCGACATCGACGTCGCCTCGGAATTCCGTTACCGCGAGATGCCGTTGTCCGGGAACGACGCGGCGTTCTTCATATCGCAGTCGGGCGAGACCGCCGACACGCTGGCTTCCCTGCGCTACTGCCGCCAGGCCGGCATGAAGATCGGCGCGGTCGTCAATGTGCGCGAATCGACCATGGCGCGCGAATCCGACGTCGTGCTGCCGACGCTTGCCGGGCCGGAGATCGGAGTCGCCTCGACGAAGGCTTTCACCTGCCAGCTCTCCGTGCTGGCCTCGCTCGCAGTGCGGGCCGGCGTGGCGCGCGGGACGATCTCGCGCGATGAGGAGAAGCGGCTGGTGCGCGAGCTTTCCGAGGCGCCGCGCTTTGCCACACAGGTGCTGAAGCTCGACGAGCAGATCGAACGCATCTCGCGTGAGCTGTCCCGCTACAAGGATGTGCTCTATCTCGGCCGCGACACCAATTTTCCACTAGCCATGGAAGGGGCGCTGAAGCTCAAGGAAATCTCCTACATCCACGCCGAAGGCTATGCCGGCGGCGAGCTGAAGCACGGACCGATCGCGCTGATCGACGAAAACATGCCGGTTATCGTGATCGCGCCGCATGACCGCATCTTCGAAAAGACGGTTTCCAACATGCAGGAAGTCGCGGCGCGCGGCGGCAAGATCATCCTGATCACCGACGCCAAGGGCGCGGCCCAGGCCGGCATCAAGTCGATGGAGACGATCATCCTGCCCGAAGTACCTGAGATCATCGCGCCGATCATCTACGCGCTGCCGATCCAGATGCTCGCCTATTTCACCGCAGTGTTCATGGGCACCGATGTCGACCAGCCGCGCAATCTGGCGAAATCGGTCACGGTGGAATAGCACTGTCACTGCTTCTTTTGGGCACCGTAGTTCGAAGTATGGCTTGCCGATGGCCCTTTCACTCCTCGAGGGGCGTCGCGGAATGGATCCTGGGTCTACGCCGCGTCGCTTCGCTCCTTGCTCCGCGCGTGGATGACGAAGGGAGGGGTGTTGCAGCCAGTCGCGAACGCAGGAGCTTCCATTTGGAACGCTGAAAGCCGCTTCATAGAGAGCGCTCTTTAAAAACTTCGCAGTTCCAAACCGAATTGCGGTTCACTAAAGTTCAACCGCAATCTGCGCCGCGGTGATCCTATGTCCGACGCCCTGAAGACCTCTGGCATGACCCGGCTCAGGAATTACTTCCTGACGGGCTTCATCGTCTGCGCGCCGCTGGCGATCACCGCCTATATCGCCTGGTCGCTCATCGGCTGGGTCGATTCCTGGGTGAAGCCCTACATTCCCGCCCGCTACAATCCGGACACCTATCTGCCGTTTCCGGTCCCCGGCTTCGGGCTGATCGTGGCGCTGGTGCTGATCACGTTCATCGGTTTCATGACGGCCAACATCGTCGGCCGCGCAATCGTCAATTTCGGCGAGCGGCTGCTTGGCCGCATGCCGCTGGTGCGCGGTATCTACCGCTCCCTGAAGCAGATTTTCGAGACGGTGCTGTCAAACAAGGGCGACATGTTCCGCCAGGTCGGGCTGGTCGAATATCCGCGCAAGGGAGTCTGGTCGCTGGTCTTCGTCGCCAGCGAGAAGGAAACCGAGATCAACCAGAAGCTCGACCAGGAAGGCGATCCGTTGATCGCGGTGTTCATGCCCTGCACGCCGAACCCGACCACAGGCTTCCTGATGTATGTTTATAAATCCGAGATCGTGCTGCTCGACATGACGATCGAGGACGGCGCCAAGCTGATCGTTTCGGCCGGCATGGTGGCGCCGGAGGTCAAGGCCAAGCTGGTGACGCTGAACGGCGAGCCGATCGAAGGGCCGCTTGCCAATCCGGCGCTGGGCGCGGCTCAGCCGGCGCGCAGCAGCCGCACCGCCTCGTCGCGCCCGAACAGGTAGAGCAACAGCCTAAGCGCCTCGCCGCGCCCAGACTGCAATTCGGGGTCGCGCGACAGGATCAGCCGTGCGTCGTCGCGGGCGGCTTCGAGCAGGTCGGCATGGAACTCGATGCGCGCGACCTGGAAACCTGGCGTGCCGGACTGACGGGTGCCCAGCAGTTCGCCTTCGCCGCGCAGCTTCAGATCCTCCTCGGCTATGCGGAAGCCGTCCTCCGTCTCGCGCATCACTGACAGCCGGCGCTTCGCCGTCTCACCGAGCGGATCCTTGTAGAGCAGCACGCAGGACGAGGGCTTGTCGCCGCGCCCGACCCGGCCGCGCAACTGGTGCAACTGGGCAAGGCCGAAGCGCTCGGCATGCTCGATGACGATGATCGTGGCGTCCGGCACGTCGACGCCGACCTCGATGACGGTGGTGGCGATCAATATGCGCGTTTCGCCCTGCTTGAAGGCGCGCATCGCATCGTCCTTCTCTGCCCCTTTCATGCGGCCATGGACGAGGCCGATCTGTTCGCCGAAGAGCGGCTTCAGCGAAGCGAAGCGGTCTTCCGCCGACATCAGCTTGATCTCTTCGGATTCCTCGACCAGCGGACAGATCCAGTAGATCTTCTGACCCTCGGCGACGGCGTCGACCATGCGCCCGACCAACTCGTCCAGCCGCTCCATTGGCAAAGTGACGGTGCGTATCGGCTGGCGGCCCGCCGGCTTTTCGGTGAGCTTCGAGACATCCATGTCGCCGAAGGCGGTCAGCACCAGCGTGCGCGGAATGGGCGTCGCCGTCATCACCAGCATATCGGGCGCGTCGCCTTTGGCGGTGATGGCGAGACGCTGGTGGACACCGAAGCGGTGCTGCTCGTCGACGACGGCAAGCACGAGGTCGTGGAAGGTCACCGTCTCCTGGAACAGCGCGTGCGTGCCGACGACGATGTCGATCGCACCGCTGGCGAGGCCTTCCAGTGTTTCGGCGCGTTCGCGGCCCTTCTCGCGGCCGGTAAGGACGGCGACGCTGAGGCCGGCTTTTTCCGCCAGCGGGGCGATGGTCGCCAGATGCTGCCGCGCCAGGATTTCGGTCGGTGCCATCAGCGCAGCCTGGCCGCCTGCCTCGACCGCGCGCCCCATGGCAAGCAGCGCGACCACCGTCTTGCCGGAGCCGACATCGCCCTGCAGCAGACGCAGCATGCGTTCGGGGTCGGCCAGGTCGGCGTTGATTTCGCCGAGCGCGAATTCCTGGCTGAGGGTGAGCTTGTAGGGCAGGGCAGCGCGCAGTTTCTCGACAACGCGCCCGTCGCCGACCAGCGGCCGGCCCGAAAGGCGGCGGATTCTGGCGCGCACCAGCGCCAGCGACACCTGCCCTGCCAGGAGCTCGTCATAGGCCAGGCGCCGCCAGGCCGCGCCCTCGACGGCAACGTCGATCGGGTCCTTGGGATAGTGGATGCGGGTCAGCGCATCGCCGAAGGACGGAAAGGTGTGGCGGCGCATGAAGGCGTCGTCCTGCCATTCCGGCAGTTCCGGCAAGCGGCCGAGCGCCTGTCCGATGGCGCGGCGCAGCACTTTTGCGGACAGGCCGGCGGTTAGCGGATAGACGGGCTCGACCAGCGGCAGGCCCTCGGCCTCGTCGAGCGGCGCGATATGGTCGGGATGAACCATGGTCGGGCGGCCGTTGAACCATTCCATGCGGCCGGAGATTACGACGCGCTCGCCCTCAGGCAGCATCTTCTGCAGATAGGCGGCATGGGCATGGAAGAAGGTCAAGGCGATCTCGCCGGTGTCGTCATGGGCGTAGATCCGGTAGGGCACGGACCTGTTGCCGCGCGGCGGCGGCTGGTGGCGGTCGACCCGCACCTCGAGTGTTACGATCTGGCCTTCGGCCGCTAGCGCGATGCCAGGCCGGTTGCGGCGGTCGATAACCGTGTTGGGCAGCACGAACAGAAGATCGGCGGCGCGCGCGGCGCGGTCGCCGAGATCGGCCGGCACGACACGTTCGATCATGGTCCCGACCTTCTGGCCGACGCCGGCGAGCGAGGTGATCGGGACGAACAGGGGATCGAGGATGGAAGGACGCATCTCGTCAGCTTATGTCGCGGAGGCCGCAGCGCAAAGGCTGACACCAATCGCTATCCACGCTATATGCGCCGCTTCGAACAGGGATGCAGCGCGATGACCGGAACACAGCGATCAAGCGAGGGACTGGACGTCCGCCGCCGCAAGCTGCTGTTCCGCTCCTGGCATCGCGGCATGCGCGAGATGGATCTCATCCTGGGATCCTTCGCCGATGCCGAGATCGGCGCCTTGACCGCCGACGAAATCGACCAATATGAAAAGCTCCTCGAAATCTCCGACACCGAATTCCTGCCGATGATCACCGGCGAGCGCCCGGTTCCGCCCGATATCGATTGCGCGGTGCTGCAGAAGATCCTGGCGTCGCGCCGGACCATGACATTTTGAAAGAAGCATGAGTCTCATTCCCTCCATTGGCCTGCCGAAGGGCCGCGCCGGCCAGTTCATCGTCGATGGCGTCGCCGACGGTTACGAAGCTTTCGCGCTGGCGCGGACGGCGCAGGAGATCGCGCCCGACAAGCCGGTGCTGTTCGTCGCGCGCGACGGCCAGCGGCTGCCGGCGATCATCGATGCGCTCGCCTTTGCCGCTCCCGGCCTGCCGGTTCTGGAACTGCCTGCCTGGGACTGCCTGCCTTACGATCGTGTCTCGCCGGGCGCGGATGCCGCCGCGCGGCGCCTCGACGCGCTCTCCGCAATCGTTGCGCTGGCGAAAAAGCCGCACCGCGCCGTTATCCTCACGACGGCCAATGCGCTCTTGCAGCGCATTCCGCCGGCCGAACTGATCGAGGCGCAGACCTTCCACGCCAAGCCCGGCAACCAGATCGACATGAACGTGCTGATCGCGCGGCTGGAGAATTCCGGTTTCGAGCGCGTGCCGACGGTGCGCGACGTCGGCGAGTTCGCGGTGCGCGGCGGCATTCTCGACCTCTTCGCGCCCGGCTGGAGCGAGGCGCTGAGGCTCGACTTCTTCGGCGACACGCTGGAATCGATCCGCGTCTTCGACGTGGCGACCCAGCGCACGACCGGCCAGCGCAAGTCGATGGCGCTGCAGGCGATGAGCGAGGTGGCGCTGACGCCGGAAACGATCAGCCGCTTCCGCCGCTCCTATATCGAAGCCTTCGGCGCGCCGTCGCGCGACGATGCGCTCTATGCAGCCGTCAGCGAAGGACGGCGCTTTGCCGGCATGGAGCACTGGCTGCCTTTCTTCTACGAGCAACTGGAGACGGTGTTCGACTATCTGCCGGACGCGCCTGTCATCTTCGATCATCTCGCGCATGAGGCGCTGGCCGAGCGCCATACGCTGATCCTCGATCACTATGAGGCGCGGCGGAAGCAGGCTGACGGCGCGCTGAAAGATGCCGTGCCCTACAAGCCGGTGGCGCCGGATCTGCTCTATCTCTCGCCGGAAAATCTCAAAGCCTCGCTCGGACCGCGCGAGGACATTGATTTCACCGTCTTCGACGCACCCGATGTCGGCGGCAAGAAGGTCTTCCATGCGGGCTCGCGGCAAGGCCGCAGCTTCGCCGAGGAGCGCGCCGACCCGAACAGCAATGTCTTCGACGTGGTGGTGAAGCATATTGCCGACGAGCGCGCCGCGCGCCGCCGCGTCATCGTCGCCGGCTGGACCGAGGGCTCGCTCGACCGCCTCGGCCAGATCCTCGCCGAGCATCATCTCGGCAACCTGAAACCGGTGGCGACTCTTTCCGAGGTCGAAAAGCTCGAGCCGGGGCAGGCCGGTCTTGCCGTGCTGCCGCTCGAATCCGGCTTCGAGACCGACGGGATGGTCGTCGTCGCCGAACAGGACATTCTAGGCGACAGGCTGATCCGCCGCTCCAAGCGCAAAAAGCGTGCCTCCGACTTCATTGCCGAAGCATCGTCGCTGTCATCCGGCGACATCGTCGTTCACGCGGACCACGGCATCGGCCGATTCATTGGTCTGCGCACCATCGAAGCGGTCGGCGCACCGCATGACTGTCTCGAAATCCACTATGCCGGCGACGACCGGCTGTTCCTGCCGGTCGAAAACATCGAGCTCCTCTCACGCTACGGATCGGATTCGGCGGAAGCGCCACTCGACAAGCTCGGCGGCGGCGCCTGGCAGGCGCGCAAAGCGCGGCTGAAGAAGCGGCTGCTCGACATGGCCGGGCAATTGATCCGCATCGCCGCCGAGCGGCAGATGCGCGCAGCACCCGCCATGATTCCGGCCGACGGCCTTTATGGCGAGTTCGCGGCGCGCTTTCCCTATGAAGAAACCGACGACCAGCAGACGGCAATCGATTCCGTCATGGACGATCTCGGCGCCGGCAAGCCGATGGATCGGCTGGTTTGCGGCGACGTCGGCTTCGGCAAGACGGAAGTGGCGCTGCGCGCCGCCTTCATCGCGGCGATGGAAGGGTTCCAGGTCGCCGTCGTGGTGCCGACGACGCTGCTGTCGCGGCAGCATTTCAAGACCTTCTCGCAACGCTTTTCCGGCCTGCCGATCCGCGTCGCGCAGGCATCGCGCCTGGTCGGCTCCAAGGAACTGGCCGAGACCAAGAAGGGCGTCGCCGACGGCACGGTCGACATCGTCGTCGGCACGCACGCGCTGCTCGGTAGCTCGATCTCCTTCAAAAATCTCGGCCTGCTGATCATCGACGAGGAGCAGCATTTCGGCGTCAAGCACAAGGAGCGGCTGAAGGAGCTCAAGAACGACGTGCATGTGCTGACACTTTCGGCGACGCCGATTCCGCGCACGCTGCAGTTGGCGCTGACCGGTGTTCGCGAGCTGTCGCTGATCGCCACCCCTCCGGTCGACCGCATGGCGGTGCGCACTTTCATCTCGCCCTTCGATCCGCTGGTCATCCGCGAGACGCTGCTGCGCGAGCGCTACCGCGGCGGCCATTCCTTCTATGTCGTGCCACGTATCAGCGATCTTGCCGAAATCCATGATTTCCTGAGAGAATCCGTGCCGGAGCTGAAAGTAGCGGTCGCCCACGGCCAGATGCCGGCCGGTGAACTCGACGACATCATGAATGCCTTCTATGACGGCCAGTACGACGTGCTTCTGTCGACGACCATCGTCGAATCCGGCCTCGACATTCCGACCGCCAACACGCTGATCATCCACCGAGCCGATATGTTCGGTCTGGCCCAACTCTATCAGTTGCGCGGCCGCGTCGGCCGCTCGAAGGTGCGAGCCTATGCGCTGTTCACGCTGCCGGCCAACCGCAAGCTCACCGATACGGCCGAGCGCAGGCTCAAGGTGCTGCAGTCGCTCGATACGCTCGGCGCTGGTTTCCAACTTGCCAGCCACGACCTCGATATCCGCGGCGCAGGCAATCTCCTCGGCGAGGAACAATCCGGCCACATCAAGGAGGTCGGTTTCGAGCTCTACCAGCAGATGCTGGAGGAAGCGGTGGCCGAAGTGAAGGATTCCGGCGAAGTGCTGGATGGCGGCTGGTCGCCGCAGATCGCGGTGGGCACCGCGGTGATGATCCCGGAGAGCTATGTGCCGGACCTGCAGCTCAGGATGGCGCTCTACCGCCGCCTTGGCGACTTGGAGACCACCGAGGAGATCGACGGCTTCGGCGCCGAGCTGATCGACCGCTTCGGGCCGCTGCCGGAAGAAGTGACGCATCTATTGAAGATTGTCTTCATCAAGGCGCTTTGCCGCAAGGCCAATGTCGAGAAGCTCGATGCCGGCCCCAAGGGCGTCGTCATCCACTTCCGCAAGCGCGAATTCCCCAATCCGGTCGGACTGGTCAAATTCATCGGCGAGCAGGGCTCGCTGGCCAAGATCAGGGCCGACCACAGCGTCGTCTTCATGCGTGATTGGCCGAATGCGGAGAAGCGGCTGGCCGGCTCGGCTGTTGTCATGACTCAATTGGCGCGGCTGGTCGACAAAGCTGCCTGACGGCTTCACACTGGCATCCGAGCAGTTCAAGGCATTCGCCGCTGCTGAAATTCCCGGCTAGAATAGAAAATCGGCTTCGTGTAAGGAGCCGCGACCTCTGATTGGGGCGGGAATGGCGGGCGAGACCGCTCGCCAGTTTGTTTTGACGCAATTCCGGACTGAACCGTTCACAGTTTTCCTGGAATTGCTCTGAAGAGTTTTGGGTGCAGCGATGACAAAATGGTCGCCGAATTCGTGGAGAGCAAAGCCGATCAAGCAGGTTCCGGCCTATCCGGACCTTGCGGCGCTGGAGGCCACGGAAGCCCGGCTCACCACCTATCCGCCGCTGGTGTTTGCCGGTGAAGCGCGCAAGCTGAAGAAGCAACTGGCGGCGGTCGCCGCCGGCGAGGCCTTCCTGCTCCAGGGCGGCGACTGCGCCGAGAGCTTTGCCGAGCATGGCGCCGACAACATCCGCGACTTCTTCCGCGTCTTCCTGCAGATGTCGGTGGTGCTCACCTTCGCCGGCGCGCAGCCGGTGGTGAAGGTCGGCCGCGTCGCCGGCCAGTTCGCCAAGCCGCGCTCCTCCGACAGCGAGACCAAGGCCGGCGTGACGCTGCCGAGCTATCGCGGCGACATCATCAACGGCATCGAGTTCGACGCCGCGTCGCGCATCCCGGATCCCGCAAGGCAGGAGATGGCGTATCGCCAGTCGGCGGCGACCCTCAATCTCCTGCGCGCCTTCGCGCAAGGCGGCTATGCCAGCCTGGAGAACGTGCATCGCTGGATGCTGGGCTTCGTTGCCGACAGCCCGCAGGGCGAGAAATACGAATCGCTCGCCAACCGCATCACCGAGACGATGGATTTCATGCGCGCGGTGGGCATCACGTCGGAAACCAATTTCGCGCTGCGCGAGACCGATTTCTACACCAGCCACGAGGCGCTGCTGCTCGGCTACGAGGAGGCGCTGACCCGCGTCGATTCGACTTCCGGCGATTGGTACGCGACTTCGGGCCATATGATCTGGATCGGCGACCGCACCCGCCAGCCCGACCATGCGCATGTCGAATATTGCCGCGGCATCGAGAATCCGCTCGGCCTGAAATGCGGTCCGTCGCTGACGCCGGACGGCCTGCTGGAGCTTATCGACCTGCTCAACCCCGAGAATGAGCCCGGACGGCTGACGCTCATCGCGCGGTTCGGCTCCGACAAGGTCGCCGAGCATCTGCCGAAGCTGGTGCGGGCGGTGAAGAAGGAGGGCCGCAACGTGGTGTGGTCTTCCGACCCGATGCATGGCAACACGATCGAGGCGGCCGGCTACAAGACGCGGCCGTTCGACCGTATCCTGAAGGAAGTGCAGACCTTCTTCGAGGTGCACCGCGCCGAAGGCACGCATCCGGGCGGCATCCATGTCGAGATGACCGGCAAGAACGTCACCGAGTGCACCGGCGGCGCCCGGGCCATCACGGCGGAAGACCTGCAGGACCGCTATCACACCCATTGCGATCCGCGCCTCAATGCCGACCAGGCGATCGAACTGGCCTTCCTGGTCTCGGATCTGCTCAAGAAAAGCCATACGATCCAGCACAAGCAAGCCGCCAACGCCTAAGCCGCTTGCCAGCGATCGAACCGGGGCGTCGGACAAAGTCCGACGCCCTTTTCGTTTGGGCCGATCCTGCGAGCCGCCGGCCGCCGAAACCTTACGAAAATTTATAGTTACGCGACCATCGCAAGACCAAGATTGAGGTGGAGATGTCGCCCGCGGTCGAAAACCGCGCACACGACACAGGTCCCCCATGCGCCACGAGCATGCCATCGTTCATCACCGCGCGATCGACTTCTGGTCGGCGCGGGCGGCGGTGCTTGTCGTCATCTGCCTGCAGCTTCTGGTCATCAACGACCTGTCCTTCGGTCCGCGCTGGCTCGCGCCCGCGATCGAGGCGGCGCTGCTCGTGCCTTTGTCGATCGCAACGGCCTGGACGCAAATGGCGACTCAGAAGGCCGTCGATCACGAGCATTGGTATGCGATCGGCCGGTTTCGCGTCTTCATCCGCCGTACCGCCTTGGTCATGACCGGCGTCATCAGCATCATGAATTGCGGCTCGCTGGTCTTTCTGGTCCAGAAGCTGCTGGCAGGCCATGCCGGCGCCGGCACGACGCTGCTTGTCGACGCGCTCAACATCTGGGTCACCAACGTCATCGTCTTCGCGCTGTGGTTCTGGAGCACCGACCGCGGCGGCCCGCCGACCTGCGGCCTGGTCAAGCGCGCGCATGCCGATTTCCTGTTCCCGCAGATGACGCTGTCCGATCGCGAGATCCGCGACTGGCTGCCCGGCTTTGTCGATTACGTGTTCCTGGCCTTCACCAATGCGACGGCGTTCTCGCCGACCGACACATTACCGCTCACTCAGCGCGCCAAGCTCCTGATGATGGCCGAGGCAATGATCTCGCTGCTGACGATCGCGCTGGTCGCCGCGCGTGCGGTCAACATTCTGGCTTAACTAGCGCCCGCGCTCCCAGCGCATATTCGCCAGCCTCGGATCGACAAAGCTCGTCCTTGAGAATTCCAGCCGCCTGTCTGGAAATTCGCAGATTGCCTGGACCCCGAACGAGCCGATGCGGATGCGCCAGGTATGAGGCTCCAGCGGCTTGGCCTTGGCAAAACCGCTGCACGTCAAGAGCGCGATGTTGGCGCCCTTCGGATCGCGCGCCGAGCGGTAGCGGATGGCCTGCATCCCCGCCTCGCGCGCCACGTCGGCGATGGCCTGGCAGGCGGCATAGTCAGTCGGATCCGTCCACGCCTTCTCGTCGCGGTCGAGCGGCGGCCGCGTGAGGTCGACGGCCTTCTCGCATCTGATGGCCGCGGCAAAGGCGGTATATTCGGCCGCGTCGTTCGGCCATTGCGTTTGCGGCGATTCCGCAAAGAACAGCAAGCGGTAGAAGGCCATTTCCGCCACTGCCGTCAGCACCGTCTCGGCGGCGTAGTAGACGCCCTTGGTCTTGCCGGCGCGGCGGAAGCGCGAGCCGTACGGATAAATCGAGCCGTAGCGGAAGGGCGTCGCCAGAAGATAGTGAAGATGGCGGCATTCCAGCGGGATCCGCGGCTTGCTTTCCTCGATGAGGTCTTCGAGCAGGCCCTGCTCGTCGAGCCTGTCGACGAGCTTCAGGGTCGAGACGCGATGCTGCGCCTCGACCATCCGCCAATATTTGCCTTCGAGCCTGACGGCCTCAGACGAGAGCGCGTCGGGAATCCAGGTAGGCAATGACATCGATAAGTCCGGCAATGGTCAGGATTTTTTCGAGCGGCGTGCCGTCGAGCGCCGTGTTCGGGTTCTTCAGCCATGCCCGGGCGACCGTCTCGTCGCCGCCGACGATGGCGTCGAGCGAGCGGAACAGCCGCACGAACAGCACCGCAAGCTCGAACGGCTTGGTGCCGCGCTCGAGCAGGAACTCCTGCTTGCGCATGCGCGAGACCGTCGCCTCAGAGACGCCGATGACCAGAGCAAGCGTTCGCGCCGTGATCTCGAGCAGGTCGGCCGCGCGCAGCGTGGCCTTGGTGATGACGGCATTTTCTGCCGCCGTCGCGGCAGCGACTGGACGTGGCATGAGCGCACCCTTTCATTTCCGTGGAAAATATAGTCCACAGAAATTCATTTGGAAAGGGTGTCCAATGTGCCCTCAGTCCTTCTTGTAGAGCAGCCAGCCCTTGCCGGCACGGCCGGCCATTGTGGAATGCCTGGTGACGCGGTTGCGGCCGCCGATCTTGGAGCGGTAGAGCGCGCGGTCGGCCTTGGTGTAGAGGTCTTCGGGGGTGTCGGCCTCGGAAGCCATGCAAATGCCCATCGAGACAGTCACCGTGCCATAGTTCATCCCGGTCTGGCTGCTTGTGAACGGCGTCTGTTCGATCAGCACGCGGATGCGCTCGGCGATTTCATAGGTGGTGTCCTCGCTGGCGCCTTCGACGATCAGCGCGAACTCCTCGCCGCCGGTGCGCGCCACGAACATGTCGGCGCGGATGCTGGACTGGAAGATGTCGGCGATGATCTGGATGATCCTGTCGCCGACCGGATGGCCGTAACAGTCGTTGATATCCTTGAAGCGATCGATGTCGGCAAGGATGAGCGCGTTGAAGAGGATACCGCGGTTGCTGTTGTAGATGCGCGTGATTTCCTTGTCGAAGGCGCGGCGATTCCAGATCTGCGTCAGCGGATCGGTATTGGCGAGCCGCTTGTATTCCTCCAACTTCGATTTGACGCTCTCGAGCTCGGCCGTCTTTTCGCTGAGCGTGCTCGCGATCTGGCGGTTGTGATCCAGCGTCGAGCTGGTGGCGGCAGACATCGCGCCGGCGATCTTTTGCAGCAGATCCTGGGAAAGCAGGCTGCGATTGCTCAGGCCGCTCGACGTCTCGGCGAGGATGCGGCCGTACTTTTCGATATGGCTGCGCCCGCTGCGCAGCAGCGCGGCGACGTCCTCAAGCTCCTTGGCGACCACCTCGCGGGCGTGTTCGACGATCGCAGGCCCGTGGTGCTGCGGGAAGAAGGTGCGTCCGATGCGATCGAGATCCTCTTGCGTCGGGCGGTTGCTCAACGAGACGACAGCGAGGCTGAGCTCGTGATTGCTGCCGCTCAGCGCTTCATAGAAGATTTCGTAGTTGCGCGGCAGGCCGAGCAGGCCGAGCTGGCGCATGGTCGCCACAACGGTGCTGGCGATGTCGCCATTTCTGTCGCTCGGGACGGCTGCCGGCTGCATAGTCTGTTCACTACCCCCTTCAGTGCGCGACCGGAGACCTGCCACCGCCGGGAGCCGCCAATGCGGGGATCGAATCAGAATTGCGATGCTAGGCCGCGTCCCCAACACGACCATCGCCTGCAGGAACCATAAATGCAGCTGCGCTAAAGTTTCCTTAATGGCGGGCGTTTCCAGACCCGTTTTTGCTGCTTCAGGTTGCACTGCAGTGCAGGCGCAGCTTTTGAAACGCGCCGCTTCGGTGTCGCATTTGCCTGCGCCGGAAGAGCGCAAAACTGGAATCTTGTGTGGCGCGATCGAGGCGTATGGCGTTGAAGGAGGCCGGGGATGGGCGAAAATCACACGGGATCGTGCCTGTGCGGAGCGGTGCGCTTCACGACGAGAGGAGCGTTGCGCGGGGTGGTCTATTGCCACTGCTCGCAGTGCCGCAAGCAAACAGGCCATTTCGTTGCAGCGACTTCTTCGAGGGACGCCGACATCGACATCGAGGGGGCCGACGCGCTTGCTTGGTACGGCGCGTCCGACATAGCGAAACGCGGTTTTTGCCGCAGCTGCGGCTCGGTGCTGTTCTGGAAGCACAACGAGCTCGACACGATCTCCATCATGGCCGGCTCGTTCGACAAGCCGACCGGGCTTTCGGCCGAAAGCCACATCTTCGTCGGCGACAAGGGCGACTATTATGCAATCGACGACGGCCTGCCGCAGTTCGACAAGTCGACGCCGTCGATAAAGGTCGCGGACGAGTGACTTTTGGGCCGCCTGCCTTATTCCCTTGACCCGGCTGTTGCGATATCCCCTCACGGTGATTCGAAACGGGGCTGGGCATGCAGCGGCTGATCGACGCTTTCATCAACTCGGTGCGGGCTTTCCGCAAGCTGGCTGCTCACGAAAAGGCGTTCCAGCAGGAGTTGATGCTGCTTGCGCTCGCTCTGCCGGCCGGCTGGTTCATCTCGGTATCCTGGCGCGGCTACGCGTTGCTGATCGGCGCGGTTCTGCTGATGATTCTGGTCGAGGTGCTCAACACAGGCATCGAGGCTGCGTGCGACGCGATCTCCCGCGAGTTCCACATCGACATCCAGCTCGCCAAGGACTGCGGCTCGCTGGCGGTGCTGATTTCGATCGTGATCGCGGGGGGCGTCTGGGGCATTGCCATCATCGAGCGCATCATCGGCGCGCCGATCTGACCGGGAGGCATCGGTCCGACAGCTTAGGATTCGGCCTGATCCTCTTTTGCGTCCTTTGCGCGCTCCCTTCCGGCAAAATGGCGGGCAACCAGTCCGGCCAGGACGGCCACAGCGATGCCGACGGCGAGGGCTACGAGCACGCGCTCATGGCGGGCAAATGCCTGGCCGACCATGCGCTCCGCTCCCAGCCCGAAGACATAGCCGACCGTGCCGAAGAGGGCTGCCCAGACTGCCGACGAGATGGCGTTCAGGATGACGAAGCGCGGCACCGACACGGTCGACAGCCCGGCGGCGATGCCGCCGACAAGCCGCATTCCGTAGATGTAGCGGTTCGTCAGCACGAAGATGTTGGGATGGGTGTTGAGCAGCCGGTAGGCGCGGCGAAAACCCGGCCGCCTGCGCAGCCTGACGACATAGGGATGATCGGCAAAGCTGCGGCCGAGGGTGAAGAAAGCCGTGTCGCCGGCGAAGGCGCCGAGAAACGCGGCCAGGAAAGCCTGCCAGAGCACGAATATGTGCTGATGGGCGAAGAAGCCGCCGAGGATGGCAGCGCTTTCGCCCTCGGCGACGCAGCCAAGGAAGACCGCGATCAGCCCGTATTGCTCGATGAGACGATGGATGGCCTCGGTCATCAGCCCGCCGACCGCGCCGACAGCTTCTCGTCGATCCGCCTGATCTGCTCGGCCATGCGCAGGATCTCGTCGCGCATGCCGATGAGCTCACTGTGGCGCAGTTCGTCGAGCTTCTCATGCAGCGCCATGATCTCGATCTCGGCCTTCAGGTTGACCTCATAGTCATGGGCGGCGTCGATGCGGTCACGCTCGGTCTGGCGGTTCTGCGACATCATGATCACCGGTGCTTGCAAGGCGGCGACCATCGAGAGCACGAGGTTGAGGAAGATGAAGGGATAGGGATCGAAGGCGTTCCGCGACAAGAGCCAGACATTGCCAAAGGTCCACAGCACCAGAAAGGCGATGAAGCCCAGAATGAAGGACCATGAGCCGCCGATACGGGCGATCGTGTCGGCAACGCGATCGCCATAGCTCTGATGAAAGGCGACTGCCTTGTTGGTGTCCCTGGTGATGGTGGTGCGTTCCAGCGTCGACTTCAGCACGCGGCTCTCGAGAGGAGAGAGACCGTCCGGCTTTCGCTTCAGCCAGCGGTTCGACAGATCCTCGACCGTCTTGTTCATCGTCCTCTCCGTCGTCAGGCCCGGGTTCCAAGAATCCGGATGGAAACCGCTGCGCACTTTTTCCTGAGATTGCTTACTTAGCTCACTCAATTCCGGACGGAAAACCGCTTCGCACTTTTCCTGGAATTGCGTATAGAGGTAGAGGCTACCGAGCCTGACGGGAAGTGATGGATTGGTCGGCACAGGCGAGGGCGGAAATGGCCGATTTCCAGCGAATTCGTGCCCGGGCGGCAAAACGCAAGGGCGGTGAAGAGGCGCTGGCGTCGCTGCTCGGACCTATGCCCGACAACGCTGCCGTGGCGAAAGTTCATGATGACCGCATCCTCTCCACGATGGCCGAGCGCATCTTTGCCGCCGGTTTCGTCTGGCGTGTGATCGAGCAGAAATGGCCTGGTTTCGAGGAGGCGTTCCTTGGCTTCGAGCCGAAGCGGCTCCTGTTCCAGCCGGACGACTTCTGGCACGAGCTGGCGTCCGACAAGCGCATCGTGCGCAACCCGCAAAAGATCAAATCCGTGCGCGACAACGCGGCTTTCGTCGACCGCGTCTCGAAGGAACATGGCGGCTTCGGCAAGTTCCTGGCCGACTGGCCGGCCGACGACCAGGTCGGGCTGACCGCCTATCTCGGCAAGCATGGCAGCCGGCTCGGCGGCAACACCGGCCAGTATTTTCTGCGCTGGCTGGAGTGGGACACCTTCATTGTTTCCGCCGACATGGCGGCGGCGCTGCGCGACGCCGGTCTCGACATCGCCGAAAGCCCGACTTCGAAGCGGGATCTCGACAAGATCCAGGCGCAGATCAACCGATGGTCCGCCGCGACCGGGCTGCCGCGCCGGCACATCTCGCGCATTCTGGCGATGTCGATCGGCGAGAACCATTCGCCGGAGACGCTGCGCGAATACATGGGCGAGCAGGCCTGATCGCCTCCGGCTGAGGCGGGACATGACCGGCATTCGCCGGCCAGTCCTGGGTGGCACAAGCAATCGCCATTGCCCGGCGATTGCCGCCACGCTAAATCCAATTCATGACCCAGACCGCTCCCGACCTACTGCGCATTGCCGTCGCCCAGCTCAACCCGACCGTCGGCGATGTCGCCGGCAATCTCGCCAAGGCGCGCGAGGCAAGGGCGGATGCGACCCGCCAGGGCGCCGATCTGGTGCTCTACACGGAGCTCTTCCTCGCCGGCTATCCGCCGGAAGACCTGGTGCTGAAGCCGGCCTTCCTGAAGGCTTGCGAAAAGGCGGCGCAGGATTTCGCCGCCGACACCGCCGATGGCGGTCCTGGCGTCATCATCGGCACGCCGCTGAAGCGCCGGACCGGCACGCATAACTCCATCGTCTTCGCCGATCGCGGCAAGATCATCGCCGAGCGCTACAAGCTCGACCTGCCGAACTATGGCGAGTTCGACGAGAAGCGCGTTTTCCAGGCCGGGCCGGAGCTGCAAGGGCCGGTGAATTTCCGCGGGGTGCGCATCGGTGTCCCGATCTGCGAGGACATCTGGGGCGACATCGCCGTCTGCGAGACGCTGGCCGAGAGCGGCGCCGAGATCCTGCTTGTGCCGAACGGCTCGCCCTACTACCGCGCCAAGATCGACGTCCGCCACCAGGTGGTGATCCGTCAGGTCGTCGAATGCGGATTGCCGATGATCTACGCCAATCAGCTTGGTGGCCAGGACGAACTCATCTTCGACGGCGCCTCCTTCGCCATCGGCGCGGACAAGACGCTTGCCTTCCAGATGAGCCAGTTCGAGGAAGCGGTCGACGTCACCACCTGGAAGCGAAGGGATGGCATCTGGGTCTGTTCCGAAGGCCCAATGTCGAAGATTCCGGAGCGGGAGGAGGCCGACTACCGGGCCTGCATGCTGGGCCTGCGCGACTACGTGAACAAGAACGGCTTCAAGAACGTGGTGCTCGGCCTCTCCGGCGGCATCGACTCCGCGATCTGCGCTGCACTGGCGGTCGACGCGCTTGGCGAGGAGCGGCTGCGCACCGTCATGATGCCCTATCGCTATACCTCGAAGGACTCGCTGAAGGACGCCGAGGATTGCGCCCGCGCGCTCGGCTGCCGTTACGACATCGTGCCGATCTCCGAGCCGGTCGAAGGTTTCCGACATGCGCTGACCCAGCTCTTCGAGGGCACTCAGGAAGGTATCACCGAGGAAAACCTGCAGAGCCGTGCGCGCGGCACGATCCTGATGGCGATCTCGAACAAGTTCGGTTCGATGGTCGTCACCACCGGCAACAAGAGTGAGATGTCGGTCGGCTACGCCACTCTCTATGGCGACATGAATGGCGGCTTCAACCCGATCAAGGACCTCTACAAGATGCAGGTCTATGCGCTGGCGCGCTGGCGCAACGCGCATGTGCCGCCGGGGGCGCTCGGCCCATCGGGCGAGGTCATTCCGAAGAACATCATCGATAAGGCGCCGTCGGCGGAGCTGCGCGAAAACCAGACCGACCAGGATTCGCTGCCGCCTTACCCGGTGCTGGACGACATTCTCGAATGCCTGGTCGAGCACGAGATGGGCGTCGACGACATCGTCGCGCGCGGCCACGACCGGGCGACGGTGACGCGCGTCGAGCATCTGCTCTACATTGCTGAGTACAAGCGCCGGCAGGCGGCCCCAGGCGTGAAGATCACGAAGAAGAATTTCGGCCGCGACCGCCGCTACCCAATCACCAATCGGTTCCGGGATCGCAGCTAGTCCGCTAAACGCAAAGCTGTTCGCCTGAACCGGCGCTGTTGGCAGCGCAACCCACCATTGTTGCAAAATCGTCTCAGTGGCCGGACAAGACGCCCTCCTGGCGCCGCCCTGCCTTGGCGAGATGGTGAGCCGCCTCTATAAGAGCGCTTCCGCGATTCCCTTTCGGGAGGACCGTATGGCAGGATTTGACATCGTTATGCGAGGCCGCGAAGCCTAGATCTGCACCGGCCGTCCGAACTCCGTTCGGAAGGCCATCCGCAGGCAGGCATCTGGCTCTGCCGGTCGCCACCGAGGGCGCGCGACCAGCCATACTGAACCTCCCCGTTCTAAGGGCGCCATAGGGCGCCGGCGCGGGTTTTCCAATTTGATTTTAGCGGGACCGGGCCTCTCTGCGCCCGGATGACATCATGGCTCGTTTCAGAATAGATCTGCGCGCCAGCGCCTTTCGCAGCGTGCTCGGCTTCACGCTTGGCCACTGGCGCCGCCAGCCGTGGCGCCTGTCGCTCATCATGGGCGCATTCCTGCTCTCGACGCTGGCCGACGTGCTGACGCCGCTCTATTCCGGCCGGCTGGTCGACGCGGTCGCCAGCAGCGCCGGCGCCGACGAGGTTGCGTGGCACGCCGCAATGACGGCGTTCTCCATCCTGATGGCGCTGGCGTTGGCGGCCGTGGTGCTGCGCAACGCCGCCTTCATGGGGATTGTCGAACTGACGTTGAAGATGATGTCGGACATCGCCGCCGACGCGTTCCACCGCGTCCAGCGCTTCTCGACGGACTGGCACGCCAACAGCTTCGCCGGCTCGACGGTGCGCAAGATAACGCGTGGCATGTGGGCGCTCGACCTGCTGAACGACACGATCCTGATCGCGCTGCTGCCGTCGTTCGTCATGCTGGTCGGCTCGACGCTGCTGCTCGGCTGGTTCTGGCCGATGATGGGGTTGGTGGTCGCGATCGGCTCGGTGCTGTTCATCGCCGTCACCGCCATGCTGTCGCTTGGCTACGTCGCGCCGGCGGCACGCCTCGCCAACAGCTGGGATACACGCCTCGGCGGCGCGCTGGCCGACGCGGTGAGCTGCAATGCCGTGGTCAAGGGTTTTGGCGCCGAGGCGCGCGAGGAAGCGCGGCTTGCCCGCGTGGTCGCCAAATGGCGTCTGCGCACGGGCCGTACCTGGGTGCGCGGCACGTTCAACGGCACCGCGCAAGGCACGATGCTGCTCTTGATGAGGGCGGCCGTGATCGGCCTTGCGCTCATGCTTTGGGCCTGGGGCGAGGCGAGTGCCGGCGACATCGCTTTTGTTTTGACGTCGTTCTTTGTCCTGCAGGGCTATCTGCGCGATATCGGCACGCATATCCGCAACCTGCAGCGCTCGATCAACGACATGGAGGAATTGGTCGACTTCCAGTCCGAACCGCTCGGCATCGAGGACCGGCCCGGTGCCGCTCCGATCCGGATCACCGACGGCAGCATTGCGTTCGACAAGGTGACGTTCCATTACGGCAATCACCGGCTGCCGCTCTATCGCGACTTCTCGGTCGAGATCGCCGCGGGTGAACGCGTCGGGCTGGTCGGGCATTCGGGATCGGGCAAGACAACTTTCGTCAAGCTGATCCAGCGCCTCTATGACGTGAACGGGGGCCGGATCCTGATCGACGGCCAGGACATCTCGAAGGTTGCGCAATCATCGTTGCGCAGCCAGATCGCCATCGTGCAGCAGGAGCCGATCCTGTTTCACCGGTCGCTGGCCGAGAACATCGCCTATGCCAGGCCGGGCGCAACGCAGGCCGAGATCGAGCATGCCGCGAAGCTCGCCAGCGCGCACGACTTCATTGCCGATCTGCCCAAGGGTTACGGAACCCTGGTCGGCGAGCGCGGCGTGAAACTGTCGGGCGGCGAGCGCCAGCGCGTGGCGATCGCGCGCGCCTTCCTGGCCGATGCGCGCATCCTGATCCTGGACGAGGCGACATCGAGCCTGGATTCCGAATCGGAGGTGCTCATCCAGAAGGCGATGGAGCGGCTGATGGTCGGGCGCACGACATTGGTCATCGCACACCGGCTTTCGACCGTGCGGGCACTCGACCGGCTGCTGGTTTTCGACCGCGGCCGCATCATCGAGGAAGGCTCGCATGACGAGCTTATCCGGCTGAACGGTGGTATCTACCGTCGGCTGTTCGAGCGCCAGGCGCTCGAACTCACCAAAGGCCTGGTCGCCTGAGGAAAGGCATCCGGCTTCGGCCGGGTGCCTTCCCGCCTTGCGGACCGACCGTCAGCCGTAGTGCAACTTGGGCTTGGCCTCGGTACCGGTGAACTTGACGCCCACGCGGTCGTTGCGGCGCCAGCGGACTTCCGCGCGATACGCCACGCCATCGAGCGGGACGTAGAGCAGGAAACGATCGGGAACGCGTGATTCCGGTGCGACTTTCAGCTCGGCGCCACCGGCATTCTGATTGCGCAACGTGCAACTGACCTCGGAATTCTGGATACCGGTGATGATCGTCCCGCCCTTGAGCACGCGCTGGCGGTGCTCGCGCCGGTGTTCGCCGGAGTTTTCTTCAAGTGGTTGCGCGGAGTTCGTCATCGATCGACGCCATTAGCCGAATCGGCACTGCATTAACCACACAAAGCACCGATGTTCGCGCACCGCAACGCGCGGCATGCTCGTCGGGTCACATATGCGTTATGTGAGCGATGACTCAGGCGAATTTTCGCGGATCGGCGCAGAAATAGGCAATGATCTGGCAAAGATCGGGCTCGTTGACCATGCGGGCGGCCTCGGCGGAGCCGACCCATTTGCGGGTGCGGGCGCGCTTTTCCTTCCAGCGGTCCGCGACCCGGTCGACCTTGAGCGGGAACACCAGGACCTCGCAAGGCACTTCCTCGCCGGATGCCAGGACCTTGCCGTAGAAATAGCGGCCGGCTTCGAGATGCGAGACCGTGCCGTGCAATCCCGCTTCCTCGCCCGCTTCGCGGGCGGCAGCTACACAAAGCGGCTCCCTGGCTTTCGGCCAGCCTTTCGGCAGCACCCAGCGCCCGGTATCGCGGCTGGTGATCAGCATGATCTCGACGCCGTTTTCGTTCTCGCGCCAAGGCAGGGCCGCAACCTGCAGGCGGCAGGGCACTGCGCCGAAGAGTCGTCGGACTCTTTCGGCAATCTGGTTGTGCGTCGTTGGCCTCGTCAACATCGTAGAAGCTGCCCCGAGCCTCTAGAATCATTTGCCATCAAACGAATCTTACGACGTATTGTGGACGATAAAAGTAAAAAACTTCACTCGGGTTGGTTAACCCGGCCAGGGACAGGCAATCGAGAAACATCGCCCCGTGAGCCCTTCTCCCCGAGAGCCTTTTCTATGCGGCAAACAGTGATTTGGGCGGGCGCTGGACGGAAACAGCAGCTTCCAACGATCAGCCGGCGTGATCGTCGGCAATCGGCTTCTGATAGGTGAAACCCATGTCCCACGGGAAGTAGATCCAAGTGTCCTGGCTGACCTCGGTGACGAATGTATCGACCAGAGGCCTGCCCTTCGGCTTGGCATAGACGGTGGCGAAATGCGCCTTCGGCATCATGGCGCGCACGATACCGGCCGTCTTGCCGGTATCGGTGAGGTCGTCGATGATGAGCACCCCCGCGCCGTCATCGGCAAGAAGCGAAGGCGAGATCTCCTTCAGCACCTGCAACTGACCCTGGCTGGTGTAGTCGTGATAGGAGGCGACGCAGACCGTTTCGATGACGCGGATGCCAAGCTCGCGCGAAATGATCGCGGCGGGCACCAGGCCTCCTCGGGTGATGCAGACGATCGCCTTCCACTGGCCTTTGTTGGTGCCGGAAAGCCGCCAGGCGAGCGCGCGGGCATCGCGGTGGAACTGGTCCCAGGAGACCGGAAAGGCTTTTTCGGGAAGGGACATGGTTCGTGCACTCCGCAAGCGCGCGCCGCAGCGCGCAGATACGATGGAATGCAGCCGGAATTAGCCGGAAAGCGGCGGCCTTGGCAAGGTGGCCGCCAGGGATGGCTGTGTACTTATACCGCGTCGCGCTGTTCAGGCGACGCGGTGCAAGTTCCTATTTGGTACATGTCCTTGTCCCCCGAACCCGATTCCCACTTCGCGGAGACAGGCTTATCTCGACAGGAAGGCTGCCACGTTTGCCGTGCGCAGCACGGTGCGGGTGACGCCGCCGAACAGGAGCTGTCGCAGCCATGAGTGGCTGTAGGCGCCGAGCACCAGCAGATCGGCGCCGGATTCGGCGATCCTCTCCTGGATGATGTCGTCGACCGAGCTTGCCCCCGATTTCTGCACGGAAACGCTGACATTGGCGCCGTGGCGTGACAAGGCAGCCGCGATCTCGGTGCCCGCCGCCTCGGGAGCCTCGTCGAGCGTTTCCGGTGGATCGATGACGAGAATGTCGGTCTTGTCCGCCTCGCTGATGAAGGGCAGGGCATCGAATGCTGCACGAGCCGCCTCCTTACTGCCGTTCCACGCTAGCAGCACACGCCTGAAGGTGGTGACGAGCGGCCCGGCATGCGGAACGACAAGCACCGGCCGGCCGGCATCGTAGACCAGCGTATCGACATCGGCGCCCGGATCGCCCCCGGTGTCGCGCTGCGCGGCGATAATCAGGTCAGCCGCCCGCACGCTCGAAATGCCGGTCAGCGCGCTGTCGCCGGAGAAGCTTTCGAGGCTCCGCCACTCGAAGGACAGGTCGGAATCCTCGACGCGCCTGAGAAAGACAGCCTGCAGCTTGTCGGCGCGCTCCTTGTTCATCTCGGCCGAGACTTGCAGGAATTCGGTGTCGGGGAAACCGGTTGCCGACGTATAGGGGACCGGAAGCGCTTCGGCGTGGATGCCGACGAGGTGGCTTTCGAACCGCTCGGCAAGCGGGATGGCGCAATCGAGCACGCGCTCGGCGTCCTGTTCGTTCTGCAGAATGGCGACGATCGTCTTGAAGCGCATGGCAGATCCCTCAAATTTATCGGCGCAAGATCGCCACCGGCATCAATGGCCGCAACGAAAGTGCCGTGCCAGAAACGTCGGCGCGCGCCTTCTGGTTCCGGGGTCAGCTCGCGACCGACAGGCCCGCCACCATGGCCGCAACATCCTTGCGCGCGGCCTCTAGCGCCGCTTCGTCGCGGGCGCGCACGACGAGCTCGGCCCAGAATTTGCCCTCGCCATATTTCGGGTAGGAGCCGATAATGGTGTCGGGATGCGCTTTTTGGATGTCGGCCAGCGGTCCGCCGATCAGGCCTTCGCCGAACGGGCAGTGCACGGTGGCCGACAGCATCCTGGTGCCGGTCTTCAGCGTCGGCACGACATTGTCGGGCATCGCCTGGAAGATCGACGGCACACCGGCCATCACGTGAACGTTGCCGATACGGAAGCCTGGCGCGATCGACACCGGATTATCGATGTGGTCGGCGCCGCGCGGCATGCGCGCCATGCGCTTGCGCGCCTCGGTGAATTCGATACCGCGCTCGGCATAGCTTGCCTCCAACATGGCGTAAGCCCTGGCATCGTATTCGCAAGGCACCCCGAAGGCCTTGGCTATCGAATCGGCGGTGATGTCGTCATGCGTGGGGCCGATGCCGCCGGTGGTGAAGACATAAGTGTAGCGGGCGCGCAGCGCGTTGGCGGCGGCAACAATCTCGTCCTCCTCGTCGGGGACGATGCGCACTTCCTTCAGGTCGATGCCGACCGCGGTCATGATATCGGCGAGATGGCCGATATTCTTGTCCTTGGTCCTGCCGGAGAGGATCTCGTCGCCGATGACGAGCATGGCGGCGGTGACGATTTCGGGCATGGCTCACTCCGGCTGCAGGTGGCCTGAAATAACGCGGCGGACAGCCGGCCGCAATGCGCACGCGAGGCGGGGCTCTTGTGGCAGACACGGTTGCGAGTAAGGTGCGTCGGTAGGGCTCGGGTGCAAGATGCTGATATCGATTTTGCCGTGGCTGATCGGTGGCCTGCTCGTTGCGGCCGCCGCGGTCGTGCTCGGCTTCATGCTCGCAACATGGTGGATTGCGACCAAGGCCGAGAGGCTGGTACCGGCGTGCGGCAAGTTCATCGAGATCGGCGGCAGCCGCATCCACTATGTCGAAGCAGGCGAGGGCAGGCCGATCGTGTTCCTGCACGGGCTCGGCGCGCAACTCCACCATTTCCGGCACACGCTGTTCGGCCGCTTCGGCGCCGGCTACCGGCTGATCGCTCTCGACCGGCCGGGCTCGGGATACTCGGTGCGGGCGGGCGGGGCGAGCGGCCGTCTGCCCGAACAGGCGGAAGTGGTGCGGCGCTTCATCGAGGAGCTTGGGCTCGAACGGCCTTTGATCGTCGGTCATTCGCTGGGCGGCGCCATCGCGCTTGCACTTGCGATCGAGCATCCGACGGCGATTTCCGGCATCGCGCTCATCGCGCCGCTGACGCACCTGGAGGCGAGGGTGCGCCAGAAATTCGACCTGCTCTATGTTCCCTCGCGCCTGAAGCGCTGGATCTTGGCCCATACTTTAGCGATACCGTACAGCCTCAAATATGCGGAGCCGACGATGAAGTTCATCTTTGCGCCGCAAGCCGTGCCGGGGGACTACATGATCGCCGGAGGTGGTTGGCTCGGGTTGCGGCCCGCCCATTTCCAGGCGACCTCCACCGATATCGTGGCGGTGGAAGAGGATCTCGGCCGCCTCGAACAGCGCTATGGCGAGATCCTGATGCCGGCCGGCATTCTGTTCGGCGCGGATGACCGGGTGATCGGCATCGCGGCTCATGGCGAACCGATGCCGGGCAGGATCAGAGAGCTCGATTTCGAACGCGTCCAAGGGCTCGGGCACATGCCGCAATTCGTGGAACCGGAACGCGTCGTAGCCTTTATCGAGCGCATCGCCGCGCGCGCATTCCCAGCGTGAGGATCCCGTTCGAGTCAAAGGCCGAGAGGGATCGCGTCCGTTCACGAACCGTCACACAAAAGTGTCGGACATTCCGCCTCACCTACACTTTAAACGGGAACTTCGGCTCCAACCCTCGGTTCTAATCCGTGTCGGGCTGGCGAATTTCCGGCCAGCAAGAATGCGGCAAATCACCAGATGGAGACCAATCATGCTTACGAAGATTTTTGCAGCCTCGGCGCTTGTCCTGGCCATGGGCACCTCGGCTATGGCACAATCGTCGGACGCTTGGTGGTGGTGGCATCGTGATCGCCCGGTCCATAGCAAGCAAGGGCCGGTTGATCCCTACACCACGGGCAGCATTTACTCCGATCGCGACGCCAGCGCGCTAAACAGCTTCGGCAACGGTGCCGTCGGCCCATGCGCCTCGGATACGGCCGGCCCCGACGCGAATGCCGGCCCGAACGTCAACGACCAGTATTGCGGCAAGTAGTCCGTTCGCCAGCGAGCGACCGACGTGAAGCTTTTACAGCGTCGGTCGCAGCAAGGTCGAGCGACGGAAATTAATCTGAGACTTCGGTCTGCGGCCGGTCGCGGCCATCGGCCAGTTCGTCATGCCAGACACCCTCGGAATCCTCATACTGGATGCCATCCGTGGTGCCGGCGACCTGCTGCTCGGCCGAAGCAATTTCAGCCGCGCGCAGCGCGTCCTGGCGGGTGGGAAAGGTTTCTGAAAAAGTCGAGCCGACCATGTAGGCCCAGCCGCCGTCATGCTCGACGATCTTGTAGGTCAGTTTCGCCATGGAATCCTCCGGTCGAGAAGCCCTTTGCCTGCTCAATGCAGCTTTCCGTCGGACAGCCTTTCTTCGGGAACCAGCACTTCAGATTCCTCGGCTGCCTCGATCAGCGCGCGGCGCGCGTCCGCCGTCGAACGATACCCCTCCAGCGCTTTCAGGCAAGTATCGAGAGCATCACGATGCCGCTGGCCGCGATTGAGCGGCCATACGGTCATCAGGCACTCGGCCGCTTCGCGGGTGCTGCTTATTTGGCGATATTTGCCGACATGGCCGAGTTCGACGACCACCGGCTTCTCAAATGGCTTGCTGTCTGTCATGGCCGCCAACGTAAAACGGCCAATTTGGTTGCAATGGTGGCGGATGGCTGCGCCCAAAGGTCTCAGCCGATCGTCACCTGTGCAAGCCGTTCAGCCGGCCGCTTTCATCCAGTGCTGCATCGTCGTGACCGAGCGCGCCAGCTGCGGCGCCGGACGGATTTCCTCGCCGAACGTCGCCGCCGCGCGCCAGCCCCAGCGCGGATCGGCAAGGAAGGCGCGCGCCAGAGCCACCATGTCGGCGCGGCCGTCGGCCACGATCGCCTCGGCCTGCTCTGGATCGTCGATCAGGCCGACGGCGCGCGTCGGAATGCCGGCGCCCTTGCGCACAGCTTCGGCCAGATGCACCTGGTAGCCGGGGCCGCTGGGCAGCTTCTGCAACGGCGAATTGCCGCCGCTGGAACAGCACAGATAGGCGACGCCTTCCGCCTTCAGCGCCTTGGCCACTTCGATTGCCTCCTCGATCTCGAAGCCGCCGTCGACCCATTCCTTCACCGAAAGGCGGGCCCCCAGCATCAGGCCCGGCGCTGCCTTCTTCACCGCTCTGGCGATCTCCACGGCGAAGCGCATGCGGTTTTCCAGCGGGCCACCCCAGCGGTCGGTGCGCTGGTTGGAAAGCGGCGACAGGAACTGGAAGATCAGATAGCCGTGAGCGGCGTGCAGCTCGATGAAGTCGAAGCCGGCGCGCTCGGCCCGCTTCGGCCGCATCGGCGAAATGTTGGATGACTTGCCGGATCTCTTCCTCGCCCAATGCGTGCGGTATATTCCACCCTATGTCATAGGCGATGGCCGAAGCCGAAACGGTCTGCCAGGGATCCTCGCCCGCTTGCAGGGGGCCGCCGCCTTCCCAAGGCCTTCTGTTGGATGCCTTGCGGCCGGCATGGGCGAGCTGGACGCCGAATTTGGTGCCGGGCGCAGCGACGCGCCTGGCCGCATCGAGCGTGCGCTTGGCCGCCGCCTCGTTGCCGTCGGAGTAGAGGCCAAGACAGCCATGCGAGATGCGGCCGCGCCGCTCGACGTCGGTCATCTCGACGGTCACCATGCCGGCGCCGGACATGGCCAGGTTCATCCAGTGGTGCAGATGCCAGTCGCTGGCGGAACCGTCCTCGGCCGAATACTGGCACATCGGCGCTACAGCAATACGGTTTGGAAAGGTCAGGCCGCCGAGGGTGATCGGCTGGAAAAGCGATGATGTCATGGAAACGGCTCCTGGGAGAGATATCGCTATCTAGGCAGCCGCGGCACTTCGCGCCAGACAACAGCCAGTGAAAGTCTCGCTGGACCAGTCGCTTTCCAGGATTGCGCCCGCGCCTGTTCGCCGATAACGCTTGCCGACAGCACGGAGCCAATCATGGAAGATCGCGTCCGAATCCAGTCTGAAGAAGTCCTATCCGACGATTGGGCGGTGCTCAAGAAGACGGTGCTCGACTATCGCCGCCGTGATGGGCGCTGGGAGACGCAGATCCGCCAAACCTACGATCGCGGCGACGGCGCGGTGATCCTGCCTTTCGATCCGCAGCGCTCGACGGTGCTGCTGGTGCGGCAGTTCCGCTATCCGGCCTATGTCACCGGTCATCGCGAGCCGCTGATCGAGGCCTGTGCCGGTCTGCTCGACGAAAACGATCCGGAAACCTGCATCCGCAAGGAAGCGGAAGAGGAGCTCGGCTATCATTTGAAGAACGTTGAGCGGCTGTTCGCGCCCTATATGAGCCCCGGGAGCGTGACTGAACGGCTCTGGTTCTTTACCGCGCGCTATTCGCCGGCCGACCGTATTTCCGACGGCGGCGGAGCTCCGGAAGAGGGCGAAGACATCGAGGTGCTGGAAATGCCGCTCGACGAGGCGCTGGCCGGCATCGCCGACGGCCGTATCGTCGACGCCAAGACCATCATTTTGATCCAGCACCTGAAGCTCAATCCGATCAAGGGTTGAGTGGCCTGCCACCCGAAGCGAGGAGCGAAGGGTGGTGCGGACGACGGGAATCGAACCCGTACGATCAGAGATCGAGGGATTTTAAGTCCCTTGCGTCTACCAATTCCGCCACGTCCGCGCGCCGCGATTTCAAGCACTTGGGCCGACACGAGTCCAGCCTTGTGGGCGGGATGGCACCGTATTGCCACCGAATATTGCTCTTCCGCATCGGTTCTCATCGCAACTGGACCGGCTATGGCTCGCCTTCCGGGCCGCAGAAGACCAGCGCAGGGCGCGCTGTTAACCCTTCTCCACGACGGTGAGAGCGTCAGTCTCGCTGTTCCCGTTCCACGGGAACGTCTGCTGTTCGATGACGGTCAGCCCTGCACGCGCGCTGACATGCTCGACAAATCCCTTTGGCATGAAATTCCGCCAATCGGGATTTTCCTTGAAGGATGCGGTTGGATTATCCGAGTAGTTCGAATGATGAAGGAGAGCTCGTCCCCCCGGTTTCAAGACGGAGGCGACTTCCATGATGTAGGACGCCACGGTCAGCGGTTCGAAATGAACCATCGAGTCGTAGCTGAAAACGGAGGAAAAGCGCCCTTTTCAAACGGTAGACTCTTGCCGTCCGGTGAAAGCGTCACGGTCACATGAGAAGCGCTTGAAAACCGTTTCCTAGCCAATGCAGTGGCATCGACCGAAGTATCGATCAACGTCAGTCGCCTGCAACGGCCGACGATCTGCGCCGAATGACGTCCGGCACCGCTGGCTATTTCGAGCACATCATCCAAGTTCAAATATCGCTCAAAAGCTTTGCGAAAGCGGCTCGCCGGTGCCCAAAACCAAGCCACCAACTCAGGGTTTTCGTATTTCTCAAAGTACTCATAATCAGAGGCGCCAAAACTACGCCACGTATCGACGATTGCTTCGTGCGCAGCGTCAGGCTCAGTCATAAGCCTTCCCCCCTCTTTCTTCTTGGCCGCACATTTTAGAGGGATTGGCCGTCAAAGGCAAAGGAGGCGCACGCAAGCTGGCTTGCCAAGGGGAGCAGCTATCCGCTTCATGGCTTCCGCAGTTCTCACCCCGGCACCGCCGCCGTACTCGGGAATGAAGTCGGCGCCGGCCGCTTCGAGAGCTGCTTATAGGGCGGACATCAAATAACCCGGTGGGTCGACTCTGTTTTGATCCCGCGGTCGCCGGCCACCTTCGTTCCGTGCTGCTCCGCAAATCAGAATTTGTAGCTGAAGCTTACGCCCAGGGTATGGAGCTTCAGGTCCTGATCACGATCGGAGAAGTCGTCCGGGACGTCGAAATGCTCCTTGCCGAAATCGTAGTAACGGTATTGGGCGCCGACGACGATGTTGCTGCTCAGCGCATAGTCGACCCCGGCGCCGATCGTCCAGCCGGTGCCGGTGCGTGTCTTGGCGAAGCCGCTGCCGCCGACGTCTTGCGAGGTCTCGATACCGGCGAAGGCGACGCCCCCGACGCCATAGATCAGCCAGCGATCGACCGCCAAGCCGGCTTCGGCATTGATCGATCCCAGCCATTTGACCTCGGTGCCGACGGCATTGCCAGGGTCGAGCAAGGCCGAAGCGTCGATCGAGGCATAGTTGAGCTCAGCGCGCGCGCCGATCACCGCCTGATTGAACTGCCAGAGGCCGGCGACATGGCCGCCGACGAAGCCGCCGTCGATATCGGGAGAAGCGGCGAACGGCTCGCCTTCCGTGCCGGAGATGTCAGATGAGCCCCAGCCATAGCCGGCCTGCAGGCCGGCATAATAGCCTGTCCAATCGAAGCCCGGCGCAGTCATGGGCAGGTCGGCGATCGCGTCCGCGGCCAAGGCCGGCCCGGACAGCAGGGCGAAAAAGCCGGCACTGGCAAGTGTCAGGCGACCCATCGAGCGCTCCGAAATGGCGGTTTCGAAAACTTCTCGGTGCAACCTAGCGTTATTCGCCCGAAAACGGAATTGTATTCCTGCAACAGTGGTTTACTTCGGCGGGTTGCGCACGCGATCCTCCAGGTCGCGCTGGTTCTCCTCGGGAGTGGCCAGCCGCGTGAAAGCATATTCGGCTAGTAACGAACCGGCGATGAAGATGGCGATCGGCGCGGCCCATGCCCAGAATGAATGCAAGGTGAAGAAGGCCAGGCCGGCGCTACATGCCGACAGCATGAAAATTGCGAACCGGATCGTTTTTGCCATCTCTTCTGCAACCCAAATAGCCGGAGATCCAGTCTAGGCGAGATTTCGCCCTGCTGCCGGAGAGATCTGTCGGGAACCGGTCCTGCCTTAAAAACAAAGCAGTTTTGCCAACTGGTCAAAACCGCGCCAGCTTGGCACAGTCGGGCAAACAGGAGTTTCTTCATGGCGAGCCGCACCAATCCGACGAAACCCAAGCCCTGGACCGAAGTGGCGACGCAACTGGTCGACGTCGCGATGGGGCGCCGGGCTGCCGATCTCGTGATCCGCAACGGGCGCTGGGTGAATGTCCATTCGGGCGAGATCATTCCGGGCACCGACATCGCCATCGCGGCCGGACGTTTCGCCTATTGCGGGCCGAATGCCGGCCACACGATCGGGCAGGGGACCAAGGTGGTCGATGCGGGCGGCCGCTATCTGGTGCCCGGCCTCTGCGATGCGCACATGCACGTCGAAAGCGGCATGGTCACGGTGACGGAATTCTGCCGCGCGGTGATCCCGCACGGCACCACCTCGATGTTCATCGATCCGCACGAGATCGCCAATGTTCTGGGCCTGCCGGGCGTTCGGCTGATGCATGACGAGGCGGTCGCGATGCCGATCAACGTCCATGTGCAAATGCCGTCCTGCGTGCCTTCGGCGCCCGGCCTGGAGCATGCCGGCGCGGAGCTTACGGTCGCAGACGTCGCCGAGGCGATGACCTGGGAGAATATCATCGGCCTTGGCGAAGTGATGAATTTCCCGGGAGTCGCCGCCAACGATCCGGTGATGTCGGGCGAGATCGCCGAGACGGTGAAGGCCGGGAAGACCGTCGGCGGCCACTATGCCTCGCGCGATCTCGGGTTGCCATTCCACGGCTATGCCGCCGGCGGCGCCGAGGATGACCATGAGGGCACGCGCGCCGAGGATGCGATCGCCCGCGTGCGCCAGGGCATGAAGGCGATGCTGAGGCTGGGGTCCGCCTGGTACGACGTCGCTGCGCAGATCAAGGCGGTCACCGAAGGCGGCATCGACCCGCGCAATTTCATCCTGTGCACCGACGACAGCCATTCCGGCACGCTGGTGCATGAGGGTCATATTGATCGGGTGGTGCGGCACGCCATCAGCCAGGGCCTGAAGCCGGTGACGGCGATCCAGATGGCGACGCTCAACACCGCCCAGCATTTCAGGCTGGAACGCGAGGTCGGTTCGATCGCGCCGGGGCGGCTGGCGGATCTTTTGATCGTCTCCGATCTTGCCCAGATGACGATAGACGAGGTCTATGGCCGCGGCGTCAGGCTGGCGAAAGCCGGCAAGCTCGAGATCGACATTCCGGCCTATGATTATCCCGGGACGGCGAAAAACACGGTCAAGCTCGGCAAAAGGCTCAAGGCGTCTGACTTTGACATCGCCGCGCCACAGGGTGCCAACGAGGTGCGGGCGCGGGTGATCGGCGTGATCGAGAACCAGGCGCCGACCAGAGCGCTCGAGGCCGACCTGCCCGTCGAGGACGGGCTGGTCGCCATGGATCGCCGCAACGACATTTGCCAGATCGCCCTGGTCGAACGCCACAGGGGCACGGGCGGCGTCACCAACGCCTTCGTGTCGGGCTTCGGCTATGTGGAAGACTGCGCGATGGCCTCGAGCGTGGCGCATGATGCGCACCACATCATCGCCGTCGGAACCAACAAGGAGGACATGGCTTTAGCCGTCAACCGGCTGAGCGAGGTCGGCGGCGGCGTCGTGCTTTACTCCAAGGGCAAGGAACTGGCGCTGGTGGAAATGCCGATCGCTGGGCTGATGTCGGACGAGCGCGCCGAGATCGTCGCGGCCAAAGCCGAGCAGTTGACGGAAGCGATGCGCAAGGTCGGCTGTTCGCTCAACAACGCCTACATGCAGCATTCGCTGCTGGCGCTGGTCGTCATCCCGGAACTCAGGATTTCCGATGTCGGCCTTGTCGACGTGACGTCGTTCCAGAAGGTCAATCTGTTCATCTAGCATGTGCCGATGTTCGGGTGAGGTCAGCCTGACCGAACCTCGACACGCCCTAACCGGTGCTCAGCCGCCGGTGGCGATCGTCAGCACCCTGAACGGCGTGGTGATGACCACCTCGGCGACCGAGCCGACCGCCTTGCCGAGACCCTGACCGATATTGTTGAGCTGCGTTGGATCCGGCTCGTCGGAGGCAAGACCGGCAGGCGTGCGCAGCCGATTGCCGAGCAACTGCACCAGGATCGGATTGTCGGCGAATTTGGCATGGTTCAACCGGTCTCCGCCCTTGGTTCGGGTCAGATCGACAACCGTCACGCCGTAGTTGGCGAGATCAGCCGCGTTGTCGTAATCGCCAACGCGCGGCTTTTCGCCGGAAATGAAGCTGGACAGCTTCAGCGCCCGGTCGTCGCCCGAGAGCAGGATGGCGAAAGGCTTGTCGGGCTTGCCATAGCGGATCATCTGCTTCTTGAAGACATCGACGTCGATGTCAGGCGAGGCGAGGATGACGTAGCCGAGCTTGCCGTTGAGATCGCGGTCGCCGGTGATGGCGAGCTGGCGCAAAGCTTCCATCGTCAGCCAGGTCCCCATCGAATGGGCAATGATGTCAATGCTTTTGGCGCGTGACTTGGCAAGCATCCTCAGTGTCGCTTCCAGGTCGTCGCGCGCGGCGGTGGAGCTGTCCTTGTCATAAATGTAGCCGGTTGTCTTGCCGCTCGACGCCCACGAGAACAGCACCGGTGTGCCCGGATAATTCGTGTCGTGCGCGATCTGCGTCAGGCGGTAAACGCCATCGTCGAAGCCGTTGTTGAAGCCGTGCACGAAGACCAGGGCGCGGTCGCCGCGTATGGCAATATCGGTGCCGACCGCCTTGGCGAATTGCGAGGCGTTCCCATAGTGGACGACATCGGTTGCGGTGAACTGCCTGGCCGGAATGCTGTCGGCCGAACCCTTGGCTCGCTCGATCGCGCCAACCTGGTGGATCTTTGGAACCGTGACATCGACGCGCGCGTAGCTGGTGGTCAGCGAACGGTCGCCGTCGAAAACCTGCCGCGGGTCCTTGGTCGCCTGCTGCCGGGTCGTGGCGACGAAGATCTCGTGCTTGGCCGCAATTTCGGATGCAGGCGCGGTAACGGCCTTCCGATTGAGCAGGTCATGCGCGTTCTGCCCGGCGCAGCCCGTCAGGGCGAGCGTGAAGGCAAGGCCAAGGACGATCTTCCAACGCACGATCACCCGGGATCCCCCAAGGGCGGCAAACCTCTCGGGCTCCTTCGATAAAGCCAGCGAGCGGTCTGGTCCAGTTCAAAGTCCGTGCAGGGCGGCAACCGCGTGAACACGGTTATTGAGTGGCGAGCTGGCTGATCCGGTCGGTGACGTCGCGGTCGCTGGCAAAGCCGTCGTCCTGGCGCAGCCGCTGGCCGATCATCTTCACCAGCATCGGGTTGTCGGCGAATTTGGTGTGGTTGAAGCTGTCGTTGCCCTTCACCTTGGAGAGGTCGACCACCGTGACGCCGTAGGAGGCGAGGTCGGCCGCGTCCCTGTAGTCGCCGACGCGCGGCCGTGCACCGGCAATCAGGCCGGAGAGCCGGAGAGCGCGGTCGTCGTCCGACAGGAGCAGGATGAACGGCTTGTCGGGCTTGCCGTAGCGGCGCATCTGGCTCTTGAAGACATCGACGTCGATGTCGGGCGAGGCCAGGAGAACATCGCCGAGCTTGCCGCCGAGGTCGCGGTCACCGGTGATGGCGAGCTGTCGCAGTGTTTCCATCGTCACCCACGTCCCCATCGAATGGGCGACGATGTCGATGCGGCGCGCACCGGTCTGCGCCAGCATTCTCAGCGTCACTTCCAACTGGTCGCGGGCGGCGGCGGCACTTTCCTTGTCATAGACATAGTCGGTGGTCTTGGCGCCCGAAGCCCATGAAAAAAGCACCGGCGTGCCGGGATAGCCGGAATCGTGAACGATCTGGGTCAGACGGTAGACGGCATCGTCGAAACCGGTGTTGTAGCCGTGGACGAAGACCATGACGCGGCCGCCGCGGGCGTCGATGTCGGCATTGAGCGCGCTGGAGAATTTCGGCTGCGTGTCGTAGCCGACGACCTCGGAAGCCATGAAATATTTGGTCGGATCGTTCGACGTCCCGCGCGAGCGGCGCTCGATCTGACCAGTCTCATGAACCGGCGGGACGGTGACGTTGACGCGGGCGTAATTGAGCGTCGCCGAGCGCTCGCCGTCGAAAACCTTGTTCGGGTCGTCGGAGCGCTTGCGGGTGGTGGCGATGAAGATCGAATGGTTGCCGGCGATCTCGGTCGCCGTCGTCGGCACCACGACGCTGCCCAGGATTTCCTGTGACGGTCGTCCCGCGCAGCCTGCAACCAGCAAGGCCAGGGCAATGATGCAAATCGTCTTCAAATGCACGTCGAAACTTCCATTCCGGCCGCAATTGGCCATCTGCCTCCGCGAAATCTCCCGGACAGGGGAAGTGCGGCGGAAGTAAGTCGTGTCCAGCGGAAATTTGATCGGCGGGTGCCAACCGCCTTGGCACTGTTGCGCGAAAACCAAAGTGGCGGCAGCAGGCCGGCGAGCGGCTGCATCGGTGGCCGCGAAAACCAAACTATGCAATAGGCTTGGGCTGCGAACCACATGGTCTCGGAGCCGGTTGCCTCATGAACAGTTTTTCTTCCCGCGTCGCAGCCGCCGCGGAGGCGATCCGCGGGATCTTTCCGGAAACGCCGCTGCAGGAGAACGACTATCTGTCGAAAAAGACCGGCGCCCGCATCCTTCTGAAGCGCGAGGACCTGACGCCGGTCCGCTCCTACAAGATCAGGGGCGCCTTCAACTTCTTCCGCAAGGCGCTCGCCGCCGGCAACAATGCCGAGCTGTTCGTCTGCGCCTCGGCCGGCAACCACGCGCAGGGCTTTGCCTTCGTCTGCCGCCATTTCGGCAAAAAGGGCGTGGTGTTCATGCCCGTGACGACGCCGCAGCAAAAGATCGACAAGACGCGCCTTTTCGGCGGCGATTTCGTCGAGATCAGGCTGGTCGGCGACTTCTTCGACGATTGCTATCGCGCCGCCTTCGAGTTCACCGAAGCCGCCGGCGCGCATATGGTGCCACCCTTCGACCACAAGGACATCATCGAGGGGCAGGCGACCGTCGCCTATGAGATCGCAGCCCAGATGCCGGGCGGGCGCATACCCGACATCGTCATGCTGCCTGTAGGCGGAGGCGGCCTGGCTGCAGGCGTCACCCACTATTTCGCAGACCAGCACCGTGAATTGCGCTTCGTGTTTTGCGAGCCGGCGGGCGCGCCTAGCCTTAGCGAGAGTCTCGCCGGCGGCAAGCGGGTCAGGCTCGCCAAGGTCGACAACTTCGTCGATGGCGCGGCGGTGGCTGAAATCGGCCGCGAGCCGCTCCGCCATCTCAAGGAATTCACCGCCGACGCGGTGCGCCTTGTCCCGGAAAACCGGCTTTGTGCGACGATGATCGAGATGCTCAATGTCGAGGGCGTGGTGCTGGAGCCAGCCGGCGCATTGGCAATCGATGCGCTCAAGGATTTTTCGCGCAAGGAGATGAGGGGCAAGACCATCGTCGCGATCGTCTCGGGCGGCAATTTCGATTTCGAGCGCCTGCCGGACGTCAAGGAACGAGCGCTGCGTTTCGAAGGGCTGAAGAAGTACTTCATCATCCGCTTCCCGCAGCGGCCGGGCGCATTGCGCGATTTCCTCGAAATGCTCGGCCCGGACGACGATATCACGCGCTTCGAGTATCTCAAGAAGTCGGCGCGCAATTTCGGCTCGGTGCTGATCGGCATCGAGACCAAGGACCGGCGCAATTTCGATCTGCTCAAGGCCAATTTCGACGCCGAGGGCGTGCAGTATCAGGACATCACCGACAACGAGACGCTCGCGGGGTTCATCATATGAGCGGGCCAAAAACGGCCGACAAAGGAACGGTGTTCGTAGCCCTGTTTTCCGGCATCAATGTCGGTGGCAACCGCATCGTCAAGATGGCGGAGCTGAGGTCGTTCTTCGAAGACCTCGGCTCCACAGACGTATCGACCTACGTGCAAAGCGGCAACGTCGTGTTTCGTGCCAACAACAGCGATGCTGCGGCGCTGACCAAAGCACTCGAAGCGGCCTTCGAGAAGAAATGGGGGTTCAATTCCCGCATCATGGTGCGCAATACCGGCTGGTTTGAGCGCCTGGTGAAGGACAATCCCTATCCGGAGGTTGCCGGCGAGCCGACCAAGCTGCATGCCTATGCGCTGGAGCGAGAGCCGACCGCGGAAGAGGCGAAGCGGCTGGCGGAAAAGTGTGCCGGCCCGGAGCGCTTCGAGATCAAAGGCGACGTGCTTTACCTGCATGCGCCGGAAGGGCTTGGCAAATCGGTGTTTGCCAATCTTATTGGGCGAACGCTCAAGGTGCCGGGCACGGCGCGCAACTGGCGCAGCGTGCTTGCGCTGCTCGAAATGGCCAGCAAGGCCGCCGGCTGACGCTCAATTCTTTCAGGCAGCCTTCTGCCAGTCGAAGGTCAGCTCCTCGCGGAAGGCGAAGCGCTTGATGTGGTCGGCGACCACGGTTTCCAGCCGCTCGAGCGAGGCGGCGTCGTCAGCGGCGACCGCGATGTGGAGAGCCTTGTCGTCTGCATCCATCACGGTGCGGCCGAGCGAGAGCTGGATGGCGCCGTGATGCGGGTCGAATTCGACCGGGAACTTGTGCGCCCAGTGCTTGCAGAGCTGCTGCAGATAGCGGCTGGCGTTTTCAGTGGCGACGTCGGCGCGGCTGGTCGGCATGAAATTCTCCCGGCGGATCAAGAAAAGCGCCAGCCTGATCTGGCTGGCGCCACAAGCGCTTAGATAGGCGCGATCCGGCAAAACGCCATAGACCGGCCGGTCAAATCCCCGGGAGGGGCAGGCGCCTACCAGCTTCCCGTATTCGACATCGAGGCCCATGGCTCCGCCTTTGCGTTGGCCGGGCCTTTCTGCAGCAGCTCGATGGAGATGCCGTCCGGCGAGCGGATGAAGGCCATGTTGCCGTCGCGCGGCGGCCGGTTGATGGTCACGCCATTGTCCATCAGCTTCTGGCAGGTGGCGTAGATGTCGTCGACCTCATAGGCGAGGTGGCCGAAGTTGCGGCCGCCTTTGTACTCCTCCGGATCCCAATTGTAGGTCAGCTCGACCAGCGGCGCCTTCTCGGCAATGCCGCTTTGCTCGTCATCGGGCGCGGCGAGGAAGATCAGCGTGTAGCGTCCCTGCTCGTTCTCGTAGCGACGCACTTCCTTGAGGCCGAGCTTATTGCAGTAGAAATCGAGAGATTGATCGATGTCGGCGACGCGGACCATTGTGTGAAGATAGCGCATATCGGATTCCTCGCGGCGTTACGTTTGCGGCGCACCATAGGAGCCGCTCCGCCAAAGGGCAATCGTCCGACAAAACCGATGGAGTGATCGATTTCAGCCGCGCCTTTGCGCTTCAGGCCGCACCGGTAAACAACAATTGAGGCTTTCCGGTGCTCAACGGTGAAAAAAGGCACGTCAGGTCTTGCACACCCCGGAAGCCGCAGTGTTAATCTGATGGCAAGAATCACTAGCGGTTGCAGTTGGAAAAGGGGGCGTTCTTATGGGGGAAAAAGCCTCTTTTACGAGGCGGGACGGAAGCCTTGACGACGCCTTGACGCGAGACAGTGGCGGCGACTCCGCCGGGCTTGTCGAAATCGCCGGCGCTATCAAATGGTTCGACGTGGCCAAGGGCTACGGCTTCATTCTTCCGGACGACGGCGTCTCGGGTGATATTCTCCTCCATGTGACATGTCTTCGAAGAGACGGCTTTCAGACCGCGCTGGAGGGCGCGCGCGTCGTCTGTCTCGTCAAGCAGGGCGAGCGTGGCCTGCAGGCTTTCCGGGTTCTTTCCATGGACGCCTCGACAGCGGTGCATCCGGCCGAGCAGGAGCAACGCACGCATGTCACCGTGACTGCCGAGAGCGGGCTCGAGCGGGCGCTGGTGAAGTGGTTCAACCGCACCAAAGGCTTCGGCTTCCTGACTCGGGGCGAGGGCACCGAGGACATCTTCGTCCATATGGAGACGCTGCGCCGCTACGGCATCACCGAGCTGAGGCCCGGCCAGGTCGTACTGGTTCGCTTCGGACGCGGCGACAAAGGCCTTATGGCCGCCGAAATACACCCCGATATGGGCACCTTGCCGGTCTCGCATTAAAGCGCGGCCCGACGCGCCTTAATTTTTTGCTTGATGCATGTCCGCCAAAACCGCTTCGCAGTTTTGGGCGACGTGCATAGGGCTCTCAGAATACGATCAGGATGCCCTGCCAGGTGCAAGGCCGTTCCTGTCCAAAAAAACCGGTTCCACTCGCTCGGATCCTGGTCTAGGACAGGGCCTGGACGAGGTATCACATGGCTCATCGCAACTGGCTGACCGCAGGAGCGCTTTGCGCCGCCATCGCTCTGGCCGCCATTTTCAGCGCCTTGAAACCGAGTTCGGCGGACGGTCAGGCGATGATGCTGCCTGCCGATCCGACGCCGCTTGTCGCGATCACCGGCTCCGGCAAGCATTCCTTCTCCATCGAGATCGCCGACAGCTCGGAAGAACGCGAGGCCGGGCTGATGTACCGCAAGGACATGGCCGACGATCACGGCATGCTGTTCGTGTTCGAGCGGCCCGCTGAGGTGAATTTCTGGATGAAGAATACACCGATGCCGCTCGACCTGGTCTTTATCGGCCAGGACGGCAGGATCAAGGCCGTCAAGCGTGGCGAACCGGAATCGGAGGCGATCATCTCGCCCGGACAGCCGGTAAGCTTCGTGCTTGAGCTGAAGGCGGGAACGGCCGCCAAGGACGGTCTGAAGGACGGCGATCTCCTGCGTCACCCAGCGATCGATAAGACCTCGGGCGCCGGCTCCAACTGACCGCGGCTGCACCAGATGCAATATTTTTCCCATGACGGCTTCGAACTCGCTTACCTCGACCGCCGACCGGCGTCCGGTCAGGGCGATCCGGTGCTGATGATCCACGGCTTCGCCTCCAGCCACTACGTCAATTGGGTCTCGCCGGGCTGGTTCAAGACGCTGAACGACGCGGGGTACCGCGCCATCGCCGTCGACAATCGCGGCCACGGTGCGTCGACGAAGAGCTACCAGGAGGCGGACTACACGCCGGCCAAGATGGCCTCGGACGCGGCCGCGCTGCTCGATCACCTCGGCATCGAGCACGCCCATGTCATGGGCTATTCGATGGGCGCGCGGGTATCCGCCTTCATGGCGTTGTCCAATCCGGACAAGGTGGCGACGCTGGTGTTCGGCGGCCTCGGCATCGGTCTTGTCGACGGCGTCGGCGACTGGGATCCAATCGCCGATGCGCTTCTGGCCGAGGATCCTGGTACGATCAGCCATGCGCGCGGCGGCTCGTTTCGCGCCTTCGCCGACCAGACGCGCAGCGACCGCCGGGCGCTGGCCGTCTGCATAGTCGGCTCACGCGCGTCAATGAGCGAGGACGATGTCGCGCGGATCGCCCAGCCGACCCTGATTGCCGTCGGGACCAAGGACGACATCGCCGGCTCGCCCGACGAGCTTGCCGCGCTGATGCCCCACGCAGAGGCTTTTCGCATCGAGGCCCGCGACCACATGCTCGCCGTCGGCGACAAGAGCTTCAAGCAGCGCGTGCTGGAGTTCTACGCCGAAAATCCGCTCTGACCCATACCGTCCGCTGCGGGCGACGACGCGTCTAAAGCAGGTTGCGCGAAACGCGACCTGCTTTTGACCTTTGCGATGTCCTTTTCCCGAAACTGGAAGCACTTCGGGGAGAATGCTTTAGACTAGCCGCGCGTTCTCCTGTCGGCGATGGATTTCGCCATGACGCAAAGCAGCTCGAACATCATGGTCGCGCCGGCAAGCGCCGTCATGCCGCCAATATCAAAAGGAGGCGCGACCTCGACGACGTCGGCTCCGGCGAAATTCAATCCGTCGAGCAATCGAACCAACTCCTGCACCTCGCGGGTGGTGAAGCCGCCGAGCTCCGGCGTGCCGGTGCCAGGGGCCATCGACGGATCGATGCAATCGATGTCGAAGGTCACGTAAGTGAGGCTGTCGCCGACAAGATCGCGTGCTTCCTGCATGACGGAAGCGGTGCCGCGTTTGACGAACTCTTCCATATATACGATGCGCACGCCCTGAGCGGTCGCCCAGTCGTGTTCGCCCGGCTCATAGATCGAGCCTCGAATTCCGATCTGAATAACCCGCTTCGGGTCGAGCAGCCCTTCCTCGATCGCGCGGCGAAAGGGCGTCCCGTGTGTATAGGGATTGTCGCCGAAGTAGCGGTCGTTGGTGTCGGAATGCGCGTCGAAGTGGATCATGCCGACGGGGCCCTTGCGGGCGATGGCGCGCAGCACCGGCAAGGTCGTCAGATGATCGCCGCCGGCGGCCAAAGGAAGAGCGCCGTCAGCAACGATGGCGGCAATGCCGTCCTCGATGCGCTTCAATCCGTCGAGCAAGTTGATGGGATTGACCGAGAGGTCTCCCACATCGGCGACATTGGCAATGCTGAACGGCTCGGTTCCCGACACGTGGTGGACGCGGCGCATCAGGCTCGACTGGTTCCTGATTTCGCGTGGACCGTGGCGGGCGCCGGCCCGATTGGTCGTGCCGCCATCCCAAGGAATCCCGACAAGGGCAATATCGAGCCCCTTCGCGTTCGGCACCGCCGGCAGCCGCATGAAGGTGGAAAGCCCGGCAAATCGCGGCACCTGGGCGGCGTCGATGGGTTGGAAGAAGTTGTTTTCCATGGTGTCGGTCATCCCAGAGGCGTTCACGTTTGGCGTGGCGATCAGGTCTGTTGAGACTGGTGTTGCAGGACCTGCAGCGATCGGACCAGATTTTCCCTGGCCCGCGCCTCGAACCGATCGCGAAACGGTTGTGTGTAGAAAATATGCGGACGGGCCAGGAAGCTCGTCAGGACAGCCGCGCGGCCGGCGCGCCACATCGGTTCCTCGACCCAGCCATATTCGCGCCGGACCGCCTTCTCGTAAGCGTCGAAGCGGTTCGGGTCGGCGCCGAGGATCGCGAGGTCCAAGTCGAGGAAAAGGGCGGCATCGCTCGCGGCACCCTCATCTTCGAGCGGCGGCAACTGGTGCGTGGTGGTGGCGCTGATCATGGCCAGAATCCGGGCAAGCCGGGCCGGGTCGGTGCGGCCGGAGAGTTTCCTTGCTGCGAGCACCGCGCTCTTTGCCTCGTTGTCCTTGGCGCGGCTGTCATAGACTGCGTCATGGAACCAGATCGCCGCTTCGACTCCTTCTGGATCATTAAGAAGGTGCCGGTGTTCGGCTGCCAACGCCAGCATCGCTTCGATGTGAGGCAAGCCGTGATAGTGGCGATCCGCTGCCTGATAGAGCGTTGTAAGCTCGCTTTTCAGCGCATCGTCGATCAAGGGTTCGTTTTCCATCGCCGCTTGAATCTCGGTGAACCAAGTTCATTTGACAAAGCACTAAGGAAAATTGAGTTCAACCGTGTTATGATCTGGCCTATATGTGCCGCCGGATGAATGAGCAGGCCGGAGACCGCCGATGAACAGCGTTACGATAGCCCGCCCCAGCATGGTGCAGCCGGTCGACCCGATCTGGCGCGCGATCAGGGATGAGGCGATGGAAGCGGTAAACCGCGATCCGTTGCTGGCTGCTTTCCTCTATTCCACCATCCTCAATCAGGAGAGCCTGGAAGAAGCGGTCATTCACCGCCTGGCCGAGCGCCTGGCGCATCAGGATATCGGCTCCGATCTCATCCGGCAGACCTTCAAGGCCATGCTTGCCGACGATCCGGAGTGGAGCACGACGGTCCGCGTCGACATCCAAGCCTATTACGATCGCGACCCTGCCTGCGACCGCTTCATCATGCCGGTGCTTTATTTCAAGGGCTTTCATGCCATCCAGACGCACCGTTTGGCGCATTGGCTGTGGAACCAGAGCCGCAGGGACTTCGCGCTCTACCTGCAGAGCCGCTCGTCCTCGGTGTTCCAGACCGATATCAACCCGGCCGCCCGCATCGGCAAGGGCATTTTTCTCGATCACGCCACCGGCCTGGTGGTCGGCCAGACCGCCGTCATTGAGGACGACGTCTCGATCCTGCACGGCGTGACGCTGGGCGGCACCGGCAAGGCCAGCGGCGACCGCCATCCGAAGATCCGCCGCGGTGTGCTGATCGGTGCCGGCGCCAAGATCCTCGGCAACATAGAGATCGGCCATTGCTCGAAGATCGCGGCCGGTTCGGTGGTGCTGTCGCCCGTGCCGCACAACAAGACGGTCGCCGGCGTGCCGGCGCGTGTCGTCGGAGAGACCGGCTGCGACCAGCCTTCGCGACAGATGGACCAGCTCCTGCCCTCGCAGACGATGGACCACGTCGTCAGCTTCGACATCTGATTCTGCGGTCATCGCCAGCGGCCGGAGTCCGGTCGCCACTCCAGGCGTCGGTTGTTATGCTGCCGGCTTGCCTTTACATCGCCATCGTCGGCGTGTCAGAAGCGCGTTCCAACGAACAGCCGCATTCGGAGAAGACCTTTGAAGCCAGACGAAATCAGAAAGCTGGACGCCTACTTCAAGCGCGTCTTCCAGAATCCCAAGCTTCAGGTGAAGGCGCGCCCGCGCAAGGAAGACTCTGCCGAGGTCTATGTCGGCGACGAATTCCTCGGCATCGTCTTCAAGGACGAGGACGACGGCGACTATAATTTCTCGATGGCGATCCTCGACGTCGACCTGGCCTAAGCCGGCATTCCGGCCGGGCTCGCCATGCCGCCCCGGTCGGAAACACCCCTGCGTGATTTTCCGGCTAGTCCACGCAATGCCGCGGGATATGCACCCGCCGCCAGTCGGTCGAGCCTTCCCGCACCACCACCCGCCGCGCCACCCTACGGTATGAGGGCGCGATTTCCGTGATGCGCCGCTCTCCTGGCCGCACCAGCACCTCGCGGGCGACGCCTTCGTATTCGGCCGGAAAGACGACGCGCCGGACGCGCTCCGGCTCGACGATGACCGTTGTGGCAACCCGCGCGTAGCGCGCCTTACGCCACACCTTGCACAGCACCTTGCGGCCGTGGATGACCCGCCATTCCCAGGCATAGCCGCCGTTATCCACCTTGACCGTGTCATAGACGGTGCGCGTCACGGCCGGTACGACTTCATAGCTGATGCGAGGCGTGGCGATCTGTTCGATGCTCTCGGTCGTGCCGTAGATCGGCGGGTCATAGTGGACGAGCTGGCCGCCGGGGCTCACCACCACGTCTTCATAGACCGTGTCGTAGATCGCCGGCCGATGCACCGGCTCGTAGCATTCGAGCGTGCGGCCGCCGGCCGCGGCCTGCGACACGGCCGCAAGCATTGCGAGGCTGGTCGAGGCGAGCGATGCGGCACCCTTGCGAAGGGAGCTCTTGCAAAAGGAACTCGTGCAAAAGGAACTCTGGCTAAACACGACGTTCACCCGTTGAAAAAAGGACGCCGGTTCAACGCGGGAGCGTATCGGAAGGTCCGCCATGGACGGGGATTTCACGGCTTGTCGTTAAGCAGCGCGGTTAAGAAACTGCTACCGTGGCGGCCGGGTAGCGCCCTCGCATTTCGGGCAAAGGGCCATCTCCGGCGCAACCCGCAGCATTTCCTTGGGCCGAGCCGCTTGCTTCGACTTAACCAGATGGCTAGGAGGGGCGGCCTTGCGCTAGGGTGAGCCGGCATCCTATTTAGGATTCAACGATCCAGAACCGATTCCGCCCGATTGCTCAGGTCTACGGCGCCGGAATCCATCCAACAAGGGTAGTCCATGAAGAACCCCGTCGAAACCTACATGAACCTCGTTCCGATGGTGGTCGAGCAGACCAATCGCGGCGAGCGTGCCTACGACATCTTCTCCCGCCTGTTGAAGGAACGCATCATCTTCATCACCGGCCCGGTCGAGGACGGGATGGCGACGCTGGTTTGTGCACAGCTTTTGTTCCTCGAGGCGGAGAACCCCAAGAAGGAAATCAACCTGTACATCAACTCGCCGGGCGGTGTGGTGACATCGGGCATGGCGATCTACGACACCATGCAGTTCATCAAGCCGGCGGTATCGACGCTCTGCATCGGCCAGGCAGCCTCGATGGGCTCGTTGCTGCTTTGCGCCGGCCACAAGGATATGCGGTTTGCCACGCCGAACGCCCGTGTCATGGTCCATCAGCCGTCCGGTGGCTTCCAGGGCCAGGCGTCGGACATCGAACGTCATGCGCAGGACATCATCAAGCTGAAGCGCCGCTTGAACGAGGTCTATGTCAAGCACACCGGCAAGAGCTATGACGAGATCGAGCGGACGCTCGACCGCGACCATTTCATGACCGCCGACGAGGCCAAGGAGTTTGGTCTGATCGACAAGGTCATCACGACGCGCGAACTTGGCGAAACCCCCGCCGCATAGGCTCTGATTGGGGGCTGAATGGCGGGATAACGCGCTTTTGGCGCGGCTTGCGGCATTTCGGCCACAATTGCCTGTTCCCTCAAGGTTCGGGATTGCCTACGTTAAGGCTATGTTGATTTTCGACGGCTTAGCTTTGCATGGGGTTGCTGCGAATCATTGTCGCGTTTTCTGATTGTGTTTCGGACGGAATGCGCTGTGTGAGCCGGGGCACTGGCGCCGGCGGATTCCTGCGATAGATTGGTGAGACGCCAATGCGACCAGACCATCGGCTGGCAGGGCGGTGAAAGGACAGAAAAATGAGCAAAGTTAGCAACAACGGCGGCGATTCAAAGAACACGCTCTATTGCTCGTTTTGCGGCAAAAGCCAGCACGAAGTGCGCAAGCTGATCGCCGGTCCGACCGTCTTCATCTGCGACGAGTGCGTCGAACTCTGCATGGACATCATCCGCGAGGAGAACAAGACCTCGATGGTGAAGTCGCGCGAGGGCGTGCCGACCCCGCAAGAGATCCTCAAGGTTCTCGACGACTATGTCATCGGCCAGCCCTACGCCAAGCGGGTGCTGTCGGTGGCGGTCCACAACCACTACAAGCGCCTCGCGCATGCCGGCAAGAACAACGACGTCGAATTGGCAAAGTCGAACATCCTGCTGATCGGGCCGACCGGCTGCGGCAAGACGCTGCTCGCCCAGACGCTCGCCCGCATCATCGACGTGCCTTTCACCATGGCCGACGCCACGACGCTGACCGAAGCCGGTTACGTCGGCGAGGACGTCGAGAACATCATCCTGAAGCTCTTGCAGTCGGCCGACTACAATGTCGAACGTGCGCAGCGCGGCATCGTCTATATCGATGAGATCGACAAGATCTCGCGCAAGTCGGACAACCCGTCGATCACCCGCGACGTCTCGGGCGAGGGCGTGCAGCAGGCGCTGTTGAAGATCATGGAAGGCACGGTGGCCTCCGTGCCGCCGCAGGGCGGCCGCAAGCACCCGCAGCAGGAATTCCTGCAGGTCGACACCGCCAACATCCTGTTCATCTGCGGCGGCGCCTTTGCCGGACTGGACAAGATCATCTCGGATCGCGGCCGCAAGACCTCGATCGGCTTCGGCGCAACCGTGGCGTCGCCCGAGGATCGCCGCACGGGCGACCTGTTCCGCCAGGTCGAGCCGGAGGATCTTTTGAAATTCGGCCTGATCCCGGAATTCGTCGGCCGTCTGCCGGTTCTGGCGACGCTCGAGGACCTCGACGAGCCGGCGCTGATCCAGATCCTGACGGAGCCGAAAAACGCGCTGGTCAAGCAGTATCAGCGGCTGTTCGAGATGGAGAATGTGGATCTCACCTTCCACGAGAACGCGCTGTCGGCGATCGCCAAGCGCGCCATCGAGCGCAAGACCGGCGCGCGCGGCCTGCGTTCCATCATGGAAGCGATCCTGCTCGACACGATGTTCGAGCTTCCGGCGCTGGAAGGCGTGCGCGAGGTGGTGATCTCGGAAGAGGTGGTCTCGGGTAACGCCCGGCCGCTTTACATCTATTCCGAGCAGAAGGAAAAGAAGGGCAATGTCAGCGCCTGAAATGGCACTGATCCGGCAAATTTTCATGGAACGGCGCCCGTGTGGCGCCGTTTTGCTGTGAGGGGCTTACCTGTAGGTGATGGAGTGGCTGATCAAAGCATGCTAACCCTTGATCTTTGCACCGCCCGCATCCACCTAACAGCGGAAGGCCGAGGGCCTGAATTCTGCGCTGTAAAATTCCCGTCACAAACGGTGGTAGGCGGAACGACGCTCGGTCGTTAATATAAGATTCGCGGTTGGCTCAATTAGCGGCCGCGACATGAAAGGTTGGACAATGGCCAAAATATCCAGGGCTTCCGGCGACGGCGTGTTTGCAGTCCTCCCACTGCGCGACATCGTCGTGTTCCCGCACATGATCGTCCCGCTCTTTGTCGGGCGTGAAAAGTCGATCAAGGCGCTGGAAGAAGTGATGGGTCAGGAAAAGCAGATCCTGCTTGCCACCCAGATGAACGCAGCCGACGATGATCCTGAACCCGATGCGATTTTCGACATCGGCACGCTCGCCAATGTGCTGCAGCTCCTAAAGCTTCCCGATGGCACTGTGAAGGTGCTGGTCGAGGGCGCCTCGCGCGCCAAGATCGTCTCGTTCACCGAACGTGCCGACTTCCACGAGGCCCGCGCGACCGCGTTGGTCGAGCCGGAGGAGGAAGAGGTCGAAATCGAGGCGCTGGCCCGCTCGGTCGTCACCGACTTCGAAAACTACGTCAAGCTGAACAAGAAGATTTCGCCCGAAGTGGTAGGTGCCGCCAGTCAGATCGACGACTATTCCAAGCTCGCCGACACCGTTGCCTCGCACCTGGCCATCAAGATCCCCGAGAAGCAGGAGATGCTCGCCACGCTCTCCGTCAAGGAGCGTCTCGAGAAGGCGATGGGCTTCATGGAAGCCGAGATTTCCGTGCTGCAAGTGGAGAAGCGCATCCGCAGCAGAGTCAAGCGCCAGATGGAGAAGACGCAGCGCGAGTACTACCTCAACGAGCAGATGAAGGCGATCCAGAAGGAGCTCGGCGAGGGCGAGGACGGCCGCGACGAGGCTGCCGAGATCGAGGCGCGCATCAAGAAGACCAAGCTTTCCAAGGAAGCCCGCGAGAAGGCGGAAGCCGAGTTGAAGAAGCTGCGGTCGATGTCGCCGATGTCGGCTGAATCGACGGTCGTGCGCAACTATCTCGACTGGCTGCTGTCGATCCCGTGGGGCAAGAACTCCAAGGTCAAGCAGGATCTCGGCTACGCCCAGGACGTGCTCGACGCCGATCACTTCGGCCTCGACAAGGTCAAGGAGCGCATCGTCGAGTATCTCGCCGTGCAGAGCCGTCAGAAGAAGATCAAGGGTCCGATCCTGTGCCTCGTCGGCCCGCCCGGCGTCGGCAAAACCTCGCTCGGCAAGTCGATTGCCAAGGCCACGGGGCGTGAGTTCATCCGAATGGCGCTCGGCGGCGTGCGCGACGAGGCCGAGATCCGCGGTCACAGGCGGACCTATATCGGCTCGATGCCCGGCAAGGTCATCCAGTCGATGAAGAAGGCCAAGAAGTCCAACCCCCTCTTCCTGCTCGACGAAATCGACAAGATGGGCCAGGACTTCCGCGGCGATCCGTCGTCAGCCCTGCTCGAGGTGCTCGATCCGGAGCAGAACTCGACGTTCATGGACCATTACCTCGAAGTCGAATACGACCTGTCGAGCGTGATGTTCGTGACGACGGCGAACACGCTGAACATCCCTGCGCCCCTGATGGACCGCATGGAGATCATCCGCATCGCCGGCTACACCGAGGACGAGAAGATCGAGATCGCCAAGCGGCACCTGATGCCGAAGGTGATCCGCGATCACGCGCTGCAGCCGAACGAGTTCTCGGTCGGCGAGGACGCGATCCGCGGCATCATCCAGACCTACACCCGTGAAGCGGGCGTCAGAAGCCTCGAGCGCGAGCTGATGAAGCTCGGGCGCAAGGCGGTGACCGAGATCCTGAAGACGAAGAAGAAGACGGTGAAGATCACGGCCGATAACCTCGCCGATTATCTCGGCGTGCCGCGCTTCCGCTTCGGTCAGGTCGAGGCCGACGATCAGGTCGGCGTCGTCACGGGTCTTGCCTGGACGGAAGTCGGCGGCGAGCTGCTGACGGTCGAGGGCGTCATGATGCCCGGCAAGGGACGCATGACGGTGACCGGCAACCTGCGCGACGTGATGAAGGAATCGATCTCTGCAGCGGCCTCTTACGTCCGCTCGCGGGCCATCGATTTCGGCATCGAGCCGCCGCTGTTCGACAAGCGCGACATCCACGTCCACGTGCCGGAGGGCGCGACCCCCAAGGACGGCCCGTCGGCGGGTGTGGCGATGGTGACGGCGATCGTGTCCGTGCTCACGGGCATTCCGGTCCGCGCCGATGTGGCAATGACCGGCGAGGTGACGCTGCGGGGCAGGGTGCTGCCGATCGGCGGCCTGAAGGAGAAGCTGCTTGCCGCGCTGCGCGGCGGCATCAAGAAGGTGCTGATCCCGGAAGACAATGCCAAGGACCTGGCGGAGATCCCGGACAACGTGAAGAACAACATGGAGATCATTCCGGTGTCGCGGGTCGGCGAGGTGCTGAGGCACGCGCTGGTCAGGATGCCGGAGCCGATCGAATGGGTCGAGCCGGTCAATCCGCCGGCCGGCGCGGACGCCGGCGACGACGCCGGCAAGTCGCTTGCGCATTAGTTTCTTCTAAGGTTGCAATGCACAAAGAGAGAGCCGGGCTTTCAGCCCGGCTTTTTCATGTGAAAAATCTCCGAAAAAGTGGAAAAAAGCCCGGAATTCTGCGGTTTTCGGCTTGGGTTCCGGAACGCTTCTTTCTAAAGTCCGTTTCCTGCCGGATGAGTCGTAGTTCCGGTTTTCTCATGGAAGGGAATTTTTATGAACAAGAACGAACTGGTGTCCGCCGTCGCCGACTCCGCAAGCATTTCGAAGGCTGATGCGCAGTCCGCCGTCGATGCGGTGTTCTCTGTGATCACTGGCGAACTGAAGAAGGGCGGCGATGTCCGGCTTGTCGGCTTCGGAAATTTCACCGTGTCAAAACGTGCTGCTTCGACCGGCCGCAACCCGCAGACCGGCGCGGAAGTGAAGATTCCGGCGCGCACCGTGCCGAAGTTCTCGGCCGGCAAGGGCCTCAAGGACGCGGTCAACTAAGACCTTTTCTTTTTAAGATCAGATGAGCCGGGCTTGCCCGGCTCTTCTTTTTGTGACCCGCGCCAGGGGCACATGTGTGGCATCAGCCGGTAGGCGCGTCGGCGCGCATCAGGCCTTCTTGCTTGAGATCCGCCCACAAAGCTGCCGGGATCTTCACGTCGAGCAGTGCACGGTTGCTTTCGACTTCGGCCGGCCGTTGGCCGCCGGGTATTACCGACATGACGGAAGGGTGCCGCAGCGGGAACTGCAACGCCGCCTCGATCAGCCGCACGCCATGGCGCTTGCAGACCGCCTCGATGCGTGCCACGCGATCGAGCACGTCTTTTGGCGCCTCTGTGTAGTTGTAGAAGGCGCCGGGCTTCGGCCCTGTCGCCAGGATGCCGGAATTGTAGGGCCCGCCAAGAACGATGCCGATGCCGCGCTTCTCGCAGAGCGGCAGGAAGCTCGCAAGCGCATCCTGCTCGAGCAGCGTGTAGCGGCCGGCGAGCAGAAAGAGGTCGAAATCGCCGCGCTCGGCGAGCGTCTGGCAAACCTGCCACTCGTTGATACCGCCTCCGAAGGCCTTGATCACGCCCTGGTCACGCAGCGCGAGCAGCGCGTAATAGCCCGAAGACATGAACTCCTCGATGCGCCGGTCGGAAGCCTCCTTACTGCCATGGGTGAAGATGTCGACATCGTGCACATAAAGGATGTCGATGCGGTCGACGCCGAGACGCTCCAGCGAGGCCTCGAAGGAACGCATCACGCCATCGTAACTGTAATCGTAAACTTCCCGGCGCGAGGGCGTGTCGAAGAACTTGCCGATGCCGGTTCGCTGGTCGGGCGCAGAGACGCGCATGAGGCGGCCGACCTTGCTCGACAGCACATAGTCGTCGCGTTTCTTGCCGCGCAGGAAGGGGTTGAGCCGGGTTTCGGAAAGGCCAAGGCCATAGAGCGGAGCGGTGTCGAAATAGCGGCAGCCGGTTTTCCATGCCGCCTCCAGCGTGGCATTGGCATCCTCGTCCGAGACGGCGCGGTAGAGATTGCCGAGCGGCGCGGTGCCGAAACCAAGCTCGGTGAAGGTGATGCCGCCATTGCCGATGCGGTCGAAATGCCGTGTCTTCATATCCGCACGATGTCCTGGATTGATTTGTCTGACATGACACTATCACGCCGGTGGCACAGCAAAAGCGTCGAGGCTCGTTGGACACGAATTTTCGCGGTGATAGCATGAACGAAAACAAGCGTTTCGCGCCGAACGCGACCGCAAAGCCGCATGCCTATCAAGACATCGGCAGACAGGATTAGGCAGCCATGACGCAAGCCGGATCGGAGTTGTTTGCGACAGCGCTGGGCGAGCTCGGCGCCGTGTTGGGGCGCATCGATGACGGTCGGGTTGACGCCGCCTGCGCAATGCTCGCCGGCGCTGGCAAGATCGTCGTCTATGGCTGCGGCCGCGAAGCGCTGCAGGTCAAGGGTTTCGCAATGCGGCTCTTCCATCTCGGCCTGCCGGTTTCGGTGGTCGGCGATATGACCACGCCGCCACTCGGCCAGGGCGATGTATTCCTGGCGAGTTCCGGACCGGGCGAGACCGCCACCGTTCTCACCTTGATGCGCGTGGCCAGGGCGGCCGGCACCAAGGTGGTGTTGCTCACGGCCGAACCGGCGGGCAGCGCGGCAAAGCTTTCGGACTTCACGCTGCTCGTTCCGGCCCAGACCATGGCGAGCGACCAAGGCGCCGCCAGAAGCTCGGTGCTGCCGATGGGCTCGCTGTTCGAGGCAGCGCTTTTCCTGTTGTTCGAGGTGATGGTGCTGAAACTCGAGGCGCTCACCGGCGCAACGCCGGAGACGATGCGCGCCCGGCACACCAACATGGAGTAGGGGCATGCGCTACGAACTGATGCTGCCGCACCAGATCCGCAAGGCGATCGAGGAGAACTGGCCGGTCGCGCTGCCGCTCGGCGTGCTCGAATACCATGGCGAGCACATGGCGGTCGGCATGGACACGCTGGCCGTCATCAAGACGCTCGAGCTTATCGAGAAGGAGCGGGACATCGTCATCCTGCCGCCCTTCTATTATGGCGCGGCGAGTTATGCCGTGGCGCCGCCGGAAGGCAGCGGCTCGGTGCAGGTCGGCGGTCCGGTGCTGGCGCCCTTTGCGGAGGAATTGTTCTACGGCCTGCTGCGCATCGGCTTCCGCAACATCCACGCCATCATCCATCACCAGACCGAGAATTTCGTTGCCGGCATGCCGACCGATCTCGCCTTCAAGACCGCCGGCCGGCAGGCAATTTTCCGCTTCCTGGAGAAGGAACGCGGCGAGGGCTGGTGGGGCTCGGACACGATGGTCGATTACTATGCCGGCCATGCCCAGGGCGAGAACGTCTTCAACTGGGTGCAGGTGCACCCGCTGATGCCGGCCACAATGACCGGCAAATATCCGTTCGACCATGCCGGCATCGGCGAGACATCGCTGATGCAGGCGCTATGTCCCGAAGCGGTGGATGCCGGTCATTTCGCGGACAATACCGGCTGGTACACAAAAGGCGCATCGGATGCGTCGGCCGAGCTGGGCCGGAAGGGTGTGGCGATGATCCTCGAGCATTTGCGGGCGATATTGCGGGTCTAGCTCAACTTCTCCCCACAAGAAGGGGGAAGGGCACGGCGCCTACTTCACCGAACCGGCCGTCATGCCCATGATCAGATAGCGTTCGAGCGCGATGCCGATGATCGCCAGCGGCGTGATGGCTGCCGTCGCCAGGGCTGCCATCGACCACCAGTTGATACCTTGCGAGCCGGTCTGGCTCGCCACCATCACGGGGATGGTCTTGGCATCCGTCGACGTCAGAAGGGCGGCGAAGAAATATTCGTTCCAGCAGAGCACCATCGCCAAGATGAAGGCGGCGACCATGCCGGGGAGCGCGATCGGCATGACAATGCGGAAGAAGGCGCCCCAGATCGACAGGCCGTCGACGAGTGCCGCCTCCTCGAGCTCGACGGGAATGGAGTTGAACTGGTCGCGCATGATCCAGATGACGATCGGCAGCACCATCAGCGTGTAGAGGAGCACAAGGCCGATGCGGGTGTCGAGCAGGGCCACTTCGCGGTAAAGCACCAGGAAGGGCAGCGCCAGCACCACGGGCGGCAGGATCAGCTGCGAGAGGAAGAAGAAGGAGATATCCTCGTTCTTGAACCAGGCGAACTTGTAGCGGTAACGCGTCAGGCCATAGGAGGCCAGGCTGCCGATAATGATGGCGAGGCTCGACGCGCCGACAGAGGTAATGACCGAGTTCATGAAGCGTTTCAGGAACTCGTCGCGCACCGTCGAGGTCTGGACGATCGAATCCGGCGACAGGCCGAGTGAGCGCCAGCCCTTCCAGTCTGGCTGGAAGTCGACGAAGGGGATGAGGTGCCCCTGCGTGACATCGACCGCCGACTTGAACGAAGTGGTGATCGTCCAATAGATCGGGAACAGGCAGACGAAGGACCAGAACACCAGGGCGCCATAAATGAAGACGCGGCTGGCGAGGAAGGCCGCCGGGGAGCGGATATCGGAAACGGTATATTCGGTGGTCTGGACGCTCATATGGACGCTCAGTTGACGTTGCGCACGAAGCGACTGGCGAGCTTCAGCAGCCAGGTGACAAACACGACGATGATGATCAGATAGACCATGGCGAGCATGGTGCCGTAGCCGACATTCGAACGGTCGCGATATTCGCGGTAGATGAAGCTCGAAACGGAATCGGTCGCGCCGCCGGGCCCGCCGGACGTCACCGTAATGATGATGTCGGCGAGCTTCAGCTTGAAGATGATGCGCAGGATCACCGCCGTCACGGACACGGGCAGCATCAGCGGGAAGGTAACCTGCCAGAAGGTCTGCCATGTCGTCGCGCCGTCGACGCGCGCCGCCTCGATCACCTCACGCGACATGGCCTGCAGGCCGGCGAGCAGCATGATCATCATGAACGGAATGAAGGTCCAGGCGTCGAGCACCATGATCGAGATGCGCGCGATGATCGGGTCGGAGAAGAAGGCGGGATTGTCCCAGCCGAGATGGCGCGCCAGCGTCGATGCCGGTCCGAACCGGTATTCCATCAGCGACTTGCCAACCATCCAGGAGACCGCCACCGGCGACAGCATGAGCGGCAGCAGGAAGACCACACGGAAGAATTTTCTGGCGCGGATCTGCGCGTTGAGCAGCAGCGCCAGTCCGAAGGCGATGACATATTCGACCAGCACCGCCAGCACATAGAGGACCATGTTGAAGAGCGCGTTGCGGTAGTAGGGGTCGGCCAGCATCTGCCAGAAATTGTCGAGACCGTTGAACCTGCGGCCAGCGAAGGAGCTGAGGTTCCAGTCGGTCAGCGCGATATAGAAGCCGAACAGCGTCGGGAAGATCACCATGGCGACGGTGAAGAGCAGCGCCGGCAGCAGGAACAGCGCGCGCTGGCCGTCCTCGCCGCGCGTCAGCACTTGCCAGGCGCCGAGCGCCACGCCCCACAGCACATAGGCGTAGACCACCGGACGCCAGGTATAGAAGCCGATCGTGTCGACCTCAGTCTTGTAAAGGATCTGCATGACGATCGTCGCCAGCAGCACGAGCGTCGCGGCGATCATCAGGGCCCAGCCGAGGCGCTTGCGGCCGGGAGGGATCAGATCGGCCGCTGCGGAGTTAGCCGGCCATGCATTGGCGGTTGAAGTCTGGTCAGCCACGCCTCTCGCCTCTACCTTGCTTTGATGCAATTCCGGAGGAAAACCGCTTCACGCTTTTCCTGGAATTGCTGGAAGTCCAAATGACCGGCCATTGCCGGTCAACATGCGGCCCGGCGACCAGGTCGCCGGGCCGCGA
>NZ_JARTVM010000001.1:0-420805 GCF_029625765.1 Mesorhizobium sp. WSM4983 | reverse complement strand
CCCCCCCCCCCCCCCCCCCCGCCCCCCCCCCCCCCCCCCCCCCCCCCCCGCGACTTCTCACGGGACAGCCTACATGCCGAGCGAGGCTTTGTAGAGCTTGATTTGGTTCTCGCGGCCGATCTGGTCGGTCAGCTTCTCCCAGGCGGCGGCGATGGCATCCGCACCTTCCTGCGCCTTCATCTTGCCGGCGAAGGTGTTGGCCAGGATGTCCTCGGCGGCGCTGTAGTACTGGAAGATGCCGGGGATGCGCGGCTCGATCGCGGCGTTCGGATGGTTGTAGGAGTCGCCCTCCGACTTCAGATAGGAGGTGATGAAGGCCTCGTCATAGCCGGCCGCCACCCATTCCGGAATGTTGAAATGGGAGTTGCGGTAGGGCTGGAAGCCGGAAGGATAGGCCGCGCACCACAGCGACAGATCCTTGCCGCCGAGATGGGCCGCCGCCGACCACGCCGCCTTCTTCTTCTTCTCGTCGCTGTCGACGCGGGCCATGACATAGACGCCCCAGCCGAGATAGGCGCAGTTCGGCGCATAGTTCGGGCCGCTGGCCAGCTTGTCCCACTTGCCGGTCTTCGAATTGTAGACGTCGTCCGAGCCCGGCAGGATCGAGAAGCCGGTGACGTCGCCGATGACCGAGGAGTCGTTGGTCTTGACGTTGGAGCCGATATCGCCCCACCACGGGATCATCGAGCCAGTGCCGGCCAGGAACTGCTGGAAGCCGGTGGTGTTCGGATCGGCGTTGATCTGATCCGGCGGCTCCGAGGGCAGGGCGTCGATGACGTCCTGGATGGCCCGCACCCAAGCCGGGTTGTTGATGCGCGGCTTCATCGTATCCGGATCGAACAGCCAGGCCTTGTCGTCGGGGTGCTTGGCATAGGCAGAGGCGCGGCTGCCGAGGAAGTAGAAACCGAAGCCGCCCCAGGGCTTGGGCGCGTCGAGATAGCCATAGACGTCCTGGCCCTTGAACTGCTTGCCCTTGAGGAACTTGGTGACGGCCTGCACTTCCTGCCAAGTCTTGGGCACGCCCCATTCGGTCGTCGCGCCGCTCTCCTTCCAGGCCTTGGCGAGGTCGGGATCGGAGAATACGTCGGTGCGGTAGTTGAAGTTGTGCGTATCGCCGTCGATGGTCACGCGATACTGCTTGCCGTCCCAGGTGCCAACCGGCGGCTTGAGGTAGTTGACGAGATCGTCCATGTCGATCTGCTTCTTGACCCAGTCGGGCATCTCCGAGGTGAGGCCCTTGCCGCAGACGTCGCCCTCGAAGGGCGCACCCATCTCGATGATGTCGAAGTCGACGGTTTTGGTCGCGATCGACTGTTGCAGACGGGCGTTGTAGTCGGCCTGGGCGAGGTCGATCCAGCTGATCTTGGCGCCGGTATAGGCCTCCCACGGCTTCAGGAAGCCGCGGAACAGCACGTTGTGCAGGTTCTGGTTGTTGAGGCCCATGAAGGTGAGCTCGACACCGGCGAACTCGCCTTGCTTGACGTTGGCCTTGGTCGCTTCCAGGCAGAGCTCACCGACTTTCTGGAAGTCGGCGTCCGTCGGCTGGCCTTTGCCGACGCCGGGTATCTGCAGGATTTTCGCGCGCAGGTCGTCGGCGGCAGCCGCCGGCCTGGTCAGCGCGCCAAGCCCCGTGCCGGACGCCGCTGCGAGCGCCGCCATGCTGGCCGCGCCCTTCAGCAAATCGCGGCGGGTCGCCCCGGCACGCACCAGTTTTTCGTAAAGATCGACTCTCATCTCAAGGTTCCTCCCAGAACTTCAGTCGTGAATTGATTCTGCCAATCTCTCGACGTCGAAACGTCTGCGGTTCTCCTATACCATAGGGCAGCGTGGGACCCCACCCTGCGTCGCCTGGAGATCCGATTTTCGGGACAAGGACCGGCATTCGGATTGGCACTCGTCACTATTCGCGTAATCGATTACCTTGTCAACAAGATTGGCTTTTTATCTATAAGATACCGACTTGCCCTTGCCGTTGGCAATGGCTAGCTTCACCGAAAAAGATAGGGGAGACAATGGCTCAAGTCGCGATCGCCAATGTGGCCAAGGCTTTCGGAACCGTCAAGGTTCTACATGAGGTCAGCGTCGATATCGCCGACGGTCAATTCGTCGTCCTGGTCGGCCCTTCGGGCTGCGGCAAGTCCACGCTGCTGCGGATGGTGGCGGGGCTGGAAACGGTTTCCGGCGGAACGATTTCGATCGGCGACCGCATCGTCAACAACCTGCCGCCGGCCAAGCGCGACATCGCCATGGTGTTCCAGAACTACGCGCTCTATCCGCACAAGACGGTGGAGCAGAACATGGCTTTCGCGCTGAAGCTGCGCGGCACCGATCCGGCCATCGTCGCCGAGCGGGTGAAGCGTGCGGCCGACATCCTCGACCTCAATCCCTATCTCAAGCGCTATCCGCGCCAGCTTTCCGGCGGCCAGCGCCAGCGCGTCGCCATGGGCCGCGCGATCGTGCGCAACCCGCAGGTGTTTCTGTTCGACGAGCCGCTCTCAAACCTCGATGCCAAGCTGCGCGTGCAGATGCGCACCGAGATCAAGGAACTGCATCAGCGGCTGAAGACCACCACCATCTACGTCACACACGACCAGATCGAGGCCATGACCATGGCCGACAAGATCGTGGTGATGCGCGACGGCCGCATCGAGCAGATCGGCGCGCCGCTGCAACTGTTCGACCGGCCGGCCAACCTGTTCGTCGCGGGCTTCATCGGCTCGCCGGCGATGAACCTGCTCAAGGGCACGGTGAAGAAAGGTGAAAGGTCCGAGGTCGACATAGCAGGCTCGGCCTTTCCGATGCCTGCCAGCATCGCCGCGGCGGACGGCCAGGCCGTCGTCTATGGCGTCCGTCCCGAGCATCTGGAGATCCATCCCGACGGTGTGGCGTCCACGATTTCGGTGGTCGAGCCGACCGGCTCGGAAACGCTGGTGTTCGTGCGCTTCGGCGAGGGCGAGATGGTGGCGCTGTTCCGCGAGCGTCACGACTTCAAGCCTGGCGATACGCTGAAGCTCAGGCCGCGGCTCGACCATGTCCATCTCTTCGACGCAGGGACCGGCAAGCGTCTCTGACCGCAAACACACATCGAGGAAACCATGCTCAAAGGGATCAATCCGCTGCTCAACGCCGACGTGCTCCAGGCACTGCGGGCGATGGGGCACGGCGACGACCTGATCATCGCCGACACCAATTTCCCATCCGACTCCGTCGCCAAGCAGACGGTGCTCGGCAAGCTGCTGCGCATCGATGCGCCGGCGGCCGAAGTGGTGAAGGCGGTGCTGTCGCTCTATCCGCTGGACAGCTTCGTCAACGACGCGGCCGCGCGCATGGAGATCGTCGGCAAGCCGAACGAGATCCCGCCGGTGCAGAAGGAGGTGCAGCAGGAAATCGACGCGGCTGAGGGCAAACACTGGCCGATGATCTCGATCGAGCGCTACGCCTTCTACGAGCGGGCCAAGAAGGCGTATTGCGTCATCCAGACTGGTGAGCGCCGCTTCTATGGCTGCTTTGCCTTCCGCAAGGGCGTCATTCCGCCGGATGCGGAGTAAGGAGATGTCCGCCAGCAAGCCAGTCGTCATCCTGGGTGTCTTCGTCGCCGACACCGCCTATCGCGCCGACCGCCAGCCGCGCATGGGCGAGACGATCCTCGGCAATTCGTTCAAGCTCGGACCCGGCGGCAAGGGCTCGAACCAGGCGGTCGCAGCCGGCAAACTCGGCGCCGACATCACCTTCCTGACCCGGCTCGGCATCGATGCCTTCGCCGACATGGCCAAGCAGACGTGGAAGGATGCGGGCGTCAAGAGCGCGGTCATCGACACGCCGGACAGCTACACCGGGGCGGCTTATATCTTTGTCGAGGAGGGCAGCGGCAACAACGCCATCATCGTCAGCCCGGGTGCTGCGATGCTGATCTCGTCCGCTGACATCGAGGCGCATGCTGACCTGATCCGCTCGGCGGGCGTCTTTGTCACCCAGCTCGAGCAGCCGATTGACGCGGCGCTGAAAGCTTTGCAAATCGCGCGCGGGGCAGGGGTGACTACCATTCTTAACCCGGCGCCGGCCGCCACCCTGCCGGACAGCATCTACGCGCTTTGCGACTACGTCACACCCAACGAGTCCGAGGCCGAGGGGCTGACCGGCATCGCCGTCTCTTCGGTCGACGATGCCCGCCGCGCCGCCGACAGCCTGCTGGCAAAGGGCGTCGGCGCCGTCATCGTGACGCTTGGCGAGAAGGGCGCGCTGCTGCACACCAGGGAGCGATCCGATCACGTCGGCGCCGTCACTGCCGGCCCTGTAATCGAAACCACGGGGGCGGGCGACGCCTTCAATGGTGGACTGGCGGCGGCGCTTGCCAAGGGCGTCGAGCCGCTGGAGGCGGTGCGCTTCGCCTGTACCGTCGCAGGCATTTCGGTGACCCGGCCGGGCACCGCGCCTTCCATGCCGACGCTCCAGGAGGTCGAGGCGCTGCTGGCGCGGGGTTGAAGCCGCCAAATCTCGCGTGGCGTTTCAGCGGCGCTACCCGGTCATCGGCTTGACCACAACTCACAGAAGTTGGTCTCTCACGGCCCCCAGGGTTGCATATTAGCCACGGTTAATATTAATCGGCGCCAACGCCTTGCATCAACGGCATAGGTGTCCCGTAATGGGCCACCGTGTCTGGCATCGCAATTGCACTGTCAGCAATGCCGGGGTGGACCGTGCCTCGGTAGCCGGGGGGCTATTTTGGGGGACCCGCCGCTCCGCGATGGAGCGGCGGCGCTTTAAGGGCCGAGGGTACTGGCGATGTATTTTCCGCAATTTCTGGTGGGCATGTTCGCGACGTCGTTCACCGTCGCAATCTGGGTCGGGTTGCAAACCGGCTCCGCCTGGAAGGCGCTCGGCTGCGCTATGCTTGCAATGATCATTCTCCAGATTGGATATGCCGGACTGGTCATGCGGCTCATCTACAAGCGGGGATCGCAAGGCACTGGAGCTGACTTTAGATCGGCAAATGCGGCGCCACCGGTGCAGCGAGCGCGTCCACACTAGAGGGCTCACCCTCCCGAGCGAGTGCAGACCGTAAACCCTTGGCGACGACCAAACCGTCCCGCCCTTCTCGTGGAACTGCGCGACCGGGCAGCAGTTCGAGCCGACAAGGCTTTCAAGACCTGGGTTTTCGGAAACGTAAAGCCGTTGCGATTACGTGCCATGGCTTGATGACCGGGGCCGGCCAAGGCTGGCTCAACCCGCCAAACGCGCCTGCGGAACGCAAGCAGTGCCAGCGCGTTCACCGTCTTGACCAGCACAGGCAGCCTGGTTTCCCGGAACGGTGAGATGAAAAACCCCTATAAAAAGCCCACGCTTGTAAAGCGCGAGAAGCTCACCGCCCGAACCGCGCAGATTGTCGCCTCCGGTGTGATATTGGGCGAGTGAACAGGGGCGCCGAAGCGCAGCTGAAGAATTTTGCTGCTCACTGCACGCTGGCCGGTCGGTGACTGCTCTAGAGGGCCGGGCCCGGCCGAATGGCGCTTCCGTCAGAAAAGCGCGACAGGCGAAAGCGGGTGAGATCGTGCCCGATCTGGTTTCCCTGGATCATGTCGGCGACGACCCGGCCGATTCCCGGTCCGATACCGAAGCCGTGGCCGCTCATGCCCGTCGCGACAACGAGGCCAACGATCGCCTGCACTTTGCCCACAATGGGAACGACGTCCGGCATCGCGTCGATCATGCCAGCCCAGCTTGCCTTTAGGCGCACCGCGTCGAGCTGTGGGAACAGGCGCCTGAAATTGCGCTCGATGGAACGCAGACCAGAACGTTCGGGAGCCGGATTTAGCACCCGCATTCTTTCGAAAGGACTTTGCGAATCCGGCGCCCAGTGACGCGGCGTCGACCAGCCATCCGGATAGCCCGCCGGCGCGGCCGGCGAATAGCGTGAGCCGAAAGGATTGGCCATAAGCGCGGGAAGGTATTTCTTCGCATGCCGGAATGCGTCCGGGCCAAGGTGAAGCAAATGACTGCCTCCGGCAGCGAGCGTGTATCCGCCATCCTGTCGGCGTCTGAAAGCGATATGCTCTCCTGCCGCGGCTCCTGCATAGACTTCAGGCATCGCCTCGGTTGCCGCGACGGTCGACCTTACACTGAGCTGGGGAATGGAAACGCCATGTCTTCTCAGGAACAGGGAAGACCACGCACCGCCGGCGAGCAGAACGCTCGACGTCTCGATGTGACCCGCCTCTGTCCACACTCCCCTGATCCTCCCGGCCGAGATTTCCAGGGCTCGCGCCGCGCAATTCTCCACAAGCTTGATCCCCTTGCGGGCGGCAAGCCGGGCGAGTGCCGGCACGGCCAGCCAAGGCTCCGCTCGCATGTCGGAAGGCGTTGTCATCGCGCCCTTGAAACTGCGCGACATGCCTTTGATGAGACCGGTGGTTTCGCGTGCGTTCAGCAGGCGCGTGTCGATTTCATGGACGGCAGCGATCGTCATGAATTTTTCGAAGCGGGCCATTTCGCGGTCGGAGCTTGCCAGGTAAGTCACGCCGGTCTGCTTCAAGCCGATGTCTTCGCCGCATTCCTCGGCCAGCTGCCGCCAACGACGCGACGCCTCGATCACGATCGGCAGTTCGTCCGCATCGCGTCCCTGTTTGCGGATCCATCCCCAATTGCGGGAGGACTGTTCGGCAGCGATGCGTCCCTTTTCCAACAGCGTCACCGAGATGTTGCGCCGCGCAAGAAAAAGCGCTGTCGTGACGCCGATAACGCCGCCACCGATAATCACCACGTCAGCGCTTTTAGGTGGGGGGCCGGGAAATTGAATCGGATCTGCTTCGGAGAACGGGAAAGTAGGCAAGGGGAGAATCCTGAAAACGCTGCGTCAGCTATGGCCCACCGGCAGCCAACCTTTCTTGAGGCAGTTCTGGGGAAGGTGGAGCACAGGCGCCTGACGAGCGGCTCCCGTAGTTGCCAATTCAGACGCGGTGGATCGCGAATGTTGGCCGCAGCGAATACAAAAAGTTGAAACTCTCCGGAAAATGAAAGTTCAAGCTTTTGAAGAGCAGGGCCTAAACCCTTGAAAAGACTGGCGCGAGTGACGGGGCTCGAACCCGCGACCTCCGGCGTGACAGGCCGGCACTCTAACCGACTGAGCTACACCCGCGCACTGACGAGCACGTGTCAGGCGTGTTCGTCGTTGGGGCGCTGGATAAGGGGTTCGTTTGCGGGTGTCAAGCGCGGCATGTGAGCATAACAGCAATCAGCAGAAGGTTTTTTGACAAGTGCGCCGGCATTGGCGAAATCCCGTCCGATAGCGGGTGCGCCGGCTGTTCATTGGGCCTTGCGAATAGAGCTCTAACTGCTTAAAGGTCCGGCCCGGAGCGGGCGATTAGCTCAGTTGGTAGAGCGCTTCGTTTACACCGAAGATGTCGGCGGTTCGAGCCCGTCATCGCCCACCACTTTCCCGGCACAATCAAGAACTCACGGCGGCGTCAGGCGGAAATCCTGGCCTTCGGGCAGGAGCTGGCCGCCATCGACGACGATCGTCGTGCCGGTGATGTAGCTGGCGTCATCGGAGGCCAGGAACAGGAAGGCGTTGGCGACGTCGCGCGGCGTGCCGAGACGTCCGAGCGGCACGGCGTCCTCCATGCTCTTGATGAAGGCGGCATCGCGGTGAAGCTTCATGCCCTCGGTCAGGATGTTGCCCGGCTCGACGCCGTTGACGGTGATGCCATAGCCGGAAAACTCCAGCGCCGCCGCGCGGATGAAGCCGTTGATGCCGGCCTTGCTTGCCGAATAATGGCCGTGGCCGGGACTGCTCACCTGCGGGCCGGTAATGGAAGAGGTGAAGAGCATGCGACCGCTGCCCTGAGCCTTCATCGGTGGAAGCGCTGCCCGGGCGGCGTTGAAGCTGCCGCGCAGATTGACCGCCATGACCCGGTCCCAATCTTCCGGGCTGGTGTTCTCGATCAGTTGCCAGGGATAGATGCCGGCGTTCTGGACGATGATGTCGAGGCGGCCGTGACGCTGCAGCGCCAATGCCACCACCGCTTCGGCGTCGGCCATCTTGGAAATATCGGTGCGGATGAAGGCGGCACCAAGTTCGTCGGCGCTCGCTCTGCCGGCTTCGGCTTCACTGTCGGCCAGCACAAGGCTGGCGCCTTCCTCGGTGAAGCGCTGGGCTATGCCCCTGCCGATGCCACGCGCGGCCCCGACGATCACCGCCACCTTGCCTTCGATGCTTCCGGTCATGCCAGCCGTCCTGTCATGCGAGCCTTTGGCGAATGGTTTGCTTGAAAGCGTCGAGAAGCACGGCCGCCAGCACCAGCAAGCCGTGGATGACCTGGGTGAAGTTGGCCGGCAGGGCCATGAGGTTGATGGCGGTGTTGATGGCCGACAGAAGCAGCACGCCGGCATAGACGCCGGGCAGGGTGCCGACGCCGCCTTTCAGGCTGACGCCGCCAATGACGACGGCGGCGAAGGCGTTGAAGAGCAGGCCGACGCCGAGATTGGCGGTGGCGCCGGAGGTGCGGATGGCGAGCAGCCAGCCGGCGAGGCCGGCGATGGCGCCGGCAAGCACGAACGCGATGATCAGGTTGCGGTTGACGCGGATGCCGGCGCGGAAGGTCGCGGTCTCGTTGCCGCCGATCATCACCAGATGCCGGCCGAACGGCGTCTTGGCGAGAATCAGCGAGAAGGCGACGAAGCAGCCGACAGCGATCCAGGCAGTGAGCGGCAGGCCGGCGAGCCGCTGGATACCGAACCAGCGGATGGTCGGCGCCAAATCCTGCGCCGAGCGTCCGCCTGAAACGACAAGCACCAGGCCGCGCACCCAGATATAGGAGGCAAGCGTGATGATGAAGGCGCTCATCTGCAGCCTGACGATGAGGAAACCGTTGATGACGCCGATAATGGCTCCCACCGCCAGGGCTGCGGCGAGCGAGACCGGCACCATCAGCCAGTCCGGATGCAACTGCAGGCCGAGGCCGATGCCTGACGAGCAGAACATGATGCCGACCGCCATGGCGCTGAGCGCCGCGACCGATTCAATCGACAAGTCCATGTGACCGGCAATGATGACCAGCGCCAGGCCGATCGACATGACGCCCAGCACGCTCGATGCCTCGACGATGTTGGCGAAGATGCCGAGCTGGAAGAAGTTCGGAATGAGGGTCGAGAACACGGCCAGCACGAAGACCAGCATGAACCAGACGAGATTGTCGAGCACAAGCTCGAGACTGTGGCGGGTGCGTGGGCTCATCGGCCGATCCGGTTAGCGTCGAATTTGAATATGCGGCTGCCGCGGGGCGGGCCCGCGAGGCTCCGGGCCGGGAGGCCCGGAGCTCGATGCAAAAGGCCTACTCGACGGGCTTAACGGTATCCGTCGGCGGCTTCAGGTTGCCCCAGAAAGCGGGGTTGTCGACATTCTCCTTGGTTATCGCCGCGCCTGGGATCTTGATGTTCGGGCCCCAGGCTTCCTTGGTCACCACCGACTTCAGGCCGAGCACGTCATATTCGCCGGGCTTGATCTCCTGCTTGTTGACGACCTTGTCCATGAACATGGCGACGGCCGCGGCCTGGGCGTAGAGCGGCTGTTCGACTTCGACGTTGAGCCAACCCTTGCGGATCAGGTCGAGGCCGACCGGCGCGCCGTTCGAGCTCATCATCATCACATCGCCCGGCTTCTTACCGGCGGCCTCCAGCGAGGCAACGCCCGCGACCGAAAGATGCGCAGCGTGGCTGAAGATCAGGTCGATGTCGGGATTGGCCAAGATCTGGTCGGCGACGATGGTGCCGGCGTTGCTCGCCTCCCACTGCATGGCGGGCAGCGAGATGATCTTGACGTCCGGAAACGCCTTCATCTTCTCCTCGAAACCCTTCTGGATGTCGAGCGTGTAGGGATCGCCGGGATCGCCGAGCACCTGCAGGATCTTGCCCTTGACCGAGCCATGCTTGGCCTTCAGCAGCGCTTCGGCCTGCTCCGCCGCAATGTGGCCGATCTCGACCGTGCCGGCGACCGATGTGAAGTCGGACGGCGTGGCGGTGATTTGGCGGTCGAACTCGACCACAGGGATGCCGGCCGCGCGGGCGGCTTCAACGGATGGCTTCAACGCATTGAAATCGACCGCGGCGAGGATGATCGCCTTCGGCTTAAGCGCAATCACGTCGTTCATCTGCGATTGCTGAGCGTCGGTTTTGTTGTCGGCGTTCAGCGTCTTCATCTCGTAGCCGACCTGTTTCAGAAACAGTTCCAGCGCGCTCACCGAGCCGGTCTGGAATTCGTCGAGCAAGGTCGGCACCAGGTAGTAGACGGTACCCTTGGACTGGGCGAATGCCGGCGTGAGCGTGGCAATGGCCAGGGCCAGGATACCGAAGACAGAAAGTAGCATTCGCTTCATGTCGTTCGCTCCTCTTTTCGCCGGACCCCTCATTTGTCCCTCAGCCCGCCGGTCCGGCACCGGCAAGCGTTTCCCCGGTGATCATGTTGATCACCGCATCGGGACTTGTCTTGTTGCGGGCAACGTCGCCCGCCACGACGCCCTGGCGGATCACCACGATCCGGTCGGCGACCTGGAAGGCCTGCTGCATGATGTGGGTGATGATGACGACGCCGATGCCTTGGCTCGCCACCTTGCGGATCATGTCGAGGCCGCGGCGCGTCTGCTCGACGCCGAGCGCGGCGAAGGGCTCGTCGAGCAGCACCAGCTTGCCGCCCCAATGAACGAAACGGTTGAGCTCGATCGCCTGCCGCTGGCCGCCCGAGAGATGCTCGACCTTGGTGCGCAGCGAGGGAATGCGAGTGCCGGCATTGGCCAGCGCCTTCGCCACTACTGACTCCATCGCGCGCTCGTCGAGCACCGGAACGCCCAGCACCCTGCGGGTGATCTCGCGGCCCATGAAGAAGTTGGCCACCACGTCGACATTGGTGCAGAGCGAGAGGTCCTGGTAGACGGTCTCGATGCCGGCGGCCTTGGCCTCGGCGGGGGTTTTGGCGAGGAACTCCTTGCCTTCGAACAGCATGCGACCCGAGGTCGGCTCGAGTCCGCCGGCGATGATCTTGACCAGCGTCGACTTGCCGGCGCCGTTGTCGCCGAGCAGCGCCACCACCTCGCCGCGCGCGATCGAGAAGCTGATGCCCCTCAGCGCCCGGATGGCGCCGTAATTCTTGGTGACGTTGTCGAGGACCAGCAGGGGTTCGCTCATGCCGCGATGTCTCCGCCGTTCAGAAGGTCGCCTTCGCGCTGCCGCTTGGCGGTGAAGATCTGGCCGAAGCGTGGCGAAAGCACGCCGGAAACGGCAAGTGCCGCGGCGCCGCGCAACACGGCATGCTGCCCGCCCTGCGCCACGAGGATGCGCGGCGCGGCGCGATCCTTGCGAGCCGAAACCGAATTGTGCAGCGGCTCCGCCAATGCAGCCAGGCGTTCGAGCAACTGAGGCGAGGCGAGGCCCCCAAGCACGATCGTCTCGGGATCGAAAAGATTTTCAATCACGGCGATGGCATTGCGGAAGATCGGAGCGACTTCGGCCACCCATCCGGCGTCGTTGCCGTTCCAGCGGCCGCGCGCCTCGAGCGACAGATAGCGTTCGAGGCAGCCCCGGTTGCCGCAGGGGCAAAGCTCGCCTTCCGGAACGACGGGGATGTGTCCGATCTCGCCGGCATTGCCCCAGGCCCCGCGCAGCACGCCGCCGTCATGCACCATGGCGCCGCCAAGCCCGACGCTGAAGTAGAGATAGTAGTAGTCGGAACGCTGGAGGCCGAGGCCGTAGAGGCGTTCCCCCATGGCCGCCGCCGCCATATCGGTCTCGAAGAAGGCGGGCAGGCCCGTCGCGGCGGCAAGGCGCTCGCGCAACGGCACGCCTTTCCAGCCGGCCATTGTGGTCGGTCCGACGAAGCTCATGGACTCGACGCCGAACGGGCCGGGAAGCGCCATGCCGACGCCGATGACCCGTCCTCCGGCCCGACGCCCGGTCAGATCGGCAACCATGGCGCCGATCGCCTCGAAGGCGAGATCGGGCGTCGGGCTCGGCGCTTCGCGATGGACGCTCTCGATCACGTCGCCGCTCAGGTTGATGAGTGCGGCGTCTATCCCCAGCGGGGTGAGGTGGATGCCGACGGCATAGCCGCCTTCCGGGTTGATGCGCAGCGTGGCCGGCGGCTGGCCGCGGCCCTTCGGTTCCTCGCGGACCGACAGTATGTAACCCTGTTCCTCCAACTCGCGCACGATAGTCGAGACCGTCTGAACGGTGAGCCCGACGTGCTGCGCGATGTCGCCGCGGGCGATCGGACCGAAGCGGCGGATGGATTCGAGCACGATGCGCCGGTTGTATGGCCGCCCGAACTCCTGATTGGTTCCCCGCAACGCCATGGCTTGCGCTCCTGACGGACACAAGGTTCGCAGAGAAGATTTATTCAGTCAAATGGAATTCAAAAATAATTTGCCCGGCTCCCGAGGAGAGCAAGTTTCCCTGCGGCCCCGGCGCTTGCGACCCGGGCAATGAGCGGAAAGCTAGTATCTGATGACGCGACGCTCGATCAGCACGACGATGCAGAAAAGCGCGATCGACAGCGACGACGACAGCACGATCGCGGCGTAGAGCCGGTCGGATTGATAGTTGAACGTTGCCTGGATGATCAGCGCGCCGAGGCCTTTGTCCGAGCCGATCCATTCGCCGACGATGGCGCCGATTACCGCAGTGGCCGAGGCGATGCGCAGCGAGGAGAACAGCATCGGCAGGGCGCGAGGCAGGCGCAGAGCCCAGAAGATCTCCGAGCGTGTCGCCGACAGCACGCGGAACAGTTCGTGCTCGTTGTCGCTTGCCGAATCCAGGCCCCGGATCATGTTCACCAGGGTCGGGAAGAAGCAGATCACGGCGGCGATGGCGATCTTTGGCGTCATGCCGAGGCCGAAGATCAGGATGATGATCGGCGACAGCGCCAGGATCGGAATGGTGTTGAAGAACAGCACGATCGGGAAATAGGCGGCCTGCAGGATGCGGCTGTGCACGAAGACCACGGCAAGCAGCACGGCGGCGAGATTGCCGATGACGAAGCCCGCCAGCGCCTCGATCAGCGTCGGTCTGAGATTGTCGATGAGCAGGGCGAAATTCTTCTGGAAGACGCCGAAGATCGCCGTCGGCGTCGGCACGATATAGGCCGGCACGCCGAGCAGCGGCAGGAGATACTGCCAGGCAATCAGGATCGACGCCGCGCCCAGAACCGGAAGCGCAATCGCCATTTGCGGGGCAAGCGGCGCCGGTCTCACGATGCGCGCTCCAGCGCTGCACGCAACTCGGCCATGGCGCCGACGATCGCCGCATCCTCGCGCTTGCAGCGGTTGCCTTCCTGCTTGAAGGGCCGCAGGTCGAGGTCCTTCACCACCCGTCCCGGATTGGCAGCCAGCACAATGACGCGCTCGCCGAGATAGGCGGCTTCGGCGATCGAATGGGTGACGAAAAGGATCGTTGTGCCGGTGCGCCGCCAGAGCGTCAGCAATTCGTCGTTGAGGCGATCGCGCGTGATCTCGTCCAGCGCGCCGAACGGCTCGTCCATCAGAAGCAGCCTGGGCTCGCCAAGCAGGGCGCGCGCGATGGCGACGCGCTGGCGCTGGCCCCCCGAAAGCTGATGCGGCAGGCGTTCACCGAGTCCGCCAAGCCCCATCAGCTCCAGCAGTTCGCTGCTGCGGTCATCGATCTTGCGTGTGAGGCTGCGCTGGCCGACGCCGAGCGGCAGGCGCACATTGTCGCGCACCGTGCGCCAGGGCAGCAGGGTGGAATCCTGGAAGACGAAGCCGACGTCGCGGCGCGAGCGCACCGCGTGCGGTGTGGCCCCAAGCACGCTGATCGTGCCGTCCAGCGGGTCGAGCAGGTCCGCCACCACGCGAAGTAAGGTCGACTTGCCGCAGCCCGACGGGCCGAGGATCGACAGGAAGGAGCCGGCCGCGACCGTGAGGTCGAGGCCGGACAGCACTTTGACGACCTTCTGCCGGCCGCCATAGCCGACATCGAGCTTTTGCGCTTCGATCGCGTTCGGCATCAGGCCGCGGGCGCATCGAGCTTGGGCCGGTCCGCGGCCGAAAGCTCCAGGATCTTCGTGGTGTAGACATCTTTGGCGGCCGGGCGTCCGTTCGGGTACTGGCCGACCTTGTCGAGCAGCGTCAATTGCTCCTCGATGGAGGCAGGGTCGAACGTGCCCCAGCCATCTTTGGCGGTCGCGCCGTCGAAGGAGAGTTTCAGAACCAGGTTGACGGTCTTCTCTTCCCAGCCGAGATCCATCTCCGGATACGCGGCGACCATCTTCTTCACCGCTTCCTGGGGGTTGGCGTGAACCCAGCCCCAGCCCTTGCCGACCGCGCCGACGAACTTCGCCAGTGTGTCGGGGTCCTTCTCGATCGCCGCGTCGGTCGCGAAATAGACGTCGGCGTAGGAAGCGAGGCCGAGGTCGCGCACCAGGAGATCGATGCGGTCCTCGCCGACCACGCTCAGCGCCTGGGTGTTGGTGATCCAGCCGCCGATGGCGTCGACGTCGCCGCGCACCAGAGGCGCCTTGTCGAAGCCGACATTGACGATGGTGACTTCCGAGGGGTCGATACCGTTCTTGGCCAGGATCTCATCGATGACGAAGCGCGCGGTCGGCTGGATGCCGATCTTCTTGCCCTTGAGGTCGGCAACATTGCGGATTGGCTTTCCCGGTTTCGAGGTCAGCGCATAGGGGCCGGTGCGGAAGCCGCAGGCGATGATTCTGATCGGCACGCCGCTGGCGCGCGCCGCATAAAGCTGCGGCGTTTCCGAGAACTGGCCGAGCTGCGCGGCGCCGGAGATCACCGGCGGCACGGTCGAGGCATTGGGGCCGCCAGGGCTGAACTCAACCTCGAGCCCGGCATCCTTGAAATAGCCGTTGGCGACGGCCGCGATGTCACCGATCTGGCCATTGGACATCAGCCAGTCATACTGGATGACGACCTTGCCGGCGGCCCTGGCGCCCGGCGTCAACACCAATTGCATACCGGCTGACGCGGCTGCGACCGCTGCGAGGCCGCCCTTCACGAAAGCGCGGCGGTTCAATTCGTAGTCTTGGTTCCCACTCATTTTTCGCTCCTGTTGCAGACTTCTTGTCTCTTCTTTCCAAGCGCCGCTCCCTCGGCGCGGCGTCGCTACGGCTGTTGGTCGTGGTAGTCGCCAGGGCCGCCGTCGAGCCAGGCGTAAAGCTCCCAAAGCGTGTCGTCCGGGTCGGTGAAATAGGCGCAGCGCGCGTTCCAGACGTAGTTTTCGGGCGGTCCATAGAAGGGCACGTCCTTGGCGCTCAATTCACCGTGCAGCCGGTCGATCTCGGCCGGTGATCCGAGCTGGACGGCGACGCAAACCTTGTGCGCTTGGCGCGGCGATCTCTGGTTCGAGACGCCGGTGTGCCGGTTGATGTGGTCGAGCTCCCAGGCGGCGAGCGTCACGCCCTCGCCATGGAAATCGGCAAAGCCTTCGGCACGCCGACGCAGCCGGAAGCCGAGTTTCCCGACATAGAAGTCGACCGTACGCTCGATATTTTCCACCAGCAGGCAGACGTCGGAGATGCGGGTGAGATTCGTCGGCATGGCTATTTCGTCCCGCCGGTCTTGGAGAGTGGCAGCTTCACGCCGACGCGATTGGCGGCGCCGATGATGTGCGTACGCATTGCTGCTTCCGCTGCCGCCGGATCGCCCGCCACCAGCGCCTCGTAAATGCGCACATGCTCGCCGACATTGATCTCGACGAGATCGTGCAGCGGGTTTGTCATGCGGGCATAGTGGATCGACTGGCGGATCTGCTCACAGACAAAAGAGATGAAGGTGTGGATGTAGCTGTTGCCGGTCGCCCGCGCGATCTCGCGGTGGAAGAGCAGGTCGGCGTCGATGCTGCCTTCTTCCCAGCGCTCCTCGCCGCCCATGCGGTCGAGCGCCGCCTTGATCGAATCGAGATGCTCCTGCCCGCGCCGCGCCGCGGCGAGCGCCGCCGACTCGGCCTCGAGGATGCAACGCAGCTCGAACAGCCGCTCCATATTGTGGGTGTCCTTGAGCGCCTCGCGGTCGATGCGGATCGCCGCCCTTTGCTGGGGCGCCAGCACGAAGGCGCCGATGCCTTGCCGCGCCTCGATCATGCCGTCCGCCCTCAACTGGGCAATCGCCTCGCGCACCACATTGCGGCTGACGCCGAACTTCTCGGAAAGCTCCTGCTCGGTCGGCAGCCGCGCGCCGGGATTCAACTCGCCGGATTCGATCTCGCGGCTGAGGAAGGCCGCGACCCGGTGCGGCAGGGTCTCGACGGTGCCGATGGCGGCCAGTCTCTGCTTCATAAAAAACGCTCCGTCGAGGGCAGCAGGCAGCCGGGGTTCATCACCCCTTTAGGGTCGAGCGCAGTCTTCAGCGCGGCAGCCATGCGGCGATGCGCCGGCGAAAGCCCGGCCCAGAATTCTCGGGCACGGCTGCGGCCGATGCCGTGCTCGGCGCTGATCGAGCCGCCGAGCCTGACGGCGATGTCGTAGAGTCCCGCCGTGATTTCCTCGCCGCGCGCCCGGGCTTCGCCATCAGCGAGATCGAGCGGCGGCAGCACATTGAAATGGATGTTGCCGTCGCCGGCATGGCCATAGGCCAGTGCAATCCAGCCCGGATGTTCGGTGGCGACGAAGCGGCGGGCGCGCTCGACAAGGGCAGGGATATCGGAAATGCGCACCGAGAGATCGGTGCGCACGTGGTAGCCGCGCTTCGCCTGGCCCTCGACCAGTCCCTCGCGGATCGCCCAGAAGGCCTTAGCCTGCGCGTTGCTGGTCGCGAGGACTGCGTCGGCTACCAGGCCGCCTTCGAGCGCATCGGTTAGAAAACTGGCGAGCACGCCGTTGAGGTCGATGGTCGGTCCGGAGGACAATTCGATCAGCGCATGGACGGGTGCTGCGACAGGCGCCGTCATTCCAGGATCGACCAGCCGGGCCAAATCGATGCATTCCGAGCCGATGATCTCGAAGGCGGAAATCAGATCGGAGCAGGCGCGTCGCGCTCGGTTGAAGAGGCCGATGGCCGCTTCGAACGAGATGAGGCCGAGATAGGCGGTCTCGACACGGGCAGGCTTCGGGAACAGCTTGACCTCCACACCGGTAATGATGCCGAGCGTGCCCTCGGAGCCGATGAACAGCTGCTTCAGGTCATAACCGCTGTTGTTCTTGCGCAGCCCGGAAAAGCCGTTCCACAGCTCGCCATCGGCCAGAACAACCTCCAGCCCCAGGATCAGGTCGCGCGCCATGCCGTAGCGCAGCACGTTGACGCCGCCGGCATTGGTCGCGGCATTGCCGCCGATCTGGCAACTGCCTTGTGCGCCGAGCGCCAGTGGGAACAGGCAATCTTCGGCCTCGCTTGCCTCTTTGATCGTCTGCAGCACGCAGCCTGCGTCCGCCTGAAGTGTGAAGTTCGCGCGATCGATCCGGCGGATGGCGTTCAGCCGCTCCAGGCTGACGACTATAGCGCCGGCGCTGGTGTCATCGATGGCGCCCGAAACCAAGCCGGTGTTGCCGCCCTGTGGAATGACGCCGAGCCCCAACTCGCCGCACAGACGCATCAGCGCCTGCACCTCCGCCACCGACGCGGGGCGCAGCACGGCCAGCGCGCTGCCTCGATAGTCGCCGGCCCAATCGCCGAGATACTTCGCCATTCCAGCAGTGTCGGCGGTGAGACCGCTCGGCCCCACTGCGTCTTCGAGGACGCTGAGGATTTGCGGTGAGAGGCTGCGAATGGTCATCAGCGGCGCAATCGATGAGGCGATAGGGTGATGTATATCATCCTACAACTTCGATTGAGTCAATCCAAAGCGAGCGCTGCCAAGCAAACGGGTGGATAAATCTGGAGGGACCTCGGGTCGGCCGCGAGGCGTGCGCTAAAGGTACTGCGCGACCTTCTTGCCGACGGCGAGGAAGCGCAGCGGATCGACCGCCTCGCCGTTGTGGCGCACTTCGTAGTGGAGATGCGGACCGGTCGAGCGGCCGCTGCTGCCGGTCTTGCCGATCACGTCGCCGGCGGCGAGCTTCTGGCCAACCGTCACGTCGATCTCGCTGAGGTGGCCATAGCGCGTCGCAAAGCCGTTGCCGTGGTCGACCTCGACCATGCGGCCGTAGCCGCCGTTCCAGCCGGCCTTGGTGACGATCCCGGCAGCGGTGACCTTCGCCGGCATGCCGATCGGCGCCCTGAAATCCATTCCCGTATGCAGGGCGGCCGTGCCGAGGATCGGGTCGGTGCGCACCCCGAACGGGCTGGTCACAGTATGGCCCGGCGCGGGATTGCTGAGCGGCAGCTTGCGCGCCTCTTTCTTGACTTGATCCAGCGCATCAAGAGCTTCATCCAGCTCTTTGACTTTGCTGTCGAAGATCATCGAAGAATCGAGCGGCACCAGCGGTCCGCCGACATCGTTCTTGTCGAGCTCCGTGTCGGCCGGCAGCCCGGCGGCTTGCAGCGCCTGCGAGATCGCGTCGGCGTTGCGGTAGGCATTATCCGCAAGCGTGGTGATACGGGTGAGCTGCTGGTTCTCGATGGCCTTGAGCGAAGCGTTGATCGACACGAAGAGCTTGTCGGCACGATCCGCCGCCGTTTCGTTGTCTAGCGGGTCGGAGCGTGTCGACCACAGGGAGAATGGCCTCGTGTCGCCGGCGCCCAACGACGCGACGGAGTAGGTCGGGACCTGCGAAAGACCGCCGGTGATCTCGGCGCGCTCGTCGGGTTTAGTCGCGGTGGCATTGGCTGCGGCGGGCACATCGCCGACCTCGCTCTCGGCGCGTTCGAGGATCGGCCCGAGCCGGCCGTGGCGCTGGCTGAGCTGGGTCTGCCTGGCCAGCAACTCGCCGACCTTGGTCTCCATGAGCTGCTGGTCGAGAAGCTGGCGGCTGGTGATGCGATCGACCTGGGCGCGAAGCGCGGAGATGCGATCCTCATAGGCCTGCTGCATGCGCGCCTGCCTGGCCGTGGTGGCGCCGATCAGGTCATCGCGCAGCACCAGGTAGGAGGTGGCGAGCAGATAGCCGATGGCGATCGCCGCCAGCGCCGACCCGACGAAGGCGGCAAGCCACGGACGGATGGTGAAATGCCGGATCTCGTTCCCCCGCGCGATAATGACCGTATGGGGCTCCTTGCGCCTGCCGAAGACCGCTGACTGACCGTTTGGATTCACGGGACCAAGCTTTCGTTACGACTCCAACGACAGCTCGATTACACATTATTAGGGTTAACAAAGCTTTGCTGGCCGCGATGTCGGCTTAACCAATTCCCGCAGCGCGGGTGGCAGGTTGCAGGGAAGGAGGCCAGCAAATCGCGGAAGCTTTGGGTCTGCCCCGCTTCAGAGCGCGCGCACCGCCTCCAGCACCTCTTCGGCATGGCCCTTGACGCGCACCTTGCGCCAGATGCGGGCGATGCGTCCGTCCTGGCCGATCAGGAAGGTGGCGCGCTCGACACCCATGTACTTGCGGCCGTACATCGTCTTCTCGACCCACAGATGATAGGCCTCGATCGCCTTGCGCTCCTCGTCTGCGACGAGATCGAGGGTGAGATCGTATTTCGCCTTGAATTTGTCGTGTTTCTTGACGCTATCGGGGGACAGCCCGATGACCACGGCGCCGGCCTTCTCGAATTCCGGCTTCAGCTGCGAGAAGCCGATCGCTTCGTTGGTGCAGCTTGTGGTGTCGTCCTGCGGATAAAAGTAGAGTACGACAGGTTTTCCCCGGATCGCGGCGAGGCTGAGGGAGCCGCCGCCGTCGCGCGGAAGATCGAATTGCGGCGCAACGTCGCCCACGTCGAGTTCAGCCATGTCGATGCCCTTGTTTGCGGTTACGCGCGGATCGAGCATCGATATAACGTGAGGCGGGGATTCGTCCACGGCGAGTACGTTTACAACGGAATATTGCTTGGATCAGGAGCGACCGCAGCACGAGAAGATCAGGTTCAGGCGTGACGAGATCACCGACCTGGCGGCCTTTCCGTCCGCGTGCAGCGTGCCGCCGCTCGGCCGTGCTTCGGTGCGCCGGCGCTTCCGCATCCTCGGTCGGGTGTTCGCCGGGCTCTGCGCGCTGGTGCTTCTGGCGGCAATTGGCGTCTATGTGCTTGGCACGTCAGGCATCGGCACGGAACGACTTCGCGCCGAAGCCGAGACGGCCATCGAGAAGCTCGCTGGCGTCGATCTCAACGTCACCGTTGGGCCGGCGCGGTTGACGCTCGATGGGTCGAGCTTCGTCGCCCTGCAGGTCAGCGACGTCAGCTTGAAGACGGCCGACGGCAAGCCGATGGCCGATGTCGGGCGCGTCCGCTTCGGCATGCGCCTGCTGCCGCTGCTATCCGGCGAGGTCAAGCTCACCAGCGCCCGGTTCTCCGATGCTCGCATCATGGTCGCCGCCATGCCGTCCGGGAGCGGTGATTGGACGGCGGCTTTGCGCAACGAGGATGGCCTGGTCGATCCGGAGAAAGTATCGGCGGCGGTGTTTGGGGGCGTCAACGCGGCGCTGGATGCGGTGCGCGCGGAATCGATGCGCCAGATCGACCTCCGCAACGTCGAGTTCGAATTGCCGCCGGGCGGATCGGTCAGACGTGTGACCGTCGCCGAGGCCACGGTTGGGCAGACGGGCACAGGCAGCATGGAACTGTCTTCAAAAGCCGATGTCGACGGCCGGCATGTAAGCCTGAGCGCCTCCGCAGCGCGCGATCCGAGCGCCAGGCGGATCGCATCGCTGGACGCCGCCGTCGCGATAGCGGACGTCGGCGTAACGCCCGCTCAGGGAAGCTCCAGCGGCGGGAACTTCGCCGCCCAGGGCGGCAAGCTTGGTTCTGTTGCGCTGAAGCTTTCGGGCGTCGAGGCGTCCGGCGACACGCCGTCGCGGCTGACGGCGTCGCTGTCGCTCGGCGGCTCGGTGCTCGATCTCGGCTCGCGCGGGCTGCTGCCGGCCGACGTCGATGCCAGGGCCACATTGGTCGCGGGATCAAACAAGGTCTCGGTCGACAAATTGCTGATCAGGACCGGCCGCTCGACATTCGATTTCTCAGGCTCGGTCGGGCCGAAACCGGCAGCCGCGGGCGAGGAGCCGTCCTACCGCTATGACCTTGTCAGCGACGGCTCGACGCTCGCGCCTTCGGAATCGCCGGAGCCGGCGCTTCAGTTTCTTGCCCGGGTCGCCGGCGTCTACCAGACCAAGAGCCGCAAGCTCGTCGCCGAGCAGATCGGCGTCCGCTCCGGGGGTTCGAGCGACGTGCTGGGCACGGCGTCGCTCGCCTTCATCGACAATGGCCCGCCGGGTGTGTCGCTGTCGCTCAATGTACACGACATGCCGGTTTCGCATGTGAAGCAGTTGTGGCCCTGGTTCTCCGCCCGCAACGCGCGGCTTTGGGTGCTGGACAACCTGTTCGGCGGCCGTGTGGTCGACGCCAACCTGCAGTTCCAGGTCGTTCCTGGGCGGCTCGGCAACGGCGTTCCGCTTTCCGGCGACGAGGTGTTCGGCCGCTTCCAGGTCGAGGGCTCGCGCTTCGATACCGCAGGGCGCATTCCGCCGATCCGCGATGCGGTCGGTGTCGTTGCCTTCCACGGCAACGATGTCGATATCACGCTGTCCTCGGGCAGCGTTTTTATGCCGAGCGGCCGCACCGTGGCGGCAAGCGGGGGCACACTGACGATCAAGCAGGCGAATGTTTCGCCCGTGATCGGCTCTCTCGACATCGATGTCGCCGGCGAAGCCCCGGCGATCGCCGAACTCGCCTCCTTTGAGCCGATCAACGCCATGCGCCATGTCGGGCTTGCGCCTGAGGATTTGAGCGGCACCGTCACCGGGCATGTGCGGGCCGACATTCCGCTGACTTCCGGCGTCGATACCTCGAGGCTCGACTGGCTGGTGGCGCTGGACTACCAGGATCTTTCCTTAGCCAAGCCGTTCGAGGACCAGATGGTGACCGAGGCCGACGGGTCGATCACCGTGAGCCCCGACCGTGCGGTGATATCGGCGAAGGCGAAGCTGAACGGCATTCCAGCCGAGCTCGACCTGGTCGAGCCCCTCGAGGACAGCGGCCCGCCGCGCAGCCGTAAGGTCGCGCTGGTGATCGACGACAAGACGCGCGCTGCAGCAATGCCCGGCCTGTCGCCGCTGCTTTCCGGAACCATCAAGGTGGCGATCGACAAGAGCGGCGAGGGCGTCCAGAACGTGTCGGCCGACCTGACGAACGCAAGGCTCGACATCCCCTGGGCAGGATGGAGCAAGGGTGCCGGCATTCCGGCCAAGGTCACCTTCACGATGGCAAAGTCCGGCAGCACGACCACGCTGTCCGACTTCGATCTCGACGGGAAGAGCTTTTCGATCGACGGCGATGTGACACTGGTCAACGGGGCGCTGTCCTCGGCCCGCTTCAGCAAGGTCGCGCTCAACAGGGGAGACGACGTCGCCGTCTCGGTCAAACGGTCGGGCAAAAACTATGCGGTCAATGTCAGCGGCGACTCTCTCGATGCCCGCTCGCTGATCAAACAGTTCACCTCAGACGTTGATACAGCCACAAAAGGCGCCGGCGCCGACGCGATCTCGGTCAGCGCCGACGTGAAGTCGCTGACCGGCTTTCACGACGAGGTGCTGTCGAACCTCAAGCTGAATTACAGCGCTGCCGGCTCCCGGGTGAATGGTCTCGATGTCAGCGCCACGGCGAGTTCGGGTGCCGCCATTGCCGTCCGAAACACCACCGGCGACGGCGGCCGGTCCCTCAGGATGAAATCGGCCGATGCCGGCGCTATCCTGCGCTTCCTCAACATTTACGAGCATATGGAGGGCGGGGCCATCACGCTGTCGCTGGCGGGCGACGCCGACGGGCCAATGAAGGGCCAGGTCGACGCCAGCAATTTCTATGTCGTCAACGAGCCGAAGCTTGCGTCGATCGTGTCGACCAGGCCGGCCGGCGATACGCGCAGCCTCAACCAGGCGGTCAAGGCCAACATCGACACCTCAAGGGTGCAGTTCGAGCGCGGCTATGCCGAGATCGACAAGGGCTCCGGCTATCTCAGACTGGCAAACGGTCTGTTGCGCGGTCCGCGCATCGGCACCACTTTCCAGGGCACGCTCTACGACCAGGACAACAATATGGACATGACCGGCACCTTCATGCCGGTCTATGGGCTGAATCGCATCTTCGGCGAACTGCCGCTGTTCGGCCCGCTGCTCGGCAACGGCCGCGACCGCGGCCTGATCGGCGTCACCTACCGGCTGCGCGGCAACGCCAACAAGCCGACGCTCAACATCAATCCGCTGTCGGTGGTGGCGCCGGGAATTTTTCGCTCAATCTTCGAATATCGGTGATGGGGCCGACTAGATCGGCCGCACCAGAACGTGCTTCTTCCTGCCGAACGAGAGCTTCACCACACCTTCCGCGCCCAGGTCCTCAAGCGTCACCACGCGCCGGTCGTCGCTCACCACCTTGTCATTGAGGCGCACGGCGCCGCCCTGGACATGCCGGCGCGCTTCGCCATTGGAGCCGGCGAGCCCGGCGGTGACGAACAGCGACAGGATGCCGATGCCGGCCTCGAGATCAGCCTTGGCGACGTCGATGCTGGGCAGCGTGTCGGCGAGCGCGCCTTCCTCGAAAGTCTTGCGCGCGGTCTCTGCAGCCGTTTCGGCCGCCGCGCGGCCATGCAGCATGGCGGTGATCTCGGTGGCGAGAATCTTCTTCGCCTGGTTGATCTCCGAGCCGCCGAGCTTTTCGAGGCGCGCGACCTCGGCGAGCGGCAGCGTCGTGTAGAGCTTCAGGAAGCGCCCGACATCCGCATCCTCGGTGTTGCGCCAGTACTGCCAGAACTCGTAAGGCGACAGCATATCGCCGTCGAGCCAGACAGCGCCGGAGGCCGACTTGCCCATCTTGGCGCCCGACGAGGTGGTGAGCAGCGGCGTCGTCATCGCAAACAGCTGCACGCCTTCCATGCGATGACCGAGATCGATGCCGTTGACGATGTTGCCCCACTGGTCGGAGCCGCCCATCTGCAGCCGGCAGCCGACGCGCTTGTAGAGCTCGACGAAGTCGTAAGCCTGCAGGATCATGTAGTTGAATTCGAGGAACGACAGCGACTGTTCGCGGTCGAGCCTGAGCTTTACGGAATCGAAGGCAAGCATGCGATTGACGGAGAAATGCCGGCCGACATCGCGCAGGAAATTGACGTAGTTGATCTCCATCAGCCAGTCGGCGTTGTTGACCATCACCGCGTCGCCGGCGCCGCTGCCGAATTTGAGGTAAGGCGCGAAATTGCGGCGGATGCCGACGAGATTGCTCTCAATGTCCTCAGGCGTCAGCAGCTTGCGCGCCTCGTCCTTGAAGGAAGGATCGCCGATCATCGAGGTGCCGCCGCCCATCAGCGCGATCGGCCGGTGGCCGGTCTGCTGCAGCCAGTGGAGCATCATGATCTGGATCAGCGATCCGGCATGCAGGCTCTTCGCTGTCGCATCGAAGCCGATATAAGCGCTCACCGTTTCCTTGGCGAAGAGCTGGTCGAGGCCGGTTTCATCCGAAATCTGGTGGATGAAGCCGCGCTCGCTCATGATGCGCAGGAAATCGGACTTGAAGGCGGACATCGTTTCTTCCCGGAGGTCGCACGGCATTTGGCCGAGCTTGACGTGAAGGGGCGCGTTTAGCATCCAAGCGCGATCAGCAAAAGTGGTTTCCGGTTTTGCGTAGGATCGCGCTTCAACAGGCAAACAGGTGATCAGCAACAGTGAGTTCCGGTTTCGCGTAAGACCGCACTTCAACCGGCAAATGGGCGATCAGCAAAAGTGGCTTGGGGCATTGCGTGCTATCGCCTGCCATGAGCCGCATCCTTGCTTCGCCTCTTTTGCTGGCGTAATGAGGCGCCCGCGCAAGGGCAGCACGCCCCGACACGCCGCGACGGGGCTATCCCGCAGATCAGATCGGACAAGCTCCCGCGATGAACAGGAACTATCTCCTCCTCTTTCTGTTCAGCATCCTGATGACCGTCAGCGGGCTGGCAAGCCTGCCGCCGATCGACCGCGACGAATCCCGCTTCGTCCAGTCGACCAAGCAGATGGTCGAGACCGGCGACTACATCGACATCCGCCTGCAGGATGTGACGCGCTACAAGAAACCGATCGGCATCTATTGGCTGCAATCGGCGGCCGTCGCATTGAGCGGTGAGGGGGCCGAAGCGCCGATCTGGGTTTATCGACTGGTTTCGATGCTCGGCATCGCGCTCGCCGTCGTGGGCATCGGCTGGACCGGTACAAAACTCTTCGGCGCCAATGCCGGCCTTGCCGCCGGCCTGATGATGGCCGCCATCTTCGCCACCGCCTTCGAAGGCCGCGACGCCAAGACCGACGCCATGTTGCTCGCCTGCTGCGTGGCCGCGCAAGGCGCGCTGGCGCAGGTCTATCTGGCCGCGCGCCGCAAGGAGCCGGTTGCCGGCCACCTGCCATGGATCTTCTGGATCGCGCAGGGTCTGGGTATTCTGATCAAGGGTCCGGTCGCTCCGCTGTTGTCGCTGCTGACGGCCGGCGCGCTGTTCGCCTTCGAACGCGACTGGCGCTGGCTTTTGAAGCTGAAGCTGGTGCGCGGCGTCGCAATCGTGCTCGTCATCGTGCTGCCCTGGATCATCCTCATCAGCTGGAAGAGCGGCGGCGCCTTCTTCCAGGAGGCGGTCGGCAAGGACATGCTGAACAAGGTGGCGCAAGGCGAGGAATCGCATGGCCTGCCGCCGGGCTTCTATATGCTCACCTATTCGCTGTTCATGTGGCCTTTCGGCCTGATCGCGGTCGGTGCCGGGCTGCAGGCCATCAACCGCTTCTGGGACGACCCGCGCCTGCGCTTCTGTCTCGCCTGGTATATCCCCTTCTGGCTGGTGTTCGAGGCGATCCCGACCAAGCTGCCGCATTATGTGCTGCCGGCCTATCCCGGCATGGCGCTGCTGATCGGCTGGCTGCTCACCTTGCCGGAGGACAAGGCCAATGCGCCGCTCAAGCGCTGGCAGAACTGGCTGTGGTGGTCGACCGCCTTCGGCGTCGTCGTCGTGTCGATCGGGCTAGCCGCAGTATGCATAGGCGCGCCGCTCTATCTCGCAAAAGCCTTTTCCTGGTGGAGCATTCCGGCGGCAATCGCCGCGCTCGTGACCGGCTATCTGGCTTTCCCGCGCCAATTGCAGGTGCCGCTCGAACGCATCGCGGCGATCGCGATCGGCGCGGGCGTAACGTTCAGCCTGCTGTTCGGCGTGATTGCGCCGTCGCTGAGGCCGATCTGGCTGAGCCCGGCCATCAGGGCAGCCGTCGATGCCAACCGTCCTTGCGACACCACGGTGCTCGCCTCGTCCCCCTATCACGAGCCGAGCCTGGTGTTCCTGGTCGGGACCAAGACCGTGCTGACCGACGTCGATGGCGTGGCAAGGCACCTGCTGGCCGATCCGACCTGTGCGCTGGGACTGGCGCCGGTCAAGGAGGAGCAAAAGCTCAACGAGCTGCTTGCCGGGCAGGGCAAGTCGGCGAAGCGACTGACCGAGATCGACGGGCTCAACTATTCGTCAGGAGACAAGCTGGCGCTCGGCCTTTATCGAGTGGCCCAGTGAGGAATAATGTCGGAGCTCGAAGACGCCTATAGAGCCATGTCCGCCGTTTCTCTTTACCGCCGTTCGCTCGGCAACTTCCTCGACACGACGCGCATCGTGCAGCGGCGTTTTGCAGTGCGTCCCGCGCGCTATCCTGAGATTCCCTGGCTCGTCTGGGTCTCTGCATGGCTTCTGCTGGCCATAGCCATTGGCCTCACCCTGGACAGCGCCGCCGGCAGGATGCGCGGCGGGTGGACGCCAGGCTTCGTCCGTTTCACCGACTTCTTAACGGATTTCGGCCTGGGCGGCTGGTATCTCATCCCCGCGGTTCTCTGCCTCGTCGCCGCCAACCTGACGGACTGGCGACGGCTTTCCAGGTCGTCGCGTCTGCTCGTCTACAATTGGACCTGCTTCGCTTTCCTGGTGCTTTGCGCGGTTGGTCTTTCCGGGCTGGCCGTCAACTTACTGAAATACGGCATCGGCCGGGCCCGGCCGCTCTATTTCAACGATTACGGGGTGCTGTCGCTGCATCCCTTCGCCATGGATGCGCGCTTCGCCGGCTTTCCGTCCGGCCATGCCACGACGATGGGGGCGGTGTTCGGCGTCCTCTTGCTGCTGTTTCCAAGGCGCTGGCACATCGCGCTTGCGGCCACGGCCTTGATCGCTTCGACGCGCGTCTTCGTCGGCGCGCATTATCCGAGCGACATAGTGGCCGGCTTTGGGCTCGGCCTTGCCTTTGCGATCGCCGCAGGGCTGGTCTTCGCGCGGCTCGGTTTCATCTTCCGACGGCCGTCGTCGACCAGACCCGTGCCCAAGCGCACGTTCCGGCTGCTGTCTTCCAGCGGATCCAAGGACAAAACATCGCTGGCGAGGCGGAGCCGCGAGCAATTGTCGGCTGACCGCCCGTAGAGCTATTTGGTCTAAGGATCGCCCGAAATCTACCTCAGCCGCTTCGGCCGTGGATCGGCGAGCTCGCCGGCCAGACGCCGGTCGAGGTAGTCGGCGCATTCGTCGATCAGCAGTTCGGCGTGGTTGGCGAAGAAATGGTTGGCGCCGGAGATAGTCTTCTGCGTGATGGTTATGCCCTTTTGCGTGTGCAGCTTGTCGACCAGCGTCTGGACGTCCTTGGGCGGCGCCACCTTATCGGCATCGCCATGGATGATGAGGCCGGACGACGGGCAGGGTGCCAGGAACGAAAAATCGTAGGTGTTGGGCTGCGGGGCGACCGAGATGAAGCCCTCGATCTCGGGCCGGCGCATGAGCAGCTGCATGCCGATCCATGAGCCGAAGGAATAGCCCGCGACCCAGCAGCTCTTGGAATCCGGATGCAGCGACTGCACCCAGTCGAGCGCAGCGGCCGCGTCCGACAATTCGCCGGTACCGTGGTCGAACTCGCCCTGGCTGCGGCCGATGCCGCGGAAATTGAAGCGAAGCGTGGTGAAATCGCGCTTCTGGAACATGTAGAAGAGGTCGTAGACGATCTTGTTGTTCATCGTGCCGCCGAATTGCGGGTGCGGATGCAGCACGATGGCGATCGGCGCGCTCTTTTCCTTGGAAGGCTGGTAACGGCCCTCCAGGCGACCAGCCGGACCGGCGAAAATGACCTCAGGCATAAAATACTCCACGTGGCATACGAAGGCGCGAGCCCGGACTCTTCCTTTGGCCCATTCTGTGGCCTTGACGCCGGGCAAGCGTCTTCCTAGAAGCTAGTTTAGAATTGTTCAAAACTGGGTGCCGAGAACGTATTTTCTCGGCCGCCCGCGCCGCAAGCCGGGTAAATAGGACGGCTCGCCTTGCAATTTCAAGGAAATAACGCGCTGTCCTCGCGGAATGGCTGCTGACAGGATCGACTGAAGGAAAATGGCCGCAACTCGCGCCTATCTCGACTACAACGCCAGCGCACCTCTCATGGCAGAGGCGCGGTCGGCGGCGGTCGCGGCGCTCGATGCCGCCAATCCGTCGTCGGTTCACAGCGAGGGCCGCGCGGCGCGGCGGCTGATCGAGGATGCCAGGCGTGACGTGGCAGGGCTGGTCAATGCCAGGCCCGAGCACGTCGTGTTCACCTCCGGCGCGACGGAGGCCGCATCGACGCTGCTTGCTCCCGACTGGCAGATGGGGCGCGGCTCTATCCGCATCAGCCACCTCTATGTCTCGGCCGCCGATCATCCCTGCATTCTGAATGGCGGGCGGTTCTCGGCGCCGCAGGTGACGAGGATCGGCGTCGATCGAGACGGCATTGCCGATCTCGAGGCGCTGACTACGGCGCTCTCCGCGCATGACAAGGCTGCCGGCCTGCCGCTGGTGGCGATCCATGCCGCCAACAACGAGACGGGGGTGATCCAGCCGATCGGACGCATCGCCGAGATCGTCAAGGAAGCGGGCGGCGTGCTGGTCGTCGATGCCGTGCAGGCGGCAGGACGGATTCCGATCGACATGTCAGCCGGTTATGCCGATTATCTGATCCTTTCCTCGCACAAGATCGGCGGCCCGAAGGGCGTCGGCGCCATCGTCGCCCGGGCCGATCTGATGATGCCGAAGCCGCTGATCAAAGGCGGCGGCCAGGAAAAGGGCCATCGCGCCGGCACGGAGAATCTTCCCGGCATTGCCGGTTTTGGTGCCGCGGCGCGGGCAGCACTCGCCGGCCTGGAAGACATGGAAGCGGTCGCGCGCCGTCGCGACAAGGTCGAAGCCATCGTCCGGGAGCTCGTCCCTGATACGGAAATCTTTGGAGCGGCAGCGCCAAGGCTTGCCAATACGACATTCTTCGCTATTCCCGGCGTCAAGGCCGAGACGGCGCAGATCGCCTTCGATCTCGCCGGTGTTGCGCTGTCGGCCGGTTCCGCCTGCTCGTCGGGGAAAGTCGGGCCAAGCCATGTGCTGAAGGCGATGGGCCACGGCGAGAGCCTTGGCGCCTTGCGCGTCTCGATTGGCCGCGCCACCGGCGCCGAGGAGATCGAGGCGTTCCGGGCGGCTCTGGCGGGCATAGCCGCGCGTCGGGCTGGAAAAGAAAAGGCTGCCTGACGGCGGCAGGGCATCGGACAAGAGATCCCGGGCGGCTCTTGAAATCCGGTGTTCGAAAGACGAATTCAGGCCATCCGGCCTGATAAAGCCGTGCGTTTCGTTTGGACGGGTGAATTTCCGGCCGGAACGCACTATATGGAGCTTACTCCGCAGCCGAGTCCTTCCCGGGGCGCGTTTCTGCGGTGCCATAGTTTGAAAACTGCCGGGCCTTGACCCCGGCGTGGATGGAGAACGCTTATGCCTGCTGTGCAGGAGACGATCGATCGAGTCCGAAAGATCGACGTCGACCAGTATAAATATGGATTCCAGACAGAGATCGAGATGGACAAGGCCCCCAAGGGCCTGAGCGAAGACATCATTCGCTTGATCTCTGAGAAGAAGGGCGAGCCGGACTGGATGCTGGAATGGCGTCTGGGCGCCTATAGGCGCTGGCTGACGCTGGAAGAGCCGACCTGGGCGCGCGTCCACTATCCGAAGATCGACTTCCAGGACATCCACTATTACGCGGCGCCGAAGAGCACGCCGGGACCGAAGTCGCTGGACGAGGTCGATCCCGAATTGCTCAAGGTCTACGAGAAGCTTGGCATTCCTTTGAAGGAGCAGGAGATCCTCGCCGGCGTGCAGAAGACCGACGCTTCGGAGCTGGAGGAGGCCAACGACAACGTCTACAAGTCCGGCCGCGTCGCAGTCGACGCGGTGTTCGATTCCGTGTCGGTCGTCACCACCTTCAAGAAGGAGCTGGCTCAGGCCGGCGTTATCTTCTGCTCGATTTCGGAAGCGATCCGCGAGCACCCTGAGCTGGTGCAGAAATACCTGGGCTCGGTCGTGCCCACTTCTGACAATTTCTACGCCACGCTGAACTCGGCCGTGTTCACCGACGGCTCCTTCGTCTTCGTGCCGAAGGGCGTGCGCTGCCCGATGGAGCTGTCGACCTATTTCCGCATCAACGAGAAGAATACCGGCCAGTTCGAGCGTACGCTGATCATCGCCGAAGAGGGGGCCTATGTCTCCTATCTCGAAGGCTGCACGGCGCCGCAGCGCGACGAGAACCAGCTGCATGCCGCGGTGGTCGAACTGATCGCGCTCGACGATGCCGAGATCAAATATTCGACGGTGCAGAACTGGTATCCGGGCGACGCCGAGGGCAAGGGCGGCATCTATAATTTCGTCACCAAGCGCGGCGACTGCCGCGGCGCCCGTTCGAAGATCTCGTGGACGCAGGTCGAGACCGGCTCGGCGATCACCTGGAAATATCCGAGCTGCATCCTTCGCGGCGACGATTCCAGCGGCGAGTTCTATTCGATCGCGGTGTCGAACGGCTATCAGCAGGTCGATAGCGGCACCAAGATGATCCATCTCGGCAAGAACACGTCGAGCCGCATCATCTCCAAGGGTATTGCCGCCGGATTCTCGCAGAACACCTATCGCGGCCAGGTCTCGGCGCACCGCAAGGCGACCAACGCCCGCAACTTCACCAACTGCGACTCGCTCTTGATCGGCGACCAGTGCGGCGCGCACACCGTGCCCTACATGGAAGCCAAGAACGCGACGGCGAAGTTCGAGCACGAGGCGACGACGTCGAAGATCTCCGAGGACCAGAAGTTCTACGTCATGCAGCGCGGCATCCCCGAGGAAGAGGCGATCGCGCTGATCGTCAACGGCTTCGTCAAGGACGTCATCCAGCAGCTGCCGATGGAGTTCGCCGTCGAGGCGCAGAAGCTGATCGGGATCTCGCTGGAAGGCAGCGTGGGCTGACTAAATGGAACGGCGCTCCTGGAAATTCTTCGAGCGTATCCAGAGTTTGATAGTCATCGTTCTGATGCTCTTGTTGACGCTGGCTATTGGAGGTGCCGTGGTGGCTTTAATAGGCGCGATATTTGGCTTGAGTTCGGTAAGGAATGTTGGTGGTTCGATTGCGACCCTAGGCGCGGTAGGTTTTTTTGGCTGGATGATCGTTACTGGCGATCTTGCGGGCGCTCTTCTGGGGAAATCTCGTCAAGGACCCGGCGTCGAGGACAACAAGAACACGAAAGTAGAAGATAATGCTTGAGATCAAGAATTTGCATGCCCGCATCGTCGAGGACGGCACGGAGATCATCCGTGGCCTGAACCTGACGGTCAAAGCCGGCGAGGTCGCCGCCATCATGGGCCCGAACGGTTCGGGCAAGTCGACGCTGTCCTACATCCTCGCCGGCCGCGAGGATTACGAGGTCACGGAAGGCGACATCCTCTATAACGGCCAGTCGATCCTCGAAATGGATCCGGCCGAACGTGCTACCGCCGGCATCTTCCTTGCCTTCCAGTATCCGATGGAGATACCGGGCGTCGCGACCATGGAATTCCTGAAAGTGGCCATGAACGAGCAGCGCAAGGCGCGCGGCGAGGAGCCGCTGAAGGTTCCGGAATTCCTGAAGCGCGTGAAGGACGCTGCCGCCTCGCTCAACATGGACATGAACATGCTGAAGCGGCCGCTCAATGTCGGCTTCTCCGGCGGCGAGAAGAAGCGCGCCGAGATCCTGCAGATGAAGCTGCTCGAGCCGAAGCTCTGCGTGCTCGACGAGACCGATTCAGGCCTCGACATCGACGCCCTCAAGATCGTCGCCGATGGCGTCAACGCGCTGCGCTCGCCGGAGCGCGCGATCGTCGTCATCACCCACTACCAGCGCCTGCTCGAGCACATCGTGCCGGACAGCGTGCACGTGCTCTACAAGGGCCAGGTCATCAAGTCTGGCGACAAGTCGCTGGCGCTCGATCTCGAAACCAACGGCTATGCCGGCGTGATCGGGCAAGCCGCGTGAGATGGGGCCAAGTGAGGCAAGAGCAATGAACATGCACGCACAGCCCCAGCGGACATTGGCCGAAACGGCGCTGATCGACGCCTTCGGCGAGCGGCTATCGCTGCTGCCCGGCGACGGCGCAGTGATGGTCAAGCGCGACGACGCGATCGAGGCGGTCAAGCACGGCCTGCCGACGCGCCGCGTCGAATCCTGGCACTATACGGACCTGCGCCGGCTGCTGACCTCGGTGCCGGCCTTCGAGGCCAACGGCAATGCAAAGGCGCTCGATCCGGTCCTCGATGGTTCGGCCGCTCTGCCCATGCTGAACGGTGTTTCGAGCGCCAAGGCGCCTGCGATCGAAGGCGTCACGGTGCAGCGCCTGTCGGAGAAGCTCACCGACGGCAGTGTCGCGCCGGGGCTCGATCGCTATGGCGCCGATGACGCAATCGGCGCGCTGAACACGGCCTTCGTGGCCGACGGCTATTTCATCGACATCGCCGACGGCGCCGAGCTGGAAAAGCCGATCGAGCTGCAGAACCTGCAGGCCGGCGGCCAGACGCATGTGCGGCTCCTGGCACGTGTCGGTGCCGGCGCCAAGGCAATCATCGTCGAGCGCCAGACGGGCGAGGGCGCCGAGGCCGCGCTCGTCAGCTCGGTCAGCCAGCTCGTGGTCGGCGACGGCGCCGAGGTGACCTGGCTGATCGTGCAGGAGCAGCCGGACACGGCAACGCACCTTGCTCAGTTCAAGGCGCATATCGGCAAGGACGCGAAGCTGACGCTGTTCGTGATGAACGCCGGCGGCAAGCTGGTGCGCCAGGAAGTCGTGGTCAGGACGACTGGTGAGGGCGCCGATTTCAAGCTGCGCGGCATCAACCTTCTGGCCGGCGACACGCATACCGACACCACCATGGTGCTCGACCATGCCGTGCCGCACACCGCTTCGACCGAAGTGATCCGCAACGTTGTGACCGGCAAGGCGCGGGGTGTCTTCCAGGGTCGCATCAACGTCCACCAATACGCGCAGAAGACCAACGCCAAGATGGCGTGCAACACGCTGCTCCTGTCGGACGAGGGTGAGTTCTCGACCAAGCCGGAACTGGAAATCTTCGCCGACGACGTCGTCTGCGGTCACGGCGCGACGGTCACCGAGATCGACCACAACCATCTGTTCTATCTGATGGCGCGCGGCATTGACGAAAAGGCGGCTCGAGGGCTGCTGGTGAAGGCTTTCGTCGCGGAAGTGATCGAGGAACTGGACGACGAGGCGCTCGTCGATGCGCTCGAAGCGCGGCTCGACGCCTGGTTTTCGACGCACGGATAGCGCTTTCCCCTTCTCCTACTTGGGAGAAGGTGGATTGGCGCGGAGCACCAAGACGGATGAGGGATGCTGGACGGAGTGAGGCGAAGCCTCGAAAGACCTTGTGATGGACCAGAAGATCGAAACCGCTCCCTACGACGTCGAGGCGATCCGCCGCGACTTCCCGATCCTGTCGCGGCAGGTCTATGGCAAGCCGCTGGTCTATCTCGACAACGGCGCCTCGGCGCAGAAGCCGCAGGTGGTGCTCGACACGATCCAGCACGCCTATTCCCAGGACTACGCCAATGTCCATCGCGGCCTGCATTTCCTGTCGAACGCCGCGACCGATGCTTATGAGAAAGCACGCGAGACGGTACGCCGCTTCCTCAACGCGCCGAGCACCGACAACATCGTCTTTACCTCGAACACCACCTCGGCGATCAACACGGTCGCCTATGGCTACGGCATGCCGAGGAACGGCGAAGGCGACGAGATCGTGCTCTCGATCATGGAGCACCACTCCAACATCGTGCCCTGGCATTTCATCCGCGAGCGGCAGGGCGCGAAGCTTGTCTGGGTGCCGGTCGACGATCTCGGCGCCTTCCATATCGAGGAATTCGAGAAGCGGCTGACGAACCGCACAAAACTCGTCGCCATCACCCACATGTCGAACGCGCTGGGCACGGTGACGCCGATCAAGGAGATCGTGCGCATCGCGCATTCGCGCGGAATTCCCGTGCTCGTCGACGGCAGCCAGAGCGCCGTGCATATGCCGATCGACGTGCAGGACCTCGATTGCGACTTCTTCGTCTTCACCGGCCACAAGGTTTACGGTCCGTCCGGCATCGGCGTGCTCTACGGCAAGAAGCACATGCTGGAAGCGATGCGGCCCTTCATGGGTGGGGGCGAGATGATCGAGGAGGTGACGGAAGACATCGTCACCTACAACGAGCCGCCGCACCGTTTCGAGGCCGGCACGCCGCCGATCGTGCAGGCGATCGGGCTGGGCGCCGCGCTCGAATATATGGAAAAGGTCGGCCGCGAGCGCATCGCGGCGCATGAGGCGGACCTCAAGAATTACGCGCACGAGCGGCTGCGCGCCATCAATTCGCTGCGCATCTTCGGCGACGCGCCCGGCAAGGGCGCCATCATCTCGTTCGAATTGCAGGGCATCCACGCCCATGACGTGTCGATGCTTATAGACAGGCAAGGCGTCGCGGTCCGCGCCGGCACGCATTGCGCCCAGCCGCTGTTGAAACGCTTCGGCGTAACCTCCACATGCAGGGCATCGTTCGGCATGTATAACACCAGGGCCGAAGTCGACGCTTTGGCCGATGCGCTGGAAAAGGCGCGAAAGTTCTTCGGGTGACGACCATGGAAGATGCGAGCACCACCGCAGAAACCGCGCCGGAAACGGCCGGTAACGGCCTCGTCTCGGCCTCGGCGATCCCCGCCGATGAGCTGGCGAGGCTGACCGACGATATCGTCTCGGCGCTGAAGACGGTCTACGATCCGGAAATCCCGGCCGACATCTACGAGCTCGGCCTCGTCTACAGGATCGACATCGAGGACGACCGGACGGTCAAGATCGACATGACGCTGACCGCGCCGGGCTGCCCGGTGGCCGGCGAAATGCCGGGCTGGGTCGAGAACGCCGTCGGCGCCGTGGAGGGGGTTTCGGGCGTCGAGGTCAATATGGTGTTCGACCCGCCGTGGACACCCGACCGGATGTCGGAAGAGGCGCAGGTCGCGGTTGGATGGTACTAGCCAGCGACCCCACTAAGGTTGGCTGGCTTGCAGCAAAGGTGAAACTTCACCATCTTAAAGGCAGACTCATTCCGCGGGCCTTGAACCCGCGCGAACGTGGAGAATGACATGGGACGCTTCGCCGTCATCACGATGACCGACAAGGCCGCGGACCGCGTGCGTGAGATCGTCGCTACGCGCGACAACGCGCATGGGATCCGCCTTGGCATCAAGAAGGGCGGCTGCGCCGGGATGGAATACACGGTCGATCTGGTCACCGAGCCGAACCCCAAGGACGATCATATCGAGCGCGACGGCGCGCACGTCTATGTCGCGCCGGAAGCGGCGCTTTTCCTGCTCGGAACCGAGATGGATTTCGAGCAGACGACGCTGCGAACCGGCTTCACCTTCAGGAACCCGAACCAGAGCTCGGCCTGCGGCTGCGGCGAATCCGTCGAGCTGAAGCCGGCCGATCTCAAGGCGCTGGCGGAGGCGCGCGCTTCAAGCGCTGCTTAGGTGAGCGCCGAGGCATATCGCTGGCGATGTGCCTGCTGTGACCAGGAGTTCACCGGACTTCCCACCGATATAGCCTTTGGCGCACCGGTGAATCCAGACGCGCTTGACGAGGTAGCTCGGTCGACTTTCCGCAGGAACGACGATTTTTGCGTGGTGAGCTACGCCACGGGGCAAACAGACCGCTTCATTCGTTGCCTGCTGCCCTTGCCGGTACCTCAGTTGTCCGAAGAGTTCTGTTTCGGTGTTTGGATGTCGGTCTCGGAAAGAAGCTGGAATGTCTATCGAGCCGGGTATGATAGCGGCCAATATGAGGACGAGCTCTGCTTCGGGTATTTGATGCACGACATTCCTGAGTATCCGAGCTCGATGCACCTGTATGCCAATGTTGTGTTTCAGCCCGGCAATCTGCGTCCCAGGGTTTTTCTGCATGATGCAGACCACCCCTTGGTCGCCGCGCAGCGCGAAGGGGTAGATGTGAGGCAGATCGAGCGCTGGGTTGCGCTAACCCATCGCTCTTAGATTCAGGCTTAGTCCATCCACAAGCCGGTGCGCTTGTGCCAGTCGGCGATCGATTCTTCGGGATAGAACTCGAACACCTTGTCGTTCTCGCCGATCGCCGGCTCGACCCAGCTCGCCTTGTATTTCAGCATCAGGTGCACCTTTTCCGGCGGCTTCGGCAGGTCGCTGTCGATCGCCGAGGCGAAGGGATGGACGAGGTCCGGCCAAGTCGGGTCGTAGAGCCAGAGCGCGGCGCCGCATGTCTTGCAGAAATTGCGCTCGCCGGTCGAGACCTCGCAGTGCGGATGCTCGTCGTCCTCGATCTCAGCGCGGTAGACGCCGAGATTGGGCTTGCCGGTGACCTTGAGCGTTTCGTTGTCGGCGCCGAGATTGATGGCAAAACCGCCGCCGCCCTGCTGCTTGCGGCAGATCGAGCAGTAGCAGAGCATGAACGGCACGGGCGTGTGACTTTCCACCTCGAAGCGGACGGCGCCGCAGCGGCAGGAGCCTTTGAGCAGGACAGGCATGGCGCGAAACTCCATTTCATGTCTCAACCTGTCAGCATGCTGTTGGTTGCTGCGATGACAAGGCCCATGCCGGATGAGATGATTGCGGCATGGACAATGACCGCCTCGAAGAATTGTTCGAGAGCCTGGGGCCGATCAGCATCCGAAAACTGTTCGGCGGCAAGGGAATCTATTGCGACGGCGTCATCGTCGCGGTGGTCGTGCGCGGCGAACTGATGCTGAAGGCCGACGAGGAGACGATCCCCGAATTCGAGGCCGCCGGCTGTAGCCAATGGACCTATACCGGCTCGCGGCACGGCAAGGAGGTGGCGATGCCCTATTGGAGCGTTCCCGACAGCGCCTTCGACGATCCCGACGAAATGGCGGTCTGGGCGCGGCGCGCTTATGAAGCGGGGCGGCGCGCGGGCAGATAAGGCTTACAGCGCCTTCGCGATCTCCGCCGCCAGCCGCGCATTGTTTTCGACCAGCGCGATGTTGGTCTTGAGGCTGCGGCCGCCGGTGAGCTCCAAAATCCACGACAGGAGGAACGGCGTCACGGCTTTGCCGGTGATGTTCTGCGCTTCGGCCGCCTTTTGCGCGGCCTGGATGTAGCCGTCCATCTCGGCTGCCGGGATCTCGTCGTTCTGCGGCACCGGATTGGCGACCAGTATGCCGCCGCCGAGGCCGAGCGCCTGCCGGATATGATAGAAATGCGCGATATCTTCAGGCGCATGCAACGTCAGCGGCGCGCGGAAGGGCGATTGCCTGGACCAGAAGGCCGGCATGGTCTCGCAGCCATGGCCGATGACTGGCACGCCGCGCGTCTCCAGCACTTCCAGCGTCTTTTCGATGTCGAGGATCGCCTTGGCGCCGGCCGAGACGACGACGACCGGCGTGCGCGCCAGCTCGTCGAGGTCGGCCGAGATGTCAAAACTCTTTTCGGCGCCCTTGTGGACGCCGCCGATGCCGCCGGTGGCGAAGACCTTTATGCCGGCCATGTGCGCGGCGATCATGGTGGCGGCCACGGTGGTGCCGCCGGTGCGCTTTTGGGCGACGGCAAAGCCGATATCGGCACGCGACAGCTTCATGGCGTCGCCGGTCATGGCAAGCGATTCGCGCTCGCCATCGGAAAGGCCAATCTTGATGCGTCCATCGACCACGGCGATCGTCGCCGGCACGGCGCCGCTCTCGGCGATGATCTGCTCGACCTTGGCGGCCATCGCGCCATTGTCGGGGTATGGCATACCGTGGGTAATGATGGTGCTTTCCAGCGCCACCACAGGCCGCCCGGCGGCAAGCGCCTCCGCCACTGGCGGATGAATGTCGATGAAGGGGCGGGCGGTTTCGGGCGTCATGTCCGTTCTCCACTCCGGAGAAAACACTCCGGCAAGATAGTTTGTGGCCCTATGCCACCACCCGTGCCTCGGGCACAAGGGCAAGCGCCTGGCCAAAACTGCCGGCGGTGAAAGACGGTACCGCCTCAGCGCTCTCGATGGCGAGCATCGCCGCGGCAACACCTTCGCGCAGTGCCCTCCGCAAAGGCAGCCCGCGCAGCAGCGCGGCAACCGTTGCTCCGGTCAGGGCGTCGCCGGCGCCGGTTACGTCGGCAACTCGTCGCGGGGAGGGCGGGTCGATGGCGAAGACGCCCGATTGGTCGAAGCCGAGCACCGGAGCACTGCCGGCCGTGATCACGCCTGCCGTCAAGCTCAGCCGCCTGAGTTCCCCGACAAGATCGCGGCCGGAAATATCCGCACCAGCCAGCGCCGCCGCCTCTCGGCGGTTCATGAACAGCAGCGAAAGATTGCCGAGCAGCGGCGCCAGCCGCACCACCTTGGCCGGCGAGATGGCGATGGCGAAAATCGGCCTGTCGCCGGCTTGCGCAACCAGACGCTCGAGGGCCGCCGTTGGCAGGTTCGCGTCGCAGAGGATCGCGTCTGCCTCGGCGATCGCCTCGCGCGCCTTGGCGCGGCGGATCTGCTTGGGGAAGGCGAGGTCGTAAAGGCCCATATCGGCAAAGCCGACGATCAACTCCCCCTCGCTGTCGATCAGCGCAGTGTAGCTCGGCGTCGTGCGGTCGAGGAACACCGCCGAAAGGTCGGCGATGCCGGCCTCGTCGATCGCCGATGCGACGGTCTCACCCGCCGCATCGCCGCCGCGCACCGAAAGCAGCGAGGCCGAGACGCCGCGCTTCACAATGCTGCGCAGCGCGTTGAAGACGCCGCCGCCGACATCCTCGCGCATGATGCCGGGATTGGATGCGGCGGGCACGTAAGGGCCCGAGACCTGGCCGCGCCGGTCGATATGGGCGCCGCCCAGCGCCAGGATGTTTGGGGATGTCGGCATGCCGCGGAGGTGACCTCGTTGATTGTTTGCGTGCGCACACTAGGTTTCCGCGCATCGCCCCGCAATCGGGTCGCGATTCGGGCCGCCCAGATAACGAGATCTCGCTTGGATCAGCAGCACTGGTTCACGCCATCTCTAGTGAGACAAAAATAGAACAAATCCAGATATTGTTTGTTTTCCAGTCATTTGCTGCCTCTTGCCAGATGAGAACAAAAAAGGTACAAACTGGCAGGGATCACGGATTGTCCGGCCTTCATTGACGACCAAGGGGTGATGTATCATGGCTCAGAATAGTTTGCGGCTTGTAGAGGATAAGGCAGTGGACAAATCAAAGGCTCTGGATGCGGCGCTGTCGCAAATCGAGCGCGCTTTCGGCAAGGGCTCGATCATGCGGCTCGGCGCCAATGAGCAGGTGGTCGAGATCGAAACCGTGCCGACGGGATCGCTGGGGCTGGACATCGCGCTCGGCGTTGGCGGGCTGCCGCGCGGCCGCATCATCGAAATCTACGGGCCGGAAAGCTCGGGCAAGACGACGCTGGCGCTGCACACGGTTGCGGAAGCCCAGAAGAAGGGCGGTATCTGCGCCTTCGTCGATGCCGAGCACGCGCTCGATCCGGTCTATGCCCGCAAGCTCGGCGTGGACCTCGAAAACCTCCTGATCTCGCAGCCCGACACGGGTGAGCAGGCGCTGGAGATCTGCGACACGCTGGTGCGCTCCGGCGCAATCGACGTTCTGGTGGTCGATTCGGTGGCGGCGCTGACGCCGCGCGCCGAAATCGAGGGCGAGATGGGCGACGCGCTGCCCGGCCTGCAGGCCCGCTTGATGAGCCAGGCGCTGCGCAAGCTGACCGCGTCAATCTCGCGCTCCAACACCATGGTCATCTTCATCAACCAGATCCGTATGAAGATCGGCGTCATGTTCGGCTCGCCGGAAACCACGACCGGCGGCAACGCGCTGAAATTCTACGCCTCGGTGCGCCTCGACATCCGCCGCATCGGCTCGGTCAAGGATCGCGACGAAGTGGTCGGCAACCAGACCCGCGTCAAGGTGGTGAAGAACAAGCTGGCTCCGCCCTTCAAGGTGGTCGAGTTCGACATCATGTATGGCGAGGGCGTGTCGAAGACCGGCGAGCTCGTCGATCTCGGGGTCAAGGCCGGCGTGGTCGAGAAGTCGGGCGCCTGGTTCTCCTACAATTCGCAGCGTCTCGGTCAGGGCCGTGAGAACGCCAAGCTTTTCCTGCGCGACAATCCGGACACGGCGCGCGAGATCGAGCTGGCGCTGAGGCAGAATGCCGGGCTGATCGCCGAAAAATTCCTCGAGAACGGCGGCTCCGAAGGCGGTGGTGACGACAGCTTCGAGGACGAGGCTGGCGCGATGTAGGCACTGCCGGAGTTCGGCCATAATCCGGATCCATTATCTAAAGCTGATGTAATCGAGTTCCCTAGTACTGCGTTCGAACCGCCGGCCTTCGTGCCGGCGGTTTGCGTTTGGGGGGCGAGGGCACAGGCCGCCCGGCCGGAGGATTGGCGTTGGTTCCGTGTTTCTGGACAGGGTCAAGAGCTACGGCTAAAAGGCCAATCTATCTTCTGACACACGAAAGCCCATTTGCCGCCGGCCTGGCCGGCGGTTTTCGCGAAAAGGCAGTATCCATGAGTGGCGTGAACGAGATCCGGTCGACATTCCTCGACTACTTCCGCAAGGAGGGCCATGAGATCGTCGCCTCCAGCCCGCTGGTGCCGCGCAACGATCCGACGCTGATGTTCACCAACGCCGGCATGGTGCAATTCAAGAACGTGTTCACCGGCCTGGAGAAGCGGTCCTATTCGCGCGCCGCGACCGCGCAGAAGAGCGTGCGCGCCGGCGGCAAGCACAACGATCTCGACAATGTCGGCTACACCGCGCGCCATCTCACCTTTTTCGAGATGCTCGGCAATTTCTCGTTCGGCGATTATTTCAAGGAGCGCGCGATCGAGCTTGCCTGGAACCTGATCACCAAGGAATTCGGCCTGCCGAAGGACAAGCTTCTGGTCACCGTCTATCACACCGATGACGAGGCGGCCGGCTACTGGAAGAAGATCGCCGGCTTCTCAGACGATCACATCATCCGCATTCCGACCTCTGACAATTTCTGGGCGATGGGCGACACCGGTCCCTGCGGTCCGTGCTCGGAGATATTCATCGATCGCGGCGAGCATATCTGGGGCGGTCCGCCCGGCAGCCCGGAGGAGGACGGCGACCGGTTCCTCGAATTCTGGAACCTGGTGTTCATGCAATATGAGCAGGTGACGAAAGACGAGCGCATCGACCTGCCGCGCCCGTCGATCGACACCGGCATGGGCCTGGAGCGCATGGCTTCGATCCTTCAGGGAGTGGAGAGCGTCTTTGAGACCGACCTGTTCCGGCATTTGATCGATGCGGCATGCTCAGCGCTCGGGCACGGTCACAACCAGGAGAACGCAGCATCCTTCCGCGTGATCGCGGATCATTTGCGCTCGTCATCCTTCCTGGTGGCCGACGGCGTGCTGCCCTCCAATGAAGGCCGCGGCTATGTGCTGCGTCGCATCATGCGTCGTGCCATGCGCCATGCGCAACTGCTCGGCGCCAAGGAGCCGCTGATGTGGAAGCTGGTGCCGGCGCTGGTACGCGAGATGGGCCAGGCCTATCCGGAACTGGTGCGTGGCGAAGCGCTGATCACCGAGACGCTGAAGCTCGAGGAGACGCGCTTCCGCAAGACGCTGGTCCGCGGTCTCGGCCTGCTTTCGGAGGCGACGGAACAGCTGCACGCCGGCGCCATGCTGGATGGCGAGACGGCCTTCAAGCTCTACGACACCTATGGCTTCCCGCTCGACCTGACGCAGGATGCGCTGCGCCAACGCGACATCTCGGTCGATCTTGCCGGCTTCACCGCTGCGATGGAGCGGCAGAAGGCGGAAGCGCGCGCGCACTGGGCGGGGTCGGGCGAAGCGGCGACCGAGACGGTCTGGTTCCCGGTGCGCGAGCAGACCGGCGCCACCGATTTCCTCGGTTACGAGACGGAAGAGGCGGAAGGCCTGATCCAGGCCCTGGTCAAGGATGGCAAGATCGTCGACAGCGCCGGGCAGGGCGACGCGGTTGCCGTCGTCGTCAACCAGACGCCATTCTATGGCGAATCCGGTGGCCAGATGGGCGATACCGGCATGATTTCCGGCGACGGCTTCTCGATCGAGGTCACCGACACGCAAAAGAAGGCCGACGGGCTTTTCGTGCATTTGGGCAAGGTGACGCGCGGTACGATCAAGACCGGCGCTGCCGTGGAGCTAAAGGTCGATCACGCGCGCCGTTCGAAGCTGCGCGCCAATCACTCCGCGACGCATCTCATCCACGAGGCGCTGCGTGAGGTGCTGGGCACCCATGTCGCTCAGAAGGGTTCGCTGGTCGCGCCTGATCGCCTCCGCTTCGACATTTCGCACAACAAGCCGATCTCGGCCGAGGAGCTCGAGGATGTCGAGCGCATGGCCAACGAGATCGTCGTGCAGAACAGTCCGGTGACGACGCGGCTGATGTCGGTGGACGATGCTATTGCCGAGGGCGCGATGGCGCTGTTCGGCGAGAAATACGGCGACGAGGTGCGCGTCGTTTCGATGGGCACCGGCCTGCACGGCGCCAAGGCCAACCGTCCCTATTCGGTCGAGCTCTGCGGCGGCACGCATGTCAGGTCGACCGGCGATATCGGCCTTGTGCGCATCCTGTCGGACAGCGCGGTCGCCGCCGGCGTGCGCCGCATCGAGGCGCTGACCGGCGAGGCGGCGCGCAAGCATCTCGACGAGCAGGACAAGCGCCTGAAGGCAGCCGCGGCGACCTTGAGGATCTCGCCGGCCGACGTTCCTGCGCGTGTCGAGACTTTGCTCGAGGAGCGCAAGAAACTCGAGAAAGAGCTCGCCGAGGCGCGCAAGAAACTGGCCCTTGGCGGCGGCGCGGCCGTTGCCGATGCTCCGGCCACCAACGAGACGGTTGCGGGTGTCGGCTTCCTCGGCAAAGCGGTCAGCGGTGTCGCGCCGAAGGACCTGAAGCCGCTTGCGGATGCCGGCAAGAAGACGCTGGGCTCCGGCGTGGTCGTCTTTATCGGCGCCGGCGAGGACAACAAGGCGAGCGTGGTGGTCGGCGTCACCGACGACTTGACCGGCCGCTTCAGCGCTGTCGATCTCGTCCGTGTTGCGTCCGCCGCGCTTGGCGGGCAGGGCGGCGGCGGGCGTCCCGATATGGCGCAAGCCGGCGGCCCCGACGCCTCCAAGGCGGACGACGCCATCGCGGCGGTAAAGGCGGCGCTCGAAGCCGCTTAGTGTTCCTGTGTCAGGAAGGCTTTGCCGCTTTCAGGGCGCGCGCCATTCTGACAGAGTCGCCCCAGGTGGACAGCCAGATGAGGCAATCCGTGGCGACGGCGATCGCCGCGCGCAGGAGGAGAAGCAGCGGGCCTGGTGCCAGCAGATGCTCCTCGGCGTGACGCAGAGGGCCAGCTCTTCCTCGCGGATCGACAGGATGATGGCGTGCAGTCCGGGATCGCGCCCGGCTAGATAGTAGAGCTGGTCGTCAAGATGGCGGTGCACGGTCGCTTCGACAGCGGCGGTGCATGCCCAGATGCCTTGTGGGCCGAGCAGGGCGGTGAGAAAGCCCAACAGCCAGCCGCCCCAGCTCCAGAACTGCATGACGCGACATGGACGCGAGTTTCGCATTGGCATGGCGGCACGGAAGGCGGCGCAATGCTGGCGCTCGTGTCCAAGCATCTCCGACAAAGACGGCACGCAATCGCGTGCCGGGCGACAAAGATTTGCGCTGAATAGATCCTGATCGCTCCAAACTCGCCTGCGTGGTTGACCCGGACTATCCTGGCTGTGGTCAGCGCTTCGCGACCGGAAAGCTCATGCATTGGAGAAGCTTGCCCGCCTGACGATGCGATCCCACCGGTCCTGCAAGTCTGGAAAGCGGGCAAGCAGCTTTCGCCCTTCGGCGACCTTGAGGAAATAGCCGATAATTGACGCCCTTTCGGCCGTGAAGATGTCGAGAGGGACGAGCTCGTAGTCGACGCCCTTTTGATTGAGCGCCATTCGCGCGATGCGGACATAGACGCTGTAGTGGGCGCCGTAGAGAAGAGGCTTTGCCACTTCATTCCTCTTTGGCTTGGCTGTCCCGTATCCAGACGCGCAGCGTGCCGGTGGTCTGAAAGCCGCAGTCCAGTGCGTCATCCAGCCCGCCGCCGCGTTCATACCCGACCAGCGCGCGACTTTCAGCAAACGTATTGGCTGCGGCTTGCACAGCATCTCGATAGGTCGAATTGCCATCCGTGGCAAAGACATTTGACAACCCGATCACGAGCTCGGATCTATTGGCTATGCAGCCGGCGGTGAAGCCGTCGGCCGTCCGTCGGCCAAGGATGGCGATGGCAGGGTCGGCCAGAACTGCGGTCGGAAAGACACGGCCGCTGGAGGAACCTGCGCCATCCGTCCAGGCAAGTTCCCACATCTCCAAGCTGGCTGCGTCCCCAACACGTTCCCAACCGGAGGGGGTCGTCGTTGGACGCCTTAGGTCCATCCAGATCCAGCTTGCTTCGAAGAGTTGGCTGAACCCGAGCGGTCGGAGATCCAGACGGCAGAAGCAATCCTTGACCGAAAAGCTGGTGGCAAGAACAGATGTCAGTCTGGCTATTTCTGCAAGTTGGATCGGTACGGCATCGGCATCCAAAGTGGCGGCATTGGGGTAGTAAGGAGGTGCTTGCTCATCGCTGGACCAGACGGAGCGGCTCCTCCGGCCGCTTAGCCCGTGCACCTTGAAAATAGCCTGGCAGAGGTCGGCATTGTTGCCAGCGCAAAGGCGGACCCTTTCGCTGGCAACAAGGCTCGGCACTTCTTACCCCATCGCCTTCTGCAGGTTCTCGTCGATCTTGTCGAGAAAGCCGGTGGTCGACAGCCAGGGCTGGTCGGGGCCGATCAGCAGCGACAGGTCCTTGGTCATGAAGCCGCCCTCGACGGTCTGGATGCAGACCTTTTCCAGCGTCTCGGCAAAGCGCTTGAGCTCGGCATTGCCGTCGAGCTTGGCGCGGTGGGCCAAGCCACGCGTCCAGGCGAAGATCGAGGCGATCGAGTTGGTCGAGGTTTCCTCGCCCTTCTGATGCTGGCGGTAGTGGCGGGTGACGGTGCCGTGGGCGGCTTCCGCTTCCACGGTCTTGCCGTCCGGCGTCATCAGCACCGAGGTCATCAGGCCGAGCGAGCCGAAGCCCTGCGCCACCGTGTCGGATTGCACGTCGCCGTCATAATTCTTGCAGGCCCAGACATAGCCGCCCGACCATTTCAGGCTGGAGGCGACCATGTCGTCGATCAGGCGGTGCTCGTACCAGAGTTTTCTCGCCTTGAACTCGGCCTCGAATTCCTTCTCGTAGACTTCCTGGAAGATGTCCTTGAAGCGCCCGTCATAGGCTTTGAGAATGGTATTCTTGGTCGAGAGATAGACCGGGAAGTTGCGCAGCAGGCCATAGTTCAGCGAGGCGCGAGCGAATTCGCGGATCGACTCGTCGAGATTGTACATGGCCATGGCGACGCCGGCGCCCGGCGCATCGAAGACGTCATGCTCGATCACCTGGCCGTCCTCGCCGACGAATTTGATTGTCAGCTTCCCCTTGCCCGGGAAGCGGAAGTCGGTGGCGCGGTATTGGTCGCCGAAGGCGTGACGGCCGACGACGATCGGCTTGGTCCAGCCGGGCACCAGGCGCGGCACGTTCTTCATGATGATCGGCTCGCGAAAGATGGTGCCGCCGAGGATGTTGCGGATGGTGCCGTTGGGCGACTTCCACATTTTCTTCAGCTTGAATTCCTCGACGCGCTGCTCGTCGGGCGTGATCGTCGCGCATTTCACGCCGACGCCGTATTTCTTGATGGCGTTGGCCGAGTCGACGGTCACCTGGTCATTGGTGGCGTCCCGGTTCTCGATCCCTAGATCGAAATAGTCCAGCTTGATGTCGAGATAGGGGTGGATCAGCTTGTCCTTGATGAACTGCCAGATGATGCGGGTCATCTCGTCGCCGTCGAGCTCGACGACCGGGTTCGCCACCTTGATCTTCGCCATGGAAAAATGCCTCGTTGCTGGGGATCTGAACGGCCTTGCCCGTGGCTTCGGCCGAGGTTGGGCAGCGTATATCAAAGCCTTTTTGAGCGCGCAAACCGCGATCAGCCGATCGCAGACCGGTGTCGCGCTTGTGAATGCTTCATTTTCAGGCCCGGATGTGGCAGGGGACGCCGAAACGCCGCAAACCTCATGTACGGAGAGCCATGCCAGCCGCAAACGACACCGCCAAGACCGCCGGACCGGCGATCATCCTTGTCGAGCCGCAACTCGGCGAGAATATCGGCATGGTCGCGCGCGCCATGGCGAATTTCGGCCTTTCTGAGCTGCGCCTGGTCAATCCGCGCGACGGCTGGCCGAGCGAGAAGGCGCGCGCCGCCGCCAGCCGCGCCGACCACGTCATCGATGCGACAACGGTGTTCGACGACCTTGCCTCGGCAGTGGCCGACCTCAACTTCGTCTTCGCCACCACCGCCCGCGAGCGTGACGGCTTCAAGCCGGTGCGCGGTCCGGTGGATGCGGGCAGGGCGCTCCGGGCCCGCGAGCAGGCGGGGCTGCGCACCGGAATTCTGTTCGGCCGTGAACGTTTTGGCCTCTACAATGAAGAGGTTGGTCTGGCTGACGAGATCGTCACCTTTCCCGTCGATCCCGGCTTCTCCTCGCTCAACATCGCACAGGCCGTGCTTTTGATGTCCTATGAATGGATGAAATCCGGCCTTGCCGAAGAGACCGCGACCAACTTCGCCGGACCGGAGCTCGTTCCGGCGACCAAGGAACAGCTGCACAGCCTGTTCACCTATCTCGAAGGCGCTCTCGAGGCGCGCGGCTATTTCCGCCCGGAAGAGAAGAGGCCTACGATGGTCGACAATCTGCGCGCCGTGCTGACGCGGGCGGGATTCGCTGAGCCCGAGTTGAAGGTGCTGCGCGGCATCATCTCGTCGCTCGACAGGTTCTCGCCGGCAATGCCGCGCGGCGACGGCTCACCGGGGGATGATCCCAGGCGGGCGCCGGCTACGCGCAAACGAACAACGGACAAAGAAAGTTAAAATCCGTAAGCTCCGAACCTTCAAGGTAACCGAATATTATGCGGTTTGGCTCATCGTTCTCGAAACGATGGGGCAGCAGATGTTTACGTCCAATATTGGCCGTCTGCATTTCTTCTTCTATTCGCTAGGTTTGTTCATAGCGGAAGCGGTAGCGATCGTGCTCTGCATTGCCGCAACGACCGGCTTCGCGGGATTGATCAATTCGATGCCGGGTCCGTCGCGGCAAAGCCTGGCCGGCGCCGCGCTCGTTGTGTCGCTCGTCTTCGTCGCGCTGCGCGGCAACATCGCATGGCGCCGCAGCCGCGATGCCGATGGTTCAGGCTGGATCCTCTGGTCCTATATCGTCTTTTCCGGCATCTATGGCTTGCTGCAGGCGGGCACGCTTCTGGTTATCGATTTTGGCAATCCTGAGAGCGCGCCCGGTGGCCTGAACCTGCTCGGCCTTGCCATATTCGGCCTCTGGTGCACGATCCTGTGGGCAAAGCCTGTGGCCGGCAGCAACATCGATGAGCTGACCGAGGCTTTCGACTTTGAAGGCTCGTTGCCGGCGGAGGCGCGCCCCGCGAGGGCGACAGCGAGCGTCGCTCCAGCTGCGCCACGGACTGCTGCGCAACCCGCGCGTCCGGCGCCGGCGCCGGCGCCGCAGCCGTTTGGCCGGGCGCGACCCGCCGGCTTCGGCAAGCGGGGGCTCTGAGTTGCGCAAAAGCTGCTGGCATCTGCCACTTCAAGACCATGATCGTTCAGGATAGAAGCGCGGTTGGCCAAATCTCGGGTCAGCTTCTTCCTGTAGTCGGATGACAATGAACGATCGATCAAACCAGCGTCCGATCCTGATGTTCGATTCCGGTGTCGGCGGACTGACGGTGCTGCGCGAGGCGCGCGTCCTGATGCCGGATCGGCGCTTCGTCTATGTCGCCGACGACGCGGCTTTTCCTTACGGCGCATGGGAAGAGCCGGCGCTCAAGGAGCACATACTCGCCCTGTTCGGCAAATTGCTCGACCGTCTGCAGCCGGCGATCTCAGTGATCGCCTGCAACACCGCCTCGACCCTGGTGATCGATGCGCTGCGGGAAAAATTTCCCGGTCATCTGTTTGTCGGAACGGTGCCCGCGATCAAGCCGGCGGCCGAGCGCACGCGGTCCGGCCTGGTTTCGGTGCTGGCGACCCCGGGCACGGTTAAGCGTCAGTACACGCGTGACCTGATCAGCAAATGGGCGCAGAAATGCCATGTCCGGCTCGTCGGCAGCGACAGGCTTGCCGCATTGGCCGAGATTTATATGCGCGAAGGTTTTGTCGACGAGGAAGCCGTGCGCGCCGAGATCGCGCCCTGCTTCATCGAGCACGACGGGCAGCGCACCGACATCGTCGTGCTCGCCTGCACGCATTATCCGTTCCTGGCCAACCGCATGCGCAAGACCGCTCCGTGGCCGGTCGACTGGATCGATCCGGCGGAAGCCATTGCCCGGCGCGCCATGTCGCTGCTGCAGCCTATCGGCGAACCGTCGGGCGAGACCGAGCCCGATATCGCCCTCTTCACCTCTGGTAAGGTGGATTTCGCCACGCGCAGGCTCATCCAGGGCTTTGGGCTGACCTCGCGCTAGCTGGAACTGCGATAGCGCCGCAGCGTTTCTCTTCCCACTACCGCACAGGGAGAAATCGCATGCCAGCCAAATCGCAAGCCCAACAGAAGGCAGCCGGCGCAGCCCTTTCGGCCAAGCGCGGCGAGACCAAGAAAACCGAGCTTAAGGGTGCTTCGCGCGAGATGTACGAGTCCATGAGCGAGAAGCAACTCGAGGAGTTCGCCGAGACCAAACGCAAGGGACTGCCTAGCAAGAAGTCATGAACTCCTGCCTGGCTCTCAAGTTGGTGCCTGGATAGGAAACCGCGGCATGCCATGACGTGGCGGATCTGCTTGCGGCCATGCCAGTGCCTTCGCGGGGCTGCGGCTTTCTGACGGCAGAATAGTGGAGCCGGTGCGTCGCCGATCACGAGCTTGACACCGGTTAAATCTCTGTTTAACAGGGCCACCAACACCGGGCGGCGACGTCCGGTGGTTTCTTTTGCATGGGCAAGACCTCGCCGGAAGCCAGTCTGTCGGCGGTCTTGTTCGAACTGACGTGTCCCGTGGGTTTTCCGTCGCGTTGCGTGGGAAAACCCTGTCAGGCCTCGAAAACGGAGGCCAGAGGAGGGCGCGTTTCCTTCACCCGGAGCCATGGGGCCCCGGGTCATATCGTTTTGAAAGGGAATGCGATGAGCAAGCGCGAATCCGCGAAATACAAGATCGACCGCCGTCTCGGCGAAAATATCTGGGGCCGTCCGAAGTCCCCGGTCAACAAGCGCGAATACGGCCCCGGACAGCATGGCCAGCGCCGCAAGGGCAAGCTTTCCGACTTCGGCCTGCAGCTGCGCGCCAAGCAGAAGCTCAAGGGCCACTATGGCGACGTTTCGGAAAAGCAGTTCCGCAAGGTCTATGAGGAAGCCAACCGCCGCAAGGGCGACACCTCCGAGAACCTGATCGGCCTGCTCGAGTCGCGTCTCGACGCGATCGTCTATCGCGCCAAGTTCGTGCCGACCATCTTCGCGGCCCGCCAGTTCGTCAACCACGGCCACGTCAACGTCAACGGCAAGCGCACCAATATCGGTTCGTACCGCTGCAAGCCGGGCGACGTCATCGAGGTGCGCGAGAAGTCGAAGCAGCTCGTCATCGTGCTGGAATCGGTAGGCTTGGCCGAGCGTGACGTGCCGGACTATATCGAGGCCGACCACAACAAGATGACCGCGACCTACAACCGCGTTCCCGGCCTGGCGGATGTTCCGTTCGCCGTCCAGATGGAACCGAACCTGGTCGTCGAATTCTATTCGCGCTGATCCGACCAATCGGCGACACCCATCCAAGGCCGCCCTCGAGGCGGCCTTTTCTTTGTTTGTCGCGTCGGCCAGGGCGGCAATTCCACCCTGGTCATTTTTTTAGCCGCAATTCCGCGACGGCTAGTGATTCCACTTGGCTGCAAAATGCTCTAAGCGAAGCGGCAACAGAACCGTGGGCACCTGCGCCATGAATATGCTGCCAAACGTCAAATCGCTTGAGCCGATCGCCGACGAGCCGGACGGCGGATTCCATCCGCTGTTCCGCGACGTGCCATCCTCGGTCGAGTTCAACAAGCTGCGCAAGCGGCTGCTGCGGCTCACACGCCAGGCGATCGAAGACTTCGCCATGGTGAAACCCGGCGAGCGCTGGCTGGTGGCGCTCTCCGGCGGCAAGGATTCTTATGGCCTGCTTGCCTTGCTGCTCGATCTCAAATGGCGCGGGCTGCTGCCGGTCGAGCTGCTTGCCTGCAATCTCGACCAAGGTCAGCCGAATTTCCCGAAGCACATCCTGCCGGACTATCTCGGCGCCAACGGCATTGCGCATCGCATCGAATACCAGGACACCTATTCGGTGGTCACCGACAAGCTGCCCGAAGGCAGCACCTATTGCTCGCTCTGCTCGCGGCTGAGGCGCGGCCATCTCTATCGCATCGCGCGTGAGGAGGGTTGCACCGCGCTGGTGCTAGGCCACCACCGTGAGGACATCCTCGAAACCTTCTTCATGAACCTCTTCCATGGCGGGCGTCTCGCCGCCATGCCGCCGAAGCTTCTTAATGACGAGGGCGACGTCATGGTTCTGCGCCCGCTCGCCTATTGCGCCGAGGCCGATCTCGAGAAATTTGCCACTGCAATGAAATTCCCGATCATCCCGTGCGATCTCTGCGGCAGCCAGGAAGGGCTGCAGCGCAACGCCATGAAGGCGATGCTCGACGATATCGAGAAGCGCATGCCTGGCCGCAAGGACACGATGATCCGCGCGATGACCAATGTGCGGCCCTCGCATCTGCTCGACCGAAAACTGTTCGACTTCGCCGCGCTCGATGCGCGCCTTACCATGGGAAAAGACATTTCCGATGACGTTTGACATGCAAGCGATCGACTGGCTGGCCGAGCTTCTAGCTGACGCAGCCAGGGCCGAAATCATGCCGCGCTTTCGCCGGTTGGGCGAGGGCGATATTCGCCAGAAGACGTCCGCCGCCGATCTGGTTACGGAGGCGGACGTCAACGCCGAAAGGCTGATCACTGCCAGGCTGCGCGAGCGTTACCCTACAGCGATGATCGTCGGCGAGGAGACCTGCTCCGACAATCCGGCCTTGCTCAAAGGGCTCGGCGATGCCGCGCTGGCCTTCGTCATCGATCCGGTCGACGGCACCTTCAACTTCGCCTCCGGCGTGCCGCTGTTCGGCGTCATGCTCGGCGTCGTGGTCAACGGCGAGACGGTTGCCGGCATCATCCACGACCCGATCGGGAAGGACTGGCTGATCGGCGCCAGGGGGGCGGGCAGCCATATCCGCCACGCACATGGCACGCTGGAGAGGGTGCGGGTCGCCGAGCCGGTGCCGATCTCCGAGATGACCGGCGCGATCTCGTGGCAGTATCTGAAGGAACCGGAGCGCTCGCGGCTCGCTCGCAACCACACAAAGGCGCTGTCGCAGTTCGGCTATCGTTGCGCCGCGCACGAATACCGGCTGCTGGCGAGCGGCCATGCGCATTTCGTCGTCTACAACAAGCTGATGCCGTGGGACCATCTGGCCGGCGTGCTGATCCATCAGGAGGCCGGTGGTTATGCGGCGCGGATCGACGGCGATGCCTATCTGCCGTCGCATGTCGACGGCGGGTTGTTGGTTGCGCCAGACAAGGATAGCTGGAACGAACTGCGGCGCGAGCTCTGGGCGGAATAGGATCGATTGCGCTGACGAGGGCCAGCCCGTCGGCTGGAAGGTGTCGATCTACACCCTCACGCAAATCCGGAGATGTGAATGAGCACCCGGTCCGCGATGGTCGCTCTGGCTCTCGCCCTCGCCGTGACGATCACCGGTGCTGACGAAGCAGCGGCACGGGAGCGCGCCTGCGGCAGTCGCGATCCCGTAAACTCCATAGCGGAAATGTCGGCTGCCATTTACGCCTGCTGGCGGCCGCCCCGCGGAACTGCCGGCCTGTCCTTGACCCTGCGGTTCTCGCTCCGCCGAGACGGAACGCTCATTGGCAAGCCGCGCGCGACCTTCTCCGTACTCGGATCGAACGATGCATTGAACAGAGCCTTCGTTGCCTCAGTCCTCGAGGCTCTCGATAAGGCCCTGCCGTTACCCTTTACCGAGAGCATGGGCGAGGCGATCGCAGGGCGCATACTTTCGCCCCGCTTCACGGTTGCGCTTGAACGAAAATCCTGAGCGGGTGGCCGTAGGCGAGGGTCTCACACCGGCGGATTGTGGGGCTGGAACAGCCTTCCGCGCTCGGCGATCAGGATCATCAGCAGGGCGGCGAGGGAAACGCTGCAGAAGCCGGCGGCCAATGGCGTGACCGTGCCGTTATAGGCCTGGCCTATCAGCGTTCCGAGCAGGCCGCCGAGAAAGGTCTGCATGAAGCCGAGGATGGAGGACGCCGTGCCGGCAAGCTCGCCGAGCGGCTCCATCGCAAGCGCGTTGAAATTCGCGCCGAGACAGCCAAATGGAACCATCGCGCCGGCAAAGAAGGCGATGAACAGCCAGAGCGGCATCTCGATCTCGAGCGAGACGACGAGCCAGACCAGGCTGATGGCGAGGAAGAGCAGCAGCGCGCTCTGCGACAGGCGCCGCATGCCGACCTTGCCGACGAGCCGCGCGTTGAGGAAGTTCGAGAAGGCGAGCACGCCCGCGACGCCGGCGAAGATCAGCGGAAACAGCTCGCCGACATGGAAGACTTCGAGATAGATCTGCTGCGCGGAATTGATGAAGCCGAACATGGCGCCGAAGATGAAGGTGCTGGCAAAGGCATAGCAAAGCGCGATGCGGTTGGTGAGCACGATGCGGAAGCCGCCGACGACGGCGTTGACGGTTAAGGGCCGCCGGTATTCCGGATGCAGCGTCTCCGGCAAGCGCAACAGCGACCATGCCGACACGATGAGCGCGCCGACGGCCATGGTGACGAAGATCCAGTGCCAGGTGGCGAAAAGCATGATGAACTGGCCGATGCCGGGCGCGACGACCGGTATCGCCATGAACACCATGAAGATCAGAGACATGACCTCGGCCATGCGGCGGCCCTCGAAGGTGTCGCGCACGATGGAGACAGCGATGACGCGGGTGGCCGCCGCGCCGATGCCTTGCACGACACGGCAGGCGAGCAGGGTGGCAAAGGTCGGAGCAACAGCAGCGGCCGCTACCGCCGCCACATAGATGATCAGGCCGGCGACCAGCGGCGCACGGCGGCCGAAACGATCGGAAACCGGACCGAAGAAGAGCTGACCGGTGCCGAAGCCAAGAATGTAGGCTGTGATCACATACTGGCGGTGGTTTTCATTCTCGACGCCGAGCGAGGCGCCGATCTGCTGCAGTGCCGGCAGCATGATGTCGATGGCGAGCGAATTGAGCGCCATCAGCGCCGCGCAGAGCGCAATGAATTCCCAGCGCGGAATGGGCAAGCTTTTTGCCGACTGCTGCGCTAGTGCCTGATTGTCCACGGCAAAATCCGATCAATCAAACGAACACGCGCCGGTCGACCGGCGCATCAATTCGTCTCGTTCTCGAGTTCGAAAGCCAAAGTGCCGAGGTGGGGCGGCCCCGAATGTCATCGCGCAGCCGGCTGGGCCGGCCAGCGCGAGCTCAAATCAGGCGGCGCCTTTGACGCTGACGCCTTTTTCGACCAGGAAATCCTGCAGCTCGCCGGCCTGGAACATCTCGCGCACGATGTCGCAACCGCCGACGAACTCGCCCTTGACGTAGAGCTGCGGAATGGTCGGCCAGTTGGAATAGTCCTTGATGCCCTGGCGCAGCTCGGCCGAGGTCAGCACGTTCACGCCTTTGTAGTCGACCCCGACATAGTCGAGGATCTGCACCACCTGGCCGGAGAACCCGCACTGCGGGAAGCCGGGGGTGCCCTTCATGAAGAGCACGACGTCGTTGCTCTTCACTTCGCTGTCGATGTAGTCGTTGATGCCGCTCATGGGGGAATCCTTTCACGCCTGTGGGGGTCAGGCTCGAAGCATGTCCATCAAATAAACCTATAGGTTGGCTGAAACAAGACGTTAGCCGCGACGCACCCGAAATGGCGCAAAGCTTTGGTCCGCCATTGGGCCAAATCCGCCAGCCGGAACTCTTCCCACAAGCGGGCCGGCAGGCCGGTTCTCTTGTCCCGGTGCCGCTGACGGTTTCCCAGGTGCGCACGCGCCAGAATTATAGCTATAGCTAAATCTTGTAGCATGCGCTATCCTTGCCAGTGCCTTGGAGGAACGCGGATATGCGCGAAACGAAATCGCTGCTGGAACAAAAGCTCGATCGAAGGCTGCTTCTGGCCGGTGGCCTGGCGGCCGGCGGCACGGCGGTGATGGCGACCGCGGCGCGCGGGCAGACCGACCACGCCGGTCACGGAACGCCAGGGGCGGCCGAACCGCAGCCGGCGCACCTGTCCGCGCATGGGGCGATGATCACCGTCGGCGAGGTCGAGGATAGCCGCAACGGATTCGATCCAGTGAAGCTGCTGAGCGACTGGGAGACCGGGACGGTGTCGACGCTGCCGGACGGGCGGACACTGCGCAGCTTCGAGGTCACGGCCGAGGACAAGGAGATCGAGATCGCGCCCGGCATCCTGTTCCCCGCCTGGACCTACAATGGCCGCGTGCCGGGGCCGACGCTGCGGGCCACCGAAGGCGATCGCTTGAAGATCGTCTTCCGCAACAACGGCTCGCATCCGCATTCCATGCATTTCCACGGCATTCACGCAGCACGGATGGACGGCGTTCCCGGCGCCGGTCTGATCGGGCCGGGCGAGGAGTTCATGTACGAGTTCGACGCCAGGCCGTTCGGCTGCCACCTCTACCATTGCCATGCGCTGCCGCTGAAGCGGCACATCCAGAAAGGTATGTACGGCGCCTTCATCATCGATCCCGATCCCGCCCGGCATCCGGAGCACGAGGCGGTCGCCCGCTCGCGCCTGCTCGGCACGCCGGAGAATGCCGGCTGGCAGGAATTCGTGATGGTGATGAACGCCTTCGACACCAATTTCGATAACGAGAACGAGGTCTATGCCGTCAACACCGTCGCCCATGCCTACGCGAAGAAGCCGATACGGGTGCTGAAGGACAAGCCTGTCCGGATCTATCTCGTCAACGTGGTCGAGTTCGACCCGATCAACTCCTTCCATCTGCATGCCAATTTCTTCGACTACTACAATCAGGGCACGACGCTGACGCCGACACTCAGGACCGTCGATCTGATCACCCAGTGCCAGGCCGAGCGCGGCATCCTCGAGTTCCATTTCAAGGAGCACGAGCCAGGCCTCTACATGTTCCATCCCCACCAGTCGGAGTTTACCGAACTCGGCTGGTCGGGCATGTTCGACGTCGTGGAGGCCTTGTCGTGACCGATGTCAGTAGCACCTCCCGGGATACACAGGCCGGTCGGCCGCGCTGGCTCTCTCTGCTCTGGATAGTACTGCCGCTCGCCGTGCTCGGGCTCGCGGTTGCGTGGATGGTCTCTTCCGACCCGTTGGCGAGCTTTCGCAACGGCGCGCCGCCGGTCGAGAACCTGACCTTCGAGCGGACAATTATCGGAAACGACGGCATTCGAATCCTCGTGCGGGCCGGCGGGTCGGAACCGATGGCGATCGCGCAGGTCCAGGTCGACGACGCTTACTGGCAGTTCACGCAGGATCCGCCGGGGCCGATCGCGCGCGGCGCAACGGCATGGATCAGCCTGCCATACCCCTGGGTGCTGGGGGAGGCGCATGCGATCAATGTCGTAACCAGTACCGGGACAACATTCGGGCACGATATCGCCGTCGCCGTACCCACACCGACGCGCAGTTCACCTAGCTTTGCCGCGCAAGCGGTGCTGGGCGGCTTTGTCGGCATCCTGCCCGTGGCGATCGGCCTGATGTTCTATCCGGCACTACGCGGGGTCGGGCGGAACGGCATGGACTTTCTCCTGTCGATGACCGTCGGTCTGCTCGCCTTCCTTTTCGTCGACACGCTCGAGGACGCGTTCGAACTGGCCGGCGAAGCAGCCGCCCTGTTCCAGGGGTCGACCATGATCGTACTCGCAGCCACCGCCAGTTTCCTTCTGCTCATGGCGGCAGGCCGGCGCAGCGGGACACCGACCGGGCTGGCGCTTGCCACCTTCATCGCACTCGGCATCGGCCTGCACAATCTCGGCGAGGGGCTGGCGATCGGCGCCGCCTTCGTCTCGGGCGCAGCCGGGCTCGGCACGTTCCTGGTGCTTGGCTTCACCTTGCACAACATCACCGAAGGCATCGGCATCGCAGCCCCGATCCTGAAGCAGCGACCGCCGCTCAGGACCTTCGCCATGTTGACGCTGCTCGCGGGAGGTCCCGCCGTCGTCGGCCTATGGATCGGCAGCCTCGCCTATGCGCCGCAATGGTCGGCGCTGGCGCTGGCGATCGGCGCCGGAGCGATCCTGCAAGTGATCGTCGAGATGGTTTCGCTGCAGCTTCGCCAGCGCCCCGACGGCTCGCGCGCCTTGCTCGCACCGGCTGCGATGGCCGGGCTGACAGCCGGGGTCGGCTTCATGTACCTCACGGCGATGCTGGTAAAGATCTGAACAACCGCGGCGTCAACACTCAGTCCGGAACGCTGGTCTGCAGGGCGAGCGCATGCAGCACGCCGCCCATATTGCCTTTCAGCGCGTCATAGACCATCTGGTGCTGCTGGACGCGGCTTTTGCCGCGGAAGCTCTCGGCCACCACTTCGGCAGCGTAGTGGTCGCCGTCACCAGCCAGATCGCGAATCGTCACCTTGGCGTCCGGAATGCCTTCCTTGATCAGCCGTTCGATGTCGTGCGCATCCATTGCCATGGCAGAAATCCTGTTTTCGAGCGGGCGCAGCCCGTGCGATGAGAGTCGGGGATAAGCGTAGAGCCTTTCCGGTCCGGATTGAAGCCGTTCCATCCGTGACCGAGGCTTCACGGGATATTCCGACCCGGCTGAGCCGCGTCGCCGGCGGACACATCCTCGCGCGTCGAGTAGGCGCGACCGAGGCTGAAGGTCAGCACGTAGAGCGGCACGTTTATCGCGATGCCGACCATCGGCAAGTAGCTCGTCCACTGCCAGACCGGGGAGAAAAACGGCCGGCCGTAGCCATCGCACATAAGCGAAGAAGCGAACGCCCAAAGCGCTCCGATGGCGGTTGCAATGGCGAAGAGCTTGACGCAAGTGACGATATGCCTTGCCCGAGCCGGCTCCGGCAAAAGGCGCTGCCACAGCACCAGGCACAAAACAGGAATGGCGTAGACGAGGTCCTGAGCGGCCAGCAACGGGATTGCGCCGTTCGCCGCAGCAAGGAACTCGGCTCGCGTTTCGAGCCTTGGACAGACCTCGCTCGAGGTCGTCGACAGCAGCAGAAAGACGAACGGGCCGAGGAACCAGAAAAAGAACAGCGACGGCCAGAAAACCGCTGCAAGCAGCGCCCGGACCGCCAGCCTGGTCAAATGGCCTGATCCATGAAGCGCGGGAACCAGCCCTCATGGGCGGCGGTCAATTCGCTGACCGGAACGGCACGCGCCTCGCCGAGCTTCAGCATGTCGCCACCGGTCGTGCCGATCCACGGCGCGAAGATGCCGAGCTTGCCCTGCTCCGCGCGGATCCTGTCCCATTCGCCGCTTTGCGGGTCGATCGACAAGGTCAGGAGATAACGTCCTTGGTCCTCGCCGAACCAGACCGGGATCGGATCGGTGCCGGTGAGACCGGGAATGGTGGCGCCGATGCCGGATGCCATCGCCATTTCGGCCAGCGCCACGGCAAGGCCGCCGTCGGAGACATCGTGCGCGGCAGTCACGATGCCGGAAGCGATCAGCGCGCGCACATGGTCGCCGACGCGCTTTTCATGTTCGAGGTCGACGGGCGGCGGCGAACCGTCGGCGCGGCCGTGGATGTCGCGCATATAGACCGACTGGCCGAGATGGCTGCCCCATGTCGGCGGCGCGCCGACCAGCACGATCATCTGGCCCTCGGCGGCAAAGCCGATGCGGGCCATCTTCGACCAATCGGCGATCAGCCCGACGCCGCCGATGGTCGGCGTCGGCAGGATGCCGCGGCCATTGGTTTCGTTGTAGAGCGAGACATTGCCGGAGACGATCGGGAAGCCGAGCGCGCGACAGGCGTCGCCGATACCCTTAACCGCTCCGACAAACTGGCCCATGATCTCCGGCCGCTCCGGATTGCCGAAATTGAGATTGTCGGTGGCGGCAAGCGGCAGGGCGCCCGTTGCCGTCAGGTTGCGCCAGCATTCGGCGACGGCCTGCTTGCCGCCCTCATACGGGTCGGCCTCGCAATAGCGCGGCGTGACGTCGGAAGAGAAGGCGAGCGCCTTGGTTGGATGGCCTTCGACGCGCACCACGCCGGCATCGCCGCCTGGGAGCTGCAGCGAATTGCCCTGAATCAGCGTGTCGTACTGCTCCCACACCCAACGGCGCGAAGAGAGGTCCGGTCCGCCCAGCATCTTGAGCAACGCGTCGGCGACGTCGGCCTTGGGCGCGTCGTTCGCTGCAAGCGGCGCCGGCTTCTTCGTTTCGACCCAGGGGCGATCATATTCCGGCGCCTGGTCGCCCAGTTCCTTGATCGGCAGGTTGGCGACCTCGTCGCCGTGGTGCAGCACGCGGAAGCGCAGGTCGTCGGTGGTCGTCCCGACGATGGCGAAGTCGAGGCCCCATTTGCGGAAGATCGCCTCGGCTTCCTCCTCTTTCTCGGGGCGCAGCACCATCAACATGCGCTCCTGGCTTTCCGACAGCATCATCTCGTAGGCGCTCATGCGCTCCTCGCGCACCGGCACCTTGTCGAGGTCGAGCTCGATGCCGAGATCGCCCTTGGCGCCCATCTCGACCGCCGAGCAGGTGAGCCCGGCCGCACCCATGTCCTGGATGGCGATGACCGCGCCCGACGCCATCAGCTCGAGGCAGGCCTCCAGCAGGCACTTTTCGGTGAAAGGGTCGCCAACCTGTACGGTCGGCCGCTTCTCCTCGATCTTGTCGTCGAACTCGGCCGAGGCCATGGTGGCGCCGCCGACGCCGTCGCGCCCGGTCTTGGCGCCGAGATAGACGACCGGCAGGCCGACGCCCTTGGCCTGCGACAGGAAGATGGCGTTGGTTTTGGCGAGGCCGGCCGCGAAGGCGTTGACCAAGATGTTGCCGTTGTAGCGGGCGTCGAAATTGACCTCGCCGCCGACGGTCGGCACGCCGAAGGAATTGCCGTAGCCGCCGACGCCGGAAACGACTCCAGCGACCAGGTGCCGGGTCTTGGGGTGGTCAGGCGCGCCGAAGCGCAGCGCGTTCATCGCCGCAACCGGTCGCGCGCCCATGGTGAAGACATCGCGCAGGATGCCGCCGACGCCGGTCGCGGCTCCCTGATAGGGCTCGATATAGGAGGGATGGTTGTGGCTCTCCATCTTGAAGACGACGCAGTCGCCGTCGCCGATGTCGACCACGCCGGCATTCTCGCCCGGCCCCTGGATCACCCGCGGGCCGCTGGTGGGCAGCGTGCGCAGCCATTTCTTGGAAGACTTGTAGGAGCAGTGCTCGTTCCACATCGCCGAGAAGATGCCGAGCTCGGTGAAGCTCGGCTCGCGGCCAACCAGATCGAGGATGCGCTGGTATTCGTCGGGCTTCAGCCCATGCGCGGCGACGAGCTCGGGGGTGATCGGCACGGAATTGGATATGGTCATGAGCGGCGATTGGTATCCGTGGGAGAGGGGGCTTTTCTGAGTCTCCTCTTATCGCAAGCTTTCGAGCGATACACCCCCAAAGCACGACGAAAACGCCGCAAAACCGCTGCGCCGGCACCGGCCGGTAGCGCGAGGCGCTTAGGAAAGGACAGGTCAGGAAAAACTGTCGTAGCCGGCGCGGCCCTCGTCGAGCAGGCGGCGGATGACCGCGACGCCACCGGCGACGTCCTTACTTTGCCGGGGTTGCGAAACACCGAAGCGGACGCCGTGGAAGACTTGCTCGGAACGACCGGCCTTGAACTCGTCCTCGTCGTCGATGAGCACGCCCTGCGCAAGGCAGGCATTCTTGAAGGTGCCTGAGAGCCAAGGATCCGGCAAGGTGAGCCAGACGAAGGGCACATTGTCCCGCGCCTTGAAGTCAAAGCCAGCCAGCGTCTCGCGCACGACATGGAGACGAGCTTGGATCTCGGCAATGCAGCGCTTGCGGATATCGTTGGCCTGGCCCGACATCACCAGCCTTGTTCCGACCTCCGCCAGCAGAAAGGGCAGCCCGCCGGTCATCATCTTGTGCGCCACGCGGATGCGGTGGCGGTAGGCGGGCGGGCAGGACAGCCAGCCGCCGCGCACGCCGGCCGCGACCGACTTCGACAGGCCGCCGGCTACGATCGTGCGCTCAGGGGCGTATTCGGCGAGCAGTGGCGTCGGATCGTCGGTCAATTCGCCATAAAGATCATCCTCGATCAGGACGACATTGTACTCGCGCGCTATGCGCGCGATCGCCTGGCGCCGCTCCGCCGACAGCGTAACCAGCGTCGGGTTCTTCGCCGTCGGCATCACGAACATCATCTTCGGGTGTTTCTGCGCGCAGACGCGTTCGAAATCGTCGGGATCGAGACCTTCATCGTCCGCCGAGACCAGCGCGGTACGGCGCCCGATCAGACCGGCGCTGCGCGAGATCTGCGAATAGGTGAGATGCTCGAAGACGATCGTGTCGCCAGGCGTGGTGAGCGCCGCGATCGCCGCCATCACCGCCGCATGGGTGCCAAGCGTCGGCACGATCGAATCGGGCGAGGGGTGAAAGGAATTGCGCTTGAGCCAAAGGCCGCCGGCCTCGAACCAGCGATCCGGGAAATCCCTGGTATAGCTTGAAATGTCGTGGGGGTGCTCCTCCGCCGTCCGCGCCAGCAGTTCGGCAATCAATGCGCCTTGTCCGACATCGGGGGCGGCGGTGCTGTCGAAGCGCAGCTTGCCGCTGGGCGCATCGATGAGCCGCGTTCCGAGCGCGGCGGGCTGCAGCTCGGGCTTGGGGCTCTCCGCGCGTTGCGCGAGCACATAGGTGCCGCGCCCGACCTCCCCACTCACCAGCCCGCGCTCGCGCAGCAACTGATAGGCCCGGCCGACCGTGCCGACCGTAGTGCCAATGTCGTAGGCGAGGTCGCGCTGCGGCGGCAGTTTTGCACCCGCATCGATGACGCCCTTGTCGATATCTGACTCAATGCTGTCAGCAAGGCGCTGATAGAGAGGGCCGGAACCGGAAGCGAGGTCTGGGAGCCAATTTGTCATGGTGACAATTTTTTATATTGCATCGCGAGACGAGTCAATCGATATGAGAACGCGGGTAGCTAGAGTACAATTGATAGAATTGGTTGATCGCAAGATGAATACAATTGATACATTCCATTATGACAGCGCCGAGTTGCACGGCCGCCCGTCGGGGCGCCGCAGGTTCGTTGACCGGGTCGTATTCGTGCTTCGTGCCATCGCCAGGCAAATCGACCGAATGCTGGAACGCCGTCGCGGACGCCTTGCGCTCTTGGAGATGACCGACGAGCAGCTCAAGGACATCGGCATTTCGCGCTGCGACGCCCATCGCGAAGGTATCAGGCCGTTCTGGGACTAAGCGCGTCGCGACGCCCTTGATTGTTGCGATGCATGTCAAATCGCTGCGCGGTTTGGGCATACATCGACCGCGAACAGAGCTTCGATGGTATGTTGATTGACGAGCGCGAAAAGCCGACCGTCAATCCTGCATTTGCAGGAAGTGGGCTACGGCCGAGTCACGCGGCAGCGGCGCAGGATGAATTGCCGGCCTGCCAGCGCGCGATGTCGGAGCCTATGCGCGCGCCCAGCGGTTCGGCCATCAACGGCCCGAACACGTCCACTTTGCGGGAATTGCCTTGTGCTTGCACGACCAGCAGCGGCTTGCCGCCATAGTGCTTGGCGGGCACCAGCAGGAAGCGCGGCGTGCCGCTGTAGGAGTTGAGCTCGTTGGCCATCTGATAGGGCTTGAAGGCCGGGTCCTTGCTGGCGATCCAGCACTTGTGAGCGGCGATGGCGACCTGCTCCATGGCAAGCAGGGAAGCGCTCTTGCCAGAGGGGGGCGGCGTGGTCTTCGAGCCGGACTGGCAAGAGGCAAGCGCAAATCCGGCGGCGGCCAGGAGAGCAAGGCGAGCAATCGTCAGTCTCATGGTCAGGCCGCCCCGTTGGTCTGAAAGAATGGTCTGAAGGAATCGTCTGAAAGGATCAAGCGGCGATGCCAAGCGCGCCTTCGAACAGCGCCCGGCCGTCGCTGCCGCCGTGTGCCGCCTCGATCAGGTTCTCCGGGTGCGGCATCAGACCGAGCACATTGCCCTTCTCGCTGACGATGCCGGCGATGTCGTTGATCGAGCCGTTGGGATTGGTGCCTTCGGCATAGCGGAACACCACCTGGCCTTCGCCTTCGAGGCGGGCCAGCGTTTCGGCGTCGGCGAAATAGTTGCCGTCGTGATGCGCGACCGGTGAGCGAATGATCTGGCCGGGCTGATAGCCGCGGGTAAACATCGTGTTGGCGTTGGCGATCTCGAGCTTCACGTGCCGGCAGACGAATTTCAGCGAGGCGTTGCGCATCAGGGCGCCGGGCAGCAGCCCCGCTTCGACCAGGATCTGGAAGCCGTTGCAGACGCCGATGACCATGACCCCCTTGGCCGCCTTTTCGGCCACTGCCCGCATCACCGGCATGCGCGCGGCGATCGCCCCGCAGCGCAGATAGTCGCCGAAGGAGAAGCCGCCGGGAATGGCGATCAGGTCGACGTCCGGGATTTCTGTATCGGTCTGCCAGACGGTCGCCGGCGCCTGACCGGAAATCTTGGTCAGAGCCGCGATCATGTCGCGGTCACGGTTGAGCCCAGGCAGGAGGACGACGGCTGATTTCATTTCGGTCGTAGGGCCTCTGGTTTTCGGCGAGTTCGCTGGTGATGCACGCGCTTCAGGAGCCTGTACATCAAATCGCTGGTGGCTTCAGGCATAACCTCTGCGCTGCAACTCAGGTAATAGCCACACTGTAATTCTCAATCACCGTGTTCGCCAGAAGCTTGTCGCACATGGCCTTGAGGTCGGCTTCGGCCTTGGCTTTGTCGGTTCCGGTGAGCTCGATGTCGAAGACCTTGCCCTGCCGCACCTGGCCGACGCCGTCGAAGCCCAGTCCTGAGAGGGCGTGCTCGATCGCCTTGCCCTGCGGGTCGAGAACTCCGTTCTTGAGGGTGACGGTGACGCGGGCTTTCATCGATACTCCTGAGTGATCGGTAGTGCGGAGGGCGGGCACGTCGTTTCCGGCAGGCCCGCGCTGGCAGTCAGTGCTTCGTGCTCTTCGAGGGCTCGGAAGAGGCAACGAGCACCGGGCCTGTCGGGCGCGGCGGCTCGTTCTCGTTCATGATACCGAGGCGGCGGGCAACTTCCTGGTAGGCCTCGACCAGGCCGCCCATGTCGCGGCGAAAGCGGTCCTTATCGAGCTTGTCCTGGGTGGCGACGTCCCACAGCCGGCAGGAATCCGGCGAGATCTCGTCGGCGACGACGATGCGCATCATGTCGCCCTCGAACAGGCGCCCGCATTCGATCTTGAAGTCGACAAGCTGGATGCCGACGCCCAGGAACAGGCCGGAGAGGAAGTCATTGACGCGGATAGCCAGCGCCATGATGTCGTCGATCTCCTGCGGGCTCGCCCAGCCGAAGGCGGTGATGTGCTCTTCCGACACCATCGGGTCGTCCAGCGCATCTGCCTTGTAGTAGAATTCGATGATCGAGCGCGGCAGAACCGTGCCTTCCTCGATGCCCAGGCGCTTTGCCAGCGAGCCGGCGGCGACGTTGCGCACCACCACCTCGAGCGGGATGATCTCGACTTCCTTGATCAGCTGCTCGCGCATGTTCAGCCGGCGGATGAAATGGGTCGGGATGCCCATACGATTGAGGTGATTGAAAATGTGCTCGGAGATGCGGTTGTTGAGCACGCCCTTGCCGTCGACCACCTCATGTTTCTTCTTGTTGAAGGCGGTGGCGTCATCCTTGAAGAACTGGATCAGCGTCCCGGGCTCAGGTCCTTCATAGAGGATCTTGGCCTTGCCTTCGTAAATGCGGCGGCGATTTTTCATCTGATTTTTTCTCTGGATTGGCGGGCAGGCGGCAAGCGGCCAGTTCCTGTCCGTCTGCCTAAATTAGTTGTGGCGACGGGTGCGTTCAATGCCGGTGTCTATAGCAATCGTAATGTTTGCTCAATCGGCAAATCCAGCCGATCAACCGCTTTCGGAACCGAAATGCCGCAGCGCAGCATGGGACGTTGCATATTGACCGGCCCGCGACCTTTTGGTTTGTGCTGGGTAAGCACACATATTCATAGCCAAGCGAATCGATTTGATCGGAGGGACGCATGAGCAGCATGAAAGACCGCGAAGAGGGCTTCGAGCGCAAATTCGTCTTCGACGAGGAGCTCCGCTTCAAGGCCTCGGCGCGCCGCAACAGAGCGCTCGGCCTGTGGGCCGCCGAAAAGCTGGGCAAGAGCGGAGCCGATGCCGAGGCCTATGCCAAAGCGGTAGTCGTCTCCGACATCGAGGAGGCTGGCGACCATGACGTCTTCCGCAAAATCCGCGAGGACTTCGACGCCGCGGGCGTCAACCAGTCGGACCATCAGATCCGCCGCACCATGGACGAGCTGATGGCGCAGGCGATCGAGCAGGTCAAGAACACGTAAAAATCGTTGGACCAATCGACCGCCCGGCTCAGCCGGGCGGTTTTCTTAGCCTTGCCGCCGTTTCCGGCTGAGACTGCGGATCGTTACCAAGGAAGTTCCGATGTCGCTCAAGTCCCGCCTGGCCGCCGACGAAACGCTGTTCACCGCCTGGTCCGGCGTGCCGGACGCGCTGACGGTAGAGATCATCGCCAAGCAGGGCTTTGATGCCGTTACCCTCGACATGCAGCATGGCGGCCACCACGAGGACAGCGTTCTGCGCGGCCTGGTGCCGGTGCTTGCCGCCAACAAGCCGGCGCTGGTGCGCATCCCGGTCGGGCGCTTCGACATGGCGAGCCGGGCGCTCGATTTCGGCGCAGAGGCGGTGATCGCGCCGATGGTCAATTCCGTGGACGACGCCAGGCAGTTCGCCGCAGCGATGAAGTATCCGCCGATGGGCGAGCGTTCTTGGGGCCCGACCTATGCCTTCCCGCGCCATGGGAAGGGCGACCATGCCGAGTGGCTGCGCGACTCGAACCAGCGCACCATGGCCTTTGCCATGGTCGAGACGCGTGCGGCGTTCGAGGCGCTGGACGGCATCCTCGAGACGCCCGGCATCGATGGCATCTTCGTCGGGCCGTCGGATTTCTCGATCGCTTGGTCGAAGGGCACCACCGTCAATTCGACGCTGGAAAGCATGATGGAGACGGTCGCCTCGATCGCCGAGCGGACGCGCAAGGCAGGCAAGCACGCCGCGATCTATGTCATCGAGCCGGCCATTGCCGGCCGCGTCGTGTCGATGGGCTATCGGCTGCTCGCCATGGGTTCTGACCACACGCTGATCTCGCTCGGAGCCAGGACGCTGCTCAAGAGCATGCGGGATTCGATCGGCGCCTGAGGCGTTTCAAGGCTCCTTCAGTTCCGTGAGGAACTTGGCGAAGGTCATCGATCCCTCCGGCCAGGGGCCGAAGCCCGCGTCCTGGTTGAGATGGCCGGCGTCGCCGGCGTCGATGAACAGCGAACCCCAGGCGGCGGCGATATCCTCGGCAACCTCAAAGGCGCAGAACGGGTCGTTGCGGCTGGCGATCACGATCGACGGAAAGGGCAGGGGATCGCGCGAATAGGGCCCGAAGGTCATCAGGTGCCTCGGCCTGATCTCCGGATTGGCGACATCAGGGGGCGCCACGAAGAAGGCGCCCGCGACCGGCTTCTGGAATTGCGGGATCGCCTGCACCGCCGCCGCCACACCCAGCGAATGCGCGACGATGACCACCGGCCGCTCGGCCTCGTTGACAGCTTTCGCTACACTTGCCGTCCAGTCCTCGCGCACGGGTTTCGTCCACTCGGCCTGTTCGACCCTGCGTGCCGTCGACAATTTCGATTGCCAGCGGGTCTGCCAATGCTCGGGACCGGAGTTGGTGTAGCCGGGTATGATGAGGATATCGGCGTCCTTGACTTTCATGGCGCCGATGTAGCGAGCGCCCCTGTCTGATGCAACCGGCCGGTGGAATGCAGTGGCATCACAAAGGTGAACAACGTGTTCGATTCTTACAACCTTGTGTGAACGATGGTGATGAACGATCTGGAGAGGGAACAGGAATGACTAATAAACGTCGGAGCGACTGCCCATCGTGAGATCGGCGCCCGAACGGAGAGTGTGATGAGCGAACTGCCTTTTGCCGCGACCACCCCGGTCAGCGTCGCGCGTGTCGGGTTGAAGGCGCGCGATGCCGAAAACCTTGCCGCCTATTATCGTGCCGTCGTCGGCCTGCAGGAGTTGAGCCGCGCCGATGGCGCGATCACCCTCGGCGCCGCGGCCCGCCCGCTGCTGGTGCTGGAGCAGGATGCCTCGGCCAAGCCTGACGACCCGCGCAGCGCCGGCCTTTTCCACACTGCGTTCCTGCTGCCGTCGCGCGCCGATCTCGGCCGGTGGATCAGCCATGCCGCCGCCAACCGGATCGGCATCGAAGGCGCCTCGGACCATCTGGTCAGCGAGGCGCTCTACCTCACCGACCCTGAAGGCAACGGCATCGAGATCTACGCCGATCGCCGTTCGCAGGATTGGAAATGGAACGGCGACAAGATCGCAATGTCGACCGAGCGGCTGAATCTCCCCGCGGTCGTCGCCAGCGTGCCCGTCGGTGACGCCGGCTGGCAGGGAGCGCCGGAAAACACCATTGTCGGCCATGTCCACCTGCGCGTCGGGCGTCCGGAAGACGCCGAAGCGTGGTGGCATGACGAATTCGGCTTCGACACGGTCGCCAAATATGGCGGTCAGGCGGTGTTCCTGTCCTCCGGCCACTACCACCACCATATCGGTGCCAATTCCTGGCGCAGCGCCGGCGCCGGCCGCCGCGATCCCTCCCGCTCGGGCCTCGCCTGGGTCGAAATGCGCTCGGATAACGTGAAGGCCGAGACGACGCGTGAAGATCCCTGGGGCACGGTGATCAGGACGGTGCCTGGCAAGGCCTGATTAGGCTGCGCCACGCTAGCGGGCCTTCCCCCGGACTCAGGCCTGTCCAAACACCCGCTTGAAGATCGTGTCGACATGCTTGGTGTGATAGCCGAGGTCGAACTTCTCGCGGATCTCGGCCTCGGGCAGTGCCGCTGTCACGTCCTTGTCGGCAAGCAGTTCCTCAAGGAAATCAGCACCTTGCTCCCATACCTTCATGGCATTGCGCTGCACCAGGCGATAGGCATCCTCGCGTGACACGCCAGCCTGGGTCAACGCCAGCAGCACGCGCTGCGAATGCACCAGGCCGCGGAACTTGTTGAGGTTCTTCTCCATGTTCTCGGGGTAAACGAGCAGCTTATCGACGACACCGGTCAGGCGTGCCAAGGCGAAGTCGAGCGTCACCGTCGCGTCCGGTCCGATCATGCGCTCCACCGAGGAGTGCGAGATATCGCGCTCGTGCCACAGCGCCACATCCTCCATGGCCGGCATGGCGTAGGAGCGGACCATGCGGGCAAGGCCGGTGAGATTCTCGGTCAACACCGGGTTGCGCTTGTGCGGCATCGCCGACGAGCCCTTTTGTCCCGGCGAGAAATATTCTTCCGCTTCCAGCACCTCGGTGCGCTGCAGATGCCGGATCTCGACGGCCAGGCGCTCGACCGACGAGGCGATCACGCCGAGCGTAGCGAAGAACATCGCATGGCGGTCTCGCGGGATGACCTGAGTCGAGACCGGTTCCGGCTTCAGGCCGAGTTTCTTCGCCACATGCTCTTCGACGTAGGGATCGATGTTGGCGAATGTGCCGACCGCGCCCGAGATGGCGCAGGTGGCGATGTCTTCGCGCGCGTGCAGCAACCGCTCGCGGCAACGCGAGAATTCGGCATAGGCCAGCGCGAGCTTGACGCCGAAGGTGGTCGGCTCGGCATGGATGCCGTGGCTGCGGCCGATGGTGATGGTATCCTTGTGCTCGAAGGCGCGGCGCTTCAGGGCCACAAGCAGCGCGTCAATGTCGGCAAGCAGAATGTCGCTGGCGCGTGTCAATTGCACCGCAAGACACGTGTCGAGAACGTCCGACGAGGTCATGCCCTGGTGAATGAAGCGAGCGTCCGGTCCGACGAATTCGGCGAGATGGGTCAGGAATGCAATCACGTCGTGCTTGGTGACGCGCTCGATCTCGTCAATCTTATCGACGTCGAATTTGGCCGCGCCGCCCTTTTCCCAGATGGTCTTGGCGGCTTCCTTCGGGATGACGCCGAGCTCGGCCAGCGCATCGCAGGCATAAGCCTCGATCTCGAACCAGATGCGGAACCGGGTTTCGGGCGACCAGATGGCGACCATTTCCGGCCGGGAATAGCGAGGGATCATGGTTTCTTAGTCCTGCTGGGAGAAGCTTTGGCCGCGTCCTAACAGAGGCCGGCTCAATGCTCAACGCCGCCGGCGTGCAAACCAGATGCTGGCGGCGGCAAGTACGGCAAAGCCGAACGGAAAATAGAGCCGGATGCCCAGGACGACGAACTGGTAGAGCGCAGCGAGGATCGTGAACACGAACTCAGACGCCCAGGTCCGCGTGAAGGCCGGCGCGTGCCACTCGGCGTAGTAAGAACGGTATTGCAGGGCAAACAGCCCGCCGGTGAAAGCGAGCGTCGCGCCGAGCAGGCATACGAAAGCTGCGGCGAGCGCGGTTTCCCAGTGGCGGCCGCGCGATACCAGCGCGGCGAACGTCAGCCCGACCGGAAAAGCAAGCGCGCCGCCGAGGGCATAAAGCAGCACGACGAAGCGTGCGCTGTCCGGCGTCTCCCAATAATACAGATTGAGGAAAGCGCTCGCCGCCATCGCAAGCCCCCACAGCAAGGCGCCGACAATTGCCGTGCCGGTCGACGGCAGAGCGTCGCGCAGGCGGTTTGCCAGGCGCAGACGCAAGGAGGCCGGCTGCAGCGACGTTACGGTCACTGGGCCACGTTCCGCGGCGAAAAGCGGTTCGGCTTGCGTGGTGTTGGCAATGCTCCCTGTCTCATTGGCGTCATGGCTATCACACCATGGTGAACAAGACGTGCCGCTCGATGCATTCAATCCGGCGGCCGTTTGTTATTGTGGGCGGCCGACAGGGACGCGCGGCCACCCACCGGAGGGACCAGCATGACCGTCGATCTCAGTAAGATACGCGAGCATATGGAAGTAGTCGGCGCCGATGGCGTCCATGTCGGCACCGTCGACAAGGTCGAGGGGCAGCGCATCAAGCTGACCAAGGCCGACAGCGGCATGGGCTCGCACAAAGGCCACCACCATTACGTTCCGCTGGCTCTGGTCGCGGAGATCGAAGGAAAGAAGGTCTGGCTCTCGGCGAATTCGGAAGTCGCGGTGACGTTCGAGGAAGAGAAGTCCGACCCGACCTGACCGGCGTCCAGAACTCTAGCGGGACGACCAGACCGGAAAGAGATCGCCGTCGGCCGGCCTTGCCGCGTGGACGCCGCGGCTGATGGCGCGGGCCATCGTAGACCCCGCTGCGGCATAGAGGTCGATCGCTGCATCGGCGCTGAGTTCGATGCCGCTCCTGCCGGTCGCGAGCGCAAAGACGAGATCGCCGTCGGCCGGTGTGTGCGTCGGCCAGATGGCGCGGGCAAATCCGTCATGCGCCGAAATCGCCAGCCGTTTGGCGGCCGACTTGGAAAGCACGGCATCGGTGGCAATGACGGCAATCGTCGTGCTGGCGCCCTCTGGTGGTTCCCCTGCGCGCCTGTCGCGGTACTTCAAGAGTATCTTCCTGGCGTCTTCCGGTATCGGGTCGGGATAACCCAAGCCGCCGAATTCATCGCCCATCTCGAAGGGAGCGGCCCAGAAATGGCGGCTGCGTCCGACCGTCACCGAACCGGTCGGGTTGACGGCGGCGAGCGCGCCGATGGTGACGCCGCTGTCGAGCATCGTCGAGGCCGAACCCAGCCCGCCCTTCAGACCGGAAGTCAGAGCGCCGGTACCGGCGCCGACCGTACCGAGCGGGAAATCGGTCGTTGTCGCCTGAGCCGCCTCGTAGCCAAGCTCGCGATAGGGCGGATAGCGGCCCCAATCCTTGTCGCCGCCATTGCGCAGGTCGAAGAGGATCGCGGCCGGCACGATCGGCACGCGAAAACCACCCACCTCGACGCCGATGTTTTTCTCCCGCAGCGCCGCCTGGACGCCGGAAGCGGCATCGAGGCCGAAGGCCGAGCCGCCGGACAGCACGACTGCGTGAATGGTCGCGATCGAGTTTTGCGGCTCGAGCAGGTCGGTCTCACGCGTGCCTGGTGCGCCACCCAGCACCTGGACTCCGGCCACCGCCGGCTCCTCGCAAAGCACTACCGTGACGCCGGACTTCAGCCTGGCGTCAGCAGCATTGCCGACGGTGAGTCCGGCGACGTCGGTGATCAGGTTGCGTGGACAGGTGCGGAACATCAGTTTTCCTCCAGCGGCACGAAATGGGTGCCGTCGAAGCGGAAGGCGCGGAATGGGTTTTGGCTGAGATCGCCCTTTTCGTCGAAGCGGACGGTGCCGATAGCGGTCGCGAAATCATGGTCGGTCAGCGTCTTGGCGAGCGGCTTGCCGGAGCTTTCTGCGTCGACCGCTGCCGCCTTGGCGACCTCCACCGCGGCATAAGCCGGCAGCGTGTAGCCGTCGGTCACGATCTTCCTTTCGCCAAAGGCCTGCACGACCTTGGGGTCCGCGACTTCTGCCCACTCCGGCAGCGCGATCATCAGTGTGCCGGCCGCATAGGGCACATCGCCGGGTGGCGTGCGCAGCGTCTCGCCGCCGGCGAAGGTGATGCCGGCATTGAGCGAGGCAGCGTCGCGCCCCATGATGGCGATGTCGTCGCCGTCGCCGCCGGCAAACACTTTCGTAGCCCCCGCTTTCTTCAGGCGGCCGATCAGCCCGATCTGGTTGTCGAGCTGCGGCCGGAACGTGTCGACGAAGACCGGTTTCAGCGCCGCCTGCTCGGCGGCCGCGCGGAAAGTCTCTGCGATCTCTCGGCCATAGATGGTGCCGTCATCGATAACGGCGAACAATTCGTTCTGCCAGAGCCGAGTGAGGATCGTGGCCACCGCATTGCGTTCGTCGTCGCCGCGCGGGCCAAGCCGGTAGACCGGCCAGCCGGTCTTGGCGCGGCGGTCGGTCAGGCTCTCGGTGCGCACGCCGATCGCGATGACCGGAATGTTGGCATCCTTCAGGATCGGCAGCGCCGCCTCGATCGCTTCGGTGCACAGAAAACCGACAACGATGTTGACCTTGGCATCCACGAACTGCCTGGCAGCCGCTGCACCGCCGTCGGCCGTGCAGGCGTCGTCAACGGTTCGGACCGCGACGCCTTCGGCGTCCGCCGCCAGCGCGGTCCCCGCCTCGATCTGCTTGCCGAGGATCGCCGACGGCCCGGACAGCGGTGCGGCGACGCCAACCAGCGTCTCGGCATGGACGCTCGCGCCCAGCCAAAGCAGCGCGGCTAAAGTCGTCGTGAGAAGGCGCATTCGGGCGAAGAGGTCCTCCGTGCCGGGAGTATTGTTCCGGCACTATTCCAGCAAAGACCTAAAGGCTGCCTAATCCCGGTGCAACACGCGAATTCAGGATTGCGCTCAAGCACTTCGCTTGTGTCATACAATATGCAGCCATATATAACGAGCTTCCGTTTTGGCAGGTGGATCATCGGGTGCTGAAGATTAATGACATCGGGCCGCAAGCCTATCGCGATGCGATGGCGCATTTTGCCGGCCATGTGCATGTGGTGACCACGGACGGCCCGGCCGGGAGACGGGGCGCAACGGTGATTGCCGCCTGCTCGGTCTCGGATACGCCGCCCGCCGTGCTTGTCTGCCTCAACCGCGAAAATCCCAAGAACGAAGCCTTCATCCGGAACGGCAATTTCGCGCTGAACACACTCGCCTCGGACCAGGAGGCGCTGTCGGTCGGCTTTTCCGGCATCACCGGCCTGCCGTCCGAGGAGCGCTTCGCGCTCGGCGAATGGGACGTGATCTCGACCGGCGCGCCGACGCTGAAAGGCGCGCTCGCCGTCTTCGATTGTCAGATCATCGATACCAAGGATTTGGCCACCCACCGTGTGCTTTTCGGCAAGGTGACAGGCCTGCGCATCGGCGATAATTTGCGGCCGCTGATCTACCACAACCGCGACTACCACGTTCTGTGAAAACCGCTCTTGCGCTTTGATGGTTCGAGGCGCGCCCCCGTGGCGTGAAGGCGATGCTGCCGCGTGTCGACGAGTTCCGCGCCGTGCACAATGTCGGACTCGCTGGCCGATCCTTGCGCCCCGCTCGCCCAGCGGCCGGCCGCAGCTGTGGACCTGCGGCGCTGGCTGCGAACTGGCGACAGGCGGGCCGCGTAGCCATATGTTTCGCAGCGATATATTCCTCTGGGACGTTCCCCGAGAAAACAGACTTTGTGAGAAGCGACGATGGACGAGAGCATTTATCTCGATGAGCTCCGCGATCCCCTGATCATCGCGGAAGGCTGGATGAAGAACGGTAAGAATGTCGCCATCGCGACCGTGGTCGAAACCTGGGGTTCGGCGCCGCGCCCGGCCGGCAGCCATCTGGTTATCGACGCCGAAGGGAATTTCCACGGTTCGGTTTCCGGCGGCTGTGTCGAGGGCGCGGTGGTGACCGAGGCGATCGACGTGATCGGTTCGGGCAAGCCGAGGATGCTGGAGTTCGGCGTCGCCGACGAAACCGCCTGGCAGGTGGGGCTGTCCTGCGGCGGCCGCATCAAGGTCTATGTCGAGCGGCTGGGTTGACTGCGGATGGATCCGTATGTTCTCAAAACATTGAACGAAGAGCGCCGCGCCAGGCGCGCCGCGGTGCTGGTCACCGACCTCAGTGACGGCCGCGACCGCATCGTGCGTGAAGGCGACCGCGTCGCGGGCGAGCTCGGCGCGGCGATCGCCAGTGCGTTCCGCACCGGCATCTCTCGATCGGTGGAAGCGGAAGGGCGGACTTTCTTTCTCAATGCGCATCTGCCGCGCCCGCGCCTGGTGGTGGTCGGAGCGGTGCATATCAGCCAGGCGCTGGCGCCGATGGCCAGAATCGCCGGCTATCCGGTCGAGATCATCGATCCGCGCACCGCCTTCGCCACGCCGGAGCGCTTCCACGATGTGGCGCTGCATGCCGAATGGCCGGAAGATGTGCTGAAGCGCCAGCCGCTCGACAGCTACACCGCGCTTGCCGCCGTCACTCACGATCCCAAGATCGACGATTTCGCGCTGAAGGCGGCGCTCGACGCCAGGTGCTTCTATGTTGGGGCGCTTGGCAGCAGGAAGACTCACGCCAAGCGGGTCGAGCGTCTGCTGGCGCTCGGCGCCAGCGCCGACCAGATCGCCCGCATCCATGCACCGATCGGGCTGGACATCGGCGCCGCGAGCCCGGCCGAGATCGCCGTCGCGGTGCTGGCACAGACCATCCACGCCTTCCGCTCGCGCGGCCTGGAAAGCAAAGGCGCGGTGGCGTGAAGTTCGGCCCGATCGCGATCGATGAGGCCGAAGGCGCGGTGCTGGCGCATGCGACCACTGCCGGCGAGCGGCGATTCCGCAAGGCGCATCGGCTGAACGGCGAGGACGTTGCTGCGCTGAAGGCGGCCGGCATCAGCGAAGTCGTCGTGGCCGTTCTCTCTTCCGATGACCTCGGCGAGGATGCCGCGGCCGAAAAGATCGCGTTGAACATGTCCCATCGCAACGTCGAGACGAAGCCCGCTGCAACGGGACGCGTGAACCTGCATGCCGAAGCCGCAGGCGTCTTCACCGTCGACGCCAAGATGATCGACGCCATCAATGCCATCGACCCGGCGATCACCATCGCTACCCTGGCGCAGCACGCGCCTGTCGAGGCGGGCCAGATGGTGGCGACGGTGAAGATCATTCCGTTTGCCGTCGCTGCGAGCCTAGTCGATGCGGTGGCCAGGATTTGCGCCGGCGGCGAAATCTGCGCCGTCAACGCCTATCGCCCGGTCAATGTCGGCGTCATCCAGACGACGCTGCCCGGCTTGAAGCCGAGCGTGCTCGACAAGACGCTGCGGGTCACCGAGGCGCGGCTGGCGCGCTCCGGCGGCCGGCTGAAGGCGGAGCGGCGCACGCCGCATGACGTGACGCTTGTTGCGGAAGCAGCAAGCGCGCTGGCGCGCGACAACGACATGGTGGTGATCTTCGGCGCCTCGGCGCTGGCCGATTTCGCCGATGTCATCCCTGCCGCGATCGAGAAGGCGGGCGGCAAAGTCATTCGAGCCGGCATGCCGGTCGATCCCGGCAATCTGCTGGTGCTCGGTACGCTCGACGGCAAGCGCGTCATCGGCGCGCCCGGCTGTGCCCGCAGCCCGAAGGAAAACGGTTTCGACTGGGTGCTGGACCGGCTGATCGCCGGGCTTGACGTGACGGCGGGCGACATTGCGGGCATGGGCGTCGGAGGCCTGTTGATGGAAATCCCGTCCAGGCCGCAGCCGCGCGAGCCGCTGCCGTCGCAGTCGGCAAAAGCGGAGCCGAGGGTCGACATCGTGCTTCTCGCCGCCGGGCGCTCCAGCCGCATGGGCGGGCCGAACAAACTGCTGGCGCTGTTCGACGGCAAGCCGCTGGTGCGGCGCACCGCCGAGCGGGCGCTGGGATCGAAAGCGGCCAACGCCATCGTCGTCACCGGCCATCAGCGCGAGCGGGTGCGCTCGGCGCTCTCAGGTCTCGATATCACGCTTGCCCACAATCCGGACTTCGCCGACGGGTTGGCCTCGTCGCTTAAGGCGGGCATCGCGCGGGTCGCGCCCGACGCGGCCGGCGCCATGATCGTGCTCGGCGACATGCCTGGTATCTCGTCTAAGGATCTCGATAGCCTGATCGATGCGTTCCGCCGATCCGGGGGCCGCGCCGTGGTGCGCGCGGCGCATCACGGCAAACGCGGCAACCCGGTGCTGCTGCCGCGGTCGCTCTTTGCCGCCGTCGCGCAGCTCGAAGGCGACACAGGCGCGCGCCATCTGGTCGAGGCCGAAGGGCTCGACGTCATCGATGTCGAAATCGGGCAGGGCGCTTCGATCGACGTCGATACGCGCGAGGCGCTGGAAGGCGCGGGCGGCGTGCTGCAGGATTGACAAACCGAAGCCGAATTTCGCATGGCTTCGGAATGTCTTTGCGCTGCCGAACTTTCCTCACTTTGCTCGCCGCAACAGCTTTTTCGCTCTCTGCCGCCGAGGGCCAGACGTTGTCGCTGAAACCCTTCAAGGACGAGCTTTTCGCCTACCCGGCGACGCTGTCGAGCGGCGACAACGGTGCCTATACGGTGCTCGACTATCGCGAGATGCGCGACATCAATCAGCGCGACGAGGTGCCTGAAAGGCGTGTGCATGCCCAATATATCGACCCCGGCGTGCGCAAGATGCAGCAGGACTTGATGCTGAAGACCGATGTCGGCGATGTCCGGCATGTCGCAGTCGGCAAGACGCAAGGTGCCGCCATCATCGTCCTTTACCTGCACGGGCAGGGCGGCAGCCGCAAGCAGGGCGTCGACGACTTCACCTTTGGCGGCAATTTCAACCGCCTGAAGAATCTGATGGCCGAAAATGGCGGTCTTTATCTTTCGCCGGACTTTCCCGATTTCGGCGACAAGGGCGCCGCCCAAGTCGCGGCTTTGATCGACCACTATGCAGAGACATCGCCCGGCGCGAAAATCTTCGTCGCCTGCGGCTCGATGGGCGGCATTCTCTGCTGGAAGCTGGCCGACCGCAAGGATATTGGCGCCCGCGTCAGTGGGCTCCTGCTGCTCGGCTCGCTCTGGGACGAAAGCTTCTTGACCAGCCCGGCGTTCAAGCGCCGCGTGCCGGTGTTCTTCGGCCAGGGCAGCCGTGACGTGGTTTTCCAGGTTGAGAAGCAGGAAGCCTTCTTCCGCTCGATTCTCGCCAAATCGAAGACCTATCCGGCCCGCTTCGTGCGGTTCGAGACCGGCACGCATGGGACGCCGATCCGCATGGTCGATTGGCGCGGCACACTGAACTGGATGCTGACGAAAGCGCCCTGATCAAGGCGGCGTGTTGTAGTCCAGGACGGTCTCGGGATTGATCTCGCCGTCGTAAGATGCATCGACATCATACTGCACCAACGAGAAATTGCCGTGGCGGAACAGATAGGTGCCGGTCGATGAAGCGTCGCCGACGCCGCGCCATTTGTTCATCGAGGTGATCGTCTGGGTCTTGTCGTCATATTCGGAATTGACCAGCTGGTCGTCGGTCAGGAAGCCGATGATGTGGATGCCCTCGACCTTGCCTTCGCTGTTGTTGTTCTCGTAACGGATGTCGAGTTCCGGCGCGGCGAACTGCAACTGCCGGACGCCGGACACGTCGTCATAGATGTAATAGACCGCGCTTTCATTGTAGGCGGCCATCGAGCAGAAGAAGCGGAAGAGCCGCGTCTCGCGCTCCGGCTCGTCGGCTCCGGCGTCCTTGTCCTTGTAATGGATCGAGTAGGCGTCCGGCTCGCCGGCCGGCTTGCCTTCCGGGTTCTCCTTGTCGCACTGCTCGCCATAGGCGGCGAGGAACGCCTTCCTGGCCTGTTCCAGCGCCTCGTCCTTCTTGGGCGGCGGCGGGCCGTCGCCGCAGCTTGTCGGCACGGCATCCTGGAAATCCGAAGTCGACGGTTTCAGGGCGCCCTTGTCGATAAAGATCGGCTGGAACGGCGGTTCCTGGATCTGCGCGTTGACCTGGCGAAGCGTGTAGCAGCCGGCAAAGATCTTGGCTTCGCCCTTCTTGTCGGTGGCCTGGATGGCGACAGGGACGCTGTAGTAGATGCTGCCGGCAGCACCTTCGTCCGATACCGCGCCGGTCTTGACCTCGACCGTGTCGGTGCTGTCGTAGCCTTTAACGAAGGCGTCGAAATCTTTTGCCGGCTTGGTGTCGCCGAAATAACCCCAGGCGCGAGCGAATTCATGCCGGTTGATCGCGCTGTAGAGCGAGCGGACAACGGCCTCGGCACTGGACCGGTCGTCGATATAAGGAGCTTCGGCTGCAAGCGCCGACCGGCCGATGGCCGCAAGGGAGAACAAGGCAGTCGCTGCGATAAGGGCAGGTCTCATCGGGAATCTCCGCTCGATAACGAAAATACTACCACCGCGATTGCGGCGAGGCGGTGACGGGGGCGCACGGGCTGCTTGAAGAATCGAGCCGGGAAGCGCTAGCTCACGGCCCGCGGCGCTGACGCCGCCTGGGGAGATAACTCACGTGACCATATCCATGTACGATATTTCCGTGGCCGTCTTTTCGGCCCGGCTGAAGGCGCTGGCCAGCGTGCTGTCACTGGCCGAACAGAACGCCGCCGACCGCAAGATCGACCCGCAGGTGTTTCTGACCGCGAGGCTGGCGCCCGACATGTTCGCGCTGACCCGGCAGGTGCAGATCGCCACCGATCATGCCAAGGGCGCGCCGTCGCGGCTCGCCGGCCGCGAAGTGCCGAAATACGAGGACAACGAGTCCAGTTTCGAAGAGCTGCACGCCCGAATCGCCAAGACGCTCGATCATCTGGCGACATTCTCGGCCGCCGATCTGGACGGGTCGGAGGAGCGGACGATCGAATTGAGGCTTGCCGGACGCGAGGTCTCGATGGCCGGACTGCAATATCTGCTCAACGCAGCCATGCCGAACTTCTACTTCCACATCACCACGGCATACGACATCCTGCGGCACAATGGCGTGCCGCTGGGCAAGTCGATTTTCCTAGGACGCTGAAGACGGAGAGGTTTACCGGCGCCGCCGAGAACCCTCTTTTTCATCTTTGAATCAGCGTATCGACATCTCGCGGGCGATACGTGGAAAGTCGGCCGGCTTGATGCCGATATCGGCGCGGTCGGCGTTGCTCATCGCGTTCAGCAGCGCGAGCGCCGATCGGTAACGCTGCTGTTCCTGCGGCCGCGGCCGCGCGAACATTTCGGTGAAGAACCCCATATTCCAGCCCCTTGTTTGTCCTCCACACGCCGAGAATATAGGTGATTTGTTACAATTGTGCAGTGCAGCAAGTGCATGGCTGCCATGCCCGGTGAATCTTTTTCCGCCAAAATCGCTTCTCTTCTGAAACTTTTGCGGAAACTCGACCGTACGCCACGGTGCTGGGACCGGCCGGGCTTTTTCCTCGCCACTCTGGCGACCCTGCCGGTCTATATCGAATGCAGCCGGCATTTTTGTTTCCGGCCGACCTGCAGCTTCAACACCCGCAATTGTTAATGTCGTCGGTATTCATTTTTAACGACAGCGATCTATGGTCGACGGCAACAATGAATGCCGTTGCGACAGGAGGAGGCTGAGATCGGCACCGGGAACAAGCTGGATTTCGCTTCGTTGCTCGACGACCTCATCATCGCTTCCGAGAAGGGCGAAGACGGGGGCGCCCGGCCCTCTATTCCATTCGACTATCTGTCGGTGGCGGACGAGCTTCACTCCGGCCGCATCAAGGTCGCCGGCGAAAGCGTCGCCGCCGAGTACCGCGAAGCGGGCGCCGACCTTGCCGCCGAGTTCGCCGCGCTTCTCGACCAGGCCAAGCTGGCTCTCGCTGAGGAAGAGCATCGCCCTGAGGAAGAGCTGGCGCCGATCGACCCTGAATCGATTGCCGGCGAGCTCGGCCTCGATCGCCCTGCGAAGGATACCGATTTCGGCCGCATTCGACGCAACTTCGCCTTCGCCAACCATCCGGACCGTGTCGCCCCGCATCTGCGTCAGCGCGCCATGATCCGCATGCAAGTGGCCAACATGCTGATCGACGAGGCCAAGCGGCGCGCGCTGGCCGCGGCACGACGCTAACCGGTTTCCGAATTCACGCAAAAGTCGCCAGGACCGGCTTGGAGAAAATCCGGCCTATGCCTTATGCTTGAATTCCTCCCCGCGCAGCCGCGCGCCACCTCCCGCCGGAGACATTTCATGCAAAAACGCCGCCTCGGTCGGACAGACCTCCTTGTTTCGCAAATCTGCCTCGGTTCGATGACCTGGGGCCAGCAGAACACAGAGGCCGAAGGCCATGCCCAGATGGATCTGGCCTTCTCGCGCGGCGTGAATTTCATCGACACCGCCGAGCTTTACCCGATCCCGCCCAAAGCCGAGACGCAAGGGTGGACCGAGAGGATCATCGGCAGTTGGATGAAGACCAGGGGCAACCGCGACAAGGTCATCATCGCCTCGAAAGTGGTCGGCCGCACGGCCAACGCCTGGTTTCGCGGCGGCCGGCCATCGAAGCTTGTGCGCGCCGACATTTTCGATGCGGTCGAGAAGTCGCTCGCCAAGCTCCGCACCGATTACATCGATCTCTACCAGATTCATTGGCCGGACCGGGACATTCCCTGGGGTTCGAACCCGACGCGAGTCGGGGCGGTAGCGCGGCGGGCCGATGCTGTCGGAGCGCCGGCGGACGAGACGCCGATCGCCGAGACGCTAGCTGTCTTCGAGGAACTGGTGAAGGCGGGAAAAATCCGCCATTTAGGCCTGTCGAACGAAAGCTCGTGGGGCGTCATGCGTTTCCTGGCCGAGTCCGACAAGGGCGTCGGCCCGCGAGTCGCCTCGCTGCAGAACGCCTACAATCTCGTCAACCGCACCTTCGAGGTGAACCTGGCCGAAGTCTGCCAACGCGAAGAGATCGCGTTTCTACCTTATTCTCCGCTGGCGCAGGGCTACCTCACCGGCAAATATGATCACGGCGCGCGGCCGCAAGGCTCTCGCACGCAGCTCTTCAATCGCGGCCAGCGCTACGAGACGCCGAATGCGGCGGAAGTGCTGCTCCAATACAGCGAGCTGGCGCGCTCTTTCGGCATGGAGCCGGCGCTCTTCGCCAACGCCTATGTGACGAGCCGGCCTTTTGTGACCGCGAATATCGTCGGCGCCACCAGCGTCGCGCAGCTCGACATGGCGCTGTCTTCGGTCGAGGTCCGCTGGACGGAGGAGATGCAGAAGGCGGTCGATGCCATCCACCAGCGCGTCGGCAACCCTTGCCCGTGACTGGAAATCATTGAGAAGGACGAAGGGATGGAGGCGATGGCAGATTTTCCGATAGAGCTCGTGCGCGGACGGTTTCCAGCACTTTCGCTGACCGACAAGGGCCGCCGTCGCATCTATCTCGACAATCCCGCCGGAACCCAGGTGCCGCAGGCGGTGGCGGATGCGGTCTCGCGCTGCCTGCTAACGACAAACGCCAACCTCGGCGGCTTCTTCGAAACGACGGTCGCGGCGCAGCAGGTGGTCGATGATGCGCATGCGGCGATGGCCGATTTTCTCGGTGCGGCAAGCGTCGAGGAAATCATCATCGGCGCCAATATGACGACGCTGACCTACCACATGTCGCGCACACTCGGCCGGACGATGAAGCCGGGCGACGAGATCATCCTCACGCGCATGGACCACGAGGGCAATGTCTCGCCCTGGCTGCAGCTTGCAGAGGATCTCGGCCTTGTCGTGCGTTTCCTGCCCTTCGACGACAAGAGCTGGCAGGTCGAGGAAGCGCGGCTGAAGGCGCTGCTTTCGGAAAGGACGCGGCTTGTGGCGCTGAACTATGCCTCGAACCTCACCGGCTCGATCAACCGCGTGAGCGAGCTGACGGCACTCGCCAAGCAGGCCGGGGCGCTGGTCTATGTCGACGCGGTGCAATTCGCGCCGCACGGGCTGATCGACGTTCAGGCGCTGGGCTGCGATTTCCTGGTCTGCTCGGCCTATAAATTCTTCGGGCCGCATATGGGTATATTGTGGGGCCGCCGCGACGTCATCGATGCGCTGAAGCCCTACAAATGCCGCTGCTCGTCCAACCACCTGCCGGAAAGGTTCGAGCTCGGCACGCCGCAGATCGAGCTGATGGCTGGGTTGACCGCAGCGGTCGACTACTTCGCCGATCTCGGCGCCGCAGCCGGCGAGGGCGGTTCGCGGCGGCAGCGGATAGCGAGAGCCTTCGAAGTGTCGATCGCTTACGAGAATACGCTCGCCCGGCAGTTGATCGAGGGCCTGTCGAACATCGAGGGATTGACCATCCGCGGCATCACCGACCCGGAATGTTTCGGCGATCGCGTGCCGACAATTTCCTTCACGGTAGAGGGCATCGCGCCGGAAACGATCGTGCGACAGATGAATGCCGAGAACATCTTCCTGTGGTCCGGCCACAACTATGCATGGGAGATCGTCCACCAACTCGGCATTCCGCCGGAGCAGGGCGTCGTGCGCATCGGCATCGCGCATTACAACACAGCCGCAGATATCGACGAGACGCTGGAAAGCGTACATCGCGTCATTGCAATGCTGAGGCAGCAGCGCGCCTGAACTATCCTTTCTTCCCGCCAAAGCCGGTCAGGAAAGCGGTGAGGTTGTCGCCGAGCGCATCGCAGAGGTAGCCGCCCTCCTGGACGATGACCGTCGGCAGGCCAAGGCCGGCGATCGCCTCGCCGACGCGCGCGAAGCCGGGCGTCGTCACCGAAAGGCCTCCGAATGGATCGCCTTCGAATGCGTCGAGCCCGAGCGCGACAACCAGCGCTTCCGGCGCGAAGGCGCGGATGCGCCGGAAGGCTGTTTTCAGCCCTTCCAGAAATGCCGCGTCGCCGGATTTGCGCGGCAGCGGCAGGTTGAGGTTGTAGCCGAGGCCCGCCCCTTCGCCGCGCTCGTCGGCATGGCCCCAGAAGAAGGGATAGAAGCGCACCGGATCGGCATGCAGCGAGACGGTCAGAACATCCGGCCGGGCGTAAAAGATTCCCTGCGTGCCGTTGCCGTGATGCAGGTCGACATCGAGTATGGCGACGCGTCCCGCGTCCTTTCTCAGCACCTGCGCGGCGACCGCCGAATTGTTGATGAAGCAGAAGCCGCCCGCCACGTCGGCAAAGGCGTGATGGCCAGGCGGGCGGCAGAGCGCGTAAGCCGCCGTCGCGCCGGCCATCACGGCTTCGGCGGCTTCCACTGCGCTCCAGGCGCTCCAGAGCGCACTGTTCCAGGTCTCTGCCGAGATCGGGCAGGCTGTGTCGGCCATATGATAGCCAGCCTGGCCGACCGCCGAGGCCGGATAGGAGCCGCCGCGGCCGATTGGATGGATGTTCGGGATGACCTCCGCCGAGGCGCCATCGATGCGTTGCCAGCGCGCGAAGATGTGCTCGAGAAAGTCGAGATATTCGGGCGTATGCACGGCGGCGATCGGCCCAAGGCCATGGTCGTTGGGCCGTTCGATCGTCACACCGGCCGATCTTGCGCCGGCTAGCAATCTCTCGACCCGTTCCGGCTTTTCCGGATTGGGTTGCGGCGCGCCGCTGGAAAGGAAGGCCTTCGGGTCATGGCGCTTCTGTTCCTCGGCATAGAAGGCTTTCATCGTTCGTCCTCCGGCGCGTCGGCAAAGGCAAAAAAGGCCTCGCCGACAATCTTGTGCACCTGCTCGTAGCTCGACCAGCCGATGCCGAGCTTTTCATAGAAGGTCTTCGCGGTTTCGTTATCGGTGTCGACGGAGAGCCTGAGATAGACGCCGCCTGCAGCGCGACACTCCTTGGCCACGCGCCGCAACAGCTTCTCACCGATGCGGCGGCCGCGAAAGCGGTCCTCGACATAGAGGTCCTGCACAAAGACCCCGGGCCGGCCCATCCAGGTCGAAAAGATCGGAAAGTGCAGGCAGAGCCCGGCAAACTCGCCGTCGACCTCGGCGATCAAGGTCGAAAAGGCGGGCTTTGCGCCGAAGCCGTAGCGGCGGAGGTCATCCGGTGTCGAGGTGATCTCTTGATGCGCGCCGATGTGGGTACCGAGGCGCAGCAAGGCGGCATGGATGGTTTCGGCATCCTCGATTTGGCTGGGGCGGAGGATAATTGTGCTCACGACAAGTATGGCGCCCGGGCACCCCCCTCTGTCCCGCCGGACATCTCCCCCGCAACGGGGGAGATCAGCAGGTGCACCGACGGCGCGGTTCCGGCAACGTCGGCGATTGGCGAAAGCGACAGCGACATCGGATCTCCCCCCTCGTGGGGGAGATGGCCGGCCGGCCAGAGGGGGGAGCGAAGGATCGCGAACATCTCAGGACGTCTCACAGCGCCATTTCACCCTCAGCCTGCAACCGGCAGATCGAGTTCCTCCGCCAGCGCCTCGAGCGAGTCGCCGATGATGGCGATCATCTCGCCGATCTGCTCGCGCGTGATGATCATCGGCGGCGCCACCATGAAATTGTCGCCGTCGACGCCGCCCTTGACCTTGCGGCCATAGATGATCAGGCCGCGCGCATAGGCGTGGTCGAGCAGGCGCTGCGTTGCCTTTTTCGCCGGCGCGATCGGCGTCAGCGCCTCCGGATCGGCGACCATCTCGGCGCCGAGCAGCAAGCCCTTGCCGCGCACGTCGGCGATGAAAGGGAAACGCTTCTGCAACGCCTTCAACTCTGCGATCAGCACATCCCCCATGGTGGCGGCGTTGGCGATGAGATCGAGCCGGTCCATTTCGCTCAGCACCGCAAGGCCGGCCGCACAGGCAAGCGGATTGCCAGCATAGGTGTGGCCGTGCTGGAAGCCGCCGGAGGCGAGCAGCGGCTCGACCAGTCGCATGGGAGCCGCCAGCGCGCCGAGCGGCGCATAGCCGGAGCCCAGCCCTTTTGACAGCGCGACGATGTCCGGCTTGCAGTTCCAATGGTCGCCGCCCAAAAATTTACCGGTGCGGCCGGCACCGCTCATCACCTCGTCATGGATGAGCAGGATGCCGTAGCGGTCGCATATCTCGCGGATGCGCGCATAGTAGCTGTCGGGCGCGACAAGGGCTGCCGTTGCCGCGCCGCCGACGGGTTCCATGATGAAGGCGAGCACGCTTTCCGGGCCCTCGGCCTGTATCTTGTCTTCGAGCATGTCGGCATAACGGATGCCGCGCTGCTCCATCGAGAGGTTGTCGCGATCGCGCCAGGCGGCCGGCGCCGGCACCGTCGGCATCACCCGCATCAACGGCGTAAAAGTCTCGGCAAGCGCGTCGTCGCCGGTGATGGCGAGCGAACCCAGCGTGCCACCGTGATAGGACGGGAAGCGGGTGATCACCTTCCAGCGCTTCGGCTGCCCGGTGGCGACCGCCCATTGCCGGGCGAGTTTGATGCAGGATTCGGTCGCTTCCGAGCCGCCCGAGACGAAGAAGATGCGGTCCATGCCTTCGGGCAGCTTGTGAGCCAGTGCCCGCGCCAGTTCTTCCGCCGGTTCGTTCTCGAAATGAAGCCGATAGGCGAAGGTGGTCTTGTCCATCTGCCGCTTCATGGCGTCGAGCACGTTGCGGTTGGAATGGCCGATATTGGCGACCATCGGTCCGCTTGAACCGTCGATGAAGCGGCGGCCGTCCTTGGTCCAGAAATAGATGCCCTCGGCGCGGTCGACGAGTGGCCGGCGCAGGCTGGAGAGATAGAACAAATGCGACGGCGGCCGCGCTTCGGCTTCAGGCGAGGGCTGCACTTCCGGTGTCGGCATGTCAGGACTTTCCGAGATAGCGGTCGAGAACATTCTTGGTGACGCGTTCGACCATCGCGTCCTGCCTTAGCAGGCCGGCGACCCATTCGCAGCTTCCGGCGTGGAAGACTTCGCCCTTGCCGCGCGGGAAATTGACGATCATGCCGTTGCCGCGCTTGACCTTATCGAGATTGGCGTCGCTGGCCTCGCCGAACAAAGTCTCGGCGGTGAAGCGGCCGTCCTCGTCGGTGAGGAACTGGTCTTCGATCGGAATGTCGGCGCTTTCCTCGACCTGACTCGCCAGGCCGACGGCCAGCACCTGCAAGCCGTCCGGCGCGCCGCTCTCTTCAGTCGGGTACGGCAGGCCGCCGCGTATTTCGAAATCGAGCCCGTCGACCTCATAGCCATAGACATGGCTATCGGCGCCAAGCAGGTCGCCATAATAGATGCCGGTGCCGGCGAAGGCCCAGTGCTCGGGGCGGTAGACCGGGAAGCCGCGCACACCGCGCGGCGCGCAGCCGCCCCAGCCGGCATAGACGCCACGCGTCGCGTTGAGGCCGAAGGTAGCGCTGCCCGGACGGCCGATCTCCGGCGCTTCCCAGGAATTGGTGGCGCGGGTGATGTCGCCGCCGCGATAGGCCGGGTCTTCGGCCCGCGCCCGGTATTTGTAGCAAACCTGGCGTCGGCCCTCGTCCTCCAGCCTGGTCTGCCACATGAAATTGCCGGCGAAGCGCGCCGCGTGGCCGCCGCGCTCGACATAAGCGTCCACCGCGTCGCGCATCTCCCAGGTCCAGTATTCGTCGTGGCCGACGAAGACGACGCAATCATAGCCGTCGAGGATTTCCGGCGAGAAGTGCAGCTCGTGCTGGCTGGCGAGGTCGACCTGATATCCGGCGCGTTCGGCAAAGCGGAAGAAATGGCTGTCGTAGCTTGCCCAGCCGGAAGACGCGTATTTCTTCGAATGTCCCGTGGCAAAGGCCCATTCCATATGCGGATAACGCGGCACGGTCTTCGGCGGCATCGCGACTTCCAGCGGCACGCGCGGTGCATCCTTGGGCAGCACGACGAAGCCGCGGCACCAAGGGCGTTGCGTGGAGACCATCGTGGCATATCGGTCGCGGTTCGGGCCGGTGATGCCCTGATAGTGGTTGGAGCCGCCCCAGGTGTTATAGGCGAGCCAGGTGCCGGTCGCGGCGATCTGCAGCAGGCGACCAGGCTTGCGGCCGGGCAGGGGCGCGACGATGAAGAGGTGGTGGCTCTCGATCGGCGTGCCGTCCGGCCCTTCAGCCGAAAGCCTGACACGGTAAGCTCCCGACGGCCAGTCATCGCCGATGCGGAATTCGAACGAGGCTTCCCAGCCGCAGCCGTCGACCGAACATTGCTCGGGCGTTTCCTGCCAGCGCGCCGACAGTCCCGACCCATCGAAGACCTTGGTTTCATCGCCGCCGTCGCGGACGATGACAATCCTGAATTGCGGGGCCGTCGAGCTGACGAAAAGCGTCACCGTCTCGCCCGGACGATAGGAAAAGCGGTCGCTGTAGCACCAGATCTCGCCGCTCGAGCCATCCATGCCGGGCCACTCGTAATAATGCCCGCGCACCGCCTCCCGGCGCTGCTCGGGCGTCAGTCCGAAATCGGGAAAGTCGGCGGGCCGTTGCGTCATGGAAAAACCGAAACCAAGAGGTCGCCATTGAGACCGTAGGACGGCCAAGCGTCAAATGGAAACGATCGGGCCAGCAGGCGCTTGGCCTTATCCGGCAAACGGCTTATTTGATCTTCAGGCGATGTTTGAACGCCGGGAGCCAAGATGCTGCGCGTGCAAAGGGTCAAGGTCGACGACATCTATGTGCCGATGGCGAGGCGCAAGACGCTGCATCCGGAGACGGTGCGCCATCTTGCCGAGGATATCCTCGAGAACGGCATGAAGACCCCGATCCAGGTGCGCCACGACGGCAAGCGCCATGTCCTGATCGAGGGGCTGCACCGGCTGGAAGCCGCCAAATGGCTCGGCGAAACCGAGATCGACGCCTATCTCGTCCAGGCGCGCCGCCACTGACGCCATTTCCTATCGGTTGCCGTGTCGGCCCCTGCATCACCGTGAGCGATCGCGTCCTATCAATGCTTTTTAATTGACGCTGCGATGTTCGCCGCTACCGTGCCGGCCTTCCTGTCAATCGGGTACTTGGAAATGGCGAAATACCAGGGCGGATGCCTGTGCGGCGCAGTGCGCTATCGCGCCGAGGCCGAACCAATCAACGAGCGCGTCTGCCATTGCCGGCTGTGCCAGAAGGCGATCGGCGCCGCCTTCAATGCGCGGCTCCTGTTTCGCATCGATGATGTCACGATCGAGGGGCCGGTGGCGACGGTCAATTCCTCGCCGGACCTCAAGCGTGGCTTCTGCCCGGCTTGCGGCACGACGATCTTTTCGCGACGTGACTCCAGGGGCATTCTCGGCGTCACATCCGGCTCGCTCGACGATCCGTCCGCGTTCAAGCCCGACATGCATTTCTGGACCGCTTCGAAGCAGCCTTGGGTGCGGCTGGATGACGGCCTGCCGCAATATGAGGGGGCACCGCCGGCATAGAGTTTTCCGTTCTCCCACAACAATGGGAGAAGGAAGAATGCCTGCACAAAAATTTCATCTTCGATTCACGAGATAGCCGGCAAAGCGTCATTGGCGGGCCATCATTGGCTGCCTATCTAAAGCGCCACGCGGGAAGGCATCGAGGAGGCGACGGATGAGCGAGAGCAGCAACCCCCTGGACGAGCTTTTGAACGACCCGATGATCCAACTCGTGATGGAGCGAGACCGCGTGCGCCCGGCCGAGCTTCGCCTGCTCTTGGAAAAGGCTCGCGACAGGGCTGCCGACGATTCCCGCTTCGACCAGCCGGTGCTGCCGCCGGCGCATATCGTGGCCAGAAGCTGCCTGAAGCAATGGCTGTACCGCTAAAGCGCGTCGCGCCGAACTGACGCTCTTTCCGATCAGCTCGAATGCGCCGGCAAATAGCTGTAATGACTGCGGAGATAGGCAATTTTGAAGCCGAGCCGGGCGTAGTTGCGGTAGGCCGGACCGTCGCGTTCGGGGCGCGGCGCCTCGATGTCGGCGACGAACAGTCTTGCGCCGGCGGCTATGCCGTCGCGGACCAGCCTTTCGCCAAGCATGGCGTCGAGGTCGAAGCTCGGCGCCATGATGCCAGGCACCGGGGCGTCGATCCCGCTCCAGGCGGCGCCATCCGAGATGAACATTGAACGCACGGCAGCCACGGCGCCATCGCGTTTCAGCATGTAGTGACGCCAACCCTCGCGGCCGACCAGCGCGATGAGCCAGGGCGAGGTGGGCAGCCTGTACTTCGCATCGATGAAGGAGGCCCATTCGGGAGCGGTCTTGGACGTAACCTCTTCGACCGACAGATCGTCTGCCGGGAACAGCGGCTCGGCAGGCAGCGGCGTTGCGACGCGAAAAATTCGTTCCCAGCCGCTCTGATGCTGGAGCCCGCGCGCTTCCAGCCAGCAGCGCAGCCGGGAAGGCTCGGTGTGCGGGCTTGTGCAGAACCACGGCCGCAAGATGCCGGCAGCGCGGTAATGCGCCAGCAGCGAATCGAGCTGATCTTCCGTGGCCGGGCCGTCGACGCCGATGTTCTTCACGCAGTTGAAATGGATGAAAGGGATCGTCGTGCAGGTGGTCCAGACGAGGTCGCCGTCGCGGGCGAGCGACAAGCCGTGCCGCGCGGCGAATTCCGTGGGCGCGGCATCGTAGAGATCGAGCCAGGCATTGACCTCTGCGCGCTCGATGGCGCGGCTCAAATCACGCGAGACCTCCTCGATCCCGATTTCCGGATGGTGCGACACCGGCGGGACGACCGGCTGCAGTTCCGAGAGGGCGGCAGTCGACATGCTAGTCCTCCTCCGATCTGCCTTACAGTGTAAGATTAGCGCATGATAATATGGAAGCGCCTGTTGTCAAGCAGGATAAGCGGCACCTTACAAATCCGTGAATTGGCTTCGCCGTACCATGAGGCTAAGCCTGCCCTTGAGGGGCTTTGCGCATAACAATTCATTTTTCGCCGGGGAAAGGACAGGGATGACGGACGTCTGCACGCAGGGATTGGACACCGGCTTTGTCAGCCTGGGCTACGCCAAGGTGGCGTTTCTCGGCATCGTGCAAGGCATCACCGAACTGCTGCCGATCTCTTCGACGGCGCATATGCGCGTCGTGCCCGCCGTGCTTGGCTGGCAGGACCCGGGCTCGGCCTTTTCTGCGGCTATGCAACTCGCGGCCCTTGCCGCGGTGATCAGCTATTTCTGGAGCGACGTCAGGGAAGTCGCGGTGGGGTCGCTGGCGGCGCTCGCGCGCCGCGACTATGCCAACCGCTATTTCCGCCTGGCGATCGGCATCGAGCTTGCCACCGTTCCGATCGTCATCGCCGGCCTCGCGCTATCCAGCGTGCTCAATGCCTGCAACTCGCCGTTGCGCGGGCTGGCCGTGATCGGCTGGGCCTGCATCGCCATGGCCGTGCTGCTTGCGCTGTCGGAAATCTATGCCCGCCACAGGCTGACCCTGGACAAGGTGTCCGTGCTCGACGCCTTGCTCGTCGGCGTGGCCCAGGTCGGCGCGCTCATTCCCGGCGTGTCGCGCTCGGGATCGACGCTGACGGCGGCGCTGGGTCTTGGCTATGCCCGCCCGGAGGCGGCGCGGCTTTCCTTCCTGCTCGGCCTGCCGGCCATCGCGTTGGCAGGCCTGAAGGAGCTTTGGGAACTGCACAAGATTCACCTCGGCGCTTATGGCTGGTCGGTCCTGGCGGTCGGCCTCGTCGTCGCCTCGATTTCCGCCTTCTTCGCCATATGGGGACTGATGCGCGTGCTCGAGCGCTTTTCCGCCTGGCCCTTCGTCATCTATCGCGGCCTGCTCGGCGTCGTGCTGCTGATCGGCGTCGCCGTCGGCTGGCTGAGCTAGAGGCTTTCACCGAATCCGCTATACCGGCACCTGAACCTTGCTTCGGGTGCGCCTATGGACATTGCAACGCTGCTGCAATCGCTGCCGTTGCTGGCAGCGCTGGTGAAATCGGCGGTGCCAGCAGTAGTCGGTGCGGGCCTGGGGCTGAGCCAATGGGTCGCAGCGCTGCCGCCGTGCCGCAATCACACCTTCGAGACCGCGACCTATCTCGTCTGCGAGACGGACCCGAAGCATTACTCGATCGAGCTGTTCTGGAAGGATCCCGACGGCAAGCTCTACCAGTCGCTGCACAATCTTCGAAGCGCGCAGCAGGCGGCCGGACGCACCATGCTCTTCGGCATCAATGCCGGCATGTACCATCCCAATCTCGCGCCTGTCGGTCTCTATGTCGAGCGCGGGCAGCAGATCGCGTCGGCGAAGACCGGGGCCGGCTCCGGCAATTTCTCGATGCAGCCCAACGGCGTCTTCTATCTTAGCGACGGCAAGGCCGGCGTTCGCGCGACGAAGGATTATTTGAAGCGTTCCCCGAAGGTGGACTATGCCACCCAGTCCGGGCCGATGCTGGTCATCGACGGAAAGCTGCATCCGAAATTCCAGGCCGACAGCCCTTCGCGAAAAATCCGCGACGGCGTCGGCGTGCGTGGCGACGGCGTCGTCGTCTTCGCCATCTCGAACGACGTGGTGACTTTCCACGAATTCGCGCGCCTGTTCCGCGACGAACTCGGCTGTCCCAACGCGCTCTTCCTCGACGGCTCGATCTCCAGCCTCTATGCGCCGGCCATTGGCCGCAACGACGATTTCTGGAATCTCGGGCCGATGATCGGCGTGTTCAGGCGCTAAGCAATTCGAGGAAAACCGAGAAGCGGTGTGCCGTTCGGAAATTGCGTGCAAACAAAGACGGAGCTTTCATTGTCGGCTCGCCTGGCGAATCGCCCCGCTGAACCAAAGGTAAATTTTGATTCAAACTTTGTTGGTAATTTCTCATTAGGAATGGGGCTTCCGGCGGCGCTGTTCCGGCCCTCGGTCTGTTTTGTTTTGCGTACAGGTCAAGATGCGGATTTTTGGCGTCGTCAGTTTCGTGCTTGCAGGGCTTTGCCTTGCCGGCTGCTCGTCTACCTCGGGCGTCGATGCCTTGCAGATGCCGTCGAACGAGACGACCAGTTCGGTCGTGCGGCCAAGCGCGCCGGTGACGAAGGCAGTGAAGACCGCCGACGCTGCGATGACGGTGGAGACCGTTTCCATGGCGGGCGCGGCGCGCATCAGGCCGCCGGCGTCGCTCCCTGGCGACCAGAATGCTCGTGTTGACGAGGACAACGCGCGTCCAGGGGATGAGAATTCGCGTCCCTTTGGCTTGGCCGAGGAAGAGACGGTGGCATTCCCGGCGCCGGACCTGCCGGATACGGTCGAGCCTCCGGTCGAGGCCGCAGCACTCGTCTCGCCGCCGAAGCGGCTGTCCCGCGCAGCGCCCGCGATGCTTGCTGGCCCTGTTACCCGCTATGCCTTTCGCGATGCCAAGCCGATCAATTTCGGCCGCGCCTCGCCCAGGCACCTTGCCGTCCATGGCGTCGACGTGTCGCGCTGGCAGGGCAATATCAACTGGCAAAAGCTGCGCGCCCAGGGCGCCAACTTCGCCTACATCAAGGCGACCGACGGCGGCGACCATCTCGATCCGATGTTCATGAAAAACTGGCGCGGCGCCGATGCCGCCGGGCTGAAGCGCGGCGCCTATCATTTCTTCTACTGGTGCCGTACCGCCGGCGAACAGGCCGACTGGTTCATCCGCAACGTGCCGCGGGTCCAAGGCGCGCTGCCGCCGGTCATCGATGTCGAGTGGAACGGCGAGTCCTCCTGCAAGCGCCGGCCTTCGCGCCAGAAGGTGCTGGAGAAGATGCAGGTGTTCATGGACAAGCTGGAGCGCCATTACGGCCAGCGGCCCATCATCTACACGTCGCCGGATTTTTATCGTGACAATCTGCGCGGCGCATTCCTCGACTATCCGTTCTGGCTGCGCGCGGTGGCCGCCCATCCGTCAAAGGTCTATCCGGGCCGCAACTGGCTGTTCTGGCAATATTCGGGCTCTGGCCTCTCGCATGGCGTGAGCGGCCGCATCGACCTCAATGTCTTCCACGGCGACGAGCGGCAGTGGCGCAGGTGGCTGGGCGGCGGCGAGGTGGTGGCCGACGCGAATTGAGGCCGTATGCTTCACCCGGCGCGGGGCGGCGATCGACGGCAATTTCAGGATTTCTCTAACCATCGACTCACCGTCTCCCTTAGCGGCGCGGCAACGGCCTTCCGGTAACGTGTTCGTGATCGCGTCTTGGAGGGGTCTATGCGCAAACTGATTGTCACTGCCGCTGTGGTGGCCGCCGTCGGCTACGGATTTTTCAATTCGCACCTGCGCAGCAATACGCCCAACGCCAATGTGGTCGCCTATTCAACCACCGACGAGGCGATGCAGGGCGCTAAGGCCAAGGGCCACTCGACGCTACCCCGCTTCCATGAGTTGATGGCCGCCCGCACGCCTGGCACCTATACGGTCAAGTTCCCGCTGACCCAGAACGGCGCCACCGAGCATATCTGGATGCAGCTTGTGGCTTTCAGCGACGGCCGCTTCGTCGGATTGCTGGCCGACAAGCCCGTCAACGGCAACCAGTACAAGATGGGCGACCGCATGACGGTTGCCGAGGCCGATGTCGAGGACTGGATGATCCGCAACGGCGGCGACGTCTATGGCGGCTACACGGTGCGCCAAGCGCTGGCCGACATGCCGAAGGAACAGGCGGCGAAATACGGGATCACGTTCAAGGATTGACGGGCGGCGCTCCCTTCTCCCCACAAGAGCGGAGGAGAGGCCGTCCATCGGGCTTTCGTCGTCCTCGGGCTTGACCCGAGGACCCATGCCGTGACCATTGCCGTAGGGCGCAGCGTGCAGAATTCTGAAACGCCGCAGCGCCTTGATGTAACGGCATGGATTCTAGGGTCTGCGCTGCGTCGCTTCGCTCCTTGCTCCGCCCTAGAATGACGAAGCCGAAGGGCATCGCCCGTCACGCCTCGTTGATCATCGCCTCGATGTTGTAACCGTCGGGATCAAGCACGAAGCAGGCGTAGTAGTTCGCCGCGTAGTCCGGACGCGGCCCGGGCGCGCCATTGTCTGCGGCACCTGCCTCCAGCGCCGCCCTATAGAACGCATCGACCTCCGCCTTGCTCTTCACTCGGAACGCGACATGCAGATGGGTGAGCGGCGGCTTCTCGCCGGTGCTCTGGATCTCGAACAGGCAGCCATTGCCGACATCGAAGGCCCAGAACACGCCCTCCTTGCCGAAGGAGAGGCTGTAGCCCAAGGGCGCAAAAGCCTTTTCGTAGAAGAGCTTGCTCTGTTCGAGGTCGCACACTTCGATGGTGATGTGGTCGATCATGGAAGCTCTTGGACAATTAGGCCAGTGCGGCCGGCCACGGTGACGCGGCCGGCTTTGATCTATATTGGCGATGGCTGCCTTTGGTTGCAACCAGATCAGCCATCGGCCACCAGCTTGCGAATAACTTCGCCGACTGTCAGCCTTGGCGGCATCGGGCCTCAGCTGCACCCGCTCGTCGCACCGCACGTGTCGCACTTCTCGCAGGTGCCGTTCCGCACCATGGTGAAGTTGTGGCACTCCGAGCATTCGTTGCCGGTGTAGCCCTGGAGCAGCGACTGCTGGCGACGGGTGGCGGCTAGCTTCTTGGCCTCGGCGGCCTCGTTGGCGGCGGCGTCGGTGAAGAACGCCTCGGCGCCGCCGGCGGCCTCGGCTTCCTCTTCCACCATCTCCTCGGCCAGTTCCCTGGCGCGCTCCTCATAGTCGCGCTTGTAGGCAAGGGCCTCGTCGCTTGCAGGCTTCAACGCCAGCACGTTGGAGCCGGCGAAGGCGGTGGGCGCTGCGCGGGCAGGGGCCGTCGTCGGGGCTGAGCCGCCAAAACCCTTGGGGTCTGAACCGGCAGCCGACACCAGCTTCACCGGCGAGGCACCGCGATAGAGGCCCTTGGAGAACGGCGTCGCCTTGCCTTCGGTGATGCCGCGGCCGAGCGCCGTCTTGTCGAAGTCCGACTGATCGACATGCGCGAGGTCGTGGCGGCCGAGATAGGAGACGGCAAGCTCGCGGAACACGTAGTCGAGGATCGACGTCGCGTTCTTGATCGCGTCGTTGCCCTGCACCATGCCGGCCGGCTCGAACTTGGTGAAGGTGAAGGCCTCGACATATTCGTCGAGCGGCACGCCATATTGCAGGCCGAGCGAGATGGCGATGGCGAAGTTGTTCATCATGGCGCGGAAGGCAGCACCTTCCTTGTGCATGTCGATGAAGATCTCGCCGAGGCGGCCGTCGTCGAACTCGCCGGTCCTGAGATACACCTTGTGGCCGCCGACGACCGCCTTCTGCGTGTAGCCCTTGCGGCGGTTCGGCAGCTTCTCGCGGTCGCGGTAGAGACGCTCGATGACGCGCTCGACGATCTTTTCCGTCACCTGCACGGCGCGCTGCGCGGCGGGCGCCGCAATCAGCTGCTCGACCGCCTCGTCCTCGTCCTCCTCGCCGTCGGCGAGCAGCGAGGCATTGAGCGGCTGCGACAGCTTCGAGCCGTCGCGATAGAGCGCGTTGGCCTTCAGCGCCAGCTTCCAGGACAGCATGTAGGCGTTCTTGGCGTCCTCGACCGTCGCCTCGTTCGGCATGTTGATGGTCTTGGAGATGGCGCCCGAGATGAAGGGCTGCGCCGCGGCCATCATCAGGATGTGGCTCTGGATCGACAGCGAGCGCTTGCCGATCTTGCCGCAGGGGCTGGCGCAGTCGAACACCGGCAGGTGCTCGGCCTTGAGGAACGGCGCCCCTTCGAGCGTCATTGCACCGCAGACATGGATGTTGGCCGCGTCGATGTCCTTCTTGGAGAAGCCCAGCGCCGGCAGCATCTCGAAGGAAAAGTCGGAAAGCTGCTCGTCGGTGAAGCCGAGCGTCTCTTTCACCCAATCGGCGCCGAGCGTCCACTGGTTGAACACGAACTTGATGTCGAAGGCCGACTTCAGCGCCGCATTCAGCGCCGCGATCTTATCATCGGTGAAGCCCTTGGCCTTCAGCGAAGACGGGTTGATGCCGGGCGCCTGGTTGAGGTTGCCATGGCCGACGGCATAGGCCTCGATCTCGGCAATCTGGCTTTCGGAATAGCCGAGCGTGCGCAGCGCTTCCGGCACCGCGCGGTTGATGATCTTGAAGTAGCCGCCGCCGGCGAGCTTCTTGAACTTCACCAGCGCGAAGTCGGGCTCGATGCCGGTGGTGTCGCAGTCCATGACCAGGCCGATCGTGCCGGTCGGCGCGATCACGGTCGCCTGCGCGTTGCGATAGCCATGCTCCTCGCCGAGCTCGATGGCGCGATCCCAGGCGGCGCGGGCATGCTCGGCCAGCGCCTGCTGCTTCAGGTCGGAGGCGACCAGCGGCACCGGATTGACGGCGAGCTTCTCGTAGCCGTCCTTGTCGCCATAGGCGGCGCGGCGGTGGTTGCGCATGACGCGCAGCATGTTCTGGGCGTTGCGGTCATAGTCCGGGAAGGCGCCGAGCTCGGAAGCCATTTCGGCCGAGGTCGCATAGGCGATGCCGGTCATGATGGCCGTGAGCGCGGCGCAGATCGCGCGGCCCTCGTCGGAGTCGTAGGGAATGCCGGACGTCATCAACAGGCCGCCGATGTTGGCGTAGCCGAGGCCGAGCGTGCGGTAGTCGTAGGAGAGCTTGGCGATCTCCTTCGACGGGAACTGCGCCATCATCACCGAGATCTCGAGCACGACGGTCCACAGCCGAACGGTGTGCTCGTAAGCGGCGATGTCGATCGTGCCGTCTTCCTTGCGGTAGGGCAGGAGGTTGATCGAGGCGAGGTTGCAGGCCGTGTCGTCGAGGAACATGTATTCCGAGCACGGGTTGGAGGCCCGGATCGCACCGGCGGAGGCGCAGGTGTGCCAGTCGTTCATGGTCGTGTTGAAATGCAGGCCGGGATCGGCGGACGCCCACGCGGCATAACCGATCTTTTCCCAGAGATCCCGCGCCTTAAGCGTCTTCAGCACCTTGCCGTCCTTGCGGGCGGTGAGCTGCCAGTCGCCGTCGGCCTCGACGGCGCGCAGGAAATTGTCCCTCAGCGACACCGAGTTGTTGGAGTTCTGGCCGGAAACGGTGAGATAGGCGTCAGAGTCCCAGTCGGTGTCGTAGGTCTTGAACGACATCGAGGTGTAGCCCTGGCGGGCGAACTGGATGACGCGATAGATGTAGTTCTCCGGCACGGCGTCCTTCTTGGCCGCCTTGATCTCGCGCTTCAGCGCGGTGTTGAGGGCCGGGTCGAAGCAGTCGTCGCCATTGCCTTCGCAATTGACGCAGGCCTTCATGATCGCTTCGAGGTGCTTCTTGACGATCTTCGAGCCGGTCACCAGCGAGGCGACCTTCTGCTCCTCATTGACCTTCCAGTCGATGAAGTCCTCGATGTCGGGATGGTCGGCGTCGACGATGACCATCTTGGCGGCGCGGCGCGTCGTGCCGCCCGACTTGATGGCGCCCGCCGCGCGATCGCCGATCTTGAGGAAGCTCATCAGGCCGGACGAGCGGCCGCCGCCGGACAGCTTCTCGCCTTCGCCGCGCAGCATCGAGAAGTTCGAGCCGGTGCCGGAGCCGTATTTGAACAGGCGCGCCTCACGCACCCACAGGTCCATGATGCCGCCCTCGTTGACGAGGTCGTCCTGAACGCTCTGGATGAAGCAGGCATGCGGCTGCGGATGCTCGTAAGCCGACTTCGACTTGGTCAGCCTGCCGGTGAAGGGGTCGACATAGAAGTGACCCTGGCTCGGCCCGTCGATGCCATAGGCCCAGTGCAGGCCGGTGTTGAACCATTGCGGCGAGTTCGGCGCCACGCGCTGAGTGGCCAGCATATAGGCAAGCTCGTCGCGGAAAGCGCGGGCATCTTCTTCGGACTTGAAGTAGCCGCCCTTCCAGCCCCAATAGGTCCAGGTGCCGGACAGCCGGTCGAAGACCTGGCGAGCATCGGTTTCCGAACCATAGCGCTCGGCCTCGGGGAGCTTGGCGAGTTCGGCCTCGTCGGCAACCGAACGCCACAGGAAGGAGGGGACGTCGTTCTCCTCGACCTTCTTCAGGCGCGCCGGGACGCCGGCCTTGCGGAAATATTTTTGGGCCAGGATGTCGGCCGCGACCTGGCTGAACTGCGCCGGCACATCGATGTTGTCGAGGCGGAACACCACCGAGCCGTCGGGATTCTTGATCTCCGACAGAGCCTTGCGGAATTCGATCTCCGCGTAAGCTACCCCTTCTTGACCTGCTTGGTCTGGCTTGGTGAAGCGACGCTCGATGCGCATTGGTCCGGTCCCTTTTGTCTACATATAGCGCTTTTCCCCAGGGATTGCTGCCCCGCCAGGCGAAAAGCACGGTCCGCCGTTTGCCGGCATCGCAGGCGACGCCGGCATTCTCCTCGTCGCGGGCAACACCGTGCAGACAAGCAAACGCCCTTCCAGGCGCTCACCCAGGCTGCAGGCCGACCCACGGGTCTCTCAAAACTGAAACTTTTGTCGATTCCCTCGGAAGAGGGAGGTTCACACTATCTAGGTGTCGAGCCTGCCTGCAAACACTAAATATAGTGTTAACAGATCATTTTTTCCAGCCCGACAATTCTCCCTTTCGCCCACCCAAGCCCCATCATTCCCAACGCTTCCGCCGGCCTCGTGAACGGGCGGAAATGTGGGCAAAACGCACAAAATCCGGGAAAAAAGACCGGCCTCTGAACTCTCCGGTCACGCCCGCAACAGGAGCGCATGGCCTATAAAAAGCGACTCGTTCTGACCCGTCAAGGATTCGTTTTTGTAGGTTTTGTGACCCCAATATGTTGGGTCTCACATATGTGGATAACGGGGACAGAAAGGCGCATCGAAAAGCCTTTATTTGACGGTGACGGTTCGTCGGGTTGCCCGGGGCCGGGCCCGACGGGCGGCTTTTCATTTTAGCTGGCTTGGACTATCTGTTGCCCTGCGCGGGGGCGTGTCTTGTCAAGCCTGGAAGCATTCGCTACGCCCCGCTCATGACAGTTACCGTTCGTTTCGCTCCGTCGCCGACCGGCCGCATTCACATCGGCAATGCCCGCACCGCGCTGTTCAACTGGCTTTTCGCCATGAACAACAGGGGCCGCTACATCCAGCGCTTCGACGATACAGACGTTGCCCGTTCGACGCAGGAATTCGCCGATGCAATTCTCTATGACCTGCATTGGCTCGGCATTTTTCCCGACGTTACCGAATATCAGTCGCGTCGCTTTGAAGTCTATGACGCCGCGGTGGAGCGGCTGAAGGCGGCGCGCGTGCTTTATGCCTGCTACGAAACGCCGGAGGAGCTCGACCTGCGCCGCAAGGTGCGCCGCACGCGCGGCCTGCCGCCGGTCTATGGCCGCGAGGCATTGACGCTGACGCCGGAGCAGGTGGCCGAATACGAATCCGACGGGCGCCGGCCGCACTGGCGCTTTCTTCTGCCGAACTTCACCGGCGACCCGCTGCAGCCGGAACGGACCGAGGTGCACTGGAACGACCTTGTGCGCGGCGAGGAGACCGTCGATCTCGCCTCACTGTCGGACCCGGTCCTGGTGCGTGAGGACGGCACTTATCTCTACACACTGCCTTCGGTGGTCGACGACATCGAGATGGGCGTCACCCATGTCATACGCGGCGACGACCACGTCACCAACACCGGCGTGCAGATAGCCTTGTTCCAGGCGCTGGGCGCCGAGCCGCCGGTGTTCGGGCATCATAATCTCTTGACCACCGTGTCGGGTGAGGGGCTGTCGAAGCGCACCGGCGCGCTGTCGATCGAAAGCCTGCGTGAGGACGGCATCGAGCCGATGGCGGTCGCCTCGCTTGCCGTGCTCGTTGGCACATCGGAAAATGTCACGGCAGCGCACGATCTCAACGAGCTCGCCAGCCATTTCGACCCGGCCGCGACATCCAAGTCTGCCGCCAAGTTCGATCCCGACGAGCTTTTCGTGCTCAATCGCACGCTGATGCACCAAATGCCGTTCGAGGAGGCGCGCGACCGGCTGATTGTGCTTGGCATTTCCGGCGACAGGGCCGAGCCCTTCTGGCTTGCGGTGCGCGGCAATATCGACCGTTTGTCCGACGCTGTCGCCTGGTGGCGAATCCTGAGTGACGGGCCGCAGGAGCCGGCGGAATTTTCCGGCGAGGACCGTGATTTCCTCCATCAGGCGTTCGACCTGTTGCCGGAGGAGCCTTGGAACGGCACGGTCTGGAAGGATTGGACCGGCAAGATCAAGGAAGCGACGGGCCGCAAGGGCAAGCCGCTGTTCATGCCGCTGCGGCTCGCCCTTACCGGGCGGTCTTCCGGGCCGGAGCTTGCAGATCTATTGCCGCTGATGGGTCGGGAAGGAACGCTGGCCCGACGACCCTGACCTTGCGCTGTTCCGGCGGCAGGGCCGAAACCGGTGACGCCGGCACCTTGGCGGTCAGCTGCTTGATAGCCGCGCGGTCGAGCCCGCCTGCAGCGTTGGCGAGCGTTTCGGGATCGGCGCCAGCATCGAGCTTGGCCGCCGGCGCCGGCACGAGGGTCGTCGCCCCGCTGTCCGGCTGCGGCTGTTCCGGATTGGGCGGATTGCCGCCTATGATCGAGAAGTTTTCGGCCTGGGCGTTGCAGCCGCATTGCGGCGGCCGCGAGTAGTTGGCCTGCTTGTAGAGATAGGCCGTCGGCAGCTCGCTGTAAGGACGGCCGGTCGCCGAGGACGTCATGTTGCCGGCGTCATCGTCCATGCCGCGCGTGTAGAAGACCTGCATCTCGGTGCCGGGGCAGCTCGATTCGCAATTCTTCTGATCGCGCTCGAAATCGCCAACAGAGGCGGCGTTCGACATCGGGAAGAAATAGCCGTCGCAGGTGCGCACGCAGACGGTGCGGAACTCGCCGTTCATTCTCGGCTGGTCCATGCCGTCGGGTTGGTTGATCACCCGGCGGATGTTGCGCGCGCTGGGATCGTCTGGCGGAAGCGCTTCAGGCGTGTGGAGCGTATCGATCTCCTCGTCGCCACGGCCGAAGAGCTGCTCGAACAGATTGCCGCCACCATTGTTGCGGGCGGCCTCCTGGATCGGGGCGCGATGCGGCTCGACTTCATTATCGCGGCAGCCATTGGCGTCGAGCGCCGCAAGAATGCGGCTGCGGTCGCGCCGCGTGCCGCCGCCGGCCAGCCGCTCGCGCTTGGCCTGCAAGATGTCGAGATTGGCGTTCATACGCTCTATCGAGGCATTGATCGCCGCGCATTGGCCGGCATTGCGCGAAAACAGCGTGAAGCCGCAATTGGCATCACCGGCGCGGCTGCGCGCTTTGGCCAGCTGCTCGCGCTGGCGGGCGATCGCGTCGTCATATTTGCGGATCAGTCCCGGACCGCCGCCACCGCCGCGCGTGGCTGCAAGCTCCGCTTCGAGCTGGCGGCAGGTGCGAGGAGCGGCGTGCGGCTCGGTCACAGCGACAGCCGACGCCGCCAACGCTGCAAGCAGCGCAGCAAGGTGCGTCAGCTTCAACCCCTTCATTCGCCTGGAATCCCGATTGCCGGTGGAAGGCTACCGCGTTCGTGGTTAACTGTTCCTTAGCTTACTACCCAAACACAATTCCGCTGGCGCGAGCTCGCATCAACCCAGAGCTCACCCTCAACTCAGATCGGGGCGAGCGCCTGCGCCTTGTGCGCCGCCTCGACGACCGCCAGTGCCGTCATGTTGACCACGCCGCGCGAGGTCACCGAAGGCGTCAGGATGTGCGCGGGCTTGTCGGTGCCGAGCAGGATCGGCCCGACATGCAGCGCGTCCATCATGGCACGCAGCGCCGTCAGCGTGATGTTGGCCGAATCGAGGTTCGGGAACACCAGCAGATTGGCTTCCCCTTTCAGCCGCGAATGCGGGTAGACGCGCTGGCGCAGATGCTCGGAAAGAGCCGAGTCGGCATGCATCTCGCCATCGCACTGCAGCTCCGGCGCGATGCGAGCGAGGATGGCAGCGGCCTCGCGCATCTTGAGCGCGCCGGGCGAATCGCGCGAGCCGAAATCCGAATGCGACAGCAATGCTGCCTTCGGCTCGATGCCGAAGCGCTGGATTTCTTCCGCCGCCAGCACCGTCATCTCGGCGATCTCCTCCGCCGTCGGATCGACGGAGACATGGGTGTCGGTGAGGAAGATGATGCCGCGCTGCGAGATCAGCATCGACAGCGTCGAGAGATCGCGGTCCTTGATGCCGGGACGCGGCCCGATGATCAGCGTGACATTGCGCAGATGTCGCTCGAAGCGGCCTTCAAGCCCGCAAATCATCGCATCCGCATCGCCGCGCTTCAACGCAAGCGCGGCGATCACCGTGTTGTTGGTGCGCACCATGGTGCGGGCGGCTTCCGTCGTTATACCCCGGCGCCCGGCGAGCTCGATCAGGAGATCGACATAGTGCCGGTAGCGCGGATCGTCCTCCGGGTTGATCAACCCGAAATCGACGCCCGGCCGGATGCGCAGGCCGTAGCGCTTCAGCCTGACTTCCACGACATGCGGACGGCCGATCAGGATCGGCTCGGCGATGCCTTCCTCCAGGACCACCTGTGCCGCCCGCAGCACGCGCTCGTCCTCGCCGTCGGCGTAGATGACGCGCTTGGCGCTGGCGGCCTTGGCCGAGGAGAACACCGGTTTCATCACCAGGCCAGAGCGGAAGACGAAGCGGTTGAGCTTGTCGACATAGGCCGCGAAATCGGAGATCGGCCGCGTCGCCACACCGGTGTCGCAGGCGGCTTTCGCCACCGCCGGCGCGATGCGCAGGATGAGACGCGGATCGAAGGGCGAGGGGATCAGGAAGTCCGGGCCGAAGACCGGCGTCTCGCCGGAATAGGCGCGGGCGGCGACGTCCGATGGCTCCTCGCGGGCCAGCGCCGCGATCGCTCTGACCGCGGCCATCTTCATCTCCTCGTTGATGGCGCTCGCCCCGCAATCCAGCGCGCCGCGGAAGATGTAAGGAAAGCAGAGCACGTTATTGACTTGATTGGGAAAATCGGAGCGCCCGGTGCAGATCATGGCGTCGGGCCGTGCCGCGCGCGCCACCTCAGGCATGATCTCCGGCGTCGGATTGGCGAGCGCCAGGATCAGCGGCTTCGGCGCCATGTGCTGCAGGAGTTCTGGCTTCAGCACGCCGGCGGCGGAGAGGCCGAGAAAGACGTCGGCGCCGGGGATGACATCGGTCAGCGTGCGCGCCTGGGTGTCCTTCACATAAGGGTCTTTCCAGCGGTCCATCTCCTCGACTCGGTCTTTGTAGGCGACGCCGAAACGATCGGTGACCCAGATGTTTTCGACCTTGGCCCCGAGCGAGACCAAAAGGTTGAGGCAGGCGAGCGCCGCAGCGCCCGCGCCGGACGTGACGATCTTGATGTCGGAGATCGATTTGCCGGCGAATTCCAGCCCGTTGAGCACCGCGGCGGCGACGATGATTGCCGTGCCATGCTGGTCGTCATGGAAAACCGGAATGCCCATGCGGGCCTTCAGCCGCTCCTCGACCTCGAAGCATTCAGGCGCCTTGATGTCCTCGAGATTGATGCCGCCGAAGGTCGGCTCGAGCGCGGCCACCGTCTCGACCATGCGCTCGATCTCGGGAGCATCGATCTCGATGTCGAAGACGTCGATGCCGGCGAATTTCTTGAACAGCACCGCCTTGCCTTCCATCACCGGCTTGGAGGCGAGCGGGCCGATATTGCCCAGCCCAAGCACCGCCGAGCCGTTGGAGACAACGCCGACGAGGTTGGCGCGCGCCGTGTAGTCGGCGGCGGCCGCGGGATCGTCCCGGATCTCGAGACAAGGAGCGGCAACGCCCGGCGAATAGGCAAGCGCGAGGTCGCGCTGGTTGCCCAGCGGCTTGGTCGCCTGGATCTCGAGCTTTCCCGGGGTGGGGTGCTTGTGGAAGAAGAGCGCGGCCTCATCGAGGTCCGATCGGGCCGTTTTCTTGCTCTCGCCGTCCATTCGCGGCCCTCCTGCGCTTCTTGCTTTCGAGCCTTTTAGCATGCAGCGGCGATTCTTCGCGACGCCAAATGTCGGCCCTGGCATTCACGATGCCGAGGCGAAGATAGTCAATCCATTTCAGCCTGTTGGCTCGGAAACTTGCGGCGGATCGACGAAGCTCGTCAGAACGCACTGACGTAGAGGCCGCCGTCGACCGGGATGTTCTGTCCAGTGAGATAGCCGGCATGAACCGAGCACAGGAAGGCGCAGATCTGGCCGAACTCTTCCGGCGTGCCGAGGCGCTTTGCCGGTACGTCGGCGCTGATGCGGGCCTTGCGCGCGGCGGCCGCTGCGGGGTCTTCCGGCGTGCCGGCTTCGTGCGAGCCACGCAACCGGTCGGTGTCGAGCTTGCCGGGCAACAGGCTGTTGATGGTGACGTTTCGGTCGATCACCGTGCGGGCCACGCCGGCAAGGAACGAGGTCAGGCCGGCGCGGGCGCCCGACGACAGGTCGAGGCCCGGGATCGGCACATAGACCGACAGCGATGTGATGTTGACGATGCGGCCGAAGCCGCGCTTGGCCATACCGTCGATGACCGCCTGAATCAGCTCGATCGGCGTCACCATGTTCTGCGTCACGCCTTCGAGGATTTTCGCGCGGTCGAGTTCGCGGAAATCGCGAAGCGGCGGGCCGCCATTGTTGTTGACCAGGATGTCGGGGGCGGGGCAGGCGGCAAGCAATGCCTTCTGCACTTCCGGCTTCGAGACGTCGCCCGCGATCTCGATCACCTCGACGCCGAATTTTTCGCGGATTTCCTGCGCCGTCTTCGCCAACAGCTCGGCGTTGCGGCCGTTGACGACAAGGTCGACGCCGGCTTCGGCCAGCGCAATCGCGCAGCCGCGCCCCAGTCCCTTGCTCGAGGCGCAGACGATGGCCTTCTTGCCGCGAATGCCGAGATCCATGGTGATTTCTCCTTTTTCGAGGGCGGCAAGCTAGCGCCTGGGCTGGACCAACCGCAACCGTCATACGGTTGTTGCATGAATCGAGGCATAGCACGCCAAAGAAAGGTGGAAATCGCGATGTCCGGTCCAGAGCCCCGCACTTTTCGCACCATGTTCATTTCCGACGTGCATCTCGGCTCGAAAGCGGCCAAGGCCGATTTCCTGATCGATTTCCTGCGCCACCATGACGCCGATACCATCTACCTGGTCGGCGACATCGTCGACGGCTGGCGCCTGCGGCGCAGCTGGCATTGGCCGCAGAGCCATAACGACGTGGTGCAGAAGTTGCTGCGCAAGGCGCGCAAGGGCGCCTCGATCACCTACATCGCCGGCAACCACGACGAATTCGCCCGCCAGTTCCAGGGCGTGCATTTCGGCGGCATCGTCGTTGCCGACCGCGCCATTCATGAGACCGCCGACGGCAGGCGGCTTCTCGTCATCCATGGCGACCAGTTCGACACTGTGGTGCACAATCGGCGCTGGCTCGCTTACCTCGGCGACTACGCCTATGACACGGCAATGCTGGTCAATCGCCTCGTGACGAGACTGCGCCACCTGCTCGGCCTGCCTTACTGGTCGTTCTCTTCCTGGGCGAAGGTCAAGGTGAAGAAGGCGGTGAACTTCATCGGATCGTTCCAGACGGTGCTCTCCGAGGAAGCGCGGCGCTCGCATGTCGACGGCGTGATCTGCGGCCACATCCATCACGCCGCGATCGAAAGCTATGGCGACGTGCAATACATCAACACCGGGGACTGGGTGGAAAGCTGCACCGCGGTGGTCGAGCATTTCGACGGCCGCATGGAGATCCTAACCTGGGCGCATGTGCTGCCCGAAGTTGCGGCCGGCAAGGACGCGCCGGTGCTCGATCTCATCGATCTCAAGGGCAGGGCGGTCAAGGCTGCCTGAGCGCCTTTCCGGCTCCGAGGTTCCTTGTCTTTCAACAGCTTTGGCCAGATCGACTGGTCCAGGCGGTTCCGCCGCGCCTTGCCGCGTGATAGGGATCGAAACGCGTTGCGGGTCGTGGAATGCAGCGTAATTGGATCGATTCATGCCGCTGCCGCCGCTTTCGCCTGAGCAACTCGTCAAGCCAGCCCATTTCGAACTGCGCATGAGCCTGATCTTCGCGACATTGTTCGTGTCGCAGGGGACGCATCTGCCCTATTTTCCGCTCTGGCTGGAGGCGAAAGGCTTCCACGCCGAACAGATCGCAGTCATCCTGGCCGCGCCGATGTTCCTGCGCGTCGTGACGACGCCGATGCTCACCGCGTTTGCCGACCGGGCGAAGGACCGCGCCAATGTCTATATCGCGCTGGTCGCGGCGACGATGATCATTTCGGCCGGCTATTTCCTGCCGGCCACCTATGCGGGCGTGCTGGCCATCTCGCTGTTGCTTTCGATCCCTTGGACGCCGCATTCGCCGATGGCCGATTCGCTGGCTCTGTCGGGCGTCCGCCGCTTCGGCTCCAACTACACGGCCATGCGCAAATGGGGTTCGATCTCCTATTTCTGCGCCAATATAGTCGGCGGCTTCATCCTGGCGGCCACCGGCCCGCAAACTGTTCCGGCGATCATCTTTGTGGCCCTTGCCGCAGCGCTTGTCGCGGGTTTGTGGGCGCCGCGGATGGGCAAGCCTCGCAAGGCGTCGCCATTATCGGCGACCGACATTCAGCATTCGGCGCCAAGCCTCTTCAACGCCTATTTCCTCTATTTCACGCTGGGTGTCGGCATCATCACCGCCAGCCACGCCTTTCTTTACGGCTTCGTGTCGATCTACTGGAAGTCGATCGGCATCAGCGATTCCGTCGTGGGCCTGCTGTGGGCCTGGGGCGTGGTTGCCGAGGTCTGCATGTTCTTGTTCTTCAACCGCATTTTCGCCTCCGTTTCCGTCGTCAGGGTGATGGTGATCGCCGGCATCGGCTCGATCCTGCGATGGGTCGCCTTTCCGCTGGTCTGGCCGCTGGGCCTCGGCGTCGTCGGCTTCTTCGGCGTCCAGACGCTGCATGCGGTTTCGGTGGCGATGGTGCTGATCGGCCTGCAGAAGATGATCGGCGAAACGGTTTCCGAAGAGCGCACGGGCGCCGCGCAAGGCATCGCCTATTTCTTCAACGGCTTCTTCATGGCCGCGGTCACGCTGGTCTCCGGCCCGCTCTACGATCATCTTGGCGTCGACGGGTTCCTGGCGATGATCCCGATCGCGATCATCGGCCTCGCGCTGATCGGGCTTGCCGCGCGGTCAGCCCCACAGCGCCGGCTGAGGCGGTGAGACCAGCGAGCCCTGGTAGACGAGACCCGGTTCGCGGTCGTGCGCCAAGAGCAGCGGCCCGTCGAGGTCGACGAAATCGGCGCCTTGAGCCAAGAGCACTGCCGGCGCCATGGCGAGCGACGTGCCGACCATGCAGCCGACCATGATGCCGAAACCCAACTCGCGGGCACGGTCGCGAAGGATCAGCGCTTCGGTGATTCCACCAGTTTTGTCGAGCTTGATGTTGACGACGTCATAAAGGCCGACCAGCGCTTCGAGGTTCTTCGCCTCGTGCACGCTTTCGTCGGCGCAGATCGGCACGGGATGCGCGATTTCGCGCAAGATGCCATCACGGCCGGCCGGCAGCGGCTGCTCGATCAGCACTATGCCGTGCTCGGCTGCGAATGCGAGATTCTCGACGATGTTGTTATCGGTCCAGCCCTCGTTGGCATCGAGTATGATGCGGCTTTGCGGGGCGGCTTGCGTCACGGCGCGAATCCTTGCCGCGTCGTTGTCGCCGCCGATCTTGACCTTGAGCAGCGGCCGCGAGGCAGCGGCGCGGGCCTGCGCCGCCATCGCCTCAGGTTCGGCGAGCGACAGCGTGTAGGCGGTTTCGAGCGCCTTAGGCGAAACGACCCCGATCGCGTCCGCCACCGGCCTGGCGCCCAGCTTGGCTTCGAGATCCCACAAGGCGCAGTCGATGGCATTGCGGGCCGCTCCGGCCGGCATGGCCGCGAGCAAGGCGGTGCGGCCGATGCCGTCGATGATCTGGCCGCGCATCGCCTCGATTGCGGCGCTCACGCCTTCCATCGTCTCGCCGTAGCGCCTGTAGGGCACGCATTCGCCGCGCCCGACATGTCCGCTGTCGGCGATCGTCACGGTGATGACTTCGGCCTCGGTTTTCGATCCGCGCGATATGGTGAAGGTGCCCGCGATGGGGAATCGCTCCGCCTCGACCGAAATGACACGCGCCATATTTTTCTTCTCCGGCTGTGCGACCCGGTCTCCCGGCAAATCGACACGCCAGTCCCGTCACGCTAAACAGGACGCCATGTTGACCATCCGCAAACGCGACGCAAGCCGCACGCCCGCCGGTGATGCCAATCACCAGCCGCGCATTATCGTCGGCGAGGAAGGCGACGTAATCGGCTGCGCTTTCTCGGGTGTCTGGACGACGCGGACCGTGGCATCGGTCGATGCGGAGATGCGCAAGATCGAAAACCGCAACAGCGCCAAGAAGCTGATGCTCGACCTTTCCCAGATCGAGAAGATGGACACGGCCGGCGCCTGGCTGATCGATCGGCTGGCGAGCGCTTTCGAGAAGAAAGGCGTCGAAGTCCATGTGCAGGGGCAGAGCGAGATCGCCTCAATCCTGCTCGGCGCGGTCGGCGACGCGGTGCGACGCGAACCCGAATCGGGGCCGGCCGGACCGCCCAACATCATCCTGCGCGCGCTGGAGCTGGTCGGCCGCCGCGTCTACGAGATGCGCGACGATTTTCTGGCCTCGATGAACATCCTCGGCGCCACCATCCGCGGCGCGCAGATGAAGCTCGGCCGCGGCCATGCCGTCAATCCGGCAGCAATCTTCAACCAGATCGACCGCATGGGCGTCGGCGCCATTCCCGTGGTGGTGCTGATGTCGGCCATCGTCGGCGCCATCGTCGCCCAGCAAGGCGCTTATCAGCTCAGCTATTTCGGTGCCGACATTTTCGTCGTCGACCTCGTCGGCGTGCTGATCCTGCGCGAACTTGGCGTGCTGATGACCGCGATCATGCTGGCCGGCCGCTCGGGCAGCGCCATCACCGCCGAGATCGGCTCGATGAAGATGCGCGAGGAGGTCGACGCGCTGAAGGTGATCGGGTTGAACCCGATCGGCGTGCTGGTGTTTCCGCGGCTCGTCGCCTTGGTGATTGCGCTGCCGTGCTTGACGATCATCGCGAATTTCGCCGCGCTCGGCGGCGGCATCATCGCCGCCTGGCTCTATTCCGACATTCCACCGGCGGCATTCATCGATCGGCTGCGGGTCGCCATCGACCTCAGCACCATTTTTGCCGGGCTGATCAAGGCGCCGTTCATGGCCATGATCATCGGCACCATCGCTTCGGTCGAGGGCATGAAGGTCGGCGGCAGCGCCGAATCGCTCGGCCAGCACGTGACCGCGTCGGTGGTGAAGTCGATCTTCGTCGTCATCATCCTCGACGGGCTTTTCGCCATGTTTTACGCATCGATCGGGTTTTGAGATGGCGGTTGCAAGCGGCAACGGGGTCAAGACGGCGCAGAACGCGGACCAGAGCGAGATCGTGCTTTCGGTCCGTGACGTCACCGTTGCCATCGAAGACAAGCTGATCCTCGACAAGCTTTCGCTCGATATCGAGCGCGGCGAGATCCTGGGCTTCGTCGGCGCCTCGGGCGCCGGCAAGTCGGTGTTGCTGCGCACCATCCTCGGGCTTATGCCGAAGCAATCGGGAACCATCAGGCTGTTCGGCGTCGACGTCGACAAGGCAAGCGAGATCGAGCGCCTGCGCATCGACATGCGGCTCGGCGTCCTGTTCCAGCACGGCGCGCTGTTTTCGGCGCTGACGGTGCTGGAAAACGTGCAGGTGCCGATGCGCGAGTATCTCGACCTGCCGAAGAAGCTGATGGACGAGCTCGCCATGCTCAAGGTCGAGCTGGTCGGGCTGCCGCCGGACGCAGCGCAGAAATTCCCTTCCGAGCTGTCGGGCGGCATGATCAAGCGCGCGGCGTTGGCTCGCGCGCTGGCGCTCGATCCGGACATCGTCTTCCTCGACGAGCCGACCTCGGGCCTCGATCCGATCAGCGCGGCCGAATTCGACGAATTGGTCGTCAAGTTGCGCGATACGATGGATTTGACGGTCTACATGGTCACGCACGACCTCGACACGCTGTTCACCGCCTGCGACCACGTGGCGGTGCTCGGTAAGAAGAGGGTGCTGGTCGAAGGCACGATCGACGACATGCTGAAAAGCGAGGAGCCGTGGGTAAAATCCTATTTCCGCGGAAAACGCGCCCGGCAACTTGATCTTGCGGCTCGCGCATAGCCATAAGTGAGGTAATGGAAACCAGAGCCAACTACGTCATTGTCGGCATTTTCACGCTGGCCGCGATCCTCGCGGCCTTCGCCTTCGTCTACTGGACGGCCGCGATCGGCGAGCGTGGCGAGACGACGCTGTTGCGCGTGCGCATCCCGGGCTCGGCTTCGGGCCTTGGCCGCGGCAGCTTCGTGCTGTTCAACGGCGTCAAGGTGGGCGACGTCAAACGGGTCTATATCGATGTCGACAACCCGACGGTCGCCATCGCCGATACCGAGATCGACCGCATGACGCCGATCACCAAGTCGACGCAGGCCGATATCGGGCTCGCCGGCCTCACCGGCCAGGCCAATATCGAGCTGAAAGGCGCCGATCCCAAGGAAGTGAAGCTGCTCGACCAGGCCGAGAAAGAAGGCAGGGTTCCGGAGATCGTCGCCAATCCGTCGGCCGTGACGAACCTGCTGCAGACGGCGCAGAACATCTTCACCCGTGCCGACAAGGTGCTTTCCGAGCTGGAAGGCTTCACCAAGGATGTTCGCGGACCGCTGACGCAGACAGTCAAGAACGTCGAGACCTTCTCCAACGCGCTGGCCAAGAATTCGGACGGCATCGATAAATTCCTGTCCGCCGTGAGCTCGCTTTCGGAGCAATTGCAAAATGTGTCGGGCCGACTCGACAGCACGCTGAAGGCGGCCGAGGGCCTGCTCAATTCGGTCGACAAGGACCGGATCAAGAGCATCGTCGCCAATGTCGACACGGTCACCGCGAACCTCAAGGAAACCAGCGGGCAGTTGGACGGCGTGCTGAAGAACGTCGATGCCGCGGTGGGGTCGGTCAACGACTTCGCCAAGCAGACGCAAGGGACGCTCGCCAAGGTCAACGGCGTTCTCGATGGGATAGATCCGGCGGATGTCCGTACGGCGCTCGCCAACATCCAGAAGGCAAGCGACAGCGCCAACAAGGCGGCCGCCGACATCGCCAAGGTCACCGACAAGATCGCCAACCGCTCCGACGACATCAACGATACGATCAAGAATGCCCGCCAGCTTGCGCAGCGCCTCAACGACGCGTCCGTGCGCGTCGACGGAATTCTCGAGAAGGTCGACAAGCTTCTCGGGTCCGGTGAAGCCGATAGCGTGATGGCCGATGCTCGGGCGACGCTGAAATCCTTCAAGCAGGTTGCCGATACGCTGAACTCTCGGCTGGGCACCATCGTCGACAATCTGTCGCGCTTCTCCGGCCAGGGGCTGCAGGATGTCGAGGCGCTGGTCCAGGCCAGCCGGCGCTCGATCAGCCGAATCGAGGAAGCGGTGACAGATCTCAGCCGAAACCCGCAGCGCATACTGACGGGCGGCGAGGGGGAGGTCCGTCAGTTTGACGGCAGGGCACGGCGTTGACTTCCGCTGCTGCGAACGCCAAGAACATGGATTGCAGCTGTAAGTTGATCGTCAGATCCGGGGACAGTGGGGATCGCGCGTGAAGTCAGTGAGAGGGTTGAAGTCCGTTGCTGCCGCGACGCTCGTGTTCACGCTTGCAGGCTGCGCGGTACTGGGGGGCAGGCCGGCGCCGCTCGACACGTTCGAGCTTTCCGCGCCTTCGCTCGACATGCGGGGCCACAGCCGCCGCCAGATCCTGATCGCCCAACCCTCGGCGCTGAAGGCGCTGGACAGCCAGAACATCGTGATCAGGCCGTCCGACCAGTCGATCCAGTTCCTCAAGGGCGCGCAATGGGCGGACCGCCTGCCGCTGATCGTGCAGGCAAGGCTCGCCGAGACTTTTCAGCGCTCCGGCAGCTTTGCCGGTGTCGGCAAGCCGGGCGAGGGTTTAGCGATCGACTACCAGATCATCGTCGAGGTGCGGTCCTTCGAAGTCCGGGTCAATGGCGGCGAACATGCCGATGTCGAGCTGTTCGTGCGCATCCTCAACGATCGCAATGGCGAGGTGCGCGCCTCGAAGGACTTCACGGCCAGCGCACCGGTCTCGGGCGGCGGAAATGCCGCTTATGTCGGTGCCCTGGACAACGCGTTCGGCCAAGCGGCGAGGGACATCGTCCGCTGGACGGATTCGGTGATCTGAACGAATGCGCGTGCCTGTGCGGTGCCGCGCAAGCTACAAACACTCGAAGACGTCTGCCTGCAATTTTTCGGATTTCAACAGATGTTGCAGGGTGTAGGTCAGCGATAGCGCATCGTCGAGCGCGTCGTGTGCCCGCAACGGAGCGTGGTCGACGCCATAATAGTCCGCCAGCTTGTTGCTGGGTGTCCTCGCCAAATCTTCGATCGGCATCCCTGCCGCTAGCAGCAGCTTGACTGCATTGTCGAACCGGTTGGCTGGTATGGAAACGGGAATGCCGGCGACATAACAACTGATCGCGACCATGTTCAGCTCGTCCTTGCCCCAGGACCAAAAGCGCGCACCGTCGGAGAACCGGTCGATGTCGGCAAGAGCTTCTGCCAATCCGACTCCCTCGGTCTCCAGGGTTTCTTCAGTGATGCCGGTGAGCTGGGTGAAAAACGGATCAAGCGCGTATCCCCGGCCGAATCGGTCAATCGGTTGCACATAGGCGCGGTGCGTGCCTAATAGGGGAAACTCCCCCTCAAGTCCGAGCTTTACTGCGCCGACCTGGGCTATGACCGGATCGGGATCATGAGCCGCGCACCAAAATCTGCGTTGCGAGCCTTGGAGGCAAAGAAATTCGCAGTCGAAGATTATCGCTGTCTTCAAGGCCTTCCCGCCAATTCGAAGATGGGACCTGCGTCAAACTGGAAGTGGATTCTAAAATGAAGAAGCGGAGCAATGGCCCCGCTTCAGTGTCTGATATGTGCCCCGCTCAGTGCAGGCGGCCGCTGGCGTGGGCCAGCATCGTGTAGACCTTGCCGGTGTCCGACGTGAGATAGGTTTGCGCCATGATGTTGTCGCGGTCGTTGCGCGACACATCCTTGAGCAGCTTCTCGAAATCGTCGCAGTAGCGGTCGACGGCGGCGCGGAACTCGGCCTCGGCCTGATACTTGCGGCGGATCTCGTCGAAGGTCTGCTGGCCCTTCAGCGTGTAGAGCCGGCGCGTGAACACGTCGCGCTCGCCGCGGCGGTAGCGGTTCCACAGCTCGATCGAGGCGTCATGGTCGATGGCGCGGGCGATGTCGACGGACAGCGAATTGAGCGATTCCATGACATGCAGCGGCGAACGCTGGGCAGGGGTCGCGCGCGGTGCTTCCGCGGGCGTCGCCGGCTTCAGCTCTTCCTCGCGCGAGGCGTTGGTCAGGAGATCGCGCACCCAGCCGCCCTGCTGCGTGCGGCCGTTCGGATCGCGGCGCGGCGCTTCCGCCGGGCGCTCGAGATCGAGGGTGCCGCGCAGCGTCGTCTCGCCGAGCGGTGCCTGCGGCGCCGGGCGCTCCGGCTGAGGCTGCTGCGGCGCCGGCGGGCGGCGCAGCGGCTGCTCGGCGGGGCGGGCGGGCGACTGCGGCGCGGGGCGCAGGGCGCGCGGCTCACCGGTCTCGCTGCTGCCGCTGCGGCCGGATTTCGCAACGATATCCGACAGTTCCTTGAGCGCGTTAATCTGCTCGGCGACGGCGCGGCGGATGGCCGAGGTCGATTCCTTGGCCTCCTCCGGCATCTCGATGACGCCCTTCTTGAGCTCGGCGCGGGTGAGGTCCAGCTCGCTCTTGATGGAACCTGCGGTGCGCCGCATCTCCTCGGTCGCGTCGGCGAAGCGGCGCGTCGCCGAATCGACGACCTCGGCGATGGCGGTGCGAATCTTCTCCGCCGATTCCATCGTCCGGCCCTCGGCATTCTGCATCGTCTGGCCCACAAGAGTCTCGAAGGAGCGCATGACTTTCTCGAGGTCTTCCGACTTCTTGACCAGACCGACGGCGAGGTCTTCCAGCGACGACTGCCGCTCCAGCGTGTGCTCGAGATTGCTCTGCGCGGAGCTCAGCAGGTCCGAGGCGCTCGACAGCAGGCGGCTGTGCTCGTCGAACTTGGTCGCGATCGAGGCGACCTCGCGCAACGTCGCCGACGACAGATCGGTGAGCCGCGTCGTGTTGGAATCAACGAGGCGCGCCGAGCTGGCAAAGGTCTGGGCCGCCTTCTCGGTGGTCGCCGCGAAGCTCTGCGTGCTGCCGCTCAGGCGCTCCTCGACCTGGCCGAGATTGACGGCCGCCTGGTCGATCAGCTGACTGAGCTGCGCGCTGGAGGTGGTCATGCGGCCGATAAGGTCGGCAACGCTGTCGGCCAGCGTCGAGCGAGCGCTCTCGACCGCCGAGAGCGTCTCCGCGGTACGGTTGGCGAGCGCATTGACGAGGGCCGCGTTTTCGCTGCGCAGCTTCTCGGTCGCCCGTTCGGTGACCTCTTCCATGCTCTTTTGCAGCTCGGAGCCGCCCTGGGCGAAGCGCTCGACCAGGGGACGCGCCGTCTCGTCGAGAATCTTCGACATTTCGGCGGAGCGCGCCGCAAGCATGGTGTTGAGCTCGCGGGTGTTGGCGCCGATGGTCTTTGCCGCCTCGTTGGTGCTCTGGCCGATATGCTGGCCGACCGCGGTGAAGGTTTCGGCAATGACGTTGGCGCGCGAGATGAGCTGCGCCTCGGCGCTGGAGACCTGCTCGTTGAGCTTCTGACCCATCGTTTCGGCGCCGTAGGCGAGCCGGTTCTCGACGCTCGCCACCTGCTCCTCGACACGGGCCGCCGCCGTAGCGGCGCTCGAGGCCAGGCGTTCGTCGGCACCGGCAAGTGCCTGCTCGATCTCGCGGGCGTGGACGGCGAGTTCCTGGCCGGTCTGGCGGGCACGGTCGGCGACGCGCTGCTCGGTGGCGGCGAATGCGCCGACAATGGTGTCGGCATGTTCGCCGATGGTCGAGGTGCTGCTGGCGATGCGCGACACCAAACGGTTGTCGGCGTCGTCGAAGATGCGGGCAATTTCAGACGCCCGCGACGACAGCGCCTCCGAACCTTCGGCAATGCGCGAGATCAGATGCTGGTCGGCGGCGTCGAAGATGCGGCCGAGATCCGAAGCGCGGGCGGCCAGCGCTTCGGCCGATTCGGTGATGCGCATGCTGAGGCGCTCGTCCGCGCCCTCGAAGTTGCGCAGGATGTCGCCGGCGCGGGCTGCGAGCGACTGCGCCGTTTCGACCGCGCGGGCGACCAGTTTCTGGTCGGCGGCGTCGAAGGTGCCGGCGATCTCGCCGGCGCGGGCGGCGAGCTTGTCGGCGGTTTCCTCGGCACGGGCCATGAGCGCGTTGGACGCGTCATCGGCGCGGGCCATCAGCATACTCGAGGTGTCCTGCGCGCGCTCGTGCAGGCGGCGGTCGGCCTGCTCGAAGGCGTTGGCAATCTCTTCGGCCCTGGCGAGCAGCGCAGCCGAAGTCTGTTCGGCGCGTTCGGCGATCTTGCGATCGGCGTCGCTGAAGGCAGCGCCCGCCTGCTCGTGCAGCGTGCTGGTGATTTCCATCACCTTGTCGCGCAGCGCGCCGGCAACGAAGACTGCGGTCTTTTCGAGGACGCCGCGGACATTGTCGACGCCGGCCGAAAGCGCACGCTCCATGGTGCCGGCGCGTTCTTCGATGACGCCGGTCTGGCGGCTGAAGGCCTGCTCGATCTTCTCGACATCGGCAGCGATCGCCGCCGAGATGTCGCTGCTCTTGGCCGCGATCTGGTCGATATGGCCGGACACCGAACGGTCGACGTCCTTGCGCGCTTCGGCGAGCTTGACGAGGTCATCTTCCAGCGCGCGGGCCAGCATGTCGCGGCCTTCGGACAGCTTGCCGATGTGACCGGCGATGACGCCGTCGATCTCCGAGCGGCTTTCCGCCAGCTTCTGCAGATCGGATTCAAGCGCTCGCTTGAGGATGTCGCGACCTTCGGCGAGCTTTTCCACCTGGCCGGAGACCAGCCCGTCGATGCCGGCGCGGCTCTCGGCGAGCTTGGCCAGGTCGGCCTCGAGGGCGCGCGTGAGGACATCGCGGCCTTCCGCGAGCTTGTCCACCTGGGCGGCAACGAGGCCGTCGATCGAGGCGCGGCTTTCGGCGAGCTTGGCGAGGTCCGCTTCGAGCGCACGCTTGAGGATATCGCGGCCTTCGGCCAGCTTCTCCACCTGGCCAGCGACCAGACCATCGATCGAGGACCGGCTTTCGGCCAGCTTGGCGAGATCGTCCTCCAAGGCCTTGGACAGGGTCGAGCGGTCCTGGACCAGCCTGTCGGCGTGGGTCTGCATGAGGCCGCTGGCATTGGCCATGTCGGCATCCAGAACGCGCGACAGCTCGGCGCGATGGTCGGCGATCTTCTGCGAATGATCGACGATGGCGCTCTGGATGGTGTTGAGGTCCGCTTCCAGCGCGCGTTTGAGGATATCGCGGCCCTCGGCAAGCTTCTCGACCTGGCCGGCCACCAAGCCATCGATGCTGGAACGGCTCTCGGCCAGCTTGGCCAGATCGTCCTCGAGCGACTTCGACAGCACGGCGCGGTCCTGGACGAGCCTGTTCTGGTGATCGGAGATTGCGCCGCCGACGGTCTGCAGGTCGGCCTCCAGGGCCTGCGACAGCTGAGCGCGTTCCTCCTGCACCTTCTCGGAGTGTCCCGCAATGGCACCCCTGATGGTGTTGATGTCGGCTTCCAGGGCGCGCTTCAAGATATCGCGGCCTTCGGCGAGCTTCTCGACCTGGCCGGCGACCAGGCCGTCGATCGAGGCGCGGCTCTCGGCCAACTTGGCGAGATCGGATTCGAGCGTCTGGGACAGCAGGCTGCGGTCCTCGACAAGCCTGCCGGCGTGGCTGTCGATCAGGCTTCGGATTCCGCTCAGGTCTCCCTCCAGCGCGCGGCTGAGTTCACCCCTGTCCTCCGCGAGCTTGGCCGAATGGGTCTCGATCAGGTCCCTTATCCCGGCGATGTCGGTCTCCAGCGCCTTGGCGAGCACGGCGCGGCCCTCGGCGATCTTCTCGACCTGGCCGGCGACCAGGCCGTCGATCGAGGCGCGGCTGTCCGCCAGTTTGCCGAGATCGGCCTCCAGCGCGCGCGCCAGAATGTTGCGGCCCTCGGCCAGCTTGCCGACATGTCCAGCGACCATTTCGTCAATTATGGTGCGGGCTTGCACGAGTTTGCCGGAGTCTTCGTTCAGCGCCTGGGAGAGGCGGTTGCGACTCTCTTGGAGCTGCTCGAGATGGGCGCCGAGCGAGGCGTCGATGGCCGCGTGGGACTCGTTGACCTTACGCAGGTCCTCTTCCAGCGCGCGAGAGATAAGGCTGCGGCCCTCGGCCAGTTTTTGGACCTGACTGGCCACGGCCTCATCGATGCCGGCGCGACTCTCGGCGAATTTCGCGAGGTCCTCCTGCATGGCGGCGGCCATACGGTTGCTGCTGTCGGAGAGCTTCCGGCTGTGGTCTTCGATGGCTTCGTCGATGCCGGCGCGAGCATCGGCGAGGCGCTGGATGTCGGAGTCGAAGGCGCGCGACACGACATGGCGGGCCGCCTCCATGCGTCCGGCGAAATCCGTGGCGCGGGCTTCGAGCATGGAAGAGGTCGACGAGATGATGTCGGCCATGTCGGCACCGATCTGGGTCTTGCCCTGATCGATCATCGACGACAGCTGGTCCTTGCTCTCGGCGAAGGTGTTGGCGATCTCGCGCGCACGTTCGACCAGAGTTTCGTTGATCTGGCGGGCACGCGCTTCGAGCGCGGCATTGAGCTTCTGGGTGCCGGTGTCGAGTGCTTCGGCGCGGGTCTGGAACTCGCTGATCAGCGCCTGGCCGCGCTCGGCCAGCGTCCGCTCGATGCCGCTGAGGCTTGCTTCGAACTCGGAGTTCAGCGTGCGGGCGGCGCCGCCGAGCAGCGAAACCATGCCGTTGGTGCGATCGTCAAGAAGATCGGTCAGCGAACGGGTAAGGCCGTCCGTGGTGTCGGTCAGCTTGGCGATGCGGGTGTCGAGCAGGCTGGCGAAGGCCTCGCCCGAGGTCGACAGGCGGTCAGTGATCGTGTCGAGCCGGGTTTCCACCGAATCGAAGATCGACAGCGAGCTCTCGTTGATGCGATCGATCAGCGTGTCGCCCGAATTGTTGATCGTCATCGACAGCTTGGTCGAGGCATTGAGGATCGAATCGCGGATGATATCGCTGGCGGCACCGATCTCGTCGCGCAGCGTCTCGTGCGCGCCGTGGATCGAAGCGCGCACGCGCTCGGCATGGCTAACGACAGCTTCGCGCTCGCTGCCGAGCCCGTCGACCAGCGAGCGGATACGCGCTTCGTTCTCGGAATAGGAGCGCTCGATCTGGTTGACTTCGCTGTGGACGAGGGTTTCGAGCTCGACGGCGCGGGCCAAAGTGCGTTCGATGCCTTCACCCATGGCGGCGACCTCGCGGCGAACGGCCTGACCGATCATCATGACGCGGTCTTGGGCAAGGTTTTCCGGCTCGGCGAGGCGGAAGGCCACTTCGGTCATGGATTGCGCGGCGATGCGCATTTCCTGCGCGCGCCGGATCATGGCGGCGAAGGCCCAGAACAGGATGACTGGGATGATCGCCGCGACCGCCAGGCCGATCAGCTCGGGGCGGGCGAAGAACTGGTCGAGAGTGCGGATCTGCCAGATGCTCGGCCCGAACAGCAGGTTGGCGAGGCCGCCGGCGCCCGCGATCCAGGCGAGTGAAATGAACGCGATCACCCAGTAAACGGTGCTCGAAGCGCGCCGGTTGAGGCCATGCAGAAGCGTCCGGTAATCCTTTTGGCGATCGTCATTGGCCGGCGTGAAACCGGCAGGAGCCGGCGTAAAACCGTTCGGTTGCGAGGCGCGCGATTCGAGCGGGCGCAGTTCCGCCGGCTTCGGCTGGGGCGCCGCCTTCGCGGCCTGAGGCTCATTTGCCGGCTCGATTCTATGGCTGCGGCCTTCGCGCGCCAGTTCATCCGCGGCCGCCGAAATCTGGGCCTCGAGATCTTCCATCGACGCCGCCATGTCGAGCCCGCCTTCGTCGCCGTTCAGGTCAAGGTCAAGCGCCTTTTCCAGTTCCGCGGCCACGTCGCTCTCGAGAGATTTGGTCGTCGTCGGTTTCTTAGCCATGCCTTCGCTACCCTGTACTAGCTGCCGCGGGACTTATGATTTTGGCCTGATTCTGGCTTGTCTGGTCCCAGACAGGAGGCTGAAAATGGACGTTCGTATCGTAATGACACACACGGGTAAAGAAAACATGCATTCCCGGCGATACGTAAAACTTTAAATATAAGGTTAACGAGAGCGTGATTTGGCTGCCTCCGTGACAACATTTTTCCCCGGCAATCGTTAACCCGTTGGCGACGGGAATCCGCCTATTTTCGGGCCGCCGGCCGCCCTTTCTTGGAGTAGCAGTGCGTATGCGTGGCGAGATTGGTATTGCGTTTTCCATGCCCGGCGGGGACGTGTCGGGGACGGCAGGTTCGCGACCTGTGGATATGGCCCACCTTGCGCGGCAGACGATGGATGATCGCGCGCTCGAACAGGAGGTGCTGGCGCTGTTCGTGCAGCAGGCGCTTTCGGTGCGCGACAAGATCGTCGATGCCGATGCCAAGGAACGGGTGCTCCTTGCACACGGCCTGAAAGGCTCGGCCCGCGGCATCGGCGCCTTTGCCGTCGCCGAATGCGCTGCAGCCATTGAAAAGCAGCCTGAGGATGGTCGCATCCTGAGGAAGCTGGGCGTGCTGATCGATGAAGTGCGGGACTTCATCGCCGCCATCAGCCGGTAGTCCTCCAGGGAGCACATCCAGAAAAAACGTCATGCGGTGGCGCTTTCGCGCCGCAGTTGACTTGTCCGGCGGAGTGATTATCTCGGCTGCGACTCCTCAGGTGACAAATGGCCAAGCTGACTTACATCGCCAATGACGGTACTCAATTCGACGTGGAGGCCGAGAACGGCTCGACCGTCATGGAAAACGCGATCCGCAACGCGGTGCCCGGCATCGAGGCCGAATGCGGCGGCGCCTGCGCCTGCGCGACCTGTCATGTCTATGTCGACGAGGCCTGGACGGGTGAGGTCGGCGAGCCGGATGCGATGGAGGAGGACATGCTGGACTTCGCCTACGACGTCCGGCCCAACTCGCGCCTGTCCTGCCAGATCAAGGTGCGCGACGCGCTCGACGGGCTGGTCGTGCGCGTTCCCGAACGGCAGGGCTGAACCAAGTCTCCATTTCCAATTTTGCCGTAGCTGCTTGGCAGCGGGCCAATGCTCATGCACTGTCGCCAGCATTCCCAAAATGGGGCGGAGCTGATGACGGACACGATCAAGACGGACGTACTCATTGTCGGGGCAGGGCCGGTCGGCCTATTCGCCGTGTTCGAACTCGGGCTCTTCGACATGAAGTGCCATCTCATCGACATCCTCGACCGTCCCGGCGGGCAATGCGCCGAACTCTATCCGGAAAAGCCGATCTACGACATTCCCGGCTGGCCGATGATCACTGCGCAGGGTCTGGTCGACAAGCTGCTCGAACAGATCCATCCCTTCAAGCCGGACTTCACTTTCAACCGGATGGTCTCAAGCCTCGAAAAGCTCGAGGACGGCAGCTTCCGCGTCACCACGGACGAGGCTGAGGTGTTCGAAGCCAAGGTGGTGGTGATCGCCGCCGGCGGCGGCTCATTCCAGCCCAAGCGACCGCCCATCCCGGGCATCGAGAGCTACGAAGGCAAGAGCGTGTTCTATTCGGTCCGGCGCATGGAAGATTTCCGCGGCCACGATCTCGTCATCGTCGGAGGCGGCGATTCGGCGCTCGACTGGACGCTCAACCTGCAGCCGATCGCCAAAAGCGTGACACTTGTCCACCGGCGTCCGGAATTCCGGGCTGCGCCCGACAGCGTCAACAAGATGTACGCCATGCAGGAGATGAAAGAGCTGGAATTCCTGGTCGGTCAGGTGAGCGGGCTCGCAGGCGCCGACGGCCAGCTCTCGTCCGCCACCATCAAGGGTGGCCCGGATGGCGACATCGAGGTGCCATGTACGCGCATGCTGCCGTTCTTCGGCCTCACCATGAAACTCGGGCCGATCGCCGAATGGGGGCTGAACCTGCATGAGAACCTCATCCCGGTCGACACCGAGAAATTCCAGACGTCGGTTCCCGGCATCTTCGCCATCGGCGACATCAACTGGTATCCGGGCAAGCTGAAGCTGATCCTCTCAGGTTTCCATGAGGTCGCCCTGATGGCGCAGGCCGCAAAACGCATCGTCAGCCCGGGCGAGCGCATCGTCTTCCAGTACACGACCTCGTCGACCAGCCTGCAAAAGAAGCTCGGCGTCCACGATTGACGTGATCATTCGGCGAGCACGGGCGCTGCGTGCTCGTCCTTGCCGCGCAGCGGCTTTTCCGGCATCAGCGCCAGCGCGATCAATGCAAGAACAAGAGTGATGCCGGCGGTGAGGAAGATCATCACGAACGGCATTGCCGATGTCAGCTCGATATGCGTCTGCGAGCCCTCGGCGGCGAGCGGCAGGCCGTAGCCGAGCGCGACGGCGCCGAGCAGGGCGACGCCAAGCGCGCCGCCCAGTGTGCGCAGGAAGGTCAGGACGCCAGTCGCGACACCGAGATGGGCGCGATCGACCGCATTCTGTACCGAGACGGTGCTGACCGGGAAGGTCGTGCCACTGCCGAGGCCAATGAGGGTCGTCAGGATTTCGACTTCGAGCAGCGACGCGTGTGTCGCAATGGCACTCAGCACCCCGATGCATGCGATCGCCAAACTGACGCCGACCATGGCAATGCGCTTGTAGTGGACGAAGCGCGGGATCATGCGGCCGCTGAAAGTGGCACCGGCAACGGTGCCGAGCAGGAGACCCAGCATGGCGATGCCGGATTCACTGACCGAGAGCCCGACGACCGATTGCAGATAGACCGGCAGGTAAACCGACGCCCCGATATTTGCCGCCTGCAGCAGGAACATCGACAACGTGCCGGCGAGCACGATCCGGTTGCTCAGCACCTCGAGCGAGATCAAAGGCTCACTGGCCCTCAGCAGCCGCAGCGCGAACAATGCCCAGAACACGGCCGAGCAGGCCACCAGCCCAAGGATTTCCGGCGAGAACCACGGATAGGTGCTGCCACCCCAGTTGAGCGCCAGAAGCAGCAGCGCCGTGGCGATCACCAAGAGCACTGCGCCCAGCCCGTCGATGCGGTGATGTTTGGCCGCGATCGGCAACTTCTTCAGCGGATTGTTGATGATGGCCATCGCCAGGAAGCCGATCGGCAGGTTGATCCAGAAGATCAACGACCAGTGGAGATGCTCTGCGAAGACACCGCCAAGCAGCGGGCCGGCGATGCTGGCGACCGCCCAGGTGCCGGAGATCCAGGCGGCGTAGCGGGCCCGCTCGCGTGGCGGCACCAGATCGCCGATGACGGTTTGCGTCAGCGCAAAAAGGCCGCCGCCGCCGGCCCCCTGGATCGCCCGGCCGATGACCAGCACCAGCATGTTGGGGGCCAGGGCGCTGACCAGCGATCCCAAAAGAAAGATCAGGATGGCGGCGTAGATGACCGGCCGGCGACCGTAGACGTCGGAAATCTTGCCGTAGAGCGGCGCCATCGCGGTGGCCGTCAGCAGATAGGCGGTCACGATCCAGGGCAGGTATTCGGCATGGCCGAGCGCGCGCGCGATGGTCGGCAAGGCAGGCGACACAATGGTCTGGTCAAGCGCCGCCAGAAGCATCGACAAGAGCACGCCGCCGATGATGGCGTTTTTCTCGCTCTCGCTTATCGACGGCGAGGCCGTTGTCCTCATCGTCGTGCGATTGTCGACGGTCTGGTCCATGCGTCACTCTTTCAAGGTCGGTGCGCCGTCGGCAAGAAGCAGCCGGTGCGGGGCGTCCTGCGCCCGTCATTCGTATCTCGGTTTCCAAAGTCCGCCGGACGGCAAACCCGATATATGTCGGTCGATATAGGCCGTTTTCGACCGATGCTCGAAAGTTTTCTGGAATCTGGCACCATTGTTTCGGCGGTGTTGGCTTTCGCCGGCACCACCGGTCAATGGTCAAGCCGGCGGCAACCGCCCGCTTTGGGTGCGCTGCATCCGGTAGCGCAGGAGCCGGATGATTCGGCTCTCGAAATTGACGCTTTCGACGCGGTCGAACTGCACCTGGGCGCGATCGTGCTTGGCGAGGATGGCGGCCGAGATCTGGGCGGCCTGGGCCTTCGCTGCTTCGCAGGTCCTTTGCGGATAAGTCGCCTTCAGCGCGTCCTCGAGTTCGCGCGCGTGATTCTTGGCGATCTCGACATGGCGCTCTTCGTGGCGCTTGATGTCGGCCGACAGCGTATCCCAGAACAGCCTGACCTGCGGATCCGCCTTGCGCGGGCGCCGCCATTCCGGGAGGATCACCTTGACCTTCACGGTCACCTGCGCGTTCGCGATCCGGCAGGAATTCGCGGTCTGCGCATAGCTGACGCGGGTGGTGAAGGCCATCTGCGTTGCGCCCGGATGCCGGGAGCCGGTGCTCTTCACTTCCGGTCCGTTTTTCGTCAACTGTTTTTCGATGTCGTCCAGCGTGCGGCCGCCGACGCTGAAATAGCTGTAGGTCTTCACCAGATTCGCCGCGGCGGCCGGCGTGGCGGCCAGCGTGAGCATCAGGGCGCAGAGCAGGGAACGGTTCATCATGTTGCCTCTTCACGCACCTTGCTTTACGGCCGTTGCCGGCGCAACGAAATTGATTTCGCGCGGATCACGCATGGTTGATGGACAATGACGACAAGGCGGTGGCAGCTCGCGCATGGACGCCATCTCGACCTCGGCCCCAAGTCGGTCGTGGTCGGCATCCTCAATGTCACGCCGGATAGTTTTTCCGACGGGGGATTGTTCATCGCGCCGGAGAAGGCGATAGCCCAGGCGCGCCGCATGGCGGAAGAGGGCGCGGCCATCATCGACATCGGCGGGGAATCGACGCGGCCCGGTTTTGCCCCGATCAGCGCCGAAGAAGAGCAGACGCGGGTGCTGCCGGTCATCGAGGCGCTCGCGGCATCGGGCGAGGCGCTGATTTCGGTCGACACCTATCGCGAGGACACCGCGCGGCGGGCCGTCGCTGCGGGGGCGCATATCGTCAACGATGTCTGGGGACTGCAGCGCGAGCCCGGCATCGCGAGAGTCGCGGCCGAGACCGGCGCCGGCCTCATCATTATGCATACCGGCCGTGAACGCCAGAAGCTGCCGGACGTGATCGAGGACCAGCTTCTGTTCCTCAGCAAATCGCTGGAGATCGCGCGCGCCAGCAATGTTGCCGAGGACCAGATCGTGCTCGACGCCGGTTTCGGCTTTGCCAAGGAAACGACGGAGGAAAATCTCGATCTGATGGCGCGGTTCTCCGAGCTTCAGGCGCTCGGCTTTCCGCTGATGGCGGGAACGTCGCGAAAGCGTTTTATCGGCGGCGTCACCGGGCGCGAGCCCGCTGAGCGCGCTGTCGGCACGGCGGCCACGAGCATCATTCTGCGGCTCAAGGGAGCCGATCTTTTTCGCGTCCACGATGTCGCAATCAACGTGGATGCGCTGGCGATGGCCGATGCTATGCTGGCGCGAGAAAAACTTTCTCCCGGACGCTGACGATGTATGTCATCCGCATGAAGAACTGCGCCTTCTTTGCCCGGCACGGCGTGCTGGACGAGGAGGAGACGCTCGGTCAGCGTTTTTATGTCGACGCCGAACTCATCGTCGAGCCCAGCCGGCCGCTGGAGGACGATTCGATCGAGGATACCGTCAATTACGGCATCGCCTTCGCGGTCATCGAGAAGATCGTCACCGGGCACCGGCGTTTCCTGATCGAGGCGCTGGCGCTGGAAGTGGCGAAAGCGCTGGCGGCGCGCTTTCCACAGATCAGGAAAGCGGAAATTACCGTGCGCAAGCCGAACGCCCCGGTTCCGGGCGTGCTCGATCATGTCGAGGTGACAGTTGTCTGGCCTCAATAGCGCCGTCTACCTTAGCCTCGGCGGCAATCTCGGCGATCCGGCGAAATCCATGGCCGCGGCGCTGCGCATGCTGGACGGCGACGACAAGACGCGCGTCACCGCTGTTTCCTCACTGTATCGGACGCCGCCGTGGGGCAAGCTCGACCAGCCGGATTTTCTCAATGCCTCCGCCGGGATCGAAACCGCGCGCTCGCCACGCGGCCTGCTCGATCTCTGCCTGGACGTCGAAAGGCGCCTGAAGCGGGTGCGCGAGGAACGTTGGGGGCCGCGCCTGATCGACATCGACATTCTGGTGTTCGGTGACCGGGTGATCCACGAGACGGGCCTTGAGGTTCCCCACCCGCGCATGCTGGAGCGGGCCTTCGTGCTGGCGCCGCTGGCCGAGATCGCGCCCGATCTTGTGGTCGGCAACAAAAGCGTGTCGGAGCGGCTCGGCGCCGTCGATATTTCGGGGATCGAGCGGCTGCCGTCCGGCCGCGAGTGGTGGCTCGGCTGAGCCGTTTGTTTTCAAGCAATTTTCTGGGCGGAAAACCGCTACACTTCTGGAATTGGTCCGGCTATCAGCCGGAGAAACCGCCGCCCTCGAGAAACGTCTTTTCCTCGGGCGTCGTCTCGCGGCCGAGCATTTTGTTTCGATGCGGGAAGCGCCCGAAGCGCTGGATGATCTCCAGGTGCTCCTTGGCGTATTTAATATAATCCGGCGCCCTCGCCGCTGTGAGTTCGAGCGAGCGTTCCTGATCCGCGAGCGACTCCGAATGCTCGAAGGGGAGATAGAGGAAGACACGAAGCGCTTCTTCGAGCTCAAGATCCTGACCGGCGGCGATCGCCAGGTCGGCGAAATGCCTGGCCAGCGGATCGGTCGCGTACATATGTCCGGTGCCGCGGAAGCAGTTGCGCGGAAACTGGTCGAGCAGGATCATCAGCGCCAGCGATCCTTCGGCATGCTCGCTCCAGGCGTCGCATTCGCGCCGGGCGGCGGCGTGGTGCAGCTCGAGGAAGCAGTCGCGGAAACCCGAGTCGAACGCGTCGTTCTTTTCGAACCAGGCGTCCTCGCCGGCATCGCGCCAGAATTTGGTGACGGCAAGCGCCCGCGGGTCGAGTTCTGCCATGCGTTGCTCCTCAGCTCTTCGTCTCTGCCTTGTTCAGCACGCCGGCCGTCTCTTCGTTCAGCGCCCGGCCGGCGCGGCGCGGCTGCGCGAGCGGGGTCGGGATCGGCGTGCCGATATTGCCTTTGAGAAAGCGCTGGCCGGCGCGGATACCTTCGGCGAGCTGTGTCTCGATGCGAGCTGTGTCGCGGCGGCGGACGTCCTCGATGACCTCGGCTACCTCTTCCGGATCGACGCCCAGCGCTTCCAGGGCCGAGCCGCCGAAGACCAGCGCCGATTCAAAGGTCTCGCGTAACTGATAGTCGACGCCTGCGCGGATGAGTTGCAGCGCGGTGCCGCGGTCGAAGGCACGCGCCAGGATAGTGACCAGCGGGAATTCGGCCTTGATCAATTGCGCGATGCGCACGGCCACGTCCGGTTTGTCGACGCAGATCAGCACGGCGCGCGCGCGGCCAGCGCCCGCCGCACGCAGGATGTCGAGCCGCGTGCCGTCGCCGTAATAGACCTTGAAGCCGAAATCGGCCGCCGCCTGGATCATCTCGACCTCATTGTCGATGATCGAGACGTCGAGGCCGCGCAAAAGCAGCGGCTGGCTGGCGATCTGGCCGAAGCGGCCGAAGCCGATGATCAGCACGCTGCCGGTTAGCCCGTCGGCGATGTCGACGCCTTCCAGCGATTGCTCGTCGCGCGGGGTGAGGTAGCGCAGTGCCAAGATAGCCACGGGCGTCAGCACCATGGAGATGATGACGATTGCGGTCAGCGTGGAATTGGCCTGGCCGTCGATGATGCCGACGACGGCGGCCGAGGAATAGAGCACAAAGGCGAATTCGCCGCCCTGCGCCATGAAGACGGCGCGCTCGAGCGCCTCGCGATGGCCGCTCTTGAGCATACGCGCGACCAGATAGATGCCGAGCCCCTTCATGACCATATAGGCGACGACATAAATGGCGACTAGGCGCCAGTTCTGGGCGACGACGCCAAGGTCGAGCGACATGCCGACGGCAAGAAAGAACAGGCCGAGCAGGATGCCGCGAAACGGCTCGATATCGGCTTCGAGCTGGTGGCGGAAGGTCGATTCGGAGAGCAGCACGCCGGCGAGGAACGCACCCATCGCCATCGACAAACCGGAAAGCTGCATGGCTAGCGCCGACCCAAGCACCACCAGCAGGGCGGCGGCCGTCATCACTTCGCGGGCGCGGGCATCGGCCAGGATGCGGAAGAGCGGGTTGAGCAGATAGCGACCGGCCACGACGAGGCCGACGATCGCCGCGATCCCGATCCCCACTTCGGTCAAGCGCTCAGACAGGCTGGTCTCCGCGCCCCCGGGCGCCAGGAACGCCACCAGCGCCAGAAGCGGCACGATCATCAGGTCTTCGAGCAGAAGGATCGAGACGATGCGCTGCCCCTTGGGCGCGGCGATCTCGCCGCGCTCCTCGAGCAGTTGCATGACGATCGCGGTCGAGGTCAGCACGAAGCCGGCGCCGGCGACGAAGGATTGCGCGATCGGAAAGCCTCCGGCCAGGCCGACAAGCGTCAACAGAACGGCGCAGACGCCAACCTGCAGTGCGCCGAGACCAAAGATTTCCCGGCGCAGGCCCCAGAGTCGCGACGGCTGCATTTCCAGGCCGATGATGAACAGGAACATGACGACGCCAAGCTCGGCGACGTGAAGGATGGCTTCCGATTCGGAAAAAATGCGGAGGCCGAACGGCCCGATGACCACACCAGCAGCGAGATAGCCGAGGATGGAGCCCAGCCCGATGCGCTTGAAGATCGGCACGGCGATCACGCCGGCAGCGAGCAGCGCCACTACCTGTACGAGATCGCTGCCCGATGCTTCAGCCGCCATGACTACCGTCCTTTCGTTTCAGCACTCCTTGCATGCAGCGGGAGGGCGAGGCAAGGGCAGGGGGCCTGGCAGGAAGAGCAGGGGTGTCGGCCCGAAAACGAGCGTGTGCCGTCAGGCAAACTCCCGCTGCAGCTTCGTACACAAGTTTACGCAGCCCGGTCGTTGCGCGCCGCCACAATCAAAGGTTAAGGCCGGTAGGCTTTGGCTATGGAGCTTCAGCCATTGGAGGGCAGCGGCGATGGGCCGCTGCCTTTTTTTGAGGAGATGACTGACATGACATGAAGAAGTTTTTGCTCGTTGCCGTTGGCGTTGCGGCGCCGGCCGTTTCGGCCTGTTCGAAGGGACCGGAGTGCACACAGGAGATCGCCGCCAAGAAGGCGCAGGACATGGCTGCCGCGCTTCAGGAAGCAATCACCAAGGATCCGAGCAAGGCGGCTGATCTGACGGCCAAGGTGCAGGCCGTGACGACGAAATATCAGAATGCCACGACGCTGGACGAAGCCTGCAAGGCATATGACGAAGTGACTGCCGCCATCAAGGGTTGAGCCATGTCAAAACGAAAGAAGGCGGTGGCCATTGGCTGCCGCCTTTTGTCTTCCTCGATCGCCTTTGCTCAGTTCTTCGCGATCGAGCCGACTTCGACCGTGTCGACCCGCTTTAGGCTCATGCCGATGACCGGCACCAGCTGCTTGTCGACGCGCACGGCGACCGTCACGGTCATCGAATTGTCGTCGGGAACGCGCGCCTGCATGACGCCGTTCAACTGATTGCGGTTAATGGTGAAGACGACCTTTTGGGGATCGACGACATTGCCGCCGACAATGTCCATGCCGTTGCCGGTCGAGCCGCCCATGAAAGTGCCTTTGTAACCATCCCGGCCCCGGCGTTCGACCGTCGCCGACATCTTCTGGGTGAAGACGCCGACCCGGCAGTCGCCGTCTAGCGTCATGCCGACCTTGCCGTCCGGCGTGGAACCGTTGAAATTGCAGGTGAATTTCGTGCCCTTGTATTTGCCGGCGATGATTTCGCCAGGGCCGACCCATTTGCCTTCGACCGAGCGGAAAAACTGCTTGTCAGCCTCTGCTCCAAAGGCCCTTTCGACGAGGCCGAGCGGTACGGCGGCCGCAACCGTTGCGGTCATGACGCAGGACAAGATTACGCTTCTCATTGACAACACCCGGCACGAACGAGTCTGCTGTTGGAACCAGAGTGACCATGAAGAAGATTGGTTAATGCTTCGTCACTGGCGACCGTTTCTGCATTTACCTTACTGCTCGCTTCGGCCATCCTTTCGCGTCGCGAACGAGGTCAATGCCGAGAGGAAATCGCCTAGCCCCGGTCGCTTTACCGCAATGAACGGCAGCGGGCGCGTCGTTTCCATCGCCGCGATGCCAATGCGCGCCGTCATCATGCCGTTGACGACGCCTTCACCAAGCTTTGCCGAGAGCTTCGCGGCAAGGCCGTGGCCGACGATCTGCTGCACGAAACTGTCGCCGACGGCGATCGAGCCGGTCACCGCGAGATGGGCAAGCACACCGCGCGCCAGGCGGAAGAAGCCCAGCGTGCCGGGACGGCCGCCATAAAGTTCCGACAGGCGCCGGATCAACCTGCCGGCTTCGAACACGACATAGGCGACGTCGACCAACGCGCGCGGGCTGACCGCCGTCACCAGCGAGACGCGCTTCGCGGCCTCCAGGATCATCATCTTGGCGCGGGCATCGAGCGGCGACAGAATCTCGGTCTCGGCGAGCCGCACCAGATTGGCGCCATCGATGATCTCGCCTCGCAATTCGGCGAGCGAGCGGCGGCCGGCCGCGGTCTCCGGTTTTGCCGCGACGAAGGCGGAAAGCTCGTCGACCAGAGCGCGCGCGGCCTTGGGGTCGTCGCGCGCCACCGCATCCACGGCCCGTCGCTGTAGTTTCTCGACCTCAGCGAGGCGTGCGATGGCGAGGAACTCGCGGATCAGGACGATCAGCAGCGACAAAAGCGCGATGGCCGCCATGCCGGCCGCCAGCCAGCCCAGCCATTCGGCGCGCGCGAAAAGATCACGGATGAGCTGATCCGTCCACAGGCCCACCGCGAGCGAGACAAGCACGCCGAAAGCTCCGAAAAACAGGCGTGCCAGCAGCGAGCGCCTCCTTGGAGCGGTCGCCGGTGGCGGCGGGGCCTGCTCGATATCCGGCTGGTCGAAAACGTCGATCTCCGAGGGAATGACCACGGCGACATCGGCCCTGGCGGCGCGTGGCCTGCGCACGGGCTGTTCGGCGCCACGCTTCTGCGGCGCCTCGTGCCTTGGCGCGGGCTCGGGCTCGATGCGGAAGGCCGCCGGTTTGCGGGGCGGATTCATGCCAAACGATCTCCGATCAGGAACTGAAGCGCGCGGTCGAGGCGAATATGCGGCAAAGACAGCGTGACGCCTTCGGCCGTCCGCTCGAGCTTCGGCGGACGAAAGCGCACGAAACGGATCGCATTGTTTTCCGCCTGCTGCCCGGAAACGTCGAACACGGGATCGACCTTTTCCGGCAAGTCACCGGGAAATATGGCTGTTTCGGCTTTGCCGTCGAATGTCTCGCCGTTGATCTTCTCGCCTTTCAAGGGCGTGCCGATGATCACCGGCAATGTCTCGCGGCCTTGCTTCACGGTGCCCTCGCGGGTCGAGCGCACCGCCGCCATGGCGACCACATCGACATCGGCGCCGCTGAAATTGGCCCGCGCCACCGCCCGGTCGGCCAGGCGGCGCACGATCGCCTGCAGCCGGTCATGGCTTTCGTGGTGCAACTGGTCGGCTTTGGTCGCCGCCACCAGGATGCGGTCGATGCGCCTCGAAAACAGGTCGGTGACGAAATTGCCCCGCCCGGGTCGGAAGCAGGAGAGGATTTCGGTGACGGCCCGTTCGAGGTCGGCCATGGCGGCCGGGCCGGCGTTGAGCGCCTGCATGGCGTCTATCAGCACGATCTGGCGGTCGAGACGGGTGATGTGCTCGCGAAAGAACGGTTTTACGACATGCGTCTTGTAGGCCTCGTAGCGGCGCTCCATCATCGCCTGCAGCGATCCGGGGCGGCGCCGTTCGGACAATTTCATCAGCGGCGCGAAGGTCAGCGCCGGCGAGCCTTCGAGATCGCCCGGCATCAGGAAACGACCCGGCGGCAGCGTCGACAGCGCACGTTCGTCGAGCTTGCAAGCCTTGAGATAGGCGGCGAAGCTTTCGGCGAGACGGCGCGCCGTCATCTCGTCCGCGTCGGCGTCCGGATCGACCGAGGAGGCCAGCTCCTGCCACGCCTGTGACAGGTCGGAGCGGACCGGCAGGGCGGCCAGCTCCACCGCCTCGCGCGAAAAATCGGCGAAAGATTTACCGAGCAGCGGCAGGTCAAGCAGCCATTCGCCGGGATAATCGACGATGTCGATCGACAGCTTTCCGGCCGAAAACAGCCGGTTCCAGCCGGAGGCCGACTCGTATTCGATGGTCAGCCTCAGCTCTGAAATGGCGCGCGTCGAATCCGGCCAGACACGGTCGTCGACCAGGGCCGCGACATGGTCCTCGTACTGGAAGCGCGGGACGGCGTCGTCCGGCTGCTCCTCGAGCAAGGCGCGGGCGATGCGGCCCGATTTTTGCGCTTCGAACAGCGGCAGCCGCCCGCCATGGATAAGGTTATGGACGAGAGCGGAAATGAACACCGTCTTGCCGGCGCGGGAGAGGCCGGTGACGCCCAGTCGCAGGGATGGGGAGAAGAGCCCGGCGGCCCGGCCCGACAACGTGTCGAGCGCAATCCTCGCCTCGTCGGTGAAAGTGGTCAGCGATGATGCCAAATCTGCCTCTGGGTCGCCCGTCAGGGCCGATATAGGCCTTGGGCAAGGCGTTTGAAATGGTGTCAGAGATCGGCGGGACTGAGAAAGGCCTCGAGATAACCACGGCCTTGGCCTGCTTCACCGAGATTGCCGGGAAAACGCACGACGGCGAGTCCGGAAGTGGGAAAGCCGTGGTTGAGCATGCCTCGCGCGGTCTCATCGCCGTCGCCCGACACCGCCATGGCCAGGTCCTCGGTCATCGGATTGTGGCCGATCACCAGCAATGAGCCGGCCCCGCTGTTCTTACGAATGATTTCGAGATAACCGGCGGCATCTTCGCTGTAGAGTGTGTCGAAGAACAGCACCCGGCCGGTGTCGGTGCGGCCCGCAAGGCCTTCCAGGGTCTGCCGTGCTCGCTTGGCGTTGGAGCAGAGCGTGACATCCGGCACGTAGTCCCGGGCCCGCATGGCGTCACCCATCGCCTCAGCGTCGGCCATGCCCGATTCGTCGAGCGGACGATCGAAGTCACGAACACCGGGCAGCGCCCATCCGGCTTTGGCATGCCTCAACAGATAAAGTCTGCTCAACCGGCTCCCCCTTTATGTTGAATACGCTGAGCGTTTTGGCGATTAGTCACCAGAACGGTGTCGTGCACAATGGCATAGGACGCGCAACCGCGCCGAATCGCTGATGATTTCGATCCCGACCGTTGAGAAATGGCTGCCGCGAATGCCTGCTGCTGCGAAGACTAACAAATGCGTGAAACTGTTATTGTTTCCGCTTGTGCAGCCCCTTGTCCGCGAATATATAGGCGCCAAATTTGGGGTTGTTGGGTGAGTCGAATGAACGACATCGTTACCGCCGATTACGTACCCTCCGAAGACGAGCCGTTCATGAACGAACGGCAGAAATCATACTTCCGCCAGAAGCTTATCACATGGAAGAATGACATCCTTCGCGAAGCGCGTGAAACACTCGAAATCCTCCAGCAAGAAAACGCCAACCATCCCGACCTAGCCGACCGCGCCTCTTCCGAAACCGACCGAGCCATCGAACTGCGCGCCCGCGATCGCCAGCGCAAGCTGATCTCGAAAATCGACTCCGCGCTGCAGCGGATCGACGAAGGCACCTATGGCTATTGCGAGGAAACCGGCGAGCCGATCGCGCTGAAGCGGCTCGACGCCCGCCCGATCGCGACGCTGTCGATCGAGGCGCAGGAGCGCCACGAACGCCGCGAGAAGGTCTACCGCGACGACTGACGCGGGTTGGGACAGACGCAGGTTTTGCGAAAATGGCCGGATCTTTCCGGCCATTTTCTTTTTTGAGCGGCAATCCTTTGGGGGTCAGCGTTTGTGGCTGGCCAGCTCGCCGAGAAGCTTGGTCATCTCGTCATCGAGCGAGGGCTTCGCCGCCGGCTTGCTTGCCGGTTTGGAATGGGACTCCTCCAACGATGCCTCGAGCTCGTGCATCAGTGTGTCGTCGATCGAGTCGTTGGAGGGCTGCGGCGGGGCCTGCCGGCCAGTGCCATTCGTCCCATACGCAGGGAGCGGCATGACTTTCGCGGCTGGGGGAGGCGGTACCGGCGGCTTTGCCGGAGGGGGCGCCGCGCGCGGGCGCGACACGGGCTCGCTCACGGGAGCCGGCGCCGGTGCGGTCGGCTGCCTGGCCGGGGCGGGTGCGGGCTGAGGCGCCCGCGGGCGCGGCGCGGCGGCCTGCTGCTGGCCGCTGTCTCCGGTCAGCGCCGGACGGCGAGGTGCTGCCAGCCTTATGTCTCGTTCGACCACGACATCAGTCGGGCCGCCGATCAGGATGAGGTGTTCGATATCGTCGCGCCGCACCAGCACCAGCCGGCGGTGGCTGTCGACAGCGGTGGCGTCCATGACGGCGAGCCGTGTCTTGCGATTCCGGCCTCCGGCAACGAAGGTGCCGAAAGTCAGGTTGCGGACTACCTTGATGACGAGCAGGACCACGACCAGCAGAACAAGGGCCGCGAACGTCCATAGAATTGCAGCGACGTAACCCGGCCCCGCTACGCTATCCAGCCACTGCAGCATCGGTGCACCCAATCGCCTTTGAAGTGACGCGACACTAGACCTTAGGGACTAGCCTCCGCAAGGCGACATCACCCATCGTGAACAGTTTGAAACATGAATCGCTGATTTTATCGGACATTTGCCGTCCGGGCCTTTTCCGCTACAGGAGAATGTGATTCAACCGGCCTTTCGCGGGTGTCGGGGCATCGGAATCACGAGCAGGGGGCACATGGCCAAGGAAACGCGCGGCGATTTCTATCCGGTACCGATCGTCGACCAAAACACGCGTCCGGGCGCCATCGCCAGGCTCATCATCTTCATCGTCGTTTTGACCGGCGCGGCGGTCGTTTTCGGGTTGTTCCGCGAGCGCCTCGGCGATCCGTTCCTGCTCGGCATGCTTGGCGTGCTCGCCATGATCGGCGTCGGCTTTCTGTTCGCGACGGCGATCGGCTTCGTGCAGATCGCCCCGCGTTCAACCGGCGACGAGCTGTCCAAAGCGTTCGTCGATTCAATGTCGCAAGGCCTCCTGGTCACCGACACCAAGGGTCGCGTAATCTACGCCAACCGGGCCTATGCCGAGATGACGGGGGCCGCTTCGGCGGCGGACCTCAAGACGGTCGAGGGGCTGCTTTCGGACGTCCCCGAGGCCTCGATGACCATCTACCGGCTGGCGTCCGGCCTGCGCGACGGCCAGGCGGGCGACGGTGAATTCCGCCTGGCGCAGTCGATCAAGCCTGGGGCCGAGCCGGGCGCGCGCTGGTACCGCGTCCGCGCGCGCGCCTTCAACGTGCCGGGCCAGCGGCTGCCGCTGCTTGCCTGGCAGATCGCAGACATTTCGCAGGAGCGGGCGGAACAGGAGCGTTTCTTCCTCGACCTGCAAAAGGCGATAGACCATCTCGACCACGCGCCCGCAGGCTTCTTCTCGGCCGACCAGGAAGGCCGCGTCACCTATATCAATGCGACGCTTGCCGAATGGCTGGGCATCGACCTTGCCAGCTTCACCCCGGGCGCGGTCACGCTGCCGGAGATCGTTGCCGGCGACGGCATGGCGCTCGTCCGCTCGGTCAAGGCTGATCCCGGCGCCACGCGCAACGCCGTCATCGACCTTGATCTGACGACAATGAGCGGCCAGGCACTGCCCGTCCGCTTCATGCACCGCGTTTCGGCGAGCCGCGAAGGAGTGAACGGGCCGACGCGCACCATCGTGCTCAACCGCACCCAGGGTGAGGACGCGTCCGCCGACCTGCGCGCCTCGGAGGTGCGCTTCACGCGTTTCTTCAACTCGACGCCGATGGCGATAGCCGGCGTCGATGCCGGCGGGCGCATCCTGCGCACCAATGCGCCGTTCCTGTCGCTGTTTTCGTCCGTCGTCGACCGAGACGCTGTCGACCGGCGTGTGCGTTTTGAGAGCGTGGTGCATGAACGCGACCGGCCGGCCTTCGCCGCCGCCTTCGAGAAGGCGCGGCAGCGGCAGGCCAATATCGAGCCGATCGACTCGTTGCTGCCTGGGCATGAGGAGCGCCACATCCGCTTCTACGTGAATGCCGTCGCCGACGGCGCCGGTAGCGAGGGTGCGGAGGAATCGGCCATCGTCTACGCCGTCGAGACTACCGAGCAGAAGGCGCTCGAGGGCCAGATGGCGCAGAGCCAGAAGATGCAGGCGGTCGGCCAGCTTGCCGGCGGCATCGCGCACGACTTCAACAACGTGCTCACCGCCATCATCATGGCGTCGGACCTCCTGCTCACCAACCACCGGCCGTCGGACCCGTCCTTCCCCGACATCATGAACATCAAGCAGAACGCCAACCGGGCGGCGTCGCTTGTTAGGCAGTTGCTGGCCTTCTCGCGCAAGCAGACCCTGCGGCCGGAAGTTCTCAACCTGACCGATGTGCTTGCCGATCTGCGCATGCTGCTTGCCCGCCTGGTGGGCAACGATATCAGGCTGAAGATCGATCACGGGCGCGATCTGTGGCCGGTCAAGGTCGACATCGGCCAATTCGAGCAGGTGGTAGTCAATCTCGCCGTCAACGCGCGCGATGCGATGCCCACCGGCGGCGATCTTACCGTGCGCACCCGCAACGTCATGGCCGAGGAGTGCAAATCCTTCCCGTATCGCGAGCTTATCCCGGCCGATTATGTGCTGGTCGAGGTCGAGGACACGGGCAGCGGCATCGCGCCGGAGGTGCTGAAGAAGATATTCGAGCCGTTCTTCACCACAAAGGAGGTCGGCAAGGGAACGGGCCTTGGCCTCTCGATGGTCTATGGCATCATCAAGCAGACCGGCGGCTTCATCTACTGCGATTCCGAGGTTGGCAAAGGCACGGTGTTCCGCATCTTCCTGCCGCGCCACGTGACGGAGGTGAAGAAGGCGAGCGAGCCTGCCGACACTGCGGCGGCAGCTCCAGCCAAGCCGGCCGACACGCTGAAGGACCTCTCAGGTTCGGCGACCGTGCTTCTGGTCGAGGACGAGGACGCCGTTCGCATGGGCGGCGTGAGGGCGCTGACCTCGCGCGGCTATACCGTGCACGAGGCTTCCTCCGGCGTTGAGGCGCTGGAGGTCTTCGAGGCGCTCGGCGGCAAGGTCGACATCGTGGTGTCCGATGTGGTGATGCCGGAAATGGACGGGCCGACGCTGCTCGGCGAGCTGCGCAAGCGCCAGCCGGACATAAAATTCGTCTTCGTTTCCGGCTATGCCGAGGACGCCTTTGCCAAAAACCTGCCGGCCGATGCGCATTTCGGCTTCCTGCCCAAACCCTTCTCGCTCAAGCAACTGGCGACGATCGTCAAAGACGTGCTGGAATCTTAAAGCGCATCGCTGAAGCAGATCCGGCGACGCGCTTTAGTTCTTTGTTTGACGCAGGTCATTCTCCCCAAAGCGCTGCGCCCTTTTAGGCGATATGTCTTAAACAGCTACCGCTTGCACATTGCAGCGAGCCTGCCATGATGGCGATCGGATGGGTCCTGTCATGGGGGTGATAGCGCGTGACGCCGCACATCGAGGCGGGCAGGGGAGATTATGCCGAAACGGTGCTGCTGCCGGGCGACCCCGAGCGCGCGCAGTGGATGGCGCAAACTTTTCTGGAGGCGCCGCGCTGCATCAATCTCCGTCGGGGCGCCCTCGGCTTCACTGGCCGTTTCCGCGGTACGCCGGTCAGCATCCAGGCAACCGGCATCGGCGTCTCTTCTTTCTTGATCTATGCCCATGAGTTGCTGGACTATCATGGCGTGAAGACGCTGATCCGCACAGGAACATGCGGCGCATTGTCGGACGACGTTCCGCTGCGGGGCTTGGTCGTTTCAAGCGCCGTGCGCGCCGAGGGCCCGATCAGCGGGCAGGTGTTCGGACTTTACCAGCCGGCCGGCCCCGATGAGGCGCTCCATGCGCTGGCGCTGCAGCGGGCCGCCGATCTCGGCATTGCCTGCAGCGCCGGCCTGACCGTCTGCAGCGACATCTTCCATCATCCCGATGGCCGCGCCCGCTTCGACGAGCCCAGGGCGCTCGGCGCGCTGGCGGTCGACATGGAAACCAGCGCGCTCTACCGCATCTCGGCGCAGTTCGGCGCGCGCGCCCTATCGCTGCTGACCGTGGTCGACCACGTCGCCGCCGACGAGCAGACCGAGTATTCCGAACGCCAGGCGCTGTTCACCGACATGACCCGCCTGGCGCTGGAAGTCGCGGTCACTGCTTAGGCGGTTTCCGCTTCAACTGCCCCTCGGCTGTCGGCCGGCGACCCGCAGATAAAGCGGTAGGTTGTGCGCAGCATCGAAGCGAAGTTCCTTTCTCGATCAATGTTTCGTGCAGGTGGAGGCGGTAAAGGCGCCGTCCTGCTGCTTCATGATGATGTCGAAGGAGGGAGCGCCTGGATCGTCGAGCGTCGCCTGTGTCAGCGAGATCGAGTTGCCGCCGCTCGTATAGCCGCCGAGCGGGCCGAGCCAGCTGATCTCGCCATTGGCGTCCATCTGGTAGTTGTAGGCTCCCGACGTGCCGAAGGTCACTGGGCCGCTATAGACATTGCCCTTGATGGTGATGTCGCCGAGATTGATGAAGAGGCCGAGCAGATAGACCTCGCAATGATAGACGCCGTCCGGAAGCTTGCCTTCGGCGAAGTCCGCGCCGGCCTTGCCCACGGCCGACGCAAGAAGCAGCAAGCTCAGAAGAATGCGAATCGGGAAGGCCATGCGGTCGCTCATTTCGGCGGCGACCTTGCCCCATTTTGCCGCTGCCCCGCAACTGGCCGGCGAGTGCCGGCACGGAGACGAGATTAAGCATTGGGCAATTTTATGATTTGGGCAAAATCTAGGCAGAGCTGCGCAACGTTTTCTCAAACCCAGGGTGCTTGATCGGCGTCGTTTTATTCGCTTCTCAAGGCTAAGTGTTTGTATTTAATGACTAGTTCTCCTGACCCCCGCATGCGTCCGCGTTTGGCACGTGGCTTGCAACCAAGTTTGATGAGATCGAATCGTCAACCATCGCCGGTTGACGAGCGGAAGGGTTGCCTTCGAGGGGAAGGCGCTCGACCGGAGCGCGGCGTATGACCGCGCCCGGTCGGGCATCGCATCGTGCCGCAGGGCAGGGAGATCTCTCCGCTGCTCACGGTCCTCGAAAATCTGAAGTCCGGCTTCGCGCCGCTTCAGCGCGGCGACCGCAACATTCCTTCGCATGTCTTCGAGGTGTTTGCGGTGCTGAGGCAGATGCCTTCGCGGCGCGGCGGCGACCTGTGCGGTGACCAGCGGCAGCTCGCCACTCGGGCGGGCGCTGGTGATGCGGCCGAAGCTACGCACGCCGTCGCCGGTCTCGCGATGCAGAATAGATTCCTCGTGCGGACGCCTAGATCATTGCTGATTATGCACCGTTGATGACGCTTCCTAGTAACGGAATGGATCCTTGGGTCTTCGCTTCGGTTCGCGTCGTTACGCGGAAGGATGACGAAGTGTTCGACGGCTCTGTGTGGCCATTAGCGCATGCTAGTCTTTCCATGGCCTCGGTGAGTCGGGCTCTTTCCGTATCAGTCGAGATGAAGGGGATGGCGCGGGCTCCGCCCGCAAGGTCCGCGCAAGCAAGCTCGCCTAGCTTTCCCCGCAGTGATTGTCGGTCGATAGTCCAACAAAAGCTTGCCAGGGGAAGGCGATGGAACGTTTTGTCGAGGACTATCAGAAGCGGCGACTGACCGAGCGCGTCGATATCATGACGGCGATCAACATCCTGATGTCGCAGGGCTACGACGAGGATGATCTGCTCGGCGAAATAACCAAGGTTTTTTACGTTGACCTCGACGCCTATAACGAAGTAATCGGGCACCACTGACGGCCTGAGCAGCAAGACTTCAACCGTTCCGGAATTGCTCTGAGCTTCAAGCGCAGCGGTGGATGTCGAGCACGCGGCTGCGAGCGAAGACTCCGACATTCCGTAAGGTCAGAGGACGAACACCGACAACAGCAGTATGATGCCGAGCGCCATCATCACCAGACCTGGCCAATTCTGAGACAGGCCGAGGAAACGGAGTCCGCGTCGCCGCGGCTCCAGTGTGGGGCCTGGTGTTGCCAGGTTCGGCGCCGGACGGTCCGGCGCTGTAGATGCCGGGTCACTCAGGCGTCCGCGCCTCAAAGTGGCGCCTGCCATGTAGACGACGCCTGCGATGGTAAGCAACGCACCAAGGATGACGGTCATCTTCCCTCGCTCCTTTCCGACGCTGCGGGATGTGGCGAGCGTTTCGCGAGGTCGCCGTACCGAATCTTTCGGCGAGATAACCCTCCGCCGACCTCGCGATCGGCTGGGACAGAACGGTCAACATGGCCGGCAGGTTCCGACAAGCCAACCGCCGACGGCGTTCCGCGCCGGGCAAACTTCCGGCGTTCCAACAAAGAGCTGCGGCAGTTTAGGCCGCCACCCGCTTCATCAGCGCCATGGCACCGAAGGGCGCGCGCACCTTGCCCTCGCTTATGAAATAGGCGAACACGTCGCGCGGCTTGACCGGCGCGTCGGTCTTGGGATCGGCGCGCGGCAGGTCGACCGGTTGCCTGCCTTCCGCCCAGGTCTTGACGCGGCCCGCCCATTCGTCGAGCCCTTTCGGCGTGTAGCAATCGGGATTGTCGTCGCTGCCGGTTTGCAGGCGCGCATAGACGAAATCGCCGGTGACGTCGGCGATCGCCGGATATTTGGCGTGGTCGGCATAGACGATGGCGGCACTGTATTTGCGCGCCAGAGCCGGAAATTCCGGCACGATGAAGCTGTCATGCCGCACTTCGAGCGCATGGCGCAGCGGCACGCCGTCCTGCTTGTCGGGCAGCAGCTTCAGGAAGGCCTCGAGATCGTCCGCATCGAACTTCTTTGTCGGCGCGAACTGCCACAGGATCGGTCCCAGCTTGTCGCCGAGCGCGACAATGCCCGAGCCGAGGAAGCGCATTATCGATTCCCCGGCCTCGCCGAGCAGGCGGCGGTTGGTGACGAAGCGGTTGCCCTTGAGCGAAAAGACGAAGCCGTCAGGCGTATCGTTCGCCCACTTGACGAAGGTCGGCTCCTTGAAGCTGGAATAATAGGTGCCGTTGACCTCGATGCTCGGCACCTGGCGGCTGGCATAGTGCAACTGCTTGGCCTTGGCGAGCTTCTCCGGATAGAAGGACGTGTCCCAGGGCTCGAAGGTCCAGCCGCCCATGCCGGAGCGGATCTTTCCTTGGCTCATCATCTTCCTCCTCCGAGTTTTGAATGCGGCTCAGGCTGCTTTGTCGACCGGCTTGGCCATGTCGACCAATATCCATCCTGGCCGGTATGGGTTGGCGCGGCGACCCGTTTCCCGATAGCCGTAAGCCGAATAGAGCGCGATGTTCCGCTCCATGCGCGAATTGGTGTAGAGCCGCACCTCCGGCACGCCCCATGACCGCGCCTGCTCGTCGGCGAAGTCGAGCAGCGCGATGCCGAGTTTCCTGCCCTGGAAGGCCGGCGAAACGGCAACGCTGAAGATCATGGCATGATCGTCGTGCCGCTCGAGGACAAGCAGCCCGGCCAGATCGGAACCATCCTCCAGCAGCCAGACCTCGCCGCGCGCAATGCGGGGTGCATAGTCCTCGGTCACCGGGATCGGTGGCGCGCCGAACAGGGCGGTATAGGGGGCGTAGGCGTCCGTGGTTATCGCGACGACAGCTTGGAGATCACCTGCAAGCGCTTGCCTGATCTTCATTTGAGACTGTTCCAAACGCTTGCCGACCCACTCGCTCACTCGGCCGCTTCGCGCTTGCCCCGGGGGCGCCGCTCCAGAAGCTCCTTCAGGAACTGGCCGGTGTAGCTGCGCTTTTCGCGCACGATCGCTTCCGGCGTGCCGGAGGCTACCAGCTCGCCACCGCCGTCGCCGCCCTCGGGGCCGAGGTCGAGCACCCAGTCGGCGGTCTTGATGACTTCGAGGTTGTGCTCGATCACCACCACCGTGTTGCCCTGGTCGACCAGCTCATGCAGCACTTCGAGAAGCTTGGCGACGTCGTGGAAATGCAGGCCGGTGGTCGGCTCATCCAGGATGTAGAGCGTCTTCCCGGTCGCCTTGCGCGACAGTTCCTTGGCCAGCTTGATGCGCTGCGCCTCGCCGCCTGAGAGCGTCGTCGCCTGCTGGCCGATATGGATGTAGCCGAGCCCGACCTGCTTCAGCGTCTCGAGCTTGTCGCGCACGCCGGGCACCGCCGAGAAGAACTCGACACCTTCCTCCACCGTCATGTCGAGCACGTCGGCGATCGACTTGCCCTTGAACAGCACGTCCAGCGTCTCGCGGTTGTAGCGCTTGCCATGGCAGACGTCGCAGGTGACGTAGACGTCGGGCAGGAAGTGCATCTCGATCTTGATGACGCCGTCGCCCTGGCACGCCTCGCAGCGGCCGCCCTTGACGTTGAAGGAGAAACGGCCCGGCTGATAGCCGCGCGCCTTAGCCTCCGGCAGACCGGCGAACCAATCGCGGATCGGCGTGAAGGCGCCGGTATAAGTGGCGGGGTTGGAGCGCGGCGTGCGGCCAATCGGCGACTGGTCGATATCGATGACCTTGTCGAGGAACTCCAGGCCCTCGATGCGATCATGCTCGGCCGGATGCTCGCGCGAGCCCATGATGCGGCGTGAGGCCGCCTTGAACAGCGTCTCGATCAGGAAGGTCGACTTGCCGCCGCCGGAGACGCCGGTGACGCAGGTGAAAGTGCCGAGCGGGATCTCCGCCGTGACGTTCTTCAAATTGTTGCCGCGCGCGCCGATAACCTTGATACGCCGGTTCTTTTTCGCCTCGCGGCGCACCGCCGGCGTCGCGACCTCGAGCTCGCCCGACAAATATTTGCCGGTGATCGAGGCGGGCGTCGCCATGATCTGCTGCGGCGTGCCTTGCGCGATGATCTCACCGCCATGGATGCCGGCGGCGGGGCCGATATCGACGACATAGTCGGCATGCAGGATGGCGTCCTCGTCATGCTCGACGACGATCACCGTGTTGCCGATGTCGCGCAGGTGCTTCAGCGTATCGAGCAGGCGCGCATTGTCGCGCTGGTGCAGACCGATAGACGGCTCGTCCAGCACGTAGAGCACGCCCGTCAAGCCGGAGCCGATCTGCGAAGCCAAACGAATGCGCTGGCTCTCGCCGCCCGACAGCGTGCCGGAATTGCGCGACAACGTCAGATAGTCGAGGCCGACATCGTTCAAGAAACGCAGGCGCTCGCGGATTTCCTTCAGCACCCGGACGGCGATCTCATTCTGCTTCTCGTTGAGCTGCGCCGGCAGATCGGTGAACCACCGGTCGGCCTTGCGGATCGACAGCTCCGTGACCTCGCCGATGTGCCTGCCGGCGATCTTGACCGAGAGCGCTTCCGGCTTCAGCCGGTAGCCGTTGCAGGCGGGGCAGGGGGTGGCCGACATGAAGCGCTCGATCTCCTCGCGCATCCAGGCCGATTCCGTTTCCTTCCAGCGCCGGTCGAGGTTGGGGATGACGCCCTCGAAAGTCTTGATCGTTTTGTAGGAGCGCAGGCCGTCGTCATACTGGAAGGTGATCTCGCGCTCGCCCGTGCCGTGCAGCACCGCCTGCTGCGCCTCGGCGCTCAGATCCTTGAACTTGTCGCCGAGCTTGAAGCCATAGGCCTTGCCCAAGGCCTCAAGCGTCTGCGCGTAATAGGGCGAGGTCGATTTCGCCCACGGGCTGATGGCGCCGTCGCGCAGCGAGACATTCTCGTCCGGCACAATGAGGTTGGCGTCGATGGCGCGCTGGCTGCCGAGGCCGTCGCAGGTCGGGCAGGCGCCGAACGGATTGTTGAAGGAGAACAGCCTGGGCTCGATCTCGGGAATGGTGAAGCCGGACACCGGGCAGGCGAATTTTTCCGAGAACATGATGCGCTCATGCGTCTCGTTCTTCGACTTGTTGACCGAGTCCTCGCCCGTCCGGCTGGCGTCGAGCGGCTTGTCGGCGAACTCGGCCACCGCAAGCCCGTCGGCGAGCTTCAGCGCCGTCTCCATCGAATCCGCAAGCCGCGTCGCCAGATCGCCGCGAACTACGATGCGGTCGACGACCACGTCGATGTCGTGCTTGTATTTCTTGTCCAGCGCCGGCACGTCGGCGATCTCGTAGAAGACGCCGTCGACCTTGACGCGCTGGAACCCCTTCTTCTGCAGCTCCAGAAGTTCCTTGCGGTATTCGCCCTTGCGGCCGCGCACGATCGGCGCCAGCAGGTAGAGACGCGTGCCCTCGTCCAGCGCCAGCACGCGGTCAACCATCTGGCTGACCGTCTGGCTTTCGATCGGCAGGCCGGTGGCCGGCGAATAGGGAATGCCGACGCGGGCGAAGAGCAGGCGCATATAGTCGTAGATTTCGGTGACGGTGCCGACTGTCGAGCGCGGGTTGCGCGACGTCGTCTTCTGCTCGATCGAGATGGCGGGAGACAAGCCGTCGATCTGGTCGACGTCCGGCTTCTGCATCATTTCCAGGAACTGGCGGGCATAGGCCGAAAGGCTTTCGACATAGCGACGCTGACCCTCGGCATAGATGGTGTCGAAGGCAAGCGACGACTTGCCGGATCCCGACAGGCCGGTCATGACGATCAGGCTGTCGCGCGGCAGGTCGAGATCGACGTTCTTGAGATTGTGTTCGCGCGCGCCGCGAATGGAAAGATATTTTTGGTCGGCCATCGCCGGTCGCCGCCTCAGGTCTGGAATTTGCTGGATTGGCGGGTTTGTCCCGGCCATCCCCTATGTAGGTAATCTCGTCGCCGCGTCGAGAGACGCCACAATCTCGACCAAAGCGTTTAACCGCCTTTCGCGCGAGCGGGCAAGCGGAAAGAACAAAGGCCGAACACCCTCCTGACAAAGCACTGTGGAAACAGCGGCTGCAAAAACCGTCGCGACCGATCAGTCGAAGGCATTCGACTTACCTGGACGTAACCTCCGATCGATCACATTTTTCTGTAACCGGCTCTTCAACGGTTGACGTCTCGGACCCATGGGGGCAGTCTCAAAGGCGTCAACGAAGCCGGCCGTCTGTCGATGGCCTCGTCACCCAGAGGTGGCCTGCGAGACGCCGCAGGCTTCAGCGATTTGCGCTTCGGACGACATTGCCACAACGGACCAGGAGCGGAGCATGACGCCACCGGACAGTCCCTTGAGGCTCCACGAAGCGATGGAGCCGCGGCGGGCATAGTGCCAGGGTAGGCGTGAGCGCCACCGAAAAACGTGACCCGCCGATTCCTACAATCAGAGACCATAGTCGGATCGTCGGCTGAAAGCCGCGTTGCATCCGAAACAGAACGCCGGCAGTCCACTCCCGGCTAAAATTGGGTTTCAGATCCATGAAAGCCCCGTCCACCTGCGGAAGCAGTGGCGGGGCTTGCATTTTGCGAGTCGAAGGTCCGTCGCCGGCGTCCGCAATGCGGGGTAAGCTTCAGTGGTTGGGAGGCCTGATGGCGCCCGTTGCCATGTCGATGGTTATGCTACCCGAAATCCTGACATCGGTGTCGCCGATCTTGAACGTGCCGTTGCTGCCGGCTGGCAGTGAGTCGTCAGGCTCGGGCTGCGGCGCGGGCTTGGCGATACGGTAGTCGCTGCTCACGCCGGGCAGTTTTTGTGTCGAATTGTCGTCGGCAAAAGCGGCGGTGCCGACCGCAAGCACGCCGGCGACTGCGACAACGGCAAAACCCAGATTCGTCAAGGAACGCGCTCGGATCATGCGCGAACTATAGAGGCGCGCCGAAGGCGAGGCCAGATGCGCCGCAATCAATTTGCCGCGCGGTCAGGCCGCCTTCTTGCGCGTGTCGTAGACATGGTCGACGAGGCCCCAGGCCTTCGCTTCCTCGGCGGTCATGAAATAGTCGCGGTCGAGCGTGCGCTCGACCTCGTCATAGGTCCGGCCGCAATGCTTGGCGTAAAGTTCCGTCATGTGGCGCTTGGTGCGCAGGATGTCCTCGGCGTGGCGCTGGATGTCGGAGGCCTGGCCCTGGAAGCCGCCGAGCGGCTGATGCAGCACGATCCTGGTGTTGGGCAGCGCGATGCGCCGACCGGGCGAGCCTGCCATCAACAGGAATGAACCCATCGAGGCGGCAAAGCCCATGCACACCGTCGACACCGGGCAGGAGATGTACTGCATGGTGTCGTAGATGGCGAAGCCGCTGGTCACCACGCCGCCCGGCGAGTTGATGTAGATCGATATCTCCTTGTCGGGATGGTCCGATTCCAGCGACAGGAGTTGCGCGCAGACCAGCGCCGACACGCCGTCATTGATCTCACCGTTGATGAAGACGATGCGTTCGCGCAGCAGCCGCGAGAAAATGTCGAAGGCGCGTTCGCCGCGGCTCGACTGCTCGATCACCATCGGCACGAGATTGGCAAAGGCGCTCATCGCAGATCTCCTCGGTTCTTTGGTCAAGCCGCGCGCAGCATCATGCTTGGCGCGTTGGCGGCAGCTGGGCTCTTGCGCGCGTGGAGCGAAATCCCGCAGCCGGCGCCGGAAACGGCGACGACAGGTTGCGCGACCGTCGCGAAACCATCATGGACGATGCTGAGATGCGTGCCGCCGGAAACCGTGCGCGCGAGCGTGAAGGTGACAATGCTGTCGAAGATGGGACCGTCGAATGCCGGTAGCCGGTCGGCAGCGTCCACGCCCGGTCGCTCACGCCAGGAATAGCGCAGCAGCTTGCCGGGCTCGGCCTCGAGCACTTCGCACTCGATCCGCGCGTTTGGTCCGGCAAAGGCAAAGCGCTCGCCGATCGCTGGCTTGATGTCGTTGGGCATCAGCCAAGCGGCGAGCAGTTCCGGCTCGGTGAGCGCCCGCCAGACTTTTTCCGGCGGATCGGGAAGCTCGCATTCGAAGCTGAGCGGCGCGTTGGCCGCTGCTGAGTGTTTGGTAATCGTCATTGGTCCATTTCCTTCAGAACCCTCTTCAAACGCTCGATGCGCTCCGGCCAGAAGGCGCGGTAGCGTTCGATCCAGCCGAGCAAGGGATCGAGCCCTTGAGGGTCGGCGCGGTAATAGGCGTTGCGGCCGGCGCGCCGCTCGATCACCAGTCCGGCGCCGCGCAGCACGGCAAGATGCTGCGAGACGGCCGGCTGCGACACGCTGACGCCGGCGCGCAGCTCGGACACCGTCAATTCGCCGGCCGCGAGCCGCTCGTAGACGGCGCGGCGTGTCGGATCGGCCAGGGCCCGGAAAATCTCTGCTTCGATCATGCACAAAGCATAAGTCCATACTTATTGGTTTGGCAAGCGCCGTTTTAGGCCGTCCAGCGTCTCACCGGCTCCGCCGCTCCGTCGAAGCTTGCCTCGAAGATTGGCGATGCGAGCACGGCATGGATGTGAAGCGTGCCGGAAGCTACGTTTCGAAAGCCATGCTTGCGGTGCGCGGGAATGATCAGGGACTGCCCGGCGGCAAGCACGGCCCGTCGGTCGTCGACCCACATTTCGGCTTCGCCGGCAATCACCGTCAGTACTTCCTCGACCATATGCGCATGCGTTGGTGCGCCGCTACCCGGTCCGACCCACTGCTCGAATATGCAAAGGCCCGCCGCGCCATTGGCGGCGGCAACATGCATGCGGGTTTCGACCCCGGCGCGCCACGTTTCGCGCGGCTGATCCTCATGCGAAACAACGTTCATTCCGATATCCCCTTGTTTCCTGCCCAGGAATACTACCTGTTGCTGACATTCCTTGACAGAAACAGCGGTCAAGACTAGAACGAAGAGAGAACAAAAACCTTGTGGGAAAAGCCAGCCTTCGCGGGCATGGGCGAACCGCAGGCTGTAAGGTGAGCGACTTAAAATTTGTTTCGGATGAGCGCGGAGAAGTATGATGGCGGGTAGCGTCAACAAGGTCATTCTGGTCGGCAATCTCGGGGCGGACCCTGAAATCCGCCGCCTGAATTCGGGCGACCCGGTCGTCAACATCCGCATCGCCACGTCGGAAAGCTGGCGCGACAAGAATTCCGGGGAGCGCAAGGAAAAGACGGAGTGGCACAATGTCGTCATCTTCAACGATCAGCTCGCCAAGGTGGCGGAGCAGTATTTGAAGAAGGGCATGAAGGTCTATGTCGAGGGCCAGCTGCAGACGCGCAAATGGCAGGACCAGACCGGCAACGATCGCTACACGACCGAGGTCGTACTGCAGAAATTCCGTGGCGAGCTGCAGATGCTCGACGCGCGCGGCGAAGGCGGCGGCCAGGTCGGCAGTTATGCCGGCGGCGGCAACAGCCGGGGTTCCGATTTCGGCCAGTCGGGCCCGAACGAAGGCTTCAGCCGTGGCGGCGGTGGCGGTTCCAGGGGCGGTGGCGGTGGTTCGTCGCGCGAGCTGGATGACGAGATTCCGTTCTGAAGGTCTCGCAATCGTCGTTTGAGGGGAAGGCGCGATGTCGCTCGGACCGTTGCTGACAGCGCCTCCTCCCATTCCATTGCACGCGTTCGCCGCCTTCGCCGCGCTAGCGATAGGCGGGCCGCAACTGGCATTGCCGAAAGGCACGACACGCCACCGCGTCTTGGGCTATGCCTGGGCCGCGCTGATGCTGGTCGTCGCCGTCTCGAGCTTCTGGATCCAGCAGATACGCCTGATCGGGCCGTTCAGCCCGATCCACATCCTGTCGATCCTGGTGGTTGTCACCGCCCCGCTGGCGGTCTGGTATGCGCACACCCATAAAGTGGCCGCGCATCGCAGCGCCATGATCAAGCTCTACCTATTTGCGCTGATCGGCGCCGGCATCTTCACGTTGGTGCCCGGCCGCATCATGCACACGGTCGTATTCGGCCAATAAACAATTTCGAGCGAAAGTGCGTCGCGGTTTTCCGTCCGGAATTGCCTATAGTTGATAGTTGCGGCGATAGTCCGCTTGCAAAGCAGCGTCTAAGGAAGATCATCGTGAAAGCACGCGTCAAATGGGTTGAGGAACGCACCTTTGTCGGCGAGTCCGGCGGCGGTCACAAAGTCGTGCTGGGCACGGCGCGTGGGCCGGAAGGCCGGACGCCAGGGCCGAGCCCAATGGAGCTGGTGCTGATCGGCACCGGCGGCTGCTCGGCCTACGACGTGGTCCATATCCTCGAAAAAGGTCGCGAGGCGGTCGAGGACTGCGTGGTCGAGCTGGACGCGGATCGTGCCGAGACGGAACCGCGCGTCTTCACCCGCATCCACATGCATTTCATCGTCAAGGGTCGCGCGCTGTCGCGCGACAAGGTGAAAAGGGCGATCGATCTGTCGATCGAGAAATACTGCTCGGCCACCGCGATGATGGCCAAGACGGCGGCCGTCACGCATGATTTCGAGGTGGTCGATACAGCAGTGAAATAAGGCAGTAGGGATGCTGCTCAGGCAGCCATCAGCGCCCTGACGCCGTCGGCGACGAACTGCACCGCAAGCGCCGCCAGGATGACGCCGAGCAGCCTCGTCAGGATCGAGCGGCCGGTCTGGCCGAGGATGCGGTCGATGCGCTCTGCCAGCACGAACACCAGAAAGGTGAGCACAAGACAGATCGCGATGATGCCGACCAGCGCCGCTTGCGCGGCAAAGCCCTCGAAGTGTCCTGACAGCAGCACTGTCGCCGATATCGCGCCGGGACCGGCGATCAGCGGGATCGCCAGCGGGAAGGCGGCGATGTTGTGGATCATGTCCTTGGTGATGGCGACGTCGCCGATCTTCTCCTTGCGGTCCTGACGGCGCTCGAACACCATTTCGAAGGCGATGAAGAAAAGCAGGAAGCCGCCGGCGACGCGGAAGGCCGGCAGCGTGATGCCGAACACCGACAGGATCGAGGCGCCGGCGACGGCGAACAACGCCATCACCAGAAAGCCGATCACCGAAGCTCGCACCGAGACCTGCTGGCGCTCGTCCCGGTTCATGCCACGCGTCACGGCGAGGAAGAGCGGTGCCAGCCCGGGCGGATCGATGGTCACCAGGATGGTGACGAAGGCGTTGAACAGGGTGTCGAAGCTCGGCATCGCTGGTCCCCTCCCGCCTGGCGAAGCCCAAGCCCTGCATTCGTAGAGCAAAGGGGGAGCGGTGGGAACAGGACGGGAGGATTTCAGCCGGCTATTCAGCTTTGCTGCAATAAGCCTCGAGCCGGTAGACGTCAGGGTCGATTACGAAGGCGGCGTAGTAGTTGTCGCCATAGGCGGCGCGCAGGCCGGGCCGGCCATTGTCCTTGCCACCCGCAAGCAAGGCCGCCGCATGGAAAGCGTCGACGCCGGCGCGTGTCGGTGCGGCAAAGCAGAAGTGCAGGCCGGAGTCCGCGTCGGCCGGGACCGGCCGGCCGGCCTCATTGACCCAGAGTTCTACGGTCCTGGCGCCGTAGCCGAGCGAGCCGGGTGACTGGCTGAGGCACGAGTAGCCGAGGGGCTCAAAAGCGGCGTCGTAGAAGCGTTTCGAGGCGTCGCAGTCGCGGACGCCGATCGAGATATGGTCAACCATCCTTTTCTCCATGATTAAGGTGGTTGATCGGCCGGGCTGGAGTCGAGCGCCGCGCCAGGAACTCGACCTCCTTGCGCCAGGTTTTGCCGCCGTCATGCGAACGCTCGCCAAGCCAGCGGAAGGCGTTCTCGGTGATGTGCGAAAAGCTCCAGCGCACCGAGGAGCCGATGCCGTCGGCGCCGATCTGCACGATTGTGTCGCCTTCGGCGCGGCCGAGCTGGCGGCTGTAATACTGGTTGCGCGGATCGCTCCAGAAGATATGCCAGGCGTCCGCGCCGGGGTCGTAGACGCGCAACGTCGTGCCGTAGAAGGTCCATGGCCCGAGAGAGGCTTGCACCCCGGCATTCCGCGCCGGCAGAATCCAGACGTCCTGGACCGCCTTGCCCTCCAGAACCCAGCCGAAATGCACCTCGCCGCGCCCAGTGAGCCTGGTGCCGTCCTCCAGCGTGCGCGTGGCGTCGAAGGTCCAGGCGCCGATAAAGCGGCCGTAGAGTTTGAGCTTTTCGGCGAGATCCGGATTGGGAGCGTCGCTGTGCAGGGCTTCGGCAAAGGGATCGGTCATGGTTGCTGCCTCGTTTGTCAGGAGAGGCGAGCAATAGGGGCATGGCGGGGTTCTGGGCCTGGGAAAAATTGCTATTTTTTCGCGATGGCGACGACTGAGAAAAACCTGGCCTCAGGGCATGGCTGGCAGGTATCCGACGTGATCTGCACGGCTCGCGCCGGCGACCGCCCGTTTGAGGAACAGCATCGCGGTTTCTGCCTCGCCGCCGTGACCAGAGGCACGTTCCGCTACCGGACGCGCCAAGGCACCGCAATGCTTGCTCCAGGCGCCATCCTGCTCGGCAATCCGGGCGCCTGCTACGAGTGCGGCCACGAGCACGGCGCCGGCGACCGCTGCCTCTCCTTCCATTTTTCGCCGGCCTATATGGAGCGCGTCGTCGCCGATGTGCCGGGCGCAAGCCGGCTCGGCTTTGCCGACCCACGCCTGCCGCCCTTGCCGGTGCTGGCGCCGTTGCTGGCGCAAGCGGAGGCGGCGCAGCAAACGGGCGACGGCGAGGCGTTCGAGGAACTCGGTCTGCGCATTGCCTGCGCGGTGGTCGGGGCTGCGGCCAATTCGTCCGAGGTTGCCTGGACACCCAGCGCCCGCGACCAGAAACGCGTAGCCGAGGCGGTGCGTTTGATCGAGCTCAACGCCGATCGCCCGCTTTCGCTGACCGAACTCGCCGACGGCACGGCGACCAGCCCGTATCATTTCCTGCGCACGTTCCGTCATGTCGCCGGCATGACGCCCTATCAGTTCCTGCTGAGGACCAGGCTGCATCGGGCCGCGGTGCGGCTGTGCGCGTCGAACGAAGCGATCTCGACAATTGCTTTCGATGCCGGCTTCAACGACCTTTCGACCTTCAACCGGAGGTTCCGGCGCGAGATGGGAGAAGCGCCCGGCGCCTACCGCTGCAAACGGGCGGGCAGACGCGGGCATTAGCCAAGGCCGTTCGGGATCGACTTGGCCTGCGAGCTCAAAGTGTGGCTTTGGCCATATCGTCGCAATCAGCGGTATCCATTTGAAATTGCCGCCGAAATTGTCTTTGGAAAAGTGTCGTAGCCATTGGAGTTTCAGCCCGGCTTCCTATATAAGCGGCGAGTGATTCCCGACTGGATTGTGACCTGATTTGACCGACCAGAAGACACCGCGCGGGCCGGAGGGCGGCCCCACCGGCATCGAGCCGATTTCGATCATCGAGGAGATGCAGCGCTCCTATCTCGATTACGCCATGAGCGTGATCGTCAGTCGGGCGCTGCCCGACGTGCGCGACGGCCTGAAGCCGGTGCACCGCCGCATCCTCTATGCCTCGCATGAGAGCGGCTATCACTGGAACCGCAAATATGTGAAGTCGGCGCGCCCGGTCGCCGACGTGATGGGTAAATACCATCCGCATGGCGATGCCTCGATCTATGACGCGCTGGTGCGCATGGCCCAGGATTGGTCGCTGCGCGTGCCGCTGATCGACGGTCAGGGCAATTTCGGCTCGATCGACGGCGACCCGCCGGCGGCGATGCGCTACACCGAGTCCCGGCTGACCAAGGTTGCGCATGAGCTGCTGGAGGACATCGACAAGGAAACCGTCGATTTCCAGGACACCTACGACGCCTCCGCCACCGAGCCCAAGGTGCTGCCGGCGCGCTTCCCGAACCTGCTCGTCAACGGCTCGGGCGGCATCGCCGTCGGCATGGCCACCAACATCCCGCCGCACAATCTGGCCGAAGTCTGCAACGGCGCCATCGCCATCATCGACAATCCGGCGATCGACCTGCCTGCGCTGATGGAGATCGTGCCCGGTCCGGATTTCCCGACCGGCGGCATCGTGCTTGGCCGCTCCGGCATCTACAATGCCTATTCGACGGGCCGCGGCTCGATCGTCATGCGCGGCCGCGTCAACATCGAGGCGCGCGGCAACGACCGTGAATCGATCATCATCACCGAGATTCCCTATCAGGTGAACAAGGCGGCGATGATCGAGAAGATGGCCGAACTCGTGCGCGAGAAGCGCATCGAGGGCATCTCCGACATCCGCGACGAGAGCGACCGCCAGGGCTACCGTGTCGTCGTCGAGCTCAAGCGCGAGGCGGTCGCCGACGTCATTTTGAACCAGCTTTACCGCTTCACGCCGCTGCAGACCTCGTTCGGCGCTAATATGGTCGCGCTGAACGGCGGCAAGCCGGAAGTGCTGACGCTGATCGACATGCTGAAGGCCTTTGTCGGCTTCCGCGAGGAGGTTATCAGCCGGCGCACGAAATATCTTCTGCGCAAGGCGCGCGAGCGCGCCCATGTTCTGGTCGGTCTCGCTATCGCCGTCGCCAACATCGATGAGGTGATCAAGCTGATCCGCACCGCGCCAGATCCGCAGACGGCGCGCGAGCAGTTGATGGAACGGCGCTGGCCATCGCACGACGTCGCTCCGCTGATCCAGCTGATCGATGATCCGCGCCACCGCATCAACGAGGACGGCACCTACAATCTATCCGAGGAGCAGGCCCGCGCCATCCTCGACCTGCGCCTGCAGCGCCTGACCGCGCTCGGCCGCGACGAGATCGCCGACGAGTTGAACAAGATCGGCGCTGAAATCCTTGATTACCTTGACATCCTGTCTTCTCGCGCGCGCATCCAGCAGATCGTCAAGGACGAGCTGATCGCCGTCCGCGACGAGTTCGGCACGCCGCGCCGCACGGAACTCGCCGAGGGCGGGGCGGACATGGAAGACGAAGACCTGATCCAGCGCGAGGACATGGTCGTCACGGTCAGCCATTCCGGCTACATCAAGCGCGTGCCGCTGTCGCTCTACCGGGCGCAGCGTCGCGGCGGCAAGGGCCGCTCCGGCATGTCGACCAAGGAAGAAGATTTCGTCACCCGGCTATTCGTCGCCAACACGCATACGCCGGTGCTGTTCTTCTCCTCGCGCGGCATCGTCTACAAGGAAAAGGTCTGGCGGCTGCCGGTCGGCAACCCACAGTCGCGCGGCAAGGCGCTGATCAACATGCTGCCGCTCGAGCAGGGCGAGCGCATCACCACCATCATGCCGCTGCCGGAGGACGAGACGAGCTGGGGCGAGCTCGACGTGATGTTCGCAACCACGCGCGGCACCGTGCGACGCAACAAGCTGTCCGACTTCGTCCAGGTCAACCGCAACGGCAAGATCGCCATGAAGCTGGAGGAAGAAGGCGACGAAATCCTCGGCGTCGAGACCTGCACGGACAATGACGACGTGCTGCTGACGGCGAATTCCGGCCAGTGCATCCGCTTCTCGGTCTCCGATGTGCGCGTCTTCCAGAGCCGCAATTCCGTCGGCGTGCGCGGCATCGCCATGGCCGAAACCGACCGCGTGATCTCGATGTCGGTGATCGAACATGTAGATGCTTCACCGGCTGAGCGCGCGGCCTATCTCAAGCGTGCGGCATCCGAGCGTCGGCTTGCCGCCGGCGGTGCAGCCGAGGAGGAAGAGATCGCGCTGACCAATGAGGAGATCGGCGAGGAAGCCGAGCTTTCCGACGAGCGCTACGAATTCCTCAAGATGCACGAGCAGCTTGTGCTGACGGTGACCGAATACGGCTACGGCAAGCGTTCCTCGTCCTATGATTTCCGCCTGACGGGTCGCGGCGGCAAGGGCATCCGCGCCACGGATGTCTCGAAAGTGGCCGAGATCGGCCGGCTGGTCGCGACCTTCCCGGTCGGCAACGACGATCAGATCATGCTGGTATCGGATGGCGGGACCGTCATCCGCGTGCCCGTCGATGGCATCCGCTTCGCCAGCCGTGCCACCAAGGGGGTGACCATCTTCAACACCGCCGAAGGTGAGAAGGTGGTGTCGGTCGAGCGGATTTCGGAGCCGCAGTCGGACGAGGAAGCCGAGGAAGCGCCTTCGGGTGAAGCCGACACTGCAGAAGATTCGGGCGAGGGAAATCCCGAATAGCCTTACTGCGCGCCACCGGCCCTTGGCCGGTGCGATCATGGCTGGAAGTTAGCGGCGGTGGTACAGGTTGCGGCCTACGAAGCCATCGAGCCGCTTGGTGTTGGTCTTGATGCGCACCCGCGCCGCTTCCTGGTGCAACCCGAATGCGGTGGCGATCAGCATCACGATGGTCATTGCAGTGGCAAGCATGTAGATCAGCATTTGCGTGTTCTCCTGCGATCACAACGATAAAGATGGTGCTTTGGTTTCATCTCCTGAAGCGGCAAGCTGGTGAATGCTGCGTGAAGCGTTCGTGATTGTCGCATTCGTCTGTCGTTGACGTCCGTGAAAAGGTTCACGATCGGGCGCAGCAATGGGATTTGCCTTTGTCGGAGAGGCTCGCTAGAAGCCTGCCATGACCGAACGCACCGCCCTTTACGCCGGCTCCTTCGACCCGCTGACCAATGGTCACCTCGACGTGTTGAAGGCTTCGCTTGCCGTGGCCGACACCGTCTACGCTGCAATCGGCATTCATCCCGGCAAGACGCCGCTGTTTTCCTTCGAGGAACGCGTGAAGCTGATCGAGGCCGCGACCAAGGCGGAATTCGGCCGCGACAGCGACCGCATCAAGGTCGTCTCGTTCGATGGGCTGGTCATCGACGCCGCCAGGAAGCATGGCGCCTCGATCATCATCCGCGGCCTGCGCGACGGCACCGATCTCGACTATGAGATGCAGATGGCGGGCATGAACGAGACCATGGCGCCGGAGCTGCAGACGGTTTTCCTGCCGGCCAGCCCGTCTGTGCGCACCATTACCGCCACACTTGTCCGCCAGATTGCGTCGATGGGCGGCGACATCCGCCCGTTCGTGCCGGCGGCGGTCGCAGGCGCCCTCACTGCCAAATTCGCGAAATAGTGCATGTCGCCCAAAGGTGGATCCCGGTTTTGGGGCAACGACATGCACCCAAACAAAGACTTTCGGAGAACCTCATGCAGCTGAAAAAGCTTGCTTCGTTGCTTGTCGTGCTTGCCGGCGTTTTGGCGGCGTCCTTGCCGGCCTCGGCAGCCGACAAGGAAAACACCATGATCATCACGCTGAAGGACGGTGACGTGACCATCGCGCTGCGTCCCGATCTGGCGCCGAAGCATGTGGCGCAGATCAAGAAGCTGGTGCGCGAGGGCGCCTATGACAATGTCGCCTTCCATCGCGTCATCGACGGCTTCATGGCCCAGACCGGCGACGTCAAGTTCGGCAACATGAAGAAGGGTTTTAATCCCGAGGCTGTCGGCACGGGCGGATCCGACCTTCCCGATCTGCCTGCCGAGTTCTCGCAGACCGAGCAATTCACCCGTGGCGTGGTCGGCATGGCCCGCTCACAGGACCCGAACTCGGCCAATTCCCAGTTCTTCATCATGTTCGCGCCCGCGCCGAACCTCGACGGGCAGTACACCATTGTCGGCAAGGTGGAGAGCGGCATGGATCTGGTGGACAAGATCAAGAAGGGCGATGAGGCGGACAACGGCACGGTCAAGGACCCGGACCGCATGATCAAAGTCCGCATCGCTGCCGACAGCAAGTAACTGCTCGATTTTCAAAAGGATTTTCTGACATGGCTGAGATCAAGGACCGCGAGAACGCGCTCATCATGGAAACGACCAAGGGCGAGGTCGTCATCGAAATGTATCCGGACCTTGCGCCCGGTCACGTCGCGCGCATCAAGGAATTGGCGCGCGAGGGCGCCTATGACGGCGTGGTGTTCCACCGTGTCATCGACGGCTTCATGGCGCAGACCGGCGACGTCAAGTTCGGCAACTCCTCGAAGCCGACCTTCGCCCCGTCGCGCGCTGGCATGGGCGGCTCCGACAAGCCGGACCTCAAGGCCGAATTCTCCAACGCCAATCACGGCCGCGGCACCTGCTCGATGGCGCGGGCGCAGAACCCGAACTCGGCGAACTCGCAGTTCTTCATCTGCTTCGACGATGCCTCCTTCCTCAATCGCCAGTACACGGTCTGGGGCCAGGTCATCGAAGGCATGGAGAATGTCGACAAGATCAAGCGCGGCGAGCCGGTGCAGGATCCCGACAAGATCGTGTCGCTGAAGGTCGCGGCCGACGTCAAGTAAGGCATAGTACGATGATGGGCGCAGTCTGGTCCCTGCTCGGCATCCTGTCCGGCGCCTTCATCGCCATCCAGGCGCCGATCAACTCGCAATTGGCGCGCGGCCTCGGCCTTCCGGTCGCGGCCGCCGCTTTCTCGTTCCTGTCGGGCGCCGTCGTTCTCGGTATCATCGCGATCGCCGTGGTGAAGCTGCAGGGCCTCTCGCTCGACTGGAAGGCGCCGGCACCCTGGCTGTTCGTCGCCGGCGGCATGCTCGGCGGATTCTACGTCACGCTCTCCACCATTCTTACGCCGCGCATCGGCGCGGCGGCGCTGATGGCCTTCCTGGTCGCCGGCCAACTGATCGCCGGCATGCTGGTCGACCGGGCCGGCTTCCTTGGTGTTGCCGTGCGCGAGGTCTCGCTTGGCCGCGTGGCCGGCGCCGTGCTGCTGCTCGTTGGAGCGCTGCTCATCCGGCTCTACTGATGCGCGTCGATCTTTTCGACTTCGACCTGCCGGAGGAGCGCATTGCGCTGCGCCCGGCGGAGCCGCGTGACAGCGCCAAGCTATTGGTGGTCAAACCGGGCGAAACGCTGCGCGACCGCACCGTCAGCGATCTGCCGTCGCTGCTGAGAGAAGGCGACGTGCTGGTATTCAACGATACCAAGGTCATTCCGGCCCAGCTGAAAGGCATCCGCAAGCGCGGCGAAGCGATGGCGCAGGTCGAGGCCACGCTGCATATGCGGCTCGCGCCGGACCGCTGGCGGGCCTTCATGCGGCCCGGCAAGCGCATCGCCGTCGGCGACCGCATTCATTTCGGCCACGACCAGAATTCCTGCTTTCTCGGCCAGCTCGACGCGACGGTGATCGAGAAAGGCGAGGCGGGCGAGGTGTTGCTCGGCTTCGACCTCTCGGGCGTCTTTCTCGACGAGGCAATGCACGCCGTAGGCCACATCCCATTGCCGCCATACATCGCCTCGAGGCGAGATGACGACGAGCGCGACCGCAGCGACTACCAGACCATCTATGCCAGGGAAGAGGGCGCGGTCGCGGCCCCCACCGCCGGCCTGCATTTCACGCCGGAGCTGTTTGCAGCGCTGGAAGCCAAGGGCATCGAGCGGCGCTTCGTCACGCTGCATGTCGGCGCCGGCACTTTTTTGCCGGTTAAGACCGACGACACCGCCGACCATAAGATGCACGCGGAAACGGGCTTGGTGAGCCAAGAAACGGCAGACGCGCTCAACGCTGCAAGGGCGCGGGGAGGGCGGCTTGTCGCCGTCGGCACGACCTCGCTGCGCCTTCTGGAAAGTGCTGCGCTTGAGGATGGCAGGATCGAGGCCTGGTCCGGGCCGACCGATATCTTCATCACCCCCGGCTACCGCTTCAAGACAGCTGACATGTTGATGACCAATTTCCATCTGCCGCGCTCGACGCTGTTCATGCTGGTCTCGGCCTTCAGCGGACTGGACGCGATGCGTTCGGCCTATGCGCATGCCATCGAGAGCCGCTACAGGTTCTACTCCTACGGGGACTCCAGCCTGCTTTATCGAGCGGAGACGAGCGATGGACGATGATCTAGAGAGAATGGACCGCGAGGCGCTCATCGCGGAAGTGACAAAGCTGCGCGCCGGTATCCGCGCGCATCGCGATGCGACCGGCCATGATCTCTGCTGGCATCATCCCGACCTCTGGGACCTGCTGCCGGAGAAGACCGAGCCGGCGATCGCCGTGCCGCCGTGGCCGAAATTCATGCGCGGCTGCATCCGCTACCGGCAGTCGCTCGACGAGCAGGCACCCGGCGCCCCGGTGCACGACAAGGAATTCGATGGCTGAGACTTTCTCTTTCAAGCTGCTCGCCACCGACGGTAATGCGCGGCGCGGCCTCATCAGCATGCCGCGCGGCGAGATCCGCACGCCGGCCTTCATGCCGGTCGGCACCGGCGGCACCGTCAAGGCCATGTATATGGATCAGGTGCGCGGCGTCGGCGCCGACATCATCCTCGGCAACACCTATCATTTGATGCTCAGGCCAGGCGCCGAGCGCGTGGCGAAGCTCGGCGGCCTGCATGAATTCGCGCGCTGGCCGCACCCGATCCTGACCGATAGCGGCGGCTTCCAGGTAATGTCGCTGTCGAAGCTGAGGAAGCTTAGCGAAACGGGCGTCACCTTCCGCTCGCATATCGACGGTGCGCGCTACGAGATGTCGCCGGAGCGGTCGATCGAAATCCAGGGGCTGCTCGATTCCGATATCCAGATGCAGCTCGACGAGTGTACGGCGCTTCCCGCCAAGCCGAAGGAAATCGAGCGCGCCATGGAACTGTCGCTGCGCTGGGCCGAACGCTGCAAGACGGCGTTCGGCGATCAGCCGGGCAAGGCGATGTTCGGCATCGTGCAGGGCGGCGACAGTGCTGTGATGCGCGTGCGTTCGGCGCAGGCGCTGGCGGCTATGGACCTCAAAGGCTATGCCGTCGGTGGGCTGGCGGTCGGCGAGCCGCAGGCGGTGATGCTGGAGATGCTGGACATAACCTGCCCGGAACTGCCGGCCGACAGGCCGCGCTACCTGATGGGTGTCGGCACCCCGGACGACATCTTGAAATCCGTGGCACGCGGCATCGACATGTTCGACTGCGTGATGCCGACGCGCGCCGGCCGCCATGGTCTGGCCTATACGCGCCGCGGCAAGATCAACCTGCGCAACGCCCGCCATGCCGACGATCCGCGTCCGCTGGACGAGGAAAGCGACTGCCCGGCCGCGCGCGACTATTCGCGCGCCTATCTCCATCATCTCGTGCGCTCGCAGGAGTCGCTCGGCGCAATGCTGCTCACCTGGAACAACCTGTCCTACTACCAGAAGCTGATGCAGGACATCCGCGCCGCGATCGAGGCAAAAGCCTTCGAGACGCGCGCTGCCGAGATTTCGGAATACTGGGCGAGGGGCGATCTGCCGGCGCTATGAGCGCTTTTATGTGCTCACCGAAGTCGCGGCGCGCAGGCTGCAGCCGGTGATCTTAAAGCTGCCGTCGGGCTGCTGTTCGAGCGTGTACACCGACTCATAGTCCTTGCCATCGGGCCCGACGATCAGCACCTGCTGGACGATCGAGGCCGGCCCGGTCTGCTCCACCTTGCCGAAGGAATAGTTCTGCGGCCTGCGCACCGGCGCATAGCCGTTGGTCACCATGTTCATGAAGGTGTCGACGGTCGGGAAGATCCGCTTCACATTTGGCGCGGCGAAGCTGTAGGCGGTGGCGCCGTCATCGGCGAGAAAGGCCTTGAGCTGGCTGTCGATGACTGTTTGCGCCGCTTTGATCTCGGCGTCACCGGCGAAGGCCATGGATGCAAGAACCATCGGAACGAGAGCGAGTGCGAACAATACGCGGCGCATGGCCTGTCTCCAGAATTCGCGTGGAACAACTATCATACGCTGGCCGGCGTGCCGTGGTTTCACCGTTTCGCAGATTTCTTGCCTGCATGGATGCCTCCGCTAGGACCTGACCTGAGGTGTTCCCGAACTGTCCTTGGTGGCGTCCCCGGGCCGGTGTGGCATGCCGATCGCGGAGTTGCGGCAAGCGGCCGCCAAGGCGCGTGCAGCCTGATGCTTGAAAGCCCGTCGCCAGTCTGCCACAAGGGCCGCTCATTCGCGAAGACTGGCAGGACCGGGAAATGAAGGCATTTTTCGTGCAGATAAAGTGCGATCTGGGCAAAGCCTATGAGGTCGCCAGCGCGCTCGCCGATGCCGAGATCGCCTCCGAAATCTATTCGACCGCCGGCAATTACGACCTGCTCGCAAAATTCTATGTCGACGACGAGGAAGACATCGGCCACTTCATCAATGAACGGGTGCAGATCCTGCCTGGAATCAAGGACACCTTCACCATCGTCACTTTCCGGGCGTTCTGATTTGCCGTTTGATGCCCGCTCACCGGGCATGAACTGACCCGGCGTCGCTCCCGCTGCCCTAATCGTAGGCAATTTGCATAGGACGGCCGCCAGCGCCGCCCAAATCATCGATTGCGCTTGATTTTCTCCAGCCGGGCCAGTGAAATGGCTTCAGAGGGGAGTACGCGATTGGCAGCGTTCGACGAAATGCTTCCGGAAGTCTCCGGATTGAGAAGACCATACCAGGCTTATGATCGCTGGCTGAAGGAACAGGACCCGGCCAGGCTCACCCAGAAAATGGAGGACGCCGAACGCGTCTTCCGCAAGACCGGCATCACCTTCGCCGTCTATGGCGAGCAGGAAGCTTCCGAACGGCTGATCCCCTTCGACATCGTCCCGCGCATCATTTCCGGCCAGGAATGGCGCCGGCTGACGCAGGGCATCGAGCAGCGCGTGCAGGCGCTCAACGCCTTTCTCGACGATATCTACCACCGCCAGGAAATCCTGCGCGCCGGGCGCGTTCCCAAGGAGCTGGTGGCGAAGAATGAAGCGTTCCTGCCGGAGATGATCGGTGTGAGACCGCCGGCCGGCGTCTACACCCACATCATCGGCGTCGACATCGTGCGCATCAGCGAGAATGAATTCTACGTGCTCGAGGACAATGCCCGCACGCCGTCGGGCGTCTCCTACATGCTGGAGAACCGCGAGACGATGATGCAGCTCTTCCCGGAGCTGTTCCAGCAGATCAAGGTGCGGCCGGTGGAGAACTATCCGCAACTGCTGCGCCAGTCGCTGGCGGCGGTGCGGCCGCAGAGCGCAAAGGGCGCGCCGACCATCGCGGTGCTGACGCCGGGCAGCTACAACTCCGCCTATTTCGAGCACGCCTTCCTCGCCGACCAGATGGGCGTGCAACTGGTCGAAGGACAGGATCTGCGCGTGGTCGACGGCCATGTCACGATGCGCACCACCGAGGGCTACAAGCAGATCGACGTGCTTTACCGGCGCGTGGACGACGCCTTCCTCGATCCGCTGACCTTCCGGCCGGATTCCGCGCTCGGCGTGCCGGGCATCATGGATGTCTATCGGGCCGGCAACATCACCATCGCTAACGCGCCGGGCACCGGCATCGCCGACGACAAGGCGATCTATTCCTACATGCCCGAGATCGTCGAGTTCTACACAGGCCGCAAGGCGATCCTCGGCAACATCCCGACCTGGCGCTGCTCGGAACCCGACAGCCTGAAATATGTGCTGGAGCACATCGGCGAGCTTGTCATCAAGGAAGTGCACGGCTCCGGCGGCTACGGCATGCTGGTCGGCCCCGCGGCGACCAAGAAGGAATGCGAGGCGTTCGCCAAGAAGCTGCAGGCCAAACCCGGCAACTACATCGCCCAGCCGACGCTCGCGCTGTCGACATGCCCGATCCTGACCGAGAAGGGGCTGTCGCCGCGCCATGTCGATCTCAGGCCTTATGTGCTGGTTTCGGATCGTATCCAGATCGTCCCGGGCGGCCTGACTCGCGTCGCGCTCAAGGAGGGGTCGCTTGTGGTCAACTCCTCGCAAGGCGGTGGGACGAAGGATACGTGGGTGTTGGATGATTAAAGAGCGAATAGAGAGTAGCGAATAGCGAATAGCGAATAGGGAAAGAGGGGGATCCGACGCAATCAATTCTTACAGGGACCTAATTGTTTGGAAGGTGGCCAAGCTGACGAAATCGGAAAAATGCTGCGATCGATGATCAGGAGCCTTCAACAGAGATCATGAAATCTTTTTTTCGCTACTCGCTACTCACTATTCGCTATTCGCTCGACACCGGAGCAAGCTGACATGCTTCTCGGCCGCACCGCCAACGGTCTCTACTGGATGAACCGCTATATAGAGCGGGCCGAAAACATGGCGCGCTTGGTCGATGCCGGCCTGCGCATGGCGCTGACGCGGACGCAGAACGCGTCGGAGGAATGGAACTCCGTGCTGCTCAGCGCCGGCTCCGACCTGGCCTTCTCGCAGAAATACCAGGACTACACTGTCGCCAACGTCTCGGATTTCCTGCTGCGCGACACTTCGAACCCGTCGAGCACGATGGCCTCGATCGAGACGGCGCGCAACAATGCGCGCATGGTGCGCACGGCGCTGACGCGCGAGACCTGGGAGAGCATCAACGAGGCCTGGATGTCGCTGAAGCGGATGCTGGCACGGCCGATCGACGAGCGCGATCTGCCGACGGTGCTCGATGCGATCAAGCGCGAGACGGCGCTGATCCGCGGCTCGTTCTACGGCACGATGCTGCGCAACGAGATCTTCGACTTCTCGCAGCTCGGCACCTATGTGGAGCGCGCCGACAACACGGCCCGCATCCTCGACGTGAAATACTATGTGCTCTTGCCGTCGATCTCCTGGGTGGGCTCGACACTCGACAATTATCAATGGGAATCGATCTTGCGCTCGGTGTCGGCGCACCGCTCCTATCGGTGGGTGTATGACGCGGACTACAAGCCGACCAACATCGCCGACTATCTGATCCTCAATGTCCGTATGCCGCGCTCGCTGACCTTCTGCTATCGCTTCCTGGGCGAGCATCTGAGATTCCTCGCCGACGACTATGGCGAGCGCCATGCCTGCCACGCCACCGCCGAGAAAATTCAGACGATGCTGAAGAAGGGGTCGATCAAGGATATTTTCGACCACGGCCTGCATGAGTTCCTGGCGGAATTCATTCGTGACAACACCAGGCTGGGGGATGAGATCGCCCTGGACTACCGGTTCTACTGAGCGCTGGAGAGACAGGCGCCATGCGGCTCAAGATCACACACCGGACCGAGTACCGCTACGATGCACCGGTGCAGTACCTGTTGCAGCGGCTGCGCCTGATGCCGGTTAGCGGATCGACTCAGACGGTTGCGTCCTGGGTGATCAAAATCGACGGCGCGCGAGAGGAGGTTCGCTTCACGGACCATTTCGGCAATGACACGCAGCTGGTGAGCGCCGAGGGCGGCCAGCACACCATCATAGTCGAGGCGGCGGGCGAGGTGACGACGCGCGACACTGCCGGTGTGTCCGGTGCGCATCATGGTTTCGCGCCGCTCTGGCTGTTCAGCCAGCAAACGCCGCTTACGACCGTCGGCGACGGCATTCGCGACCTGGCCGCGTCGGTCGGGGAGGGGACGGATATCGACAGGCTGCACAAGCTGATGGGCGCGATCCGGGAGCGCGTCGCCTATAAGCCCGGGACGACCAGCGCCGTGACGCCGGCGGAAGAAGCGCTGACGCTCAAGGCCGGTGTCTGCCAGGATCACAGCCACATCTTCACCGCCGTGGCGCGCGTGATGGGCTTCCCCGCGCGCTATATCAGCGGCTATCTGATGATGGATGCCTCGGTCGAGCAGGCGGCAAGCCATGCTTGGGCAGAAGCGCATGTGCCGAGCCTGGGGTGGGTTGCCTTTGATCCCGCCAACGGTATCTCTCCCGACGAACGCTATGTAAGAGTAGCGACGGGTCGGGACTATCGCGATGCCTCGCCTGTGTCGGGAATACTGCTGGGGCAAGCGGAAGAGAAGCTTGCCGTCACCGTCACGGTAGAGCAGTAGTCTCTGCCAAGATTCACCAGAAGAGCGACCATGACCTATTGCGTCGGCCTCAAGATCGATCGTGGACTCGTGTTCATGTCGGACACGCGCACCAATGCCGGCATGGATTCGATTTCGACCTTCAGGAAAATGCATGTCTGGGAAGAGCCTGGCGAGCGCGTCATCGTGCTGATGTCTGCAGGCAATCTTGCCACGACGCAAGCCGTGGTCAGCCTGCTGGACGAGCGCAACAAGGCGGCCGGCGACCGTCACGAGAAGCTGCTCGAGACCCCGTCAATGTACCAGACGGTGCGGCTGGTCGGCGAGACGGTGAAAGAGGTGATCGCACACTCTTCGCCCGCCGGCGATCAGGCGGATTCCTATTTCAACGCCTCCTTCATCCTCGGCGGCCAAATCAAGGGCAGCCAACCCCGGCTGTTCATGATCTATCCCGAGGGCAATTTCATCGAGTCGACCGACGACACGCCATTCTTCCAGATCGGCGAGACCAAATACGGCAAGCCGATCATCATCCGTGCCTATGACCGTACGATGAGCCTGGCCGAGACGGTGAAGCTGCTGTTGGTCTCCTTCGACTCGACGCTGAAGTCGAACCTGTCGGTCGGCCTGCCGCTCGACCTGCTCTTCCTGGAACTGGATGCTTTCAAGGTCGGCCTGAAGAAGCGGATCGGTCATGACGACCAATATTACCGAACCATATCGGATGGCTGGTCCAACGCGCTAAAGGCGGCCTTCGCCAGCCTGCCCGATTTTCCCGGCTAGGGCGTTCGCCTACGAAGCGCATTATATTTAACATGTTAATTAAAGGTGGAAGTGGCGGGCCGATCAAGGTCCGGCGGCTGCTGAGAGGATACATGGACAAGAAAGAATTCCGCGATTGGTCGAGGCGAGCCGCGGATTGGGGCGTGGACTACCGGTCCAGCCTGCGCGATCGTCCGGTGCGGCCGGCGATCGCGCCCGGCGACATATTCAGGAGCATCGAAGAGTCGCCGCCCGAGACGGCCGAGCCGATGGAAAAAATCTTCGCCGATTTCGAAACGAAGATCGTGCCCGGGATGACGCATTGGCAGCATCCGCGCTTCTTCGCCTATTTCCCGGCCAACGCGGCTCCGGTCTCGGTGGTGGCCGAGTATCTCGTGTCGGCGATGGCCGCGCAGTGCATGCTGTGGCAGACCTCGCCGGCCGCGACAGAGCTCGAGACGCGTATCGTCGACTGGATGCGCCAGGCGCTGGGCCTGCCCGAAGGATTCTCCGGTGTCATTCAGGATTCGGCTTCGTCGGCGACGCTTGCCGCGGTGCTCACCATGCGCGAGCGGGCGCTTGACTGGCAGGGAAACAGACAAGGTCTCGCCGGCCAGGCGAAGCTGCGTGTCTATTGCTCCAACCAGGTTCACACCTCGATCGACCGAGCGATCTGGGTCGCCGGCATCGGCGAGGAGAATCTCATCCGTATCCCGGTAACCGGTCGTTTTCGCGCGATGGATACGGCGGCGCTCGAGGCGGCAATTATCGCCGATCGCGAGGCCGGCCTGCTGCCGGCGGGCATTGTCGCCTGCGTCGGCGGCACCAGCACCGGCGGCACCGACGACATCGCTGCCGTAGCGGCCGTGGCGAAGCGGCACGGCCTTTACCTGCACGTCGATGCGGCCTGGGCCGGGTCGGCGATGATCTGCCCGGAGTACCGGCATTTCTGGGCCGGTGTCGAGAGCGCCGATTCCATCGTCTTCAATCCGCACAAGTGGCTCGGCGCGCAATTCGACTGCTCGATCCAGTTCGTCTGCCAACCGGAAGACCTTGTGCGCACGCTGGCCATCAAGCCGGACTATCTCAAGACCAGAGGTCATGACGGCGTCATCAACTATTCGGAATGGTCGGTGCCGCTTGGCCGCCGATTCCGTGCGCTGAAACTCTGGTTCCTGCTGCGCGCCCACGGACTGGAAGGATTGCGCAAGATGATCCGAAACCATGTAGCCTGGAGCGAGGGCCTTGCCGCACGGCTGGCCGGGGAAGCGGATTTCGAGCTCGTCACCGAGCCCATGCTGTCGCTGTTCTCGTTCCGCCATCGCGCCCCTCAGGGTGCCGATCCAGACGAGCACAATTTGCGTCTCGTCGATGCCATCAACACGGACGGACGCATCTATCTAACGCAGACGCGCGTCGATGGCCGGGTGGCGATCCGCTTTCAGGCGGGACAGTTCGAGACCACGGTCGGCGATATTGATGCGGCCTTCGATGTCGTCACAGAGATTGCGCGCCCGCTTACCCTTGAGGCGGCAAACTGATTGCGGACCGGTTTGTCTTTGCGAGAAGGTGAATTTCGTTAGCCGGCTTGTCCCTTTCCATCACTTTCGTTTTCCGATATAGACGGAAAAAACGAAAATGAAGGATAGCGGATGTTCCTTTCGCCACGCCACGCCGAGATCATCCAGATGGCGAAGGACAACGGCCGGGTGCTGGTCGACGACCTGGCGACACATTTCAGCGTGACGCCGCAGACCATCCGCAAGGACCTCAACGATCTCTGTGACCAGCGGCTGCTGACGCGCATCCATGGCGGGGCGCTGTTTCCGTCCGGCATCGAGAACATGGAATACGAGGCGCGGCGCAAAATCGCTGCCGATGAGAAGGAAGCGATCGGCCGCGCGGCGGCCAGGCTCATTCCCGACAACGCCTCGCTGTTCATCAATATAGGCACCACGACGGAAGCTGTCTCAAAGGCGCTTCTCGACCATAACGGGCTTATGGTGATCACCAATAACATCAACGTTGCCAATAGGATGCGGATCTATCCTTCGATCGAGGTGGTGATCGCCGGCGGCGTTGTGCGCGGCTCCGACGGCGGCGTCGTGGGTGAGGCCGCGGTGGATTTCATTCGCCAGTTCAAAGTCGACTACGCCGTCATCGGCGCCTCGGCCATCGACCATGACGGCGCGCTGCTCGACTTCGACTTTCGCGAAGTGAAAGTGGCGCAGGCCATCATCGCCAATGCGCGTCATGTGATTCTCGTCTCCGACCGGACAAAATTCGAGCGCACGGCGCCGGTTCGCATTGGTCACCTGTCGCAGGTGAACACCTTCATCACCGACCGTTGCGACATCCCTTCGGTGCGCCGGATTTGCGAGGAAACGGAGGTTCGTTTGATCGAGACAGCGCTCGGATAACGTCTCTTCACGGACATCTCACGCACCTGTGATATTTCGTTTGACATTCGGATCGAGTTCGAAATAATCCCGCCACGGTTTCGCGAAACACAAAAATGGTGCAATGCGAAATCGTGGAGGAACCCTGTGGACGCATCTCCGATCCATGACATTTTTGTCATAGGCGGCGGCATCAATGGCTGCGGCATCGCCCGCGACGCCGTTGGCCGCGGATTTTCCGTATACCTCGCCGAGATGAACGATCTCGCCAGCGGGACTTCCTCCGGCTCGACCAAACTGATCCATGGCGGGTTGCGCTATCTCGAGTTCTACGAATTCCGGCTGGTGCGCGAAGCGCTGATGGAGCGCGAGGTTCTGTGGAAGAACGCGCCGCATATCATCTGGCCGATGCGCTTCGTGCTGCCCTACGCCAAGGGCCTGCGTCCGGCCTGGCTGATCCGGCTCGGCCTTTTCCTTTACGACCATATCGGCGGGCGCAAGCTGCTGCCGGCGACCAAGACGCTGGACATGGCCACCGATCCGGCCGGCAAGCCGCTGAAGCCGCTGTTCCGCAAGGCGTTCGAATATTCGGACGGCTGGGTCAACGATGCCCGCCTCGTGGCGCTCAATGCCCGCGACGCGGCCGACCGCGGCGCCGTCATCCGCACTCGCACCAAGGTGGTCAGCGCGCGCCGCGAGAGCGGGCTGTGGACGATCAAGATCCAGAACGTGCTGACCGGCGAGATCGAGGAAGTCCGCGCGCGTCTTCTCGTCAACGCCGCCGGGCCGTGGGTCGATCAGGTATTGGCAAAAACCGTCGGCCAGAACGATGTGCACAATGTTCGGCTGGTGCAGGGCAGCCACATCGTCATCGGCAAGAAGTTCGACGATCCGCGCGCCTATTTCTTTCAGAACAAGGACGGACGCATCATCTTCGCCATTCCTTACGAAGAAGAGTTCACGCTGATCGGCACCACCGACCGCGACTTTCCCGGCGATCCGCATGAGGTGAAGATCAGCGATACCGAGATCGACTATCTTTGCGCCGCCGCGAGCGAATATTTCGCCCAGCCGGTCAAGCGTTCGGACATCGTCTGGACCTATTCGGCGGTGCGCCCGCTTTATGACGACGGCGCCTCGAAGGCGCAGGAGGCGACGCGCGACTATGTGCTGAAGGCCGATGGCGGGGAGGGTGCCGCCCCCTTGCTCAACGCCTTCGGCGGCAAGATCACCACGTTCCGCCGGCTGGCGGAATCGATGTTGGAGAAGATCGAAGGCTTTCTCGGCAAGCGCGGCAAGCCATGGACCGCCAACGCGCCGCTGCCCGGCGGCGATTTTCCGGCGACCGGGTTCGACGAGCAGGTATCGAGGCTCAAGAACGCCTATCCGTTCCTCGACCAACGGCTGGCACGCAGGTTGACCCGGCTTTACGGCACGCGCGCGGAGAAGCTGCTTGGCCTCGCCAAGTCGAATGCCGATCTCGGCCGCAATTTCGGTGCCGACCTCTACGAAGCCGAGGTGCGCTACCTGGTCGAGAACGAGTGGGCGATCACCGCCGAGGACGTGCTGTGGCGCAGGACCAAACGCGGCCTGCATTTCAGCCGCGAGCAGACGGCGGCATTGGAAGAATTCATGCGCGGGTTGAGCAGCCGCCATGTCGCCGCGGCGGAATGAGGATCGAGCGCTGATGCGCAAGGCCTGGGAGGAGGCGTGATGCTGGAATTGAGGAACGTGACGAAGACGGTCGGCGCGCAGGAGCATATCCGCGACGTGTCGCTGACGCTTCAGCACGGCTCGCTGAATGTCCTGCTCGGGCCGACGCTTTCCGGCAAGACCAGCCTGATGCGGCTGATGGCCGGGCTCGATGCGCCAACTTCGGGCTCCGTCTGGTTCGACGGCAAGGACGTCACCGGACAGCCGGTGCAGAAGCGCAACGTCGCCATGGTCTACCAGCAATTCATCAACTACCCGGCGATGACGGTGTACGAGAACATCGCCTCGCCGCTGCGGGTTGCCGGCATCGAACAGGCCAGGATCGACAAGGAGGTGCGCGACGCTGCGGCACTTCTCAAGCTCACGCCCTATCTCGACCGCACGCCGCTCAACCTCTCGGGCGGCCAGCAGCAGCGCACGGCGCTTGCCCGCGCCATCGTCAAGAACGCCAGCCTGGTGCTGCTCGACGAGCCGCTCGCCAATCTCGACTACAAGCTGCGCGAGGAGTTGCGCGCCGAATTGCCGAAGATTTTCGCCGCGGCGGGCACGATCTTCGTCTATGCCACGACCGAGCCGCACGAGGCGCTTTTGCTCGGCGGCAACACCGCGACGCTTTCGGAAGGTCGCGTCACGCAGTTCGGCCCAACCGTCGAGGTTTTCCGCAAGCCGGTCGACCTGGTGACGGCGCGGACCTTCGCCGACCCTCCGCTCAACACCATTGTGCTCGCCAAGAAGGGATCGGACTTCCTTCTCGAAGGAGGCGTGAAGCTGCCGGTGCCGCCCGAACTGCTCGGCATTCCGGATGCCAGCTACACGATCGGCTTCCAGCCGCACCATTTGTCGCTGGAGCGTCCCAACCCCGGCGCCGTGCCGGTGCGGGCCAAGGTCACCATCACCGAGATCACCGGCTCGGAAAGCTTCGTCCATCTCGACTTCGCCGACGCGCGCTGGGTGATGCTCGCGCACGGCATCCTCGATTTCGAGACCGACGACGAGGTCGAGGTGTTCATCGACCCGCGCCACATCATGGTCTTCGACCAGAACGGCCGCGCGGTGACTGCGTCGAAGCTGGCGGCTTGAGGAGGGAGCGATGGCACGCATCGACGTCAACCACATCCGCCACTCCTACCTGACCAATCCAAAGAAGGATTCGGATTTCGCGCTGAAGGAAGTGCATCACACCTTCGAGGACGGCGGCGCCTATGCGCTGCTCGGGCCGTCCGGCTGCGGCAAGACCACCTTGCTCAACATCATCTCGGGGCTGCTCCATCCCTCGCACGGCCAGCTCCTGTTCAACGGCCGGAACGTGACCAATCTGTCGACGCAGGAGCGCAATATCGCCCAGGTGTTCCAATTCCCGGTCGTCTACGACACCATGACCGTCTACGACAATCTGGCCTTTCCGCTGCGCAACCGCCGCGTGCCGGAGGCCGATGTCGACCGCAAGGTGCGCGAGACGCTCGACATGATCGATCTCGCCTCGATGGCGAACCGGAAGGCGCGCCGGCTGACCGCCGACCAGAAGCAGAAGATCTCGCTCGGTCGAGGACTAGTGCGCTCGGACGTCAACGCCATCCTGTTCGACGAGCCGCTCACCGTCATCGATCCGCATATGAAATGGGTGCTGCGTTCGCAGCTGAAGCAGCTGCATCGCCGGTTTGGTTACACCATGGTCTATGTCACGCACGACCAGACCGAAGCGCTGACTTTCGCCGACCGCGTCGTGGTCATGTATGACGGCGAGATCGTGCAGATCGGCACGCCGGCCGAGCTGTTCGAGCGGCCGCGCCACACCTTCGTCGGCTATTTCATCGGTTCGCCGGGCATGAATGTGCTTCCGGTTGCGCTCGAAGGCAGGACGGCGTTGCTCGGCTCGCAGCGCATCGAACTGCCGGGCGCACCCAAGGCCGAAGCCGGTCCCGTCGAGCTCGGCATCCGTCCCGAATATGTCCGGCTCGGCCGCGAAGGCATGGCGGTTTCCGTCAGCAAGGTCGAGGATGTTGGCCGCCACAAGGTGGTTCGCGCCAATCTCGAGGGCAAAGAGATCGCCGCCGTCATCGGCGAGGACGATGAGGTGCCGACCGAACCCAGGGTCCGCTTCGATCCGGCCGGCATCAACATCTATGCCGATTCATGGCGCGTCGAGATGGGGGCGTAGATGGAAAAGACCTGGAACAACAAAGCCTGGTTCCTCGTCCTGCCGGTGTTGGTGCTGGTGGCCTTCTCGGCCGTCATTCCGCTGATGACCGTCGTCAACTATTCGGTGCAGGACACGTTCGGCAACAATGTCTTCTTCTGGGCCGGCACCGAGTGGTTCGAGGAGTTGCTGGCGTCCGACCGCTTCTGGGAAGCGATGGCGCGCAACCTGATCTTCTCCTTCATCATCCTGGCGATCGAGGTGCCGCTCGGCATCTTCATCGCGCTCAACATGCCGAAGAAGGGATGGGGCGTGCCGGTCTGCCTGGTGCTGATGGCGCTGCCGCTGCTCATCCCATGGAACGTTGTCGGCACGATCTGGCAGGTGTTCGGCCGCAACGACATTGGCCTGCTCGGCTACTACGTCAACGCATTCGGCATCGACTACAACTATGTCCAGGATCCGATCGACGCGTGGGTCACCGTCATCATCATGGACGTGTGGCATTGGACGAGCCTGGTCGTGCTGCTCTGCTATGCCGGCCTGGTTTCGATCCCAGACGCCTTCTACCAGGCGGCCAAGATCGACGGCGCCTCGCGCTGGGCGGTGTTCCGCTACATCCAGTTGCCGAAGATGCAGCGCGTGCTGCTGATCGCGGTGCTGCTGCGCTTCATGGACTCCTTCATGATCTATACCGAGCCCTTCGTCGTCACCGGCGGCGGTCCCGGCAATTCGACCACGTTCCTGTCGATCGACCTCGTCAAGATGGCGCTCGGTCAGTTCGATCTCGGTCCGGCGGCGGCCATGTCGCTGGTCTATTTCCTGATCATCCTGTTGTTGTCGTGGGTGTTCTACACCGTGATGACCAACTACGACGCGGAGCGCTGAGATGGCGAGCGCAAACGAGACGACACGCGTAAGCGAAGCGGCGGTCACCGAGGTAGGCAGCACCCTTTCGCAGGACGAGGTGGCGAAGCTGATGCGGCGCCGGGGCGAGGAATCGCGCTGGTGGTGGATTGTGCCGACACTCTACATCGTCGTGCTGCTGCTGCCGATCTACTGGCTCATCAACATGAGCTTCAAGACCAATGCGGAGATCGTCTCGTCGCTGACGTTGTTCCCGCACAATCCGACGCTGGCAAACTACCGCACCATCTTCACCGATGCGTCCTGGTATTCGGGCTACATCAATTCGATCACCTATGTGGTGATGAACATGGTGATCTCGGTGGCCGTGGCGCTGCCCGCGGCGTACGCCTTCTCGCGCTACCGCTTCCTCGGCGACAAGCACCTGTTCTTCTGGCTGTTGACGAACCGCATGGCGCCGCCGGCGGTGTTCGCCCTGCCGTTCTTCCAGCTCTATTCGGCCTTCGGCCTGATCGACACGCATATCGCGGTGGCGCTGGCGCACTGTCTGTTCAACGTGCCGCTGGCGGTGTGGATCCTGGAAGGCTTCATGTCCGGGGTGCCGAAGGAGATCGACGAGACCGCCTATATCGACGGCTATTCCTTCCCGCGCTTCTTCGTAAAGATATTCATGCCGCTGATCGCGAGCGGCATCGGTGTCGCCTGCTTCTTCTGCTTCATGTTCTCTTGGGTGGAGCTTTTGATCGCCCGCACGCTGACGACGACCGACGCCAAGCCGATCGCGGCCACCATGACCCGCACCGTCTCGGCCGCCGGCATGGACTGGGGGCTGCTCGCCGCAGCCGGCGTGCTGACGCTGATCCCCGGCGCGCTGGTGATCTGGTTTGTGCGCAACTATATCGCCAAGGGCTTCGCCCTGGGGAGGGTGTGATCGATGAACCTCGACTTCTCCTGGATGGCGTGGACGTTGCCGACGGCGGCTTTCTTCGGAACCGTATTGCTGCTGCTGGTCGGCATGGCGGCCTGGGAATATGCCTCGCCGGGCGGCAATCCGCGCGTCGGTATCCTGCGCTTCGAAACGACGCGCGGCGACCGCCTCTTCCTGTCGCTGCTCGGCAGCGCCTTTATCCATCTCGCTTGGCTGGGTCTCGTTGGACCCAACCTGTGGTGGGCTCTCGCTCTCTCCGTGGTCTACGCGATCGGCGTATTCCGATACGTATAGAGGGGGAAATAGTTGGAGCGGCCGCGTGCCTGCGGCCGCTCCAGATCGCACTTGCAACCTAAGACTGGAGGAAACACATGCGACGGCAAATTTTTACATCAACGACAGCCATTGCACTATTGCTGGGCGTAGGTAACGCCTATGCCGGTATGGACGAGGCAAAAGCCTTTCTCGACAAGGAGATAGGTGATCTGTCGACGCTTTCGCGCGCCGATCAGGAAAAGGAAATGCAGTGGTTCATCGACGCAGCCAAGCCGTTTGCCGGCATGGACATCAAGGTCGTGTCGGAAACCATCGCCACCCATTCCTATGAATCGCAGGTGCTGGCGCCGGCCTTCTCGGCCATCACTGGCATCAAGGTCACCCACGACACGATCCAGGAAGGTGACGTCGTCGAGAAGATCCAGACCCAGATGCAGACCGGTCAGAACCTCTATGACGGCTGGGTCAACGACTCCGACCTGATCGGCACGCACTGGCGCTACCAGCAGGTGCGCAACCTGACCGACTGGATGGAAGGCGACGGCAAGGACGTCACCAATCCGAATCTCGACCTGGAGGACTTCATCGGCACCTCGTTCACGACGGCGCCCGACAAGAAGCTCTATCAACTGCCGGACCAGCAGTTCGCGAACCTCTACTGGTTCCGCTACGACTGGTTCAACGACGAGAAGAACAAGGCCGACTTCAAGGCCAAGTACGGCTACGACCTCGGCGTTCCCGTCAACTGGTCGGCCTATGAGGACATCGCCGCGTTCTTCACCGGCCGCGAAATCGATGGCAAGAAGGTCTACGGCCACATGGACTACGGCAAGAAGGACCCGTCGCTCGGCTGGCGGTTCACCGACGCCTGGCTGTCCATGGCCGGCAACGGCGACAAGGGCATTCCGAACGGCCTGCCGGTCGACGAATGGGGCATCAAGGTCGACGAGAATTCGCGGCCCGTGGGCTCCTGCACCGCGCGCGGCGGCGACACGAATGGTCCGGCTGCCGTCTACTCGATCCAGAAATACCTCGACTGGCTGAAGGCCTACGCTCCGGCCGAAGCGCAGGGCATGACCTTCTCCGAATCCGGCCCGGTTCCGGCGCAGGGTGGGGTGGCCCAGCAGATCTTCTGGTACACCGCTTTCACCGCCTCGATGGTCGACGCCAGCGCCAAGGCGGTGCTGAACGACGACGGCACGCCGAAGTGGCGCATGGCGCCGTCGCCGCATGGTGTCTACTGGAAGGACGGCATGAAGCTCGGCTACCAGGACGTGGGTTCCTGGACGTTGATGAAGTCGACGCCGACCGACCGCGCCAAGGCCGCCTGGCTTTACGCCCAGTTCGTCACCTCGAAGACCGTCGACGTGAAGAAGAGCCATGTCGGCCTGACCTTCATCCGCGAGAGCACGATCCACGACAAGAGCTTCACCGAGCGCGCTCCGAAGCTCGGCGGCCTGATCGAGTTCTACCGCTCGCCGGCCCGCGTCCAGTGGTCGCCGACCGGCACCAACGTGCCTGACTATCCGAAGCTCGCTCAGCTCTGGTGGCAGGCGATCGGCGATGCGTCGTCGGGCGCCAAAACCGCGCAGGAAGCGATGGACTCGCTTTGCGCCGAGCAGGAAAAGGTCATGAGCCGCATCGAAAAGTCGGGCGTCCAGGGCGATATCGGCCCGAAGATGGCCGAAGAGCATGATCTCGAATACTGGAACAAGGACGCGGTCTCGAAGGGCAACCTTGCGCCGCAGTTGAAGATCGAGAACGAAAAGGAAAAGCCGATCACCATCAACTACGACGAGCTGGTGAAGAGCTGGCAGCAGCAGTAACTGCATGACGCAGGCCCGCGAGCCTGTGTAGGAAATGCAGGGGAGGCGGCTTGGCCGTCTCCCCTGTTGCATGAGAAGTGGAGGGACGGAATGAGCGGTTTTGTGCTGGCCATCGACCAGGGAACGACCTCGACCAGGGCGATCGTCTTCGACAGCGAAATGAAAGTCGCCGGCACGGGCCAGCAGGAATTCACGCAGCATTATCCGGCTTCCGGCTGGGTCGAGCATGATCCGGAAGACATTTGGGCAAGCGTGCTCGCGACAGTGAAGGCGGCGCTGAAGGCTGCCGGTTGCGCAGCATCGGATATGGCCGCGATCGGCATCACCAACCAGCGCGAGACGGTGGTCATCTGGGACAAGGCGACGGGAAAACCGATCCACAACGCGATTGTGTGGCAGGACAGACGAACCGCGCCGCTTTGCCAGAAGCTCAAGAAGCAAGGGCTGGAGAAGACGTTCACGAAAAAGACCGGGTTGCTGCTCGATCCCTATTTCTCCGGCACCAAGATCGCCTGGATGCTGGACAAGGTGAAGGGCGCGAGAAAGCGCGCCGAGAAAGGCGAATTGCTCGCCGGCACGATCGACAGTTTTCTCATCTGGCGCCTGACCGGCGGCAAGGTACACGCCACCGATGCCACCAACGCCTCGCGCACGCTGGTCTACAACATCGAGAAGAATGTCTGGGACGACGAGCTGCTGTCCATCCTGAACATACCGGCCGCGGTCCTGCCGCAGGTGAAGGACTGCGCCGATGATTTCGGTGTCACAGAAAAGAGCCTTTTCGGCGCCGAGATGAGGATTCTCGGGGTCGCCGGCGACCAGCACGCAGCGACCATCGGCCAGGCCTGTTTCGAGCCGGGCATGATGAAGTCCACCTACGGCACCGGCTGCTTCGCGCTGCTGAACACCGGCGCCGATCTGGTGCGCTCGAAGAACCGGCTCTTGACCACCATCGCCTATCGGTTGAACGGCAAGACCACCTATGCGCTGGAGGGCTCGATCTTCATTGCGGGTGCCGCCGTGCAATGGCTGCGCGACGGCATCAAGGTGATCGGCAAGGCCGAGCAGAGCGGCGCGCTGGCGGCGACCGCCGATCCGGCGCAACAAGTCTATCTGGTGCCGGCCTTTGTCGGCCTGGGCGCGCCGCACTGGGACGCGGATGCCCGCGGCGCGATCTTCGGCCTGACGCGCAATTCAGGCCCGGCCGAGTTCGCGCGCGCGGCGCTCGAATCCGTCGCCTTCCAGACGCGCGACCTGCTCGACGCCATGCGCAAGGATTGGAAGGGCGCTTCCGCCAAGACCGTGCTGCGGGTAGACGGCGGCATGGTCGCATCGGATTGGACCATGCAGAGGTTGGCCGACATCCTCGACGCGCCGGTCGATCGGCCGACCATCCTGGAAACGACCGCGCTGGGTGCCGCCTGGCTTGCCGGATCCAAAGCCGGCGTGTGGCCGAAGGCGAAGGAGTTTGCCAAGACCTGGGCTCTCGATAAGCGCTTCAAGCCGGATATGGACGCCGCCACCCGTTCCGCCAAGCTGAGTGGCTGGCGCGACGCAGTGCGCAGGACGCTGAGTGTGCAATGAGGGGCGCGGGAGACACGGCAAGGCGAGGGGGCATGAAGCATCCGGACTGGTACCCCGCATGGCGTGACGAGGCTTTCGACCAACTGAACGCCAAGAACCATCGTTTGGAGGATGAATTCCGCCTCGGCAGCTGGCAGCGCTACGACTATGACTTAACCACCGGAAAACTGCTTTTTTCGGCAGATGGTGTCGTCAAGGTGGTCGCTCACATACAGATTGCCGGCTCTACAAGCGCCAAGGCGGACAACTGGCTATGGGCTTGGGCAAATTCAAATTTGCCGGGCGACCTTCTCAGCGACGCCAAACTGGTTCGGTCATTCGGCGAGGAGAAGGGCATAGACGAACTGGCGCAGGCTTATGTGCTCGACGTGGCCGATGACCTCGAAGCGCTTGGTTGGGGACTGACCGGTGCCATGGTTCGGATTTGCAACGCGCTCGGAGCCTATCGCTCACCGCGAGGGGAAGGCGGGGGCCTGTACCTGATATTGAAAAGCGTCAACTGGGCCAGCTGAATGGACAGAGAGCCCGTGCCTTGCGGCACGGGCTCGGTCAACGACCCTGGATACTGACTGGAGGCTGTCAGTAGGGCGAAACGCACTGCTGACGCGGGCCGTTGTAGGGCTGGAAAGTGTTGTCCGAGGCGCGATAAGACCGATAACGGTCATAGCACCACTGCACATGCGCATCGCCGCCACGATAGACGCGGTTCTGGCTGTTGATGATGGCGCCGGTAATCAGCGCGCCGGTGGCGAAGGCAGCGAGCGGGAACCAATAATCGCCATGCCGGCGATAGCCGCGGCGATATTCACGGTAGCCGCGATGGCCATTCCAGTAGACGACGCCGTCCCGACGCGAGAAATCGCGGTTGAAGCTGCGGTGTCGTCTCCAATCTCGATACTGCACGGTCTGGACATCCGACCAGAGGCCCTGGGATTGTGGCACATAGGCCGGCTGAGCGTTGACCGGCACCATCTCCGCCGCGATGAACGACGCCGAGAGGGCGGCTGCCATCAGGCCTGATGCGATCCTTTTCATCGATGTACTCCTCAAGGGTTTGGTAATCGTCCCTGTGTTGCGAAACGAGCCTGGGTTGCAATGGTTCCCGCATCTCCATCAACCTGTTGTTATCGTAGGGCTTTCTGAAGCGGCCCGGGTCCGGGTGATTGGTGGAGGCACCGAACGCTTCTCCCGGCCACCTTAAGCGCTCCCTTGGAATCCGTTCAAAAATCCGCCTTGGAAGCCGGTGTTTTTCCGGTTGACCGGTCGCGGCACTCTCCCTATGTTCCGCGCAATTTCGAGGGCGGCGTTTTGAGCCCGCGGGAGCGCGTAGCTCAGCCGGTAGAGCAACTGACTTTTAATCAGTAGGTCATGGGTTCGAATCCCATCGCGCTCACCAAATTTCCAAGCCATTTCAACGAGATAAGCTTTGGCTGCGAAACGGGCAGACCGCTTTTGACGCCCCGCTTTACCTGTGGCTGCCCAATTCGTGATTGGGACCGAGAAAGCCCGGCAGCCGAAACGACCCGACCAGGTGGCATCTGGTCTTCCTGTCTCGTTTCAGGACGGGAATGCTTGGCATCGGCTTTGCACCCAGACATGGCCGGCTTGATCCCCGGCAGCTCGTCGGGCTTGAAGGCCGTTGTTGGGGGCCTCGCCCGGCGAGTTCTTCCCAAAGCGACCCTGCCGGCGCCGCTGCTGCCTTCCGCCTAGGCTCAACAGCCTTCCGTGAATTCTGACTGCCAGGTTCCGCAAGATCGCTTGCGCAGAGACACTCATGCTCGGCATGCGGCTTGCGCGGGCAGGACGGTTGCGCGATGCTGCGGTTGGGGAGTGGTGTCGCAATATCGATTCTGTGGAATCACCACTATGTTCGTTGACTACTATGAGCTGCTCGAGATCAGCCCGAACGCCAATTCGGAAACGATCGAGCGGATATTTCGTTACTTTGCCATGCGCTACCATCCCGACAATCGGGATACCGGCAATGAGTCACGCTTCAGCGAAATCGTAGAAGCCCACAATACGCTCAAGGATCCAGTCAAACGCGCCCAATACGATGTCCAGTATAGAGACCATTTGAGTGTTCGCCGCGAGCTCGCCGAAGAAGCCAGCGATGCCAAAGGGCTTGAACGGGACGTTGTCATCCAGGCCAAGCTGCTGTCGCTTCTCTATGTAAAACGTCGACAGGACGTCAACAATCCTGGCATCGGCGATGAAGAGCTCGAACGCTTGTCGGGCTGCCCGCGAGAACATCTGGAATTTCATCTTTGGTATCTGAAGGCAAAGAGCTGGATAGCAAGGATCGAAAACGGGATGTTCGCGATCACCGTAGACGGCATCGATCGCGCCAATTCAGAGCATGGCCGTGAAACCGTCGCAACCAGGCTGCTGGATCATGCAACTTGACGATGCCCTCTGATACTGCCGGCTGATCGGTTGCTTTTACATTCGCGATTGCTTGTGTTCGAATTCCGCCGGGGCCATGGTTGCCCGGCGAGTAGGATCGATCCGGTGTGGGCCGGCCGCGCCATGCCTGGTTCCGTGCAACCTGGCAGGTAGCGTCAGGATGGCGGCCCAAGGGGAGGATAAATTGCCCGAGAAGAAGGTGATTGCCGTCAAAGACTGGACTTGCGCCATGAGTGACGAACTCGGCCGCGTGGCCCTGACCGTCAATCCGACAGACGGTGAGCCGATCCTGGTCTTGCTGACGATCTTTCAGGCGGCAAAGATGGGGCGCGAGCTGCAGTCGCCGAAACGCGTTCAGTTTTCCATCTAACTGGGGATCGAGACGTCGGCAAAGGCTGGAGCGGCACCCCAACCTTGTCGCCAGGCGGGGTGGCGGCTAAGCTCGATCCTTCCCGAAGGAGAGCTCGACCATGGCACTTGACCTTTCGGTGGATGCTTCAGCCGCTAAAGCGGCGACGCTGCCTGGCAAATATCTGTTTGGCCCGGTCGCCGATTTCCTCATGCTCGGCGGCAGCGCGTTTCTGATCCTGCCCATCCTGTTCCTGGTGCCGCTCGAATATGAAGGCCTCGTCGCTGCAACCATGGTCGTCGTGGCATATCTGGTCAACTACCCCCACTTCGCCCACTCGTACCAGATTTTCTATCGCAATTTCGGGCGCAAGGTGAGGGGCAACGGATACGAGAAGAGCCTGCAGCTTCGCTATATTTTCGCGGGCATCGTCGTCCCCCTGATCATGGCCGCGTTCTTTGCATATGGCGCGGCAAGGGCGGACACTCGGCTGCTGGGATACGCAGCCAACGCCATGTTCTTCTTCGTCGGTTGGCACTACGTCAAGCAAGGCTACGGCATGCTGATGGTCGACGCCGTGCTGAAGCGTAAATTCTTCGACGATCGTGACAAGAAGGTGCTGCTGGTCAACAGCTATGTCGTGTGGATCCTGGCATGGCTCCAGACGAACACGGCGGTGACCCAGGGGAAATATTACGGCCTGGAATATTACACATTCGCGGTCCCTTCCTGGATAACCAACATTGCCCTGCTGGCGGCCGTCGCCTCGACGGCGGCCACGGTTCTGATGCTGATCAACCGCTGGCACAGAAATGGTCATGCGCTGCCGTATAACGGCATCGTAGCCTATGTCGCGTCGCTCTATCTGTGGATCCTGATTGCGAGGATAAACCCGCTCTGGCTGCTAGTGGTGCCGGCGCTCCACTCGCTGCAGTATCTGGCCGTGGTCTGGCGCTACCAGACGAACGTCGAGCGCGACGTCGCGGATGCCGCACAAAATCCGCAACCGAAGGTACTGTCCTTTCTCGGACCTCTCTACAGGCTTAGGGTTCTGGGATTCATCGTCGGGGGTGGTGCGCTCGGATATCTCGGCTTCTGGCTTATGCCGATGGCGATGACTGCCTTGATCCCCTACGACAAGCAAGTCCTCGGGTCCTCGCTGTTCTTCTTCATCGTGCTGATCTTCATCAACGTGCACCACTATTTTCTGGACAACGTGATGTGGCGCCGAGGCAATCCTGAAGTGTCCAAATATTTGTTCCGCTAACGCTGAAGCCGCAGGTCGGAGCAGCAGCCGGGTTCACGCCACCAGCGACACGTTCCCGCCGGCATGGCGCTCGAGGCGTCCGGCGAGGTCGAGCTCCAACAGCACCATGGCGATCTGCGCGGCGCTCAAGCCTGTGTGGCGGATGATCTCGTCGACCGCGATCGGCGTCGGGCCGAGCGCTTCCAGCACGTCGGCGCGTTCGTCGTCGCCGGGCGGCGGCATTGCCGACAAGTCGGGCGCCTCGGCGAGCGGCATGGTCCTTGGCGGGCGAGTGCCAGCCAGCGGTGCCAGCGCGCCCAGAATGTCGGCCGCTTCGGTGACGAGCGTGGCGCCGTCCTTGAGCAGCGCATTGCTGCCGGCGGCACGCGGGTCGAGCGGCGAGCCCGGAACCGCGAAGACCAGTCGGCCCATCTCGCCGGCCAGCCTGGCGCTGATCAGCGAACCCGAGCGCTGTGCGGCTTCGACCACGACGAGCCCGAGCGCAATGCCGGCGACGAGGCGGTTGCGGCGCGGGAAATCCTGCGCTCGCGGCTGCCAGCCGAAGGGCATTTCCGAAACGATGGCGCCGCCGCGCTCGGCGATGTCGTCGCACAGACCGGCATTTTCCGGCGGGTAGGGCACATCGAGGCCGCCGGCCAGCACTCCGACCGTGCCGGTCGAAAGGCTCCCCTGATGCGCCGCGGTGTCGATGCCGCGTGCGAGGCCGGAGACGATGGCGTAGCCCTCGCGACCGAGGTCGCTCGCCAGCATTCTCGCCATCTTGATGCCGGCGAGCGAGGCGTTGCGGGCGCCGACGATCGCCACCGCAGGGAGACGGAACACCGCGCCTTCACCCTTCACCGCCAACAGCGGCGGCGGGTTGTCCAGGGTCTTCAGCAAAGCGGGATAGTCTGCTTCGCCGATGCCGACGAACCGGGCGCCGGCGCGCCGGGCCGCTTCCAACTCCGCCTCGGCTTCGCCGGCGGAGGGAATGCGAGCGATGCGGTTGGCGCCGCCCGAGATCATCAGCTCGGGCAGCATTTCGAGCGCGGCTTCGGCCGAGCCGAAGCGATTGATCAGTTCGCGAAAAGAGGCAGGGCCGACGTTCGGCGTGCGGATCAGGCGAAGCCAGGCAAGCCGTTGCCGCTCGCTAAGGCGCGGGCCGGTGACCGGAGCACTCACCCCTTCGCCCCGATCTTGCCCTCGGTGCCGGCGAGCAGCCGCGAGATGTTGGCGCGGTGCTTGACGAAGACGATCAGGCTCATCAGCGCGAACAGGCCGGCGATCTGAGGCGTGCTGATGAAGTAAAGCGCGATCGGCACGACCACCGTCGCCGCGAGCGCCGCGAGCGAGGAGTAGCGGAACAGGAAGGCCATGGCGAGCCAGACAACGGCGAAGACAACCATGCCCTGCCAGGCAAGCCCGAGCAGCACGCCGAGGTAGGTGGCGACGCCCTTGCCGCCCTTGAATCCTAGCCAGACCGGAAAGAGATGGCCGAGGAAAGCGCCGAAGCCGGCGAGCAGTCCGAAGTCCGGCGAGAAATGTCCGGCGATCAGCACTGCCGCGGTGCCCTTCAGCGCATCGAGCAGCAGCGTCGCAGCGGCGAGCCCCTTGTTGCCGGTGCGCAGCACATTGGTCGCGCCGATGTTGCCTGAACCGATCTGGCGGACATCGCCGAGACCGGCCGCGCGGGTAATCAAAAGCCCGAACGGGATCGAGCCGAGCAGGTATCCGAAGATCAGTGCGAGCCCGTAACCCATTGTCCCCCACCTATTTCAGCCGATCCAGCTGCTTCCGGCTTTGGTCGATTGATGTTCAGGCCGAAAACACTGTGCGGCCCGCTACCATGGTTTGCAAGACTTTGCCCTGAAGGCGCGCGCCTTCGAAACAGGTGTTCTTCGACCGCGAGTGCAGGCCGCTCTCGCTGACGATCCAGGGCTCGTCAAGATCGACCAGCGCAAGATCGGCCGCGGCACCCGGCTTCAGCGTGCCGCCGGGCAGGCCGAACAGTCTTGCCGGCGCGGTGGACAGGGTCTCAACCAGCCTGAGCAGCGGCACATCGCCATTGTGGTAGAGCCGAAGTGCTGCGCCAAGCAGCGTCTCCAGCCCGATCGCCCCGGCGGCGGCATCCGCGAAAGGCAGTCGCTTGGTATCGACATCCTGCGGGTCGTGCGAGGAGACGATGAGATCGATCGTGCCGTCCTTGATCGCCTCGACCATCGCCATCCGGTCGTCCTCGGCGCGCAAGGGCGGGGTGAGCCGGAAGAAGGTGCGGTATTCGCCGACATCGTTCTCATTGAGCGACAGATTGTGGATGGCGACGCCCGCCGTGACATTGGCGCCGTCGGCCTTTGCCCGGCTCACCGCGCCAACCGCCATCGCAGTCGAGATCTTGGCGGCGTGATAGGCGCCGCCGGTCAGCCGCGCCAGCGCCAGGTCCCGCTCCAGCGGGATGAGCTCGGCCTCGCGCGGGATGCCGGAAAGGCCGAGCCAGCTCGCATAAAGGCCCTCGTTCATCACGCCGGCCGAGGCAAGGTCGGCATCCTGGGTTTCATGCGCGATCACGCTACCGAAATCGCGGGCATAAGTCAGCGCGCGGCGCATGACCAAGGCGTTGGCGATCGTGTGTCGACCATCGGTGAAGGCCACGGCGCCGGCTTCGCGCAGCAGGCCGAACTCGGTCATCTCGCGGCCGTCGAGACCCTTGGTGATTGCCGCCGCTGGGAAGATGTTGACGCTTGCGGTGTCCCTTGCCGTGCGCAGCACGAATTCGACCAGCGCCACATTGTCGATCACCGGATTGGTGTCAGGCATCATGACGATGGAGGTGACGCCGCCGGCTGCCGCAGCGACGCTTGCCGAGGCGATGGTCTCGCGGTGCTCACCGCCGGGTTCGCCGATGAAGACGCGGGCATCGATGAGACCCGGAATAATCGTCTTGCCGGCGCAGTCGATGACGACAGCGCCTTCGGGCGCGCCCTGGTTCAGCGCCGCCTTGCCGGCGGCGACGATCCGGCGGCCGTCGACGATTACCGCACCGATCTCGTCGACACCGCGCGAGGGGTCGACGATGCGGGCCTTGTTGAAGACCGTCACGCTCATGCGCCGCGTCCCTCCTGGTTGCGACGCGGGTCTAACAGCGCTTGCATAACCGCCATGCGCACGGCTACGCCCATCTCGACCTGTTCCTGGATGACGCTCTGCGGCCCGTCGGCGATCTCCGAGGCGATCTCGACGCCGCGGTTCATCGGCCCGGGATGCATGACCAGCGCATCCTCCTTGGCCGCTTTCAGCTTCTCGGCGTCGAGGCCGAAATAGCGGAAATATTCGCGGATCGACGGCACGAAGGCGCCTTCCATGCGCTCGCGCTGCAGGCGCAGCATCATCACGACGTCGGCGTCCTTCAGTCCTTCCGCCATCGAGCGCGACACGATCACGCCCATCCTGTCGATGCCCGCGGGCAGCAGCGTGGAGGGCGCGACCACCCGCACCTGCGCGCCGAGCGCGTTCAAGAGCATGATGTTGGAGCGGGCGACGCGCGAATGCAGAATGTCGCCGCAGATCGCCACGATCAGCTTCGACAGCGGTCCCTTGGCGCGGCGTATGGTCAGCGCGTCGAGCAGCGCCTGCGTCGGGTGCTCATGCGCGCCGTCGCCGGCGTTGACCACCGAGCAGCCGACCTTTTGCGCCAGAAGCGCTGCCGCGCCCGCCGACTGATGGCGGATGATCAGGATATCCGGACGCATGGCGTTGAGCGTCATGGCGGTGTCGATCAGGGTCTCGCCCTTCTTCACCGAAGAGCTCGCCACCGACATGTTCATGACGTCGGCCCCGAGCCGTTTTCCGGCGAGCTCGAAGGACGATTGCGTGCGGGTCGAGGCCTCGTAGAAGAGGTTGATTTGTGTCCGGCCGCGCAGCGTCGAGGTCTTCTTTTCAGATTGCCGCGAGATCGAGACGGCCCGGTCGGCGCGATCGAGCAACAGCTCGATATCAGCGGGGGAAAGATCGCGGATGCCTAGAAGATGGCGGTGAGGGAACAGCGGCAGGGACGAAGCGTCGGTCATCTCAAGGCGCTGCTATAGGGTGCGGTCCGGCCAGCCGCAAGCGCCAGCTTTGGATTGCGCGCGTTCTCCCCGGTATTTTCGTCGCGCGCCTTGCATTGCTTGGCTATAAGGCCCGATGGCTTCGGATTCGCGACCGCGGCCTTGAGATGGTAAGGACCTCTCTGCCAACTGAAGGATTGGGCGTGACCGACGAGGTGATCAACCAGCCGCCGCCACTGACGGGCGGCAACGCATGGCGGGGCGATCCGTTGCTCATCCAGCTTGCCGAGCGTTTTTCCGATTCCGTCCGCAAGGATCTGGACGGGCTCGGCAGGTTCGTCATGACGCAGGAAGCACAGGAACTTGCCCGGCTCGCCAACACCGACACACCGAAGCTCAGGACGCATGACCGCCAGGGCCGACGCGTCGATCTGGTCGAGTTTCATCCCGCTTATCACGCGCTCATGCGACGCTCGGTTGCCGGCGGCCTGCATTCCTCGGTTTGGGAAAACGGCGATGCCGAGATCGGCCGCCGGCATCAGGTGAGGGCGGCGCGCTTCTACCTGACCGCGGAGCTCGAGACCGGACATCTTTGCCCCATCACCATGACCAGCGCTTCGCTGGCGGCGCTGATGGCGAGCCCAAAGCTGTTCCGCGAATGGGCGCCGCGCGTGACAACGCGCAAATACGACCAGAGCCAGAAGCCGCCGGTGCAAAAGACCGGGCTTACCCTCGGCATGGGTATGACCGAGAAACAGGGCGGCACCGACGTGCGCGCCAATGTCACAAAGGCCGAGCGCGCGGGAAACGGCTTCTATCGGCTGACCGGGCATAAATGGTTCATGTCGGCGCCGATGTCCGACGCCTTTCTCGTGCTCGGCCAGGTGCCGGAAGGGCTTTCATGCTTCCTGGTTCCGCGCATTCTGGGCGACGGCTCGGGCAATGGCTTCCGTTTCCAGCGCCTGAAGGACAAGCTCGGCAACCGCTCCAACGCCTCGTCGGAGGTCGAGTTCGCCAATGCCATCGGCGAGATGGTCGGCGAGCCGGGCGCCGGGATCAAGACGATCATGGACATGGTCACGCTGACCAGGCTCGACTGCGCCGTCGCTTCGTCAGCGCTCATGCGCGCCGGGCTGGCCGAAGCCGTCCACCACGTGCGCCATCGCCAGGTGTTCGGCACCAGTCTGGTCGATCAACCGCTGATGCAGCGGGTCCTTGCCGACATGGCGCTCGACGTTGCCGCCGCGACGGCGCTGTCGTTCCGGCTGGCGCGTTCCTTCGACGAGGCGGCGAGCGATCGCGGCGAGGCGGCCTTTGCACGCGCCATGACGCCGGTGGTCAAATACTGGGTATGCAAGATCGCACCGGCCTTGCTTTACGAGGCGATGGAGTGCCTCGGCGGCAACGGCTATGTGGAGGAAGCGCCGCTTGCTCGCTATTACCGTGAGGCTCCGGTCAACGCGATCTGGGAAGGCTCCGGCAACGTCATGGCGCTCGACGTGCTGCGTGTGCTTGGCCGCGCGCCAGGCCTGTTCGAGGAGGTGCTGGCCGGCATCGACCGCGACCTCGGCGCCGGCGGGCGGGGCACCATCAGCGTGCTCAACGCGGCCATGCAGGTGGCTTCGACCGACCAAGGCTCGGCGCGCCTGCTGACCGAACAGCTGGCACTTTCGGCGGCGGCGGCGGAGCTGCGCCGGCTGGGGGCAGGGCGGATCGCCGACGCCTTCGTCGAAACAAGACTCGGCGGCCAATGGCGCACCACCTACGGCATGCTCGATTCGCGCCATGACGCGCGCATGATCATCGACACGCTTTACCCGCCGCTGAATTGAGCGGCCTGAAAGGCGTTCGATCGCCGGCCTGTGGATTGCCGTTAACCTTAACGAATGGTTTCCGTTGCGGGGAGGCTTCGCGGAGCCCACTCTGTCCACCGGAGTAGGGAAATGTTAACCATGACGATCCCGTGCTCCCAGGCAGGAAGCGCATGCGGCACGTTTTGACATCATTTCTGGCCTTGCATTGGGCGGTCGTCTTCGCCCTGCTGGCCTATATCTGCATGGATGGCAATCGCGGCATCGCGTCGGCGCTCGGCGTGCTTGGCGTCTCGCTGCAAAGCAGCCGTTTCCCGGATCTCGATCATGCTCTCGTCGTGGCGCCGCTCGCGGTCGCTCTGCTGATCGTCGCGCTGCTGTTCTGCTGGGCCTTCGTCGAGACGCTGCTCAACATCGCGACAAGGCCGGATGCGGGCGATACGGTGGTGCGGATAGCCTTCATCTGCGCCTCCTTCCTGCTTTCGGTGATTCTCGTCGGCGGCGCCGCGCAAGGCATCAACGGGTTGTTCATGGTCGTCGCCATCCAGATGACGGCGCTGCTCGCCTCTTATGTCGCGGTGCTCGCCGAGCGACGCTCGGCTCTCGCCGCGGTGACCTTGCATGAAAGCGAAGCCAGCCTGGTTCCCCATCGCATGGCGGCGGGCGTCGCGCACAGCTCGCTCCTGTCCCGCATCTCCAGCCGGCCGGAAACCAGACCCGGAGGTCGCCGCTGATGCGCGCCTTGTTCGCATTCTGGGCGGCTCCGCTGGTCCTGTTCTGGAGCTGGTTCTTCCTGTCTCTCAACGACATCAATTTCGGCTACGTGATGCTCAGCCGCCAATTGCACGACCTGGTCTTCCAGCTTTACGGCCAGATGCTCGGCGTCGATCCGGGAATCATCCCCGGTATGGTGGCGCGGGCCTGTGTGTTCGACAGTTTCCTGCTGCTCGGGCTGGTGGCATTCCGCCGCCGGCGCCAAATCGCCGAATGGATCAGGCGGCGCCGGGAAGGCCCTGTCAGCCCTGATCAGCTTGGCCGAGCGACTGGAGTCGGTCCAACGCTCCCTGCAGAATAAAGGCCGCCGCCGCCGAATCGATCTTGCCGGCGCGCTTCTTGCGCGAGAAATCCATCTCGATCAGCGTCCGTTCCGCCGCGACCGTCGACAGCCGCTCGTCCCACAGCACGAAGGGCAGGTCGGACAAGGCGGCCATGTTGCGCGCGAAGGCGCGGGACTTCTGGGCGCGCGGACCTTCCGATCCGTCCATGTTGACGGGAAGGCCGAGCACGATCGCGCCGACATTGTCCTTCTCGAGCTGAGCCAGCAACTGGGCGGCATCGAGCGAAAACTTCTTGCGCAGGATGACCGGGCGCGGATGGGCGAAGGACAGGCTTCGGTCCGACACCGCCACGCCGATCGTCTTGTCGCCCAGATCAAGCCCGGCGAGCGTGCGGCCGCCCGCGAGAAGTGCCGGCAATTCCTCGATGCTTATGATGCCCAACCGCTCGTCCTGGTTAGTCGCCGCGCGGCTTTTTGATCGGCCGCGGGACTTTCAATTTGCTTTCGGCGTTCTATCCTCCGGCAACGAGAAAATCGAGGAATTCCTTCATGAAACTGACCTGGTATGGACATTCGGCATTCCGCATCGAGACCAACGACGCCAAGATCCTCATCGACCCGTATCTGGTCGGCAATCCGTCATGGACGGGCGGCTGGGAAAATCCAGCCGAAGGGGTGACGCATGTTCTTCTGACCCATGGCCACAGCGATCATATCAGCGGCGCCGCCGAGGTGCTGAAGAAGAGCGGCGCCATGCTTGTCGCCAATTTCGAGATCTGCATGTATCTCGTCGGCCAGGGCGTCAGCGATAAGAAGATAAATCCCGGCAATATCGGCGGTACCGTCGATTGCGGTCCCTTCACCACCACTTTCGTCCAGGCTTTGCACTCCTCTTCGTTCGGCGGACAAGACGGCACCAACACCTATCTCGGCAATCCGGGCGGGCTCGTGCTGCATTTCCCGCAGGACAAGACGCTCTACCACATGGGCGACACCGACATTTTTTCCGATATGGGGCTGATCAACGAATTGCATGAACCGAAGATCGGCATCGTGCCGATCGGCGATCGCTTCACCATGGGCGGCGCGGTGGCTGCCCTAGCCTGCCGCCGCTTTTTCCGCTTCGATACGGTCGTTCCCTGCCATTTCGGCACCTTCCCGATGATCGACCAGACCGCCGACAAATTCGTCGCCGGCATGGAGGGATCCGGCGTCAAGGTGGCGCTGCCCGAGATCGGCAAGGCGATCACGGTCTAGGCGTTCGCCCTATGTAGTAGGGTACACTACCTAGAGCGGCGCCCGAAGCACCGCATCCCGGTCGGCGGCATGATCTATGTTGCGCCGCAAGCGCGGCGCCGCTATAGCCCGCACTGGTTTTCCCGAGGCAAATAGACATGTCCGTTGATCTTCAGACCGTGAAGCGCGTCGCGCACCTTGCCCGCATTGCGGTGAGCGAGCAGGATGCCGAGCGCATGACAGGCGAGCTGAACGCCATCCTTGGCTTCGTCGAGCAGTTGAACGAGGTGGACGTCTCCGGCGTCGAACCGATGACTTCGGTCACGCCGATGGAGATGAAGAAGCGGCAGGATATGATCACCGACGGCAACAAGGCGGTCGACATCGTCGCCAACGCGCCGGCCACGGAAGAGAATTTCTTCCTCGTTCCCAAGGTCGTGGAGTAAGGGCAGGATGGCCGTCGAAATCGGCGTCGAGACGCCCTTGCAGGACGACGTGCGCGCGCTAGTCGCAGAACTCAACACCGCGCTGCTCGAACTGACGCCGCCGGAACATTGCTATCACCTCACCGTCGAGCAGATGGCTGGCCACGACACGACCGTGTTCGTCGCCCGCGACGCTGGCCTTGCGGTCGGCTGCGGCGCGCTGAATCGTCATGCGGACGCGGTCGGCGAGGTCAAGCGCATGTACACGCGGCCCACGCATCGCGGCCAGAAGATCGGTGCCCAAATCGTTGCGCGGATCGAGGGTCTGGCGCGGCAGGAAGGCCTGAAGCGCCTGGTTCTGGAGACCGGCGATCGCCACCCTGCCGCCTGGGCCGTCTACGAACGCGCCGGGTTTTCGCGTTGCGGCCCGGTGCTGGATTATCCCGACTCGGAATGGTCGGTGTTTTACGAAAAGAGCCTTACCTGATGAGCGACCTCACACATCTCACCATTTCCGAGGCCCGCGCCAAGCTGCGCGGCAAGGAGATTTCGGCTGCCGAGATCACCGAAGCCTATCTCTCGGCGATCGAGCGCGCCAATCCGGTGCTCAATGCCTATGTCGCGGTGACCGGCAACAAGGCGCGCGAGATGGCCAAGGTTTCCGACGCGAAGCTCGGCAAGGGCGAGGGCGGGGCGCTCGAAGGAATTCCGCTCGGCATCAAGGATCTGTTCGCCACCGAAGGCGTCCACACCCAGGCCTGCAGCCATGTGCTCGAGGGTTTCCAACCGCGCTACGAATCGACCGTCACATCCAATCTGTGGGCCGACGGCGCCGTTATGCTCGGCAAGCTCAACATGGACGAGTTCGCCATGGGCTCCTCCAACGAGACCTCCTATTACGGCCCGGTCATCAATCCTTGGCGGCGCTCGCGCCTCGACACGGTGGTGACGCCGACGACGCATCAGGGCGACGGCGGGTTTGTCTCGGCCGGCGGCGCGAAGACCGCGCGGACGTTGGATAACGCCCAGCTGGTGCCGGGCGGCTCCTCCGGCGGATCGGCTTCCGCGGTCGCCGCCTTCCTCTGCGCCGGCGCCACCGCGACCGATACCGGCGGCTCGATCCGCCAGCCGGCAGCCTTCACCGGCACCGTCGGCATCAAGCCGACCTATGGCCGCTGCTCGCGCTGGGGCGTGGTCGCTTTCGCGTCCTCGCTCGACCAGGCCGGTCCGATCGCGCGCGATGTGCGCGACGCCGCGATCCTATTGAAGTCGATGGCCTCCTCCGACCCGAAGGACACGACGTCGGTCGATCGGCCGGTGCCGGACTACGAGGCGGTGATCGGCAAGCCGATCAAGGGCATGAAGGTCGGCATTCCGAAGGAGTACCGCGTCGACGGCATGCCCGAGGATATCGAGGCGCTCTGGCAGAAAGGAATTGCCTGGCTGAAGGATGCCGGGGCGGAGATCGTCGATATCTCGCTGCCGCACACCAAATACGCGCTGCCGGCCTACTACATCGTGGCGCCGGCCGAGGCCTCGTCCAACCTCGCCCGCTATGACGGCGTGCGCTACGGGTTGCGCGTGCCCGGCAAGGACATCGTCGACATGTATGAGAAGACGCGCGCCGCCGGCTTCGGCCCCGAGGTTAAGCGCCGCATCATGATCGGCACCTATGTGCTTTCCGCGGGTTACTACGACGCCTACTACCTGCAGGCGCAGAAGGTGCGCACGCTGATCAAGCGCGATTTCGAGACCGTTTTTGCTGCCGGTGTCGACGTCATCCTGACCCCGGCCACACCGTCGGCTGCCTTCGGCGTCGCCGACGAGGACATGAACGCCGATCCAGTGAAAATGTATCTCAACGACATCTTCACCGTGACGGTGAACATGGCCGGGTTGCCGGGGATATCGGTGCCCGCCGGCCTTGACCGCAAAGGCCTGCCGCTCGGCCTGCAGCTCATCGGCAGGCCGTTCGACGAGGAAACGCTGTTCCAGACCGCCCACGTCATCGAACAGGCCGCGGGCAGGTTCCAGCCGGACAAGTGGTGGTAGCGTTGTCCCTCATCTAGTCCGTTAGCGTTGTGGCGTCCTTTGCGCGTCCAAACGGACGCGCGGCGCCGTAATGGGGTGAGGGATGTTCTATTATCTTTCCAAGATCCTCTGGTTTCTCGTCCAGCCGCTCAATCTGGCGATCTTCCTGCTGCTCGCCGGTCTGCTGGCGGCGCTCTCCCGCCGCCCTCGGCTGGCCGGCACCGGCAGCGTGCTCGCCTTCCTGATCCTCGCGCTTTCGGCCTGGACCTCGCTTGGCGCAATGCTGCTCAATCCGCTGGAGGAACGCTTTCCCAAGCCGCCGCTGCCGGACAAGGTCGACGGCATCGTCGTGCTCGGCGGCGCTTTCGAGGGCGCGATCAATCTGGCGCGCGGCGGCTATGAGCTGAACAGCGGCGGCGATCGCATGGTCGAGACGGCGATCCTCGCTAGGCGTTTTCCGCAAGCGAATGTGGTCGTCTCCGGCGGCAATGGCGAGCTTTTCCTCGACGGCGAGGGCGATGCCGACACCGCGCCGCGCCTGCTTGGCGCGCTGGGGGTCGCGCCCGATCGCCTGATTCTTGAGAACAAGTCCCGCAACACGTACGAAAATGCAGTCTTCACCCGCAGGCTGGTCGAGCCGAAACCGGGCGAGACATGGCTGCTGGTGACGTCTGCCTTCCATATGCCGCGCGCCAAGGCGCTGTTCGACAAGGCCGGTTTTCCAACCGTCCCTTGGCCGGTCGATTACCGGACCTCAGGCAAGGAAGGCATCGGTCTGTTCCGCGACAATCCGGCCGATTCGCTGCAGGCGACCACCATGGCGATCCGCGAATGGATCGGGCTCTCCGCCTATTGGCTGTCGGGCCGCATCGATCAACCTTTCCCGGCGCCGGGCGGCTGACCGAGCACTGCCTGGCGCGCGGCCGAGAAAAACTGGCGCCGCACAAGCACGGCAAGCAGCACCAGCGTCGACAGCACGAACACCGTCGGGCCGACGAACGAGCCGAGATAGCCGATCGAGAAGAAGACGGCGCGCAGGCCGGAATTGAAATGCTTGCCGGCAAGCACGTTCATGCGGGTGGCCCGCCACACCGCCGCCCCGCTAACCGGATTGCGCGAGGCCTCGCCATGCGGGACCGGCACGGCACCGATCAGGATCGAGCAGTAGTTGAACAGCCGGTAGGCCCAGCCGAATTTGAAGAAGGCAAAGGCGAGGATCAGCACCAGGCCGAACATCTTGGTCTGGAAGGCTTCGCGGGAGGATGCGGAGGCCAACGGCAGGTCAGCCATTATGGTTAGAACCCGGTCGGAAGCCCCGAGAAGGGCAAAGCAGCCGCCGAGCGCGATCAGAGAGCTCGAGGCAAAGAAGGCGGTGCCTTGCTGCAGCCCGGACATGATGGCGGTGTCGACTATGCGCACCTCGCGCTCGGCCATGTTGCGCATCCAGGCTTCGCGCTGAGCGTTCATGGCCGTGGTCAGCGACACGCGGCTAACGAGCTTGCCGTCGGAGGCCAGCGTATGCAGCACCCAGACGACCAGGAAAAAGGCCAGAGCGGCCAGGTCTGTCGCCGAAAGATGAAGGGAATCGCCCATACGTTCTTTTACCACAGGCCGGGCGCTTCGACGGCGGAAGCAAGCGGTACATGTCGCTGCCGGAGCAAACAAGGTCGGCTGACGCCGCGCCGCGACATGCAAAACAGCGGAAACATCGCGAGAATTCCTATATGTAAGTTTTGAGCGGCCTCCAGGAGACAGCGGCGCGTGTTCCTTTCGGTTTTCGACCTGTTCAAGATCGGCATCGGTCCATCGAGCTCGCATACGATGGGGCCGATGACGGCTGCCCGCCGTTTCCTCGACGAGATCCTCGCCGACGACTGGCCGCGCCCGGCCGGCGTCAAGGTCGATCGCATCGGCGCCAGCCTGCACGGCTCGCTCGCTTATACCGGCATCGGCCATGGCTCGGACCGCGCCGTCATCCTCGGACTGGCCGGCGAGACGCCGCAGACGGTCGATCCGGATGAGGCGGATAGCATCGTTGCCCGCATCGGAACGGAGAAACGGATTCCGCCGCCTGGGCATCCGGCCTACCGCTTCGACCCGGCCAAGGATCTGGTGCTCGACCGCAAGACGCCGTTGACCGGCCATGCCAACGGCATGGTCTTCTATGCCTACGATGCGTCCGACCGGCTGCTGCTCAAGCGCATCTATTATTCGATCGGCGGCGGCTTCGTCGTTTCCGAGGAAGAGTTGCAGCGCATGAAGTCCAAGGGCTCGGTAACGACGGAAGGCAAGAAGGTGCCTTATCCCTTCAAGAACGCCGTCGAGATGCTTGCGATGGCGGCCAAGAGCGGGCTTTCGATCGCCGAGATGAAGCGGTCCAACGAGGAAACGCATATGTCGCGCGAGGAGCTGGACGCCGGCCTGGACGCGATCTGGAGCGCCATGAAGGGCTGCATCGATCGCGGGCTGTCGCAGGACGGCATCATGCCGGGCGGACTGAAGGTGCGGCGCCGCGCACGCCAATTGCATGACAAGCTGCAGGAACAGTGGCAGCAGAACCGGCCCAACCCCTTGCTCGCCAATGACTGGCTGTCGATCTATGCCATGGCGGTGAACGAGGAGAACGCCGCCGGCGGGCGCGTGGTGACTGCGCCGACCAACGGTGCCGCCGGCACGCTGCCGGCAGTGCTGCGCTACTGGCTGCATTTCCATCCCGAAGCTGACCAGCCGAGCATCCGCGACTTCTTGCTGACGGCCGCCGCCGTCGGCGGCATCATCAAGTCAAACGCTTCGATCTCGGGCGCCGAGGTCGGCTGCCAGGGCGAAGTGGGATCCGCTTCGGCAATGGCGGCGGCCGGGCTTTGCGCGGTCATGGGAGGCACTCCGGAGCAGGTCGAGAACGCCGCCGAAATCGCGCTCGAGCACCACCTCGGCATGACCTGCGATCCGGTCGGCGGCCTGGTGCAGGTGCCCTGCATCGAGCGCAATGCGCTGGGCGCGGTCAAGGCGGTGACAGCCGCCTCGCTCGCCATCAAGGGCGACGGGACGCATTTCGTGCCGCTGGATGCTGCGATCGAGACCATGCGCCAGACCGGTCTCGACATGAACGAGAAATACAAGGAAACCAGCCTCGGTGGACTCGCTGTCAACGTGGTCGAGTGCTGACCTTGCCCTTTCCACCGGCGGGCTTGGTTTGCCGAAGCGATCGAAACGGCCACGCTGGCCTCATGATTTGGCTGCAGTCGGCCTGTGCATAATCCCGCTTGGCGTTGAATGCCTCCGGCGCTGTCGCTAGATTGCGGGCATGTCTCTGAATCTCGTCAAACTCTGCGTCGGCTGCGACAGCGTCGAGGACCTGGAAGAGTGGATCGCCTTCCGTCTCGACGAGCGGTGCCGCGCCGGCGAGCCGGCCGAGCACTGGCACACCACGCGCATGGTGCCGACGCGCGGTGGGGAGATCACCGATGGCGGCTCGCTCTACTGGGTGATCAAGGGCAACGTCCAATGCCGGCAGCTGATCACGGAGATCCGGCCTTTCGTCGACGGCGAAGGCATCGGCCGCTGCCATCTCGTGCTCGATCCCGAAGTGGTGCGCACCGACTGGCAGCCGCGCCGCGCCTTCCAGGGCTGGCGTTATCTTAAGCCCTCCGATGCGCCGGCCGATCTCGGCAAGGGCAGGGCCGCATTGGCCGAGATGCCGCCGAAACTGCGCCTGGAGCTTGCGGAACTCGGCCTGCTGTAGGACTGCAGGTCCTCATCTTCCGCTTGCTGGCCCTTCGAGCGGCCCGGCGTGGGGCTTGCAAGCACCGCCCCTGCGCCACATCTTGATTTCGATGCACAATCATTTGGATGGCGGTGCAAACTGATGGGCGTGATCATCGCATTGGCAGCCGTGCTCCTGGTGCTTTTCGGCGCCGCGACAATCTTTGTGCGTGCCGACGCAGCGAGGATGGCGGACAGTCTCAGAACGCTTGGGCCCGCGCTGTTGGGCCTGATCGGCGCGACGATGCTCGTGGTCGGCCGCAGCAGCTTTGGCGGCCTGCTGATGATTGCGGCTGCAGGCTGGTATGCCTGGATGCGGGCGAGGCGACCGCCACCGAAACTTGTCGCGGCCAAACGCTCAACCGTGCGCACCGCGGCTCTCGAAATGGAGCTCGACCACGACAGCGGCAAGCTCGAAGGCCTTGTTCTCGCCGGCCATTATGAGGGGAGAATGCTGAGCGCCATGGAGATCGCCGAGCTGCAGCAACTCCATGTCGAGCTGCGGCCGGACCCGGAGAGCCGCCAACTGCTAGAGACGTATCTTGACGGCCGTTTTCCCGTCTGGCGCAAGGACGCGCAGCCGGACAGCGGCGAAGGGCTGGGTGTTGCGCCAGGTGCGGGCGCCATGACTAAGGAGGAGGCCTACAAGATCCTTGGTCTTGAAGCGGGGGCTGCCGCGGCGGATATCCGCAAGGCGCACCTCCGCCTGATGCAGCGCCTGAACGCCGATGTCGGCGGCACGTCTGTCCTGGCGGCGCGGATCAATGAAGCCAAGGACGTCTTGCTCTCCAATCACGACTAGTCTCCTTCGACGCGGAACTTCCCGGGAGGTTCAAAAGCCGCCTATTGCTGGACGGCGTAGCACTCGATCTTCTTTCGCTTCAGGGCGTCGCACGCTTTCCAGGCCGCGTCCTTCGAGCCGAAACCGCCGAAGCGGGCGCGGTAGTAGGTGACGCCGCCCTTGTCGAACGCGACCGTGAAGCCCGATGCGTCGGCCAGCACCTTCGGCGCCTGCTTGGTCGTCTTGTCGAGAAGCGCCTGAGCCCCCGATTGCGTCGGCGAGGACGCGACCTGCACCACCCATCCCGACGGCAGCGAGGCCGTCTTGACCGGATCGATGGCCGGGGCGGCGGCTGCGGCCGGCTCGGCGTAAGCGGCAACCGTCTGGGACGTGGCTTCGGGCTGTGATGCGGTTTCGGTCTCTGAGGTGGTTTCTTGGGGCGCGGGTGCCGGAGCCATGGCGGCCACCGCAACCGTCTTCACCTTCCTGACCTGGATCACCGGCTTGGTTTCCTCAGCGACCGGCGCGCTGTCATCGGCTGACGCGACTTCGGTGTCGTCGACAGCCGGTTTTTCGTCCGGAGTCGGCGCGTCATGCTTGGGCAGGAGGACCTTGGCCAGAGCCTTGATCGGATTGCCGCCGCCCGCCTTGGCGATCAGGTTGCCGCCGCCGCGGGTCGAGGCGCGCGGCAGATAGGTGTTGATCAGTGAAGCCATCTGGTTGTCGCGGCTGCGGCCGGAAGCGCCGCCCATCACCACTGCGACGAGGCGGCGATCGCCATCGGCGACTGAGGAGACCAGGTTGTAGCCGGAAGCGCGCGTGTAGCCGGTTTTGATGCCGTCGACACCCTTGATGCGGCCGAGCAGGCGATTATGGCCGTTGATGCGCTGGCGGCCATAGAGGAACGAGCGCTGCGAGAAATAGCCGTAATATTGCGGGAAGTGCTCGCGGAGCGCGATGCCGAGCATCGCCATGTCGTGCGCCGTGGTGAACTGGCCCGGATCGGGCAGGCCATTGGCATTGCGGAAGACAGTGCCGTTCATGCCAAGCTGGCGTGCCTTGGCCGTCATCATGCGGGCAAAATTGTCTTCGCTGCCGCCGAGCAACTCGCCCAGCGCGGTCGCCGAGTCGTTCGCCGACTTCGTCACCATCGACAGGATCGCGGTCTCGACCGGCACCGACCCGCCGGCGCGCACGCCGAGCTTGGTCGGCGGCTCGGACGCGGCATGGGCCGAGAACGGCACCGGCGTGTTCTTGCCGATCCTGCCCTTCGCCAATGCCTCGAAGGTGAGGTAGAGCGTCATCATCTTGGTGAGCGAAGCCGGATAGCGCCGGCCGTTGGCGTCGGCCGAATAAAGCACCCTTCCGGTCTTGGCGTCGACGACAATCGCGGCAGACTTTGCCGCCATCGCGGAGGCGACATCGGCGGTGACAATCGTCACCGCGAGCGCGGCAATCATGATCGCCTTGAAGGAGAACGAAGATTTGGAGACGAAGCCCGACAACGCCTGACGCACCGTTACTTACCCTGAATTTTCGTTGCCCCGGAGGCGGCAGAGGGGTGCCTGCCTCACTTCCGGCCAAGCTATCGCGGTCAGCGTTACCAATCCGTTTATGGTAACCGCCGCGTTCACCATTTTCTGGCGATTTGAGCCTCTGTTTATTCGAACTTTAGCGGTCGCTGTCGCGCGGAGCCCTTGCGGCTCAAGGCAATCTTGACTTTTGTGCAGCGCACAATATATTCCGGTGCATTGCACAAGGGCGCCCGGGGCTAAATGGGCGTTTCAACCAAGGGAAGGCATGAAATGACCCAGACCTATGAGGACTTCGCGAAATACGGCAAGGAGTTTGCCGACACCGGGCTGAAGAGCTTTGCCTCGCTCACCAAGGGTGCGCAGGCGATCGCCACCGAAGCCGGCGAATACACCAAGAAGAGCTTCGAGGCCGGCAGCGCCGCCTTCGAGAAGCTGTTCTCGGCCAAGTCGATCGAGAAGGCCATCGAGATCCAGACCGACTACGCCAAGCAGAGCTACGAGAGCTTCGTGGCCGAGGCCAGCAAGATCGGCAATCTCTATGCCGAGCTCGCCAAGGAAGCCTACAAGCCTTTCGAATCGGTCGTCGCCAAGGCGAAGTAATTTCGTCCGATCACATCGGGCAGGCTAGCCGGCCCGCAAAAACAACCCGGTCGCGGAAGCGCGGCCGGGTTTTTTCATGCGCCGCCGCAACCACCCGCGCCTTGCCGCATTCACGATTGAGAAATTCGCTGAAGTTTGCGTACCTAGCCATATTGTCAGCTAAACAGAAGGGCTTAAAATCGGCCATCGAAGACCTACATGTTGAACTCGCATGAGGATTCGAAAAGGCAGGACTACGTGACGATCGGTTTGACTGCCACGGCAGGCGTGGTGCGAATGCAAGGTGACGGCGACCGCAACGATCCCGGTCGCGGCACGGCGGTCATCACGCGCACCAAAACCAAGACAAAAAAGCCCAGCCTCTACAGGGTCCTCATCCTTAACGACGACTACACTCCCATGGAGTTCGTGGTCCACGTCCTGGAGCGTTTTTTCCAGAAGGACCGCGAGGCCGCCACACGCATCATGCTGCATGTTCATAATCATGGAGTGGGCGAGTGCGGGGTCTACACATTCGAGGTGGCCGAGACCAAAGTGTCTCAGGTCATGGATTTCGCCCGACAGAATCAGCATCCGCTGCAATGCGTGATGGAGAAGAAGTGAGGTAACATGCCGGCTTTCTCCCAAGGCCTGGAAAAGGCGCTACATCAGGCGCTGACATTCGCCAACGAGCGGCATCATGAATATGCAACGCTCGAACACCTGCTGCTGGCGCTTATCGACGACACCGAGGCGGCCGCGGTGATGCGCGCCTGCAATGTCGATCTCGACGAGCTCAAGCACACCGTTCTGACCTATATCGACACCGAGCTCGACAATCTCGTCACCGGTTACGACGAGGATTCGAAACCGACCGCCGGGTTCCAGCGCGTCATCCAGCGCGCCGTCATCCATGTGCAGTCGTCCGGCCGCGAGGAGGTGTCCGGGGCCAATGTGCTCGTCGCAATCTTTGCCGAGCGCGAAAGCCATGCGGCCTATTTCCTGCAGGAACAGCAGATGACCCGCTACGACGCGGTCAACTACATCTCGCACGGCATCGCCAAGCGCCCCGGCGCTTCGGAGTCGCGTACGCCGCGCGGCGCCGACGATGAGCAGGGCGGTCAGAACGGCGCCGAGCCGCAGGAAGACGGCGGCAAGAAGAAGCCGCAGGACGCGCTGACGGCCTACTGCATCAACCTCAACAACAAGGCCAAGGCCGGCAAGATCGATCCGCTGATCGGTCGCGAGAGCGAGATCAATCGCACCATCCAGGTGCTGTGCCGCCGCTCCAAGAACAACCCGCTCTATGTCGGCGACCCAGGCGTCGGCAAGACGGCGATCGCCGAGGGCCTTGCCAAGCGCATCGTCGAAGGCGACGTGCCCGAGGTGCTGCAGGACGCCACCATCTTCGCGCTCGACATGGGCACGCTGTTGGCCGGCACGCGCTATCGCGGCGACTTCGAGGAGCGGCTGAAGCAGGTCGTCAAGGAGCTCGAGGACTATCCGGGCGCGGTGCTGTTCATCGACGAGATCCACACCGTGATCGGGGCAGGGGCCACGTCCGGCGGCGCCATGGATGCGTCCAACCTGTTGAAGCCGGCGCTGTCGTCCGGCGCGATCCGCTGCATCGGCTCGACAACGTACAAGGAGTTCCGCCAGTTCTTCGAGAAGGACCGCGCGCTGGTGCGGCGCTTCCAGAAGATCGACGTCAACGAGCCGACCATCGAGGACGCCATCGAGATCATGAAGGGCCTGAAGCCCTATTTCGAGGAGTTCCACAAGGTCCGCTACACGAGCGAAGCGATCAAGGCTTCGGTGGAGTTGTCGGCCCGCTACATCAGCGACCGCAAGCTGCCGGACAAGGCGATCGACGTGATCGACGAGACCGGCGCCTCGCAGATGCTGGTGCCTGAGGCCAAGCGCAAGAAGACGATCGGCATCAAGGAAATCGAGGCGACGATCGCCACCATGGCGCGCATCCCGCCGAAGACGGTTTCGGCGGACGACGAGAAGGTGCTGCAGGGTCTCGATGTCGAGCTGAAGCGCGTCGTCTACGGTCAGGATACCGCAATCACAGCGCTGACGTCGGCGATCAAGCTGGCGCGGGCGGGCCTGCGCGAGCCGGAGAAGCCGATCGGCTCCTACCTGTTCTCGGGGCCGACCGGCGTCGGCAAGACGGAAGTGGCCAAGCAACTCGCGGCCTCGCTCGGCGTCGAGCTGATCCGCTTCGACATGTCGGAATATATGGAACGCCACACCGTCTCGCGGCTGATCGGCGCACCTCCCGGCTATGTCGGCTTCGACCAGGGTGGACTGTTGACCGACGGTGTCGACCAGCATCCCCATTGCGTGCTGTTGCTCGACGAGGTGGAGAAGGCGCATCCGGATCTGTTCAACATCCTGTTGCAGGTGATGGACCATGGCAAGCTGACCGACCACAACGGCAAGCAGATCGACTTCCGCAACGTCATCCTGATCATGACGACCAATGCGGGCGCATCGGACGCTCAGCGCGCGGCGATCGGCTTCGGCTCGACCAAGCGGGAGGGCGACGACGTCGAGGCTATCAACCGGCTGTTCACGCCCGAATTCCGCAACCGTCTCGACGCGATCATTCCGTTCGGCTCGCTGCCGATACCGGTGATCCATCAGGTGGTGCAGAAATTCGTCATGCAGCTCGAGGCTCAGCTTTCCGAGCGGGGCGTCACCTTCGACCTGTCGCCGGACGCGATCGCCTGGCTGGCCGACAAGGGCTATGACGAGCGCATGGGCGCGCGTCCGCTCGGCCGCGTCATTCAGGAGCACATCAAGAAGCCGCTGGCCGACGAGGTGCTGTTCGGCAAGCTGAAGAAGGGTGGCACGGTGCGCGTCACCGTCGAGAAGAAGGAAACCGGCGAGACCGGCCTGAAGCTCGAATCGTTGGCCGATGAAGCTCCGGTGAAGCCGAAGAAGGAAGAGCCGGAGGACGCGCCGAAGCCGAGGAAGGCGGCGGCGAAGAAGCCTGCCGCCAAGAAGGCCGTGGCGCAGAAGCCGGAGCCGAAGGGCAAGGACGGCGGCAAGCGAAGCCTGGTGCCACAGCTGCCCCGCAAGGGCTGATCGACCTGAAGCGCGTCCCGCTGAAACGGATTCAGGCGGCGCGCGCTAGGTGCTTGTTACCAAAACGGCCGCCCGTCTTTGGGCGACATGCATTGCAGTCAAAAAGCCCCGGCAACGGGGCTTTTTGATTGGGAGGAACCGGCACGTGACGGCTGGCCAAATCATCCATACGGAATGGCGCGCGGCCCTCCGGAAGTCGAGCATTGCCGCCCCGGGAAATGTTTGCTGGCTGCAGAGTCAAGCAACGCCGTCCGGCGCGAAGCGTGTCAGGAAATATCCGCACGCCTTCCAGATCATGATCGACAAGAGCGCACCCGCGTAGCCGTCGATGGCATAATGCCAGCCAAGCGCGACTGAGCCGACCATTATCATGGCAGCGAATGCCCACATCAGGATACCGGCCGGCCGGGAGCGCCGCGTTGCGTACAAAGAGAAAAGCACCGCCATCGCCACGTGCATGGACGGGAAAGCGGATATGCCGATGCTGCCGACGGTCGCGCCGGTATAGCCGCTCCATAGCATGTCCTGCGTGCTAAGCGCCCAGATCGGATAGATGCGATCGGCGGCGGCGAGTGCCTGCATGAGGGGACGGAAGTCACCGCCGAGTCCCAGTCGCTCGTAAAAGCACGGCCCTGCCGACGACAGCCCCATCGCCAGGAAGAAGCCGCCAAGCGTCCATATCAGCATGAAGCTCATCAGGAACTGATGACGCAGCTTCGTATCTTTGCGCGTGATGCAGGCGGTGAAAACCGTGGCGATGAGCACGATGAACCAGAAATTGTAGGCGAGATTGAGCATCCTCAATGCAAATGGCGACTGGACGACAAACCACAGCCATTCGTCCGGGGCTCTACCGAAATGCAGGATCCGATCGGCGTGGGCCAGCGCCTTGTCCCATGCAAAAGGGGAGAGGATTGCGATGGCTCCTTTCAGAACACCGACGGCGGATACGAAGGCGATGCTGGCGGTCAGGCCGTTGAGGCTGTTGGCCGTGCGTTCGGCGTCGCCGAAAAAGCTGCCCAGCGATTTCAGGAAGGCGCCGAGCGGTTCGGGATCCCGTTTGACCAGCGCAAGGTGGAGAAAAATCCCAAGTGCAAAGACGCAACCGCAGATCCAGAAAGCGATCAAAAGGTACTCAATGTATTCTTTCAATATGCCGAAATCCGGCATGTTTCCGGTGCGCATGCCGATCGCTATTGCCAGAAGCAGAGCGCCGACGGCCAAGGCGTGAAGCAATCTGTGTCGTCGAAAGGCGTGTGCCAGGGCGATCAGAAAAGCCCGTCCGCCAGCCATCCTCGCAAGGGGGGTCGACGCCGCAACCGAATTGTCCATGGTTTGAAACCCAATAGCTCGCCACGCCCCAGCGTTCTACAGCGAGATGGTTCGATATTTCCTAACCAAACGATTCGAGTGCAAACGGTCGCATCCGGGCGCCGCACGCGGCCGGGGAAAACGCGCCGGGGTTGTCGCGGCAAACCGATATAGGATCGTCAGTGCGAGGCTGTCAGTCGGCCTTCAACGGCGACGGGACCGCGCGCTTTAGTTCCCTAGTGCCGCGCGGATCTTGCCGGCGTTCTCGGCCAGCACTTCCGGCTTTTCCATCTGCCCGGAATGGGGCTTCAGCGGCACGCCGTCGAAGCGCGGAATGACGTGGACATGGAGATGATAGACGGTCTGCCCGGAGGCCGGCTCGTTGAATTGCATCAAGGTGACGCCGTCGGCATTGAAGGCCTTTTTCACGGCAACCGCCACCTTCTGCACCACGGCAAACAGCGGACCGAATGTTGCCGGATCGGCGTCGAGGATATTGCGCGACGGCGCCTTCGGCACCACCAGCGTGTGGCCGACTCCTTGCGGCATCACATCCATGAAGGCTACGACCGCATCGTCCTCATAGATGCGGTGCGAGGGGATTTCGCCGCGCAGGATTTTCGCAAAGATGTTGCCGGGATCGTAGGCTTCGGCCATGGCGGGCACTCCGGATTAGGTGTCGTCGTCCGGTGTAGCGAAGCCGCTTCCGAGCGGCAAGACGATTGAGCCGATCTGTCGGCAGCGCGGTCGGCCATCGCTGTTGCATGATCGCAGGTGTTGTCGTCTGATACGTCAATGTCAGGATGGAGCGACTGTGAAGTGGATCGTCGCCGGATGGCTGTTGTTGTTCATTGTGTCGGCGCTGTTCTTCATCGCCGCCGCGTGGCGCGACGGCGATCTGCTGGCGCTTGCGGCGGCATTTCTTCCTGGTTGCCTGCTTTTCGTTCCTCGTTCCGATCGCGGCCCGAAAGCCGCAATGACTGTGGATGGCAAGGCCCGAGCTATTCCTTGAGATCCTTGCGGAACGGGGTGTGCTCTTCGAGATACTCCCCCATCCGCTCCACCTCGCGCCTCTCGCGGCGAAGGTAGTCGGCGACCGCGTTGCGCAGGCCAGGATGGGCGATGTAGTGCGCCGAATGCATGGTCACCGGCTGGTAGCCGCGCGCCAACTTGTGCTCGCCTTGCGCGCCGGCCTCCACCACCTTCAACTTGCGCTCGATCGCGAAGTCGATCGCCTGATGGTAGCAGACCTCGAAATGCAGGAAGGGGTGATCCTCGATGCAGCCCCAGTTGCGGCCGTAAAGCGCGTCGGACCCGATGAAGTTGATGGCGCCCGCAATGTAGCGGCCGTTGCGCTTGGCCATGACCAGGAGAATGTCCTCGGCCATGCGCTCGCCGATCAGCGAGAAGAACTGGCGGTTGAGATAAGGGCGGCCCCATTTCCTGCCGCCGGTATCCATGTAGAAAGCGAAGAAATCGTCCCAGACGCGTTCGGTGATGTCCCTGCCGGTCAGCCAATCGATGCTGATGCCGTCGGCCAGCGCCTCGCGACGCTCCTTTTTCATCGCCTTACGCTTGCGTGAAGCGAGCGTGGCGAGGAAGTCATCATAGCTCGAAAAGCCTTCGTTGAAGAAATGGAACTGCTGGTCGGTCCGGTGCAGGAAACCCGCTGCTTCGAGCGTCGCAATGTCGGGCTCGGCGGCGAAGGTGACATGCGCGGAAGACACGCCGAGCTTGTCGGTCACCAATTTCAGGCCGGCGGCGAGGCCGGCCCTCACCGCGCCTTCGTCCTCGCCCCTGCTTACGAGCAGGCGAGGCCCGGTGACCGGCGTGAAAGGCACCGAGCATTGCAGCTTGGGATAATAGCGTCCACCTGCGCGCTCGAACGCGTCCGACCAGCCGTGGTCGAAGACATATTCGCCCTGACTGTGCGATTTGAGATAGCAAGGCGCGGCGCCCAGCAGCTTGCCTTGCGCCGTCTCGAGCCTGAGGTGATGACCCTGCCAGCCGGTGCGCCGCACGGCACAGCCAGAATCCTCAAGCGCGCTCAGAAAACCGAATGAAACGAGGGGGTTGTAGCCGTTTGCTTTGTCGCCGCGCGTGGTTGCGGCGAAGCCGTTCCATTCATCGCAGGTGAATGCGCCGATGGTCGCCGCGACGCGGACCGAATAGTCCGCATTCGCTGTCGGTCCATCGTCGTCGTCACCCTGATCCATCCGGCTTATTTAAGCGTCCTCAGGGCAGCTACAAGTCACGTTTCAGGCACTGCCTCACAGCATGATGCCGAAAGTGCGAAGCGGTTTTCGGACGGCATCATGCTCGGATCTGATCCAGGTCGTTCGACCTGAAATCATCCAGCTCTAGGCGACCTTGACCAGGTCCGGCTCAAAGCCCTCGAAGGTCATCTGGTCGGCATATTTGAAGGTGAGGTCGACCGCCGGCTGGTCGTGCACGGTCCAGGTGATGACCGGCATCTTGAGCTTTTCGCGCACGAAGCTGACGAACGGGTTCGGCAGATCGCCGGCGGCGTAAGAGGTGAAGGCGAGGTTGTGCGCCAGCATGGCAAAATGCGCCTCGATCAACTGGTCGTCCTTGCCGTAGGCGGTGAGCCCGCCGGGAATGCCCGGCGCCTCCTTGGCGAAGTCGCGGATCAGCCAATGGTCAAACGACATGATCGCCACCTTGCCAGTGTAGCGCTTGAGCAGCCTGCCGACGCTCGCGACCAATCCTTTGTCGTGGCCGGGAACACCTTTCAGCTCGACCACCAGCGGCACGCGTCCGTCGATCAGGTCGAGCGCCTCCTGCAACGTCGGCACATGATCTTTCGTGCCGCCCACCTTGAGCGCGGTGAGCTCGGCCGCGGTGCGTTGCCAGACGAAGCCATTCTCGCCTGTCAGGCGTTTCAGGTCGCAGTCGTGGATGATGACGGGAACGCCGTCGGACGAGACATGCACGTCGCATTCGATCGCGTAACCGCGGTCGGCTGCCGCGGCGAAGGCCGACAGCGTGTTCTCCCAGCGTGTCTTGTTCATGTCATGGAAGCCGCGATGCGCGACGGGGCGGGCAATCAACCAGGAAAGGTCGGTCATGTCAGGCTCGTTTTACTCGACTTCGAAGATCGCTTCGATCTCGACCGCGGCATTGAGCGGGAGCGACGCAGTGCCGACGGCGGAGCGAGCGTGCTTGCCACGTTCGCCGAGGACCGCGACGAGGAAGTCGGAGGCGCCGTTGGCGACCAGATGCTGCTCGACGAAGTCCGGCGCCGAGGCGACGAAGACCGTGATCTTGACCAGCCGGCGGATTTTTTCGAGATCGCCAAGTGCTGCCTTGGCCTGCGCCAGGATGTTGATGGCGCAGAATTTTGCGCCCTCCTTGCCGGCGGCGGTATCGATGTCGCGGCCAAGCAGCCCGCTTGCCTGCAGCTTGCCGTCCTTCAGCGGCAGCTGCCCGGCGGTGAAGAGGGTGTTGCCGGTCCGGCAGTAGGGCACGTAGTTGGCGGCCGGCGCTGCGGCGGCCGGAATGGTGACGCCGAGATCGCTTAGCCGCTTTTCGATTGTTTCGCTCATTGGTTTTCCCTATTGCTGGAAGGCGCCGCGTTGGCGGGGCCGAAATTGCTATTTTTGCCTCGCTTCCGCCACGACTTTTTTTAAGCTGGACCATCTTTCCCTGCGGCCTGCCATCGGCCGCGACGATCGGAGCACTGCATGCGCTTGACGCGCCTTTTCCTTTCCACCGCTCTCGTGTCGGCGGCCATCCCGATGGCTCCGGCCCTTGCCGTGCCCGCGCTGCAGGCGCACCGCGCCGTCTATGATCTCACCCTCAACAAGGCGTCCGACCGCTCCGGCATCACGGGCATCTCCGGCCGCATGGTCTATGAGTTCAATGGCTCTCCCTGCGAGGGCTATACGGTGAAGTTCCGTTTCGTCACCCAGATCGTCACCAGCGAGAACACCAGGCTGACCGACCAGCAGACGACGACGTTCGAGGACGCAGAAGGCAAGACCTTCTCCTTCGTGACGAAATCCTTCGTCGACCAGAACCTCGACAAGGAAGTCAAGGGTATGGCGACCAGGGAGCCGAAAGGCCTCAAAGTCAACATCGACAAGCCCGAGAAGAACACGCTCGAGCTCGCCGCCACGCAGTTCCCCACCCAGCACCTCGTGGAGCTGATCGGCAAGGCCGAGAAGGGAGAGAACTTCTATCAGACCAATCTGTTCGACGGCTCCGAGGATGCCAATAAGGTGATGACGACCACCGTCGTCGTCGGCAAAAGAGCCGACGCCGACAAGGCGGACCCGGAAGCGCCGGCGCTCGCCAAGCTTGCCACCGACAAATACTGGCCGGTCGACATCGCCTATTTCGACGACACCGACAAGAGCGGCGAAGAGGTGCCGGAGTACCGGATCAGCTTCAAACTGCATGAGAACGGCATCACGCGCGACCTCGTCATGGATTATGGCGACTTCTCAATGACCGGCAAATTGGTGAACCTGTCGCTGTTCGATCAGGCCAAGCCCTGTCCGGCCTCGAAATAGCGGCGGGTTAACCGCTACGGCGATCCGTCGCCGAGCCTGACTTGAAGACGCCGCAATCCCGTTCCAGCATCCCGTAGGCATTTCGGGGGAAAAGCTTGGGCAGGATCGACGTGTTCGTGGCGCCGCGACCCAATCCGGCGCTGATCAAGGTGATGACGATCGTCAACCGCATCGTCATGTTGCGAGGGGTTCCCGGCTTCCGCGACCTGTTGCCGTTCAATCGGCTCGCCGGCCTGCGCGGCGTCGCCAATATCCGTCACATCGACTTTCCCGTCGCCGACCAGCAGAAGCTGCACGCCTGCTGCGGCGAAGGCCAAGCGACGTTCATCACGCCCAACCATCCGGAATTCTTCACCGACTGGATGATCGACAAGGAGATCGTCTCGCGCGTCAGCCCGCTTGCCGCCTCATGGGCAACACATGGGGTGGTGAACGGGCTCGGTCGGCTGATGCAGAAATTCTGGCTGGCCAACAATCTGATCGCGCAGATTCCCGGCAACAGCGAAGCCGCCAAGGCGCATTCGGTCGATTGGGCGCTGAAAGGCCATGGCGTGCTGCTTCATCCGGAAGGCAGCGTCGGCTGGCACGGCAACCATGTCGCGCCGCTGCTTCCCGGCGCGGTGGAGATGGGGCTGGCGGCGCTGAAGCGCGGGCGCGAAACCAACAAGGATTTCAAGGTCTGGGTGGCTCCTGTTGTCTGGAAGCTCGCCTTCATCGGCAATGTCGAGCGGCCGCTCGCCAGGGAATGCGCCTATGTCGAGAAAAAGCTGAAAATGGAAAGTGTTGCAGCCGGCTCCCTGCCGGAGCGCGTCTACAGCATCTATTCAGGCCTGCTCTCCCTCGACGAGCAGGCCTGCGGCCTGACCGCAGAGGCGGGCGCTTCCTTTGCCAGCCGCCAGCAAAGGGTGCTGGCCGAGCTTGGCCTGCGGCTCGCCGATGCCGTTGCGGCCGAACCCGACCTCGATTTGGCCGAGTTGCTGCGGCGTTCACGCCGCTGGCTGCGCGAGGGCAAGGCTGATGCGGATGAGCAAAAACGCGTGCGAAAACTGGCGGAAACGATCCAGCGCGTCCAGCGCGTCGGCTCCTGGGCCTTCGCCAATCAGACGATAACCCAGGAGGAGATCGCCGAGCATCTGAAGCGCATCCGCAACGACTATTGCAAAGGCGCTTTGCGCGATTCGATCAACCGCTTCATTCCGCAGCCCGCCGGGCCGCGCTGCGCTCACATCCGCGTGCCCGAGCCGTTGGCGCTTCATGCATATGATGGTTCGGTCGAAGAGACGCTCGCCGTGCTGCGCTCAAGGATGCAGGAAGCGGTGTCGAGGATCGTGACCGAACTTGAAGCCGCCGGCGGCTTCATTTCCTATCCGAATCCCTTCTATCATCGCTGACTTCGCGTCGGCCCGGGGTGATTGTGAGCGGGCCGCCGATGTCGGTTGGAGTGCGGCAAGCTCGATGGCTGTCTATGTCGATGCGGCGATCTGGAAATGGGCCGGCCATCGCTGGTGCCATCTGCTCGCCGACGACACCGACGAGCTCCACCGCTTTGCCGCCGAGCTCGGCCTCAAGCGCTCGTCCTATCAGGGGCCGCCGAAGACTTCGGCGCCGCATTACGATATCACCGGCTTTGAGCGCGACCGCGCCGTGCGGCTTGGCGCGGTCGAATGCAGTCGCGAGGAGATTGTCGCCGTCTTCCGCCGCGTCAGAGTGCCGAACGGCAAGACCCGACGCTGACGGAGTTTTGATGCATGTCGTTGTCCCAGAACCGCCGAACACTTCCTGGGCGACATGCATAAGTGCGCGGATCGCCGCAGGTGAGGGCGTTTTCCGGTAGCTCGCTTGCGTTTACGAGACTTCCCCTCTATATGCGCGCTCATTCCACACACGGACTTTGGTGTCTGCCCGGGAGAAATCCGGCTGAAACCTCCGGTGGCATCAGGACATAAGTCCGAAATGCCTGTGTCCGTGGAGGCCAACCGGAAAGGAACTAAAGAATGGCTCTGCCTGATTTCAGCATGCGCCAGCTTCTGGAAGCTGGTGTTCACTTCGGCCACCAGACCCACCGCTGGAACCCGAAGATGGCGCCCTACATCTATGGCGCCCGCAACAACATCCACATCATCGACCTGTCGCAGACGGTGCCGCTGCTGCACCAGGCCCTGAAGCAGGTTTCCGACACCGTCGCCAAGGGCGGCCGTGTGCTGTTCGTCGGCACCAAGCGCCAGGCTTCGGACATCGTCGCCGACGCCGCCCAGCGTTCGGCCCAGTATTATGTCAACTCGCGTTGGCTGGGCGGCATGCTGACCAACTGGAAGACGATCTCGAATTCGATCCAGCGCCTGCGCAAGCTCGACGAGACGCTGGCCGGCGAGGCCCAGGGCCTCACCAAGAAGGAGCGCCTCAACCTCGACCGCGAGCGCGAGAAGCTCAACAAGGCGCTGGGCGGCATCAAGGACATGGGCTCGACGCCGGACCTGATGTTCGTCATCGACACCAACAAGGAAGCGATCGCCATCCTCGAGGCCAAGCGCCTCGGCATCCCGGTCGTCGCCATCATCGATTCCAATTGCGACCCGGACAAGATCGACTTCCCGATCCCCGGCAATGACGACGCGGCCCGCGCGATCCAGCTTTATTGCGACCTGATCGCCAAGGCTGCGATCGACGGCATCGCCCGGCAGCAGGGTGCGCTCGGCATGGACATCGGCGCGTCGGCCGAGGCTCCGGTCGAGCCGGCGCTCGACACTCCGGCCGCTGAAGCTCCGGAAGCTTGAAAAACGAAGGCCGGCTTCGGCCTTCATCTTTCCAATAAGTTGGCGCGTTAAAGCGCTTTTGCCGGGCGCATCATCGGGATTCGATGGTGCGTCGGCGCTTTTGAAACAAAGAGGCGACAATGAGCATTTCGGCTGCACAGGTCAAAGAACTCCGCGACTTGACCGGCGCGGGCATGATGGACTGCAAGGCGGCGTTGAACGAAACCAACGGCGACATGGAAGCGGCCGTCGACTGGCTGCGCAAGAAGGGCATCTCCAAGGCCGACAAGAAGGCCGGCCGCACCGCGGCGGAAGGCCTGATCGGCGTCGATTCCGGTGTTCGCGAAGCCGCGGTCGTCGAGGTGAACTCCGAGACCGACTTCGTCGCGCGCAACTCCGCCTTCCAGGAAATCGTCGCCAACGTCGCCAAGGTGGCGCTCGCCTATGGCACGACCGAAGCAGTTGCCGCGGCCAAGTATCCGGGCTCCGACAAGTCAGTCACCGACACCATCAAGGACGCGGTCGGCACCATCGGCGAGAACATGGGCTTCCGCCGCTCGGCCAAGCTCACTGTCCCGCATGGCGCGGTGGCGACCTATGTCCACAATGCCGTCGCGGATGGCCTCGGCAAGCTCGGCGTGCTGGTCGCGATCGAGACCACCGGCAATGAGCATGCGGCGAACGCCTTCGGCCGCCAGGTCGCCATGCATGTCGCCGCGACCAACCCGGTTGCGCTGACTGCCGAGGAAGTCGACCCGGCCCTGATCGAGCGCGAGAAGGCGATCTTCTCCGACCAGGCCCGCCAGTCCGGCAAGCCGGAAGCGATCATCGAGAAGATGGTCGAGGGCCGGCTGCGTAAGTTCTATGAAGAGGTCGTGCTCCTGAAGCAGGCCTTCGTGCTCAATCCCGACATCACCGTCGAGAAGGCGCTGAAGGATGCCGAGAAGGAGATCGGCGCTCCGGCGAAGATCACCGCCTATCTGCGTTACGCGCTGGGGGAGGGCATCGAGAAGGAAGCGACCGATTTCGCGGCGGAAGTCGCGGCCGCGGTCAAGAAATAGTCCGAAGCAAAAGTAAGGCTACAGAGCTCAGGCAACTCGGCCGGGTGTCCGCATGGATGCCCGGCCGATCTCTTGAGCGGTATCGATAAAGGCTCTGAGCTTCGGCGCCATCGATGCCCTGCGCGGGAAATAGAGGAACAGGCCCGGCTCCTCGATCGCCGTCTTCGGCAGGATCTGAACCAGACGACCCGCGGCGAGATCGGCGCGCACCAGCGGCTCGAATACGTAGGCGAGCCCGACGCCAGCAAGCGCAAGATCGATCGCCGCAAGCGAATCTGTGACGATGGCCGTGCCGCGCGTCTCGACCACGACATCCTTACCGTTCTCGTTCAGATCCCAACGATAGAGCCCGCCGGAGCGGACAAGCCGGTAGCCGATGCAATTGTGCCTCGCCAGGTCGGCTACGTCGCGCGGCGGGCCGTGCTTTCCGATATAGCCGGGCGAGGCGACAACCACTGCCTTGACGGGAGGCGTAAGCCGCACGGTGATCATATCCTGTGCGATCATCTCGCCCAACCTGATGCCGGCATCGAAACCCTCGCCGACGATATCGACCAGGGCCTGGTCGGCGAAGACCTCGACCGTCACCTCCGGATAGCGTTCGGCCATGGCCGCGATCACCGGCGTGACCGCCAGGGGCATCGCGATATTGGACGCATTGATCCTGAGCAGGCCGGAGGGCCTGCCCTTGACGCCGCGGATGCGGTCGATGCGCTCGGAGATGTCCTGCAGGGCAGGGGCCGCGGTCTCCACCAGCGCCTTGCCGGCTTCGGTCAGCGAAACGCTGCGCGTGGTGCGCGCAAACAGCGGCTGGCCGATGCGCTCTTCCACCAGCCGCACCGCATGACTGACCGCCGACGGACTCATGCCGAGCTCGGCCGCGGCAAGCGCGAAGCCGCCGCGCCGAGCCGCGGCGACGATCACCGGCAGATGCGTCAGCAGATCTCGATCCATTCATGAATAATATCGCATAGTCCTTGCGAACAATGCAATCTTATCGATGCCGCCAAGCTGGTCCACATTGGCGCCAACACACGGGCGGTGGGGCCGATGCGCAAGGAGAAAAAACATGAATGCTTTGAGACATGTGACCTTCGCGGCAGGACTGGCACTGGCGCCCGTCGATGCCGGCGGAGCCGAACCAATGGGCTGGCAAACGCTCGTCGACGAGCGCGCCGTCATCCGCATCGCGGATGCCATTGACCGCGCCGTCGATGCGCAGGATTGGAAGCTCGCCCGCAGCTACTTCGCTGACCGGGTTACCGCGGACTTCAGCAGCCTTTCCGGACAGCCCGCGGCCAGGGTCGCCTCCGACGATCTGATCGGCGCCTGGGCTGCCAATCTCAAAGGCAGCAAGACGAGCCTGCACCTGCGGACCAACCACCAGGTCGAAATAGAGGCCGATACGGCGACCGTCCGTTCCAACGGCTATGCCTGGAACAGGATGGAAGGCAACGGTGATCCGCTCTGGGAGGTCTGGGGCACCTATGAGCATCGCCTGAGCCGATCGGGTCAAGGCTGGAAGGTGGACGGCTTCACGTTCCGCATGACGCATGAGCGCGGCAATCCCTGGGTGAAAGCGACCCCTGGCCAATAAGCCCATACCAAACACGATCGGAACACGTCATGAGCATGAACTATTACACGCTCGGCAATAGCGGCCTGCGCGTCAGCCGGCTGGCGCTGGGCACCATGACCTTCGGCACCGAATGGGGCTGGGGTGCTGACAGGGAAACCTCCCGCGCCATGTTCGACGCCTATGTCGAGGCTGGCGGCAATTTCTTCGACACGGCCGACCTCTACACCGGCGGGACGGCAGAGACCTGGCTCGGCGAATTCGTCGCCGAGCGCGGCTTGCGCGACAAGGCGGTGATCGCCACCAAATTCACGATGAACAAGGAACCCGGCAATCCGAATGCCGGCGGCAATGGCCGAAAGAACATCATGCGCGCGGTGGACGCTTCGCTGAAGCGGCTCGGAACCGACTATATCGATCTTTACCTCATGCATGTCTGGGACAGGCTCACGCCGGCCGAGGAGGTGTTGCGCACGCTGGACGATTTGGTGCGTGCCGGCAAAGTACGCCATATCGGTCTTTCTGACGTGCCGGCCTGGTATGCCGGGCGGGCGCAGGCGATCGCCGAACTGCGCGGCTATGAGCCGGTCTCGGCCCTGCAGCTCGAATATTCGCTCGTCGAGCGCTCGATCGAACATGAATTCGCGCCTTTCGCCTCGCGTCACGGCGCCGGCATCATGGCGTGGAGCCCGCTGGCCAGCGGCCTGCTAAGCGGCAAATACCGCCCGGCGCAAGCCGGCAGTGCCGGCCGGCTCGACGGGTTCCGCAACACCACGCATCCGGGTTTCCAGAAATTCAGCGAACGCAATTGGGCGATCGTTACGGAACTTGAGAAGGTGGCTTCCGAACTCGACCGAAGCATGGCGCAGGTGGCGCTGAACTGGGTTGCGGCGCAGCCGGGTGTGGCCACCGTCATCCTCGGCGCGACGAAACTTGCCCAGTTGCAGGACAATCTGCGGGCGCTCGACTTTTCAATCCCTGCCGAACTTCGCAAGCGGCTCGATTCGGTGAGCCTTGCGCCCGCGCCGTTCCCGCATTCCTTTTTTGGACCCGAGATTCAGGTCAGGGTGGCCGGCGGTGTCGTGACCGGCGACAAGCCGTCTGGCTATTCGCTGCCGGTCCTGATCGAAGGCGAGGCGGTCAGCATCAGCAGCAACTGATCGGAAAAGCCTGGAATTTTGAGCGAGGGCGCGGCGTGACATCGCCGCGCCCTTCGTGTATCGGGTCGAACCATCGTGCCAGCGCCGCCAGGCGAAGCGGGGCGCCTTCGCCTCCAGATTTGCCCGCGCCGAGTTTTTTCGAGGAACCAGATGACGGTGAAGCCCCTCTATCGACGTGTCTTGCTGAAAGCTTCGGGCGAAGCCTTGATGGGGGAACAGCATTTCGGCATCGACGTCTCGGTCGTCGACCGTATCGCAGCCGACATTGCCGAGGCGCGGGCGCTTGGCGTCGAAGTCGGAGTCGTGATCGGCGGCGGCAACATCTTCCGCGGCGTGGCCGTCGCCTCCAAGGGCGGCGACCGCGTCACCGGCGATCACATGGGCATGCTCGCCACCGTCATCAACTCGCTGGCGCTGCGCACCTCGCTGAACAAAATCGGCGTCGACGCCGTGGTGCTTTCGGCCATTGCCATGCCGGAACTCTGCGAAAGTTTTTCACAGCGCCAGGCGACCGCCTATATGAATCAAGGCAAGGTGGTGATCTTTGCCGGCGGCACCGGCAATCCGTTCTTCACCACCGATTCGGCCGCAGCGCTGCGCGCCGCCGAGATCGGCGCCGACGCGCTGTTCAAGGGCACGCAGGTCGACGGCGTCTATTCGGCCGACCCGAAGAAGGATCCGGATGCGGTGCGCTTCGACCGCATAAGTCATGCCGAAGTCATCAAACGCGGGCTTACGATCATGGATACGGCCGCGATTGCACTTGCGCGTGAAAACAACATTCCGATAATCGTCTATTCGATCCACGAAAAAGGTGGTTTCGGCGAAATTCTAAGAGGCGGCGGCCGTTGCACGATCGTCGCGGACAATTGACTGGGGCCGAAGACGGCTGAATGATCGCCGGTCCGGTCGAGACTAGAAGACAAGCATTGAACCCGGCGAACGGGTCGAGGAGATGATCATGAGTGGCGAGTACGACGATCTCAAGCGGCGCATGGACGGGGCGATCGCGGCCTTCAAGCACGATCTCGCTTCGCTGCGCACCGGCCGCGCTTCCAGCAACCTGCTCGACGCCGTGCAGGTCCATGCCTATGGCACGAACATGCCCATCAATCAGGTGGCCAACGTCACGGTTCCGGAGCCGCGGATGATTTCGGTATCGGTTTGGGACAAATCGATGGTGAGCGCCGTCGACCGCGCTATCCGCGAGGCCAATCTTGGCTTCAATCCGATCGTCGACGGCACCAATCTGAGGATTCCTTTGCCCGAACTCAACGAGCAGCGCCGCAAGGAACTGGTCAAGATCTCGCACGGCTATGCGGAGAACGCCCGTGTCGCGGTTCGCCATGTCCGTCGCGACGGCATGGATTTCCTCAAAAAGGCGGAAAAGGACGGCACGATCAGCGAAGACGATCATCGCAAGCGCTCCGACCAGGTTCAGAAGCTGACCGATGAGATGATCAGCACCATCGATCACCTGCTTTCCGATAAGGAAGCTGAAATCATGCAGGTTTAGGGTCGGTTTCTCACCGGCTCGAAAGCGAGACCATGACAACCCCCGCGCATGTCGCGATCATCATGGACGGAAACGGACGCTGGGCCAAGGCGCGCGGCATGCCGAGGCTCGCCGGCCACCGCGCCGGCGTCGAAGCCTTGCGCAAGACGGTGCGCGCCGCGCCAGAGCTCGGCATCTCCTATCTGACGGTCTACGCCTTCTCCTCTGAAAACTGGTCGCGGCCGAAGTCCGAGGTCAGCGACCTGATGGGCCTCCTGAAGCTCTTCATCCGCCGGGATCTCGCCGAGCTGCACCAAAACGGCGTGCGGGTGAGGGTGATCGGCGACAGGGAAGGGCTGCAGCCGGACATCAGAGGCCTGCTGCAGGAGGCCGAATCGCTGACCGCGGGCAATGAGGCGCTGACCCTGGTCATCGCCTTCAACTATGGCGGGCGCGACGAGATCGTGCGCACCGCGCGCAAGCTCGCCGATGCCGTGGCTCGCGGCGAAATGACAACCGACGCCATCACGATGGAGAGCTTTGCCGGCGCGCTCGACACCGAGGGCATTCCCGATCCAGACCTCGTGATCCGCACCAGCGGCGAACTCAGGCTGTCGAACTTCCTTTTGTGGCAGGCCGCCTATAGCGAGCTTGTCTTCCTGCCTTGCTACTGGCCGGACTTCAGCCGGGAGCACCTGGCCGACGCCCTGCGCGACTTTGCCGGCCGCGAACGCCGTTTCGGCGGGCTCGCCGCCCGCGACGTCGCCTTGTAGCGCGGAATCGATGAGCAATCTCCAGCAGCGTGTCATCTCGGCCATCGTGATGGCAGCCGTCACACTTGCGCTCACCTGGCTCGGCGGGCTGCCGTTCCGCCTGTTCTGTGCGGCGATCGCGGCGTTGATCTTCTACGAATGGACGCGCATGTCGCGCCCTGAGAACGGTGCGACGCTCGGCTTTCTGCCGGAAGCGCTGATTCTGGTCTTCATCGGCGCGCTGGTCGCCGGCCTGCCGGCACTTTGGCTGCTGCTTCTGGTCGCAGCCATCACTGCTATCGTCGCTGTTGCCGCGCGGCTGCGGGGAGCAGCGCAGTGGGAGGCCTCGGGGCTGGCATACGCGTCGTTGTCCGGCTTGTCGCTCGCCTATCTGCGCGGGGACAGCCACTCAGGATTGATCGCGATCCTCTTCCTGTTCGCGGTCGTCTGGGCGACCGACATAGCGGCCTATTTCGTCGGCCGCGCGGTCGGCGGCCCGAAGCTTGCGCCGTCAATCTCGCCCGGCAAGACGCAGAGCGGCGCGCTTGGCGGCGCTGTCGGCGGCATCGCTGCCGGATTGGTGCTGGCAATCGCGGCCGGGGCCGGCAATCTCACTATGCTTGGCCTCGTCGCCTTGGCGCTCTCGATCGTCTCGCAGATCGGCGATCTGTTCGAATCCTGGGTCAAGCGCCGGCACGGCTGCAAGGATTCGAGCAATCTCATTCCCGGCCATGGCGGCGTCATGGACAGGGTGGACGGGCTTGTCGCGGCTGCGTTCGCCCTGTACGTCATCGGTTGGATTGCGGCGGGCGCCGACCATCCGGCAATGGGGCTGTTTCCGAACTGACTGGCGTCGCCAATGGGCGAAAACGACGCGTGCCAGGCATTCGCCCGGATTGATGCCACAGTCGCGGCGGACTGTCGCGCTGGGCGAATTTTGAGGGCATGACTTGAACGAGATTCTTCACGCGCTCTTCAGCACGCAAGGCTTTGTCCTCGGCACCCTTGTGCCGTTCCTGTTCGTGCTCACCGTCGTGGTGTTCGTGCATGAGATGGGCCACTACCTCATCGGCCGCTGGTGCGGCATCGGCGTCAAGGCTTTTGCCATCGGCTTCGGCCCGGAGCTCTTCGGTTTCAACGACCGCCACGGAACCCGCTGGAAGCTTTGCGCCATTCCGCTTGGCGGCTACGTGAAATTCGTCGGCGACATGAACGCGACATCGAGCCAGCCGAGCACCGAGGACCTCGAATCGCTGAGCGAGGCCGAGCGCGAGGTCGCCTTCCACACCCAGCCGATCTGGAAACGCGCGGCGACCGTCGTCGCCGGGCCGCTGTTCAATTTCCTGCTGACGATCGCCGTGTTCGCGGTGCTGTTTTCGCTCTATGGCCGCCCGGTGATGGAGCCGATGGTGGCCGAAGTCAGCGCCGGCAGCCCGGCGGCGCGGGCGGGCATTCAGCCCGGCGATCGATTCGTCAGAGTCGACGGCAACAAGGTGGAGACCTTCGCCGACGTTCAACGCCTGGTTTCGGGCCGCGCCGGCGACGCCATCACCTTCACCATGTTGCGCGACGGCAAGGAAATCACCGTCACCGCGACACCGGAACCGATGGAGCAGCAGGATGCGCTGGGCAACAAGGTCAAGGTCGCGATCATCGGCGTGGCCAACAATGCGGAGCTCGGGCAGCCGCGACTGGTCTCCTACACGCCCGCGGGCGCGCTGGCGGCGGCTGTCGAAGAAACCGGGCATGTGATCGAGCGCACCGGGCAATTTCTGCAGCGCTTCGTCGTCGGGCGCGAGGACAAATGCCAACTCGGCGGCCCGATCAAGATCGCGAAAATGTCGGGTCAGGCGGCCAAACTCGGTTTCGAATGGCTGGTGCAGCTTGTTGCATTCCTGTCAGTCGGGATAGGGATTCTCAATCTGCTACCGATTCCCCCTCTCGACGGCGGCCACCTCTTGTTTTACGGCGTGGAGGCCGTCATAAGGCGGCCCGTGTCGGAGCGGATGATGGAGATGGCCTACCGGACCGGTCTCCTTCTGGTGCTCGGATTTATGGGTTTCGTTTTTTGGAATGATCTGTTTGGGTGCTGAAATCATGAAGGAATTTGGCTTCGGCTCCATCCATATTGAGACGCCGTTTACCATGCGTGGGGATATGCGTGACACGAAAGCCACGCAACAGGGTTAAGTAAATACAAATTAACCGGGAGCCTTGCGTGTAGGGGAAATCCGGTTAATACGGTAAGGGAAAATACCGCACGTCCGGTTTTCTCGCCGTGGGGACTACGAGAAAAAGGTACAAAAGCCCGATGAAGGCAGCATCCAAGTTTCTGAGCGCCGCGTCCGCGGCGGCTTTGTCCGCCGCCCTGGTTTTGCCAGGCGCGCTCGCAGTGCAGTTCGTTGCCACATCGGTAGCCGAAGCAGCAGTGGTCAGCAGGGTCGAGGTCAGCGGCAACCAGCGTGTCGATGCCGAAACCATCCGCAATTACATTTCGATCAAGCCCGGCAAGGCGTTTTCAAGCGCCGATGTCGATAGCGCCGTCAAGGCGCTGTTCGGCACCGGGCTGTTCTCGGACGTCCAGATCAATCAGGTCGGCTCGACCCTGGTGGTCAAGGTTTCCGAATACAAGGTCGTCAACCAGGTCCTGTTCCAGGGCAACAAGAAGCTCAAGGACAACGCGCTCCAGGCCGCCGTCCAGCTGAAGCCGCGCGCGACCTTCTCGCAGCAGGCGCTCGACGCCGACGTCGAGGCGGTCAAGGCTGCCTATCGGCGTATCGGCCGCGACGACGCCGCCGTGACCTCCCAGATCATGGACCTCGGCGACAACCGCGTGAACGTGGTCTTCAACATCAACGAAGGCGCGCGCACGCAGATCGCGGCGATCAATTTCGTCGGCAACAGCGCTTTTTCCAGCCGTCGCCTGTCGGATGTCATCAACACCAAGCGCTCGTCCTGGCTTTCGTTCGTGCTGCGCGACGACGTCTATGACGAGGACAAGCTGCGGGCCGACCAGGAGTTGCTGCGCCGCTTCTACTACAATCACGGCTACGCCGACTTCCAGGTCGTTTCGGCCGTCGGCGAGTTGGATGAAGCCACCAACAAATACACGGTCACCATCACCGTGCAGGAGGGCGAGCGCTACAACTTCGGCGATATCAGTGTCGAGAGCACGATCCCCGAGGTCGACTCAAAGTCGCTGGAATCGGTGGTCCAGACGCACAAGGGCGATGTCTACAACGCCAAGGACGTCGAGGACACGATCGTTGCGCTCACTGAAAAGGTCGCCGGCTCAGGCTATGCGTTTGCCCAGGTGACTCCGCGCGGCGACCGCAATTTCGAGAATCATACGATCTCGGTCGTCTACACCATCGACCAGGGTACCAAGGCATATATCGAGCGTATCGAAATCCGCGGCAACGACCGCACGCGCGACTATGTCATCCGGCGCGAATTCGATGTCAGCGAAGGCGACGCCTTCAACCAGGTGCTTATCCAGCGCGCGAAGAAGCGCCTGGAAGCTCTGGATTATTTTCAAAAAGTCGACATCTCGACCGTCCCCGGGTCCGCTCCGGACCAAGTCGTCCTGGTGGTCGATGTGGTCGAGAAGTCGACCGGTGAGTTCTCGGTCGGCGCCGGCTATTCGACCGGCGGCGACACGCCGGGTCCGTCCGTCGAAGGCTCGATCACCGAGCGCAACTTCCTCGGCCGCGGCCAGTACATCAAGCTGTCGGCCGGCGGCGGTAAGAACTCGCGCGACTATGCGATCTCCTTCACCGAGCCGTATTTCCTCGGCCGGCGCATCGCGGCGGGCTTCGACATCTACAAGTCGACCAGGGAATATAACAATCACTACGACAGTGATACCACGGGCGCGACCATCCGCTTCGGGCTGCCGATCACCGACAGTATTTCGACGCAGCTGGCGTACAATATCTCGCAAGAGAAATATAAGGTCGACGACAGTTGCTTGACCAACGGGACCTATATTCCTGGCAGCCCGTGCACCATTTCGCCGGCTATCTTGGAAGGCGTAGAGCAAAGCCCATGGATTAAGTCGTCGGTCAGCCTCGGGCTAGTCTACAACACCATCGACGACATGAAGAACCCGCATGAAGGGCTCTACGTCACTGGTACGACCGAGGTTGCCGGTCTCGGTGGTGACGCCAAGTGGGTGAAGTTGACCGGGCGCGCAAGCGTCTACCAAACGCTGTCCGAGCAGCTCGATCTGGTCGGTCTGATCTCTGGTGGCGCTGGCCATATCGCCGGGTATGGCAACGATGGTCTGCGCATCTTTGACCAGTTCCAAAGCACTGATCGTATGATCCGTGGCTTCGAATATGGCGGCATCGGCCCTGTAGATACCAATACGGGTGACCATCTCGGTGGCACGACCTATTTCAATGCCTCGGCCGAAGCCCAGTTCCCGTTGCCGGCTATTCCGGAAAGCTTTGGCTTGCGGGGCGCGGTGTTTGCCGATGCTGCAACGCTCTATGGCAGCGCAATTCATACTGCAGGCGTCACCCAGTCCTCGACCGATATGAAGCTGCGCGCTTCGGTCGGTGTCGGGCTGATGTGGGCGTCACCGTTCGGTCCGATCCGAATCGACTATGCGATCCCGGTGAAGAAGGAACCGACCGACGACGTGCAGGAATTCAACTTCGGCATAGCGACCCGTTTCTAATCCGCGGGTTACGATGTTTCCGGGTCGTGTGATGGCCCGGAATCGACTGATCCGACCTAGCTGGATAATGTTTGTGGAATGACCGATCCGGTGTTCTTCGCGCCTTCACGCCGGTATACGGCTGGCGAGGTCGCGAATCTGACCGGCGCCAATCTTATTGATTCCTCGCAGGCCGACATCGCCATCGACGCGCTGGCGCCCGCCAATGAGGGTGGCGACGGTGCGCTCGTCTTTGTCGACGGCAAGCGCAATTTCGCCTTGATGCATTCGCTCAAGGCGGCTGCCGTTCTCTGTCCTGCCGACTTCGCCAACAGGGCGCCGCAGGGGATTGCGGTGCTGGCGCATCCGCGCCCGCAGCAGGCCTTCGCCATGGTGGGGCGGCTGCTCTTTCCGCAGGCCGCCACGCCCGGGCCGATGACCGGCGAAACCGGCATTTCGCCGCAAGCGCACATCGACCCGTCCGCGCATGTCGAAGCCGGTGCGATCGTGGAGGCAGGTGCCGTGATCGGTCCCGGCGCTGCCATCGGGAGCGGCACGGTCATTGCGCCCCATGCCGTCATTGGCCGCTCGTGCAAGATAGGTCGTGATGGCTATGTCGGTCCGGGTGCCAGCATCCAATATGCGCTGATCGGCAACCGCGTCATCATTCATGGCGGTGCAAGGATCGGTCAGGACGGGTTCGGCTTCGTGGCCGGCGCGAAGGGACCTGAGCGCGTGCCGCAGATCGGCCGCGTCATCATCCAGGATGACGTCGAGATCGGCTCCAACTCGACCGTCGATCGCGGTGCGATGTCCGACACGATCATCGGACAAGGCACCAAGATCGACAATCTGGTGCAGATCGCCCACAATGTTCGCATCGGCCGCAATTGCATTATAGCCGGGCTTTCGGGTATTTCCGGTTCCGTCGTCGTCGGCGACAACGTCACCATGGGTGGCGGCGTCGGCCTCGCCGATCATTTGACCATCGGTCCCGGGGCCAAGCTTGCTGCGAGAAGTGGATTCATGAGCAACGTGCCGGCGGGCGAGGTCTGGGGAGGCTATCCGGCGCAGCCAATGGCGGAAGCCATGCGTGAGATCGCGATGCTGCGCAGGCTGGCCAGGACGCGCAAGCAGGGCGACGGAAATGGCTGACACGGTTGCGATGACACTTGAGGCGGTCGACATAATGGGGCTGATGAAGCTCCTGCCGCACCGTTATCCGTTTCTGCTGATCGACCGCATCGTCGAAATCGACGGCGACGACTCCGCGGTCGGCATCAAGAACGTGACCATCAACGAACCTCATTTTCAGGGCCATTTCCCGCAGCAGCCGGTGATGCCGGGCGTGCTCATCATCGAGGCGATGGCCCAGACCGCCGGCGCGATCTGCATTCGCAGCCTCAATGCGGAAAAGCCGTCGCTGGTTTATTTCATGACCATCGACAACGCGAAGTTCCGCAAGCCGGTCGTCCCCGGCGATCAGCTCAGGATCCACGTCAAGAAGATCAAGAAGCGCGGCAACCTGCTGAAATTTGCCTGCGAGGCGATGGTGGATGGCGCAAAGGCCGCCGAAGCCGAAGTTTCGGCTATGATGGTCACCGGCTGACGGTTTCTAATGCTCATGAAAGTTCAGACATCAATCCACCCTTCCTCGGTCGTCGAAGAAGGCGCCCAGCTCGGCGAAGGTGTGCGTATCGGACCCTTCTGCCATGTCGGCGCCGATGCCGTCATCGGCGATCGCGTCGAGCTGGTCAGCCATGTCTCGGTGATGGGCGCGACCACCGTCGGCGGCTCGACCAAGGTCTATCCAATGTCGACGCTCGGGGCGCCGCCGCAGAACACCAAGCACAAGGGCGGGCGCACGACGCTGGTCATCGGCGGAAATTGCACCATCCGCGAAGGCGTCACCATGCATGTCGGCACCGATTCCAGCCGCGGCGAGACGGCGATCGGCGACAATGGCAATTTCCTGGCCTATGCCCACATTGCCCATGACTGCGTCGTCGGCAAGAATGCCACCTTCGCCAATGGGGCGACGCTCGGCGGGCATTGCGAGATCGGCGACAATGTCTATATCGGCGGCCTGACCGCCGTGCATCAGTTTGTCCGCGTCGGCGACAACGCCTTTATCGGCGGCTGCTCGGCGGTCGTCGGCGACGTCATTCCCTATGCGATCGCCGTCGGCAATCGCGCCAAGCTGCGCGGTCTCAACGTCATCGGCCTGAAGCGCTCCGGCCTGCCGCGCGCCGAAATCTACATGCTGCGAAGGGCTTACAGGGCGATTTTCGACCACTCCCGCACGGTCGGGGAGAATGTCGAGATCGCCAAGGCGGAGTTCGCCTCGTCACCGACGGCCATGAAGATGATCGACTTCATCACCAGTCGCGGCAAGCGGCATTATGCCGTCCCGCCGCTGAAGGGCGGTGGCGGCGATGACGATGGCGATGACGAGGGCTGAGCCCGCCGGGTCAGGGCTTGCACTCGCGCCGGGCTCCAGGGTCGGCATCATCGCCGGTGGCGGCAGCCTGCCGGTCGAAGTGGCGGAAGGTCTGGTCAGACAGGGACATTCGCCTTTCATCATCCTGGCCGAGGGCGAGGTGGATCGCGAAGCGGACTTTGCCGCCTACGAGCAGGCGACGCTTGCGCTCGAAGACATCGGCTTCCTGCTTCCCTTGCTGAAGCGCGAAGGCATTAGCCACCTGGTTCTTGCCGGCGAGATCAAGCGCAGGCCGCGGCTTGCGAAGATACGTCCAACGCTCAGTCTGCTGACGATAATCCTCTCCGTGGCAATGGCGCTGGCCCGCGGCGACGACGGGCTTCTGAAGGTTCTGACGCGCGGGCTGGAAAGGCGCGGTATCACCGTGGTCGGAGCGCATGAGATCGTTCCAGATCTCGCTGCCGGCGAGGGCATGCTGACCAAGGCGGGACCAAAGCAATCGGACTGGCGCGATATCGAGGCGGGCCGCGCGGCGGCCAAGGCAATCGGCGAGCTCGACATCGGCCAGGCGGCGATTGCAATTGGGGGGCGGGTTATCGCGTTGGAAGGCATCGAAGGCACTAAGGGCCTGCTCGAGAGGACGCGCGAATTGCGCGGGCACGGCAGGCTCGCCGGCAAGACGCGCGGCGTACTCGTCAAATGCGCCAAGCCAGGGCAGGAGCTGCGCGCCGACTTGCCCTCGATAGGCCCGCAGACGGTCGAGGCCGCACACGCGGCCGGCCTTGCCGGCATCGCCGTCGAAGCCGGCCGCTCGCTCATTCTCGAAAGCCCGGTGACTCTCGCGCGGGCCGATGCGCTTGGCTTGTTCATCGTCGGATTTACCGCGACGGAGCCGACCGATGGCCAGTGAGAGGCCGCTCAAGATCGCCATCGTCGCGGGCGAGGAATCGGGCGACTTGCTCGGCGCCGACATCGTGCGTGCGCTCGAGAAGACCACCGGCCGTAAGATCCGGCTCGTCGGCATCGGCGGCCGGCATCTGCAGGAACTGGGGCTGACACCGCTCTTCGACGGCAGCGAGATCGCGCTGATGGGCTTCAGCGCCGTCTTGCGCGACCTGCCGCGGCTGATGCGCCGGATCAGCCAAACAGCCGGCACCATCGCGGCGGAGCGGCCGGATTGCCTGATCACCATCGACAGCCCTGATTTTTCGCTGCGGGTCGCCAAAAGGGTCCGCGCCGCCGCGCCCGCCATCCCGATCGTCCATTATGTCTGCCCGAGCGTGTGGGCATGGCGGCCGGGCAGGGCGGCGGCGATGAAGCCCTATGTCGATCACGTCCTCTGCATCCTGCCCTTCGAAGTGAAGGCGCTCACCCGACTTGGTGGGCCGCCCGGCACCTATGTCGGCCACCGGCTGACCCAGGATCCCGGCGTGCTTGGCGCCGCCAAGGCGCAGAGCTTGCCGCGGGACCTGTCGGAGGATCGCGTGAAGACGCTGCTCGTGCTGCCCGGCTCGCGCCGCGGCGAGGTGCGCCGGCTGATCGAGCCGTTCGGCAAGGCGATATCGGTCTTGCATCAGCGCGGTCACCGCTTGCGGCTGATGCTGCCGACGGTGCCGCATGTCGCCGACCTGGTGAAGGCGTCCGTCACGCGGTGGGACGAGAAGCCCGAGATCATCACCGATCCGGAGCGCAAATGGTTGGCTTTCGGCAAGGCCGACGCGGCTCTGATCGCCTCCGGAACAGTTTCGCTCGAGCTTGCGCTTTGCGGTGTTCCAATGGTCTCCAGCTACAAGCTCGATCCGATCGCGAGGCAGCTGCTGCAGCATCTGGTGACGACCTGGTCGGCGCTGCTGCCCAATTTGATCGCCGATCGCGCGCTGGTGCCGGAGTTCTACGATCAGTATGTCAGGCCGGAGAACCTGGCGCGTCAGCTGGAAGCCCTGTTTGCCGACACCGGCATGCGCGCGTGGCAGCGGGCAGGTTTCGCGGAAATCGCCAGGCGCATGGCGACCGACAGACCGTCGGGCGAGATTGCTGCCGAGGTGGTGCTGGGGTGCATCAAGAAAGCGAATAGGGAGTAGCGAATAGCGAATAGCGAGTACGCTGGCGCCACTCAGTGCCGCCAGTTCTTTCCCTATTCGCTACTCGCTATTTCGCTATTCGCTCAATCACCGCTTCGCAATCGGCACGTAATCGCGCTCCGTAGCGCCGGTGTAGAGCTGGCGCGGGCGGCCGATCTTCTGGTGCGGGTCTTCGATCATTTCCTTCCACTGCGCGATCCAGCCGACGGTGCGGGCCACCGCGAACAGCACGGTGAACATGGTGGTGGGGAAGCCCAGCGCCTTCAGCGTGATGCCCGAATAGAAGTCGACGTTCGGATAGAGCTTCTTCTCGATGAAATACTCGTCGGTCAGCGCGATCTTCTCCAGCTCCATGGCGATGTCGAGCAGCGGATCATCCTTGATGCCGAGCTCGCCCAGCACCTCATGCGCTGTCTTCTGCATGATCTTGGCGCGCGGATCGTAGTTCTTGTAGACGCGATGGCCGAAGCCCATCAGGCGGAACGGATCGTTCTTGTCCTTGGCGCGGGCGATGAATTCCGGGATGTGGTCGACATGGCCGATCTCGCCCAGCATGTTGAGAGCCGCCTCGTTGGCGCCGCCATGCGCGGGGCCCCAGAGGCAGGCAATGCCGGCCGCGATGCAGGCGAACGGATTGGCGCCCGAAGAGCCGGCGAGACGAACCGTCGAGGTCGACGCGTTCTGCTCGTGATCGGCGTGCAGGATGAAAATGCGCTCCATGGCGCGCGCCAGCACCGGGTTGATCTTGTACTCCTCGCACGGCACGGCAAAGCACATATGCAGGAAGTTCGCCGCGAAGCCGAGATCGTTCTTCGGGTAAATGAAGGGCTGGCCGATGTGGTATTTATAGGCCATCGCCGCGATCGTCGGCATCTTGGCGATCAGCCGCATGGAGGCGACCATGCGCTGGTATGGGTCCGAGATGTCGGTAGAGTCATGGTAGAAGGCCGACAGCGCGCCGACCACGCCGCACATGACGGCCATCGGATGGGCGTCGCGGCGGAAGCCGGTGAAGAAGCGCGACATCTGCTCATGCACCATGGTGTGGCGCGTAACGCGATAGTCGAAGTCGTCCTTCTGCGCCTTGGTCGGCAATTCGCCGTAGAGCAGTAGATAGCAGACCTCGAGGAAGTCGCCGTGCTCGGCGAGCTGGTCGATCGGGTAGCCGCGATGCAGCAGGATGCCGGCGTCGCCGTCGATGAAGGTGATCGCCGACTCGCAGCTTGCCGTCGAGGTGAAACCGGGATCGTAGGTGAAGGCCCCGGTGGTGCTGTACAGCGCGCCGATGTCGATCACGTCGGGCCCGGTCGAGCCGCTTCGCACCTTGAATTCATGCGTCTTGCCGGCGAACTCGAGCCTTGCGGTCGACTCACGCGCCTTGCCGCCCGATTCCAGTTTTGTCGCAGCTTCGCTCATTGCAAACTCCTTTATGTTTTCTCATGCCGGCAAGGCAGTTCCTGCAAACGACACGTCGAAATCACCGGAATGCGCGAACTTGCCACCGCATTTTAGGAGGTGCGTGCCAGATTGGGCCAAGGCCTAATGTTGCACTGCGAAACACACCTTTCAATGCCAATCTTCTTGGGCCAGTTCGCTCCTAATCGATTTGATCCGCAACCCGCGCCAGGCTCTCCTCACGGCCGAGCACGGCGAGTACATCGAACACGCCGGGCGAGGTGCTGCGGCCGGTGAGCGCGGCTCTCAGCGGTTGGGCCACGGCGCCGAGCTTATGGCCGCCGGCCTGCGCAAAGTCGCGAATAGCGGCTTCCGCGGTTGCGGCGCTCCATTCGCTGGAGATCGCGGCGAGCGCGGCATGGGTACCGCGCAAAATGGCGCGGGCGTCGCTGCCAAGCAACCCCGCAGCCCTTTCGTCGAGCTGCAAGGGCCGCTCGGCGAACAGGAAGCCGGCTCCATCGACGAGCTCGACCAACGTCTTTGCCCGCTCCTTGAGGCCCGGCATGGCAGCAAGCAGCTGTGCCTGGCGCCTGTCGTCGAGCTTGGCCGCAAGCGCCGGGCCACCCTCGAGATAGGGCAGGGTGGCTACGAGAATATCAAATAGCGCCTTGTCGTCCATCTTGCGCATATGGACGCCGTTCAGCGCCTCGAGCTTGGCGAAGTCGAACCGGGCGGCGCCCTTGTTGACGTCGGCGATGTCGAACCAGGAGATCATATCCTTGATCGACATCACCTCGTCGTCGCCGTGGCTCCAGCCGAGCCTGGCCAGATAGTTGAGCACGGCCTCCGGCAGATAGCCCATGGCGCGATAAGCCTCGACGCCGAGCGCGCCGTGGCGCTTCGACAGCTTGGCGCCGTCGGCACCATGGATCAGCGGGATGTGCGACATCGACGGCACGGTCCAGCCCATGGCGTTGTAGATTACGGTCTGGCGCGCGGCGTTGGTCAGGTGATCGTCGCCGCGGATGATGTGGGTGACGCCCATATCGTGATCGTCGACGACGACGGCATGCATGTAGGTCGGGTTGCCGTCCGAGCGCAGGATGATGAAGTCGTCGAGGTCCTTGTTCGGGAATCGCACCTCGCCCTGCACGCGGTCGTGCACGACGGTCTCTCCTTCGGTCGGCGCCTTGATGCGGATGGCGCCCTTGACGCCGGGAGGCGCCTCGGAGGGGTCGCGGTCGCGCCACTGGCCATTGTAGCGCGGCGGCAGCCCCTTGGCCCGCGCCGCCTCGCGCATCGCCTCCAGCTCGGCAGGCGTCTCATAGCTGTAATAGGCCTTGCCCAGCCGTACGAGCTCCTCTGCCACCTCACGGTGGCGCGGCGCTCGCTCGAACTGCGACACGGCCTCGCCGTCCCATGAGAGGCCGAGCCAGGTCAGCCCGTCCAGGATAGCGGCCGTCGCCGCTTCGGTGGAGCGCTCGCGGTCGGTGTCCTCGATGCGCAGCAGCATCGTGCCGCCGGTGTGCCTGGCGTAGAGCCAGTTGAACAGCGCCGTGCGCGCCCCGCCGATGTGCAAATAGCCGGTGGGCGAGGGGGCAAAGCGGGTGACGACCTTGTCGGACATGGAACTCTCGGAAGAAGCTCTGAAGCGGGCATGATTGCGCGGACTTTCGCGCGGTGGGCGTTCATGTAGCATAGGAGGTCTGGGGCGCAAGGGGCAGACCCGATGGCTGGACGTGGCCGGGGTGCGGAGGAGGGCGAGGAGACGGCGGCTGGCGTGAGCGAGCGCCTGCTGTTTGCCGACACCATACCTGCCGAGGCAGTACCGGTTTTGGTTCCCGTACCGCGTCCGGCCACCGAGATTTTGCCGCCGGACGGCGATGCTTCGCTACAAGCTCCTCCGCCGGCGGCCATCGACTTAATCCGCAGGCGGTTCCGCCGTGCCTCGTTTTCCGTGTTTCGCCGGGGTGTGGCCGAGGCAGCCTCAACCGAGCTCGACCGCGGCATCGGCTTCCTGCTGGTGCCGGTGTTCCTGGCCGCCGGCGTGATACTCTATTATTCCGTGAGCGCCGAGCCGGATCTTTACAGACCGCTGGCGGCGGTGGCGCTGATGGCTCTATGCGCGGCGGTTTCGCGCCCCTGGCTGAAGACACACCTGGTCTTTATGGCGGCGCTGTTTTGCGCGCTGGGCTTCGTCGCCGCGAAGGTCGAGACCTGGCGCGCCGCTACACCGATGCTCGGCTCCGAAATCCAGACGCGGCTGACAGGCCGCGTCGTCATCGCCGAGGAAATGGCCAATGGCCGCGTCAGGCTGACCATCGATCTCGTCTCGACCGCGCATCCAAAGCTGCGCTACGCACCGGATCGCGTCAGGGTCTCGGCACGCAGGATCCCGGCCGGCATGAAGGCCGGATCGCTGGTGACGGGTTACGCGCGGCTCCTGCCGCCGACAGGGCCGGTCCGTCCGGAAAGTTATGATTTTTCCTTCGACAGCTATTTTTCCGGCATCGGCGGCAGCGGATTTTTCCTCGGCGACCCGAAACTCATTCCGCCAACCGACCCGATCGGCCAGACGAGCATCGCCTCGGCCATCGAGAACGCGCGCGAAAATATTGCCGACCACATCAGAAGCACCGTCGGCGGACCCGAAGGCGAAATTGCCGCCGCACTGATCGTCGGCGTGCGCGCCGGCATTCCGGAGGACATCAACGAGGCGATGCGGCGGACCGGCATCTATCACATCATCTCGATTTCGGGCCTGCACATGGCGCTGGTCGCCGGCACGGTCATGCTTCTGCTGCGCGGCGCCTTTGCGCTGTTCCCGGATTTTTCGTCACGCCGGCCGGTGAAGAAATATGCCGCGGCAATCGCGCTTATGTCGATCGCCGCCTACCTCCTCATCTCCGGCGTGGTGGTCGCCGCCGAGCGAAGCTTCATCATGCTGGCCGTGATGCTGATCGCCGTGCTTTTCGACCGCGCCGCGCTGACGATGCGCAATTTGGCGATCTCGGCCATCGCCGTCATCCTGGTGTCGCCGCATGAAGTGGTTGGCCCGAGCTTTCAGATGTCGTTCGCGGCAACCGCCGCCCTTGTCGGCGCCTATGCCGGCTGGTCCGACTACCGCGCCGGCAAGGTGAGAGCGCCGCCGGCAAAGCGTTCGTTCCTGCGGTTCATGTCGCACAAACTGGCAGTCGGAGCAGGTGGCGCCGCGATGACGTCGATCATTGCCGGAAGTGCCACGGCGCTGTTTGCCATCTGGCATTTCCAGCGCGTCTCGCCGCTTAGCCTGCTGGCCAATCTCGCGATCATGCCGATCGTCACGATCGTGATGTTTCTCGCCGTCGCCAGCGCGGTCATGATGCCGTTCGGCTTCGACGGGCCCTTCCTCTATTTGATGGGCAAGGGCCTGGCGGCGATGATCGCGATCTCGGCGTGGATTTCGGAGTGGTCGCCGGTCGATGCCGTGGGCCTGATCTCGATCCATTCGGTGCTGCTGGCGACGATCGCGCTCGTCATCGCCACGATGGCGACTACGTGGCTCAGGCTGGCCGCGATTCCTTTCGCTGCCGCGGCCGTCATGATGATCCCGCAGGTGCGCACGCCCGACCTGCTGATCTCGGAGGACGCGCATCTGGTGGCGATGCCGATCGGCGGCGGCGAACTCGCCATCAATCGTGCCCGCTCGAACGAGTTCACCACCGATAACTGGAAACGCGCGCTCAAGGCCGAAACGATCGTGCCGCCGGAGACATTCGCCAAGGGCACGCTGGACATAGCCGATCCCGTCGACCTGCCGCCTGGATCGCCCTTTTACTGCACGGGCGATCTCTGCATTGGCCGGCATCCATCAGGCGCGATCGTCGCGCTCGCCGAAAAACGCGAAGCTGCCCGGCCTGCCTGCGACTTCGCAGACCTCATCGTCATCAACGACGCCACGGCCTACAATCCCTGCCGCGATCCGCGTGTCCTCGTTGTCACCAAGCGGCAGCTCGCGCGCGACGGCAGTGCCGCCGTCTTCTTCGATCCGCAATCGGCGACGGCGCGAGCAACCATTCAATACGCCGTCGAAAAACCGTACCGCCCTTGGCACGAACAGCGGCGCTACTCGCGTGAGGCGAGGGGGTTGGCGCCTTACAAGAAGCCCGAGAAGCCGAAAGCCAAGCCGCAGCCCCTCAGTAGCGGCGGATGAGCCCGACGAGCTTGCCCTGAACCTTGACGCGATCGGGACCGAAGATGCGCGTCTCATAGGCCGGATTGGCAGCCTCGAGCGCGATGGAGGCGCCCTTGCGGCGGAAGCGCTTCAGCGTCGCCTCCTCGTCATCGACCAGCGCCACGACGATCTCCCCGGGGCTCGCAGTGCTGGCGTTGCGGATGATGACCGTGTCGCCGTCGAAGATGCCGGCCTCGATCATCGAATCGCCTTTGACCTCGAGCGCGTAGTGCTCGCCGCCCGCGATCATGTCCGGCGGCACTGTGATCGAATGCGTCTGGTGCTGGATGGCGTCGATCGGCACGCCGGCGGCAATGCGACCCATCACCGGGATGGAGACGGCTGAAACGGCGTCGTCGTCATTGCTGGGCGTCGGCGTGCGGGCGGGCGCCGCGGGTTTGATCTGGCGGCCGAGATTGCCTTGGCCGCCCTGGATGACGCTCGGCGAGAATTTCTTCGCCGCATTGAGGCCGGGCGCGATCGAGTCAGGTAGGCGCAGCACTTCAAGAGCACGCGCCCGGTTCGGAAGCCGGCGAATGAAACCGCGCTCCTCCAGCGCCGTGATCAGGCGGTGGATGCCCGATTTCGAGGCAAGGTCGAGCGCTTCCTTCATCTCATCGAAAGACGGCGGAATGCCGCTTTCCTTGAGCCGTTCATGGATGAACATCAGCAGTTCATGTTGTTTGCGCGTCAGCATGGCGGCCCCCATGGGTTCTGAAACCAGAATCAGAAAAACAAACCCAGAACAAACACTATCTGTTCCAGTTGTGTTCCGCAACCGTTTAAAGTTTAGTGAATGTGTTGACGTTTTGTTCAGCGTAACATCAGAACGGTGCATTCCTCGCCGGCTTCAGCCGCCGGTGCGAAGGGTTGGCGCACGATCAGGCCATTGGCATCGGCGAGCATCCTCAACATCGAGGAATCCTGGATGCCGAACGGTGTTGCGATCAACCCCCCCGCATCTTCGCGGACCACGGCGCGCACATAGTCCTGCCTCAGATCGTTGGCGTGCATTGCGGCGCCTAGCCGGGCCGTGCGGATTTCCTGCCGGCAGGACCGGCCGCCCAGCCGCGCCAGAAGCGGCTTCAGGAACACCTGCGAGCAGACCAGGCTTGCGACCGGATTGCCGGGCAGGCCGATGCAGCGAATGTCGCCGAGCCGGCCAAACATCAACGGCTTGCCGGGACGCATGGCGATCTTCCAGAAGTCGAGCTGCATGCCTTCGCCGGTCAGCACGTCATGGATCAAGTCGTGGTCGCCGACGGAGGCGCCGCCAAGCGTGACGATGACGTCGGCGCCGGCCTTGACCGCCTTCTTGACCAGGGCCGCGACCGCGTCCTTGCGGTCGGCGGCGATGCCGAGGTCGAGCGAGCGCGCGCCGACCGACTGGGCCGTAGCTGTGACGCCACAGGCATTCGACGAGATGATCTGGTCGGGGCCGAGCGCGCTGCCCGGCGGCAGCAATTCATCGCCGGTGGCGATGATGGCGAGCAGCGGCTGCCGCACCACGTTGAGACTCGGATGGTTGGCCGATGCCGCCAGCGAAAGCGCCGCCGGATCGAGCTGGCGGCCTTTTTCGAGGAGCAGGTCGCCCTCGCAGAAGTCGAGGCCGCGGCGACGGACGTTGCGTCCCTCCGCGGTCGGCTCGGTCACTTCGATGCCGCCGCCGCCGAGATCGCGGACATTCTCCTGGATAACGATGGTATCGGCGCCTTCGGGGAGCGGCGCGCCGGTGAAGATGCGCACGGCCTCGCCCTTGCCGACAGAGCCGGTGAAGCCACGCCCGGCGGGCGCCATGCCGATCACGGAGAGCCGGGCCGGCGCCGAGGCTACGTCGGCGGCCCGTACGGCATAGCCGTCCATCGCCGACGCATTGAAGGGCGGCTGGGTGCGCAGAGCCACCACCGGGTCGGCCAGCACCCGGCCGGCTGCTTCGGCCAGCGGCACGCTTTCGCCTGGCAGCGCGGTCGCGCCGTCCAACAGGCGTTGGAGCGCCTCGGCGACCGGAAGCAAAGCCATGCTAAGAACCGGCCTTGTAGTCGCCCGACTTGCCGCCGGTCTTCTCGACCAGCCTGATGCCGGAAATCGCCATGGCGCGGTCCGCTGCCTTGGCCATGTCGTAGATGGTGAGGCAGGCGACCGACGCCGCGGTCAGCGCCTCCATTTCCACCCCGGTCTTGCCGGTAACCCTGGCAAGCGCGCTGACCCTCAGGCCAGGGAGCGCGTGGTCGGGCTCGATCTCGACGGCAACCTTGGTGAGAAGGAGGGGATGGCAAAGCGGGATGAGCTCATGCGTCTTCTTGGCCGCCATGATGCCGGCGATGCGCGCCGTGCCCAGCACGTCGCCTTTCTTGGCGTCGCCGGCCAGGATCATCTCCAGCGTTTCCGGCTGCATGGTGACATACCCTTCGGCGATGGCCGTGCGCGTCGTCTCGGCCTTGCCGCCGACATCGACCATGTTGGCTTCGCCCTTGGCGCCGAGATGCGTAAGCGCGGGCATCCTCAAACGGCCTCGGCCGGCGCCTTGCCCGTCAGCAGAAGGGCGGTCGCGGCGGCCACGTCGGCCTGCCGCATCAGGCTTTCGCCAACGAGGAAGGTGCCGATCTTGCTCTTTTCCAGCCGCCGGCAGTCCTGATGGGTGAAGATGCCGCTCTCGCTGACCAGCAGCCGGTCGTCCGGGACCATGGCGGCAAGCCGCTCGGAAACGTCGAGGCTGGTTTCGAAGGTTCTCAAATCGCGGTTGTTGATGCCGATCAGCCGCGACGAGAGGCGAAGCGCGCGTTCCATCTCCTGTTCGTCATGCACCTCGACCAGCGCGTCCATGCCGAGATCGAAGGCCGTGACTTCCAATTCACTGGCCAAGGCGTCGTCGACGCTCGCCATGATGATGAGGATCGCGTCCGCGCCCCAGGCGCGGGCTTCATGAACCTGATACGGGTCGAAGAGGAAATCCTTGCGCAGGGCGGGCAGGCCAACGGCGGCGCGCGCTGCGGTCAGAAAGCCGGGCGCGCCCTGGAAGGACGGTGCGTCGGTCAGCACCGAAAGACAGGCAGCACCGCCTTGCTGATAGGCCCTGGCGAGCGCCGGCGGGTCGAAGTCGGCGCGGATCAAGCCCCTGGAAGGGCTGGCCTTCTTGATCTCCGCAATCAGCGTGAAGCCGCCGGCCTTCCGCTTGGCCTCAAGCGCCGCAAGGAAGCTGCGCGGGGGTTCCGCATCCTTGGCCTTCGCCTTGACCTCGGCAAGCGGCGCGCTGAGCTTCGCGGCGGCGATCTCATCGCGCTTGTAGGCTTCGATCTTGCGCAGGATATCGGACAAAATTCTAACCGTTCGAAATCTCGATGAGCTTGTCGAGCACCGCCAGCGCCCGGCCGCTGTCAATGGCCTGCGCTGCTGCCTCGATGCCATCGCCGAGCGTCGTCGCCTTGCCGGCCACCACCAGCCCGGCGCCGGCATTCATCAGCACGGTGTCGCGATAAGCGCCGGCAGCGCCGCCCAGCATATCGCGCAATGCCCTGGCATTGTAGGCCGCTTCGCCGCCGCGCAGATCTTCCTTGTTATGCCGCTTCAGTCCGACCGCTTCCGGAGTGAGGGTAAAGGTGCGGATCTCGCCGCCGGCGAGCTCTGCGACCTGCGTCTCGCCCGTGGTGGTGATCTCGTCATAACCGTCGCCGTGCACGATCCAGGCATGATCGGTACCCAGCGCCTTCAGCGTCTCAGCCACCGGCATGATCCATTCGGGCAGGAAGACGCCAACCATCTGCCGGCCGACGCCGGCTGGATTCGACAGCGGCCCGAGCAGATTGAAGATGGTGCGCGTGCCGAGCTCGCCCCGGACAGGACCGACATGCTTCATCGCCGGATGATGCGCTGGCGCGAACATGAAGCCGACGCCGGCTTCCTGGATGCAGCGGCCGATCGTCTCCGGTGCGATGTCGACTTTGACGCCTAGCGCCATCAGCACATCCGCCGCGCCGGTCAGCGAGGACAGGCCGCGATTGCCGTGCTTGGCCACCGGGACGCCCGCGGCGGCGATGACGAATGCCGATCCGGTCGAAATGTTGACCGAATGCGAATTGTCGCCGCCGGTGCCGACGATGTCGATGGCGCCGCGCGGGGCTTCGACGCGGAGCATCTTGGCGCGCATCGTGGCGACCGCGCCGGAGATCTCGCTCACGGCCTCGCCGCGCACGCGCAACGCCATCAGGAAGCCTCCGATCTGCCCCGGCGTCGCGTCGCCCGACATGATGATGTCGAAGGCCTCGCGCGCTTCCTCGAAGGAGAGCGCGGTGCCGGTCGCGACCTTGGCGATATATGTCTTAAGCGCGCTCATCGTGTCTGTGCTTGGGAAACGGCGGCCGGATCGATACGAACGTCATATTGCGACTGCAGCTGCGCCACCAGCTGATCGAGCAGGTCGTCGGATATGCCGGCGCTGAAAGATTTCTGCGCGTCTTCCGGGACAGAGCTGCCATCGGCGCCGGCAGGTTCGAAGACTTCGGCAACCTTGAACAGGATCTGACCGTCGCCGGTGGGCGAGGGGATCAGGCCCGTGCCGCCTTCGCCGACGCCGAACATGGCCGCCGCGCCCTCCTTGCCGAAATCGGCATCGTCGGCTTCGCGCTTCAGGCCGCGCTTGGTCTGCTTCTCGAGCTTCAGCTCGCCCGCGATCACGTCGAGCGTCGCACCGGCCTTGAGGCGCTTTTCCAACTCCCCGGCCTTGGCGGTGAGCCGCTTGTCGGTCTCGGCCGCGGTCCAGTCGGCCACCACCTTCTGGCGAACCTCGTCCAGCGTGCGGTCGCGCGCCGGCGTGATCGACTGGACTTCATAGAAAACGAAGCCGTTGGCGGCAGTGGTCAGGCCTTCATTCTCGGTGTTCGGCTCGGCCTCGAAGACGGCCTTGATGAGGTCCGCCGATTGCGGCAGGTCGTTGACGATCGTGCCGTCCGGCCGCTGGCCGGTACGGTCGATGGCGTCGATGGTGACGACCTTGAGCTTTAGCTTGTCGGCCGCCTGGGCAAGCGAGGCACCGGAAGCGCGGGTGTCCTCGTAGCTGTCGTGGACGTCGAGCAGGACGCGGCTTGCCTCGCCGAGCGCAAGATCCTTGCGGATCTGGTCGGACACTTCCGAAAGCGGCTTCACCACCTGCGGCTTGATTTCGGTGACGCGCAAGAGCACCGGGCCGAAGGCGCCCTGAACCACCGGGCTGACCTCGTTGACGTTGAGCGAGAAGGCTGCGTCGGCCACCGCCTTGTCGGCGATCTTGTCCTTTGCCAGCGTGCCGAGCACGGTGTCGGCCTGCGTCTTGCCCTCTGCGGTGACGATCTTGTCGAAGGTGGCGCCGGCCTTCAGGGAGTCAAATGCCGCCTTGGCCGCGTCCGGCGTCTTGAACACCAGCTGTTCGATGGTGCGCATTTCGGGTGTCGTATAGCGCGCCTTGTTCTTGTTGTAGTCCTCAGCGACTTGGCTGTCGGTCACCGCCGTCGGGTCCATGATGTCCTGCGGCTCAAGCCGGATATAGGAGAATTTGCGGTATTCCGGCGCGGCGTAGTTCTTCTTGTTGGCTTCGAAATAGGTTTTCAGCGCGCTGTCGGACGGCGCCTCGATCGGCTGGACGAGTGTCTTCGGCAGGACGAGATAGTCGATCGTGCGGTCCTCGCCGCGATAGAGCGCGACCGCCTTCAGGAAGGTCTGCGGCGCCTTGAGCCCGTCGGAAATCGCCTCGACGATCTGTTGGCGGACCGCCACTTGCGAGCGGTTCTTCAGATAGTCCTCGGGTCGCATGCCGATCTGGCTCAGCAGATATTCGAAGGTCCTGCGGTCGAACTGGCCGCCTGGACCCTTGAAGGCCGGATCCTCGCGCGTCAGCTCGGCCAGCCGGTCCTTGGAAAGGCCAAGCCCGAGCTTGCGAGCCTGCTCGTCGAGAACGGCGCCGGAGACGAGCTGCGCCAGGACCTGGTTGTCGAGGCCGAGCAGCTTAGCCTGTTCATGCGTGATGCGCTGGCCATATTGCTGCGACAGCAGGTTGATCTGGCGATCGTAGGCGAGGCGGTATTCGTTGATCGAAACGGTGGTGCCGCCGGCGGTAATCACCGAATGATGGCCAGCCAAGCTTCCCGACAGGCGCCCGGAAATACCCCAGACGGCAAAGCTCACCACCAGCAAGGACAGCAAAGCTTTCGCGACCCAGGTGCCCGCCGCGCTTCTCAAAATACCAAGCATGCCCACTTCCGATCTTTGCGCATTTTCGCATGCGCCGACTCTGAAACAAGCGCAATAGCGTCCTTCCGGCCCACTGTCGATTGCTTTGTGGCCCGATTTTGGTAGTGAGGGCGCTGCCTTATGTTGCCTGGAGAACTCGACGCCATGACCCCTGGAATCCGTCCGCTCGTTGCCGGCAACTGGAAAATGAACGGCACCAGGGCCTCGCTCAACGAGTTGAGGATGATCGGCAACGGCTTCATGAGCGGCCTCGATGCGGAGACGGAAGCCCTGGTCTGCGTTCCGGCCACCTTGCTTCACCAGGCCGCAGAGATCCTTTCGCGGACACCGGTTCGCGCCGGCGGCGAGGATTGCCACCCCAAGGAGAGCGGCGCCTATACGGGTGAGATTTCGGCCGAGATGCTGAAGGATGCCGGCGCAAGCCATGTCATCATCGGCCACTCCGAGCGGCGCGAGCAATGCGGCGACGATGATGCGATCGTCAACGCCAAGGCTTCGGCCGCCTGGCGGGCAGGGCTGGTGGCCCTCATCTGCATCGGCGAGACGCGCGCCGAGCGTGAATCCGGCGCGACGCTCGATGTCCTGTCGCGCCAGCTCGACGGTTCGGTGCCGGCGAGCGCCACCGCCGCCAACACCATCATCGCCTACGAGCCGGTCTGGGCCATCGGCACCGGCCTGACGCCGACCGCGGCCGACGTCGCCGAGGCGCATGCCCATATCCGTGGCAAGCTGACGGCGCTGCTCGGCGATGCCGCGGCCAGAATGCGCATTCTCTATGGCGGTTCGGTCAAGCCGTCCAATGCTGTGGAGCTGCTCGGCGTCGAGAATGTCGATGGCGCGCTGGTCGGCGGCGCAAGCCTGAAGGCGGCCGACTTCCTCGCCATTGCCGAAGCCTATATGCACATGTCATAGCCGCAGACGGCGGCAGGGGCGCGGCCCAAATCGTTGCAATGGCCGCATTGCTCCCCATATTCCCGGCCACGGGCTTGGAAATGCCGCCAAAGCATTGTAAGGAGCCGCCTCCAAATCACCGGTCGTATGCGCGGCCGCGCAAGGCCTCGCCAGGATAAATTATGGAAACGGTACTGATCGTCGTTCATCTTATGGTCGTGCTCGCCCTTGTCGGCGTGGTGCTGCTGCAGCGCTCCGAAGGCGGCGGTCTCGGCATTGGTGGCGGTTCCGGTTTCATGACGGCGCGGGGCGCAGCCAACGCGCTTACCCGCGCGACTGCGATCCTGGCCGCGGCTTTCTTCGTGACCTCGCTCGCGCTCTCCATCCTTGCCCGCTACGGCGAGAAGCCGATCGACATCCTCGACAGGGCACCGGCTTCGACCTCGGGCAATGCCGGCAAGGGCGTGCTCAACCAATTGCCGGGCGCCACCGGTCCGGTGGGCAGCTCGCCGCCGGCGGCGCCGGCTGGCGGCACCGCGCCGGCCGCCCCGTCGGGCGGAACGACAACCACGACGCCGCTGTCGAATGGCGGCACCACCACGGCCCCGGCCACTGCTCCCGCAACACCGGCGCCCGCGAATCCGACCACGCCGCCGGCCGCGAACGGCGTTACCTTGCCGGTCACCCCGCAGGTTCCGAACCAGTAGCCGGACAAGCATTGCTGCCGCGATCTGTTGTTCTTTGAACACAGTCGCGGCAAATGCCGCTCGATCACGAAGATTCAACCAAATGTAACGCGTCGCTCAGCTTGAGGGCGCGCTGGCTAATCGATTATAGATTGCGCGCGGCACTTTTCGGCGTCCTTGGGGGGCGCCGGGCGACGCCGTTGGGCAACTAGCATAGAAAATCGGATCTTCGCCATGCAGCTTCGCAGCTTCATCCTTTTGGGATTCTGTGCCGTATTCGGCATGGGCTCCGCGGCCTTTGCCTCACCGGCAAATCTGGCCGCTTCGCCGTCGGTAGAGAAGACCGACGCAATTCCCGTCGCCGCCAAGAGCGACGCATCGCAGCTGAGGCTTCTCAAGAAGAAGAAAAACCCGACTCCGGACGACCTCGCGCAGATCGAAAAGCTCGAGGCCAAGATCGCTGCCGACAAGGAAGCGGCCAAGCAAAAGGCGCTCGAAGCCCGCAAGCTGGCGATGCGTGAGGCGGCCAAGGCCAAGGCGGATGCGGCGCGTCAGGAATGGCTCTCCAAAAAGGGTTCGGCCGCGCCGGCCGAAGTGGCTGATGCGAAGCCCGGGAAGAAGACCGTCAAGATCATCGAACCGCTCACGCCCGTGGCGCCGATCGCCTCGCTCCAGGCCGAGGAGCCAATGCCGGCCGAGGCGATGAACATCACGGCCACCGGCAACAACGGTGAGTTGCGAAGCGAACAACCCGGCCAGAAGCGGGCGAGCAGCGGCGGCCTGTTCGCCGGCCTGTTCGGCGGTTCCTCGGTGACCTCGATCAACTACCTGCCGGAGACCCGCGCGCTTGATTCGGCGCTCGCCAAGAAGGATGCCAAGAGGCCGTTCAAGGTGAAGCCGGAGTTCGTGCCGCAGGACGTCGCCTTCACCGGCTATGAGCCCGGGACGATCGTCATCGACACGACTGCTCGCCGTCTCTACCTCGTCGAATCGTTTTCCACCGCGCGCCGCTACGCCATCGCAGTCGGCCGTGAAGGCCTGCAGTTCAAGGGGACGGTGGCCGTCGGCGACAAGCAGGAATGGCCACGCTGGATCCCGACGCTCGACATGCAGAAGCGCGAGCCGAAGCACTATGGCCAGTACAAGGACGGCATGCCCGGTGGCGGCGAAAACCCGCTCGGCGCGCGCGCCATCTACCTCTATGACGGCAAGAAGGACACGCATCTGCGCATCCACGGCACCATTGCACCGCAGTCGATAGGAACCAGCGCTTCCAACGGCTGCTTCCGCATGATCAACGAGCACGTCATGGATCTCTACAGCCGCGTTAAGATCGGCACCAAGGTCGTTATTATCTAACGCGTTGAAGCAAACTGCCGAAAGGGCCGGCACCACCGGCCCTTTTTCTTTGATCAAAGCGCGTCGCGTTGAAAGACGCTGGTGCCGCGCTTTCGAGTTTCTGTTCTGATGCCTGCCGTTCTCCCAAAACCACTGCACAGTTTTGGGCGGCATGCTTCAGAGAAATGCCCGTCCGGACACAGCGCCATCTGGGAAAAAGCCTTCGCGGCGGTTTTTTCTCTGGCGGAATCAATCAGGCCGCGTTAAGCGATGACTCCCATGGCGCGATATGTATTCATCACAGGCGGCGTGGTTTCCTCACTCGGAAAAGGCATCGCTGCAGCAGCTCTTGGGGCTCTTCTGCAGGCGCGTGGCTATCGCGCGCGGATCAAGAAGCTCGATCCATACCTCAATGTCGACCCCGGAACGATGTCGCCGTATCAGCATGGCGAAGTGTTCGTGACCGACGACGGCGCCGAGACCGATCTCGATCTCGGCCATTATGAGCGTTTTACCGGCCGCTCGGCCAACCAGCAGGACAACATCACCACCGGCCGCATCTACAAGAACATCATCGAGCGCGAGCGGCGCGGCGACTATCTCGGCGCGACCGTGCAGGTGATCCCGCACGTCACCGACGAGATCAAGCATTTCGTCCTTGAAGGCAATGACGATTACGACTTTGTGCTGTGCGAGATCGGCGGCACTGTCGGCGACATCGAGGCGATGCCGTTCCTGGAGGCGATTCGCCAGCTCGGCAACGACCTGCCGCGCAACAACGCGGTCTATGTGCATCTCACCCTGATGCCGTACATCCCTACCGCCGGCGAATTGAAGACCAAGCCGACGCAGCATTCTGTCAAGGAATTGCGCGGCATCGGCATCGCGCCCGACATCCTTCTGGTGCGCGCCGACCGGCCGATCCCCAAGGAAGAGCGCCGCAAGCTCTCGCTGTTCTGCAATGTGCGCGAGAGCGCCGTCATCCAGGCGCTCGACGTGCCGCACATCTACGACGTGCCGATGGCGTATCACAAGGAAGGGCTGGATTCCGAAGTGCTCGCCGCATTCGGCATCGATCCGGCGCCGAAGCCGCGGATGGAGCCCTGGCAGGCGCTCTCCAGCCGCATCCACAATCCGGAAGGCGAGGTGACGATTGCCGTCGTCGGCAAATACACCGGCCTCAAGGACGCCTACAAATCGCTGATCGAGGCGCTGTCGCATGGCGGGCTTGCCAACCGCGTCAAGGTCAAGCTCGACTGGATCGAGAGCGAGATCTTCGAAAAGGAAGACCCGACGCCGTGGTTGGAGAAGGTGCACGGCATTCTCGTTCCCGGCGGTTTCGGCGAGCGCGGCTCCGAGGGCAAGATCCTGGCCGCGAAGTTCGCGCGCGAGCGCAAGGTGCCTTACTTCGGCATCTGCTTCGGCATGCAGATGGCCTGCATCGAGGCTGCGCGGTCGCTCGCCGGCGTCGAGCATGCCTCTTCCACCGAATTCGGCCCGACCGAGGAGCCGGTGGTCGGCCTGATGACGGAATGGCTGAAGGGCAACATGCTGGAGAAGCGCAGGGCTACCGGCGATCTCGGCGGCACCATGCGCCTCGGCGCTTATCAAGCCGACCTCGCCAAGGGGTCGAAGATCGCCGAGATCTACGGCGACACGCAGATCTCCGAGCGCCACCGGCACCGCTACGAGGTGAACATCGACTACAAGCAGCGGCTTGAGGATTGTGGCCTGGTCTTTGCCGGCATGTCGCCAGACGGGGTGCTGCCGGAGACGGTGGAATATCCCGACCATCCCTGGTTCATCGGCGTGCAGTACCACCCTGAACTGAAGAGCCGCCCGCTCGAGCCGCACCCGCTGTTCGCAAGCTTCATCGAAGCGGCGGTGGAGCAGTCGCGGCTGGTCTGAACGATCGGCCGGCGACCATGCGAACTTACGTCGCGCTGCTCTACAGCATCATCCTGGGCGAGGGGCGGCGCGTTGTCATGTCCGAGCTCAAGGCGATGGCCGAAGCCATCGGGCTGAAAAACGTCCGCACGCTGGTCGCCACGGGTAATCTGGTCTTCGAGGCGCGGACGGCCAGCGTTTCGGGTCTCGAACGGCGGCTGGAAAAGGCCTTCGAAGAGACTTTCGGCCGCCATGTCGATATCATCGTGCGCGGCGCAGAAGACTGGCTGAAGCTTGCTGCCGCCAATCCGTTCCCGGACGAATCGGCAAAAACCGGCGATCAGGTCGCGGTGCGGGTGATGCGCCGGCCGGCGCCGGAAGAAGCCGCAGCGGCTCTTACAGCCTATGCCGCCGCGGACGAGAAGGTGCTGTCGGTCGACGGCGATATTTGGGTCGTCTTTTCGCGCGAGCGGCCAAGCTCGCGGCTGCTCGCCGCAGCAAACCACAAGCGCATGGGGATCGGCACATCGCGCAACTGGAACACGGTGCGCAGACTGTCCGAGATGGTCGCCAAATAGGTTGAAATAAGGGTGGCTTTCGCCGCCCCGACTACTCAAGTCTCAACCCTCCGCGCCGGAGCAGGGCGAATCCGATTCCTCGATCGTTCACCGAAATCTGAGGCAGGCGACCGTTCCGATGAAAGGCCGCTGAGAAACACCTTCACGCAATCTGGAGATGATTCTCGTTTCGAGAACCTGGCAAAACGGGGGATTTGATAAGATTTGCTGAAGTCTACATGTCATGGGGCACTCGTGAGTTTGTGAGCAAATCTCAGCCAGGCTTACAAGCGCCTAGCACGACACGGGCGTGGATTACACTGAGGCAGAACTGGGCTCGGCCGGGGTAGGGGTGGCAGCTTCTTTCGGACAACACCTCAATGCAAGGGCGATAGTCGCAATACCGTTCCAAGACAGCCAAGAGCTGGCCGATACCGGCACGCGATTCCTGTTCCAACTCATCGGTTCATATTAGAGCGATGCCGGGAAAGCCCGACACAGAGTTCCGCCGTGCTTCAAACGAGGAGACGGAGCGGCTCACAACGGGTGAGCCGCTGCAAAATTGTCGAGCCGTCTCGGCTCTCATCGGGCATTCAGTGGGGGTTGGGCGGCGTATACGGCTGGCCAAGAGCCTCTGAAACCGCAACAAATACACGCGTTGCAGGCGAAGAGCAGACCGTGTCGCGTGGATCGTCGGTCAGCGTCGGCTCCGCCTTGCAATCGCCGGAAGCAATGTCGCTGTTGGTCTGGACCACGGCGGCTATGTCCGCACCTGCCTTGTAAAACAAGGTCGTGTTGTAGCCTGGCAGTTCGCCCGTATGGCCCACCCAGCCGCCGATGCAACCGACGCCGATCCCGTAGCCGGCCGCGCCCGGGAAGGTCAGCCGCTCCTTCTGCGCAGCTGCCCCCAGCAAGCCGTTCCCGGTGACCAGTGCCCGAGCATAAACCAGCAAATCGTCGATATTGGAAATCAGTTCCCCTGCAGTCCATCCCCAGGATGGGTTCCAGTTCGTCGCGTTGCTTGGTGCATCCGGCTTGGCAAAATCCCCCTGCAGGGTAAAGCCCTGAGCATAGGGCACCGGCATATCCACCGAGTCACCCGGCCAGGACGTGTTCTTGAGCTTCAGCGGATCAAAGATCTGCTCCTTGAAAACCTCGCCGACGGTCTTTCCAGTAACCTGCTCCATGACCATGCCGAGCAGGATAGTGTTGGTGTTCGAATAGTTGAACGAGGCTCCGGGCTCGAAGAGAGGCGATTCAGCCACGCCGATGGCCACCAGCTCCTTGGGCGTGAAGATCGTTTGAGGCTTGGAGAACAAGACATCTTGGAATTTTGCACTTTGGGTATAGCTCGCAATGCCGCTGGTCATATCGGCGAGCTGGCGGAGCGTGATCCGATCGCCATTGGGGATGCCGGGTACGTATTTCTGGATCTTGTCGTCAAGCGACAGCTTCCCAGCTTCGGCCAGCTGCATGATCGCTGTGCCGGTGAATGTCTTGGTAACTGAACCGATGCGCGTGTGCATCCCCACAGCCATGGGTGTGCCGGCGGAAGGGTCGGCCTTGCCATACGCCGCCTTCCATATTCCGGAAGGTGTCACCACGCCGACGATGACACCCGGTGCCGCCGTCTTGGGCAGCGCGGATCGAACCGCAGCGTCAAGCTTCGCGCTGAGCTTCGAGGGCAGCGGCGTTGCCTTGGCCGGAACGGACCCATCGGCAATCACTTTTTCGATGTTCGCAACGCATCGCGCGCTATCGGCTGCGAATGCATATTGGGAGGAAAAAGCAAACAGGGCGACGGAACCGATGCAGCGGACGATCAGACGAAACCCATTCTCTTCCATTGCCATTCTCCACATTTAGAAAAAGGTCGAACGAACATCATGGTGAGCAGTCAAGGATCGAAAAGTCGAGCGCAGGGCGTTTTGGAGCTCTTGGGGAGTGCACACCGCCGGCGTTGATTTGCGAGCGCAAGTTCGTATAAACGAACATTTTCAACCCGGACGGGAACTCGCCTCTCCAACCTGCGCCCCTCCGCGTAAGCTCCGTTCCGAGGCAAAGATACGATAAGATAAGGTCCGGAGCCAAGGTTTGTCGCTGGGCGTGGAGCGCTTTGGCAGAACTCGCCTGGCCGGCGTTAGTGCCAGCAAAATGGTGCTCCGCGGCTTGGAGAATGGCGATGTTCGACTTCGAAAATATTGGTCCGAAGCGAAAAGCGGGAATCTTCCGAAAGTATCGGAGACTTCCACCGTTCCGGTGACACGAAGGCACGTGCTCGCAAGCTCAACCCTGCCGTTTCTCGTCGCCTTTGCCGGTGTTCGGCGGGCAGCGGGCGGATCGCAGGATCCGGTGTTTCAACTGACCAAAAGCTAAGTTCCTGATCGCAGGGTCGCGCTCCTTCAATGCGTGCTCGAGGACAAAGGGTTTTACTCTTCCGATGTTGATGGACTGTTTGGCCCGCACTGGGGACTACGAGGTCGGTCTATATGACAACGCGGATTTGGCAAGGTTGGCTATCGCGTCTTACTCCCACGAATTCGGTTCCTGATATCCTTTCACGGACGACCAGCTTCTGGCGGGCTTTGCTGTTACGGACAGCTATATAGACTCAACAGGCAAGGACGTGGTCGCTGTCTCTCCTGAAGAAATGGATCCTACCATTACATCATTGAGCCCGAGGTCAAACTGCCCTGACGCAACTTTTTCGAGCGCAAAGACGCCCGCATTGGCTGGCCCGAAATGGTAGGCAAGTGAGACGAAGCAAATGGGGCGGCTTTCGCCGCCCCGACTGTGTTAAGCCTTGGCCATGCGTGCGCCGGCGCCGAGCGCCATTGTGCGCAGCACATAGTAGACGGCGCCCGCGATCGCGACCCCGAAGAACCAGCCATAGACGCCCCACCAGGACGGCAGCCAGTTGGTGAAGTTGGGCAGGATCGAGGAGAAGATCGCGCCGATGCCGGCGGCGATGAAGGCGTTGACGTGCCAGCCGCCCTGGAAGCGAAACTCGCCATCTTCGCGGTAGAGCGCGTTGACGTCGACCTCGCCCTTACGGATCAGATAATAGTCGACCATCATCACGCCGAAGATCGGCCCCATCGTCGCGCCGATGATGTTGACGAAGGAGGCAGCGCTGCCTTCCCACGGCGCAAACGGATAGAGCACCAGCGCGATCAGCGCCGCGATATAGCCGCCCTTCTTGAAGTCGATCTGACGCGGGAAGACGTTGGAGAAGTCGAAGGCCGGCGAGACGAAGTTCGCCACGACGTTGATGCCCAGGGTCGCCACCGCGAAGGTCAGCGCGGCAAGCGCCGCCAGGAACCAGCTGTCGAATTTGGCCGAGATCTGGTCGGGGTGGAGCAGCACCTCGTGATAGACGTCGTAGGCGGCGATCGTGGTGACGCCGGCGACCAGCGAGAACAGGATCAGGTTGACCGGCAGGCCCCAGATGTTGCCCTTGCGCAGCGCCGCGTTGTTGGGCGCGTAGCGGGCGAAGTCGCAGAAGTTGAGGTAGAGCGCCGAAAAGTAGGTTACCCAGATTGCCGCCACCGCGAACAGCGCGGTCCACGAACCCGGCTCGCCTGGCACGCCGGCATCCTTGGTCTTGTCGAGCAGCACGTCCATCGGAATATCGCTGGTGAAGGCGAAGGTGCCCGACTTGACGCAGAGATAGATCGCCAGGATCAGCATCATCACCCAAACGGCGGGTCCGGCCCAGTCCTGGAAGCGCCGCACCGTTTCCATACCCTTCTGGATGATCAAAAGCTGCAGCGCCCATATGACGACGAAGCAGATCACCTCCAGGGTGGAATGGCCGAGCAGATGCGAGGTCCGGTTGAATTCGTCGAACCACTGCAGCCGCGTCAGCAGCGCGACGATTGCGCCCGACGCGGCGGCCGTCTGGGCGCCATACCAGAAGCAGGCGACGACGGCGCGCACCAGCGCCGGAATGTTGGCACCCCAGATGCCGAAGGAGGCGCGCGCAAGCACGGGGTAGGGAACGCCAGTCTTCACGCCGGCATAGCCGACAAGGTTCATCAGGAAGTAGATGATCAGCGAGCCGATGCCGATGGCGATGATGAAGTTGACGAAGCCGCCGCAGAACAGAAAAAGGCTCGCGGCGAGATAATAGCCCCAGAGGCTGTGGACGTCGGAAGTCCAGACGTTGAAGATTGAAAACGGCCCCCAGTTCCTGACTGTTGCCGGAGCCAGATCCTCGTTGTAGAGGTCCGGCGAAGCGCCTTGTATAGTCATTGCAACTGTCCCCTTTTGCAAAACGCGGCGTCCCCGCGTTAACTGGTGAGGGTAAGCCTGACGCTGGGGAACCTACAAGCAATCCATTTGCCGGCTTTGGCCTTAAAGTCATTCAATGAGAATCGCGCTTCTCGTCGCGCCAAAACAGGAATCGCCTTTACTTGAGTCGGCTTGCCAATCGCGCCCTGTCCGGTTCCGAACTTTTTCGACCAGCAACCAAAATTGTGTGGAACCAAACCCCTGGACATGCGTTTATGCGGGTTCGGCCGCTTTGCGGTCGACCGGGAGGATAGTGATGGATCGCTTGCATTTCTTTACCCCAGTGCGGATCGCGCGTGGGCAGGGATACCCCTTGGAGGAAGTCGACAGCGTCTCCGAAGCGATGGTGTTCCTGCGGAAGTGGCCAACGGGGAGGCGCGGCCCCGTTTATCAATGCGCCGTGAATTGCTGCTCGGCAGCTATGGCTGGCAAGATGTCGGCTGAGGAGGCGAGAAAGGCTTTTGTCGGCTTTGCCCGCATCACTCGGATTCTCGACGACGAGATGGCGCTGCCTCTGGGTGGCGTTTCGATGGACAATGTCTACGCTCTAAGGCGCTAGCACGTTCGAATCCTTCGGCAGCATGAGACGTCGGCCGGAGGCCGACGTCTCGGTGGTGTTGTGTGCTTACTGGCACGAGTTGCTTCGTTTCAATTCTCCCTGAAAGAGCGTGTGAGGGAGGCTTCCACCGGGGCCAGCGGCTGGTCGTGTCACACGCCGGGCTGTTCCATCGCCTGCCGGCGGCGCTCTACCGGCAGATTGTCCACCGGATGCCATGCCGGCTGGAATATCGTGCAGCGGAACTAAAAATCCCACCGCCCCTTTAGGTATGCAGCGTTGGACCGAGAGGCGTGTTGGCGAGGGATGCCGGCACGACGCGGATGCCATCCGGGCGGTTGGAGGCGGATTTGGCAGTTGATGTGGCGCGTGCGAAGAGCGGCATTCGCCTCACGGTGATCGCGGTGGCGGCAGTGCCGCTGCTGTTTTTGTTGAGCGGTCTTGTCATCCGCTACGCCGCATTCGCATCGGTGTCGCCGGATCCGAGCCTAGCGGCCTATGCCCGCGCCTTCTGCAAATGGGATTGCTCCTGGTATGTCGGCATTTCCGAACAGGGCTATGAGCGTTTTCCCATTCCTGGCCGCAGCAATGTCGGGCGCTGGGGGTTCTTTCCGCTTTATCCGATGCTGGTGGCGGCGGTCCGCACGATTCTGCCCTTCTCCACGATCGCGATTGCGACGGCGGCATCGCTGGCGTGCGGCTATGTCTCGTGCCTGGTGGCATGGCCGCTCATGGACAGGAACATGCGGGCCTATGTGCTTTATTGCGCCTTCCTGCTGAGCGGCCCGTTCTCGTTCTATTTTGCCACCTTCCTCACCGAGCCGCTCTTCGTGCTTTTGACGTCCTGCCTCTTCCTGGCGCTCAAACGCTCGAACCATCTCGCCGCGGGGTTGTCTTGCGCGCTGCTCTCGGCAACGCGGGTCGTCGGCGTGCTGGCCGTGTTCGCGATCGTCATTCGCATGTTTGAGGAGCATCGCGCCAAGGGCGGGTCGGCCATCGGCTTCCCACGCTGGCTGCTCGGCCGGCCGGATCTCATCATCGCCATACTCATCTCGCCCGCCGGCCTGTTCGCCTACATGCTCTACCTTTACGTCACGGTCGGGGACGGCTTTGCCTTCGTGCATGTCCAGCGCGCGTTCGGGCGCGTGGCCGGCAACCCGCTGCTGTTCCTCTGGGCGGGGCTGTCCTATCACCCCGGGGCCGATTGGTGGCCCAGTGCGCCGCAATGGAGCGCGTCGACGGCAATCGTGGGACTGGCGCTGGCGGCGGTGCTCGCGGCGCGCAGGCAAATTGGCGCGGCCCTGTTCTGCGCCATGGCCATCATCCTGCCTTTGACCTCGAATCTGGCTTCGATGGTCCGCTATGTCGTCGGCCTCGCGCCGCTGACGATGCTGACGGCGGTGCTGTTGTCGGGCTCGAAGGCGACATTGGTCGCTGCGCTGATTGTCTTCCTCTTCACCTGCTACTTCATGACCGTGGCCTGGCTTGGAGGCTATCTTGCGCTGGTCTGAGCTGACGGAATCGACCAGGCCGGTAATCCTGGGTGCCGGCTACGCGCTGGCGGGCGCACTTGCGGCAGCCGAGATCGCCATCCTGGCGCTTGCCCTCAGCCCGAATGTCAGCGACGATTACCGCGCCTATTACATCGACAAGACCACCACATGCCTCAACCGGGACGCCGTGGGGCGCTACACGCCAGGCCGGACCGTATCGTTCCGCTCCGACGGCGCCCGGGAAGCAACCACCATGATGGTCTGCGGCTGGTCGGGGCCAGTAGCGGACGGCACCCATTCGCTGGGCGAGAGCTCTCGCCTGCGCCTTACCCTGCCGCCGCTCCGCGACGGGCTTCGGGCAACGCTGGAAATGGCCGCCGTTATTCGCCCGCCGCAGACCTGGCAGAGGATCGTCGTGTCGGCCAATGGGACCGAGGTGTATCGGGGGACGCTGTCGGGCGATGTGGCGACAACTGTGTCCTTCGTCATTCCGCACGCCGTGCTGGCTGGCAAGGCGACACTGGACATGGCCATCGAGTATCCCGACGGCATTCCGCAAAGCGCCGATGCGAGCAACATCTACAACCGCGCCATCAAGCTGAGATCTTTTCGGTTGGACACGCTTTGATCCTCAGGACGGCCCGTCATCGCGCAGGCGGCGCTCTGCAAAGACCCAGCGATCGAGCACAAGAAGGTTAAGCACTGGGATGGCCAAGGAAGTGAGGAGAACGGGAACGGCAAGCGGCAGGCCGAATGTCACCGTCAGCAGGTACGGTGCCGCGTAAGCCATAGCGAGGCCAGCAATGGTCAGCAACACGAAACGCGGCGCCTGCGACCGGTGCGAGCCGGCCGACATGAAGGTGAAGGATTTGTGCGCCAGATAGGAAAACAGGGCGGCGGCCGCGTAAGCGGCGAGCGAGGCTTCGACGGGCGCGAGCCCGAGCCAGTTCGATCGGGCAAAGATTGTAGTCAGGACGGCATAGAGGATTGTGGCGACAAGGCCGACCGAAGCGAAGCGCCCTAGGAGCTTCGTGCCGGCGACGCGACGATTCTCAGGCGCGGGCGACACAGGCATACTGCGCTCCGAGCGGCAGCCAAGCGAGCGCGCCTTCCAGCTTCCGGGCAAGCGGCTTGGCCGACGGCAGGAGCAGAAAATGCTCGCAGTGCACGTCGCGGAAGCCCGCCTGCTCAAGCAGCGATGCCGCCTTGCCAGCGCGAAGCAGGACGGCGTCCTTGTCGAACGGACATCTCAACACCGCCATACGGGTCAGCGGGTTGTAGGGATTGTGCTCGATGATGCAGCCAAGTCCGCCTCGCCGAACGACGCGCCGCATCTCGCGGAAGAAATCCAGCCACGACTGAGGCGGCACGTGGTGGACGACGCAACTGGCGAAGGCCAGGTCGAACATGCCATCCGCGTAAGGCAGGCGTGAGGTGTTGCACACGCTGTACGCGACGTGCGGGTTCTCAGCGCTGGCACGCGCGAGTGATTCCTTCGACACGTCGCAGCCGTCGAGTCGATCGAAGACATCGGCGAGATGCGGATGAAGCGAGCCCACGCCGCAACCGACATCGAGCGCGCGCACGCCTGCGCCGCCCCGCCGGAGGTCCTGCTCGAGGACCAGTCGTCGCAGAAGCTCGGCCTTGGCACGCAGGAAGAAATCATGGCGCAGCCCGGAGAACCGGATCGAGCCCTCGACTGCCTCACTGTAGCTGGACCTATAGCTGTCGAAGAGTTCGGACATCCGCCGTGACCCCGTTCCTGGACTTGCGAAACGAAGCGCGCTTGTCGCGGGAGGCGACGCGCATCGGCCGGTCGAAGCCACTCAGCCTTTCGATAACGTAGAGCGGGCGCCGTTTGACCTCGGCATGGATGCTGCCGACGTAAAGGCCCATCACGCCGGTCATGAAAAGATTGATGCCGATTAGCAGCGACACGATCACCACCGTCGATGTCCAGCCGGCAATCACGCCGGTTTCGAGGATCCAGGCCGCGATGGCGTATGCGCCGAACGCCAGGGCGAGAGCGGAGATGGCCAACCCGGTCAACAGCACCAGTTGCAGAGGCCGCTCCGAAAAGCCGATGATGCCATGGATGGCAAGCCGCATCATCTTCCAGAACGGGTATTTGGTTTCACCAAGCGTCCGCGCCGGGCGCTCGAACGGCACCGCCGCCTGCTTGAAACCCATCCAGCCGAACATGCCCCTGACGAAGCGGTCGTGCTCCGGCATGCGCTTGAACGTGTCCAGCGCCTTCCGGCCGACGAGGCGGAAGTCTCCGACATCGCGCGGGATCTCGACCGGTGTCATCCTCTCCAGCAGCCGATAGAACAGGCTGGCGGTGACGCGCTTGAACCAGGTTTCGCCCTTGCGGCTGACGCGCCTTGCGTAGACGATCTCGAAGCCGTCCTTCCACTTCGCCACCAGGTCGAGAACGACCTCGGGGGGATCCTGCAGGTCAGCGTCCATGACGATGACGGCCTCGCCGGAGGCCGCTTCCATGCCGGCGCTGATGGCGATCTGGTGGCCGAAGTTGCGGGAGAGCTCGATCAGGCGGAAGCTCGGTTCGGCGGCGACCATGCCGCGCAAATAGCTCACGCTTCGATCGCTGCTTCCGTCGTCGACGAAGATGACTTCGGTGTCTCCGTCCAGTTTTGCGGTCAGTGCGCTGATCCGCTCGACCAGCCGGGGCAACACCTCCTCCTCATTGTATATCGGCAGCACCAAAGAGTAGCGTAGGGACGGTGCCCGCGTCCGGATCCGCTGGACAGATTCTTGCATGGGATTGCAATGGAACACCGGCCAGAAAGTTCCATAAGCAGGCGCTAATTGCGGAAGAAATGGCGCTGTTCCTCGCCAAAAAAGGCGCGCAACGTTCGGTTGAAATCTAAACCGGGTACCGACAGAAGTCCTTGGATCGAGGATTTTGATGCCCATCTTTTTCAGGCGGATGGAGCGCCACCAGATCGCGAAAGATCGGCGCTGCATCGTGCGCCGATCTCGGCGTTCCTGCGGCGCAAAACCTTTCTTAAGATGCCCCGTGACGAACCTGGGCTCTCCAAGAGCCGGATTTTAGTTTAGGGAAGGTGTCCAATTCGTCTGCGCCCCGTGTGCACGGACGCATCGGAAACCGGAAAAACGGCCCGTCCCGTGGGGGAAAAGACCACACACGACGTGGCCCAACATTTTTGAAACAACAAAAAAATGTCGAAGTATCAAGATTTCAGAATAGCCATAGCACCAATGATGGACTGGACGGACCGGCATTGCCGGTTCTTTCACCGTCAGCTGACGCGTCGCACGTTGCTCTACACGGAAATGGTGGTGGCGGACGCAGTCATCCATGGCGCACGCGAGCGCCTGCTCGGCTTCGACGGTGCCGAGCATCCGGTTGCGCTTCAGCTTGGCGGTTCGGATCCGCGAAAGCTTGCCGAAGCGGCGGTGATCGGCGAGGCGTTCGGTTACGACGAAATCAATCTTAATGTCGGCTGTCCGTCCGACCGCGTCCAGTCGGGCACTTTCGGCGCCTGCCTGATGAAGACGCCGGTGCTGGTCGCCGAATGCATCGCGGCGATGAAGGCGGCGGTGACAATCCCCGTCACGGTCAAATGCCGCATCGGCGTCGATGACCAGAACCCCGAACCCGCTCTCGACACGCTCGCAGACGGCGTGCTGACGGCCGGCACCGATGCGCTCTGGGTGCACGCCCGCAAGGCGTGGCTGGAGGGGCTTAGTCCCAAGGAAAACCGCGAGATCCCGCCGCTCGACTATCCGCGCGTCTATCGGCTCAAGGCCAGGATGGCGAACCAATTCATCGGCATCAACGGCGGCATTCAATCCCTTGACCAGGCAGAGGCGCACCTCGCTTATGTCGACGGCGCCATGCTCGGCCGCTCGGCCTATCATACGCCCGGCATCCTCACCGGGATCGATGCCACATTTTACGGCGAGGCGCCGGTCGCTTTCGACTACGCGGCGCTGATGGACGCCATGGCCGCTTACGCCGCGCGCCACATCGAGAAGGGCGGACGGCTCGGCCATGTCACGCGCCATTTGGTCGGGCTGTTCCACGGTCTCCCGGGCGCGCGCCGCTACCGGCAGATTTTGTCCACCGACGCCAACAGACCCGGCGCCGGGCCAGAGGTGCTGAAGACGGCGTTCGCGGCAATAGATTTCGTGGCGGCGGAAACCGAAGCCGCTTGAGGCGGATCGGGCGGCTAGAGCGTTTCACCGGCGAACCGCTCCATCTGTTTGTTTTGGACGCAATCGGGAAATCTAGTCGCGCAGGATCATCCGGTCACCGCGCACCTCGAAGCCCGACAGCGAGCCGATGAAGTTCATGCCGAGCAGGCTTTGCTCGAGCATGCCGGGCGCCGCGACCATCACCGGCATATCCTTGCGCACGATGCCGCCGATCGCCATCTCGTCGGTCCTCACCGTTGCCGCACGCGCCATGCCGTTGGCAGTCGAGACGTCCACGGTGTAGCTGAGCGCCGCTGGGTTGAAGCCGGCCGCCTGGGCGTCCTCCGCCGTAAGCACCGTGCTGGTCGCGCCGGTGTCGACCACCGTGCGCACCGGCCTGCCGTTGACGAGGATTCGCGCCTCGAAATGGCCATTGCCGGCCTTGTCGAGCGTCACGGTGGCGCGGCCATTGTCGACGCCCAGCGCCAAGGGGCTTCCCGGAACAAGGCCGGCGGTGACGCGGCTGATAACATCCTGCAGCTCGTAGCGGTACTGGTAGCCGGCGATCAGCGCCAGCACGATTGCCGCCCAGACGCCGAAGTTGCGCGCCATGTCACCGAGCGGCCGGCCAGAGCGAATGAGGCTGGCGCCGATTACCGCCACCAGGACTCCAACCCAGATCAACCTGCTGAAATCGTTGTTCTCGATGCCGAAGGTGCGGCCGGCGGAATCATTCATCATCAGCAGGATCAAGCCGGCGCCGATCACCAGCATGACGACCCAGAACAGGCGATTCATGGCCAGCCCTTTCTTACAGCCAGCTCTTTCACAGCACGCCGCGCTCGCGCGCCATGCGGGCGCGGCGCGTCTCGCGGCGGGGCCGGCGTTCGACCGTCTCCAGCCGCGCCGGCAACTCGGCCATGACTGCACGCCGGACTTCCGGCGTCATCGCGATCCACCCGGCGATCTCATCGCGCGTGCGGCCGCAACCGAAACAGAAGCCGGTTTTCATGTCGATGGAACAGACGAGTATGCAGGGAGACTCGATGGCGGTCATGCTGTTCTCTTGCCTTCACTCCACATGGTGCAACCGCAACGCCAATGCAAGCCCTTCGCGATGCGCCACCGACCGGCGCTTTCGCGGCATTGCCGGGCGGTTGTGCCAGGCGGTGAAGGCGGCTATGCCGCTGGCTGTTCCTGCAAAGAGACCGCATTCGATATGACCGCAAAGCCTTTCGACGATTTCCGCACTCTGCTGGCAACGCTGCCGCCGGCGGACGCCGCCGCCGAAACCCGCGTTCGCACCCTGTTTGCCAAGGCCGACAAGCCGAACGCCTCGCTTGGCCGGATTGAAGATGTCGCGGCATGGCTCGCCGCTTGGAGCGGGCGTGCGCCGCCGGCCCTCAATCGTCCGCTTGTGGCGATCTTTGCCGGCAACCACGGTGCCGTTCGGCATGGCATTTCGCCGCGACCGGTTTCGGCGACCGCCAATGCCGTCGAACTCTGCGCCGCCGGAGGTGCGGCGATCAATCAGATCTGCATCGCCAACGATCTCGGCCTGAAGGTCTTCGACCTGGCGCTGGATATTCCGACCGGGGACATCACGGAAGAAGCGGCCCTCGACGAGCGCGGCTGCGCCGCCACCATGGCCTTCGGCATGGAAGCGGTCGCGGGCGGCGCCGATCTTCTTTGCCTTGGCGATCTGGGCGTCGGCAATTCAACCATCGCGGCCGCGCTCAGCGCTGCCCTCTTCGGCGGCAAGGGGTCCGACTGGGTTGGACCTGGATCGGGGGCGGACACGGCGATGATGGCGCGCAAGACCGAAGCGGTCGACCGGGCGCTTGCTTTCCACGGCGCCGGTCTCGGCGATCCGCTCGAAGCCTTGCGCCGCGTCGGCGGGCGCGAGCTCGCGGCAATCTGCGGCGCCATTCTCGCAGCCCGCATGCAGAAGATTCCTGTGCTGCTCGACGGGTTCGTCGCGACGGCTGCCGCCGCGGTTCTGCACAAAGCCTATCCTTCCGCGATCGACCACTGCCTGCTTGCCAGCCTGTCGCCGGAGCCGGGCCAAGCCAAAGTCGCCGAACGGCTTGGGCTCGAGCCACTGCTCGATCTTGCTGTCAGTCACGGCGAAGGAGTTGGGGCTGGACTTGCCGCCGGTCTCGTCAAGGCCGCGGCGCTCACGAGCTCCGGTATGGCGGCGGCGGTTCGGGTCCAACCGGCGTCCCGGAGCTAACGCCGGCGGGCGGCGACAGCCTTGGTCGGCAGCGCGGGCAATTCCTCCATCACTCGGCTCAGCGGGAAGATGGCGATGGCCTCGGTGCCTTCGCGCAGCTTGGAGTGCAGCTCGAACTCGCCGCCATGCATGTCGAGCAGACCCTGCACGATCGGCAGTCCGAGGCCCGTTCCCTGTTCGGCGCTCTTGATGGCGATCGAGCCCTGGCCGAAGGCGGAAAGCACCACTGGGATTTCCTCTTCCGGAATGCCGGGACCGTTGTCCTTGACCGAGATGTACTGACCGCCGCCCGCCGTCCAGCCGACGCGCACACGCACTTCGCCACCCGACGGCGTGAACTTGATGGCATTGGACAGCAGATTGAGCGCGATCTGCCGGATGGCACGCTCGTCGCCGAACAGGCGCGGCAGCGCGGTCTCGAACTCCTGGATGACGCGGATGTCCTTGTTGCGGGCTCTCAGTTCCATCATATGGCAGCAATCTTCGACGATCGTCACCAGCGCCACCGGCTCCTCGTTGAGCTGGTAGCGGCCGGCCTCGATGCGCGACAGGTCGAGGATCTCATTGATCAGATCGAGCAGATGCTGGCCGGATTCGTGCACATCACGCGCGTAATCACGATAGGTCGGGTTGTTCATCGGCCCGAGCACTTCATTGGCCATCACTTCGGAGAAACCGAGGATGGCGTTGAGCGGCGTCCGGAGCTCATGGCTCATCGAAGCGAGGAAGCGCGACTTCGCCAGATTGGCGTCCTCGGCGCGCCGCCTGGCCTCGTCGGACATGGATTTGGCAGTCTCCACCTCGGCGATCAGCGCGTCCTTCTCGGAGCGGAAGGAGAGCAGCATCCAGGATGACTGGTTGAGATGGCGCGCGACGTAGCCGAAGAAGGGCAGGGCAGCGACCAGAAGCGCCGCCATGATCCCTTCGATCGGCATCCACAGGCGCAGGACGGCATAGACATAGACCGCCACGGGAACTGCGAAGGTCGCCAGCAGCGCGCCGCCCAGGGACGATGCCATCACCGCAGTCGTCGCCATGGCGACCAGGAGCGCCATGGCCTTGACGACATGGAACTGGTCGACCTGGCATATGGCGCAGTCCAGCCAGGCGAACCAGGCCCAGCCGAGGCCGCAAAGCGAATGGCCGATCAGGAAATCGCGGCGCGTCTGCACCGGGTCGAGCTCGGCCGCCTCCGTGCGCTCGACGCGTCGCGCCATGAAGGTGACGATCGCGTAGCAAAGCAGCGTGAAGAGAGCCCAGACGGCGACCTGGTTGCCCAGGCCCGCGAAGCGGCCGATGGCCGCCACCACAAGCACAAGCAGAGGAATCGCGGCCGCACTGACCACCATGGCGCGTGCATGCAGCTTGAGCAGCTCGCGGTCGAAATCGAGGCTGCCGGCCTGCTGCGAAAGACGGTCACGCGTCCTGCGCACCGCGCGCGCCACATCGCTGTTGCGATGCGGTTTCCTGCGGTCCACAATGAATTTGTCCGCTGAGTCCGAGCGTAGCAAAGGCATGCAAGTTCAATTTCTGCGCGCAGCGATTTTCAGTTCGTTAAGCTACGTTCGAATGATTAAGAGACTGTTTGCCATATGAGCCGTTCCTGGTCGCGAAGACCGCGCCGGCGCTATGTTCCGCGGCCTCCGCGAAGCCTTTTGCGCAGGCTTCTGGATTACGGGCTGGCCGTGGTCCTGCTTGGCCTGTCCATCCTGGTGGCGGCGCGGCTCGACCGGTTCGAGATGCGACAGGAGCAAGGCACGGCCATCGTCAAGGACGGTGATTCGATCACGCTTGGCGCCGAGCGCATCCGCATGCGCGGCATCGACGCGCCGGAATACACACAGACGTGCCGCAAGGACGGAGCCGACTATGCCTGCGGCAAGCTTGCGCGGCAGTCGCTGGTGCGGCTGATCGCCGACAGGCCGGTCTCCTGCACCGGCTGGCAGCGCGACCGCTACGGCCGGTTGCTCGGCGACTGCAAGGCGGGCGACACGCACCTCAACCGCGCGCAGGTACAGTCCGGATGGGCCGTCGCCTTCGGCGACTTCGAAACCGAGGAGGCCGTCGCCCGGGCTGCCAAGGTGGGCATCTGGGCTGGCTCCTTCGATCAGCCGCAGGACTGGCGCGACAGCCATCACAATCAACCCGTCGAAAGGAAGCACGGCGCACTGGCTTCGCTCGGCGATGCGTTGCGTGAGCTTGTTCGTTTCTGGTGATGCCCGCTTCGGGGGATGCTCTGTTTGCCAACATGTGGTCTTGCCAAACCGCTATGCAGTTTTGGGCGACATGCATTGCAGCGCGCCCTAAGATTGGCATGAAGATCGGAGACTGGAATGAAGCTGTTCGATGGCGGCCGGGCGCCCAACCCCAGGCGGGTTCGGGTTTTCCTGGCTGAAAAGGGGCTAGCCGTCCCTTTGGTGCCCGTGGACATGGGCGCGCTGGAGCATCGCAAGGAGCCGGTGGCGTCGCGCAATGCGCTGCGGCGGCTGCCCGTGCTCGAACTCGACGACGGGACCATCATCACCGAATCCATCGCCATTTGCCGTTATTTCGAGGAGTTGCATCCCGAGCCCGCCCTGTTCGGAACAGGCGCGCTCGGCAAGGCCATGGTGGAGATGTGGCAAAGGCGTCTGGAGCTAAATCTGATGAGCTGCGTGGCCGCCGCGTTCCGGCACATCCATCCGGCAATGAAGGAATGGGAGGTGCCGCAGATCCCGGAATGGGGCGAGGCCAACAAGCCGAAGGCCATCGAGTTCCTGCATCTCCTCGACCGGGAGTTGGCGGATAGGGAATTTGCCGCCGGCGACACCTATTCGGTCGCCGACATCACCGGGCTGATCGCCATCGATTTCATGAAGCCGGCACGCATCAAGGTGCCTGAAGAATGCGGGAACGTGCTGCGCTGGCACGCAGCGCTCTCCAGCCGGCCAAGCGCTGCTGCTTGAGGCTTGTTTTTGGAGAACCCGCCGGACATGAGCGAAGCGCTGGAGAGCCTTGCCGCCAAGGTGCGGGCTTGCCGCATCTGTGTCGAGCAGCCGCGCGGCCGGCCCCTGCCGCATCAGCCGCGCCCGGTGCTTGTGCCTTCGTCGAAGGCCCGCATCCTGCTTGCCGGCCAGGCGCCGGGCACGAAAGTCCACATCTCGGGCATGCCGTTCACCGACGCTTCCGGGGATCGCTTGAGGAACTGGCTCGGCGTCACCCCCGACGAGTTCTACGACACGGAAAAATTCGCCATCGTGCCGATGGGTTTCTGCTTTCCGGGCCAGGACACCAAGGGCGCCGACCTGCCGCCGCGGCGCGAATGCGCCACCGCCTGGCGCGCCGATCTGATGGCGCTGATGCCGCAGATCGATCTGGTGCTGACGATCGGCGGTTATGCGCAGTCCTGGCACATGGGCACGGCGCGTGGGCCGTCGCTGACGGAAACGGTCAGAAACTGGCGCGCTGTCTGGGATGCTGCAGCCGGGCCGAAAGTGCTGCCGCTGCCGCATCCGTCATGGCGAAACACCGGCTGGCTGAAGAAGAATCCGTGGTTTGAAATGGATTTGCTGCCATTCCTGCGCTCGGAAATCCGCTATCGCCTCAATTAGGCATCTTGCAAGAAATCACTCGCTTTTGCCGGCATTGGCAGAATTTCTTTCTTGTGAAAGGGCCTGATAAAAAGGATTATAGCCAAACTATTCCGCTGGAGCCTTCCCATGGACCGCCTAGACAGAAAAATTCTTCGCCTCCTGCAGGAGGACGCGACGCTTGCGGTCGCCGATGTCGCCAAGAAAGTCGGCCTGTCGACCACGCCGTGCTGGCGGCGCATCCAGAAGCTCGAGGAAGAGGGCGTCATCAAGCGGCGCGTGGCCATTCTCGACCATGAGAGGGTCAATGTGCGCGTCACCGTCTTCGTCTCGATCCGCACCAATTCGCACAGCCATGAATGGCTGCGGCGCTTCTCCGAGGTCATCCAGGAATTTCCGGAGGTGGTCGAGTTCTACCGCATGAGCGGCGACGTCGACTATCTCTTGCGCGTCGTGGTGCCCGACATTGCCGCCTACGACGCCTTCTACAAGCGGCTGATCGCCAAGATCGAGATCCGCGACGTGTCGTCCTCGTTTGCCATGGAGCAGATCAAGTACACGACCGAGATCCCGCTCGACTACATGATCCTGGACAAGGAGTCGGGGGCCAACGCGGCCTGAGCAGCGCTCCCGCTTCCCGCTATGCGCGAAGTTGCGAGACCTAGTTCTTCTTTTTGTTGAGGAAATTCCACGGCGAGTTGACCGGGAGCGTGACGGCGTCCGGCACGCTGTCGACATCAGCCACCTCGGCCTTGCGCACGGTATAGCCGGACTGCACGATCAAGACGCCGTCCAGGATGAAGAGTTGGCTCTTCTCCATGCCGGGCTTCAGCACGCCGGTGACGGAGACCGGCTGGTATGCCTCCGCCATCCTGTAAGGATGCGCCGGCGTTACCAGCACGATCTGGTTCGGCGGCGGCGTCGGCATGTGGCTGCAGGCGCCGGTCCAAGGCACCAGCAGGAACTGGTAGACGAGGTCGCCCTCGCGATCGACCGGCAAGGCGTAGCCGGACAATTGAACGGTCTTGTCCTGCAGATTGAGCGACAGTGTCTCACCGTGATCGGGCAGTTTTGCCGCGATCATCGGCAGGTTGGCGTCCTCGGCGACCGCCTGCGTCGCCGGGCGCAAGTCTTTCCAGAAGATATGCGCGACGTCGGCCGCGGCGTCGGCTCTCGCGGTGGCGAGCATAAGCACGATCGCCAGCGTCGCGCTTGATCTGAAACGCCTGCTCATGGTCGTCATCCTCCGCCAGTCCCATTTCCGAAGCGAGTAAAAGCGTCGTGAGCTTACTTCGCTGAGATCAAGGTCGTGTGGTCGCGAGCCGTTCGAGCTGTTTGACATCCGAAAGTTCCTTCACCGCGTCCTTGCCGATCCAGCGTGCCGTCTTGTCGGACGACGCCGCCAGTTTCTCGGCCAGCGCAAGGGCAGGGGCGTGCAGCGCCACCGACCGCTTGCCGATCTGCCGCAGCGCCCAGTTCACCGCCTTGCGGACGAAGTTGCGCGGATCGCCCGCATGCGTCTCGATCAGCGGCAGAGCAGCGAGGAAGCTCGCGTCCGGCTCCTTCTTCAAATGCACCGCCGCCCAGGCCAGCATGGCAAAGGCGGTGCGGCGGACAAATTCGCGCTCGTCCTTGGCGAATTCCTCGACCAGCTCACGCCAGAACGGTGTTTGGGCGAACAGGTCGGCAACGGTATCGACAATCTCCCAACTGTCGAAATCGGCGGCCCAGCGCCGGCATTGACCGATGTCGAGCTCCTTCGGCTCGCCGGTGAAAGCGGCCATCAATCGCGCTTCGCGAATGTCGGTGTCCCACAAGAGCAGCGACCGTTCCTGGTTCTTCTTCAGCTTGCGCGCCAGCGGCCGCAGATCGGAATTGCCGACGCCGAGCGCGGTTCTCGTGTTGATGCCGAATCGCGCCATGCCGGCGCTTTTTTTCTCGCTGCCGATCGAACGCAGATGGGCGACGATCTCGTCGGCGCTCCAGCTTGGATCGGGCAGGACCATCGCCGTCTATTTTTCCAGGCGGGCGAGCAGCGAGGACGTGTCCCAGCGCCTGCCGCCCATGTCCTGCACGTCCTTGTAGAACTGGTCGACCAGCGCGGTCACCGGCAGCTTGGCGCCGTTGCGGTTGGCCTCGGCGAGGCAGATGCCGAGATCCTTGCGCATCCAGTCGACGGCGAAGCCGAAATCATATTTTCCGGCGTTCATCGTCTTGTGGCGGTTCTCCATCTGCCAGGAGCCGGCAGCGCCCTTGGAGATCACCTCGATGACCTTCTCAATGTCGAGCCCGGCCTTCTTGCCGAAATGGATGCCTTCGGCCAGCCCTTGGACGAGGCCGGCAATGGCAATCTGGTTGATCATCTTGGTGAGCTGGCCGGCGCCCGCGGGTCCCATCAGCCCGACCATGCGGGCATAGGCATCGATGACCGGCTTGGCCTTGTCGAAGGCGGCCTGCTCGCCGCCGACCATGACCGTCAGCACGCCATTCTCGGCGCCCGCCTGGCCGCCCGATACCGGCGCATCAAGGAAGGAAAAGCCGGCCTTGTCGGCGGCTTCGGCCAGTTCGCGCGCGACTTCGGCCGAGGCTGTCGTGTTGTCGATGAAGACCGAGCCCTTCTTCATCGCGGCGAAGGCGCCGCTGGCGCCGGTCGTCACCGAGCGCAGGTCGTCGTCATTGCCGACGCAGGAGAAGACGAAATCCTTGCCTTCGGCCGCCTCGGCCGGTGTCAGCGCCAGGCTGCCGCCATGCTGGGCGACCCATTGCTCTGCCTTGGCGGTCGTGCGGTTATAGACGGTGATGTCGTGGTGGCCCTTGTTCCTGAGGTGCCCGGCCATCGGATAGCCCATGACGCCAAGACCGAGAAATGCAACCGATGCCATAAGCCTGCCTTCCAACAAGAGATTTCAGTGGCGGAAGGTCTAGGCTATGCGAAAAATTCGTCAAGGCGCGCAAAGCCGCATCGACTGGTGCAGGCCCGTCCGCTGACGACGCTCTATCGTTTGAGGTGAATGGTGATCCGGCGTTCGATCCATTCGACGCCGTGACGCAGGATCTCGACCAGCACCAGGTAGACGATCGCCACCCAGATATAGGCCTGGATGTCGAAAGATTTTGCGTAGGCGAGCTTCGCGTTGCCCATCAGGTCGTAGACGGTGATGATGGCGACAATCGCGGAAGCCTTGATCATCAGGATGAGCTCGTTGCCGTAAGGCCGCAGCGCCACGATGATCGCCTGCGGCATGATCACCTTGCGCAGCGTCTGCAGCTTGTGCAGGCCGAGCGAGGCCGCGCCTTCCCACTGGCCCCGCGGAACGCTTTCGATGGCGCCGCGCAGGATCTCTGCCTGATAGGCGGCGGTGTTGAGCGAAAAGGCAAAGACGCCGCAGTAGAACGCCTCGCGGAAGAACCACCATAGTCCGACGGTTTGCAGCTCGGGGCGGAACGAGCCGATGCCGTAATAGACGAGGTAGGTCTGCACGAGCAGCGGGGTGCCGCGGAAGAAGTAGACGTAGCAATAAGCCAATCCGGAAAGGATGCGGTTCTTGGACATCCGGCCGTAGGCAACCGGCAACGAGAGAATAGCGCCCGCCACCATCGAAACGGAGACCAGCGACAGGGTGGTTGCGAGCCCCTGCAGATAGGCCGGCGCGTATCTGGCGAAGAAATCGGCGTTCCAGGCGTGGACCAGATAGGCCACGATGCCGATGCCGAAAAGGCTCCAGAGGCCGACCAGCGCGTAGCCTATGATGCGCACCCGCGGCCAGCCGCGAGCCCGGGGCGGTGGCCTGTCAACCGCAATAGCCTGGCTGACGCTCATCGAGCCTCCCTCCGCCCGAGCGAGCGCTGGATATAGCCGGTGGCGACCGAGGACAGGATGGCCAGCACAAGGAAGACCAGCGCCGCGACACTGTAGAAGAGGAAGGAATGCTTGGTGACGCGCGCCGCGACACCGGCATTGCGCAAGGTTTCCGCTAGGTTGACGACCGACACCAGCGAGGTGTCCTTGAGCAGGCTGAGCCAGCAATTCTCCAGACCGGGGAAGGCGATGCGCAGCAGTTGCGGCAGGATCACCAGGCGCATCGTCTGCCATTTCGAAAGGCCAATGGCGTAGCCGCCCTCATACTGGCCCTTGGGAATGGCGCGAAAGGCGGAGAGAAAGACTTCGCTGGCGTAGGAGGAGAAGATCAGCGCCAGCACGATCATGCCGGCAATGAAGCTGTTCACGTCGATTGTCGCCTCGGGCTCGAACAGGCGGACGACATATTGCAGCAGCAGCGGCATGCCGAAGAAGAACAGGAACAGCGTCACCAGCTCGGGCAGGCCGCGAAAAACAGTGGTGTAGATGTTGGCTGCGAGCCGGAGCGCGGGCTCTTCGTGTTGCTTGGCGAAGGCGACGAAGAACCCGATCGCCAGGCCTATCGGCAATGTCGCAAGCGCCAGCGCGACCGTGACCAGCACACCAGACGCAATGTCGTCACTCCAGCCATCCGGTCCCCAACTGAGAAGTGTCCAAATGCTTTGGGCTGGCATTGGCGGGGCGTGTCTCCGTGGCGATCCCGGAATGGAGGCAGGGCGGCGAGGTGATCCTCACCGCCCTGGGCGCAAATGATCAGGACTCGGCGCCGTAGACGTCGAACTTGAAGTACTTGTCGTTGATTTCCTTGTACTTTCCGTTCTTGCGGATAGCGTCGATCGCGGAATTCAGCTTGTTGACCAGGTCGGTTTCGCCCTTGCGCACGGCAATGCCGGCGCCCGGTCCGAAGATCTCGACCGGCTGCGGCGAGGGTTGGCCGAGGATCTTGCAGCAGGCGCCGTCGGGCGAATCCAGCCACTGCTGCAGCACGACTATGTCGTCCTCGATGGCGTCGAGACGGCCATTGGCAAGGTCGGCCTGTTCCTCGGGGCTGCTCGGATAGCCCTTGATCGTGCTGTCGGTGTAGGTCTTCGAGGCATAGTTGAAGTGGGTCGTCGTGGTGGCGACGCCGATCGTCTTGCCGGCGAGGTCTTCCTTGGTCACGCCCTTGAGCGGCGAGTCCTTCGGCACGGCGATCGCCGACGGAGTGTTGTAATATTTGTGGGTGAAGTCGACCTTTTCCTGGCGCTCTGGCGTGATCGACATGGAAGCGACGATGGCGTCGAACTTGCCGGCCTGGAGCGCCGGGATGATGCCGTCCCAATCCTGCGCGACGAAGGTGCACTTCACCTTCATTTCGTCGCAGAGGGCCTTGGCGATGTCGATGTCGAAGCCGACCAGCTGGCCGTCCGAGGTCAGGTTGTTGAAGGGCGGGTACGCGCCTTCGGTGCCGATCCTCAGGGTCTTTTCCTGAGCCTGGGCGACGCCAAGTGTCAGCAGCGCGGCCGAAGCGGCAAGCGCGATACGCAGTGCAATACGCATGATAATCCTCTCATATTGTCATGGCCGCTGTCCCGTGCGGCTCTTGTGGGCGGAGCCTTTTTGACCGCCCGCTGCGCGGGATACTCCCACTCTTTGCAAGAAAAAAGCAACTGCAAAAACAACAGCAAACGGCAATCGCCGTGTGCCGCTGCGTTACTTGGCTGGACTGACGAGACCGGTCGCGCGCTCGATAAAATCGGCTATCGATTTCGTGTCGTCGAGGTTGAAGACGGGCAGCTTTTCGCCTTCGACCGGAAAGTCGGCGGCGACAGCCACGATGTTCGGGTCGTTGATCGAAAGCGGCGTCCGGTCCTTGGCCTCCAGCCGTCTCGCTTCGATCTTTTGGTGCGCTTCGCGCTTGTAGCCTTCGACCAGCACGATGTCCGAGGGCGCCAGCCGCGCCAGGATGTCGTCCAGCCTTGGCTCGTCCTCGTTGCGCAGTTCGTGCATCAATGCCCAGCGCCGGCCGGAGACGATCGCGACCTCCATCGCGCCGGCCTGGCGGTGGCGGAAACTGTCTGTGCCGGGCTTGTCGATGTCGAAGTCATGATGGGCATGCTTGACCGTCGAGACCGTCCAGCCGCGCCGAACCAGTTCGGCGACCAGCTTTTCGGTCAGCGTCGTCTTGCCGGAGTTCTTCCAGCCGGTGATGCCGAACACGCGTCTCATGGCTCAAGGCTTTGCAACAGACGCTCGGCCTCCGCAAGATCGTCGGGCGTGTTGATGTTGAAGAACGGGTCGATCCGCTCGCCTCCGGCTTCGAGCATCGGAAACTCCACCTCGACAAAACCATGCCGCTCCATGAAGGCCGAGACCCGTCGATTGTCCTCCTCAACCAGGAAATGGCGCAGCGCATCGCGCAGGCCGAGCGGCCAGAGCGCGAAGGTCGGGTGCCACCTGCCGTCGGAACTGGCGACCGCGATCGCGCCCGGCCGTGCCCGAGCGGCAACGGCCAATCGCTCGACGAGATCGCCAGGGAAGAACGGCGTGTCGCCGGCCGCGCTGACCAGCGACCGGTAGGCCGTGTCCGCTGCCGCCCATTCAAGGCCGGTGAGGATGCCGGCGAGCGGGCCGGCATGGTCCTCTATCGTATCGGCAAGCACCGGAAGGTTGGTGCCGGCAAACCGTGCCGGATCGCCGTTGGCGTTGAGCACTAGCGTGGCCACCTGCAGTGTGAGACGCGCGGCGACATGCTCGATCAGCCTGACCTTGCCCAGCGAAAGCAGCGTCTTGTCGCCGCCGCCCATCCGGCGCGACTGGCCTCCCGCCAGGATGATGCCTGCAACGCTTCGATCCATCGGGCCTATATGCCGTCCGGCGCCATGTCGGGTCCAGCGCTTTCGGCGCCAGCCTGCCGACGACACGCTCGCGGTAGAGCGCGTAGAGGCCGGAGCCGATGATGATCGCGGCGCCGACGATCATCGGCAGGTCGGGGATATCGCCGAAGATGGCGAGGCCGAGCACTATCGACCACAGCAGCGCCGTATAGCGGAAGGGCGCGATGAAGGAGATGTCGCCCGAGCGCATCGCCATGATGATGAACTGATAGCCGATGAGCACGAGCACGGCGGCCAGCGCCAGCAGCGCCGTCGCCTCGGCGGTCATTGGCGTCCAGCCGCCCATCGGCGGGAGCAGCAGCGCACCCAGGATCGTCATGGCCAGCGCAGTCGCGGTCGATACCAGCATGGTCGGGATCGCTTGCGGGATGCGCTTGGTGGCGAGATCGCGCACAGCGCAGCAGGCGACGCTCGCCAGCGCCAGCAACGAATAGGCGCTGAAACCCTCGAAGCCCGGCCGCACGATGATCAGTACGCCGGCAAAGCCGACGGCAATGGCGAGCCAGCGGCGCCAGCCGACGCCCTCGCCGAAGAACAGTGCGGCGCCCATCGTCACCGCCAGCGGCAGCGCCTGCAGAACGGCGGAGACGTTGGCGATCGGCAAATGGGCAAGGGCGATCAGGAACGACACGGTCGCGCCGGCTTCGCCGGCGACGCGCAACGCGACCATCGGCTGCAGCATGGCGCGCGGATCAGCAAGCGCGCCGCGCCGCCAGGCGAGCAGACCGACGAAGAGCGAGGCGAAGGCGCCACGCACCAGCATTACCTGCGCCATGTTCATCGATTCGGATGAGAATTTGGTGATCGCGTCGTTCAAGGTGAAGCCGATCATGGCCACGACCATGAACAGTGCGCCGCGAAGATTTGGCGAAAGAGGCAAGGGCGCTTCCGGGTTATGTTCTCTCGCAAGCGTCTAACAGCCAGCGGCAAGACAGCAACGTCAAAGAAATGGGCCACAGGAGGTTCCTGCGGCCCTCAACATCGGCTGCAATCCCGGAGCGATTATTTCGGTGTCAGCGTCTCGGTGCCGTTGCCGTTCTGGCCGGCGATGGTCCACAGCCCGTGCAACGAGCCGTCCTTCTCCACCTTGTAGACGACGAGGCCGATTTCCTTGCCCATCACATAGCCGGCGGAAAAGGCATCATCGTTGCGCATGCAAATGCCGTCGCAGGACGAGCCGCCGGTTTCCCAATGGATCGTGCAGGTTGTGTCGCTGGTCAGTGTGATGGTTGCCTCGCCGCCATATTTCGATCCGTCGAAATTGGTGCCGGCGACAGTGTAGGTGCCACCGATCGACTGAGCGGCCGCAGGCACCAAGGCAATCCCGAGCATTGCAAGCGAAGCCAAGAATTTGCGCATGAGAATTCCCCCTGAATGCGAAAATCGCTTCATGAGGCTAGGCCGGAACAAGTCGGCGGTAAATCGGGTGGAAGTCGGCGCGGATGGTTTATTTCCAGTGCGCCGAGCGCAGCTCAAGGGCCGCGCAGGCTGGCGGCGATCGCCCCGGTCAGCGGATCGTATTTCGCCTTAAGCGAGGAAGGATACTCGATCCAGACGGTGCGGATGACACCATCCTTTCCGAACAGGCGCCGTTCGTAGAAGACCTTGTCGCCCTTGATGCCAGAAACCACCGCCCAATTCTTCCCGGACTTGCTGTAAGTGATCTTGTAGCCCGGCCCGGTGTTTGCCTTTTCGTCGGCGACGAAGCCCTTCGGAGTGTCGTTGTCGATGTTATAAATGCCCGAGCAGGTCAGGCTGGCGCCGTCGGGTGCGCTCCATTGCTGCCCATCGCCGTTTTCTGGCTCGGGCAAGCGGTCGCTGAAAATCTCGTCGGGAAAGGTGCAGGACGTGCCGAAGCGCGCATTGACGTAGGTGAACGGCTTTGCGATTGCCGCTGTCGTCGCAATCGTCAGCAACGAGAAGGCGATCACCAAAGGCGCGCCCTGGACGAGATGAACACACTTCATGATGCCCCCAAGGTCCGTGACCGAGGGTGATCCTGCACCAAATCGGAGAAAAAATCAGCCGCCGGTGACGCTCATATGGCGCGATACCGAGGGTCGGCTGGTGCGGCGGTCGATGACGAAATCATGGCCCTTCGGCTTGCGCCCGATCGCCTCGTCTATGGCCTCGCCGACCAGCTCATTGCCTTCGGAGGCGCGCAGCGGCGCTCTCAGGTCGGCGGCGTCCTCCTGGCCGAGGCACATATAGAGCGTGCCGGTGCAAGTCAGCCGGACGCGGTTGCAGCTTTCGCAGAAATTATGCGTCATCGGGGTGATGAAACCGAGCCGACCGCCGGTCTCGGCGACCTGGACATAGCGGGCAGGGCCGCCGGTCTTATAAGGAATGTCGGTCAGCGTGAACTGGCGCTCAAGCGAGGCGCGCAGCAGCGACAGCGGCAGATACTGGTCCGTGCGGTCGGCGTCGATCTCGCCCATCGGCATGGTCTCGATGACCGTCAGATCTATGCCGCGACCATGCGCCCAGCGCAGCATCTCCGGTATTTCAGCGTCGTTGAAGTCGCGCAGCGCCACGGCATTGAGCTTGACCTTCAGGCCCGCCGCTTGCGCGGCGTCGATGCCTTCCATGACCTTGCCGAGATTGCCCCAGCGGGTGACCTGGCGGAATTTGTCGGCGTCGAGCGTGTCAAGCGAGACGTTGATGCGCTTCACGCCGCAGTCGGCGAGCTCGGCGGCAAAGCGCGACAGCTGCGAGCCGTTGGTGGTGAGCGTCAGCTCTTCCAGAGCGCCGCTCTCAAGATGCCGCGACAGCTGGCGAACCAGATGCATGATGTTCTTGCGCACCAGCGGCTCGCCGCCGGTGAGCCTGAGTTTCCTGACGCCCTTTTCGATGAAGACGCTGCAGAGCCGGTCGAGCTCCTCGAGCGAGAGCAGATCCTTCTTGGGCAAAAAGGTCATGTCCTCGGCCATGCAATAGGTGCAACGGAAATCGCAGCGGTCGGTAACCGACACGCGCAGATAGCTGATCGTGCGACCGAAAGGGTCGATCATGTCCATTGCAAGCGCTTCCGTGGCCTGAGCAGCGTCGTTATATACGGCTATGTGATACGATCCAACCGCGCATTCAAGATAGAAGCTCTCGATCTTTGGTAACATTCCCCGACCGACATTCTCTGTCGGCTGCCTTCTATCACCTTTTCGCACTGCGCGAACCGGCGTAGGGAAGGGCGCAACGCATATAGGAAGAAACATGACGGCGCCGAAGGAACTCAGGGTCTCGAAGGACCGCAAGCTGCTCACCGTCACCTTTGCCGGGCATCAGCCGTTCGAACTGCCGGCGGAGTTCTTGCGCGTGGCCTCGCCTTCTGCCGAGGTGCAGGGCCATTCGCCGGATCAGCGCGTGACTGTGCCCGGCAAGCGCAATGTCGCGATTCTTAAGATCGAGCCGGTCGGCAATTACGCGGTGCGCATCACCTTCGACGATTTCCACGACACCGGCATCTTCACCTGGAACTATCTTCACACGCTCGGGCATGAAAAGGACGAGCGCTGGAACGCCTACCTCGCCGAGCTGGCCGAGAAGGGGCTCAGCCGCGACCGCTAGCCTGGCGCCAAGACGTTTGACTGGGTGTCGTCAAAGCGTCATGGACATAGAGTAGCGCCGGCAAAAGGTCAGGAGGCGGAAAAGATGTCGCTCATCACATCGGTCGAACAGCTCGAAGCCCTCTACGGCCTGCCTGGCGAGGCCTCCGTCGTCAAGGAGCTTGACCATGTGATCCCGGAGTATGCAGCCTTCATCTAAGCCTCGCCTTTCGTGGCGCTGGCGACCTGCGGGCCGGAGGGGCTGGACTGCTCGCCGCGCGGCGATCTCGCCGGCTTCGTGCGCCTCCTGGACGAAAAAACGCTGATGATGCCCGACAGGCGCGGCAACAACCGCGCCGATTCGCTGAAGAACATCATTCGCGATCCGCGCGTCGGGCTGCTCTTCCTTGTGCCGGGCTCCGGCACGACGCTGCGCGTCAACGGCCGCGCCCATATCACAGCCGATGCCGAGCTTTGCGCGTCCTTCATGGTCGATGGCAAGCCGGCACGGTCGCTCACCGTCATCGCCGTCGACGCGGTCTATTTCCAGTGCGCCCGAGCCATCGTGCGCTCGGAGCTCTGGAACCCGGCAAAGCATGTCGACCCGAAGTCGCTGCCGACGCCCGGCCAGATCCTCGAGATCACCAGCCGCAGGAATATCAATGGCGCCGCATATGACAAGGAATGGCCGGAGCGGGCAAAGAAGACGATGTGGTAGCGGCCTCGAGAGCGCCCGGTCAGGCCTCCTTCAGGACGTCGGCGATCTTGCGCATCTGCTCGCCGATCATGTCGCACTGCTCCGGCGTCGACTGGCTCATCGCCTTCTCGATGAGCGCCATATGTACTTTCAGCGCCCGCATCAGCAGGGCCTCGCCGGCTTCGGTGAGGTTCAACCGCAGCACGCGTTTGTCCTTTTCGTCGCCTTCGCGCCGCAACAGGCCGCGGGCTTCCAGTTGCGGCAACAGCATCGTGATGTTCGAGCGGCCGACCAAGAGCTTGCGGGCAAGGTCGTGCTGCGACATCCCGGGATGACGGTAGAGGTTCATCAGCACGTCGAGCTGCGCCGGTTTGAGATCGAGCGGCGCGAGCTTCACCGCCAGCGTGCGCTCCAGCACATGGCAGGCGCGCGCCACCGCAACCCAGTTGCGGAAGCGCGGATTGTCCCAGGGCAGCTCTTGCTTAATGTTCATGTTTGAACTATTATGTTCATGCTTGAACGAATGGTTGGACCGACACTATGGCATCATTTGGATTGAAGGTCATCCGAGGCGTCTTCGGCGCGGCCGAGCATGTCGCGCCGCGTCTCAGTGGCCGCGCCGCGTTCGAATTGTTCTGCCGGACGCCAAACGTCAAGGCCTTGAGCGATGGCGAGCGCCGCGCAGTCGAGCGCGCTGCGGGTTTCATGGCCGAGGCGCGCCATCACCGGCTGAAGACGAAGGCGGATTGCGTTGCGGTGCATGAGTTCCGGCCGGGGCCGGGCAGGGGCTCCCGCGGCACCGTGCTCGTCATCCATGGCTGGCGCTCGCGCACCGAATATATGCGAACTCTGATCGATGGGTTTCGCGACGCCGGCTACAAGGTGGTCTCGCTTGACCTGCCGGGCCACGGCCATTCGCTCGGACGACATCTCAATATGGTGACCGCGGTCGACGCCGTGCGAGTCGCAGGCGAATGGTTCGGCCCGTTTGCCGCTGCCGTCGGCCATTCCTTCGGCGGCGCCGTCGCGGCCAATGCGGTTGCCGCTTCGGTGAAAGGCATGCCGCCGCTTGCGGCCGACAAACTGGTTCTGATCGCGGCGCCGAGCTCGCTGCCGGCGATCTTCGACGATTTCAGCCACCGGCTCAATGTCGGGCCGCGCTCCCGGGTCGCCATGGCGGATCGGGTGAAGCATTTGTCGGGACGGCCGCTCAGCGATTTCACGGGCGACCGCCAGCTCGCCGAGGCTCCGGTGCCGACGCTGATCATTCATGCGCCGGACGACCGCGAAGTCCATGCCGATCACGCAAAACGATATGCGGGAGCCGGCGATCATGTGAGCTTGCATTGGGCCGAAGGGCTTGGCCACCGCCGCATCCTTGCCGACAAGGATGTCGTCGCGCGCGCCGTGGGCTTCGTCGCCAAGGAACGGCAACCGGCGCTGCATTGAAAATGACTGCGGGAGACGCCTGTTGGCGTCTTCCGTCCGTAGTTGCGAATGGCTCAGTCGGCCTTCTTCTTCTGCCCTGGCTCGACCGGCAGGCCGGCAGCCTTCCAGGCTGTGTAGCCGCCAAGGATGTGTTTGACCGGCGCGAGACCCATGTCCTGCGCCGTCTTGGTCGCCAGCGCCGAACGCCAGCCGCCGGCGCAGAAGAAGACGAAGGTCTTGCCGGAGGCGAAGAACGGCTTGTGGTAAGGGCTTTCGGGGTCGATCCAGAATTCGAGCATACCGCGCGTTACATGCTTGGCGCCGGGAATTTTGCCGTCGCGCTCGACCTCGCGGGGGTCGCGCAAATCGACGAAGATGGTGCCGTCATCCTCCAGCAGCCCGGCCGCTTCCTCAGGCGAAACCACCTCGATCTCGGCATTCGCCTCGTCAAGAAGTTCGCGATATCCCTTCTTCACTGCGCATCCTCCAGGCCATGGCTCGCGCCCGCCGGAATTTCGATCACAAAGACCGCTGTTTGTCACGGGCCGATGTTTGTCAGGCGGGAAGGCCGGTCATGGTGGCCCAGGCCGCATGGCGCCGCCAACGCCTGATTGTTACCGAGGCCTCTGAAACCGGGAGCGGCCCTGCCGCATTGTGTCTCACACGGATGTGAAACTGTTCTGCAACACGGTCGCGAAAATTTATGGAAGCTTAACGGAATCAGTATGAATCGGTACAGTCACGCATTACATCCGCCATGCGGAGGGCGGGACCGTCTAGCGGCGCGGAACGGGAAACCGGTTGCAACCGGTGCGGGTGAAGCATGAAAATCCTCGGGAACAAAATGGCCGTCATGCCGATCGCGATCGCGACGGCACTTGCCTTCGGCCAGCAGCCGGCGAGCGCGCAGGGGCTGTTCGACATGCTGTTCGGCGGCGGCATCCGGCACAATTCCCAAGGAGAATTTCCGCCGCCGCCGAAGCCGCGCAAGGTGCAGCCTGGCACAGGCGGTAGCGTCAGGATCAGCAGCCCGACCTACAATACCTACAGGGCCGACAAGCTTGTGCGCGTCGACTTCAAGTCGCTGCTGCCCGCTCCGCCGCCCGCGACTGCGCAAGATGCTGCCTTTGTGCCCTCCGTAACCGGAAGCGCGTTCCGCGACGCGCTGGCGGGCCTGAGCGATTATGAACTCTTTGCCGAGCCCGATATCGCCAAGGCGCTCATCGCCTACTATTCGGCCAATCCGGATTTCATCTGGGTGACAGGGGATGCACCCAACAGCAGGGCGCAGGATGCCGTGCGGGTGCTTGGCGGAGCGGCGAGCTATGGCCTGACGCCTGCCGATTATTCCGTCGATGTTCCTGCGGCGGCCACGAATGCCGCTTTGCCCGAAGCGCGGACCAAGGAACTGGTTCGCTTCGAGATGGCGCTATCGGCGCGCGTGCTGCGCTACGCCCATGACGCCCAGAGCGGCCGAGTCGATCCGAACCGCATGACCGGCTATTACGATTTTCCGGCCAAGCCGCTCGATCTCGAAGGCGTGCTGAAGACGGTGGCGCACACGCAAGAGGTGCGCACCTATCTCGAATCGCGGCACCCGCAGAACCCTGAATATCAGGCGCTGCGCGTCGAGTTGGAGTCGCTCCAGGCAAGCGAGGAGAACGAGATCGTCGTCGATCCGAAGCTGCTCCTGAAGCCCGGTGAAAGCAGCCCGGAACTGCCCAAGCTTTTGACTTTGATCGCGCGCAACCTCGATGACGAGATGGGCGGTGACTTTGGCGAGACCCTCGCCCGGCTCGGCAAGAGCGAGCTTTACGGTCCTGACCTGGTGCCGGTGATCAAGGCGGTGCAGAAGCGGGCCGGCATGAAGGGCGACGGCGTCATCGGCCCGCGCACCGTCGCTTCGCTCGCCGGAACGTCCAAGGCGGACAAGGTCGAGAAGGTCATGGCGGCGCTTGAAGAGCTGCGCTGGCTCCCCTCCGATCTTGGCAGCCCGCGCGTTTTCATCAACCAGCCGGCCTTCACCGCAAGCTACATCGACAACGGCGAGGAGAAGCTGAAGACCCGCGTGGTCATCGGCAAGGTCACCAACCAGACCGCATTTTTCTACAACCAGATCAAGCAGGTCGACTTCCACCCCTATTGGGGCGTGCCGCAGTCGATCATCGTCAACGAGATGCTGCCGAGGCTGCGCAGCGATCCGGGCTATCTGGACCGCGCCGGCTATGAGGTGACGGATTCCAGCGGCAGGCGAGTTCCCTCTGCGGCGGTGGACTGGGGCGCCTACGGTGCCAAAATCCCGTTCAGCGTGCGCCAGCAGCCGAGCGAGGCCAATGCGCTTGGCGAGTTGAAGATCCTCTTCCCCAACAAGCACGCCATCTACATGCACGACACGCCGCAGAAGTCGTTCTTCGGGCGCGACATGCGCGCGCTGAGCCATGGCTGCATCCGCCTGCAGGATCCGCGCGGCATGGCGGCCGCTGTGCTCGGCACGTCGGTCGACGACATCGCCGAGAAGCTGAAGCACGGTCATTCGACCGAGAATGTCACGCGCGTCATCCCGGTCTATGTCGCCTATTTCACCGCTTGGCCGGACATGTCCGGCAAGGTCGAATATTTCGACGACGTCTACGATCGCGATTCGAAGCTGATGCAGGCGCTGGATGCGACCGAAGCGGTGCGCGCACCGTCAACCTAAGCGCTCGATGAGCGGGCGCCTGAAACCGGCGTCACGTCCGGCAATGAGCCAATAAACGAAACCGGCCACCAGCCCGGCCGCGAGGATGATGCCAAGGTCGGCCCAGCGTTCCGGATCGTGCGGCGCGTCCGGCGAGAGCAGCATGAAACCGGCGGCCGCAACCACGCCGCCGAACAGCATATGCAGCCAGAAGCTCCGCAACGAGAAGACCTCGGCGATAAGCGCAAAGATGAGAGTCTGCATGCCGGTCGCCACGATCGTCAGGAAATAGACGAACATGCCAAGCGGCGGCACGACCAGCACGGCGACGGGCGTGAACTGCATCAGCTCGAAATAGCTTGGGGCGTTGGGCAGCGAGCTCAGCGCTGCATAGATCGCGACCAACGCGACCAATCCGACGAGCACCGCGATCAGATAGCCGGCGAGCACCATCAGGATGCGCTTCAGAACGTAGCCAACCATTGCCATGCACCCCCGTGCCCGCAATCATGGCGCGCAGTCAGCCATCAAACGTGCATCGACGCAAGTCTCGGATAGGGAGGCGCCGGCCCAGCTGCGGGCGGCCGTATCAGGCGTTACTTCGGTTCGCCGGTGACCGGATCGTAGGTGATTTCGACCTTGGCCTTGTCGGTCGTGTAATAGGTAACGGTATAGCCGTCGCTGCTCCAGCCGACCTCCTTGATATATTGGAAGTCGCTCCGCTTCTCGACCTTGGTCAGGATTTCCGAGAGCTTCTTGGCATTTTGCGGCGGCAGCGCTTGCGCTTCGGCCGCGAAAGCCGACCCGCCGACAAGGAAAAACGCGATACCGCTTGCCAAAAGAACACCGCGCATGACTGCCCTCAATCTCTCGTGGTGGCATGAACGCGCTGACAACTCGAATCCTGGCCCGTTGGTTCCGCCAACGGGCCGCAACGCCTTGCTCCACAGTTGGTCCGTCACGGCCGGCGCGACCTCTATTCGCGAAAGCTTAAATAAGTAAAACGGCGTGAATCCAACAAGTAAGGAGGCTTCTGCAACATCGGACTTCAGGTAACGAACGACTAACCATGGCTTGCGGCGAAACCGCCTTCCATTAGCTGTTCGTGGTAGAGCTTTTGGCCAGACCCTGTTAGAGTCCCGGACCAACAGGGTGGCAACGGCGCGCCGAGCCTGCCGGGGATCTTCCATCGGCAAACGGCGAAGTTTTTTGGGAGCGGAAGTCGCCTGTTCTGGACCGAAAACAGGGACCGGGGGCTCAACCATGGCTGAACGGAACTATACCCGTCAGCTTGCGACAATCATTTCTATCGACGCCGTTGGTTTTTCGCGGCTGATGGGCATCGACGACGAGCGCGCCGTCGCGGCCTTCGAGGAAAGGCGCGATATCATCACCGACAGTTGCGGCGCCTTTGGCGGCCGCACGTTTGGCGTTGCCGGCGACAGCATCATGGCCGAATTCGGCAATCCAATCGAAGCCTTGCGCGCGGCGTTCGATTTCCAGGACCGGATCATGGCGCTCAATGCCTCGGCCGCGGATGAGATGCGCATGCCGTTCCGGGCCGGGATCAACACCGGAGACGTCATCGTCCGCGAGGGCCGCCTCTATGGCGACGACGTCAACATTGCCGCGCGCCTGCAGGAATTCGCTCCGCATGACGGTCTAGCCATCTCAGAGACGACCTGGCACCACGTGAAGGACAAGACGGCCGCGGTTTTCACCGACCTTGGCGAGTTCATGCTCAAGAACATCGCCCTGCCTGTACGTGTGCTGATCGCCGGACGCGGCGGCAACGGCGCGGCGATTGCTGCGCCCCTGGCCGCCATCCCTACCGCTCCCGTCCATGACAGACTCGCATCGAAGGGCCCGCCGGCAATCGCGGTGCTGCCGTTTCACGGCAGCAACGGAGGCGAGCCTGACGTCGGCTACATGGCCGACGGCATTGCGGAAGACATCATCTACGGCCTGTCCAACACCCGCTGGCTCTCGGTGATCGCGAAGGGCTCCAGCTTCCAGTTTCGCGACGACCAGCTCGGAACCAGGCTCATCGGCAATGCGCTTGGCGCGCGCTACATCGTCGGCGGCACGCTGGCGCGCCACAACGGGCAGATACGCCTCAACGCCTCGCTGACCGACACGTCGAACGGGCGCCTGGTCTGGTCGCAGCGCTTCGACCGCGACCTCATCGACATCTTCAGGCTGCGCGACCAGATCGGCAGCGAGATCGTTTCGATCCTCGACAAGGAGGTCGACCGAGCCGAGCAGGTGCGCACCTTCCAGGTGCCGTGGGAAAGCCTCGAGACCTGGCAGCTGGTGCGGCGAGGCCGCTGGCACATGAACAGGCGCACGCGCAAAGACACCGAGATCGCGCTCGAATTCTTCGAGAAGGCTTACCAGGAAGATCCGAATTCCAGCGCCGTTCTGAACGAGCTGGCATGGTGGTATTTCTGGCGGGCATGGCTGCGCTTCGGCGACAGCGACGACCTGGCCAAGGTCGAAGAATTTGCGCGCAAGTCGCTGTTGATGGACAGCCTCGACGCGCGGCCGCACGCCTATCTCGGGGCTGCCGACATCATGCGCGGCCAGCCGGCATCGGCGGCGGAGCATCTGGCCGAGGCGATCCACATCAATCCGAGCTTTGCCTTCGCCCGCTCGGCAATGGGCAGCGCGCGGCTGCTGCTTGGCGATGCCGCCGGCGCGATCCCGTTCTTCCTGGATACCGAGCGGCTGAGCCCATTCGACCTCTACCGCTTTCACAATCTGGGCGAGCTGGCTGCCGCATACTGTTTGGTCGAGGACTGGCCGGCCGCAATTGCGGTTGCCGATCGCTCGCTCAACCTTTCGCCGGGCTATTTCTACGCCAGGTTCCTCAAAATCGGCGCCTTGATGCGGAGCGGCCGTCTTGAGGAGGCCGAACGCGAACGCGCCATTCTGGCAACCAGGCATCCCGATTTTTCCGAGCAGCGGATTCGCTGGATACCGTTCGTCGATCCTGCGAAGAACAACTTCCTGATCGCGAATTTCGGCCAGGCCAAGTCCATCGCATGATTGCTGGAACCGAACACCGATGATTGTGAAAAAAATCACATACGCCGGACCGAACCAAACCTAGGCCAGACAATAGCCGGCATCGCAGTGACGTGGACAGCCGGGGGGCTCGAGCGCGCATGATCAAGTTGAAGTATTTCGCTGCTGTCCGCGCTGCGCAGAAGAGCCAGCGCCCTGTCGCCGAAATGCCGCCCTTCGATATCGACCGGCTCCGCGCCAAGGCGCTTGCGTCCCGTATCGCCGGCTTCCTTTTCAACGACCCGCGCTGGCTGCTGGCGCTGCTGCGCCGCTTCTGGCCGAACCTGGCCTTCGGCAATTTCCTGCTTGTCACCAAAGGCGTCGATGTGCGCGACATTTTGGAGCGCGGCGACGAGTTCGAGACGCCGTACGGACCGGAAATGGCGGAACTGGCCAGGGGATCGAACTTCATCCTCGGCATGCAGGACGGGGCCGCCTACCGGCAAATGAAATCGGCCGTGCTGAGCGCCTTTCCGCCGGCGGAAGTCGAAGCCGCCGTCAGGCCGATCGCCGAGCGTCATTCGCGCGACGTCATGACCCGGGCCAGCCCCGGCTTCGACGCCATCGGCGGGCTGATGAAGATCGTTCCGGTACGCATCTGTCGCGACTATTTCGGCCTCGAGATCGACGATGAAACCGAATTCGCCGACTGGTCGATCGCGCTCAGCGCGCTGTTCTTTTCCGATCCGACAGCGAGCCCAACGACACGTCAGCTCGCGATCGTCGGCGGCGATCGTCTGATCAAGGTCATCGACCGCTCGATTGCCGCGATCAGGGAAAGGGGAGGGAAGGACGAACGGCCGCTGGCGCGCCTCGTCGCGCTCATGGATCAAGGGCGCCTATCGCAGCCCGATATCCATTCGATCATGCTCGGCATGATTGCCGGCTTCGTTCCGACCAATGTGCTTGCCGGCGGCAATTGCCTGGACGTCATCCTGTCGCGGTCAGATGCAAGGCAGGCTGTCGACGCAGCCATTGCAGCGGGCGATACCGGCAAACTCGATAGGGCGATCCTGGAAGCCATGCGCTTCAAGCCGATCTGGGTCGGCCCGTGGCGCTACACCGCCCGTGACGCGGTCATCGGCCAGGGCACCCGGCGAGAGCGCCTTGTGAAGGCCGGAACGGTCGTCATACCGGCGACCCTTTCCGCCATGTTCGATCCCGAAATCGTGCAAAGGCCAAACGAATTCGACACCTCGCGGCCTCATCGCGATTACATGGTGTTCGGCCACGGCATTCATCTATGCATCGGGGCCGAGATCGCCCGCATTCAGATCGGCGAATGCGTTCGCGCCCTGTTTAGCAAGCCCAAGCTCCGCCGCGCGCGCGGCAGAGCCGGCAAGATGGTCAATGTCGGCGCCTATCCGGCGAGCCTCAAGGTCGATTTCGAGCGCTCGCCGCTTTGCCGCACGGTCGACCAGTCGATGGTAACCGTGGTTTGCCCGATCAGGCGTGCGGTGCCGCTGGATGCCGTGCGCGACAAGGTCGGCGCCCTTGGCAACCCGGCGATAGACGAGGTGGGCGATGCGCTCGACAATGTCGGCACGGTCCATTTCGCCAGTCTGGCTGTCGCCGCCACCGGCAGGGACGAGAAATCGGACCTCGAAACCGGCGCGCTCGTACTCGAAATCTCCGGCGACGGCAGCACCGACGATGTCATCGGTGCCATCACGCAGGCCATGGGCCACCGGCTGCGGCCGATCTTCAGGGCCGTATGCGGTCTGCCCGACGACGCTTCGCTGCACGACTTCCTGAAGAAGCATCACATCGAGATCTCGCCGTCCTTCGGCAGCACGGCAGGGCTGGTTTTTTCCGGAACGCCTGGCCATTCGGTGCGCCGCATCCTGGCCGAGGCAGAGCTCGCCGACAGCGTGCGCGAGATCGTCGAAAAGCCGCGCGCGGGTACTGGCAACGCCCTTGCTGTGCTCACCGAGGCGCGCCGGCATGCCCAGTCGCTAGGACAGTTCGGCTGGGCCTTCGAGCCGGCTGAGAGCCTGCTGGAGCGGCCTCCGGGCCGCTGGTGGCGAGCCTTGACGACGACGCTGCTTGCGCCGGCTGTGCTCGCCACCGTCGCGATCGTCATCCTTGCCTGCTGGCGCATGACCTATGTGCTCGTGTTCGGCAATCCGCACGGTGTCACCTTCACCAACGTCGCAATTGCCGGCACCGCGCTTCTGCTGGCGGTGCTGGGGCTGCTCGCGATAGCCCTGCTGTTCATCGGCTTGTGCTTCCTCAGCCTGCGGCGCCTCGAGGACAAGGACCGGCCGCAGAACACGCCGATCGATCTCGGCGCGCTGGACAGGATACTCGCCAATGAGGACCACTGCGCGCAAAACCATCTCACCGCGATATCGACGATGAAGGCCGGCACCTTGCGGCGGCTGGCGCTAAGGCTTTCCTTCTACCTGATCTCGATATCGGCGCAGAAGGTGTTCAAGCCGGGGTTCCTCGCCACCATAAACACCATTCACTTCGCCCGCTGGGTGCTGCTGCCGGGCACCGACAAGCTGATGTTCTTCTCCAACTATGGCGGCAGCTGGGAAAGCTATCTCGAGGACTTCATCGCCAAGGCCTCCGAGGGCCTGACCGGCGTATGGAGCAACACGGAAGGCTACCCGCGCACGCGTTGGCTCTTCCTCGACGGCGCGCGCGACGGGGACCGCTTCAAGCGCTGGGCGCGGCGTCAGCAGGTGCCGACGCTGTTCTGGTACTCTGCCTATCCGCATCTCAACACCACTCGCATCCGTATCAACTCCAGGATCCGGCGCGGCATTGCTTCCGCCACCGGCAGCGAGGCCCGGAACTGGGTGAGCCTGTTCGGCTCGCTGCAGCGGCCGCAGGCAAGGCCGGCTGCAACCGTCGGCCGTGAACCGGCGCCTTCGCCCGCGGAAGAACTGGAAGCCGGCGAGATCCAATCCATTTTCTTCGGCCCGTTCGGCGCGCTTGGCCACGCGCATATGCTGGCGATCCGGGTGCCGGAAGAACTGCCGGCGATGCAACGGAGAGCGTGGCTGGACTTCGTCATCGACAAGACCAGTTTCGGCGACGGCGTGCCGGCCGGACGCGCCATGACGGTGGCGTTCGGTCCCGACGGTTTGCGCCGTCTCGGGCTGAAGGGCGGCGTCGACGACGATCCGCTCGACACATTCCCAGCTGCCTTTCGCCACGGCATGGGCAATCCAGAGCGCAGCCGCATCCTCGACGACACCGGCCCCGATGCGCCTGACAAATGGCAGTGGGGTTCGGCCACGGCGCCGGTCGACGCAGTCGTCATCTGCTACGCCGCGGAGCCGGCGGTACTGAAGGGGGAGGTTGCGGCCGCGAAGCGAAGGACGACAGGCGCAGGGATGAAGATCGTTGCCGAATTGCCGCTTGTCGTGAACCGCGAGCCAAAGAAGGACGGTGGGACAACGCAACATGGCGGCAACCACGGCAAGCCGGAGCGCGCCCGCGCCTACGAGCATTTCGGCTTTGCCGACGGCGTCTCGCAGCCGATCGTCAGGGGTACGTCGCGCGCCAGCAAGGGTGCCGCGCCGATGCACCTGGTCGCGCCGGGCGAGTTCCTGTTCGGCTATCGCGACGAGCATGGGTTCTATCCAGCCTCGCCCTCCGTCCGGGCAGCACAGGATCGGACCGGCATCCTGTCTCAGGTGCGGCGCAACCGGCAGATCCCCGGTCAGCCCCCGCCGCCGCGCGATTTCGGCCGCAACGGCTCGTTCCTGGTCGTGCGCCAGTTCGAGCAGCATGTCGAGTTGTTCGATGACTACTGCAAGCATGCCGCCGCGCGGGCTGCGCGCGAGACCGGCGACAACGCCATCACGCCGCGCTGGGTCGCGGCCAAGATGCTCGGCCGCTGGCAGGACGGCAGTTCGCTGGTGCGCAACCCCGATGGCCGCCCGGGTCGTGGCGTCGACAACGACTTCGGGCTCGGCGCCGAGGACCCGCAGGGGCATCGCTGTCCGCTCGGCTCCCATATACGCCGTTCCAATCCGCGCGACTCGCTTGGCGAGGATCGCGAGACGCAGATCAGGATCGGCAAGCGCCACCGCATCCTGCGCGTCGGCCGCACCTATGAGAAGAAGGACCGCAGCGGGAAGGTCGAGAAGGGGCTTCTCTTCATGTGCCTCAACGCCGACATCGAACGCCAATACGAGTTCATTCAGCAGACGTGGGTCTCGTCGAGCTCGTTCCAAGGCCTTGTCGGTGAAAAGGATCCGACGATCGGCGCGCGCGACGGCGGCGGCCGGTTCTCGATTCCGTCCTGGGAAAAGGTGACGGTGCTCAGGGACATGCCGCAATTCGTCACCACGAAAGGCGGCGGCTACTTCTTCATGCCGAGCCGGTCCGCGCTGCGCTACCTGATTTCGCGGCTCTGATTCGGGTCAGAATCGTTCAGTCGTCGTCCTGCGAAGCGGCGATGTGGTTCAGCGCGGCGGCATTGGTGATGCGCAGCCCGCCGCGTTTGATGTCGATCATGTGCCGGTTGCGCCAGTCGTTGAGCGTCTTGTTGACCGACTCGCGCGTCGCGCCGAGGAATTCGCCGAGTTCCGATTGCGAAATCGGGATCCAGCCGGCGGGGTCGGCCATGACGCCGCTGAGGAACACCAGCCGTTTCGCCAGCCGGGCCTCGATGCCGAAGAAGGCCTGGTCGCCGAGTTCGCCGCTGACCCAGCGCAGCCGCGTGCACAACAGCTCGATCATGGCGCGCGCCAGCGGTGGATTTTTTTCAATGCGATCAAATAGTTGCGCGCGACTGAGGGAAACCAGCTCGCATGCGGTGAGACAGATGGCGGTTGCCGTGCGCGGGCGTCCGTCGAGCGCGCCGATCTCGCCGATCAGGCTGCGCGACAGCTCGATATTGGCCACCAGCTTCTGCCCGCCCGGTGAATAGAGCGAAATCTCGACCGTGCCGCTCATCACGCCGTAGATGCGGTCGGATGCGTCCTCCTGGACGAACAGGTGCTGACCGGCGGCATAACGTTCGACCTTGCAGCCGCCGAACAGCAAATCGAACTGGCGCGGATCGATCCGCGCCAGACGCGGCAGGGTGCTCCTGTCGTCTGTGCTGGCTGTGGACATGATGCGGTTCCGCCTCTCGTTGAGCGGAAATTGTATGACAAGTGCATGCCCGATCAAGGCCTGTCTCCTTTCGTGCGATTGCGGCAACACACGACGGCCTTTGTAGATCGGGCGCCAAACGTGCGCTGCCGGCACTCAAATTGTCCGGCAACTGTCCCTTGCAGCGGGAAACCGGAGCGCGCTGGCGGACGCGGACCGAACTACGAAACGCCGTTCGCGCGCGTGGCGGGAGGTGACCGACGCGCGCGAACAGCAAATCTGAAAATGGCTAGGTGATCGAAACTCCCTGCCGAGCTTTCAGGTCCGGAGGCCGTTGGAGCCCATGCATCAGTGCCACCCGGTGCGATATCTGTGCGCGAGGCCTCCGCGGCGTATGTGAAGGCGATCACAGAAGCGTCGCCTGTCCAGCAGCGGCTTGCCGCCGCCCTGCATGGACCAGTCCGACGACCCCGACCGACGAACTCAGCGCCTTCGAACGAAATGTCGGCGACAAGGGCAGCGGCCCGGTTGTCGGCACCCGCCGCAGCAGGCACCATATTGCGGCAGTGCTTCAAAAGGCAATTGCGGAAAATCGAAAACCGATCTATGGAGCGCGCGGCTGATTGAGGGCGGCCATCATCCTATTTGCATAGGTTCGCTGCCCCATGCCCGATAACTTCTCGCGTGTAATCGCATTTCTTGCCGTGGTTATGGCCCTGCTGTTTGCCGGGCTGCATTTCCAACAGGGCAACATCATAGCCACGCTCTACTTCATGACCGGCGCCATTCTGGTGACGGGAGTAACGCATTTGAATGTGCGCCGAGGCCTGATCTAAGCGGCCTCCCGGACGCGAGCTGCCCCGCTGCACGAAATCGAAGAGGTTCATCGCGGCCGGATCATCCAACTTTCGGTAAGTTGGATGGTGGGCGATGCAGGGATTGAACCTGCGACCCCACCCGTGTGAAGGGTGTGCTCTCCCGCTGAGCTAATCGCCCGCTCGTTGCCCGAAGGCCGAAGCGAGCCGCGATATAAGGGAGGCGGGTGCGCGAAGTCAAGGCAATGTGCCGACGTTATCCTGCGGACCGATTTCGGGTTCCTGCCGGCTCGATCTGGGCAGGCGCTCAGCGCGCCGCCGCGATCAGACGCTGGGCCAATTCCGGCGTCAGCGTGTCGAAATGCGAGATCACCAACGTCGGTTCGAACTCGCGCACATGACGATCCGTATAGCCGAAATCGACAGCCACCACCGGAATACCGGCCGCCTTGGCGGTGTCGATGTCGGTCCGCGAATCGCCGACCATCAGGGCGTTGTGCGGATCGCCGCCAGCCAGTTTGATGGTTTCGGTCAGATGGCGCGGGTCGGGTTTGCGGAAGGCAAAAGTGTCCTGGCCGCAGATCGCGGCAAAGTATTTGTCGAGACCGAGCGCGCCGATCAGCGTCGCCGAATTCGCTTCATACTTGTTGGTGCAAACCGCCATCAGATAACCGGCGGCCTGGAAGTGGTCGAGAGCCGCGACCACGCCGGGATAGGGGCGGGACTTGCCTGGGATGTTGATCGTGTAGTGGTCCAGGAAAAGCTTCAGCAGCCGGTCGTGCTCTTCCGCCATCAGCGCCTTGTTTTGCGCCGCATGCGCGCGTTCGATCATCACGCGGCCGCCGTGGCCGACGTAGCGCTTGAAGCCGGCTTGGTCGACCGCGGCAAGCTCCGCGGCCGCCAGGCTGTGGTTGAGGCTGTCGAGCAGATCCGGCGCAGTGTCGATGAGCGTCCCGTCGAGGTCGAACACGATGATCGGTCGGGTCATGGCCAGTCCTGAGTAATTGAGGTTCCGCAGCCGATACAAGCTGGGCGGTGGTCAAGCAAGCCGCCTCCATCGGTCCACAGGCAGAGCCTTTGACGGGACAGGCAAAAATGCTAGGAGGCGCGCCAAACCATGGAAACCGGGGACAGGAGCGGCATGGACGCAAGGCAGATGAAGGTCGAGGCCGCGCGTGCAGCGCTCGCCCATGTCAGCAGCGGCATGCGGCTCGGCATCGGCACGGGCACGACCGCCGACGAGTTCGTCCGGCTGCTCGCCGAAAAGGTCGCGACCGGCCTCAGCGTCATCGGCGTGCCCACATCCGAGCGCACCGCGGCACTCTGCCGCGAGCTTGGCGTGCCGCTGTCGACGCTCGAGGAAACGCCGGAGCTCGACCTCACCATCGACGGCGCCGACGAGATCGATCCCGCGCTGACGTTGATCAAGGGCGGCGGCGGGGCGCTGCTGCGCGAGAAGATCGTCGCGGCGGCGTCGCAGCGCATGATCGTGATTGCCGACCAGTCCAAGATGGTCGAGACGCTCGGCCGTTTCCCGCTGCCGATCGAGGTCAACAAGTTCGGCCTGCGCGCCACCGAGATCGCGGTCGGCGCGGCGGCGGCAAGCCTCGGCCTTGCCGGCCCCGTGACATTGAGGATGACGGGGGAGCAGCCATTTGTTACAGACGGCGGCCACTTTATCCTCGATGCATCTTTTGGCCGCATTCCGGATACAAGAGCGCTTTCGAATGCTCTCTTCGCCATTCCAGGCGTCGTCGAGCACGGTCTATTCATCGGGCTGGTGTCAACCGCCGTCATCGCCGGCGGCGACGGCATCCAAACCGTCCATGCCGCCCGAAAACCAGGGAGTTCTATCGACCATGATGTTGCATAAACGGGTTCGCCGCTTTTCGACCATTCTGGCGGCCTCAGCGGTGCTTGCGCTGTCCTCGCCGGCGTTTTCGCAGGATATCAGCGAATCGCATCTGAAGGCCGCACGGGCCGCAGTTGCGGCTATCCACGCTACCGACCCGTTCGACAATATCCTGCCGCAGGCGGCGGCCGCGCTTGAGAACCAGCTGATCCAGAAGAACCCCGACATGCAGGAACTGATCGGCAAGACGGTCACCGAAAAGGCCATGGGCTTGGCGGCGCGCCGCGCCGACCTGGAGAAGGAGGCGGCGCTCGCCTACGCCAAGGTGTTTTCCGAAAAGGACCTCAACGATATCGCCACTTTCTACAGCTCGGAAGCCGGCAAGAAGCTGCTCGACAGCGGCCCGGCGGTCACGCGCGACCTGGTGAAGGCGGCCGACATTTGGCAGAACGGGGTCGCCCGCGACCTCGCCCAGCAGGTCGGCGAAACGCTCGCCGCCGCCGCAAAGGCCGCGGCTCCGGCCAAGCCTGCGAAGGATGCGACCGCTCCTGCCGACGGCTCCGCTCCTGCCGATAATTCGGCGCCTGCAGACGACCAGGCTCCTGCCGACAACTCGGCTCCTGCCGACAATTCGCAGAACTGATCCGTTTCAAGCGGCCGACGGCCGACTTGACCAGAAGAGCCCGGATTTCCGGGCTTTTCTTTTGCCTGCTGTCCGCCTACCTGTGACACACTTCCATTGCGCAGGAGTCCTTTCGATGGCCGGTTACGACTATGATCTCTTCGTCATCGGCGGCGGCTCCGGCGGGGTGAGGGCGGCCCGTGTGGCTGCCTCGCTCGGCAAGCGCGTCGCCATTGCCGAGGAGTATCGCTATGGCGGTACTTGCGTCATCCGCGGCTGCGTGCCGAAGAAACTTTATGTCTATGCCTCGCAATTCCCCGAACATTTCGCCGATGCCGCCGGCTATGGCTGGATGGTGCCCGAGGCAAGCTTCGACTGGCCGACGCTGGTCGCCAACAAGGACAAGGAGATCGCCAGGCTGGAGGCGATCTACAAGAGGAATGTCGAAGGTGCGGGCGGCGAGGCCTTCCACTCGCGCGCCGTGCTGGTCGATCCGCATTCCGTCTATCTCACTGCCGAAGACCGCACCGTCAGCGCCGACCAGATCCTGATCGCCACGGGCGGCCGTCCGGCTCCGCACCCGGCGCTTTCCGGCCACGAATATTGCATCTTCTCCAACGAAGCCTTCGATCTCAAGGAATTGCCGAAGGCGATCATGATCGAGGGCGGCGGCTATATCGCCGTCGAATTCGCCAACATCTTTCATGGACTGGGCGTCGACACCACGCTGGTCTACCGTGGCCAAGAAATTCTTTCGCGCTTCGATATGGACCTTCGCCGCTCGCTGCACGAGACAATGGAGAAGAAGGGGATCAGGATCCTCTGCCGTTCGATCTCGGAATGGGTGCGCAAGACCGCTGAGGGCAGACTGGACGTGCTGCTCTCCAGTGGCCAGACGCTGACCGTCGACCAGGTCATGCTGGCGATCGGCCGCATCCCGAACACGGAGAATATGGGACTCGAAGGCATCGGCATGGAGCTCGGCAAGACCGGCGCGATCATCGTCGATGAATTTTCCCGCACCAGCATCGACAATATCTGGGCGATCGGCGACGTCACCCACCGCGTGCAACTGACGCCGGTGGCCATCCACGAAGCGATGTGTTTCATCGAGACAGCCTTCAAAGGCAATCCGACAGCGCCAGACCATGATACCATTCCGACGGCCGTGTTTTCGCAGCCCGAGATCGGCACCGTTGGCCTATCCGAGGACGAGGCCGTCAAGCGCTTCCCCGACATCGAGATCTATCGCGCGTCTTTCCGTCCCATGCGGCACACGCTGTCGGGCCGTGACGAAAAGATGCTGATGAAGCTGGTGGTCGACGGCGCGTCGCGGAAAGTGCTCGGCGCCCATATCCTGGGACCGGACGCCGGCGAGATGGCGCAGCTGCTCGGCATTCCGCTGAAGGCGGGGCTGAGCAAGGACGATTTCGACCGCACCATGGCCGTCCACCCGACAGCGGCGGAGGAGCTGGTCACCATGTACAAGCCGACCTATCGCGTGAAGAACGGGGAGCGGGTTTGAAGCCAAGCCGGGAAGGCGCTGCCGGCCATGCCGGCGGCGCGAAGCTTCTTGGCTAGAGGAGCGTGCCGCGCAGGATCACCAGAGACACCGAGAAATAGATCACCAGCCCGGTGACATCGACCAGCGTGGCGACGAACGGTGCCGAGGCGCTTGCCGGATCGAAGCCGATGCGCTTCAGCGCGAAAGGCAGCATCGATCCCGACAGCGAGCCGAAGGTCACGATGCCGACCAGCGCCGCGCCAACCGTTGCCGCGATCAGCATCCAATGCGGGCCATAGTCGTAGAAGCCGAAATACTGCCAGAGCGCGATGCGGCAGATGCCGACTATGCCGAGGATCGAGCCGAGCACCAAACCGGTCGGCAGCTCGCGCAAGGCGACACGCCACCAGTCGCGAAGGCCGATCTCGCGCAGTGCCAGCGCGCGGATGACGAGCGAGGTCGCCTGCGAGCCGGAATTGCCGCCCGAGCTCATGATCAGCGGGATGAAGAGGGTGAGCACGATCGCCTTCTCCAACTCGCCCTCGTAGCTCTGCATGGCGTTCGCCGTGAGCATCTCGCTGAGGAACAGTGCGCATAGCCAGCCGGCCCGCTTCTGGATGATGGCGAGAAAGCCCATCTTCATATAGGGCTCGTCCAGCGCCTCCATGCCGCCGAAACGATGAACGTCTTCGGTCGTTTCCTCGACCATGGTGTCGATGATGTCGTCGATGGTGACGATGCCGAGGATCTTGCCGTGATCCACAACCGGCAGGGCGAGCAGATCGTATTTGGAGATCGTCTGCGCCAGCGTTTCGCGATCGGTCAGCGGCGTGACCGTGACCGGCATGCGATCCGGCGCCACCGACAGGATCGAGTCCAGAGGCTCGCCGGTGATCAGCCGGCGCAAGCCCGTCGCCCGCAGCAGGAGCTGCGTCTCCTTGTCGGTGATGTAAATCGCATAGACGGTCTCGCGCGTGCGCTCGACTTTGCGGATGTGGTCGAGCGTGCGGCCGACGGTCCAGTCCGAAGGCACGCTGACGAACTCGGTCGTCATGATCGAGGCGGCGCTGCCTTCGGGATAACCGAGAATCGAAAGCAGCGTCGCGCGCAGCGGTGGGGCAAGCGCGCCAAGCAGTTCCGAGCGCGGTGGCTCATCGAGCTCGCGCAGGATGTCGGCTGCGCGGTCGACCGACATGGCGGTGAGCAGCTTGCCTGCTTTAGCGCGCGGCAGCGCTGCTGCGAGTTCCGGCGCGCTTTCGAGCTCCGGCTGGTCGAAGATTTCGACCAGCCGCTCGAACGGCACCGCGCAGAGCAGCTCGATGGCGGTCTCGCGAGGCTCGCGGTTGAGGGCTTCGACGACGTCGGCGGCGTGGTCATTGGCAAGAACGCGGGCAACGGCGACCGCTTCGTCGTCCAATACGGATGCGAATTCATTCATGGCTCACTCCTTGCCGTCCGGCAGGACGTGAGCCGTCAGGTCACGTCAAGGCGGACGGCGGTTGCGTTCGACTGTGACTGTCGCCAGGCATGGCGGGTTTGACCTTTCTGTTCGCGGGGTAGCGCATGACTCCCCCAAAAAATCGGCTCCGATTTTCGGAAAGGATCATGCGCAATTCTAAGATTCTACAGCGTCCTTTACGCGTCCGAAGGGCGCGTGGCGCTGTAGGTTTCAAATCTGCGAGCGGGCGCAACATAGGAGCGCGTTTTGCCGAGTCAATCGCGAAAAGCGCCGAAAATGAGCGAAGCATTGCCGGATCGCGAGACTGTGATCGACAGTGGCCGCTGCCGAGGCGACGGACCAGGGCTTGGGCTGATTGCTATTTCTGCTTGAGCCGCCGGAAGCGCAACCATTTGTCCTCGGCCGGCCGGGGCTGGGCGAGGATCGTCGTGAGCTCGCGCGGCAGAGCGGGAGCGAGCGGCTTCTTGGTCGCGACGCCATCGGAGATCGCCACGACGCTATGATAGAATTCCTCTCCGGAAAGCGACCGCGGCGGAACGGCCTCGTGCATCACGCTGATCACGGTTACATCGGGGCAATTGACCTTGATCGCTTCGTGGAAGGCGATCTTGCCTTCGGGGTCGAGCGCGCCGGTCGCTTCGTCGAGGAAGAGCAGTCCCGGCTGCTGCAGGATGATGCGGGCTACCACCAGCTTCTGCTTCTGCCCGCCCGACAGGACCTGATCCCAGAGCTTGCCTTCGCGGCTCTCATCGGCCAGGTGGCCGATGAATTCGCCGAGCCCGGCCTTGTGCAGGGCGGCCGCCACCAGCACGTCGGTGTGATCGTTTTCCGAACCCGGCAGACAGACGAGCTGCTTCAGCGAGACCTGCTGCAGCTTGACCTCCTGGGCGGCATAGAAGCTCGTCACCCCTTCCGGGAACACGATGGTGCCGCGGCCATAGGGCCACAGACCATTGATTGCCTTGATCAGCGAGGTCTTGCCGCAGCCGGACTCACCCTTGAGGAATGTCCACTCGCCGCGGCGGAAGCGCAGGTTGGCGGCGCTCAGGAAGGGCGTTGCGTCCTCGCCCTGATGCGCCAGCTCCAGCTTCTGGATGGTCAGGCCGAAGACGGGATTTTGCGTGGCATAGCTGAAGTCCGAGCGGCCGGTCTGGCGATAGAATTCCTGCGGCTGCTGGACGTTCTCGATGGCGCTGGCGAGCTCGGTTACACGCTGGCTGTTGGCCCTAAGCGTGGCGATCGCGGGCATGACATGGATGAACCACGAACACTGGCTGATCAGCTGCGCGACCATTTCAGAGCCGGTTATGTAGCCCTTGAGATCGAAGCCGTTGTGAATGAAGGGCACGAGACCGGGTCCGTAGGAAACGATGCGGGCGCCGATGAAATTGTAGATCAGCTCGAACGACATGTAGCTGGTGTTGACGACGTTCAGCCGCCCCCAGGTCTTGTCGATGTCGACATAGAGCTTGTCGTGCATCGTCTTCTGCACATCCTCGCCGTGTGAGGCGGCGACGTGGAAGCTGCGGCGCAGGAAGGTCGTCAATTCGCTGCGATAACTGCCTTCGGCCTGTTGCATGCGGATGTTGAGACGTTCGAGCAGGCCGCCGAGCTTCACCGCAATCCAGGTGTTGAGCGGCACGTAGGTCGCGACCGCCAGAAAGGCCAGCACGGCACTGCCGTAGCTGCCGAGGAACTCCAGCCCTTTGACCTCCACCGAGGCCCCGATCAAATTCTCGCCGACGAAATAAAGCGACGTCGCCACGCCCAGCACGCCCATGGCGAGGCCGATGGCGCCGCCCGTCATGTCCTTGATCGATTCCTGGATGCGCTGGTCGATGTTGTCGGGAGCGACGATACCGCCGGCAACCGAGCCATGCTGGGCATGGAAATGGGTATGGTTGCCGTCGAGCAGCGCCCGGTTGAATTGGCTGTTCAGCCAGCCCCGCCATTTGCGATGCAAGGTTGCGGAAACGAGATTGCGCACTCCGGTGAAGCCGGCGTCCTTGAGCACGACCAACAGCACCAAAATACCGGCATTGGTCAGAAGCGTCTGGAGCGGATTGATATTGGCGGCGTCGTGGAAGAAGGCTATCGAATTCACCAGCTCGCCCGATGCCATGGCAAACCACACGCCGGCCTTGCTGGAGAGCGCTGTCAGCAGCGCGATGACGAGGGTGAGGGTCCAGGCTTCCTTCCACCGGTCGGAGAACCAGTAGGCTCGCATCAGCCCCCAGAATGTGCGCATCGACGATACCGGCGTCAGGGGCGAGGGCCTTGCCGCCTCGCTGGATGTTTGCTCCGGTACTGTACGTCGCGGTCTACCGACCCGAATCACGATCCCGCCCGAACCTTTCCTGTTTTGTTACACATGGTAACACCAATTGATCATTTTCCATTAATTTTCTTCCTCCGAATGGGAACAGGGTTACCGGCCGTGGCATGAACGCAACAGAAAAGCTTTGCCGGCTGATATCTATCGGAGGGGAATTCGTGTTTTGGTTCAGCCGGTTGGGAACAGAGTTTCGGCTGGAAAGGACTTTCCCCAGGGGAAGCCAAAAACACGGTTTTGTGAAGGAATATTCAGCCCGATGCGCGGCCGGTCCATGGTTGAAGGGCTCGAAAAGTCCCTTCAGGAGACCTGGGGTTACCTCGAATCAACCACCGTAGACCGCGGGAATCTCTCTCAGCAGTCATCACGGGCTTCCGCGTCGGCTAGCGAAGGGGTGATGCGACCTTGGTCTAGCCCGCCGTTTCGAGCTCACCGCGCGCCTTGGCCGCAGCGACCTGGCGGATAGCATCGGCCAGCGTGTCGGCGTCCTGCGCGCCCATAACGGCATATTTGCCTTCGAGCAGGAAACAGGGCACGCCGGTGATGCCCATGCGCGAGGCGGTGGCGATCTCGTTGCGCACCGCCTCGACATCGGCATCCGTGGGCAGCAGCGTCTCGACCACGGAACCGTCCATGCCGGCTTCGCGGGCGGCTTCGGTTAGGACGGCATGGTCGCCGAGATTGGCGCCTTCCTCGAAATTCAGTTGGAAGAGGCGTCGCACCAACCGGTTCTGCACGTCCTCGCCGGCAGGCCCCGCCCAACGGATAACGCGGTGGGCGTCCAGCGTGTTGGGAGCGACCTTGATGGCGCCGAAGGCGAAATGGATCCCTTCCGCCTCGCCGAGCGGCTCAATGCGCGCATGGATCTGCTGGATGCGTTCTTCGCTGCCGAATTTGCCCAGCATGTATTCGCGGCGAACCATGCCGCCTTGCGGAATGGTCGGATCGAGCTGGAACGGCCGCCAGCGCACGTGCACGTCGATATCGCCGGCAGCGGCGATCGCCCTGTCCAGCCGCTTCTGGCCGATGAAGCACCAGGGACAGACGACATCCGACACCACATCGATGGTGATCGAGTTCTCCGCGCTCATGCTCGTCTCCTTGCTTGGTCGGTGTCAGGCGGGGGATCGCGTCAGTTGGGCTTTCGCCACCATGTCGGCAGCTGATAGCCGAATATGGGCGTCTTTTGCGGATGTTCCAGGTAGCTCCAGTAAGCCAGCCACTGCTGCGTGTTGTATTGCATGGGCACCATGTAGTTGCCCGATATCAGCAGCCGATCGAGAACGCGCACCGCGGCGACATAGTCTTCCTTCGTGCGCGCATTCAGCATCGCGTTGATCGCCGCGTCGACCGCGGGATCGGCGACGCCGGCCAGGTTGAATGAACCCTCCTGCTTGGCGGCGACGGATCCCCAGCGCCCCACCTGCTCGCTGCCGGGCGAGAGCGAATTGTTGAAACCGCTTGTGCCGATCAGCACCTCGAAGTCGAAGCGCTGCTTGCGCGATTGGATTTGATCGCCGTCGAGGCCGCGGATGGTTACATCGATGCCGATCTTCTCCAGCGTGCGCTGATAGAGAGCCGCAAGCCGCTCCTCGTCCTGCGATGACGTCATGATCTCGAAGCCGAAGGGATTGCCTTCAGGGTCGAGCATCCGGCCGTCCTCTACGTGGTAGCCAGCGCTTTTCAGGAGCTCGAAAGCCGCTCGCAGCACCTTGCGGTCCTGGCCGGAGCCGTCGGTGACCGGCGGCCGCCAGGTGCCGTCCATCACCTCGGCAGGGACGCGGCCGGGGTAGGGGGCAAGCAGCGCCTTCTCCCGCTCGTCGGCGGGATGGCCGAGCGCGGACAGCTCGGAGTTCTGCCAGAAGCTCATGGTGCGATTGAACTTGCCGGCGAACAGGTTTTTGTTGGCCCATTCGAAGTCGTAGAGCATGCCGAGGGCGCGCCGCACGACCGGATTGGAAAACTTCGGCAGCCTGGTGTTGAACAGGAAGCCCGTCACCACGGGAGGAATACCGGTGTCGAAATATTCCTGCTTCACATCACCCTTGCGAAAGGCCGGGAAGTCGATATCGCGGTCGCGCTTGACCGGATCGGTCTCGTCGTCGAGGGCGCAGATGCCTTTCTTGAACGCTTCCGTCTTGGCGTTGGCATTGAGAAAATACTCAATGGTGATCTGGTCGAAATTGTCGAAGCCGCGCTTCGATGAGATGTCCTTGCCCCAATAATTGGGATTGCGCTTGAACACGATGCGCTGCCCAGGCTGCACCTTGTCCACGGTATAGGGGCCGCTGCCGATCAGCGGCTTCAGCGTGGTCTTGTCGAAAGTCTCCTTGTCGAAGGCGTGCTTGGGGATGATCGGCGTCAGCGCGACGATCAGCGGAAATTCGCGATTGGCCTTTTCGTTGAAGGTGAACTTCACGCTGTGGTCGCCGGTCTTCTCCAGCCTGGCAATCATGCTCATGCGATCGCTGTAAGGCGGGCGGCCCTTGTCCTTGAAGACATCGTAGGTGAACAGCACGTCCTCCGGCGTCACAGGCTGGCCGTCCGACCATTTGGCCTTGGGATCGAGGTGGAACTCGATGCTCTTGCGACCCGGGTCCATGTCGGCGCTGTCGGCGAGCAGGCCGTAGAGGCTGAAGGGCTCGTTGTAGTTGCGCTGCATCAACGGCTCGAAGACCAGGTTGCCGTAGACCGTGTCGATCATGCCGCGCGCGGTGGTGCGCAGGCTCTTCAGGATGAAGGGGTTGAGATTGTCGAAACTGCCGACGACGCAATAGGTGACGCTGCCGCCCTTCGGCGCATCGGGATTGACGTAGTCGAAATGCGTATAGTCCGCAGGCAGCGCCGGCTCGCCCTGCATGGCGATGCCGTGCTTCGGTTCCGACAAAGCCGGAAGCAGCGAGAGGGCCAGAAACGAGGTCGCGGCGATCAGCCGAACGAGAACGCGGTCCATGACCGTCTCCTTGCCGGGCAGCTTGGTGATTCGACATGCACCCTAGAGCATTTCGCTCCCCGATTGAATCGGCGCGCGCCGGTCGCTTGGGTTCAGTCGACGCATCGCCGATGAGGCTCGTCCAGGGCAGGAGAAGCGGCAAGAAAACGCGGAAACCGGGCTGGATTCGGCGCCGCTGGCAGTGTAACACGCGCTCCGAAGTCATGCTGTTGCCTCATTTGGGCAACAGGTAGCGGGACCACACGGCAGGAAGAAGCCGGTCCCCGGGATCATTTGAGAGGAAAGTGCACCATATGACGAGCAACGCGTATCGCCTTTCGGTGCTGGCCGCAGGCGTGGTCGGCGTTCTGGGCGCCGGGCTTTTCACCGCTTCCGCCCAGCAGCCGCCGCAGATTCCGCAGGGCTGGTTCAAGGCCTGCACCAAGCAGGAAGACGTCGACATCTGCAACGTGCAGAACATCGTCACCGCCGGCAATGGCCAGCTCGTCACCGGCGTCAGCCTGATCGAGCTCAAGGGCAAAGTGAACCGTAAGGTGTTCCAGGTGACGGTGCCGACCGGCCGTCTCGTTCCTCCGGGCATCGGCCTGCAGATCGATTCCGGCAAGGCGCAGAAGCTCGACTATGTGATCTGCTTCCCGGATCGCTGCGTGGCCGAAGTGCCGCTGACCGACCAGCTTGTCGCGTCCTTCAAGAAGGGCCAGCAGATTACGCTCACCTCGGTCAATTTCCAGAACCAGCCGAACCCGATCAAGGTTGCGCTGACGGGCTTTAGCGGCGCCTATGACGGCCCGCCGCTGCAGCAGTCGGACATCGAGGACCGCCAAAAGAAGCTGCAGGACTTCGTCGCCAAGAACAACCAGGACTTCGCCAAGAAGCTTAAGGAAGAGCAGGACAAGGCGAAGACCGCCAACTGATTGTTGGAGCGTTTCTCAAGCATGCAAGAAGCGGGGCAGGCGCCCCGCTTTTTTGTTGTCGCTTGTCCAGCCGTCAGTGTTTCGAGTGACCTTTCGGCTCGTAGCGCCCGTCGGGCAGCTTGTCGAACATCTCGCCGATCTGCGGGTGGCGCACCGGCTCGCCCGACCGGTCCTCGAGCAGGTTCTGCTCGGATACATAAGCGATGTACTCTGTCTCGGAGTTCTCGGCGAGAAGGTGATAGAAAGGCTGGTCCTTGCTTGGACGCATGTCCGCCGGGATCGCTTCATACCATTCTTCGGTGTTGGCGAATTGCGGATCGACGTCGAAGATCACGCCACGGAACGGAAACAGCCGGTGGCGAACAACTTGTCCGATCGCGAATTTGGCCGTCTTCATCGCACTCACCACTTCGGTCCCGAGGCGCCGCAGCGGCTTGCGCGCACAGGGCGCCTAAGGTCTTGAATCTACACGTCACGCGCTCAAAAATCGACCCCGACTTTCGGCTTGGTACGATTTGGCGCAGACGTTGCTCCAATGCAATGCTTTACCGACGCCCTGGCCACCAAGCTACCTATCGGCAGGCGCAATGCTCGGCCGAAAGCGGTAGTTTGCAAATGTGCCTCAGCGCGCGGCCTGTTTCCTGAAGCCGCCGGCGAGCGCCCGAAAACCGCTTCCCGGCCGCAGGCCTTCGCGCATGAAGAAGGCGCGCAGCGGCGCGAAGCTGCCCAGCACGTTGAGGCCGGCGCTGCGCGCAAGCTGCGCCGGGAGCATGTCGGACAGCAGTGACATGTTGAGCAAGTTCACCGCACTGCTGCGCGCCAGGATGTCCGGACGGCGCCGCGTGTCGTAGGCGGCAAGGCTCAGCCTCGACCCGGGATCGTCGCGATTTTCGCTGGCGATTCCAATTAGATCGTCGATATCCCTGATGCCGAGATTGAGGCCTTGTGCCCCGATCGGCGGGAAGACATGAGCAGCCTCGCCGACAAGCGCCACACGGTTTTGCGCGAACCGACCAGGCGAGGCCGCCGAAAGCGGGTAGACTTGGCGGCCGGGCTCGACCGAGACCCGGCCGAGCATGGACTGCATTTGCTCTTCGACCCGAACAGACAGCATGGCATCGTCGAGCGCGGCCAGTTCCTGTGCCGTTTCCGGCTTCACCACCCAGACGAGACTGGAGCGCTTGCCCGGCAGCGGCACCTGCGTGAACGGCCCGGTCTCGGTATGGAATTCAGTTGAGATGAAGCCATGCTCGCTGCGATGGCTGAAATTGAGAACGAGCGCCGACTGAGGATAGGGTCGGGCGGAGGCCCTGATGCCGGCGGCCTCGCGCGCCGGCGACAGGCGCCCGTCGGCGGCAACCGCCAGCGATGCCGAGACCTCACTGCCATCGGCGAGGCTCGCATGTGCGTGGTCGGCGTCGAGCCGCCAGGCATCGACCATCGACTTTCGCCACTCAATGCCGGGATTTGCGGCGACCTTCTTGGCAAGCACCGGGATCAGGATTTTGTTCGGCAGGTTGAGCCCGAACTGCTCCTCGCCGATTTCGCTGGCGCGGAAGGTGACGGTCGGGCTGCGGATCAGCCGGCGCGTTGCGTCGACGATGCGCATCATTTTCAGCGGCGCCGCCTGCGGTCTGAGTTCGTCCAGCACACCCAGCCGGTCGAGCACCTTGAGAGCAGGGTTCATAAGGGCGGTGGTGCGGCCATCGCCGCCGGCGGCCTCGGGGCCAGCCAACGTCACGGCAAAGCCTGCCTCGGCAAAGCCGAGTGCGGCGATCAGGCCGGCCGGGCCGCTGCCGGCGATCAATATGCGGGCTTTGTCACTCTGCTCCACGCCAGGCTTCCATGTTGATGGCGGCCCGTCGGCCTGCATGCGGTATAGGGCAGATCGGCGGACTTGATCAACGCGGCGATTCGGCCCATTCGATTGGCATGAGCGCCCAGGAGCACGATTTCCGCCATCTCGACCGCGCCGGCCGCGCCACGGCGGGACTGGCGCGCAGCCCCCGCCTTGCCGTGATGCTCACTATCGGTGCGGGCGTCGTGCTTGCCTGGTGGATCCTCGCTGCCATGGCTATTCGCGGCGCCGAAAGCCGCGTTGCCGGCGGCGCTCCGGGCGATGCGCTGCTGAAGAACCTGCCGCCATTGCCGCTGCCGGATTTCCTCGACCGGTTCTTCGCTTTGTGCCTTGCGCCGGCGCCGCTTTCAGGCTCGTTGGCGGCGTCGGCGCTCGTCCTGATGTGGTTCATAATGGCGGTGGCGACGATGCTGCCTTCGGCGGCGCCGATGATCCGCACCTATTGCGAGATTGCCGATACCGCTCGGATCAAGGGAGAGCCCGTCGCCCATCCGCTGGTTCTGGTGATGGGATTTCTCGCGACTTGGCTTGCCGCCTCAGTGGCGTTCGCCGCGCTGACGCTCATAATCTATGGCTTTGTCGCCGCGGGACAGGTGCTCGATCCTGTCGTCGGGGTTGCCGGGGCCGCCGCCTTGGCGATTGCCGGCCTCTATCAGTTCAGCGGCTTGAAGCAGGCGTGCCTCAAGAGGTGCCGCAACCCGTTCTCGATCCTGTTCGCCAACTGGAGCGCGAAGCCGGGGCGTGTCTTTCGCCTGGGAGTGGAGCAGGGCATCTGGTGTCTCGGCTGTTGCTGGGCGCTGATGCTGGTCATGTTCGCCGTGGGCGCGATGAACATCTTCTGGACGGCGCTGATCGGCCTGTTCGCTTTGATCGAGAAACAGACCGCGGGCAGGGTGGCCAGTCGGGTTTCCGGTGCGATACTGCTTGTGTGGGCCGCCGCCCTGCTATTAGTTTCCGCGTGAGGGAGATTTCGATGGCCGATCAGAGCTGGGCGATGAAGGGAGAGCTGGTACTCTCCTGCAATTGCACGGTTTTCTGCCCCTGCGTTCTGTCGCTCGGCAGCCATCCGCCGACCGAAGGCTATTGCCAGACGTGGGCCGGGTTCCGCATCGACGCCGGCCATTTCGGCGAGGTCGATCTTTCCGGCCTTAATGTTGGTCTGGTCATGGAAATCCCGGGCTATATGAGCCGCGGCAACTGGAGCGCCGGCCTGTTCATCGACAAGCGCGCCTCCATCTATGCCGTGAAGGCCCTGACAAAAATCTTCACCGGGAAGGCGGGCGGGACCACTTCGCTACTGTCGATTCTTGTTGGAAACTTCCTTGGCGTGGAACAGGTGCCGATCACCTATGAGACGCGTGATAGGACGCGCCTTTTCCAGATACCGCGGATTATCGACGGCGCGGTGACGCCGATACCCGGCAAGGACCGCGACAAAGACACCGTCATTACCAATTCCGAATACTGGATCGCACCGGAAATCATCGTGGCGAAGTCGGACAAGAGCAAGATGCGCGCCTTCGGCCGCAATTGGAATTTCGCCGGCCGTTCGGCCGAGATATGCAAGCTGGATTGGCGAGGCCCGTGAGCAAGAACACAGCGGCCCGGAATGCGGCCAAGAAAATCGCGGAGCGGATTCCGCGGCCGAAGAAGAAAGTGACGTGGCCGCAGGCGCGGGCTTTTTCCGTGCACCTGCTGACTGCGTCCGGCTCGTTCCTCGCCTTCCTGTCGCTGGTGGCGGCGAGCGAGGGACGCTGGACGGCAATGTTCTGGTGGCTGGGGCTGGCGCTCTTCGTCGACGGCATCGACGGCCCGATCGCCAGGAAGCTCGAAGTCAAGGAGATCCTGCCGACATGGTCGGGCGAGCTGCTCGACAACATCATCGACTACGTGACCTACGTGCTTATTCCGGCGTTCGCGCTCTACCAGCGCGGCTTGATGGGCGAGAACCTGTCGTTCCTGTCGGCGGCGATCATCGTCGTCTCCAGCGCGATCTACTACGCCGACACCGGCATGAAGACGAAGGAGAATTTCTTCAAGGGGTTCCCGGTCGTCTGGAACATGGTGGTGTTCACGCTCTTTGTCATCGAGCCGGGGCAGTGGGTTTCATTCGCCGTGGTCGTGGTCGCCGGTATTCTCACCTTCCTGCCGATCAACTTCATCCACCCGGTACGGGTGGTGCGGCTCAGGCCGATCAATCTCGGCATGACGCTGTTATGGTGCGCCTTCGGCGCGCTTGCATTGGCACAGGCCGCACTTGCCTCGTTCTATGACAAGATCGGAGTTCTGAGCGAGCAGGTCAGCATCTTCACCAAGGCCGGCATTACGGTGACCGGGCTCTATCTCGCCTGCATCGGGGGCATTATGCAGATGTTTCCCAATCTTGGCGCCAGGAAATCCTGACTCTAGATCCGGCTTCCGTCCTTTTCCGAGAAAGTTGAGCAATGTCCAAAGCGATCCGCATTCATGCCCATGGCGGCCCCGAGGTCCTGACCTATGAGGAAGCAGATCCCGGCCAGCCGGGCGCCGGGCAGATTCTGATCAGGCATACCGCGATCGGGCTCAACTTCATCGACATCTACCATCGCTCGGGCCTCTACCCGCCGCCCGGCGGCTTTCCGCTGGTCCCGGGCGGCGAGGCGGCGGGCGTGGTGCTGGCCGTTGGCGCCGGCGTCGACTGGCTGCAGCCCGGCGATCGCATCGCCTATGCAGTCAATGTCGGCGGCTATTCGGAAGAACGCGTGATCGCCGCCGACCGCGTGGTAAAGGTGCCGAACGGCATCAGCGACGAGCAGGCGGCGGCCATGATGCTGAAAGGCATGACGGCCGAATATCTGCTGCGCCGCACCTTTAAGGTGAAGGCGGGCGACACGATCCTCTACCATGCCGCGGCCGGCGGTGTCGGCCTGATCCTGGGCCAATGGGCAAAGCATCTCGGCGCGACGGTGATCGGCACGGCAAGCTCCGTCGACAAGGTCGAGCTCGCCAAGGCACATGGCTTCGACCATGTCATCAATTACAAGGAGCAGGATTTCGTCGCCGGCGTCGCCGCCATCACCGGCGGCAAAAAGTGCGACGTCGTCTATGATTCCGTCGGCAACGACACTTTTCCCGCTTCGCTCGACTGCCTGAGGCCGCTTGGCATGTTTGTCAGCTTCGGCCAGTCGTCCGGGCCGATCCCGCCTTTCCCGATGTCGCTTCTGGCGCAGAAAGGCTCGCTCTATGCGACCCGCCCGACAATCTTCGTCTACAACGCCAAACGCGAGGACCTTGTGGCCTCGGCGCAAGCGCTGTTCGAGGTAGTGCTGAGCGGCGCCGTCGAGATCAAGATCAACCAGCGCTACGCGCTGAAGGACGCGGCACAAGCGCAGTCCGATCTCGAGGGCCGCAAGACGACGAGCACAACCATCCTCATCCCCTAAGCCGGCTGCCTTGTTTTTCAGCGCCTTGCCGCGCCTCAGGGCAGTGGTTTCCCCGACAAGCTTACTGGTTTCCCTCTTGCCCTGAACAGGCCTATCTTACCCCTTGAGTTTCCGCTGGAATTCTTGAAGCTCTTTCAAGTTGCGTGCCGCTTTCCGACCGAAGCCGGCCGCGCATACGATACCAGCGGGAACACAGAACATATCCGGGTAACTGGATGGGAGGCACTGTGAGTGCAAATCATGACAGGGCGAACCTGCTGGAGGTTCGTGGCCTTACGAAGATTTTCGGCACGCTGACGGCGTGCAACCATATCGACCTCAACATCGCGAAGGGCGAGATCCACGCCCTGCTCGGCGAGAACGGCGCCGGCAAGTCGACGCTGGTGAAGATGCTGTTCGGCTCGCTGGAACCGAATTCGGGTGAAATTTTCTGGAACGGCCAAGCCGTCAGGATCACCAGCCCCGGCCTCGCCAAGAAGCTTGGCATCGGCATGGTGTTCCAGCATTTCTCGCTTTTCGAGGCGCTGACGGCGGCCGAGAACATCGCGCTTTCGCTGAACGACGGCTCGCCGATCAGCGCGATTGCCGCGAAGGCGCGGGCGCTCTCCTACAGCTACGGCCTGCCGCTCGATCCGGAATCGCTGGTCGGCGATCTTTCCGTCGGCGAGCGCCAGCGCATCGAGATCATCCGTTGCCTCTTACAGACGCCCCAACTCATCATCCTCGACGAGCCGACTTCGGTGCTGACGCCTCAGGAAGCCGACAAGCTGTTCGAAACGCTGGAGCGGCTTCGCGCTGAAGGCAAGTCGATCCTTTACATCTCGCACCGGCTGGAAGAGGTCAAACGCATCTGCGATCGCGCCACGGTGCTGCGCCACGGCAAGGTCGTCGGCCACTGCAACCCGCGCCAGGAGACGGCCGCGTCGCTAGCCCGCATGATGGTCGGCAATGAGGTCAAGGCAGTGGTGCGCGCGCCGGCCAAGGGCATCGAGACCGCGCCGGCATTGCTGGAGATCCGCGGGCTTACCCGCAAGCCGGCGACGCCGTTCGCCATTCCGCTCAAGAACATCAATCTTTCGGTACGCGCCGGCGAGGTGATCGGCATCGCCGGTGTCGCCGGCAACGGCCAAGGCGAGTTTTTCGAATCCGTCTCCGGCGAGGTGCTGCAGCAGGATCCCGGTTCCGTGCGCATCCGCGGCAAGGATGCGGGCGGCGTGTCGATCACCGGCCGGCGGCTGATGGGCGCCGCCTTCGTGCCGGAGGAACGGCTCGGTCACGGCGCGGCGCCGCGGATGAAGCTGTCGGAGAACCTTTTGCTGTCGCGCCATGCCACCGACGGCAAGTCCTTCGTCGGCTCCGGCGGCATGGTCAGGAACGCTTCCGTCTACAGCGCCGCCCAGCGCATCATTGCCGCGATGGACGTGCGCAAGAGCGCTCCCGATCCGGAGGCCGCGGCGCTGTCCGGCGGCAATCTGCAGAAGTTCATCGTCGGCCGCGAGCTCGACCGCAAGCCGAGCGTGATGGTCGTCAACCAGCCGACCTGGGGCGTCGACGCCGGTGCCGCCGCCCATATCCGCCAGGCGCTGATCGAGCTTGCCCGCAGCGGCTCGGCGGTTCTGGTCATCAGCCAGGACCTCGACGAATTGTTCGAGCTGTCGGACGCGATCGCGGTCATGCACAACGGCGAATTGTCCGCGCCGCTGCCGATCGCCGAAGCCACCTTCGAGAGGATTGGCCTGTTGATGGGCGGCGCCGAGCCCGGCCACGCCGAACACAGCATGGAGACGGCATGATGCGCCTCGAACTGGTCAAACGCCCGCAGCGCTCGGCGCTGTTTTCGGTGCTCTCGCCCTTCATCGCCTTCGCGCTGACGATGATTGCCGGCGCCATCATGTTCGCGTTGCTCGGCGTCAATCCGCTCAATGCGTTCAATGTCTACTTTGTTCAGCCGATCAGCGAGGTCTGGCAACTGCATGAACTGGCCATCAAGGCGGCGCCGCTGATCCTGATCGCCGTCGGCCTGTCGGTTTGCTACAAGGCCAACATCTGGAACATCGGCGCCGAAGGTCAGTTCATTCTGGGCGGCATCTTCGGCTCGATCATCCCGGTGCTGTTCCCCGAATTCGAAGGTCCGCTGGTGCTGCCGCTGATGCTCTTGCTGGGCATGGTCGGCGGCGCCCTTTATGCGGCCATCCCGGCGCTGCTGAAAACCCGCTTCAGCACCAACGAGATCCTGACCAGCCTGATGCTGGTCTATGTGGCGCAGCTTTTCCTCGACTGGCTGGTGCGCGGACCGTGGCGCGACCCGCAGGGCCACGGCTTCCCGCAGACCATCCAGTTCGGCGACTCGGCCGTCCTGCCGGAATTGATGCCGGATGCCGGCCGCGCCAATTGGGGCTTCGTCTTCGCGCTGGTCGCCGCTGTCACGGTCTGGCTGATGATGAGCCGCATGCTGAAAGGTTTCGAGGTCCGCGTGCTGGGCTCGAGCCCGAGGGCAGGGCGCTTCGCCGGCTTCGGCCTCAGCAAGATGGTCTTCTTTACTTTCCTGCTGTCCGGTGCATTGGCTGGCCTTGCCGGTATCTCGGAAGTCTCGGGCGCCATCGGCCAGCTACAGCCGGTGATCTCGCCCGGCTATGGCTTCACCGCCATCATCGTCGCCTTCCTCGGGCGGCTCAATCCGCTCGGCATCGTCGCGGCAGGCCTGGTGCTGGCGCTGACCTATCTCGGCGGAGAGGCGGTGCAGAGCGCGCTCGGCATCTCCGACAAGGTGGCGCGCGTGTTCCAGGGCATGCTTTTGTTCTTCGTGCTCGGCTGCGACACGCTCATTCATTATCGCATTCGTCTGATCGGCTTTGCCGCGCCACGACTCGAGGCCGCGCCCACGCTGGAGGAGGCACGCTGATGGACATCACCGTCAACATCCTTTTGACCATCGCGACCGCGGCGACGCCGCTCTTGATTGCGGCGATCGGCGAGCTGGTGGTGGAACGCTCCGGCGTGCTCAATCTCGGCGTCGAGGGCATGATGATCATGGGCGCCGTCGGCGGCTTCGGCGCGGGGTATCTTACCGGATCTCCCTGGATCGGGCTGCTTGCCGCAATCGTCGTCGGCGCGCTGTTTTCGCTGCTCTTCGCCGTTATGACGCTTTCCCTGGCGACCAACCAGGTGGCGACCGGCCTGTCGCTTACGCTGCTCGGGCTTGGCCTCTCCGGCATGATTGGCACCAGCTTCGTCGGCCAGCCTGGCGTCAGGCTGCCGAACCTCGACATCCCCGGCCTGACCTCGATACCGGTCGTCGGCAAGCTGATCTTCGGCCAGGACCCGTTGTTCTACGTCTCGATCGGGCTCACCGCCGCCGTGATGTGGTTTCTGTTCAGGACGCGCACTGGCCTCACGCTGCGCTCGATCGGCGACAGCCACGCGTCGGCGCATGCGCTCGGCATCAAGGTCATCCGCTACCGTTACCTCGCCGTGATCTTCGGCGGCGCTTGCGCCGGGCTTGCCGGCGGCCACCTGTCGCTCGTCTACACGCCGCAATGGGTCGAGAACATGAGCGCGGGACGCGGCTGGATCGCGCTGGCGCTGGTGGTCTTTGCGTCCTGGCGTCCGTGGCGGGTGCTGGCCGGCGCTTACATCTTCGGCGCGGTGTGGATCGGCCAGCTTCATGCACAGGCTTTCGGCATTCCTGTACCGTCCCAGTTTCTTTCTTCGCTGCCCTATCTGGCAACCATCGTGGTTCTCGTTCTAATCTCGCGGAACAAGCGGCTGACGATGATGAACACGCCGGCTTCGTTGGGGCAGCCATTTGTTCCGGATCGTTGACGACAACAAAAAGACGGGAAGCTCCAAGGCTTAACTCAGAGAGGTAACACGATGAAGAAACTGCTTATTGCGCTGATGACCACGGCCGCGGCCCTGTCGCTGGCGGCAACCGCCGAGGCGGCCGACAAGCTGAAGGCATGCTGGGTTTACACGGGGCCGATCGGCGACTTCGGCTATTCCTATCAGCACGACCAGGGTCGCCTCGAGGTGGAGAAAGCGCTCGGCGACAAGGTCGAGACCGCCTATCTCGAGAACGTCTCGGAAGGCCCGGACGCCGACCGCGCCTTTGAGCGCCTGGCGCGCGAGAAATGCAAGATCATCTTCGGCACATCGTTCGGCTTCATGGACGCCGAGGTTAAGGTCGCCAAGAAGTTCCCGAAGGTGATGTTCGAGCACGCCACCGGCTACAAGACGGGCGACAATCTCGGCATTTACAACGCGCGCTTCTATGAAGGCCGCTATGTGCTCGGCCAGATCGCGGCCAAGGAATCGAAGAAGGGTCTTGCCGGCTACATCGTCTCCTTCCCGATCCCGGAAGTGGTGATGGGCATCAACTCCTTCATGCTCGGCGCGCAGTCGATCAATCCGGACTTCAAGGTGAAGATCGTGTGGGTCAATACCTGGTTCGATCCGGGCAAGGAAGCCGACGCCGCCAAGGCGCTGTTCGACCAGGGCGCCGACATCATCGTCCAGCACACCGACTCGACCGCCCCCCTGCAGGTCGCCGAGGAGCGGAAGCTGCATGGGTTCGGCCAGTCGTCGGACATGATCAAATTCGCGCCGAACGCGCAGCTGACCTCGCTCACCGACGAGTGGGGCCCGTATTACATCAGCCGCGTGCAGGCTGCCCTCGACGGCACCTGGAAGCCGGACAATGTGTGGCTTGGCATCAAGGATGGCGCCGTCAAGCTCGCGCCCTTCACCAACATGCCTGACGACGTGAAGGCAATGGCGGAGGCGACCACCAAGAAGATCGCCGATGGCTGGAACCCCTTCACCGGCCCGGTGGCGAAGCAGGACGGCTCGCCTTGGCTGAAGGACGGCGAGGTCGCCGACGACGCCACGCTGCTCGGCATGAATTTCTACGTCAAGGGCATCGACGACAAGCTGCCGCAGTAAACAGCAGCCTGGCATCAAAACAAAAAGGGCGCCCCACCGGCGCCCTTTCATTTTCAGCCAATCCCGCTTGTCAAACGGCCGAGCCGTAGAGATCGTAGGCGTCGGCGCGCTCGACCTTGACCGTGACGATCTCACCGGCGCGCAGCGGCCGACGCGACTGGATATGCACGGAGCCGTCGATCTCGGGGGCGTCATATTTGGTGCGGCCCTTGGCCGAGGTGCCATGCGCCTCGTCGATCAGCACCGGCAGCCGCTTGCCGACCTTCCTGGCCAGCTGCGTCGCCGAGATCTTCTGCTGGCGCTGCATGAAGCGGTGCCAGCGGGCTTCCTTGATCTCCTGCGGCACTTGTTCCAGGCCGAGGTCGTTGGAGCGCGCGCCCTTGACCGGCTCATATTTGAAGCAGCCGGCACGATCGATCTTCGCCTCGTCCAGCCAGTCGAGCAGCATCTGGAAGTCGTCTTCCGTCTCGCCGGGGAAACCGACGATGAAGGTTGAGCGGATGGCGAGATCCGGGCAGACCTCGCGCCAACCGCGGATCCGCTCCAGCGTCTTTTCGCCATGAGCGGGACGGCGCATGTTCTTCAGCACCTGCGGCGAGGCGTGCTGGAAGGGGATGTCCAGATAGGGAAGGATCTTTCCCTCGGCCATCAGCGGAATGACGTCGGCAACATGCGGGTAGGGGTACACATAGTGCATGCGAACCCAGATGCCGAGCTTGCCGAGCTCCTCTGCAAGGTCGAGGAACTTCGCTCGCACCTCGCGGTCGCCGAACATGCTCGTCTGGTATTTGATGTCGATGCCATAGGCGCTGGTGTCCTGCGAGATGACGAGGATCTCCTTGACGCCGGCCTTGGCGAGCTTTTCGGCCTCGCGCAACACGTCGGCCGCCGGCCGCGAGACGAGATCGCCGCGCAGCGCCGGGATGATGCAGAAGGTGCAGCGATTGTTGCAGCCTTCGGAAATCTTCAGATAGGCGTAATGCCGCGGCGTCAGCTTCACGCCCTGGGGCGGCAGAAGATCGATGTAGGGATCATGGCTGGGGGGAGCCGCCTCATGCACCGCCGCCATCACGCTCTCATAGGCCTGCGGGCCGGTGATCGCCAGCACATTGGGATGCTTCTCGCGAATGACTTCCGGCTCGGCGCCGAGGCAGCCGGTGACGATGACGCGACCGTTTTCGGAAAGGGCGGAGCCGATCGCGTCGAGCGACTCGTCGCGCGCGGAGTCGAGAAAGCCGCATGTGTTGACGACAACGAGGTCGGCGCCATTATGCTTGCGGGCGATCTCGTAGCCTTCAGCGCGGAGCCGCGTGATGATGCGCTCGGAATCGACGAGCGCCTTCGGGCATCCAAGGCTGACGAAACTGACACGAGGGGCAGACATAAGCTTTTCCAGGTTTTTCGGGATCGGCGGCGCCATACCACACTAATTGCGGCATTGGTATGGGCTGGTCCTTGTTGCGGCAAAACGCAATGCGAGGCCAGATCAGTGGCCGGCCAAAGCCCGCGTCAGGTGGCGGCAGTCAGCTCACCGCGTTGTTGACATGCGGCCAGATTTCCATCGTGCCCCTGTAGACCATGTCTAGCGCGACATAGAGGATGATCAGCAGGCCGATATAGGCAATCCAACGGTAACGGTGCAGCAGCCGCGCAATGAAGCTGGCGGCAAGGCCCATCAAGCCGATCGACAGCACGAGGCCGACGATCAGCACCCAGAAATGATCACGCGCGGCGCCGGCGACGGCCAGCACGTTGTCCAGCGACATCGACACGTCTGCGACGACGATCTGCAGCGCCGCCTGGCCAAGCGTCTTGCGCGGCGCCTTGCCGGCAACCGCCTTGTCGCTGTCGAGATCGGAATTGGCGAGCGCCTCCGTCGCCTCGTGCTCGTCGGCATGGGAGGTGCGCAGCTCGCGATACATCTTCCAGCATACCCATAACAGCAGGATGCCACCGGCGAGCAACAGTCCGACGATTGCAAGCAGCTTGACGGTAACCGCCGCGAACAGGATGCGCAGCACCGTCGCTGCCACCACGCCGATCAGAATGGCCTTTTTGCGCTGCTCCGTCGGCAGGCCGGCGGCCGCCAGTCCAATGACGATGGCATTGTCGCCCGCAAGCACCAGGTCGATCGCGATGACCTGGACAAGGGCAGTCAGGCTTGCGGCGCTGAAAATATCCATCGTCTTGAGCCTTCCTGTTTTGCGAAATGTCGATCTTCGAGTGTTCTAACGCCGGAGCGATTCACCGATTGATGCGATCGCGTTCTAAGTCTTTGTTTTCACGCAATTCCGGCGGGAAAAACGGTTGCGCGCCTTTCCTGGAATTGCTCTACGTGCATGGTTCCTGCACGTCAAGAGAACTCACGAAACAAGCGGTTGCCGCTCGTCTGGTTCCATTTGGTTCAAATGAGTTTGCACTCGAAAGGCCGATTTGCGCGCAACCGACCGCGGCAGTCGGTCAATCGTAAAGATTGTATTTTGCCCAGTCGGTTTCCGGGATCTCGTCACCGATCTTGTAGAGCAACTGCAGCACCTGCATGTGGTCGGGCGCAGTCTGGCACTTGAACTTCAGCCGGAACCATTGACCCTTGCTGCGAAAGGCGGCGCCGGGGCTCCTGATCGCGTCGGCGCTCATCTGGGGCGTGGCGAAGGCATAGGCCACCACACGGTCGGCCTTGAATTTGCGATCGTCGTGGCTAATCCGGTCGAGCACCTCGGCGTCGCAACGCTGTTCGAGACGAGTCTGCGGATCGAGTTTCAGCAGGCCGGCACGAAGTGCGTTGTCCATCGCCTTGGCCGGCCAGGCCAGCGCCAGAGGCGCCAGAACCATCAGGCAGAGCTTTTTCATGGGCGCGACAAGCAGCATATTCTGTCTGAGAAATCAACCAAACGCACGCGCTTGTGACATGGGTGCCGGCTCGGCCAGGCCAGCCATGCGGCACAAGCCAATCTCGGGCTTCGGCGACTGGGCTATTGCCATTGTTCCGGGGTCCGCGATGAAACGATCTCCGCTGCCGAAGAACTGTCAAGAACCTGTCAGACTTGGGTCGTATAGAGCAGGGACTGTAGAGCCTCTTTTTCTCCTCGTCGGGCGGCAGTATTGTGCTTTCAAAGTGCTGGAGCACAATCCTGCCCGGTTTCGCAGGCTCAGCCGCCGAACAGATTTGCGTTGGAATACTAAAACGAAGAACCGTCAGTGATGAGGTTTACCTGCTTATCGGATCCGTGTGACCAATGGATGGTCTATGATGTATTTTTCGACCTTCCGGCGGAATTGTCGGGCCGACTGCTGCTTGGATTAACGCAAAAGGGCGCAGAGCATTTAACTGAGCAAGCGAACATAAAAACTGTGTCGACCTGCCTGACGATGGAAACCGGCCCCGGTGGGAAGGCCGTTAGCCGGAAAGCACTTTACCAAAAATGTTTCGCTGCAGGGTAGCGCTATAGGTTCCGTGGTTTGCAAGATGATCCCATACGGAGAAACAGGCCGTGAGTGCGGCCAGAGCAAGAATCATGCGCATTGGAACTCCCCACGGCGCCCGAAAACGTCCAATGGTAAGTTCGTGTCAGATTGGAGGCCATTGCCAATATAGTGGGTGACCCTACACCGATCGCGGTATGCTACAGCAAGCGGATAGCAGGGCGAGCCACGCGGACTTTGCGCAGCCGCCGGTACTTTCCTGGTGACTTACCGAGCGATAGCTAGCCCGATACCGATGCCAACCCCCACGGCGACCCCTAAAAAGAGCTTGCTGGCGAAGTCCAGGGCGAACGCGCGCACAGCCGTATAAATATCTGTTCGGGGCTGCCTGACAGCAGCCGCAAGGTCATCGAACATCGCTTCCATAGGTTGCCACCCGCGATTTCTTCGACCTGCAAGACTAGATCAGTTCTGGTGAGATGGGAATCCTCCGATCCATCAAAATTTAACGATCACGAAAGCTCGTTGGTAGGCACGTGTGGTAACGGTTGATTCAACCATCGCTGGTATAAAGCAAAGTCAGGTGGCGGCCCCGACAGAGGGCGGGGGGTGCTGGGCCTGCCGGAGCCGCCGGCGCGGGAGTGGGCGCTACCCGCGCTGTCCCAGAATAGGACAGCGCGGGTCTACAATTAGTTAAAGCTAATAGAATTTTGCCGGCGTGCCGCCGCTTTGTGTCGGCTGTGCCTCCAGCGGTGTGTCCGCTGCCCGCCCGGCAACGTGCGGCTGAGGGGCGCAAGCCGCCGACCGTGAGGTCATGAGTCTGGTGCGCTCCTGAGATCGGTGTTCTCCACTGGACAAGAAACCTTGACGCCATTGCCTGACGCCGGGCGGCCCGGCAGGCTGGCGGGGTAGGCCAGCAAACGCCGGGCCTGACCGGTGGGCTCGGGGGCGAGACACAGCACCGGCTGCCGATAAACATACGCTTGTGCTGATGTGGCCGGTACATATCAAGAAGTTGATGGCGTAGTAGCCTAAAGGGGCCTCAGCGCACGAAAGGACGCGGCAGAGCCGCCAACCTGCCGGAGCCAGCTAGTGAAGCTTGCCCCTCGGAGGCTTGGCGGTCAGCCACTTCAATTTGACGCTGTTAAGCTCTTGTTCGAGCTCCAGCGCGAGCCGGACGATGGGGTCCGGAATGGAAATCGCGTCTCTCCCGCCCTCTTCCACCTGCGTCTTCGCCGAAAGCTCCGAGACTACTTTGGATCCAGCCGATTTCGACAGCAGTCGGGACAGGTGCTCCCGCTGCAAAGCGTGAACCTCTTCCAACAGGCTCAGGAACCTCAACGCATCCACTGTCGGCAGCCTGTTGGTTCTCAAGCGGGCAATCCGCTCGTGCTGACGCGCAATGTGCCGCTCGCCATGTCGAACATGACGCTGCGCCATGCTGATGTGGTCTTCGAGAGACATGGCGCACAACGCGAAAACAGGCATCTCGTTCCTTCGCCAGGATCTTGCAGCACAATCGGATGGGCACGAGACGCACCAAGGCTCGCCGGAACCAATAAAGCACGATGGGACAGATAGCCGTCTACAGCGAAACGGTGGCCATGCAGGAGATGATATGCGGATTCGGTTGGGAATTGTGGCGGAGGGAGTGTCTTTAAGACCTAGCCACTATGTTGTTGTTTTTCAGAAGAAAAATTTCTGGACTTCTGCGAAGTACCCCCAGAAAATACCCCGCCCGATGCCGGACATAAAAATAGTCCCAAGCGGGCGCATGGGACTTGACACGATAGGCGAAAACGCCTAATGTCGCACCCCGACTTGGATGCAAGGCGTCCATTGCAGAACCACTATAGGGGAAAAGTCAAAACCGCGCAAGCGGAATTTTCGGAGGGCACTTCTTGGAGCACTCAAACGACAACCTGCCGCCACTGCTTCTTCGTGTTGGCGACGTCGAGCGCATGATCGGGCTCGGCCGCAGTTCAATCTATCGCAACATCGAGGCCGGCATATTCCCGCGGCCCGTCGCCCTTGGCACCGGATCCGTCCGCTGGCGCTTCGCTGACGTTAAGGCGTGGGCTGATGGCCTGACAGTAGCGGGCGAGGCGAGGGCGGCCGCATGACCGACATCGCTGCTGTTCGCGCCAGATTGGCTGCAATGACCCTTGCCGAACTCGAGGCCGAACTCGCCGCTGTCCTGGCGGTGTTGGAGTGGAAGCGCTAACCGGTGCTGATCGCGGCCCGCAGCCTAACCAACAAAAGAGCAGCCGACGAACGGCCGCCCAGGCAACCCTGACCCGAAACGGGAACACTTTTCTTGAAAATCTTGGACATCAGGCCAGAGCCGGCAGGCTCGGGCAGCACCCTTGCGCGCTTCGATTTGCAGCTGACACCAACATGTCGACTGTTCAATCTGAAGCTCGTCGACGGCCCTCGAGGCGTTCGCGCCTACGCCGCTTCGGCGTTCGGCACCAATACGGCCAGCTTCCATCCCGATCTTGCTGACGACATCAGACGCGCCGCCCTGGCAGCACTTGGAGAGAAGACCGGAAATGACGCAGCCGCAGCCTAAAAGCATCTATCAAGTTGGAGACCGCGTCGAGCACGGCGAGAAGGGAACAGGCACAGTTATCAAGGTGGCGGGCAAAGGGGGGCAAGTCCAATTTGATCGACCCAACGTCACAATCAACTTCGCATATTTCGACTTCCTCTCACCTTCCGACGTGCCGCAGCCTGCTAATAATAACCTCGAAAGCATGGATCGCCTGAAGCGGTTTCAGAAACGCTATGGCGGAGAGATCCACAACACTGGCAGCTTCGGGCCGCGCCTATACCGCGCAACAGTTGATGGCGAGCCGGTAACAATCGGCATCGGCGACGACGGTGAGGCGTTTACCTACACCATCAAAGGCGGGCGCAAGCCGCTGGCCGAGCCGGCTGAGCTTCTATTGGTAAATCCAGCCACATGGCACGGCGAACCAATTCCAGTGCGTCAATGGTACGTGCCGGACATGATCCCTATGCGCCAGGTGACGTTGCTCACTGGCGACGGCGGCGTGGGTAAGAGCCTCTTGGCTACACAGATTGGTGCCGCGGGTGCAATGTGCGTCGAAACTCTCGGCCTCGAGCCATGGGGTGGCAAGGTCATCTACCTTGGCGCGGAGGACGAAGCGGACGAGTTTCATCGCCGGCTTGCCGATATCGCCAAGGCCCTTGGCGGCGACCTTTCCGACCTGCATCTTTTTAGGCTGCTACCCGCGGCCGATATGGATGCGCTTCTCTCGGCGCCGGATAAGTATGGCGTGATGCAGCCAACTGCGCTGTGGCTCGACTTTGCCGAGTTTGCGGAGAGTTACCACCCGAAGCTTATCGTCCTCGATACGTCCGCCGACCTGTTTGGTGGCGATGAGATCAAGCGGAGCCAGGTCCGACAGTTCATCTCCATGCTTCGCAAGCTGGCTATCAAGATCAACTGCGCAATTGTGCTGCTCTCACACCCGTCCGTCGCTGGCATGCAGACCGGCAGCGGCACGTCGGGATCGACGGCGTGGAGCAATTCCGTCCGCGCGCGGTTGTACCTCACCGCCGACAAGGATGACGACAACCTTCGCATATTGAAGGGCATGAAGGCGAATTATGCAGCCAAGGGCGGCGAGCTTAAGATCCGCTGGCACGAAGGTGCTTTTGTTCTGGATGACGGCAAGCCGTCACCGGCCGCAGGCTTGTTGGCCAACCATGCAGACAAAGTGTTTCTGAGGCTGCTTTCCGCCATCAACGGCAGCGGTCAGAACGTCAGCCCAAACCGCAGTTCCAGTTACGCCCCAACCGTCATGGCCAAGCGGCCGGATCGCGACGGCGTGTCAAAGAAGGCGTTGGAAGAAGCGATGCATAGGTCGCTGGCTGCTGGCACCGCCGCGGTTGTCACCGAAGGATCTCCCTCTCGGCAGCGCCAACGGTTGGTCGTCGTAGCGGACGAGGTGAAGCAAGGGCGTGCCGCTTTCCTTCCAACGGTACCTTCCAACGGTCTACCAACGCCTTCCAACGGTGCTGCTCACACACCCCCTATAACCCCCGTCGGCGTTGGTAACGCCCGACCATTGGAAGACGGTCGGCAATACCAGGCCAACAACGACAATGAAGAACCTGCGCGGCAAGCCGCCGGGTAACTCACCCCAACATATCAACAGAGGAGAACAAAAGATGGATATCGCATGTTTGCAATTGAACCATACGCTGCAGAACGGCAGCGCTTCATCAAGAACGAGAAAGGTGGACTCGACTGCCCTTGGGAACCATGCCGAGTGATCGGCGTCACCAAGGACGAGGACGGCGAGCTGGTCTTTATTGTTGAAACACAACACGGCCGAGACCGCATGCTTGAGACTGAGACTTATGTGAGGCGTGCATGAACAAAGCACCACCGGCAAACGAGACCGTCACCAAGCGTCGCCTGAGCTGGTCTGAGTTCAAAAAGCTCATGGAACAGGTAGCCAACGACAACAAGCAGGCAGCCGACAAGGCTGCCGCATAAATGTCCCGCCAAGCGCGGGCGATCTCAACACCCTTCTGGCGAAGGGCAATCCAATGGGAACACAGCATGTCAAATGACGATCGGAATCCGGTTGCCGCCAATGATAATCGGCGAGGGCCAACTGGCTGGCCGCTTCGAGAGCAATTCAACCGCGGTGAGCTTGGAATCAGCGAAGCCGAGAATAGGCGTCACTTCTTCGCGGCCGGCCGCTTCCGGCGCGATTACGAGGTTGCGGGCGCCTATCAGGAGGACAGAGCCGATGAAGATTGGCGCGAGTTGCTTTTAGAGGCAACGCACCTGGCCGGCTTCGTTCCGATCGGCGAAAATGGGAACACCATAGTCTTCGATGAAGCGGCCGGTGACTGGAAGGACGGCGGCGAGATCATCTCCGACGTGGTCGACAACGGCGGGTTTAACCTGTTCCGCGATCTGCCATACGCCGCTGGGTCAATTCAAGCGCGGCAGGTGATCGCGCTCGCCGCGGACGTGCTGGGCTCGTGCTATCCGATTATTGTGGCTGGCGCCTGCCGCAACTGGACGTTATTGCAACTCGGCGAGACCGAAGCGGATATCGGATCCCCGCCAGCAACGCTGCGGTCAATTGGCAAAGGACTTCTGCGGGTGGCACTTCGGGATCTATCTGCCTTCTATGTGAAGCTGGATCGCGCTGAGGCCGGTGAGGCAACGCAACCAACGTGGCCACTGGTTGGCACGCCCGCCTGGCGGTTTGCAGACATGCCGACGCCAGCATGGCGACGAGGCGAAACCCAACCTGCATGGACGGACGGCGGCGCATTCGCCTACGAGCGCGATCTAGCCGCATAGCATCAACCCCATGTCGGCGAAGTGGAGTACAATAAGAATATAGAGTTTCGTTAGTGAGTGTGTTCCCCGCTTGCTGACACCCGGCTGCGTCGCCAGCGCACCGGCAACCCGTCATTGGTGCAGTTCACCAGACGGGACCAATCAAGCCGCCGCACCTTCGGGTGTGCGCGGCTTTTTTTGAAGCTTCAACTGACAATTTGGATTTAAACAATGGTCACGACTAAACAGGCCGTGGACGCGATCGCGCGCCATATCGGCTTTGATCCGCCGCGCGTTGCCGCGGTGGCTCGCCGCCTCACCGAGGCGGGTGTTCTGCCTTCTGGAGCGCCCAAGGCCCCGCCAGTACTCAACCCTGAGCATGTGGTTAGCATCATCATGGGCTCGGCCGGCGATGGATGGCCGCTGCACAAGACGGCAGCGGTGGTTGCCTCTCATCGCGATCTGACGCCTGCAGGCGTGTCGATCGACGCTCTACCGGGTCGCCTGCAGTTCACTGCCGGCAATTTTCTGGATGCGCTCGCTGACGAGCCCGAAAACGCGCGCCACCTTCGAATTGAGATCGTGTCAACCTGGCCAGAGATCGCAATCTTCTACGACGATGGCACGGTTAGACGCTTCGTCGAGCCTGGTGCCAATCCTAATCGTTGGCAGGGTAGCGGCCACCGTCGATCGACTACAATCAACGGACCCGCTTTTGCCGGGACCTTCCAAGACCTTTTCGGAGGCGCGAACTAGATGCCGATTTTCAACAAAACGAAAAAACTCAAGCCCGACGCTCGGCCGGCCAAGGTTGCACCGCGCGTGCTTAGTTTCGTTGCCCTGACGGCACGGCAGGCGCTGCCCTCGCTTGGCGAGGATGAAGACAGGCGCGAAGCCATTTTCAAAGACCGCGCAGCCCATGTCGTGGAGCGCAAGGCACTGCAGGCCGAGATTGAAGCCGACAAGACACTCGACATCGCGCCTGAGGTTGCCGCGCTGATCGGTGAGGCACCCTCAGCCAAGGCACAGAAACGCGAGCGGGTTGCTGAGTTGCGCCGCTTGGAAGCGGTGGCCGGCCAGGCAATCGAGTTGATCGAAAAACGCATCGCCGCTGCAAGGCCATTGGCTGAGCGCGCAATCTGCGCTGCAGCTCGCCCGGAGGCTGAGAAGCGCGTGTCTGCCCTTGTGGAGGCGCTGAACGCCGTTGATGCTGCACACAGCGAACTCCACGACCTAATCTTGGCGATCGAAGCGCAGGGCGTGTCGGCTGGTGGCCTGGGCCAAATCAAGCCGTTCTTCCTTGGCGCTCCCGAGGATCCGCAGCGCAAGATTGCTGAGTATTTCAAGGAACTGAAGGGGGCGGGCTATGCGGTCTGATCACGTTGATGAACGAGCCGAATACGCAGACCGGCGGCGCAAAGGCTCTGGCAGGCGATTGGTGAAACTGCCAGGCGATAATGGTTACATCACCAGGAGCGATACGCCGGAAGTCATTGCCGCACGCTTGAAGCTTGACGCCGCAGAGAAGAGGCATCGGCGAAATGGCGGCAAGTAGCAACACCGTCTCAGGCTGGGCCATTCGTTACAATGAACCGACCATGATAGGCGGCGCTTTCATTGAACGGATTGCGCCTGGCGCTTTCGCAAAGTCGCTCAATGATGTGGTTATGCTCTGGAGTCACGATGACGACCGACCACTTGCCAGGACGATCAGCGGCACGCTGTCGTTGCGCGACGAAGGTGGGATGGGTCTTTGGTTTTCGGCCGATTTGGATCCCGAGAATCCCGACGCCGCAGTAGCGCTGTCATCCATTGGCCGGCAGGACACTCGTGGCATGAGCTTCGGCTTCAGGGTACGAAAGGAAGCCTGGCTCGAGCCGGAAAGCTACGACGCCTTGCCCGAACGAACGATCCTCGAGGCAGACCTGTTTGAGATCAGCGCCGTGGTCCACCCTGCCTATCCGCAGTCCGAAGTCAGCCTCACCCGTGCCGATCACAATGCGATGGCCGCAAGCGGACGGCGAGCCGAGGCTGCTATGCGGCTGCGGGGGATCAACTAGACCCCCGTGGGCTATATCGACTCTCTGGCGCAGCGAAAATGCCGTACCGCCGTGGCCCGCTAGCGATAGTGCTATTACAGATTTTTCTATGAGGACGATTTGCGATTCACGTGCGCAAGCGCGCGCGAAGGGGTTAGAACCAATCAAACCACTGCAGCGCCGTTTGCAGCGCCGTTCCAAAACGCGTCATAGGCGGCTACCTTCAGGGGTATGATATCAAGGTCTTCCACTCGGCTTATGAGTGCTGGAGAGCGTTCTGCGAAATTCCTTAGGGATTGGCTTAGCGTGTACACCGATGCACCATCAATAAATATCAAGCGATCGTGCAGGTCGTGCTTGCCGGCTAGCCTAACCTCCAATGGTCTCTTGCTTCCGTACTGCTGAACGAACTTCTGAGCAGCGGGAATCAACGCAGCTTTGTACATCGGACTGCCAAGTAATTGGATATTGACCCCTTCATTCGCCAAGAGGGCAAATTCTGTAAGAGCCTTCTCGTCCATGTAGGGGTCAACAATGCGAACCTTAGCCTTGGCAGTCGTTAGCACCTTACCTACCGCCATCATCGCATCAAATGGCTTTCCGGCCACTACGAACGATCCTTGAGACGGCTGCGGCGCTTCCATTTCAGCTATGGCAAGTGTTGCGTATAGATGCATGTTCACGCTTTGAATGGTCTTTATAGTACCGTTGCTCTGCATGAACGTTCCAGCGTGCGCAATGCCGTTCGCATTACGATCTGACACTCCCTGAACTAGCGCCTGAGCACGCCCCATCCACCGCAATACGCTATGGATATCGGCTGCATCTGGCTGCTCCTCAATTAGACGCGCAAGGGCAGCGTAGCGTTCGGCGGCATTCATCAACCTTCAATCTCACCTTCTGCGCGCAAATATTCAGATCTTGAGGAGTACGGGCCGCTAGCCCGGATTGAAGTTACGGTCAACTGACACCACGACGGCGGAATGGCCGAACCCAACAACTAGACCATACTTATCCCGCGCCATTTCGGCGATGCTCACCTGACGTTCCTTTTTCCATCGGAAAGCGTTGTTCATGTCGTAAAATTCCGGCCAAGCGAACGTTACGACCTCGCTGCCTTTGGCGCGAAGTCTGGAATGCATCTCATCTACAACGGTGCTGATTGGCGTAGGCATTGTGTAACGTCTCCCCTAAGGTCTCTGTAAGCCTGTCGTAAGCTATTCCTAAGGCTCTCGTAACGCTGCTTACGGCTTCCGTCAACGTCGCCACCCCAAAAGGACAATCATGACCCCCCAATTCGAAGCGGCCTCCGCCGCGGCGGGCCGCGCCGCTGCGCGCTTGCTCGCCAAATACAAACAGGAAGACGTCGCTGCGGCACTGCTTGTCGCCGCGCTAGGCGTCGCTGCTGCGGACAAGGGCGAAGGCGCGCTGCTTGCCGCCAAGCTGATCCTGGCGAAAGTCGCAGGCGGTACGCATGGCTAGCGACGTCGAAAAGTTGTTAGTGCAACTTGAAGCCAAAACGACCCAATTCAACAACGCGCTAAACAAGGCCAACCGCACCGCGCAAACCCAACTGCGCAAGATCGAAACGCAGTTCGCTCAGACCAACAAAAAACTGACGCTCTCCGCGAGCTTTGCAGGTGTGGGAAACATTGGTGGACTCGTAAAGCGCGGCACCGCTGGATTGGCGGCCGCCTTGGCGACGGACAAAATCAAAGATTACGCAGATGCGTGGACCACGGCCGGCAATAAGATCGCAGCCGCTTCGGTCGTTAGCGGACAGCAGGCAAGGTCGCTGGATGATCTGAACAAGCTCGCCACCGTAACCCGCTCGGGTCTCGGCGAAACCGTTGACCTTTATGCCAAACTGCTAAAGGCAACATCGGGCGTCGCCAAGAGCGAGCAGGAGGTGGCTGACGCCACCGAGATCGTCAATAAGGCCTTTAAAGCCGGTGGCGCAGAGGCCAGCGAGCAGGCTGCGGGCATCCTGCAGCTTAGCCAGGCGCTATCGAGCGGACTCTTGCAGGGCGACGAGCTACGGTCAATTCGTGAGAATGCTCCGCTTATTGCGCAGGCAATTGCCAATGAGTTTAAGACCACAATCGGTGGTCTCAAGCAACTTGGTGCCGATGGCAAACTGACTGTCGATAGGGTCTTTAAGGCCATCCTTGACGCGAAGCCACTCATCGACAAGGCGTTCAACGCGACCAATGCAACGATTGGCGACAATATCGGCCTGGTCAATAATGCTCTGACCGCCTTCATTGGCAAATTGAGCGATGTGACTGGTGCTGGTGGCGAAGTCAGCCGCTTTCTCGGTCAGGATCTTGTAGCCGCCATCAACGGTCTTTCGGCGGGCCTGGATGAGCTTAAGAAGGGTGCTGGCGTTGGCTATCTCGAGAAGGTCGCCAATGTCCTCAATCGCATCAATGAAATTGCGCAAGGTCTGAAGGGCGGAATTGTCAGCCAGGCATTCAACGCCAACGTCGACAAGTCGTTTTTTGGAACCGGCGGCAACCCGTTCCAAGATATGCTGGACGGCCTGGAAAAGATCCAGCCAGCCTTTAAGGAAGTCCAAGCCCTAGACGCCGCCTTTGCCGACTTCCGCGATTCCGTTGCAGAGGTGAAGCCGGAAGCGGTCGTTGCATTCGACGCGCTGCAATCTGGGATTGACGAGGGCACGGTCAGTGCCAAGAAGGCAAAGCAGGCTCTTCGGGACCTGTTTGGCGACGACCCAATGTATAGTCGCTTGCTGGCCGTTTTTGACGAGCTTCTGGACAAGTTGCAGAAGGTTGAGGCGCTTGCTCGAGCGTCGAAAGCCGGCATCGACACTATGGCGCCTGATCCGCGGGCTGCCGGATTTGCCTTTCAGCACGATCGCGAGAAGGTTGACGACTTTTTCGACAAGCGCAACGCCGATGCCAAGCGCTCCGATCTGCAAAAAGAGATCGATGAGCGGGCTGCTAAAATCGTTGAAGCGGCAGGCAAAGTTGGCGTCGCCATAACCGATGCTGCCGCCAAAATTCAGGCGGCAAAGGAGCTTGCTGACGAGGAGGTAGCCAAGTCGAGCAGCAAGTCGATTGAGACGTCAGTCGATTTGATTAAGGAGTTTGAGGGGTTCATTTCCAAGCCGAAATGGGATGTCAACGCTTTTCGCGCTGGCTACGGCTCGGATACCGTGACCCTGGCTGATGGCTCAGTTCAAAAAATCACGCAAGGCATGTCGGTTTCAATCACCGACGCCAACCGTGATCTTGTGCGCCGCATCGGCGAATTTCAGGACACCATAAAAAGACAAATCGGTGCCGACACGTTTGCGAGCTTTGACCAAAAGCAGCAGGCCGCGCTGACGTCGATTGCGTACAACTACGGCTCACTGCCTGACCGTATCGTTGATGCCATCAAAACTGGAAATCAGCAGACAGTCGTTGAGGCCATCCGCGGTCTTGGCGGCGACAATGGCGGCATCAACAGAGCACGCCGCAATACCGAAGCGGACGTCTTTCTTGGCGGCGCGCCATCTGGCGTGCAAAAGGCAGTGAAAGGCCAAGACAGGTTCAACGAAAAGCTGTCTGACACTCAGTTGCAAATCGACCTTCTGAACAAGGAGGCCGAGGCGCTAGGGACCGTCAATCCGCTCATCAACGACTACGGCTACGCTCAGAGCAAGGCGGAAATCAAGCAGCGGCTCCTGAACGACGCGATGGATAACGGCGTGGAGATCACGCCGGAGTACGCCGCGAAGATTGACGAGCTCGCCGAGAAGTACGCACAAGCCGACGCGGCCCGCAATCAAATGCAGCAGGGCGTCGAAAACCTTAGCGAAAAGATGGCGGCGTCTTCCGCCTTCGGCAAGGATTTGCTTGGTGGCTTCATTCGTGATTTGCGAGACGGCAAGTCCGCATCCGAAGCCTTCGCCAACGCTCTAGGCAAGGTCGCCGACAAGCTCTTGGATATGGCCTTAAATGCCCTCTTCGATGGCGGCGGCATAGGGTCTACGCCTGGCGGCGGAATCCTTGGTGGGCTGTTCAAATTCCTCTTCGCGGATGGCGGATATACCGGAGCAGGCGGGAAGAACGAGCCAGCCGGCATTGTCCATAAGGGTGAGGTCGTCTTCAGCCAGGATGACGTTAAGCGTTTTGGCGGGCCGCGAAATGTAGAGCGTATGCGCCGCGGCTATGCTGACGGCGGCATTGTTGGGTTTCCTTCTGTGCCGAGCTACCTCGGGCGCATTCCGACGACACCCCGCATGCAGCGGGCTGCCAACGACAATGGCCGGCCGATGTCGGTAAGCATCACCGTTGTGACGCCCGACGCGCATTCCTTCGTAGAATCCCAAAACCAGATTGCCGCGCGCACCGCGGCCAGCCTCGAGCGCACGATGCGTACTCGCTGACGAATAAGGAGACTTGATATGGCAAGATCATTCGCAGGCGGAACTGACAGACTGCAATGGACCGTTCCGGGCAGCTTAAATGGCACGGCAGGGTGCTTTACCTTTCGCCTGAAAACCACGCAGACCACGACCAATGCGGCACCGATTGCCTATTGGAACACTTCCAGTCGTAACGGGCTCGGCTTTGTCCTTAACAACACGGCGAACAAGATACTTGCGCAGGGGTATTCATTCTCCGCGGCCCAAGTGAGCATTTCATCTACTTCGAACATCAACGACGGAAACTGGCGCTCCGTTGCCTTCAATTACAACCAGAATTCAGGAGGCGCGAATGCCCTTTTCATTGACGGCGTTCAAGAGGCCACCGTCAATACAGGCGCCAACTGGGGCATAAATGCCAACACCGATATTTGTGCCGGCGACTTGCTTGACAGTTTTTGGCCCTCATACGTGGGCGATATTGCAGAGATCGGCCATTGGAACACGCAACTCGACGCGGCGGAAATTGCGGCATTGGCCAATGGTTTTTCGCCGATGCTCGTTCGCCCGGCATCGCTGATCTTCTATGCGCCAGTGGTTCGGGAGACGCGGGAATTGAGGGCCGGGCTCGCAGGCAATACGACGGGCGGTTCCGTGTCCGATCATCCGCGCAAGATCGGTCCTGGTTGTTGATGCTAGCCGGCGATTGCCATTCCGATCGCGAAGCCAATGCCGATGGCAATGCCGGTGAAGAACTTGCCGGCAGCATCGAGGACCATGGCGCGGACCTTGCCCCAAACATCGCTGTGGGGCTTCCTGAGGGCACTGGAAAGGTCATCGAAGATCGCGTCCATAAGTTGAATCTTAGATCGAACTCGACTCGCCGTGAATCCCCCTTTTGTTCTCCTCCGTTAGCACCGGCCGTGAAACCTCTTAGCAACGGCTATGAAACGCACCTTTCAGCGACAGCTAACGGAACGGAAAGGTACCTTCGATATTGAATCAAATTCGAGTGTTGCGTTGGGGTTCGTATGCGTAAGCCTGCCGGCGGCGCCCGGCTATCCTTCATTAGGCCCCTGGACCCGATCCAGGTTGAAACACCGCCGATCAGCAACGATTGGCTGCACGAAATCAAATACGATGGGTTCCGCACACAGCTCGTTCTCGACTGGGCTGGCGCGCGCGCCTTCTCTCGAAATGGCCACGACTGGTCGAAACGGTACTGGCCGATCGTCGCCGCGGCCGAGAAGCTTCCGGCCAAGGCCTTTATCATCGACGGCGAGATGATCGCGCCCGATCCCGACGGCCGACCGAACTTCCACCGGATGCATTCGCGCATGGTCTGGAATGCCGAGCAGCTCGCCTTTGTCGCCTCCGACCTCCTGCACCTGGACGGCGAGGATCTTCGCGCCCTGCCGCTGGTCGAGCGCAAGGCGAGGCTCTGGAACCTGATCAAGCCGGCCGACGGGATCATTCAATACAGCGACCATGTAGAGGGCAATGGCGCTGCATTCTTCGAACAGGTCGAGAAGATGGGCCTTGAGGGCATGGTCTCGAAACGACGCGAGAGTCCCTATCGAAGCGGGAAGGTTGAATCCTGGGTAAAGACGAAATGTTGGGATGTCGACGACTTCGAACTGCTGGGCATCAGGCGAGAGCCTGGGAAGCCAGCAGCAGCGTTAATGGCGCGCGATGGTCGTTTTGCCGGCACAGCGTTCATAACGCTGCCCAGTGGCCTCAGGGAACGGCTGTGGAAGCGTGTCGAGGAGGCTAGGGCCTCGAAGCCGTCGCAACGGGTGCCGAGTGCCTTTGCCGATGATGTCGAGTGGGTTAAGCCCGGCATCACCGGCCGGGTGAAATTCCTTCGCGGCGAGCACACGCTACGCCACGCGACCCTGCAGGATTTCGAGGAAGGAACCTAAGGCAGCCTGCTAGCTTGACCTAGTATGAGCGCGCGAGCTTTGGAATTCCTGGATAGGTGGATGGCGGATCACCTGCCAAACGTCGTCGTCACGGATGATCCCGCCGCAATCAGCGATCTGGTCGATGAAATGATGGCGGCTGCGAAGCGAGAAGGCATCTCGCCCAAAGAGATCCACCAAGAGGTCGACAGCGTGTTCGAAGTCATCTTCGAGGCGATGAAACATCGGGAGGGCGGTTTGGCCGGCTGAAGACCCCTCTGCGGCCCGACCCGCCTAACCTAGGTGACACAGGATCATTGCGGGTCGGGCCCACCCCACCGCTTGAAGATGGGGAGCATTGATCCTGCATCTATATGAGCGGGATCGCAACTTTCGGTGTTTGCGACTGAAGTCCGATGGTAACCATGCTGCATCAATCGGGGTGCAGCCCGTCCCTCACAGACCAGATTGCACTGGGAAGGTTCCCATGTCCCATTATGGAACGAATTCACGGGTTGCTGATTAATAAGAAAGCGGTCGATTCCTTAAGGATGCAGCCGTCTCAGTGGCAACCTGAAAAGCCCGTCGCTTACGCTCATTAGCCGCGACGGGCTTTTCATTAGACAGCCATCATATCGGGGAACATTCCACCGTTCAGCAAGTTCGGGCTCGCGGCGCGCTTTTCGACCGAGAGGCAAACGCCGTAGGGTCCACCCCCGAAGCCCGCCCGCCATCCCTCAAGGCGAGCGGGCTTTTGCCGTTCTAGGTCCCATTTCGCTGTCTATACCTCGCCCAATGATTGCCGGGCGGACCCCCAATTGTGTTTTGACTATTTGGCTGCTCGGGCGCGTAAGATATCAGGTTCGCCCAACCGGGCGGACCAACTCAGGGAGGATGTTATGAAGATGAATCGACGTAATGCTCTCGCCCTTGCTGCCACCTCGATGGCCGCCCCTCTAATGGCCGCAAAGTTCACCCCGGTAGCGGCCAAGACCTATAGCCCGACTGAGGGCAAGGAGATTTTTCCTGGCGTTCGGCTAGTCGAGCGGGGGACACGAGACTCCCATATCAAGGGGTATAAGAAAATCGTCATGGAAGACGTGATCTATCAGCCGAAAGGAACTAGCCCGCTGGGGGATGTGATGGCCGACGACATGGTATGCACGGTCACTGAAGGCGAACTGGAAGTTACGGCCGGCGATATGAAGTTCACGGCCAAGGAAGGCGACGTTTGGAGCTGCGGCAAGGGCAGTACGAAAGAGGCTGCTACGAACAACGGAACAGTGGTCGCAGTGATGCGCGTCATTAACCTCAAGGTCGCATAAGTTCACAGGCCGGGAGATTTAGAGCTTTGCCAGGCCAAAAGCGGCGTTGGACATATCGATGACACGGGAGCGGCCCGGTAGCTCTTCTCTTTGGGTGGCAAAGGGGCGTGGCCACCGGGCCTTGGCCGGCAGGGGCCCGAGGGAGCGCGATGCCGACGAGCCAGTATATGCGCGTCTCCTAATAAATAGAAATTCAGCCAAAAGGCCGAGCAGCCTTGAATCGCCAACATGACGGCTGGACGCTTCAAGGACTGATCGACGCGGGTATGTCTGTCACGACGGGCTGCCTCGACTGCAATCGGCATCAGAAACTCGATCTTGCAGCGCTCCGCGATCGCTTCGGCGCCGATGCTCCGGCGATGGAATGGGATCTGCGGCCGAAGATGAAATGCGCGGTCTGCGGCGGAAAGCGTATCACGCTGACCTATTCGCCCGACACCAGCCCGAAGGATCTCAACCGTAAGACGGCTGGTCCGTAAAGCCGGCTCTTAGTTCGCAGATCCCTTTGCTCGGTCTCGAAGCTCTTGCCACGTTATAGAGTGGCCATCCTCGGAAATAGTGACGCGCTCGTCGCTTTTCATCAGCGCATCAACGGCGATCCACGCCTCGCGGGCCGATTCCTTTTCGACCATTTGTGGCTGAACACCGGCAATCCGGTTCAAAGGCTCATAGGTGATTTTGAAGGCCACGCCGCTTTCTCCTCAGTTCCCACCCCGCCGGCGGGGGTGGGATCGATGCTGTCATAGCGATCAAACCGAAGGCTGCCTTCATTGCTTCCGCAGCCTCACACCAGCGCCGCCGCCACGATGAGGCCTTGCGGCCATTGCTGATCATATATCCCGCCCGGCGGCGACGGCCAACCTATATTCGCTTTTGCGCCAAGCTTCGGGCGAAACCGATCAACACGGCGCCGATTGTTCCGAGAAGGCAAACAAGGATCCAGTTGAATAGCTGGGCCAGCATGCCGGGCGCAAAGATAGCACCGAAGGCAAACGGATTGACGTCAGGGTAATCGTAGGTAATCCATTGAAGAAAGGCGGCGACCAGAAACAGACCGCCAACCACTTTAAGAACCGCCACGCAGAGGGATTTCATCTCGCGCCGCGGTTTACCGGGCCTTCCTCGCCGGCTTGGCGACAGGCTTCCGTCCCAACCCGCTCGCCTTTGCCAACTCTGACCGCTGCGCCGCGTAGTTCGGCGCGACCATCGGATAGTCAGGCTTCAATCCCCACCTGGCCCGATACTCGTCTGGCGTCAGTCCATGGTCGGTCGACAGATGCCGCTTCAGCGACTTGAACTTCTTGCCGTCCTCAAGGCAGACGATGTAGTCGGGGAATACCGAACGCTTCGGATTTACCGCAGGTTCCTGTTGCTGCTGCTCAACTGCAGTCGCATGACCGATACCGGTGAGCGATGAATACACCGACGCGATCAGATCTGGCAGCCCTGACACGGGCAGAGGATTGTTGCTGACGTAGGCGGACACGATATCCGCGGTCAGGCTGATTACTTCGGCACGGTCTTCGGCTTGTTCCTGCAATTTACGAACTCCTGTTGCTGTTCAGTGTTCGTAGTAGCGAGGTGGGGAAAGCGCAAGTATGTCGTAGCAGTCAGCCTTGACCGCGACGGCTAGCCAGCCAGCACCCGCCCAACAGCAATACCAACACCGTTCGCAACGCCAGTCGCCAGGCTCTCAGCCAGGCGCAGTGCGAGCGCGCTGTAGCGGACGCGTGCGGGCCGCTGTGCTGTTAGGATGCTGGTGAGTTCATTGAAGGTGCGTTCCATGGCCTTTACTCCAGTTCGGGCGCGCGTACATGGATTCCACAGAACAACGTTGGAGTCCAGCGGAGAAGTGCCATAGGCGTTTTCGCCTAAACTACTTGCCAGCTTAGGCGGTTTCGCATATTTCAAAAAATAACTCCCAAAAATAATCTGTGATTGTGGTTTGACAAAACTGCGAATCTCGGCCAACTTGATCTCCAAGGGGAAGGGGTTTCCTGCACAAAAGTACGGCGGTGAAGAGACCTCTGGCCGGGGTGGCCAAGCCATGTCCAAGGCCAGAGCCTAAAAGCTTGCCGGCGCTCTCCAGGCGCCTCTCACCCCCGGCTTGCCGGTGCCTTGTCCGGCGCGGCCTGAGGGGCCTACTGGAGAACTTGCAGATGAACGCTCATGTATTGGCTGCCGCCGAGAACTGGCAGTTCGAAGTCGGCGCTTGGATCACCCACAAGGATCAGTCGATGCCGTCACTTGTCCTCGGTAGGATGCGAACGAGCCGGGGTGACGAGATCTATTCGGTGCGTTCATTCGCATTCGAAGATCCGAACCGAGATCGGATGATGCTTGGCGAGGCGCTGCGAACGATCGATGAAGCGGCATGGGCGGTGTGTTTGCTGACCCCAGAGTTGGCGGCTGAGTTGGCAGTAGCTTGACCCTTCAGATCGCGCGGCCATTGCCGCAGTGAAAACCACCGTCCGGTTGCCGCGCGGCGCCCGCCTCCCTTTCGGAAGGCGGGCTTGGCTATACACAGGATCGACGCGCGCTCACGCGCCGCCTTGCCGGATATGTCGGGCGAGCAGTTCTCTCGAAAGATCCAGAATGAGGTTCGCGCCTCGTTGATAGTTTTTCCCATCCACCGAATACATGTGGGTGAGATCCTGCATGAAAGAATAGCTCACCTCATTGTGACCAAGAACTGTTGCGAGGTTCACCAAGGTCTCTTCTATTTTCTCGCGCGATGATAGCTCCCGATTCCTGGTCGGCGATCGGACGCGCCCAGTCGACGTGCTTTTGATTAGCTTGGCTATGTTCATGAATGCCCTATTACATTTAACGCCTCGGCCCGACGAGCAATTCAGCGGCGGGCCGAGCCCCTTCTAGAATGAGATCCGCCCAAATTTGAGCCAGTTCCTTGCGTCGCTCTAGATGCAGCGCGCGGTTATAGGCTCCTTCGACCTTGTCCTTGGGGGTATGGGCCAGCATCAAGTCGATTACAGGCTTGTCGGGCCGAAAACCCTCATTCATCACCGAAGAGAACGTGGCGCGCCAACCATGCGGAACGTGCTTGCTGTGGTAGCCGGCGCGATTCAGGAGATAGCCGATCGCATTCTCGCTCATAGGCTTGTGCGCATGCCGGGTGTTGGGGAAGGCTAGGGGACCGCGGCCGGATATCGTGCGCAGAGCATCGATCGCCTCAATGGTCTGGCGGGATAGCGGCACGAAATGGTCGCGGGCTTCGTCATCCTTGTGCTGTAGCCGCAGCTTCATTCTTTCGGCCGGGATTTGCCACAGGTCGCCACCAGCGGGCCACTCGGCCCAAGGTGTCGCCGCCAGCGTGCCGGGGCGCACTGCCGTCAACGCCAGAATTCGGAGGGCAAGTTTGGTGACTGGATGCGCTGTCTCGGACTCAGCCTTAGCGAGCATTTCCCGCGCTTTGTCCAGATCAGTGATCGCAGGCTGCTTGCCCTTTTTCATTGGCGTCATGGCTTTCTTCACCATGGCTGCGGGATCATTGTCGGCTCGGTCAGAGGCGACCGCATAAACGAACACGGCGGACATGCGCTGCCGGATCCGGCGCGCTGTCTCCTTGGCGCCGCGCTTTTCGATAGGTCTTAAGCAGGCTAGCACATCGGCGGCGGAGATGTCTCTGATGGGCGCGCCACCGAGGGTTGGAAAGACTTCCGCCTCCAGGCTTTCGATAACGTCGGCGGCGTGGCGCGCAACCCATTGTTCTTTGTTCAGCGCGTACCATTCGCGAGCGATCGTCTCAAATGTGCCGTCGCCGCTTACCGCCTCCAACTTTCGGATCTTCTTCGCAACGGAAGGGTCTTTGCCGGCACGCAATTGAGCGCGAGCATCGTCCCGAGCGTATCGAGCCGCAGCCAGGGTAACCTCAGGGTAGGGGCCAAAGGAGAGCAGTTTTTCTTTGCCGCCGAACTGATATTTCATTCGCCAAAGCTTGCCGCCCGTTGAAGCGATGACGAGGTGCAGGCCGCCAGAGTCGTAAAGCTTGTAAGCCTTTTCGCGTTTCTCAGCCTTTCGGGCCACAACGTCAGTCAGCATGCTATCGCCCCGCGGTTGGATTCCAATTCGACTCCCACTTTACCCCAAATACCCCAACCTTCAAGAGGCGATACCCCACCTAATACCCCGGCACGGCGCAGGATTGCTTGCTATCGCTTGGGGCGGATTGGGACAAGGAAAACAACGCAAACTGTTTGTTTCTGCGCTGTTTTTGGAGTTTCTTTGGATTGCCTGGGAAAGGTCGTTGGCGGAGGGAGTGGGATTCGAACCCACGGTGAGCTTGCGCCCACGCCGGTTTTCAAGACCGGTGCCTTAAACCGCTCGGCCATCCCTCCAGCATGGTCTTTCAACCACTTAAGATCGTCGCTATCGGTCAATTTTCAATGGTCGGCGCAAACTTGACGCCGAGGCATTTGCGACCGGTTAGCGCTTCATTGCTGTAGTGCGGCGGTCAGGGCTGCGTCAACCACCGCGACGTGCCTTCCTGCGGTCGAGACAGACGATGCATTGCCCGGTTGCCTGGTTGGCCGGGCGCTTTTATGTCTGTGGCGAAAATGTCACGCAACCAGAATATGCGGCGGCTCAACCGTAGCGCGCTTATTATCCAGCCAAACGAGGCGTACCGTCCTTAGCGGGGCAAGGGGACGACCCAGACCGCAAGCGTCTCTCACTTCCTCCCGAACTAGCGCCCGCTACGAAAAACGTGGTGGGCGTCTTCTTGTCCAGTCCGAAGGCAACGCCTCCGGCTAAGGCGCGATAGCGTCTCCCAACTGATCCGTGAAACCACTGCTCATATGGATGAGCCGAGTTCATCCGTTCGATCTAGGCAGGCCTTGCGGACGCCCATGCTAAACTCCTGGTTGGCGCGGGCAATTCCAGCGCTGTGAGCGCCGGTTGGAAATGGAAGTCCCCCTCCAAAAAGCTGCCCCTCCATCCGGCGCTCATCCACGCAAGGCTCATCCTCGCCGGCAGTTTTTTCCCCGCCATAATCTCGCCCGGTTCCGGCCATAATCGATTAACATCGTAATAAACATTTCCTGTGCACAAAGATATTGGGGATCAAGGTGTTGCTGCATTCGGGGGCGCTTGGCTCCGATTGATGGCGGCGAGACTGTAGGGGACAATCGAAAACATGCAGACCTCGGCGCGCCCGCGTCTTCGTCGCGCTCCTGCCTTCGTGCTGTGCGCCCTCTCGGCGGTGCTGCTTGCCGGCTGTACGTCGACGCCGCAACCGAAAGGCATGGTCGACAAGCGGCCGCGCTCCAAGGAATATTTCGCCGAGTCCGAATATGGCGTGAAGGCGAGCCCGCGCGTTGCCTTCATGCGGCGCGGCGGCGGCCGCGACCAGCTCGGCAAGCCGTACCAGGTGCGCGGCAGGTGGTACTATCCCAAGGAAGATAAGAAGTACGCCAAGGTTGGCCTGGCTTCCTGGTATGGCGATGCCTTCCACGGCCGGCTGACCGCCAATGGCGAAGTCTATGACACGATGCAACTGACGGCGGCGCACCCGACAATGCCGCTGCCGAGCTATGCACGCGTCACCAATCTCGAGACCGGCAGTTCGATTATCGTCCGCGTCAACGACCGCGGCCCATATCATGAGGGCCGCATCATCGACGTCTCGGAACGTGCCGCGCAAATGCTCGACTATGGCAAGGTCGGCACGGCAAGGGTGAAGGTCGAATATGTCGGCAGGGCGCCTCTCGACGGCAATGACGACCAGTATCTGATGGCTTCCTACCGTCCCGGCAGCAGGCGGCCCGATCCGTCCGACGGCCTGCCGACGGGCGTGATGGTGGCCATGAACGGCCCGTCGCCCAGCCTGTCGATGAGCGATGCACCTCCAGCGGCCGTGCCGTTCCCCGGCAAGCTGACCAGTTCTGGGCAGGCTTTTGCCACGCAGTCGGGTCTGTCGGAGCAGCCTGCCGCGCAACCGGCGATGTCAGGGCAGGCGCAGGACGCCAGCGATGTAGTGCTGCCGGATTTCGGGCCGATCGTGCCGGAGCGGCCGCAGTTCAGGCTGCCGCCGAACTCGCCTTTCGCCATGGCGTCGCTGTCCTACGCGGATGAGCGCGTCAATCACGCCGACGTCTTTGCCGCCCTCGACGGCAGCGGCATGTCGCCGGCCGACATCCTCCAGTCGTGGAAGAAGTCGAACGGCCAGGAACAGGCGCCGGCCTCCGATTATGTGGCCGCCGGCTCTTTTGACAATGCGGCGCAGGCAAACCGCGTGGCGGCGGCGCTCGAGCCGTTTGGCAGGACTGAAATCCAGCGCACCGAGCTCGACGGCAACGACTGGTACGCGGTCAACGTCTATCCGGATGGCCATGGCAGCATCGCCGACCTGCTGCAGGCGGCCTGGTCGCACGGCGCGCCGGACGCATTGGTTGTGCGAAACTGATCAATTTCGCGCCCGCCGTTGATCCAGCGGAAAGAACCCTGATAGCTTGTCGACGCCAGCACGGCTAAGTGGGTCGATATTTCATGCAGTTCCGCATCGTTCAGCCTTTCGCCGGATTACTAGGCCTGGCGCTGATACTGCTTTGGGCAGCCCCGGTCGGTGCGCAGCTTTTCGAGACCAAGGCGGCCCAGGCCTTCATGATCGACGCCGATACCGGCACGGTGCTTTTCGCCAAGGATGCCGACAAGCCGATCCCGCCGGCTTCGATGGCCAAGCTGATGACGATGGAGGTGGTCTTCAACGCCATCAAATCGAATCGGATCACGCTCGACGATACTTTCGTGGTCAGCGAAAACGCCTGGCGCACCGGCGGCGCGCCGTCGGGCACCTCGACGATGTTTGCCAAGCTCAAATCGGCGGTCCGTGTCGAGGATCTGATCCAGGGCGTGACCGTGCAGGCCGCCAATGACGGCTGCATCGTGCTTGCCGAAGGCATGGCAGGCTCGGAGGCGAATTTCGCCGCGCAGATGACGGAGCGTGCCCGCGAGCTTGGTCTCTCGAAATCGACCTTCGTCAATTCGACCGGGCTGCCGGCAGATGGCCAGCAGACGACAGTGCGGGAGCTCACGATGCTGGCACTGCACATCTGGCGCGACTATCCCGAGTTCTTCCACTACTACGGCCAGCCCGACTTCACCTGGAACAAGATCTCCCAGCGGAACCGCAATCCGCTTTTGGCCATGGGCATCGATGCCGACGGCTTCGTGGCCGGGGCGAGCGAGTCCGCCGGCTTCGGGATTGTCGGCACGGTCAGCCACAACGGCATTCGGGTGATCGCGGCGCTGAGCGGTCTGGCGAGCGACCGGGAACGCTCCGAGGAGGCGCGCAAGCTGCTAGACTGGGGGTCGCGCTCCTTCCAGAAGACGGAGATCTTCGCCAAGGACGAGGTCGTCGGCGAAGCCGAAGTGTTCGGCGGCGCCAAATCCGGCGTGGCCTTGAAAGCCAAGGGCCCGGTGGACATCTTTCTGCCGATAACCAACCGCGACAAGCTGACCGCCAGAATTGTCTATGACGGTCCGGTGGCGGCGCCGGTGGAGGAGGGGCAACCGGTCGGGGAGCTGCGCGTTTGGATAGGCGACACGCTCAGCCAGCGAACGCCGCTTTTCGCCGCCGAGGCGGTGAAGGTCGGGACGTTGCCGCAGCGTGCGCTTGACGCCGCCAAGGAACTGGCTGTCGGCTGGCTGCGTCAGAAACATTTGTGATCGGGCAGGCTCGTGGACCTTTTGCCGGACGGGAGCTATGACAGCGGCCAGCACGGGCGAAGGCATTCACGATTGGCGAGCGGATTTTTCATCACCTTCGAAGGCGGCGAAGGAGCCGGCAAGTCGACGCAGATCGAGCGGCTGGCACGGCGCATGCGCGCCAAGAAATACGAGGTTCTGGTGACACGCGAGCCAGGCGGCTCGCCGGGCGCCGAGGCGGTGAGACATGTGCTTCTGTCCGGGGCCGCCGAGCCCTTCGGCCCGAAGATGGAGGCGATCCTCTTCGCCGCCGCACGCTCCGACCATGTCGAGCAAGTGATCCGGCCGGCGGTCGAGCGCGGCACGATCGTGCTTTGCGACCGTTTCATCGATTCCTCGCGCGTCTATCAGGGCGTCACCGGCGGGCTCGATCCGGATTTCATGGAAGCGCTGGAGGCGGTCGCCATCAACGGCATGGTCCCCGACATGACGCTGATCTTCGACATCGATCCGGCCGAAGGTCTGAAGCGCGCGGCGGCACGGCGCGGCGCCGGCGACAGCGCCGATCGCTTCGAGAAGGAGACTTTGGCCATCCACCAGCGCCGGCGGGAGGCTTTCCTGGCGATCGCCGAGGCGGAGCCGGACCGCTGCATTGTGATCGATGCGTCGGCCGATCCCGAAACGGTGGAAAACGTCGTCACCGCGGCCGTGTTCGCGGTGCTGGAAAAGCGGATGCCGGTGCAAAGGAAGCAGACGGCGCCGGCATGATCTTCGAACGCATCGCCCCCGAACAGCACGACACGCTTGACGGCGTTCCCGAGCCGTCGGAAACGTCGCGACTGATCGGCCACGTGCAGACGGCGGGCATGCTTGCCACCGCTTACCGCGCCGGCAAGCTGCCGCATGCGCTAATCCTCGCCGGGCCGCACGGCATCGGCAAGGCCACGCTCGCCTTCCACCTGGCGCACCACCTTCTCAGACATCCCAATTTTGCGGCTGCGCCCGAAGCGCTGGCCGTTCCAGATCCGGCCTCGTCGCTGTTTCGCCAGATCGCTACCGGCGCGCATCCTTCGGTGCTGCATCTCACCCGTCCGGCCAACGACAAGACCAAAAGCTTCAAGACGGTGCTAACCGTCGACGAGATACGCAAGGTCAGCCGCTTCCTGTCGATGACCTCGCATGACGGCAGCTACCGCGTCGTCATCGTCGATCCGGCCGACGACATGAACACCAATGCCGCCAATGCCTTGCTCAAGAATCTTGAAGAGCCTCCGGCGCGCACCCTGTTCATCCTCATCGTCCATGCGCCGGGCAGCCTCTTGCCGACGATCCGGTCGCGGTGTCAGATGGTGCGGCTGACGCCGCTTGCGCCGGACGAATTGATGGCTGTGCTGGAAGGCATCGAGCCGCCGCCGCCGGTCGACCCGTCGGCGCGCGCGGCTTTGGCCGAGCGGGCAGGGGGCAGCGCGCGCAATGCGATCCTGCTTACCCAGTATGGCGGGCTGGAAATCGCCGGCGCGCTCGACGCGCTGGTGGCGGCGCAAAAGCCGGACATTGCCGCTGCCCATCGGCTTGCCGAAGCCGTTGCCGGCCGCGACCAGGCGATCCAATTCGATATCTTCAACCGCCGCGCGCTCGATCTGCTGTCGGCCGCTGCCAGCGAAGCGGCCTTAGCCGGCGACCTCGCCAGGGCCAAAACGCTGTCCGACGCTTGGCACGAGGCCGTGAACACGATATCTGATGCAGAGACCTACAATCTCGACAAGAAGCAGCACGCCCTGACCATGATCGACCGCCTGAATTCTGTGATGCGAATGTGACGGTTTTCTTAGTGCATGCCGCTGCCCCAAAACCGGGCACCACTTTTGGGCGGCATGCATCGGGATGGCAATCGCCATGCCGATAGTTTATCCACCGCCACAACTCAGATTCAGACCTTCATGACGGTTCATTCATGTCACGCGAAAAATCCTACCTGACCACGCCGATTTTTTATCCGAATGGCAAGCCACATATCGGCCACGCCTATACGGTCATCGCCAGCGACGCGCTGGCCCGCTTCCAGCGTCTCGACGGCAAGGAAGTGTTCTTCCTCACGGGCACCGACGAGCATGGCCTCAAGATGCAGCAGACAGCCGAGAAGGAAGGCATCGCGCCGATAACGCTCGCCGACCGCAATTCGGCAATCTTCCGCTCGATGACCGAGACAGTCGGAGGCTCAAACGACGAATTCATCCGCACGACCGAACAACGTCACTACGCATCCTGCCAAGCGATCTGGAAGGCGATGGCCGCCAATGGCGACATTTATCTTGATCGCTACAGCGGCTGGTATTCGGTCCGCCAGGAAGCCTATTTCGACGAAAGCGAAACCACGTTCGGCGACGACGGCGTGCGCCGCGAGCCGCTTGGCTCGCCGGTTGAATGGAACGAGGAGGAAAGCTATTTCTTCCGGCTATCCGCCTATCAGGACAAATTGCTGGCACTTTATGAGAGCCGGCCAGACTTCATCGGTCCAGCGGAGCGCCGTAACGAAGTGATCAGCTTCGTCAAGTCCGGCTTGAAGGACCTGTCGATCTCGCGCACCACTTTCAAATGGGGCGTGCCTGTACCGGGCAACGACAAGCATGTGATGTATGTCTGGGTCGACGCATTGACCAACTACATCACGGCCGCTGGCTATCCCGACACCAAATCCGAGCAATGGCACTACTGGCCGGCGACGCATATCATCGGCAAGGACATCGTGCGCTTCCACGCGGTCTACTGGCCGGCCTTCCTGATGTCGGCCGGCATAGAATTGCCGAAGCGCGTGTTCGCCCACGGCTTCCTGTTCAACCGCGGCGAGAAGATGTCCAAATCGGTCGGCAATGTCGTCGATCCGTTCGCGATGATCGAGCATTACGGGCTCGACCAGGTACGCTATTTCTTCCTGCGCGAGGTGCCGTTCGGGCAGGACGGCAGCTACAGTCACGAAGCGATCGTCAACCGCACCAATGCCGATCTCGCCAACGGCCTCGGCAATCTGGCGCAGCGCTCGCTGTCGATGATCGCCAAGAACTGCGGCGGCACGGTGCCGAAGCGCGGCGAGCTCACCGAAGCCGACGCGGCGATCCTCGACCAGGCGGTGGAGGCGCTTGCGGTGGCGCGCAGAGCGATGGCGGAGCAGGGCATCCATCTGGCGCTGGCGGCGATCTTCGGCGTGGTGGCCGACGCCGACCGCTACTTCGCGTCGCAGGAGCCCTGGGCGCTGCGCAAGTCCGATCCGGAGCGCATGGAGACGGTGCTGTGGACGACGGCCGAGCTTGTCCGGCGCGTGACCTTGCTTTGCCTGCCCTTCATTCCCGGATCGGCGGCGAGGCTGCTCGACCTGCTGGCTGTGCCGGCGGATAAGCGCAATTTCGCGCATGTCCACGCAGACCATGCGCTGTTGCCCGGCACGGCGCTGCCGGTGCCTGAGGGCGTGTTTCCCCGCTACGTCGAGCAGGACACCAAAGCCTGATGCTTGTCGACAGTCACTGCCATCTCGATTTTCCGGATTTTGCCGAGGAGCGGGCGGCTATCGTCGCCCGCGCTCTCGCAGCCGGGATCGGCCGCATGGTGACGATCTCAACGCGCGTGAAGCGTTTTCAGCAACTCCTTCAAATCGCTGAAGCTTTTAGAGAGGTCTATTGCTCAGTTGGTACTCATCCGCACAATGCGGCGGAAGAGCTCGATGTGACCGCAGAGGAGCTGGTACGGCTTTCCGACCATCCCAAGGTGGTGGCGATCGGCGAAGCCGGCCTGGACTATTTCTACGACCGTGCGCCGCGCGAGGCACAGGCGCAAGGCTTCCGCACTCACATCGCCGCCGCGCGCCGGACCGGCCTGCCGCTGGTCATCCATTCGCGCGACGCCGACGGCGACATGGCGGCGATTCTCGAGGAGGAGACAGGGAAGGGCGCTTTCCCCTTCATCCTGCATTGTTTTTCGTCCTGGCGTCGGCTGGCGGAAGTCGGCGTGGCGCTGGGCGGCTATGTCTCCTTCTCAGGCATCCTGACCTTCAAGAACTCGACCGAGTTGCGCGCGATTGCCGCAGATGTGCCGCGCGAACGGCTGCTGGTCGAGACCGACGCGCCTTATCTTGCGCCAATCCCGCATCGGGGAAAACGCAATGAGCCCGCCTATGTCGCGAATACGGCGAAGGTGCTGGCCGAGACCATCGGCGTCAGCGAGGCGGAGATCGCCGACATCACCACCGAGAATGTCTTCCGGCTGTTTACCAAGATGCCGCGACCGGACGTGACGGCGGCCTGACATGGGCGACCAGCTGCGCCTCACCATTCTCGGCTGCGGCTCGTCGCCCGGTACGCCGCGCATCACCGGCGACTGGGGCAATTGCGATCCGGCCAATCCGAAGAACCGCCGCATGCGCACGGCTGCTCTTGTCGAGCGGATCGCAGGGAATGGCGGCCGCACCACCGTCGTCATCGACACCGGACCGGATTTTCGCGCGCAGATGCTGCTCGCCTCGGTCAAGCACATCGACGCGGTGGTCTATACCCATCCGCATGCCGACCACATTCACGGCATCGATGATCTGCGCGGCTTCGTGCTCGAGCAACGCCGTCGTATCGATATCCATGCCGACCAGCCGACCATGCTGCGGCTGCGCCAGGCGTTCGGCTACTGCTTCGAGACGCCCCCGGGCAGTTCCTATCCACCGATCGTAAGGCCGCATCTCATAGACCATGCCAGGCCGGTGGTGATCGAAGGCGAGGGGGGTCCCCTCACCCTTGAGCCGCTGCCGCAGATCCACGGCGACATCATTTCGCTCGGTTTCCGCGTGGGCGAGCTCGCCTATTGCCCCGATATCAGCGACTTTCCAGCTGCCACAGCAGAAAGGCTTGAAGGCCTTGACGTGCTGGTGATCGACGCGCTGCAGTACAACAGCCATCCAAGCCATCTGTCGCTTGCCGAGGCACTGGGCTGGATCGAGAAGCTCTCGCCGAAAAACGCGGTGCTGACGCATATGCATGTGCCGCTGGACTATGCCGCCGTGATGGCCGAGACGCCGGACCACGTGGTGCCGGCCTATGACGGCATGATGATCGAAATTCCTTTTGAGTCAGAGCGATAGAGACGCCTGTTCACTTTGGCGCTTAGTCGTCAATCCGATTCTCTTTGGTGCTTCGGAAACTGATCGATGGTTCAGAATGTGTTTGTTCTGCTGCTCGGTTTCCCTGGCGTCGTCAAGCTGACGATCGCACGGGAACTCGTAACGGCACTTTCCGGCCACGTCATCGACAATCACTGGATCAACAATCCTATATTGGCACTGCTTGCCGATGACGGTCGCCGCACATTGCCTGATGCCGTCTGGGAGCAGACCGCCAAGGTCCGTCAGGCTGTGTTGGACACCGTGGCAACACTTTGTCCTCCCGCCGCCAACTTCATCTTCACGAACTCCGGCATCCAAGGAGACGCGAGGAGCCTCGCGTCCTACCAGCAGATGAAAGATGCGTCGGATCGACGAGGCGCTCACTTCGTGCCTGTGCGCTTGCTTTGCGAAGAGGCCGAACTGGTTCGTCGCGTGATGTCGCCAACTCGACGTGACCGTCTCAAGTCTATCGATCCGGAAGCGGCGCGCCGCCGCAGCCGGACAGTCGCTGTCCTTGACCCGAAGCACCCGAACAGCCTGACGACCGACGTAACAACGATCAGCGCGGCGGAGGCGGCTACAAGGATTCACGAACACATCAAGGACCGCGCTGACGCCTCTGAAGCGCGCACGGAAAGCCCAGGAGAACCGTAGCAAAACCAGCTTCGTGCTACATACGTAAGTTCCATAATCTATCTTATGCGACTTTCTGATATGGATCACGTAGAGGCGATAAAGCGATCCTATCGACGTGCCCTCGCTGCGAGCGCTCACATTCGGACTATTGAACAATGACCTCTTCATCTTCCTTTCTTGGCTTTCCCGATTGCCTCGCCGGAGGCCGCGTGCCTCGCATGGTGATCTACGGTGCCGGTCATGGCAGCACCTATCCGCGAAAGGACAGCAGCGGCCATGCTCTGGCCGCCAACGCCATCCGCGCTGCGAGCCAGGACGATGCGCCGCTGGTCGAGCATTGGGATTTAGATCTCGGCGGTCCATTGTTCGACGGCAAGCCGGTCTGCTGCGTCGATGCCGGCAACATCTCGACGGTCATGCACGACAATGAGGGAAACCGGGCGCGGATCGAAGCGAAGACGCGCGAGGTCCTGGCCGCGTCGGCCGTGCCGATCCTGCTCGGCGGTGACGATTCCGTGGTAATTCCCTTTCTCGCCGGCTTTGCCGGTCACGGGCCGGTCTGGATCCTGCAGATCGACGCGCATATCGACTGGCGCGACGAGGTCGATGGCGAACGCTACGGCTATTCGAGCCCGATGCGCCGGGCGAGCGAGATGCCGCATATCGCCGGCCTCGTGCAAGTCGGCCTGCGCAGCGTCGGCAGCGCACGCCTGGCTGAAATCGAAGCGGCGCGACGCTATGGCAGCCGCTTTGTGACTGCCCGCGAGCTTCATGCCCAGGGCGTCGACGCAGCTCTCAGCCACATTCCGGACGGCGCGCGCGTCGTCGTGACCTTCGACTGCGACGGCCTCGATCCCAGCATCATGCCGGGCGTGGCGGCGCGCACGCCAGGCGGCCTCACCTACACCCAGGCGATCGACCTGATCGCCGGCCTCGGCAAGCGGGCCAGGATCGCAGGATTTGATCTGGTCGAATTCTATCCGCCTGCCGACCTTGACGGCCTGTCGGCGCTGACTGCAGCCCGGCTTCTCGTCAATGTCATCGGCACTGTCGTCCGGCAGGTTTAACTCAGATGGCCTGATGCCCCGACGAGATTCCCCGTTATGGCCGACCGATGTCGCTTCGAGCTCATGCCGGACCACCCTACCCGGTGGGACTGCGCTGCCGGCATCAGCGTTGACGCCACATCCGCGTTTATCTTTGCCAGAAGGGCAGCTTTCCGATCTCTTCCTCGGCCTGCTGTTTCGTCAGTCCGATATCGTCGATCAGATGCGGGTTGGCCTCTGATATCCGCTTCAGATCCCAGCGAAACCGTATCTGCTCGCGCCGGGCCGCGATCATGCCTCGCAGGGTCTGCAGGCTGTAGCGCCGGCGCGATGCCTGCCCGACCAGCGTTGCCAGCTGCGGGATCGATGCAAACGTGTCGTTCATGGCAACCTCCTATGGTTTGCGGCCCCATGCTTTTCGAGTTGGGGCCTTCCACCTGAATGAGGTTGGATTCTGCAGGATGCGGGCTGCGCCGTAATTAAGCGCATCCAAATAGTTCTCAAAACTTCCAAATCGGCCTGAGCGGTTCATCGGACATGACGAACTGCTCTACCCGTCTCACACTTTTCCTGGAATTGCTCTATAGATGCGCCGCATGCAGGGATCGCGCTTTGCCTTCGGCCCGTACGTGCTTGATTCAGCTGCGGGAACGTTGCTTCGGAACGATGTCCCCGTGGCCGCCGGCTATCGGGGGCTGAAGCTGCTTGCCGCGCTCGTGGAACGTCCCGGCGAAATCCTGGCCAAGGCCGAGCTGATGGACGCGGCATGGCCGGGCACGGCCGTCGAGGAAGGCAACCTCACCGTCCAGATCGCGCAGCTCAGAAAGCTGCTCGGCCCCGCCGCCGACGGCGGTGAATGGATCGCTACGGTGCCGCGCGTCGGCTATCGCTTCACGGGGGTCATCGAACAGCTTGGCGAGACGACACGAAAACCTTTGCCACTGCCCGGCAAGCCTTCGATAGCCGTGCTGCCCTTCGTCAATTTCGGCAATGATCCCGAGCAGGAATCCTTCGCGGACGGGTTGACCGAAGACCTGATCACTGACCTGTCCAGGAACGCGGGACTGTTCGTCATCGCGCGCAACTCGGTCTTCGTCTACAAGGGAAAGCCGATGGATGTGCGCGCGATCGCCGAGGACCTTGGCGTACGTTACCTACTTGAGGGGAGCGCAAGGCGCGCCGCGGGGCGTGTGCGCATCAACGCGCAGCTTGTGGACGCGGTGAGCGGTGAGCATCTGTGGGCGGAACGCTTCGATCGCAGCCTGGAAGATATTTTTGCCGTCCAGGACGAGGTAACGGCCAAGATCGTGGAGGCGCTGCTCGGCCGGCTGCGCACGCAGCCGCCGCGCAATCGGCCCAAGAATCTCGAGGCCTACGATCTGTGCGTGCGGGCGCGAAAACTGATCGACGACTCGCCTCAGACGGCGCGGGAGGCGCATCTGATGCTGACGCGCGCGGTCTCGCTCGATCCGGAGTATGCCGAAGCCTATCGCTGGCTCGCCATGAACCATTGGATGGGATGGGTGCATTGGGGCGAGCCTGTCGACCCCAACCGGAGCATTGCCTTGGAGTTGGCCCGCAAAGCCGTGACAATCGACCCAAACGACGCCGGCTGCCGCTGGGTGCTTGCTAACCTGCTTGCCTATGAGCATCGCTTCGGCGAGGCGGATGCCGAATTCGCCAAAGCGTTCGAGCTCGATCCGAACGAGGCCGACGCCTGGGCGACATTGTCCGACATCGAGGTCCTAGCCGGGCGGATCGAAGAGGGCCTTGAGCATATTCGCAAGGCGTTCCGGCTGAACCCGTTTCCGCCGAGTTGGTACTATCTCACGCTCGGCGCTGCGCAATATGCGGCCCGCGACTATGAAGCCGCCATCGAGACGCTGCGCCGGGACGAGACCTATCGGACCAGCTCACGCCGTTTCCTGGCGGCAAGCCTTGCGCAGCTCGGCCGGTTCGAAGAGGCGCGCGCGGAGGTCGAGATGTTCCTTATCGCCAACCCGCATTTCACGACCAGCCACTGGGTCTGGACCGAGCCGTTCCGCGACGACGCGATGCTCGAGCATTTCGTTGACGGATTCCGCAAGGCCGGGCTTCCGGACTGACGGCCAGAATGGAATGGCGCGACCTATTCTTCGAAGCGGCTCGTCGCCTCGCGATCGCGCTCGTATCGCTTGCTGACTGGAAACGGCGGCAGCCACGACTCGCGACGGATGATCCAGCTTTCGTAGGTCGGGGCTAGCTGGTCTGGGGCGTCCAGGGTCCCGAGATGCACTTCGATCTCGTCCGCGGTGCGTGCGAAAACGGACGAACCGCAGCGCGGACAGAAAAACCGCCCAGCATACTCGCGCGTCTCACCGTCGATCGTAACCGCGTCCTGAGGGAATACCGCCGAGGCATAGAAAAGCGCGCCATGATGTTTGCGGCAATCGAGACAATGGCAGATGCAGACCCTGTATGGGCGGCCCGACGCCACAAGCCGGACATTGCGACACAGGCAGCCGCCGGTGAATTGGTCCATGTTGCGTCTCCTTCAAAGCCGTGCGGTGGAACGTTAGCAGCGAACTCGCCCAGGCGTCCAAGGCTGAGACGTCTCGCTTGCGTGGCTCTCAAAAGCCGGATTCCATAGAGATCGATTTGATCCGTGGCTTGCCGTCTTAGAAAAACCCATCGAGAAAAGCCGCCGTCCCATGCGAGAGGCTGACGATCTTGTTCGTCGCCTGGCGATAGAATTTGAAGTTGAGCTCGGTCTCGGGCCTGCCATCGCTCCAGTCCTCGAACCGCTTGAGCTCGTCCCGACCCAATCGCCGCGTTGCCAATGCGGTGCGGCGGATGGCAACACTGACGCGCGGCGTCTGCCGTTCGCGGTCGGATCTTTTGGGAATGGCCTCGGATGACGTGACAACGCCCCGTGCGACCAGCCCCTGTCCGGCTTCGTTTTCGCTGGCGAACACAAAGATCGTGTCGCCTTCGGCGATATGCTTGCCGCCATACATGGTTTTCTGCGCCGCGAATGAGAATGTCTCGGCCAGCGGATCCTTGACCTCGGCCTTGATCGCGAACGCCATGCCTTACGCATCCCGGCTGATGGTGATCCGGTAGGTCAGCCTGCGCTTGGCGCCTGGCGGGATCAGCATCACGCCCGGCTTGTCGGCGAATTCGCCGTCGAAATCGACCGGGCTTGCAACGCCATGCCAGGGCTCGATGCAGAGGAACGGCGCGCCGCCGGGCTTGGACCAGATGCCCAATTCGTTGAATCCCTGCCACGACATTTCGATCGCCGGCCCCCGCCCGGCGGCATAGCGCACGCTGGTGCTGGCGGGCCGGTCCAGAATGACGGCGTCGTCATCGAACAGCCGCTCGGAGAGGGCAAGCGTCTTGCCCTCGACGGGCGTTGGCTGCGGCGTCGGCAGCATCAGCCCGTCCTTCAGGCGTCGTATCGGCGCAGGTTCATCGTCGGCAAAGGTCAGCCGGTAGGCTTCCTTGGGCAATTCCGGCAGCAAAGGCCAGTTGAAGGCCGGATGGGCGCCGACCGAGGCCGGCAGCACCTCGTCGCCTGTGTTGGCGACCTCGAAGGTCACGCCAAGCTGGCGGGGGCCGAGGCTGTAGCTTATGGCCAGCCGAAAGGCGAATGGGTAGCGGGTGCGGGTCTCGGTGTCATCGGTCAGGACCAGCGTGCAGGAGGAAGGTCCCTGCTCCACCCAGGCAAAGCGCCTGTCGCGGGCGAAGCCATGCTGCGTCATTGGATAGGCTTTGCCGCGATGGCGCAACTGGTCGCCTTTCAGCCGGCCGACTATCGGAAACAGCACCGGCGAATGACGCCGCCATTCAGGCCCCGCCTGCCACAGAAGTTGCGTGCCTTCGGCATCGCGCAAGGAGACCACCTCGGCCCCCTGCCCGACGATGGTCGCCGAGATGCCGTCACCGTCAAGCGTCAGCTGTTCCATGCGTCCTCGCGACTGGCTGGTCGGGCCGGCAGGCTAGCAAAAGGCCTCGCCTGATCTCAAGGGCAGCAGGCAGTGCGGCACCCCCTCAAGCAGCCGCCGCAAACGACCGACAGCGTTGCCACGCCAGACACGATGCCAAAAGACAAACCGTGGCCAGCGGTTTACCCGTCGGCCACGGTTCGAAGCTGTTGCCTGCTACGGTCCGGACTATTCGCGTTCGCCGGTGAAATTCAGCAACAGCTGGAAGATGTTGATGAAGTTCAGATACAGCGAGAAGGCGCCGAAGACGGCGAGCTTCTGTTGCGATTCCGCGTCGAAATTCTCGGCATACTGCTCCTTGATCGTCTGCGTGTCCCAGGCGGTCAGGCCGATGAAGACCGCAATGCCGATCACGGAGATGGCGAACTGCAGCGCGGTCGAGCCGAGGAACAGGTTGACGAGGCTCGCGATCACCACGCCGATCAGGCCCATGATCAGGAAGGACGAGAACTGCGTCAGGTCGCGCCTGGTCGTGTAGCCGTAGAGGCTGGTGGCGCCGAACATGGTGGCGGCTATGAAGAAGGTGCGCGCGATGCTGGTGCCGGTGAACACCAGGAACACGGAAGCCAGCGACAGGCCCATGACCGCGCAAAAGGCCCAGAACATCGCCTGAGCGCTCGCCGCCGACATCGTCTGCATCTTGAAGGAGAAGAACATGACGAAGGCGAGCGGCGCCAGCATCACCACCCATTTCAGCGGCGTGGAGAAGATCGGGACGTAGAGCGCCGGCGTCGAGGCCACAACAAGGGCGACGAGGCCGGTCACGACGAGCCCGAGGCCCATATAGTTGTAGACGCGCAGCATGTGCCGGCGCAGGCCCTCGTCATAGACGGCACCGGCCCGAACGCCGGTGCCCATTCGGTATCCAAGATTAGGGCTGTTCATTTCGTTTCTCCTTGGTTTGGTCGGTTCGATTGGCTGTTTCAATAGAGAGTGCGGGCGAGCTTTTCGGCGGCCCGGTCGAGATCGCCGGCATCGCCTTGTCCGACGACGGCGTAAGCGACCTCGCCGATCTGGAAATAGGCGGACGAAATATCGCCCAAGGGCGCGACGGTGGGCTTCACGACGTCGAACGTGCCTGGCCTGATCGCAAACAGCGACACCAGCCCGAGGTCCTTCGTTTCGAGTGCCATCTCGACGCTCGGCCCGAACCGCGACGGATAGATCTGAACATCGCGGATCCGCCAGTCGTCGGGCAATGACGGCATGACGATCGCGGTCGCGGCGCGGATCTCGTCGGCATTGTAATTCGGCGCCTCGGCCTGGGAGGGCATCGTCTCACGCACCAGCGTCGTCCGGTGGGCGCTCACCGCTTCCTCGACATAGGCGGGCGGCTGCGTCGAGGCGACCACCTTGCTGACGGCGATCGGCCCGAAGACGCCGTTCGCGAGCCACCCTGCCGCCACCAGCACGGCGGCGGCCGCGGCGCGCTGCAGCACGGAAAAGGCTCGGTCCCTGGCAAGCACCCTTTCCAGCCGACGCGCCGCATCGGTCGTCGCCGGGCGCGCCATTGCGCCTGGCCCGGCCAGCGCCACGCGCAACTCGTCGCGCGTTCTGAGATCCGACATCACACGCGCGGCCACTTCGGGACGAGCGGACAGGAACGCCTCGACCTCGATGCGGCGGGCGACGTCGAGCTGATCATCGACATAGGCGTCGAGATCGGCATCGGTCACCGGATCGACGATAGCGGTCATGATTCACCTCCCACGATCCTCAGGTGATTTTTGCCGCGCGCCGGAGCGCCCTCCTCCATCTCGCGCAGCGCCGCACGAGCGCGGCCGATGCGCGACATCAGGGTTCCGAGCGGGACGCCACTGACCTCGGCGGCCTCTGCGTAGCTCAACCCTTCGATGGCGACGAGATGCAGCGCGGCGCGCTGCTCTTCCGGCAGCGACAGGAAGGCTTCGCGCACCTGCGAAAGGCGCACCGAATGGTCCTGGGACGCCGGCATGTTTTGCTCGGCGAGACGGCCTGCCTGCTCGATGCGCGCTGTCTCGGACCGCCGCGAGCGCATGCGGTCGATGAAGATGTTGTGCAGGATCGCCAGCAGCCAGGCGCGCGGGTTGCCGCCCGAGCGAAAGGTGCCGCGCCGCTCATAGGCGCGCACCAGCGCGTCATGGACCAGATCCTCGGCATCGGCGCTGTCGCGCGTCAGCGAGCGCGCGTAGCGCCGCAGCGATCCCAACTGCCCGACGATATCGAAGCGTGCCATCGACCGTTTCATGCCCTGTTTACGGAGCATGTGGGGATTTTAATCCCTGGCTGCCGTTTCTTTTTGCGATTCCCGCGAGGAGTTGCGCCGGCCTCGGGTGAGCGAGCGCCCGAGCGGCATATGGAGGAAACCGCTGGCGAAGCGCGGCCGATTTGCGTATCACTCCGCCGCCACTGGAGCCCTATCGATGTTCGAGACCCTGCAGCCCGCGCCCGCCGACAAGATCCTTGCGTTGATCGGCCTTTACCACGCCGACACGCGCCCCGGCAAAGTCGACCTGGGCGTCGGCGTCTACAAGGATCGTAACGGCAGGACGCCGGTGATGCGGGCCGTGCGCGAGGCTGAGAAGCGGCTGCTCGCGGGCCAGGAGACCAAGACCTATCTCGGCCTCGCCGGCGACATCGGCTTCAACGCCGCCATGATCAGGCTTGCCTTCGGCGATAACGCCGATCATTCGCGCATCCGCGCAGCGCAGGCGCCGGGCGGATCGGGCGCCCTCAGGCTGGTGGCCGAGCTTCTGCAGCGCACGCGGCCGGGCGCGACGGTGTGGCTCTCCGATCCGACCTGGCCGAACCACCTGCCGGTGATGCGCGCCGCCGGCCTACAGGTGCGCGACTATCCTTATTTCGACGCTGTTTCCGGCGCTGTCCGTTTCGACGACATGCTGGCGGCACTCAAGACCGCCACTAGCGGGGATGTCGTGCTGCTGCATGGCTGCTGCCATAACCCGACCGGCGCCAATCTGGATGCTGCGCAATGGGCGAAGGTTGCCGACGTTCTGCTTGAGCGCGGCCTGCTGCCTTTCGTCGACATCGCCTATCAGGGCTTTGGCGAAGGGCTCGACGCCGATGCCGCCGGCCTGCGGCTGCTCGCCGGCAAGGTGCCCGAGATGGTCGTCGCCTCGAGCTGCTCGAAAAATTTCGCCGTCTATCGCGACCGCGTCGGTTCCGCCATGATCATGGCCAAGGACGGCGCACAGGCCGACGTGGCTATGAGCCAGATGCTGGCAGCGGCGCGAGCGCTCTATTCGATGCCGCCGGACCATGGCGCTGCGGCCGTACGCATGGTGCTGGAAGACGCCGATCTGAAGAAGGTCTGGGAGACGGAACTCGAGGAGATGCGGCTGCGCATGCTCAGGCTGCGTGTCGCCTTCGCCGAGGCGTTGCGCCGGCAATCCAACTCCGATCGCTTCGATTTCGTCGCCAGCCATCGCGGCATGTTCTCCCGCCTGGGGCTCACCGAAGCGCAGGTTGAGCGTCTGCGCACCGAGCACGCCGTCTATATGGTAGGTGACAGCCGCATCAATGTGGCAGGTCTGCCTGAGGACGGCATGGACGAGCTCGCCAAGGCGATCGTTTCGGTGCTCGACTGAGTGCCGGCGCAACTGTGGACAATCGGCTTTTGCCAGCCGGCGGGATTGGTCGCCCGCCGCGGCGCGCGCTAGGGTTTGTTGCATGAAACCCTCCAAAGACATCTCCCGTCTGATCGAGATCATGGCGGCACTCAGAGCGCCGAAGACCGGCTGCCCCTGGGACATCGAGCAGAACTTTTCCACCATCGCCCCCTACACGATCGAGGAAGCCTATGAAGTGGCGGATGCGATCGCGCGCGGCGACTTCGACGATCTGCGCGAGGAGCTGGGCGACCTTCTGCTGCAGGTCGTCTACCACGCGCAGATGGCGCAGGAGATTGGCGAGTTCGCGTTCGGCGACGTTGTCGAGGCGATCACCACCAAGATGATCCGCCGTCACCCGCATGTCTTCGGCGACGAGAAGGCGCGCAGCGCCGGCATGGCCAAGGGCATGTGGGAGAAGATCAAGACGGTGGAGAAGGCCGACAAGCGCAACGCCCGCATCGCGCGCGGCCTCGACCCGGAAGATCACGGCAAGGGCTATCTCGAAAGCGTGCCGGTTGCGCTCCCTGCGCTGACCCGCGCGTTGAAGCTGCAGGAGAAGGCTGCGCGCGTCGGCTTCGACTGGAGCGAGGCAGCACCCATCCTCGACAAGATAGAGGAAGAGATCGGCGAGCTGCGCGAGGCGCTGGCCACGGGCGACGCGGCACCCATCAAGGATGAGTTCGGCGACATGCTGTTTGCAGTCGTCAATCTCGGCCGCCATTTGAGACTTGATGCCGAAGCCGCGCTGAGCGGCACCAACGAGAAGTTCCGGTCGCGCTTCCATTATGTCGAGCGGGAGTTGGAGGCTTCCGGGAGGTCGTTGGAACAGGCGACTTTGGACGAGATGGAATCCCTCTGGCAGCAGGCCAAAAACGCAAGATAAGCAGCGGTCTAGCCGTGGTTCCTGCGGTTCAGCCGGGTCTCGATCTCCTGGCGGGTGCTGTGCGTGGCCGTCAGTGAGATGGTGACGCTGCCGTCCTCATTGTCGCTCCGCGAGACGACATCGCCATTGCGATAGAGCCAGTCGACCTGGCCGAGCTCAGCCGGGCTCAACGTCACCGTCATCGTTTCCAGCTCGCCCGACACTCTGGCCTCGATTAGCGCCTTGAGCGCATCGATACCCTCGCCGGTCGCTGCCGATATCGCGATCGGCGGCGCCTTGCCGCCGGCGCTCTCGGCAAGCAGGCGCTCGCGATTGCCTTCGTCGAGCAGGTCGATCTTGTTCCACACCTCGATCACGCGGCTGGTGTCCGCGGCATCGACGCCGAGATCGCCAAGGATGCGCTCGACATCCTCGGCCTGCGCTGCCGTATCCGGATCGGAGATATCGCGCAGATGCAGCACGAGATCAGCCTCGACAACCTCTTCCAGCGTCGCCCGGAAGGCCGCGACCAGATGAGTCGGCAAGTCCGAGATGAAGCCGACCGTGTCCGACAGGATGATCGGCGTGCCGTGCGGCAGGCGCACGCGGCGCAGCGTCGGATCGAGCGTGGCGAACAGCATGTCCTCCGCCAGCACCCCTGCCCCGGTCAGCCGGTTGAACAGCGTCGACTTTCCGGCATTGGTGTAGCCGACGATCGCAACTACCGGAAATGGCACCTTCTTGCGTTTTGCGCGGTGCAGGTCGCGGGTGCGGCGAACCGTTTCCAGCTCATGCTTGAGCTTGGTGATCTTGTCCTGCAGGATCCGCCGGTCGGATTCGATCTGCGTTTCGCCGGGACCGCCCAGGAAACCCGCGCCGCCGCGCTGCCGTTCGAGGTGGGTCCAACTGCGCACCAGCCGACCCTTCTGATAGTTGAGATGCGCCAGCTCGACCTGCAGGGTGCCTTCCTTGGTCCTGGCGCGCTCGCCGAAGATCTCGAGGATAAGCCCGGTGCGGTCGAGCACCTTGGCGTTCAGTTCCTTCTCGAGATTGCGCTGCTGCACCGGCGTGAGCGGATGGTCGACGATGACCAATTCCGCCTTGCGTTCCTTCACGATGTCGGCGAATTCGGCCACCTTGCCGCTGCCGAGCAGCGTTGCCGGGCGGGGATCGGTGACTGTCACCACCGCGGTGTGGACCGGGTCCAGGTCGATGGCGCTGGCAAGCCCGACCGCCTCGTCGTGGCGGGCATCCGCCGAGCGGCTCAGGCGCGGGCGGCTCGAATCGTCATCGCCCCGCGGCTGGCGCGCAAGCACCGGCACAATGACAACGGCCCGGGTCGGATCCTTGGCTTCCGGCCCAAGTTGATGTCCTTGTTTCCCGCGAACTCTGCGGTCCGCGTCCTGCTCACGTGCCAATCAGGCGCCCTGGCCTTCCTCGCCATCAAACATCTGAACCGGCTGGCTCGGCATGATCGTGGAAATGGCGTGCTTGTAGACGAGCTGGGAATGCCCGTCGCGCCGCAACAACACACAGAAATTGTCGAACGAAGTGACCACGCCGGTCAGCTTCACACCGTTGATGAGAAAGATGGTAAGTGGATTTTTGCTCTTGCGAACTGAATTCAGGAACAGGTCCTGAAGGTTTTGCGATCGTTCCGCCATTGTTTTTGTCTTTCGCCGATCCCCTTCGGTCTGCAGGCCAATGCGCCAAATTACGCGGCGCCTGTCAAGCGCGCAAACCCCCTCTTGCCGCCTAAACGACAAGCAGAACGAGATAGTTGAGGTTCATTCCACCTTTGCGGTTATCAGGCTGGACTTTTTTCCGCAATGTCAAAAAATGCCTGCCGCAACGAAAGTGTCATGGAGCCGGGGTGGCCGTTTGCGATCGGCGCGCCGTCGATTTCGACTACCGGCATAGCGATCGTGGTCGCGGAACTGATGAAAGCCTCGCGCGCTGCCTTGGCTTCGGCGATCGAAAACCCACGCTCCTCGATCTTCAGACCGAGCTTTTCGGCGACGTCGAACAGTGTCGTGCGGGTGATGCCGCGCAGGATGCCGTGTTCGGCCGGCCGCGTCACCAGAACGCCGTCGCGGGTGACGATCCAGGCATTGGACGAGCCGCCCTCCTTGACCGTGCCGTCGGAGTCGACGAACCAGGCCTCCTGGGCGCCGGCTTCCTTGGCCTTCTGCTTGGCGAGCACATTGGCAAGCAGGCCGGTGCTCTTGATGTCGACGCGGTCCCAGCGATTCTCCGGGACGGTGATGACCTTGATGCCGGTCTCAACCCGCTTGGCGGCAGCAGAGGGGTCGGCCTTCCGGGCGGTTATAACCAAGGACGGACGGGTGCCGGCTGCCGGAAAGACGAATTCACGGCTGGCGACGCCGCGCGTCACCTGGAGATAGACGAGGCCGTTGACGACGTTGTTGCGGCGCACCACCTCGCGCAGCAGCATCGGCAGGACGCCTTCCGAGACGGGCCATGCGATCGACAATTCCTTGAGCGAGCGCTTAAGCCGGGCCAGATGGCGCGGCATGTCGACGATAAAGCCGCGCGCCACCTCGCAGACCTCATAGACGCCGTCAGCGAACTGATAGCCGCGATCCTCGATATGGACCCGGGCTTCGGCATGGGCGACGTAGCGCCCGTTCACATAGGCAATGCGCGGCATGGGCTACCTCAGGGAAATGTCCGGCTCTCTTAAGCGATTCCGCCGCTGCCGTAATGAACAATCGCGTGGGCCAGCCGGCTTTGGGCAATTCCAGACGGAAGGGTACGGCGAAGCCGCCGACCCCAACCGGCGCTGCACACTTTTCCTGGATTGCCTTTACACGCCCAGCGACTTCAGCTTGCGGTGCAAGGCTGATCGCTCCATGCCGATGAACTCGGCCGTCTTCGAGATGTTGCCGCCGAAGCGGTTGATCTGTGCGATCAGATAGTCCTTCTCGAATTGCTCGCGCGCCTCGCGCAGCGGCAGCGCCATGATGTGCTGGTCCGACTGGTTGGGTGTGCGCGGCATGACGTCGCCGATCTCGGAGGGCAGAAGGTCAGCGGTGATCGGGGCGTCGACGTCTCCGCCTCGCGCCAGGATCATCAGCCGCTCGACATTGTTGCGCAGCTGGCGCACGTTCCCCGGCCAGTTGTGCGCCTGCAGCACGGCCAGCGCGTCGTCACCGATGCGGCGCGGCTTGATACCGGCCTGCCGCGCGATCTGCTTCATGAAATTGTCGACGAGATACGGAATATCCTCTCGCCGTTCGGCGAGACCCGGCACAGTGACGGGGACCACCGCCAAGCGATGATAGAGGTCCTCGCGGAAGCGGCCATCGGCAATCATGGCCTCCAGGTTTTGCGCTGTGGAAGAGATGATGCGGACGTCGACCTTGACCCGCTTTGTGCCCCCTACCCGCTCGAACTGCTGCTCGACCAGCACGCGCAGAATCTTGTTCTGCGTCTCGCGCGGCATGTCGGCGACCTCGTCGATGTAGAGGATGCCGCGATGCGCCTCCTCCAGCGCGCCGACCTTGCGTTCGGTGCCGTTCGATTCGGTGCCGAACAGCTCGATCTCCATACGTTCCGGGGTGATGGTGGCGGCGCTCAGCGTCACGAACGGCCCGTTCTTGCGCGCCGACAGCGCGTGGATGGCGCGCGCCGTCAGTTCCTTGCCGGAACCCGACGGACCGATGATCATGATGCGGCTGTTGGTGGGTGCGACACGCTCGATGGTCTGCCGCAGTTGGCTCATCGCTGACGACATGCCGATCAGGTCGAAGGTCTCGCCGCTGCGCAGCTTGAGGTCGGAGACCTCGCGCCGCAATTTCGAAGTTTCCAGCGCGCGCTCGGCGATCAGGATGAGACGGTCGGCCTTGAACGGCTTCTCGATGAAATCATAGGCGCCACGCCGGATGGCCGACACCGCCGTTTCGATGTTGCCGTGGCCGGAGATCATCACCACCGGCATGTTCGGATGCATCGTCTTGATCTCGTCGAGCAGCGCCAGGCCGTCGAGGCGCGAGCCCTGCAGCCAGATGTCGAGGAAAATCAGCCGTGGCGCGCGATCGGCAATCGCCGCCAGCGCGCTGTCGGCATCGTGTGCCGTGCGGGTTTCGTGACCTTCGTCGCTCAGGATACCGGCGACCAGTTCGCGGATGTCTTCCTCGTCATCGACGATGAGAATGTCAGACGCCATTACCGACCTTTTCAGTTTCTCGTTCGTGTTCGTCGCGGCCTTCGCCGCGTGGCGGCGCGGCGACGACCGCCGCCGGCGGCAGGATGATCGAGATCATCGCGCCCCGGCCGCCGTGGAAATCGGGCGGCGCGTCGTGCAATTCGAGCCGGCCGCCATGGTCCTCCACGATCTTCTTGACGATAGCGAGGCCAAGGCCAGTGCCTTTTTCGCGCGTCGTCATGTAGGGCTCGAGCAGTCGCTGCCGATTCTCGCGCGGCAGCCCTTTGCCGTTGTCGATAACATCGATTCTTATGGCGCCATCTTGGCGCCCGGCTTGAATCCGGATTGTGCCGTCGGAACGGTCTTGCGCATCAAGTCCGTCGATGGCCTCGGCGGCGTTTTTGATGACGTTGCCGAAGGCCTGCGCCATCAGGCGGCTGTCGAACGTTCCCTTGAGCGGCTCGTTGCCGAAATCACGCTGGAAAGCAATGTCGGAGCGGCTGACTTCCACCAGGAACGAAGCTTCGCGCAGCGACTCGCGCAGGTCTATCACCTTCATCTCCGGCTTCGGCATGCGGGCGAAGGCCGAGAATTCGTCGACCATGCGGCCGATGTCCTCGACCTGACGGATGATGGTGTCGGTGCACTGATCGAAGACTTCACGGTCCTCGGTGATGACCTTGCCGTAACGGCGCCTGATGCGCTCGGCCGAGAGCTGGATGGGCGTCAGTGGATTCTTGATCTCATGGGCAATGCGCCGCGCCACATCGGCCCAGGCCGAGGACCGCTGCGCCTGCACGAGATCGGTGATGTCGTCGATGGTGACGACATAGGATTTTTCCTCCGAGCCGTCGTCTCCGGCCTCGACGGTGACCTGGACATTGAAAGTCCGTTCCATGCCGGCGCGGAAGAAAGTCACCTGCTCGCGATAGACCGGCTTGCCGGATTGGCGCCCGATCTCGAAGACGCGACCGACATGCGGCAGGATGGCGGAGAGGTTCTGTCCGAGCGCGGCACTCGCCGAGATCGCCAGCATCGTTTCGGCCGAGCGATTGGCGATGGTAATGACGCCGTACGGATCGACGCCGATGACCCCTGCGGTCACGCCAGCCAGCACCGCCTCCGAGAACCGCCGCCGCTCGTCGATCAGGTCTTTGGCCGACAGCAGCTCGTTGCGCTGCGATTTGAGCTCGAGGATCATGTTGTTGAAGGTCTCGCCGAGCGAAGCGACGTCGCCGTCCGATTGACGCACGGGGACGGCGACGTCGAGATTGCCGGTGGCCACCTCGTCGGCCGCGCCGATCAGCTGGCGGATCGGCCGGACAATTCGATCCGCCACGGCGATGCCGGTCCAGATCGCCGACAGGATGACGATCAGGGTCAGCGACAGATAGGGCAGCGCGAACGCGACTTGCGAAGTGCGACGGTTCTCTTCCAGTCCGCGATACTCGTCGGTGTTCGACCGAACGATCTGCCGCGCCTTGATAACGTCCGGGTCGACGAGCCGGATCGTGTAGAGATAAAGACCTTCGATCTCGCGCAACTTGACGATGGCGCCCATGATGTTGCGGGTGCGCGGCTCGATCAGCACCGGCTTGCCGTCAGCGGCCGTGTTGACCGCGCCAGGGGGCGGCTCAGGCATGGCGAAGTCGGCGTCGGTCTTGGCGCTCATGACGAAAGAGCCGTCAGGCTTGATCAGCGCCGCATGCGCCAGTCCGCGGCCGACGGCCTCCTTGTTCATGAGGTCGAGGAAGCCGGTGCGGTCGAGCCCGTAGAGCGTGCGCGAGGCATCGAGGTCGTAGGCCATCGACAGGGTCGTGCCCTGCAGGTTGCGGGCATTTTCCTGGACATAGGCATCGGCGATCGACAGCGACGAATTGACGATCGTTTTGGTTCGGATCTCGAACCAGCGATCGAGGCCGATATCGAGCGTGATCGAGGCGATGATCGCGACCATGATCGCCGGGATGGCGGCGACCAGCGCGAACATGGCGACGATGCGCACATGCAGCCGCGATGCTGCACGGCCGTGCCTGCGGGCCATGACGATGCGGCGGATCTCGCGGCTGATCAGAGCGATCAGGAAGAGGACGAAGACGGCGTTGAGCGCGATCAACGCCCAGGTGGCGTTTGCATTCGGCGCGATCGGGGTCGCACCGACAAGGATTGCAAACGAGATCGCTGCGGTGATCATGGCGCCGACGATCGCGACCACGCCGGGCAGCGCCAGCAGCCGGCGGCCGTCGCGAACGCCGGCCCGGCTGAAAAGCGGTTGGTTCAGTGTCGGAGCCTCAGCAGCCATATCGCCGTCTAGAGTCGGTCATTGCGTCGGATGTATGCAACGCATTGTGGCGATTATGCAACAAGTATGGCCGGGACGGAAATCTTTCCCCGACTTAATCCCCAAAAGTGAAGGCAAAGTCAGGGCTGCCTGGCGGCCTTGTAGACGTTGACGCCAAGCTCGCGGATCTTCTTGCGCAGCGTGTTGCGGTTGAGGCCCAGAAGCTCGGCCGCCTTGATCTGGTTGCCGCGCGTCGCGGTCATCGAAGCCAGCACCAGCGGATATTCGACCTCGGCGAGGATGCGTTGGTAGAGCCCGGAGGGCGGCAGGTCGCCGGCGAAGGACGCGAAATAGCGCTGCAGGAAATGCTCGACCGCCTGGCCGATCGACAGGTCGTCGGGGATCAGCGCGCCGCCGTCCGGCACGACAGATCGCTCGCCGGTCTTCAGTTCGGCCTCGATGATCTCGGCCGAAATCTCGTCCTGCGAATAGAGCGCGGCGAGCCTGCGCACCAGATTTTCCAGCTCGCGCACATTGCCGGGCCAGGGATAGCGCTTCATCAGCTCGATGCCACCGGCGGAAATGCGCTTGGTCTGCAGGCCTTCGCTGGCGCCCTGCTTGAAGAAATGCCGGACAAGGTCAGGCACGTCTTCAGAACGCTCTCGCAACGCCGGAAGTCGCAGCGGCACGACGTTCAGGCGGTAGAACAGGTCCTCGCGGAACAGGCCCTGGTTGATCAAGGTCCGCAAATCCTTGTTGGTGGCGGCGACGATGCGCACGTCGGTCTTGATCGGCGTGCGGCCGCCGACGGTCGTGTATTCGCCCTGCTGTAGCACGCGCAGCAGGCGCGTCTGCGCCTCCATCGGCATGTCGCCGATCTCGTCGAGGAACAGCGTGCCGCCTTCGGCCTGCTCGAAGCGGCCGGTGGAGCGGTTCTGCGCGCCGGTGAAGGCGCCCTTCTCATGGCCGAACAGTTCCGATTCGATCAGGTCGCGCGGGATCGCGGCCATGTTGATGGCCACGAAAGGCCCGCCGCGGCGGCGGCCGTATTCGTGCAGCGCGCGCGCTACCAGCTCCTTGCCGGTGCCGGATTCGCCGCTGATCATCACCGTCAGGTCGGTCTGCATCATGCGGGCCAGCATGCGGTAGATGTCCTGCATGGCGGCCGAGCGGCCGACCAGCGGCATCGTCTCCGGCTGATCGTCGGCGCGGGAATCCAGCTTCGGCCGCTTCGGCTCTGCAAGCGCGCGGTTGACGATGTTGAGCAGCTCGGTCAGATCGAAGGGCTTCGGCAGATACTCGTAGGCGCCGGTCTCGGAGGCGCGGATGGCGGTCATGAAAGTGTTCTGCGCGCTCATGACGATGACCGGCAGCTCGGGTCGCGCCTTCTTGATGCGCGGCAGCATGTCGAAGGCGTTCTCGTCCGGCATCACCACATCGGTGATGACGAGGTCGCCCTCGCCGGCAGCCACCCAGCGCCACAGCGTCGAGGCGTTCGAAGTCACGCGCACTTCATGGCCGACGCGCGACAGCGCCTGGTTGAGCACGGTTCGGATCGCCGCATCGTCGTCGGCGACGAGGATATTGCCGCGAACGGTCATTTGCGGTCTCCTTCAGCTTCGTCGCCGGCGTTGGGCAAAGTGTCCTTCCAGGCCGGCATCAAGACGCGGAAAGTGGTTCCACGCTGCGTCGAAACGCATTCGATGATGCCGCCGTGCTCGCCGACAATTTTGGCGACCAGTGCCAACCCGAGGCCCGAGCCGTTCGGTTTGGTGGTGATGAACGGATCGAAGAGGATCGGCAGGATGTCCTCGGAAACACCGGGGCCGTTGTCGTGCACGCAGAATTCCAGCGGCAGCGAGACGCGGTCTTGCGTTCCCGGCACGGAAACGCGGATGCCGGGCCGGAAAGCCGTCGACAGCACGATCTCGCCCTGCGGGTCGGCGCCGATCGCCTCCGCGGCGTTCTTGACCAGGTTGAGGAACACCTGGATCAGCTGGTCACGGTTCGCATAGACTGGAGGAAGCGAAGGATCATATTCCTCCAAGATTTTGATTTTTTTTGCAAAGCCGTTCTTGGCGATCGCTTTCACATGATCCAGAACGACGTGGATGTTGACGGGAAAGCGCTCGATCGGCCGCTCGTCGGAAAACACTTCCATGCGGTCGACCAGCGACACGATGCGGTCGGTCTCGTCGGTGATCAAGCGGGTGAGCGCACGGTCCTCGTCGGAGGCTGAGAGCTCGAGCAGTTGCGCCGCGCCGCGGATGCCGGAGAGCGGGTTCTTGATCTCATGCGCCAGCATGGCCGCCAGGCCGGTGACAGAACGGGCCGCACCCCGATGTGTCATCTGCCGGTCGATCTTGTCGGCCATCGACCGCTCCTGGAACATCACCACGACCGAGCCGGGAAACTCCGGCACCGGGGCGACATAGAGGTCGACCATCTTCTCGATGCCGAGGCGCGGCGAAGAGACGTCGACGCGGTATTCGTTGACCGGCGCGCGGCGCTCGCGCACCTGGTCGACCAAGGTGAGCAGCGGACTGCCGAACGGGACCAGCTTGGACAACGTGTTGCGCGCCAGCATGGTCGCGCTGGAGCGGAAGAAATCCTCTGCATCCGCGTTGGCGAAGGTGATGAAGCCGTCGGCATCGACCATGATCACAGGGCGGCGAATGGTGTTCAGCACGATATTGGCGGCATCCGCGGTGTCGGCCGGCTGTGGGAGGTTCGTATTCATGCCGCGCTCCGCAATTCTGGCGATGCCGCGCTTTCGGTAAAGGTTTGGCGCAGCCCGGCGATCACTTCAGCCGGCTCGAAGGAAGTGAGGATGTGCTTGCGCCGTTCCGCCGAAGCACGAGTCGCGTGCCTGTCCAGATACCAGCCGAGATGCTTGCGCGCCTGGCGGAGCCCGCTTTCGACGCCGTAGAGCGAGAGCATGTCCTCGTAATGCGCAACCACGTAGTCAGCAAGCCTCTTGGGCGTTTCGGGAATATCGGTTGCAGACATGCCAGCGGCGGCTGCCGCGATGCTGCCGGCGGTCCACGGCGCGCCGTAATGGGCACGGCCGATCATCACCGCGTCGGCGCCTGATTGATCCAGGATCGTCGCAGCCGCTTCCGGCGAGCCGACATCGCCATTGGCCACCACCGGGATCGAGACCGCTTCCTTGACGCGCGCAATGGCACGCCAATCGGCCTTACCCTGATAGAACTGGCAGCGCGTGCGGCCGTGGACGGTCACCATGCGCACGCCGGCCAGCTCGGCGCGGCGCGCCAACATCGGCGCGTTGAGCGCGCTTTCGTCCCAGCCGAGCCGCATCTTGACCGTCACCGGCACCGAGACCGCACCGACCACCGCCTCGATCAGCGAGAGCGCGTGATCGAGATCGCGCATCAGCGCGGAGCCGGCATAGCCGCCCGTCACCTTCTTTGCCGGGCAGCCCATGTTGATGTCGATGATGTCGGCGCCCTCGCCCGCCGCGATTCGCGCGCCCTCGGCCATGTGCGCTGCCTCGCGGCCAGCAAGCTGCACCATATGGACGGGCAGTCCGGAATGGCGGATGCGCAGATCGCAGCCGGCCCTGCCCTTGGCCAGTTCGCCGCTCGCCACCATTTCCGACACGACCAGCCCGGCACCATGCGCATGCGCACGCCGACGGAACGGCTCGTCGGTGATGCCGGACATCGGCGCCAGGAACACGCGGTTGCGTATCCTTACGCCGCCGACGTCGAGCGGCGAAGCCAATGTGGTCAATTCAGGCATGCACAAAAACCAAGCATGTTCGATTGCTGCACATTGTGTAGCCAGAAGCAAGCCATTGTGCAACGCGCAATGACGTCACATTAAGGCGCATTTTGGAAAATGCTGGCCTTCCCTGCCAGCCGCGACTAAGCCTCTCGCCATGACTGACACAAGTGAAAAACCGGACGGCAAGGTCGGCGTGGTCATTGTCGCCGCCGGCCGCGGCGCCCGTGCCGGACAGGCCGAGGGGCCGAAGCAGTATCAGCGCATCGGCGGACGCGCCGTCATTGCGCATACGCTGGAAAGATTCCTGTCCCATCCAGCCGTCGGGCCAGTGGTGGTGGCGATCCATGCCGACGACCGCGAGCTGTTCGAGCGCGCGGCAAGAGGTAATGCCGCGCGCGCCCTCGTCGTCACGGGCGGTCCGTCCCGCCAGGCTTCCGTCCGGCTGGGACTTTTGGCTCTGAGGGAGCAGGCGCCGGCAAAGGTGCTGGTGCATGACGCGGTGCGCCCGTTCGTCGATCATGGGCTCATCGACCGAACCATCGAGGCCATCGGCGAGCGCCAGGGCGCCCTGCCGGCGCTGCCCGTCGCCGACACGCTCAAGCGGGAATCGGCCGAGGGCATGATCGAGGAGACGGTGTCAAGGGCCGGCCTGCACGCGGCGCAGACACCGCAAGGCTTCCCGTTCTGGCCGTTGCTGGCGGCGCACGAGAAGGCGCATCATCTCGGCAAAAGCGAGTTCACCGACGACGCGGCGATCGCCGAATGGGCGCATATTCCGGTCAAGATCGTCCAGGGCTCGCCGGACAACATCAAGCTCACCTGGGCAAGGGATATCGCGATGGCCGACCAGCGGCTCTCAAATGCGCTGCCGCGCTTTCCGGACATCCGCACCGGCAATGGCTACGATGTGCACGCGTTCGAAGCGGGCGACCATGTCACTCTGTGCGGGGTCACTATCCCCTATGACCGGAAACTCTCCGGCCATTCGGACGCCGATGTCGGGCTTCATGCGCTCACCGATGCGTTGCTCGCCACCTGCGGCGCCGGCGACATCGGCACGCATTTCCCGCCGTCGGACCCGCAATGGAAGGGCGTTGCCTCGAAAATCTTCGTCGAGCATGCGGCGACGCTGGTGCGCGAGCGCGGCGGGCGCATCGCCAATGCCGATATCACGCTGATCTGCGAGGCGCCGCGGGTGGGGCCGCATCGCGAGGCGATGACGGCGGCGCTGGCGGCGATGCTCGGGATAGCGCCGGAACGCGTTTCCATCAAAGCGACGACCAACGAGAAGCTCGGCTTTGTCGGGCGCGGCGAAGGCATTGCGGCGATCGCGACCGCCAGCGTCGTCTATCCGGGAGACGTGCCGGCATGAGCAACGCGGAATTAGTCAACGCCCTGCTCCAGGCTTGTCAGCAGCGCGGCATCATGCTGGCTACGGCCGAGAGCTGCACCGGCGGTCTGATCATTGCAGCACTGACCGACATTGCCGGCTCTTCCGCGGTGGTCGATCGCGGTTTCATCACCTACTCCAACGAAGCCAAGATGGAGATGCTCGGCGTCTCCGCGGCGACGCTTGAGGCGCATGGCGCGGTCTCTGGTGAGACGGTCAGGGAGATGGCGGCGGGCGCGCTGACGCATTCGCGCGCGAGCCTCTCCCTTGCCGTCACCGGAATTGCCGGCCCGAGCGGCGGCTCGTCGGAAAAGCCGGTGGGTCTCGTCTGGTTCGGGATAGCATTTGCCGGCCAGCCGGTCGTCGTCGAGCGCCAGCTGTTTGGTCATAAGGGGCGCGAATTCATCCGCCACGAGACGGTCCGGCACGCGCTGCAGCTTGGCCTGCGAGCGCTGGACTAGGCTATCCGCGGATCAGGCGTGCCTTGCGCTGCGCCGTAGATCACGTTCGCTCGCTTCTCGAATGCTTCGGAAAACATGCGGAAGGCGCGATCGAACATCGTGCCCATCAGCGCGCCGAGAATGCGGCTCTTGAATTCGTAGTCGATGAAGAAATGCACTTCGCAGCCGCCATCGGCCGGATCGAAGCGCCAGATGTTGCTGAGATATTTGAACGGGCCGTCGATGTATTTGACGTCGATGGCGTTCTCGTCGGGCTTCAGCAGCACCTGCGTCGTAAAGGTCTCGCGGATCGCCTTGTAGCCGATGCTCATGTCGGCGACGAGGATGGTGCGGCCGTCGCGCTCCTTGCGCGAGCGCACCGTCAGCGCCTCGCAGAGCGGCAGGAATTGCGGATAGGTCTCGATATCCGCCACCAGCGCGAACATCTGTTCCGGCGTGTAGGCGACGCGGCGGGTGGCTTCGAATTTCGGCATGAAAGCGTCAGCTGGCCTTCTTGAGCTGCGCCTCGCGCGCCGCGCGCAGCCTGGCGAAATCCTCGCCGGCATGATGCGAGGAGCGCGTCAGCGGGCTCGAAGCCACCAACAGGAAGCCCTTCGTCTTGCCGATCGTCTCAAAGGACTTGAACTCGTCCGGCGTGATGAAGCGGATCACCGGATGGTGCTTCTTCGAAGGCTGCAGGTATTGGCCGACGGTCATGAAGTCGACATTTGCCGAACGCAGGTCATCCATGAGCTGCAGCACTTCGTTCCGCTCCTCGCCGAGGCCAACCATGATGCCGGACTTGGTGAAGATCGACGGATCGAGTTCTTTCACGCGCTGCAGCAGCCGGATCGAGTGGAAGTAGCGGGCGCCGGGCCGCACCGTCAGGTAATTCGACGGCACGGTTTCCAGATTGTGGTTGAAGACGTCGGGCTTGGCGGCAACGACGATCTCAAGCGCGCCGTCCTTGCGCAGGAAGTCGGGCGTCAGGATTTCGATCGTCGTTGAAGGCGCGGCGGCGCGGATGGCGTGGATGACATCGGCGAAATGCTGCGCGCCGCCGTCGTCGAGGTCGTCGCGGTCGACCGATGTGATGACGACGTGGCTGAGGCCCATCTGCTTGACCGCATGGGCGACACGCGCCGGCTCGTCCGCGTCGAGGGCGGTCGGGATGCCGGTGGCGACATTGCAGAAGGCGCAGGCGCGCGTGCAGATCTCGCCCATGATCATGAAGGTGGCGTGCTTCTTGTCCCAGCATTCACCGATGTTCGGACATCCGGCCTCCTCGCACACCGTTACCAGCTTGTGCGACTTCACGATCTCGCGTGTCTCGGCGTAACCCTTCGAAACCGGCGCCTTGACGCGGATCCAGTCCGGCTTGCGCAGCACTTCCTGGTCCGGCCTGTGCGCCTTTTCGGGATGCCGCGGGCGCGGCGCATTGGCGATCGTGTCGAGAACAGTGACCATTTCGAACCCTTCGCGGCCGCCCGCGTCGCGGCCGCCTGTCTGCGTCATCTAGGACTTTTCGGAATAAAGAAAAAGGCCACGCCGGCGCATGCCGCCACGGCCATTTTCGCATAACGGACTTCGCTGGGGCTCAGCGCCGTACCAGCCGGCCGACAAAGATCAGCAGGCAGGCGCCGATGAAACCGGTGATGAGATAGGCGAACCAGCCGGCGCCGAAGGACTGGATGTTGAGAGCCTGTAAGATCGCATTCAGAACGATCGCGCCGACGATACCCAAAATGATGTTCATGAAGATGCCGGTGTTGCTCTTCATGACCATTTCGGCGAGCCATCCGGCCAAGCCTCCGATGATGATGGCTGCTATCCAGCCCACGCCATTCACGTCCATATGCCAATTCCTCCTTGATCAGGTGAAAATGCATCCGGATACGAACTGCTTTGCCCTCAGAATCCTCCGGCTGCCGCGTCTGAGTCTCGCGCGAGCAGTCTATCATGCGTTCAAAGCGCGGCCATAGGCGTCGAGCACGCTTTCCTTCATCATCTCCGACAGGGTCGGATGCGGGAAGATCGTGTGCATCAGCTCTTCCTCTGTGGTCTCCAGGTTCATCGCCACGACGAAACCCTGGATGAGCTCGGTCACCTCGGCGCCGATCATATGCGCGCCCAGCAGCTGCCCGGTCTTCTTGTCGAAGATGGTCTTGATGAAGCCCTGGTCCTCGCCGAGCGCGATGGCTTTGCCGTTGGCGCCGAACTGGAAGCGGCCGACGCGGATGTCCTTGCCCTCGGCCTTGGCCTTGGCTTCGGTCAGGCCGACCGAGGCGACCTGCGGGCTGCAATAGGTGCAGCCCGGGATCTTCAGCTTGTCGATGGCGTGCACGCCCGGGATATTGGCGATCTTCTCGACGCAGATCACGCCCTCGTGCTCGGCCTTGTGGGCGAGCATCGGCGGCCCGGCCACATCGCCGATGGCGTAGATGCCGGGCACGTTCGTCCTGCCGTAGCCGTCGACCGCGACACAGCCGCGATCCGTCTTGACGCCGAGCGCCTCGAGGCCGAGGCCCTCGATATTGCCTTGTACGCCGACGGCCGAGATCATGCGGTCGGCGGTGATCTTCTCGACCTTGCCGTCCTTCATCTCGACATGCGCGGTGACCGAGTTGGCACCCTTCTCGACCTTGGTCACCTTGGCCTCGAGCAGGATCTTCATGCCCTGCTTCTCGAACTGTTTCTGCGCGAATTTCGAGACCTCGGCATCCTCGACCGGCATCACCGCCGGCAAAAGCTCGACCACGGTCACATCGGCGCCCATGGTGCGGTAGAAGGAGGCGAACTCGATGCCGATGGCGCCCGAGCCCATCACCAGCAGCGACTTCGGCATCTCCTTAGGAACCATCGCCTCGAAATAGGTCCAAATCAGCTTGCCGTCCGGCTCGATGCCGGGCAGCGCACGCGGCCTGGCGCCGGTCGCCAGGATAATGTGCTTGGCGGTATAGGTTCCCTCGCTCTTGACGCCTTTCGGCAACGGCGGCTGCGGCTCCATCGGCTTCTTGGCGGTCTTGGCGACGACGACCTCGCCGGGCTTGGAAAGCTTCGCCTCACCCCAGATGACGTCGACCTTGTTCTTCTTCATCAGGAAGGCGACACCGCCATTCAGCCTGAGAGACACCTTTCGCGAGCGGTCGACGACGGCTGCGGTGTCGGGGCTGACCTTGCCGTCGAGCTTAAGGCCGTAATCCTTGAGGTGGTTCGAATAGTGCATGATCTCCGCCGAGCGCAGCAGCGCCTTGGTCGGGATGCAACCCCAGTTGAGGCAGATGCCGCCGAGATGCTCGCGCTCGACGATCGCCGTCTTGAAGCCGAGCTGGGCGGAACGCACAGCGGTGACATAGCCGCCGGGGCCTGAGCCGATGATAATGACGTCGTAGTTCTCAGCCACGGGTTTCTCCCTGATTTTTCTCGGGGTTAGAAGGAAAGCATCACACGCACGAGGGGCGCCAGCGCCTTGCCGATCTTGCGTGTGTTTTCGGCATCGAGATGGACGCCGTCGAGCGGCGTGGTGACGGCGACGGAGCCGGCGTCGAAGAAGCCGCAGCCGGCCTCGTCGGCAAGCGAGGAATATTGCGGCGCCAGCCGCTTCGAGGCGTCATCGCCGCCGGCGAACATTTCCTTGAATTCGGCATTCTCGGTGCGCGTCACCGCGGGCGGCGCGACAATGAGGATCTGCGGAGCCGGCCAGTCGAACGGATAGTCGTGGCCGCGCACGATATCGATCAGGCGCTGCATGCCCTGCTTGGCGGCAACGGGATTGCCGTGGATCCACGGCTTCATGTCGTTGGCGCCCAACATGATGATGATCAGGTCGAGCGGCGCGTGCGTCGTGAGGATCGTCGGCAGCATTCTCGCGCCGTTGCGGTCGGCACCGGCGAGGTGATCGTCAAAGGCAGTGGTGCGGCCGTTCAGCCCTTCGGCGATGACATCGATGCCGTCGCCCAGCGCCGTCTTGAGCACGCTCGGCCAGCGGTCCTCCAGCGCATGGCGCCCGAGGTTGGCAGCGTCGTAGCCCCAGGTCAGCGAGTCGCCGTAACAGAGAATAGTCTTCATGCGCTTGCCCCACCCCTGCCGAACCCTGCCGACGAGCGCTTGAGTTGCCGGCGCACGAACAGCCATTGCACGATGATCGCCGCTGCGCCCGGCAGGATCAGCCCGGCAACGATCGAAAGGTCATTTGCGGTCGCCCGGCTCTCGGCCGGCACCGAAAACGTCCAGCCCACCAGCGCCAGCAGCCCGAGACAGAAAAGCGCAAGCAGCAGCCACAGCATCCCATCGAGCGCCCGCACCGGCTTGCCTCGGAATTGAACGAGGAAGAAGGCGACCGTGACCACAACGACGATCATCACCGTGGCCGCGAAGACCAGAATGCATTCCTCTGTCGCGCCGGTGATGACCGCCAGCTCTTGAACGACAAGTACGCCGGCCAGACCGGAAAGAATGAAGGCGAAAAGGCTGGTGAAGAAATTCCGCACCGCCTTTTTCCCTTCCTTACACCAGCATGCCCATCGGGTTTTCGATCATGCGCTTGAAGGCGCCGAGCAGCTCCGCACCGAGCGCGCCGTCGACGGCGCGGTGATCGGTCGACAGCGTCACCGACATTATGGTCGCGATCTTGATCTCGCCTTTCTTCACGATGGCGCGCTCCTCGCCGGCGCCGACCGCAAGGATCGTGGCGTGCGGCGGGTTGATAACGGCGGCAAAATCCTTGACGCCGAACATGCCGAGATTGGACACGGCCGTGGTGCCGCCCTGGTACTCTTCGGGCTTCAGTTTGCGGCCGCGTGCGCGGCTTGCCAGATCCTTCATCTCGTTGGAGATGACGGACAGCGTCTTTTCGTCGGCATGGCGGATGATCGGCGTGATCAGGCCGCCGGGTATCGACACGGCGACGCCGACATCGGCGTGCTTGTGCTTGACCATGGCGTTTTCGGTCCAGGAGGCGTTGGCGTCCGGCACCGCCATCAGCGCCATCGCCATCGCCTTGATGACCATGTCGTTGACCGAGAGCTTGTAGGCCGGGACCTCGCCCTTCTCGGTTTTCCGCATTGGGGCCGCGGCGTTGAGCTGCGTGCGCAGCGCGAGCAGCGCATCGAGCTCGCAGTCGAGCGTCAGATAGAAATGCGGAATGGTGCTCTTGGCCTCGACCAGCCGGCGCGCAATGGTCTTGCGCATATTGTCGTGCGGAACGAGTTCGTAAGAGCCTTCCGCGAACAGCTTCAGCACCTGATCGTCTGACATCGGCTTCGGCGCGGGGGCAGGAGCGCCTGCGGGCGCACCGGCAGGAGCCTTGGCGGCAGGCGCAGCCTTGGCGCCGCCGGAAGCGATCGCCGCCTCGACATCGGCCTTCACCACGCGGCCATGCGGACCGGAACCGGCCAGCGCTGAAACGTCGACGCCGGCATCCTTCGCGATGCGGCGGGCGAGCGGCGAGGCAAACACGCGCTCGCCTCCGGCGTGGCCGTTGGCGACCGGTGCAGGCTCGGCCTTCGCCGGCGCGGCCGCCGGCTTCGGCGCTTCCTTGGGCGCCTCGGCCTTCGCAGGGTCCGCTTTCGGAGCCTCCGCCTTGGGCGCCGCACCGCCATCGCTCTTTGCGGCAGCACCGGCGTCCTCGCCTTCGCCTGCCAGAATGGCGATCACCGCATTGACCTTGACGCCTTCGGTGCCTGCCGGAACGACGAGCCTGGCGACTGTGCCCTCATCGACGGCTTCGACTTCCATCGTCGCCTTGTCGGTCTCGATCTCCGCGATCACGTCACCGGGCGCAACATGATCACCTTCCTTGACCAGCCACTTGGCGAGATTGCCCTCTTCCATCGTGGGCGAGAGAGCCGGCATGGTGATGTTGATTGGCATGTTGTCCTCCCGACCGGCTCAGCGATAGGTGACGGCTTTGACCGCCTCGACGACCTCGCCGACATTGGGCAACGCCAGCTTTTCGAGGTTCGCCGCGTAAGGCATCGGCACATCCTTGCCGGCGATCGTGATGACCGGCGCATCGAGGAAGTCGAAGACGCGCTGCGAGACTTGGCTGGCGATGTGATCACCGACCGAGCTCTGCGGGAAGCCTTCCTCCACCACGACCAGCCGGTTGGTCTTCTTGACCGAAGCGATGATCGTATCGAAGTCGAGCGGACGGACGGTTCTCAAATCGATGATTTCGGCATCAATGCCCATGCCGCGCAGTTCGGCCTCGGCCTTGACCGCATAGGTCATGCCGATGCCAAAGGAGACGATGGTGACGTCCTTGCCCTGCTTGTGGATGCGCGCCTTGCCGATCGGCAGCACGAAATCGTCGAGCTTCGGCACGTCGAAGGATTGGCCGTAGAGAATTTCGTTCTCGAGGAAGATGACCGGGTTCGGATCGCGGATCGCAGCCTTGAGCAGGCCCTTGGCGTCGGCTGCCGTGTAGGGCATCACCACTTTCAGGCCGGGGATATGGCTGTACCAGGCGGCGTAGCACTGCGAGTGCTGGGCGGCGACGCGGGCGGCAGCACCGTTCGGGCCGCGGAAGACGATCGGGGCGCCCATCTGGCCACCGGACATATAGAGCGTCTTGGCGGCCGAGTTGATGATCTGGTCGATCGCCTGCATGGCGAAGTTGAAGGTCATGAACTCGACGATCGGCTTCAGGCCCGCCATCGCCGCGCCCACGCCGACGCCGGCAAAGCCATGCTCGGTGATCGGGGTATCGACAACGCGGCGCGGACCGAACTCCTGCAGCAGGCCTTGCGTGATCTTGTAGGCGCCTTGGTATTCGGCAACTTCCTCGCCCATGACGAAGACATCGCCGTCGCGGCGCATTTCCTCGGCCATCGCGTCACGCAGCGCCTCGCGCACCGTGGTCGAGACCATTTCGGTGCCGGCAGGGATGTCCGGATCGGCCGCGACTTCCGCCTTCGGCGCGGCGGCGACTGGCGCAGCCGCTTCGCTTTTGGCCGCGGCGGGCGCCGGTGCCGGCGCGGCCGCTTCAGCCTTGGGCTCTTCTTCGCCGATGCCTTCGCCGGCCTTGTCGACGTCTTCGCCATCGACCGCAAGCACGGCGATCAGCGCGTTGACCTTGACGCCTTCGGTGCCGGCCGGAACCACGATCTTGGCGAGCGTGCCTTCATCGACGGCTTCGACCTCCATCGTCGCCTTGTCGGTCTCGATCTCGGCAATGACGTCGCCGGCGACGACCTTGTCGCCTTCGTTCTTCAACCACTTGGAAAGATTGCCCTCTTCCATCGTCGGCGAGAGAGCGGGCATGAGAATTTCGATCGGCATGTCCTTGCCCTCCTTAGAGTACGATGTCGGTCCAGAGCTCGGACGGATCCGGCTCGGCGTCGTGCTGGGCAAATTCGGCGGCGTCGGCGACGATGTCGCGGACCTCCTTGTCGATGGCCTTGAGATCGTCTTCGCTCGCCCACCTCTTATCGATCAGGCGCGCCTTGACCTGTTCGATCGGGTCGTGCTCCGAGCGCATCTTCTGCACTTCTTCCTTGGAGCGATACTTCGCCGGGTCGGACATCGAATGCCCGCGATAGCGATAGGTCTGCATCTCGAGGATCAGCGGGCCGTTGCCGGCGCGGCACCATTCGGCGGCGACGTCGCCGGCTGCCTTGACCGCGCGAACGTCCATGCCGTCGACCTGCATGCCGGGAATCTTGAAGGAAGCGCCGCGGTTGGAGAAGTCGGTCTCGGCGGATGAGCGCGACACCGATGTGCCCATGGCGTAGCGATTGTTCTCGATGATGTAGATTACCGGCAACTTCCACAGCGAGGCCATGTTGAAGCTTTCATAGACCTGGCCCTGGTTGGCGGCGCCGTCGCCGAAATAGGTCAGCGAGACATTCTTGTTGTCGCGGTAGCGGTTGGCGAAGGCCAGGCCTGTGCCCAGCGACACCTGCGCGCCGACGATGCCGTGGCCGCCATAGAAATGCTTCTCCTTGGAGAACATGTGCATGGAGCCGCCCTTGCCTTTCGACAGGCCGCCACGGCGCCCGGTGAGCTCGGCCATGACGCCGCGCGGCGACAGATCCATCGCCAGCATGTGGCCATGGTCGCGATAGGCGGTGATCATCTGGTCGCCCTCGATCAGCGCCATCTTCATGCCGGTAACGACGGCCTCCTGGCCGATATAGAGGTGGCAGAAGCCGCCGATAAAGCCCATGCCGTAAAGCTGGCCCGCCTTCTCCTCGAAGCGGCGAATGAGCAGCATGTGCCGGTAGGCGGAGAGCTCTTCTTCTTTGGTGAAGTCGGCTGGCTTGGGGGTGGAAAGGGCCGACGATTTGCCGTCGGATCTGAATTTGGACTTGGCAGGCGCTTTTCTGGCGGCGGTGGCCATACATCACTCCCTGTTGGCGTCTCTTCGCGGACATTCAAGGGAGAGCGACCCGTCTCCCCACCGATTTGAGCGAGGCTAACACGCAAGAATGCAATGCGCCATGCTGAAAAATGCATGGCTGACATGCATCCTAACCGATTGGAATCATTGCAAATAAGTTTTATTAACCGAAATTCGGTTATTTTGCCGAAGCCGGCAGCATGATGGTGATTTCGTCCGGATGGGACAGATTGAGCGCCTTTCGGGCCTGCTCGTCAAGCATGTCCTTTTCCAGCGTGCCTTCATGCATGAGCTGGACACGACGTTCGAAGTCGATCCGGCGCGCCTTGACCGCGTCGAGCTGAGTCTGGAGTTCGGCCGCCTGGGCCTGCAGCCGATATTTGGAGTAGATGCCGAACTCACCGTGATAGGCATGGAAGCCGAAATAGGCGAGAAACAGCACGCAGAGCGACGGAACGATCAGCTTGCCGGTGTTTCTCTGCTTGTGCTGACGTGTCCACATGACCCGACCCCTTTCGGCCGCGAGCGCAAGCGGCTGTTCGAGTCTTTTTTCGCCCGATTGTGCTTAATGGACGGTTACGGTTGGCTGGACTGAGACTTGCCGAAACAAAAAGAGGCGGGGAAACCCGCCTCTCCGCCTCTTTCAACAACCAAGAGAGTTTGTCCGGATCAGCCCTTGACCACCGACTTGCCGGCGTAGCGCGCCTGCCGGCCGAGCTCTTCCTCGATCCGGATGAGCTGGTTGTACTTGGCCATGCGGTCTGAGCGCGACAGCGAGCCGGTCTTGATCTGCCCGCAGTTGGTGGCGACGGCGAGGTCGGCAATGGTCGAATCCTCGGTCTCGCCCGAGCGGTGCGACATGACGGCGGTGTAGCCGGCCTTGTGCGCGGTCTCGACCGCGTCGAGCGTTTCGGTGAGCGAGCCGATCTGGTTGACCTTGACCAGGATCGAGTTGGCGACGCCCATGCGGATACCGTCGCGCAGTCGCGCCGTGTTGGTGACGAACAGGTCGTCGCCGACCAATTGGGTCTTCTTGCCGATCAGATCGGTCAGGTATTTCCAGCCCTCCCAATCGTCCTCGGCAAGGCCGTCCTCGATGGTGACGATCGGATAATCGGAAGCGAGCTTGGCGAGGTATTTGGCCTGCGCCTTCGGATCGCGGGTCTTCTTCTCGCCCTCATAGACGTAGTTGCCGTCCTTGAAGAACTCGGTCGCCGCGCAGTCGAGGCCGAGCGCCACGTCCTCGCCCGGCTTGAAGCCGGCCTTCTCGATCGATTCCATGATGAAATCGAGGGCCGACGGCGCGCTCTTCAGGTTGGGGGCGAAACCGCCCTCGTCGCCGACATTGGTGTTGTGGCCGGCATCCTTCAGCTTCTTCCTCAGCGTATGGAAGATTTCAGAGCCCCAACGCACGCCGTCGCGCAGCGTCGGCGCGCCGACCGGCAGGATCATGAATTCCTGAAAGTCGATCGGGTTGTCGGCATGAGCGCCGCCATTGATGATGTTCATCATCGGCACCGGCAGGATGTGCGCCTTGGCGCCGCCGACATAGCGGTAGAGCGGCAGCCCGGCGGCCTCGGCGGCGGCCTTGGCCACCGCCAGCGACACGCCGAGGATGGCGTTGGCGCCGAGCCGGCTCTTGTTCGGAGTGCCGTCGAGCTCGATCATCGTCTGGTCGATATGGATCTGGTTCTCGGCTTCCATGCCGCCGATCGCCTCGAATAACTCGCCGTTCACGGCCTCGACGGCGCCCTGGACTCCCTTGCCGAGATAGCGCGGCCCGCCGTCGCGCAGCTCGACCGCCTCATGCGCGCCGGTCGAGGCGCCCGACGGAACGGCGGCGCGGCCCATCGAGCCGTCTTCCAGCACCACGTCGACCTCGACGGTCGGATTTCCACGGCTGTCCAGGATTTCACGCCCGACAATGTCGATGATGGCGGTCATTGCGATGTCCCCGATTGATCGATTGAAGCGTCGCGCCCCTCTTAGCCAAAGCCCGGCAAAAGGCAATTGGGCGGTCCGCAATAATTGCCGGCGACAAGATTCACGAAGCGCAAATCTTTGTCATCATTAGTCATGCGCGCGACTCGCCCTTCTGATTTATGGTCGTGTTTGCGCGGGGCGAAACACGAGGAGTTTCGCCATGTCCCAGTTGAGCGGTATCGTGAGTTTGTTCCTGATCGCGGCGGCGTTCCTGACGTCCTGCGACACCCAGAAGCCTCAGCAGAACACCACGGAGCTATCCACCCTTCGGACCGCTGAATAGGTTCTCAACGCTCGAAGGCCCCCGGATCCGGGGGCCTTCTCGATTCTGAAGGCAGCCGATCAGGCCGATCAGTGCCAGTAAGGCTTCACGTGGTAGTATTCGAAAGATGCGTCGCGGGCCGCTTCACCATCGGCGCCGGTCAATTCCTCGATCGAGTAGGCCGGTGCCGCCTTGAGCTGTTCCTTGGTGAAAGGCACGACGTAGCCGCCCATGTTTTCATCATAGTCGAGGCTTGCCCACGGAATGGCGTGATACTTCTCGCCCATGCCGAGGAAGCCGCCGAAGCCGATGACCGCGAACATGATCCCGTTCGACATCTTGTCGAGCATCACGTCCTCGATGCTGCCGATGCTGTCGCCGGCGGTGTTGTAGACCGAGGTGCCGATGACGCGCGAGGCGGCAATGGCTTCGGTGTGGCCAGACGGAGTGGTCATTGTTGTGCTCCTCTCATTTGCTTGTCCGTTGTGGACAATGAGGGGAGCGGGCGAAGGTTCCAGATTTCGGCTGCCCTGCTACGGCCTCTTGGCGATCCGATCGAACGCCATCAGCCTTTCCAGCAATGCGGGAAGATTCTTCAAGGGCACCATGTTGGGGCCGTCGGAGGGGGCGTTGTCCGGATCCTGGTGGGTTTCGATGAACACGCCGGCAACGCCGATCGCCACGGCGGCGCGCGCGAGGGTCTCGACAAAGCGTCGTTCGCCACCGGTCGAGCCGCCCTGCCCGCCCGGCTGCTGCACGGAATGGGTGGCGTCGAAGATCACCGGCGCGCCGATCTCGGCCATGATCGGCAGCGCTCGCATGTCCGACACCAGTGTGTTGTAGCCGAAGGAGGCGCCGCGCTCGGTGACCAGCACGTTGGCGTTGCCGGAACCGGTGACCTTGGCGACGACATTCTTCATGTCCCATGGCGCCAGGAACTGACCCTTCTTGACGTTCACCACCTTGCCGGTGCGCGCCGCCGCAATCAGCAGATCCGTCTGCCGGCTGAGAAAGGCCGGTATCTGCAGCACATCCACATGCGGCGCGACCGATGCGCATTGCTCCTCGGTGTGGACGTCGGTCAGCACCGGCAGTCCGAACTCCTTGCGCAGGTCGTCGAAGATCGGCATCGCCGCCTCGATCCCGGCACCGCGCGCGCCGCCGAGCGAGGTGCGGTTGGCCTTATCGTAGCTCGTCTTGTACACCAGCCCGATACCGAGCCTTGTGGTTAGTTCCTTCAGTGCGCCGGCCATGTCGAAGGCGTGCTGGCGCGACTCGAGTTGACAGGGGCCTGCGATCAGCGACAAGGGCGCATTGTTGGCGAAAACCACCTTGCCGACGCTTACCGCGGCATTGGGCGCAAGGGGCTCGCTCATGGGATCTCCCGAAAGATGAAGGCCGCGCCCTGACCGGGTGCCGGCGGCACGACGACATCGTCGTCGCTCATGTTGTGCTCTATCGCGTTTGCCGCAAGTAGCTGGGTAGCTGCGGCGACGCTGCGAACCGCAAAGATGACGGCCGCAAATCGCAGGTCCGAAGGCTGCCCTGCCGAAGCACCGAACCGTGCGGCAAAAGCGTCGGGCGTCAGAACGGCCAGGGTCGCGTTTGGCAGGTCAGTCCTGTCGCCGTCGCTCGCGTCCTGGCCGGCAGCGATCGATATCAGTCCCCTCTGGCTCGAAGGCTCGTCGCTCACCGCCACGATCTCGACGATGCCGGTCACGCCATTGGCATGTGCCTGCAGTGCGGTGCGGTCGATCTGCGGCGCGTTGATGCGCTGGCAGGCGAACAGGAAGGCGTCCGGTGCTTTTCTATCGGCCGCGAATGCCAGTTTGAACGATGCCGTGTCGCTTTTGCCCGTGGTGTCGGTGAAGGCGCGCGAAAAGCTCAACATGTTGCCAGCCGACAGCCCCGCTTCGACATAGCGCGCGTGGTCGGCATCTGCATCGGCGGTCCCGAAGACGACCGCGGAGAAGCCCTCGTCGTCAAGCCTGCTGCGGTAAAGGCGGTCGCGCGCGACGAAGACGTTGCCTTCGCCCATCGCCCGATCGGCCGTTTTGTCATCGCCGACGGCCAGCGGTTCCAGATAGGTGCCGTCGGTGAAGAAGACACAAGCGTTCTCGGTCCCGAAAGGATGGACGCCGGTCGGGGCGACGACGAAGCCGAGCGACGAGAGGCGCTGCCTTGCAATGTGGAGGCTCCGCGTGGGCAGAACGAGATGGTCGAGCGGATGGGGCGGAGTTTTCGTCATGCCGGCGCGGTGTGCACCATTGCGGAAATCGGTTCAAGGCCTGGCGTCCAAGGCGAGCGGACGGCGCGGCTCAGGCGGCGGCCACGACGTCGGCCGAATAACGCAGCTCGCGCAACGGTTTAACCCTGCCTGTCGTCTCCGCATAGATCGGATGCGCCCTGTATGCTGCGAGCGCTGCCTCGTCCTCGAATTCGGCATAGACGACCACGTCGATCGCGTTTGAGAACAGATCGACCTTGGTATTGAGCGTCACCTCGAAGTGTTTCGAATGTGGAATCTTGCCCAGTTCCTGCAGCCCTGACCGGACGGCCTCCACATCCTCCTTGCGCCGCACGCTGAAGAAAACGATGTGCCGGATCAAACCCAGCCTCCTTGATCGACGGATGAACGCGTTTTGTGGGAGCAGGGCCGTCGCGTCAACCGGCAACGATGTCGCGCCCGCTATTTGAGCGGCAGCGTCGGGGCCTCAGGCAGCGCCGGTGACGTAACGCACGATGCGCGACATCTCCCTGACGGTCGCGTCGAGATATTGGCCCTGGTTGTAGAGGCCGTCCCAGATCAGGAAGAACGTGATGGCGACGATAACGATCACATAACGCATGGCTAAAGCTAGCGTATGTCCTCAAACCGAACCAGAGCGCCTTCACGGCAATCGTTCCAATTCACCGCTTTGTAATCGACGCACCTTTCCGGCGTCATGGGACCCAGCGCCGGCTACCTGGAGAGCTGCGGTGCGAGCACAAATGTCTCATGCGAACATGATGCAACCGCGATCGGACATCCGGCATTTTTCCGGCTGTCCGGCGCCGTCACTGCATCCTCGGGCGAGCGCCGAGCGTCGTTCGCAACAGGAGGCTTCCTTGAACCGCACCGTAGCCGTCGCCGTGCTGCTGCTTGCCGTGATCTCGGCAAGTGCCGCTGAAGCAAAAGTATCCTTGCCCACAGTCACCAATGACCCGCTGGGCGCGCTGACTGCCCCGACGCTGACACCGGGGGCCAGCGACCTTGTCAACAACACGCCGACATCGACCATCCAGGAGATTCGCCACCCGAGAGGAATGGCGCCGCTGACCGTGCCCAGCGATCCGCTCGGCACGTCGATCCAGCCGGCCTTCCCCGGGCCGCTCACCACGCCCGCGACCACCCCTTCGCCTTAGCCAAATCAGGCCGGCCCGGCCGCGGAACATCAAAGGGTAATGCGGTATTTGGCAAACCCCGCCTCACCCTCGCCCGCCGGCTCGATCTTCAGCGACTTCACCTGACCGATGAAATCCTTGGCCCTGGGTCCGGTCTCGAAGACAACGCTGGTTCCAGGCAGCGGCGCGAACGACCAGTTGTCGTCCGCCGACGGATTGATCGTGCCCTCGCTGATGACGTAGCGCACGATCACGTCGCGGTTGGTGTCCGGCGCCTCATAGATGATCTTCGAAGCATTGATATCAGGGAAATTGCCGCCGCCGCCAGCGCGGTAGTTGTTGGTGGCAACCACGAATTTCGCTGCCGGATCGAGCGGCTTGCCGCCGAATTTAAGATCGACGATGCGGCTGGAGCCGGCATTGGCGACGGCGCCCTTCGTATCGTATTTCGGTGGCTGCGACAGGTCGATCTTGTAGGTGATGCCATCGATGACGTCGAAATTGTAGGAGGGGAACTCGGTGTTGATCAGCGGCTGATCCGCCTTCCCGGGCTCGATCCTGTTGAAGATGCCGGCCGACATCTCCAGCCATTCCTTGACTTGCGAGCCGGTGATTTCGACCGCGCGCACGGTGTTCGGATAAAGATAGAGATCGGCGACGTTCTTGATGGCGATATCGCCGACAGGAACGTCGGTATAGTAGTCGGCGCCGTTGCGGCCGCCTGCTTTGAACGGTGCCGCCGCAGAGAGGAGCGGCACGTCCTTCCACTCTGTGCTCTTCAGAATATCCTTGAGATACCAGCTCTGCGCCTGATTGACGATCTGCACCGAGGGATCGTCGGCGACCAAAGCGAAATAGGAATAGAGCGGCGCGGACGTCTTGCCGACGGGGCGGCGGACATAGGCGAGCGTCGCCTCGTGATCCTGCTCGAGCGCCGCGATGATGCGTTTGTCGTCGCCGACCGTAGCCTTGTTCTTGCTGTCGACCCGCTCATAGATCGGCCGCGCCTCGGAGGTGGCCGAGACGACGCGCCATTTCGAGCCATCGCGCTCAAGAAGCAGGTCGATCAGGCCCATATGCGAGCCCCAGAAGCCGCCCATCACCGCCGGCTTGCCCTGCAGAGTGCCTTTTTCGGTGTCGACGCCTTCCAGCGCCTGGAAATCCTTCTTGCCGGGGAAGACGAGGTGCTGGTGCCCGGTGAAGACCGCGTCGATGCCTTCGACGCCGGCGACGAAGAAGGAGGCGTTCTCCATCATGTCGCCCTGCTTGATATCGATGCCGGAATGCGAAAGCGCAATGACGATGTCGGCGCCCTCCTCACGGATTTGCGGTACCCAGGCCTTGGCCGCCTGGACAATGTCGCGGGTCTGGACGTTGCCTTCCAGGTTTTTCAGGTCCCAGACCATGATCTGCGGCGGCACGAACCCGATGACCCCGATCTTGATCGGCTGTTCGGCGCCGGAGCCGTCCTTGATCTTCTTGTCGAGGATAACATAGGGCTTGAGGTAGAGCTTGTCGTCGCGCGGGTTCGTGGCGAGCGTGGTGCCCCGGATCAGGTTGGCGCATACGAAGGGGAAATTGGCGCCGGCCAACACCTTGTCCATGAAGGACAGGCCGTAGTTGAATTCGTGGTTGCCGAGGGTCGAGCATTCATAGCCGAGCAGGTTCATGCCCTTCATGATCGGATGCAGGTCGCCGTCCTTCATGCCCTTTTCATAGGCGATGTAGTCGCCCATCGGATTGCCCTGCAACAGGTCGCCGTTGTCGATCAGCATCGCATTGGTGGCTTGCTTGCGCACCCCGTCGATCAGCGAGGCCGTGCGCGACAGGCCCATCGTGTCGTTCGCTTTGTCGGCGTAATAATCATAAGGCAGCAAATTCACATGGATGTCGGTCGTCTCCATGATCCTCAGATGCGCCTGATTGGCTGCGGCCCGGACGGAGAACGGATGCAGCATGATCAGCGCTCCGCTGGCGGCGGCTCCGGCCAGGAATTCGCGGCGAGAGACGGGCAAAAGTGACATTGTTTTCCTCCTCTTAGACAACGCGACATGCCCTGCCCCTCAATCGGAACATGCCGCCGAAGGCATTTCGAGTCCATGTCTGTTGGATGTCTGTTGATCACGACAAGGTGACGCGTCGATGAAAAGCAATCAGCTCTTGTCGTCGTCACCCTGAGTGATCAGGCGCGCGCTGCGCTGTCCGGTAAAATATATCCATAGCCAGCTGAGCGACACTGCGAGCCGATTGCGGAAATCGATCAGGAAATAAATGTGCGCTATCCCCCAGAGCCACCATGCGAGCCAGCCGGTGAGCTTGATCCAGCCGAAATCGATGGCGGCCGCGCGTTTGCCGATCGTCGCCAGGTCGCCAGCATGCTTGTAGCGGAAAGGGCGTGGCGTTGCGTCGCCATCGAGCCTCGCTTTGATCGTTGCAGCAACATGCCTGCCCTCCTGCTTGGCGGACGGCGCCACGCCCGGTACCGGCTTGCCGTCCGGTCGCAGCAGATGCGCCGTATCGCCGATAACAAATATCTCCGGGCTGCCCGGCACGGTGAGATCGGGCTCGACCAGCACCCTGCCCGCCCGGTCGGCGGGCGCTCCCAGCCATTCCGCCGCAGGCGAAGCGGCGACGCCTGCTGCCCATAAAATCGTCTTTGCCGGCAGGTAGGTATCGCCAAAGACGACGCCCTCGGCATCCAACTGCGTGACGGCACGGCCAAGCTCGACCGTCACGCCAAGCCGCTCCAGCGCCTTTTGAGCATAGGCCGAGAGCTCCGGTGCGAAATTTGCGAGCACACGGTCACCGGCTTCGATCAGCACAACGCGTGCCTGCCGCGTGTCGATGTTGCGGAATTCGCCGCGCAGCGTGTCATGCGCAAGCTCTGCAATGGTGCCGGCAAGCTCCACGCCGGTCGGTCCGCCGCCAACGATGACCAGCGTCAGCAATGCCTGGCGCCTGGCGGGATCGGTCTCGCGCTCGGCTTGCTCGAAGGCGAGCAGGATGCGGCGCCGGATGGTGGTGGCATCTTCCAGCGTCTTCAGCCCGGGCGCGAATGGCTCCCATTCGTCATGGCCGAAATAGGCGTGGCGCGCGCCGGTGGCGAGCACTAGCGTGTCGTAGCCGACTGCGCTCCCGTCATCGAGCAGCACGCGTTTGCCTGCGCGGTCAACACCGATGACCGTACCCAGAAGCGTCGTCACGTCCTTGCGCTTGCGTAACAGATGACGGATCGGCCAGGCGATCTCGGAAGTCGCCAGCGCGGTGGTCGCCACCTGGTAGAGCAGCGGCTGGAACAAGTGGTGATTGCGCTTGTCGATCATGGTGATGCGCACCGGTGCGCCGGCCAGCGCGCGGGTAAGTTCGAGACCGCCGAACCCGGCGCCGACGATCACGACATGATGCTTGGCTTCGTCCATTTTCAGCCACCTCGCCCAAAGCAACCCGATTGCCTAGATGTAAGCTTTTTTGTGCACCGCAACAACGCCACCGCTGGCCATGTCAGTGCCCGGGAGTCGTCGCCCGGTGTCGTGTACGCGCATGTCGCCCCCGGAACGCCGGGTATAGCGTGGAGCAGAACGATAGGAGTGGAGCATGTCTGACAATCGCGATGACGACGGCCCGGCGCAATACGCTTCGCCGCCTTGTTTCATGCATGAGCTCGACCCGGCCTATCAGATGCCGCTGTCCGACTGGACCGATGTCCGGCGCTGGCGCAAGGCGGAGCGTGAGCGGCTGATCGGCGCGCGGCTTGCGGTTTCCGCCGATGCACGCGCGGCAATGTCACAGCGGATTGCCGAGGGCCTCGATATGCTGGTCGGCAAGGTTGCCGGCCTTATGGTCAGCCTCTACTGGCCGTTCCGCGGCGAGCCGGACCTGCGCGGCTTTATGGCGTCGATCAATGCGCGCGGCGGCCGCATCGCGCTGCCCGTCGTCATCGAGAAGGGCCAGCCTTTGGTGTTCCGCGCCTACGCGCCGGGCGACCGGCTGGAGAAGGGCGTCTGGAACATCCCGATCCCGGCCGAGGGTGATCCTGTCCTGCCCGATATCGTGATCTCGCCGGTAGTCGGCATCGATCCCAGCAACTACCGGCTGGGCTATGGCGGCGGTTTCTACGATCGTACGCTCGCCGCCATGCCGTTCAGGCCGCTGGTGATCGGCGTCGGCTACGAATTGCAGCGCATTCCCACCATCTATCCGCAACCGCACGACATCCCGATGACCAAGGTGGTCACCGAGGCGGCCGGAGCCTAATGCAGTTCCAAGAAAAGTGTGTAGCGGTTTTCCGTCCGTAATTGCGCAAAGCAAAGAAATGAGCGGTTCGGGGTTCCCGTGAAACGATGCAACGCTCTGACCTCAGCTAGGCCATTTCCGGCCTCAACCCCACCGCTGTCCTGTCGACGATCTCGCGCAGGGCGAAGGATGAGTTGATCTTCGTCACATGCGGCATCGCCGACAGCCATTCCTTGTGGATACGCTCATAGTCGGCAAGGTCCTTGGCCGCTATACGCAGGATATAGTCGTATTCGCCCGACATCAGATGGCAGGAAAGCACGTTCGGGCAGCGTTTGATCGCCGCTTCGAAATCGGACAGCGTCTTCTCGAACTGCCCCGACAACGATATATGCACGATTGCCGTCATCTGATGGCCGAGCGCGGCATTCGACAGCCGCGCGTGATAGCCGCGGATGGTTCCGGATTTCTCCAGATTGTCCAGGCGCCTGGAGCAGGCCGACTGTGACAGCCCAACCTTTTCGGCAAGCGCTGCATTGGGGATCCGGCCATCCTTCTGCAAGGTCTCCAGAATGGCGATATCAATCCTATCGAGCGGCATTTTTCGGGATTCCTGCGAATAATCCGGCATTTTGCGCAACGATTATCGAAGACCGGTCGCTGCCGCAAGTGCATTCGCAAACACATACGGAACGATTCATGCTTCACTGCGTCTCATGCATGTCGCCCAACTGCGCGGCGGTTTGGGGTTGGCGGCATGCCCGGAAATGTCAGGGAGAGCGCCCTTTCAAGGGCCGGACAGGAGAAGAAGATGCGCGTCGGCTGCCCCAAGGAAATCAAGAACCATGAATACCGTGTCGGTCTGACGCCCGGCTCGGTTCGCGAATATGTCGCGCACGGCCACGAAGTGCTTGTCGAGGCCGGCGCCGGCGCCGGCATAGGCGCCGACGACAACGCCTATCGCGCCGCCGGCGCCACGATCGCCAAGACGGCCGCCGACGTGTTCGCCAAGTCGGACATGATCGTCAAGGTCAAGGAACCGCAGCCCAACGAATGGGTGCAGCTGCGCGACGGCCAGATCCTCTACACCTACCTCCACCTCGCCCCGGATCCGGAGCAGACCAAGGGCCTGCTCGCTTCGGGCGTCACGGCGATCGCCTATGAGACGGTCACCGACGACCGCGGCGGTCTTCCCCTGCTCGCGCCGATGTCGGAAGTCGCCGGCCGCCTGTCGATCCAGGCCGGCGCGACCGCGCTGCAGAAGGCCAATGGCGGCCGCGGCGTGCTGCTCGGCGGCGTTCCCGGCGTGCTGCCCGGCAAGGTCACCGTGCTCGGCGGCGGCGTCGTCGGCCTGCACGCTGCCAAGATGGCTGCCGGCCTCGGCGCCGACGTCACCATCATCGACCGCTCGATCCCGCGCCTGCGCCAGCTCGACGACATTTTTGGCGGCCGTGTCCATACCCGCTACTCGACCGTCGAGGCGCTCGAAGACGAGTGCTTCTCGGCTGACATAGTCGTTGGCGCCGTGCTGATCCCGGGCGCCGCCGCACCCAAGCTGGTCACCCGCGAAATGCTCTCCGGCATGAAGAAGGGCTCGGTGCTCGTCGACGTCGCCATCGACCAGGGCGGCTGCTTCGAGACCTCGCACGCCACGACCCATGCCGACCCGACCTATGAGGTCGACGGCGTGATCCACTACTGCGTCGCCAACATGCCGGGCGCGGTTCCGGTTACCTCGGCGCACGCGCTGAACAACGCCACCCTGCATCACGGCCTGCAGCTCGCCGACAAGGGCCTGAAGGCGCTGGTCGACGACCATCACCTGCGCAACGGCCTCAATGTCCACAAGGGCAAGATCACCAATCGTGCCGTCGCCGAAGCGCTGGGTTACGAGATGGTCGAACCGAAGGCGGTGCTTGCCGCCTGAAATTATTTGTCACGCAATTCTGGAACCGTTACAGACCTTTCCTGGAATTGCCCTCGATAAAAGCTTCCTTCTGTCGCCCGCCGGTTCTTCCGGCGGGCGTTTTTTCTCGTGTTCCAACCGGTCTTGCGCGAAGAGTCCGGGCAACAAAAAAGCGGAGCCAGAGCCCCGCTTCCTCGATGTTGCGATGTGCCGCCGGTCCATCCGCGGTCGGCCATCGATCAACGACTGCCCTTCTAGCGCGGTTATGCGACGGGAGTACGATAGCTGGCGGGGGACGTGCGGGCCGCCGCTCAGCCCTGCGAGCGAATCCGGTGCCTCTTGTGTGAAATGCTTCACATTCGGGACCCGAGAAACCCGCCTAAAGAGATTTCGCTACCTGATGGCTACGGTCGCCCTCGGTTCCGGTGAAAACCGGCCCCGCCGGCGGCTCGGGCCGAAGGCTTCTGTCACAGACTTCCAACGACCCGCCAGACCACCGGCGGGTTTTTTTTGCCGGCGATCAAGCTCGTTCGATGCGGCACTGGTAGCAATTGTTCCGTGCCGAGCGGACGTGAATGTAGGCTATGTCGTCGCGCTCGAACAAAGTCTCGGCGCGGGCCGCGATATCGCCAGTCGGGACGACGGCGCCGCTGCCGTAGACGATGCGGTCGTCCTTGCCATAACCGCGCACTATGTAGTCGCTGCTTTGGAGCATCTCGGGCAGTGCATCCGCCTCCGCGGGGCGTTGGCATTCGTCCGCATGCAGGAAGATCGGTCCGGTCTCCGCGTAAGGCTGAAGCTCCGGGAACGGCCGGTAGGCGAGGATGAGATAGCTATCGCCGGTTGCGACGTTCTTCATGCAATGCCGGCACGGCACGCCATCGCCGTCCGAAATACTTCGCTCTGGCGTGTGGCCGTAAGCGTCGGGCCCTCCCCGCTGTAAGGCGCGCACGGCTTCGGTCGGCAGGGCTTTGAACTGGATGCTCATGGCAAAATTCTCCGGTGTCCTTGGCCGGAAACTATGCCGAGCCGACAGCGTCTCCCACCCGATTCCTGCCAAGCGCTTCGTGCGTCGCTCGAAGCGCAGTATCGAATTACGAACCCGAAATCACGATACTAGACTTATCGGACTCGCGATGGACCGCGCTCCGCGCCATGATGATCGCAGAAGAAGGGTGCGGCGCGGCCGGCTGAGGTCGGCGATCCGAGCATGATACGGCCCGCAGCGACGATCCGGACGACCAAGGCGCCCCGCTGGGCTTGCAACGACACGTCGCTGCCGACCTTCGAGGGCCAGCCGCCGGTTGCGTAAGCGGCGTCGAGGCAGCCGACTGCGCCGCGCTTCCCCTTAGCTACGGCCGCATGACGCTTGCGGAGCGCTCGGCGAAGGTCAGCGGATGCACGACCTCTTTCTTCTGCGCAACCGGCGTAAAGCCAAGCTTCTGGTAAAGCGGCAGTGCCGCCGGGTGGTCGAGCGTGCAGGTCTGCACCGTGATGCGCTTCGGCCCATACGACCATGCAGCCGAGATGGCCGCACCCAGGAACCAGCGGCCGATACCCTGGCCGTGCGCATGTTCCATCATACCGAAATAGGCGAGTTCCACTTCCTCGGGCAGATGCGGCTTGAGGTCGAAGAAGCCGGCGGGAGAGCCGTCGAGGTAGAGCACGCTGATGTCGCGGTCCTCACGATGCAGGCCGGCGGCCAGTTCCTCGTCGCTTAGTCTAAGCACATTGACCCAGTGCCATTTGCGCCCGACGCGATCCATCAGGTAGCGGTAGAAATGCAGCGGAATGTCCTTGGTCCTCAGCAAGGCGATCTGCCGGTTGTAGGGCAGCGGGGGAGATGAAGCCGGCGGTGCGTGCATTTCGAGGAATGTGACCGTGACATCGATATCCTTCGGTCCACCGTTTTCCATCGCCGTCATTCCTTGCCCGTCACCACGGGCGTGTCGCTCAGCCCACCCCATTCGGTCCATGAGCCGTCGTACAGCCTGTTGTCGGTATGGCCAAGCGTCTCCAGCGCCAACGTGATCGCCGCCGCGGTGATGCCAGATCCGCACGAGGTGACGACCGGCTTTGTAAGATCGATGCCGGCCTCCTCAATGACCATGCGCAAGCGGTCCTTGGGTAGCAGTTCGCCATTCTCGGCAAGCGCGGCAACCGGAACATTGCGAGCGCCCGGCATATGGCCGGAACGGACGCCGGGACGCGGTTCGGGATCGGTGCCGGCGAAACGCCCGGGTGAGCGCGCATCGGCGATCTGGCTTTCTCCGCTTCCAACGATCCGGCGCATTTCGTCGAGGCTGACAACCCGGCTTGCATCGAAATCGGCATAAAAGACGCAAGGCGCGATCCGGGTCTGCTCCGCCGTCACCGGCCGCCCTTCCGCCTTCCAGCGGTCGAAGCCGCCATTCAGGATATAGACCTGGAAAACGCCCATGACGCGGAACATCCACCAGGCGCGCGGCGCCGAGAAATAGCCTGGACCGTCATAGATGACGATCGTGTCGTCGGCCGAAACGCCCATCGAGCCGACATATTGCGCGAAATATTGGGGCGACGCCAATGTGTGCGGCAGCTTGGAATCCGGGTCCGAGACGGCGTCCTGATCGAGGAAGCGCGCAGCTGGAATATGGGCGTCGTCATACTCGGCGCGGGCGTCGCGTTTCTGCGCCGGCAGGTACCAGGACGCGTCAATGATGGTCAGTCCTGGCGTTCCCAACCGCTTCTCGAGCCAATCCGCGTCGACGATGAATGGGCTGTCTTCGGCCATTTTTCCTCTCCTGCCCGCTCCTCGCGACTTTGGTAGGTGTTGCTCGTCAATTCGTCGGCATCGGCCCGAAGCGGATGCGGAAGCGCCTGTTCTCGCGGCCCTTCTTTTCGATCTTGCCGATATGGATCTCGCCGATTTCGCCGGTGCTCTTCACATGGGTGCCGCCGCAAGGCTGACTGTCGATTGAGGCATTCTCGCCGATGCAGACCAAGCGAATGCGGCCGGTGCCGACGGGCGGCCGCACGTTCTTCGATTTGACAAGCCCGGGATTGGCCGAAAGTTCCTCGTCGGTGATCAGCCGCGTGAAGACGGGATGGTTGGCCCGCACAAGCTCCATCAACCTCGCTGTCACGTCCTCCTTGCTGAAGCCGGCATCGGGAATGTCGAAATCGACGCGGCTGTCGTCCTCGGCGACCGCTGCCCCGGTGATCGGAAACGGGCAGACGACGGTGAGCAGATGACACGCGGAGTGCATACGCATCAGAAGATGCCGCCGCCGCCAGTCGATGTCGAGCTTCAGCTTTTCACCGACGGCCGGTAGGACCTGTTCAGGCGCCGGCACATGGATGATCTCGTCTTTGGTTTCGCCGGTGATGGCGGCGGCGATCGCGATGCGGCTGCCGTCGGCGCGCTCCAACATGCCCGTATCGCCTGGCTGTCCGCCCGACGTGGCATAGAAGATCGTGCGGTCGAGAAGGATGCCGCCGCGGTCATTGATGGCGACGACTTGCGCCTCCGCCGTGCTCAGATAGGCGTCGTCGCGAAACAGCGCTTCGGTTCTCTGCGCCATCAGGCCACCTTTTCGAACGGCACCGGGATGCTGGGTTTTTCGTCCATCCAGCCTGGGACCGGCAGGTTCTTGCTTCGCAGGAACTCGGGATTGAACAGCTTCGACTGGTAGCGCGTGCCGTAGTCGGCGAGGATCGTCACGATGGTATGGCCGGGGCCAAGCTCGCGCGCCAGCCGAATGGCGCCGGCGATGTTGATGCCCGTCGAGCCGCCGACGCACAGTCCCTCTTCCTGGATCAGATCGAAGATGATCGGCAATGCCTCCTCGTCCGGTATCTGGTAGGAGAAGTCCGGCGTGAAGCCGTCGAGATTGGCGGTGATGCGACCCTGGCCGATGCCTTCGGTAATCGAGCTGCCGTCGGCTTTCAGCTCACCGCTGGTATAGAAGCTGTAGAGCGCAGCACCCAACGGATCGGCAAGTGCGATCTTGACGTGCCTGCTCTTGGCCTTGAGCCCGAGCGCAACGCCGGCGAGCGTGCCGCCGGAGCCGACGGCGGACACGAAGCCGTCGACCTTCCCGCCGGTTTGGGTCCAGATCTCCTCGGCAGTCGTGCGGATGTGGCCGTCGCGGTTCGCGACATTGTCGAACTGGTTCGCCCAGATCGCGCCGTTCGGCTCCGACCGTGCCATCTGCTCGGCGAGCCGCCCCGAAAGCTTCACATAGTTGTTCGGGTTCTTGTACGGCACGGCCGGCACTTCGATCAGCTCGGCTCCCAGGATCTTGATCGTGTCCTTCTTCTCCTGGCTTTGCGTGTCGGGGATGACAATGACTGTCCGGTAGCCGAGCGCCTTGGCGACCAGCGTGAGGCCAATGCCGGTGTTGCCGGCGGTCCCTTCGACGATGACACCACCGGGCCTCAGCAATCCGCGATGTTCGGCGTCCCTGATGATGAAGAGGCCTGCACGGTCCTTGACCGATTGTCCCGGATTCATGAATTCGGCCTTGCCCAGGATCTCGCAGCCGGTTGCGTCCGAAGCCTTGTTGAGCCGGATCAGGGGGGTGTTGCCGATCGCTTCGATCACATTACGGGGCATGGGGATTCCTTTATGCGTGCGGCGAGACCCTAAAAACCGGAAGCCGCGGTTTCAAGGCAAGATTTTGCCTGGTCCAGTCGCATTCGGGACGCTGCAATGCTCCCGAGCATTTCAACGATGTCATCCAAAAGCGCTCTTTTCATCCCATTTCTTCGCCGCTAGAGCACTAGCCCAGATAATTCGCAGGACTTCCAATGACACTCTACCGGGCCAACCCGAAAGACGGTGTCGCCTGGATCACGGGCGGCAGCAGCGGCCTCGGCCGGGCGCTGGCCAAGGACCTGGCGAGGCAAGGCTATGCCGTCGCGGTGACGGCGCTGGCCAGCGATCCAGCCGATACGCTGCTGGTTGAGACCGCGCAGATGGCCGGCCACGTGAAATCCTTTCCCTGCGATGTGACCGACGAAGAAGGGATGGCACGCACTGTCGCGGCGATCGAGAAAGACATGGGGCCGATCGTGCTCGCCGTCTTCAACGCCGGCAACTACATCGCCACCCCCGGTGAGCATCTCGTGGTGCGCGATTTTCATCGTTCCTTCGCCGTCAATTATTTCGGCATCGTCAACGGACTGGTGCCTGCGGTCGACTATATGCGCACGCGAGGACGCGGGCATGTCGTCCTGGTCGGGTCGGTCACGGCCTATTCCGGCTGGCCGACCACCGCCGCCTATGGCGGCACCAAAGCGGCAATCAACATCCTGGCGGAATCGCTGAAATACGACTTCGACAAGATGAACATCCGCATCCAGGTGATGAATCCGGGCTTCGTCGACACGCCGCTGACCGAGAAGAACATGCTGCCGATGCCGGGCCTGATGCCTGTTCACCGGGCATCGCGCCGCATGGCGCGCGGCATCCGGAGGGGAGGCTTCGAAGTTACCTTCCCCTATCACATAAGCTGGCCGCTGAAGCTGCTCGGCCTGCTGCCGCGACCCGTAGGCCGACTGGTGATCGGGCTGACCACCAGCTGGCGGGGACGGCCGTTGTATTTCGACCGCAAGACGCCGGGCGAAAAAAGTCCAACGGACAAAGCGGCGTAAAGCGCCTCGCGCTGAAACGCATTCAGGCGACGCGCTTTATGCCTTTGTATGCAAGTCGTTTCGCAAAACCGTCGCAGGCCTTTGCACGACATCCGCTGATCCGCGAGAGATTGCCTCTCGGTGGGCACCGCCATAGGTTGAGAATTGTTGCTTGGAGTCGGTCATGGGGCGACGGATCTTGCTTGCGGTACTGGGTCTCGTCGTTATCCTCCTCTCAGGCTTTTACCTCGGCCCACGCGTGGCGGTCGATACGACGATCCGTTTCGATCCTTCGGCGATCGGCGACGATCCGCAGGCCTATCTGGCGCGCGAAGAAGCGGCCGTGCCCAATATCCGTGACGGGTTGGACAAGGAGATCATCTGGGCGAATCCGTTGGTTCACGCCAAGACCAAGCTTGCGATCGTCTACATCCACGGGTTTTCGGCATCCAAGGGCGAGATCCGGCCGCTGCCGGACGACGTCGCCGGGGAGATCGAGGCCAATCTCTTCTACACCCGCCTGACCGGCCACGGGCAGGACGGCGCGGCCATTGCCGAAGGCAGCGTGAATGCCTGGATCAACGACTATGAGGAGGCACTGGCGATCGGGCGCGCGATCGGCGAGAAGGTGATCGTTATCGCCACCTCGACTGGCGCCTCACTGGCGACATGGGCTGCAGCCCAGCCTGGTGCTTCCGACGGCGTCGCGGCAATCGCATTCATCTCGCCTAATTTCGGCGTCAAGGCGTCGGGCGCCGAGGTCCTTACACTGCCTTGGGGCAGAGAGATTGCCGAGCTCGTCGGCGGCAGGGAGCGCAGTTTTCCGGCGCGCAATGCGCTGCACGAAAAATTCTGGACCACCAAATATCCGATCGCGGCGGCCTTGCCGATGGCTGCGCTCACCGAGCTCGCCTATCGCGCGCCGGTCGAGAAGGCGACCATCCCTGCCCTGTTCATCTTCTCGGATGCCGACAAGGTGGTCCGGCCGGACCGCACGCGCGAGGTCGCCGGCCGCTGGGGCGGTCCGCACGAACTGGTGCCGGTCGACGATACGGGCGATCCGGACAACCACGTCATTGCAGGCGATGCGCTATCGCCGCAGACCACGGGCTTTCTGACAGAGCGGATCGTGGTGTGGGTGAAGGCGCTGATGCAGCAGCAATCAAGTCCGTGAGACGACCAACGGCCGGAGCGTTGCTTCCGGCCGTTATGCGATTTCAATCAAACCTCGGTGCGACTTTAAGCGGCCCGGTTCGCAGGACGCTTGCCGCCGAAGCGGCGCTTGTTGTTGCCCTTGAAGCGCTTGAAGCCATCAGGCTTGTGCTCGCCATTCGGCTTGGCGCCCGCAGGACGTTCGCCTTGCGGCTTGGGCGCGAATTGGCGCTCGCCACCGGGCTTGCCGCCGAAGCGCTTCTTGCCGTTGTTGCCGCTGCCGGGACGGCGGCCGTCACGACGGCCGCCATGGTGCTCGCGGTCATTGGCCGGCTCGAAATGACGCTCGGTCCTTTCCTTCGGATCGCGCTGCGGGTCGGGGCTGCCGAGATGATCGGCAATGACGGGAAGCTTCATGCGGATGATGCGCTCGACCTGCCGCAGCTTGCCGTTCTCCGATGGATCGCAAAGCGTGATCGCGATGCCGTCCCTGCCGTTGCGGCCGGTACGGCCGATACGGTGGACATAGCTCTCCGCTTCGTCCGGCAGGTCGAAATTCACGACATGGCTGATGCCTGGGACGTCGATGCCGCGCGCGGCGATATCGGTCGCCACCAAAATACGCACCGAGCCGTCGCGGAAATCGTTGAGCGCCTTCTGACGCGCGTTCTGCGACTTGTTGCCGTGGATCACTGCGGCGTCGAAGCCGTCGCGGGCAAGGTCCTTGGTGACGCGGTCGGCGCCATGCTTGGTGCGCGAGAACACGATGACCGAGCGCATCGCCTCGTCGGCCAGCATCTTGGACAGCACTTGGCGCTTCTGCTTGGTGCGGGCAAGCACCACGCTTTGCACGATCTCGGCCGCCGTCGTGCTCTGCGGGGAGACTTCGATGCGGACGGCGTCCTTCAGCAAGCCCTTGGCGAGTTCCGCGATCTCGTTCGGCATGGTGGCCGAGAACAGCGCGGTCTGGCGGTTCGGCGCGGTCGCCTTGGCGATGCGCTTGACGTCGTTGATGAAGCCCATGTCGAGCATGCGGTCGCCCTCATCGAGCACCAGCCATTTGGTATCGGCAAGGATGAGGTCGCCTTCCCGCACCAGGTCGGTCAGCCGGCCGGGCGTGGCGATCAGGATATCGACGCCGGGTGCGATCTTCTTCACCTGGCTGTAGCGGGAGACGCCGCCGAGCACGAGCGCGGTCGAGATGTGCGCGCCCTTGGCGAGCAGCTTGATGGTGTCCTCGATCTGTACCGCTAGCTCGCGTGTCGGCGCCAGGATCAGCGCGCGCGCCGTCTTTGGCCGGCGCTTCGTGCCGAGCCCGATGATCTTCGACAGGATCGGCAGCGCGAAAGCCGCCGTCTTGCCCGAACCGGTCTGAGCAATGCCGAATATGTCGCGGCCTTCGAGCTGCGGCGGGATCGCCTGCACCTGGATCGGCTTCGGATCCGTGAAGCCCGCGGCATTGGCGGCCTTGAGCAGCGCGCCGGTGATTCCAAGGGTAGCGAAACCGTTCTGGTCCGCCTGATTTTCATTGGTCAAAATAGTCTTCTTTCACGCGGCCCTGTGGCCGCAAACATCATGGCGGCAGGAGCGCAACCTGCCGTCGAAAAATTGTCAGGAAACGACAAGGCGGCGGACGGGGAGCGTCCGCGCGGCTGCGCTGTCGTGCCCGCAGGCGTCATGCCCCGGGGCTCTTTCGCCAGCTTGCCGATCGACGGGAGGGCCCACCGGAAAGAGGGAAAACAGACGCAACCAGTCTCAATTGGTGGAGAAAGCCGAAGTTCGGCCCAAGCGCCTATGCGACCGCATATGGCCGAGTCCGCCGCAAAATGCAAGGGTGGATGTTGCAGCGCAACAAAACGCCGATCGAAAAGCGACGCTTGCGCTGCGCTCCCCTCACGATTACCACAAACCACCTTTCTATTGTGGGGGCAGCGATGAAGGACGTGCTGAAGGAACTCGAGCGCCGCCGCGAGATCGCCCGGATGGGCGGCGGCAAGCAACGGATCGAGGCCCAGCACAAGAAGGGCAAGCTCACCGCCCGCGAGCGCATCGACGTCTTCCTCGACGAGGGTTCGTTCGAGGAGTTCGACATGTATGTCGAGCACCGCTCAACCGACTTCGGCATGGAGAAAACCAAGATCGCGGGCGACGGCGTCGTCACAGGCTGGGGCACCGTCAACGGCCGTCCAGTCTACCTTTTTGCCAAGGATTTCACCGTCTTCGGCGGCTCGCTGTCTGAGGCGCATGCCGAGAAGGTGGTCAAGGTGCAGGAGATGGCGCTGCGCAATCGCGCGCCGATCATCGGCCTCTACGACGCGGGCGGCGCACGCATCCAGGAAGGCGTGGCCGCGCTCGGCGGCTATGCCGAGATTTTTCAGCGCAACGTGCTCGCCTCCGGCGTCATCCCGCAGATTTCGCTGATCATGGGCCCGTGCGCCGGCGGCGATGTCTATTCGCCGGCCATGACCGACTTCATCTTCATGGTGCGCGACACCTCCTACATGTTCGTCACCGGGCCGGACGTGGTGAAGACGGTGACCAATGAGACGGTGACGGCCGAAAGCCTCGGCGGCGCCACGGTACACACGACCCGATCCTCCATCGCCGACGGCGCCTATGACAACGACGTCGAGGCGCTGCTGCAGATGCGCCGGCTGATTGACCTGTTGCCGGCGTCCAATACCGCAGAGATTCCCGAGATCAAATGCTACCAGTCGGTGACGGACCATGACATGTCGCTCGACCGGCTGATTCCGGACAACGCCAACAAGCCCTACGACATCAAGGAACTGATCCTGAAGGTTGCCGACGAAGGCGACTTCTTCGAGATCCAGGCGAGCTTCGCCAGGAACATCGTCACCGGCTTCGGCCGTGTGGAGGGGCGAACCGTCGGCTTCGTCGCCAACCAGCCGATGGTTCTGGCCGGCGTGCTCGACTCCGACGCCAGCCGCAAGGCGGCGCGCTTCGTGCGCTTCTGCGACTGCTTCTCGATCCCGATCGTTACCTTGGTCGACGTTCCAGGCTTTCTGCCAGGCACCGCGCAGGAATATGGCGGGCTGATCAAGCATGGCGCAAAACTGCTGTTCGCCTATGCCGAAGCCACCGTGCCGAAGATCACCGTGATCACCCGTAAGGCCTATGGCGGCGCCTATGACGTGATGGCGTCGAAGCACCTGCGCGGCGACATGAACTATGCCTGGCCGACGGCGCAGATCGCGGTGATGGGCGCAAGGGGCGCGGTCGAGATCATCTACCGCAAGGACATCGGCAACGCGGAGAAGATCGCCGCCCACACCAAAGCATACGAGGATCGGTTCCTGTCGCCCTTCGTAGCGGCCGAACGCGGCTATATCGACGAGGTGATCATGCCGCATTCGACGCGCCGCCGGATCGCGCGGGCGCTGCGCATGCTGCGCAACAAGGATATGCAGAACCCCTGGAAGAAGCACGACAACATTCCGCTGTGAGGCGGTGGTGTCGCGACTGGTCCTTGTAGCTGGCAAGCATTTCGGCAGGTCCGCCGTTATTCTCGTTGCTTAGCCCCTCTCCTTCCGCTTGGCCTCGCGACGGGGAGTCGCCGACCATCTCAATCGGTGGAACCTCGAAAGCCGGCGGGCGGCTGGAACTCTGGCTTACGCAATCCGTCGTCGGAGGTTGACAACTGGCAACCTCTAATCACATTGAAATCACATCAATGTGATGACGGTGCTGAATGCTAATAACCCTTGCAACAATGGGCGTCGTTCCGTGCAAAGGCTACGGCGGGATAGAACGTCAGGTCGACTGGCTGGCCACTGAACTGGTCAGGCAGGGCCACCGTGTCGTCCTCGTGGCGGGCCCTGGATCGTCACATCCACTGTGCGAAGTCCGGCATGCTGTGAGCGATGCCGAGTGCCGCGCGGCGATCCCCAAGGACACCCAAATCGTCCACCTTCATGCGTGGAAGGTCGAGGTTGACTTCCCGACCCTCAACACCGAGCGGGGCCATTTACCGGATTATCCGCGGCCGCAACCGAACTGGAGCTTCATCAGCGCACGGCACGCCCAGCTGCACGGCCGCAAGACCTTCGTCTACAACGGCTTTCCGGTGGATGACTATCGGCTGGCCGAATCGAAGAGTGATCGCCTCCTCTTCATGGCGGCCATCGCACGCGCCGGAAAGGGCTTGAACCGGGCAGTCGAGCTCGCCAGGAAATTCGACTTTCCCCTCGATATCGCCGGCGGCTCGCGGTGGAAATTGCTCGGCCGAAGTCGGACCCGCCGCGAGGGGGTCTTTTTCAAGAGTCTTTCCCGCCGCTATCGCTTCAACGGCGTCGTCGACGGCGACGACAAGCTGCGCCTGCTGGGCGCATCGAAGGCCTTCCTCAATCCGATCGCCTGGGAAGAGCCTTTCGGCAATGCGCCGGTCGAGGCGATGCTGTGCGGCACGCCCGTTTTGACCACAGCGCGCGGCGCCCTGCCGGAGACGGTGGACACGGATACGGGCCGATTCTTCGAGAGCGACGAGGAGTTCGCCGAAGGTCTTGCCGAGGTCGCAGACCTGTGCATGCGCAAATGCCGTGAATCTGCCGCCGACAGATTTCCGATCGCGAAAACCGCGAAGGCCTATCTGGAACTCTATGCCCGCATCCTTGATGGCGAAGCGCTTCCGTGACAAGGAACCGGCATGCTCGCCGTTCGCGGCGACTGTGTCGGATCGAAAAGGTATCGCGCGTTGCGCCCCATTCTCGTGTTCTGCTTGCCGGCAATCGGCGACTTCATCCGCTGCCATTCGGCAATTCAAATCATAGCAGCGACGTTTCCTGGACAGCCGATCGACGTCATCACCTCGCCGCTGGCCGCGCCCCTGGCGCGCTTGATGCCGCATGTCCGGAAGGCCTGGACCGTTGAAAGGCATTGGAACCCCGGTCTCAAGGAGCGGGCGCGGCTGGCGCGCGAACTCCGCCAGGAGAATTATAACGCAGCCTATCTGCTCACCAGCAGCACCAAGGCGGCCCTGGTGCCGTGGCTGGCGGGCATTCCCGAGCGCATTGGATATCCGCGCGAGCTCCAGTTCGGCATCGTCAACCGACTGCCGTCGGGATGGCTGAGAACCTTCGTGGCCTTCGGCCCGCGCAAGACAAGGCTCGTCGAACAGGTCTGTGCGATCGCGCTCCTCGGCAAGCAGCCCGCCGAAGAAAAACAGCTGCCGGCCCCGCGGCTGGCGATTTCGTCCGAAGACGTTGCCAAGTGGCGCCGGCGCAACGGCGTCGATCCGGCAAGGCCGGTGCTTTCCCTCTATACTTCCGATTTCGAGAACATGCGCTCCTGGCCGCCCGAGCGCTTCGTCTCGGTCGCGCGAAAGCATATCGAACGGGGCTGGTCCGTCTGGCTTGTCGGCGGTCCGCGCGAACGCCAGGCTGCCGCCCAGATTCGCGCCTTGTTGCCTGAGGCGATCGACTTCACCTCGACGCCCGACATTGCGGAGGCCATGCACCAGATCGCGGCCTCCACCGTCTTTCTCGGTGTCGATGGCGGTGTGTCCCATGCAGCCGGCGCCTTAGGCATTCCAAGCGTGCTCATCTTCGGCTCGAACCGATCCTACGTGCATGGACCCTTGAACGAGCAGGTAACCTTCATCGAGCCTCCGATCTCGATACCGAGCTGGGTCCTGAACACGCGCGGTATCAGTGAGCAGCGTGTGCTCGAAGCGCTGGCGGCAAGCGTCGGAAAATACGCACCCCAACCGGTATGACCGCTTACTCCTCGGTGGCGCCAAAGCCCGCGCTCATGCTCGCGCGGGCGGTGTTCGTCCACGGCGTCGCATGATTGTCGATGCGCATCTGGAACAGGAAATAGGTCGGCGAGCAGAAGCCGATGCCCTTGACCCTGCCAGCACCCGGCGTGTCGGACGGCAGCGACTGGCACATATAATCCTCGCGGCAGAAACGATCGGCCGAGCAGGCCGGACGGTTACCGCGATTAACTGCGCCGCCGAGGCATTGGTCGAAATTGTTGGTCGCCACGCAAATATCGAACTTCTTGCCGCCGACCAGGCCGCAGATTTCGCTCGGCATCGGCTTGCCAGCCTTGAAAGCGGAGAAGGCCAGATCCTTCGCGTCGCAGCCGCGATAGGCGAAGCCGCCTGGCACACCGATCTTGGGCGGCCGGCAGGTATAGGCGGTGCGTGAAATGGCGGGCGCGAACGCCGCGAACTGGCCGGTGACGTTGTAACGGTCGTTGAAGGGCTGCGCGGTGTCGCTGGCAATCGTTCCGGTCAAGCAGGGATGGCCGGAAAAGATGTTCCGGCTCTCCTTCGGCAGCAGGCATTGCGCCAGTTTCGTCCTAACCCCTGTAGCGGTCGCGATCGGTGTGCAGACCGTGCCGGCTCCGCATTGCCAGCTGCTGCCGAAGCGGGCGGCGTCTTCCGGCACCAGGCACGGCATGGTCGTCTCGGCCGGCGTATAGGCGATCTCGCCGGTGTCTTTCCACGCGGCGGGTGGTGCGAAGGACAACGGGCGAAACCCGTTCGCTTCTCTGCCTTCCACAGTCGCCTGCAGCCACGCCTCGCGGCGCGGAATCTCGGCATGGAGATGCGGCGAGATGCCGACTTCGATGCGGTTGAGCGGCGAAGTCGTGCTATCGTCGAGGCCGATGAAATGGAATCCTGCGGTCGAGCCCGCCTGATGGCAGCCATGGCAGGCGCCGTTGTCGAGCCGCTCGATCAGGGCTTCAGCCGTGCGCGCTAATGTCAGTTTCGAATAGTCGACCCCGGCAAGCGCCTCCGGTTCGAACAGTGGCGTGAATGGATGATTGGCCTGCCTGGCACTGCCGAAGGTCGACCAGGAGATGACCTTCTTCGCTAGGAATTCATCCGGGATTTCGTAAACGCCGAGATCGATTGCACCGGCATTGGCGCGGACATAGTCCGTAAGCCTCGCCTTCAACCGCGCGTCTTGCGCAAGGCGGATGGTGTCCGGCGTATTTTCGAGCGGTTTCTGGCTGATTGTGGTGCCGTCGATACCGAAGATGCGCATGAGATAGGCGGCCTGACCGCCAAATTCGGTCTCCTGGCCGGAAGGAAAGCGCACCACCTGAGCGTTGAGTTCGAGCTGCTTGAAGGAGAGGCTCGCTTTATCCAGCGGTCCGCCGGACAGCCACCCGGCATCCGCCGCTTCGTCGATCTGCGGCGTCCAGCGCCCGGCGACGCCGGTACAGCCGCCGTCGGCGTCGGGAGCTGCGCGGTAGATGGCACTGAAATTGAACGGCAGCCTCGAGGCCAACACCTTGCCGTTCTTCCTGAAACTATAGGCAAGGCGGTAGATGAAGCGCACCTCGCCGCAGCCCACTTCCCCACCGAGCTTTGCGAAGTCACGCCGGTCGAGCCGGTTGACGACGCCGACCAGCCGGAAACGCGCAGCGTCGGTCTTCAGCCAGCGCATGTCGATGATGCGGCCGACATTGCCGTCGGTCACCTCATAGAGCGGCCGGCCGCCTGCTTTCAGGTCGGCGCGCAGTGCTGCGACATCGGCCGCTACGGTGTCGACGATGGCGTGGTAGGCCGGCGCCGCGTCATAGAGCGTTTTCAGATCATCCTTGCCGCTGATGCCAAAAATACCGGCGAATCCGAAGCCATCGGCGTCGAGCTTGGCGAGCACCTGCGGATCGTCCACGACCGTGACCGGACGACCGGCAGCATCAGCCGCCCGCACGCCAAGAACAGCGATGGCAGCGACCGCGACAAGGATCGCCAGCCTCATCATCGGGCAGCCATCCCATTCTCGACCAACGCGTGCAGCACAGGCACCATCGCCAAAGGCAAATCCTCGGCGATCAGGCCGGGTCCGAACCGGCTGCCGGCTTCGGCGTGTATCCAGACAGCCGCGCAGGCCGCTTCGAACGCCGGCATGCCTTGTGCCAGGAGCCCGGCGATGATGCCCGCCAGCACGTCGCCCGAACCCGCGGTGGCAAGCCACGGCGCGCCATTGCCGTTGATCGCGGCGCGGCCGTCTGGTGCTGCGATCACCGTGTCGGCGCCTTTGTAGACGATGACGGCGTTGGCTCGCGCCGCCGCCGCGCGGGCCTTGCCGAGTTTGGAAAGAGCCTTGTCGCCCGCGACCTTGGGCAACAGCCTGCCGAACTCGCCTTCATGCGGCGTCATCACCAGCGCCGGGGCGCCGGACTTTCGGGCAGCCTGGAAAAGCGTCTCAGCCACGTCGCGAAACGAGGTGATGCCGTCGGCGTCGAGCACCAGCCCTTCAACGCCGGTCTCCTGCGCGTGCCCGGCGCCGAGCAGCGCCAGGACAAAATCGCGCGCCTTTTCGCCGATGCCAAACCCCGGGCCGAGCACAAAGGACGAGGGGCGGCGGTCGGCAAGGAACGCACCGAGATCGGCAACTGCGTCGACCTTGCGCAGCATGATCGATGTCAGATGAGCGGCATTGACCTGCATGGCATTCGCCGGCGACAGCACCGTCACCGCCCCTGCCCCGCTTCTTGCGGCTGCGAGCGCCGACAGGCGCGCGGCACCGGTGGCCGCAGGACCGCCCGAAAAGACACTGACATGACCGCGCTTGTATTTGTGCGCATCGACGGCCGGAACCGGAAAGACAGGCAGCCAGGGCGCCGGCGCATTCTCGAAACTGCGCGGCGCGACTCGAGCGATGATGTCGTCACCGATGCCGATATCGGCGAGCACGATCTCGCCGCTCATTTCCCGCCCCGGCAGCAGCAGATGCCCCGGCTTCTTTCGCGCGAACGTCACGGTAACGACCGCCCGAAATGCGCTGCCGAGGATGGCGCCGCTTTCGCCGGAAACGCCCGAGGGCAGGTCCACGGCGACGACCGGCAAGCCGAGAACCGCAACGACCTGGACGGCCCGGCCGGCATCGCCCGACAGTGCTTTCGAGAGCCCCGCTCCGTACAGCGCGTCGACCACCAGCGATCCCGGTTCGGCCGCGAAGGCAGATAGCGGTCGTGGCTCCAACGGGCAATCGGCTGCAGCCAGCGCGGCATCGCTGCCCGCGCGCGGTTCGCCCGATCGCCACAACGCAACGTCGACACCGCTCTTCCGGAGCAGGCTCGCCACGACATAGCCGTCGCCGCCGTTGTTGCCGGGTCCGCAAAGCACGTGCACCCGTGCCGCCGCCGGATAGCGCGCCATGAGCACGGCCGCCACGGCCTCGCCGGCCCGGCGCATCAATCCGTAGCCGTCGAGCGGACCTTGTGCGATCGCCAGCCGGTCGGCTTCGGCCATTTCGGACGGGGAAAGAAGTTCATTGCGCATGGGATTGCCGATCTCCATCCGATCAAGCATTGTCCGATTTGCGGCTCGAAGCAAACAGCGGCGGGCGTATGCATCCCAGAGCGGTGGGCGCCCGGAGGGGAATCTGCCTGCAAATTGCGCTATCTGCTCAAGTTTTGCGCAGACGGATGGAGGAGCGATGTATAGGCTTTGGGCGTCGATGACGCATCCGATGCAGCGGATGACGCGGATTTGCATTCGGGTGCAGCAAGGCATGGAAATCGCCCGATACCGCCCTCAACCTCTGGTAATTGGCACGCTTCGTGCTTGATGAAGGCGCAAGCGGGGCGCGCAACCCGGCTCTTTGGCAGTGGAGGCCACTTTCTACATGAAAAAGATCGAAGCGATCATCAAGCCATTCAAGCTGGACGAAGTGAAGGAAGCGCTTCAGGAAGCCGGGCTGCAAGGCATCACCGTCACCGAAGCCAAGGGTTTCGGTCGGCAGAAGGGCCATACCGAGCTTTATCGGGGCGCCGAGTATGTCGTCGACTTCCTGCCCAAGGTGAAGATCGAGGTCGTGCTCGGCGACGACGCCGTCGAAGGCGCCATCGAAGCCATACGCAAGGCGGCGCAGACCGGCCGCATCGGCGACGGCAAGATCTTCGTCTCCAACATCGAGGAAGTCGTCCGCATCCGCACCGGCGAGACCGGCATGGACGCGGTCTGACTCCACCCGTCTTCCTGAACCGTCATCATCAAAAAACGTCAGCACACAGGGATACATGACATGACGACAGCCAAAGACATCATGAAGCAGATCAAGGACAACGATGTAAAATTCGTCGACCTGCGCTTCACCGATCCGAGGGGCAAGCTGCAGCATGTGACGATGGACGTCGTCGAGGTCGAGGAAGACATGTTCGCCGACGGCGTCATGTTCGACGGCTCCTCGATCGCGGGCTGGAAGGCGATCAACGAGTCCGACATGGTGCTGATGCCGGACACGGATACGGTCCACATGGATCCGTTCTTCGCCCAGTCGACCATGGTGATCCTGTGCGACATCCTCGATCCGATCTCGGGCGAGGCCTACAATCGCGACCCGCGCGGCACCGCCAAGAAAGCCGAAGCCTACATGAAGTCGGAAGGCATCGGCGACACCATCTATGTCGGCCCGGAAGCCGAGTTCTTCGTGTTCGATGACGTCAAGTACAAGGCCGATCCCTATAACACCGGGTTCCGCCTGGACTCGACCGAGCTGCCGTCCAACGACGACACCGACTATGAGACCGGCAATCTCGGCCATCGGCCGCGCATCAAGGGCGGCTACTTCCCTGTGCCGCCGATCGACTCCTGCCAGGACATGCGTTCCGAGATGCTGACAGTGCTCGCTGAAATGGGCGTGCGCGTCGAAAAGCATCACCACGAGGTCGCGGCCGCCCAGCACGAACTCGGCATCAAGTTCGACACGCTGGTGCGCAACGCCGACAAGATGCTGATCTATAAGTATGTCGTGCACCAGGTCGCCAATGCCTATGGCAAGACGGCCACTTTCATGCCGAAGCCGGTGTTCGGCGACAACGGCTCGGGCATGCACGTGCACCAGTCGATCTGGAAGGGCGGCAAGCCGACCTTCGCCGGCAACGAATACGCCGGCTTGTCGGAAACCTGCCTCTTCTACATCGGCGGCATCATCAGGCACGCCAAGGCGATCAACGCCTTCACCAACCCGCTCACCAACTCCTATAAGCGTCTGGTGCCGGGTTACGAAGCGCCGGTGCTGCTCGCCTATTCGGCGCGCAACCGTTCGGCCTCCTGCCGCATTCCGTTCGGCTCCTCGCCGAAGTCGAAGCGCGTCGAGGTCCGCTTCCCCGATCCGGGCGCGAACCCCTATCTCGGCTTTGCCGCCATGCTGATGGCGGGTCTCGACGGCATCAAGAACAAGATTCATCCCGGACAGCCGATGGACAAGGATCTCTACGACCTGCCGCCGAAGGAATTGAAGAAGATCCCGACGGTCTGCGGCTCCCTGCGCGAAGCGTTGCAGAACCTCGACAAGGACCGCGGCTTCCTGAAGGCAGGCGGCGTCTTCGACGACGACCAGATCGACTCTTATATCGAGCTCAAGATGGCCGAGGTGATGCGCTTCGAAATGACCCCGCACCCGGTCGAGTACGACATGTACTATTCGGTGTAAGCGACTGCATTCCCGACAGAAAACAACCCCGGCGAAAGCCGGGGTTTTTTCGTGAACAGCTCGCCAGAGGGCGGAAAGGCCGCAGGACGGGCCTCGTCAGAACAGCAGGCCAGCACTGTCGCGAGAGCGAGGCTTCTCATGGCCGCCAAGCGAGCCAGGCCTATAAAAAAGCCCCGGCATTTTCGCCAGGGCTTTTTAATCTTCGATGGTCTGGCGGGGAATGCCGCCGACGCAGTTAAGGCATCACGCCGCAGCCGAGACCTTCGCGTCGGTCGCGACCTCCGAGATCGTCTTCAAGACCTGCGAGGCGATCTGGTAGGGGTCGCCCTGGGAGTTCGGGCGGCGGTCTTCCAGATAGCCCTTGTAGTCGTTCTTGATGAAGGAGTGCGGCACGCGGATCGAGGCACCGCGGTCGGCAACGCCATACGAGAACTTGTTCCAAGGCGCGGTCTCATGCTTGCCGGTCAGGCGCTTGTCGTTGTCCGGACCATAGACGGCGATGTGATCCATCAGGTTCTTTTCGAACTGGGCCATCAGCGCCTCGAAATAGGCCTTGCCGCCGATTTCGCGCATGTACTTGGTCGAGAAGTTGCAGTGCATGCCCGAGCCGTTCCAGTCGGTATCGCCGAGCGGCTTGCAGTGGAACTCGATGTCGATGCCGTACTTTTCGGTAAGGCGCAGCAGCAGGTAGCGCGCCATCCAGATCTGGTCGGCGGCCTTCTTGGAGCCCTTGCCGAAGATCTGGAACTCCCACTGGCCCTTGGCCACTTCGGCGTTGATGCCTTCATGATTGATGCCGGCTGCGAGACAGAGGTCGAGATGCTCCTCGACGATCTGGCGCGCGACATCGCCGACATTCTTGTAGCCGACGCCGGTGTAATAAGGTCCCTGCGGCGCCGGATAGCCGCTCTCGGGGAAGCCGAGCGGGCGGCCATCCTTGTAGAAGAAATATTCCTGCTCGAAGCCGAACCAGGCGTCCTCGTCGTCCAGGATGGTCGCGCGGCTGTTCGAAGCATGCGGGGTGACGCCATCGGGCATCATGACTTCGCACATGACGAGAACGCCGTTGGTGCGCGCCGGATCCGGATAGAGCGCGACCGGCTTCAGCACGCAGTCGGAGCTGCGGCCTTCGGCCTGGTTCGTGGAAGAGCCGTCGAAGCCCCACAGTGGCAGCTGCTCGAGCGTCGGGAACTCGGCAAACTCCTTGATCTGGGTCTTGCCGCGCAGATTGGGGGTCGGGGTGTAGCCGTCGAGCCAAATATACTCGAGTTTGTATTTGGTCATTCCAGTGCCTCTCGTTGCTTGGACGCCGGGGCGGCATCAACGCATGGCCGGACCGAGCCGGCCTGCCGTGCGCTAAAATGCAATTCGTATGCCACTCTCCTCGTCCAGGGTGCGGCAAAATGGTCATCGCAAAGCGTTGATTTTGCTGAGCCTGCGCAGCAATGCGCGGCGATCGTTCAGGCGCGCTTTCTGCATAAATATTGTGCAGCGACTGATCTTTTTGTGAGCATATTGCCTAAATGAATCGCAGAACCTATCTTGGGAACAGATTTGAATCGACTTGCTCCTGAAGAGGTAGGAGGCCGCCAATGGATGTCACCACGTCCCGTCCTTCGGCAAAGATCCTGATGTTCCCGCTTGCAGGCCGGGCGTCTGCCTCAAATTTAGGCGCAAAGGCGAAATTCGCGGCAGAGCTTGCCTCGTTGCGCAATACGCACGCAGATTTCGACGGCTGGTACCATCAGGCGGCAATCGAGGAAGAACACAAGCAGCGCAAGAGCTGACCAATTCTTTCCAGCTCGAGACGAGAAAAAGCCCGGCGCGATCGCTCGCGCCGGGCTCTTCATTTGCCGAGGATCGGCTACTGCTTGGCGTCCAGATCGGTGCCAAGCGTATCCCTGACGAAGATCATGCCGATGATAAGCGACATCGCGGCGATCACCACCGGGTACCAGAGGCCGTAATAGATGTCGCCCTTGTAGGCGCTGAGTGCGAACACCGTTGCCGGCAGCAGGCCGCCGAACCAGCCATTGCCGATATGGTAAGGCAGCGACATGCCGGTATAGCGGATGCGGGTCGGGAACATCTCGACCAGGATTGCGGCGATCGGCCCGTAGACCATGGTCACGAACACGACCAGGATGAACAGGATGCCGATCGTCACCGGCCAATTCACCGCCTCCGGATCGGCGACCATGGCAAAGGCACCACCGCCCGGGATGTTGTAGACGGTGACCTCGGGGGCGCCGGCCGCTTCCTCCTTGGTCAGCAGCTTGTCGGCCACCGCCTTGTCGGTCGGAACGGTCGTTTTCTCGCCGCCGCGGATCGCCGCGGCATCGAGCTTCAGTTCCGGATTGGCTGCGACGAAGGCGTCGAGCTTCTGGTCCGGCACCTTGGCCGCGGCCCGCTTCAGCGGATAGCCGCCATCCTGCAGGGACATGTTGACGGCCTTTTGGAAGGCGGCCTCCTTGGCCTTGGCCTGATCGCCGGCGGCGACGGCGTCATAGGACTGCACCGTCTCGTTGCCGATCTTGACCGTGGCGGCCGTGCCGGGTGCCGCGGTCGAAACGACGTCGTAAGGCACCGAGTTCTTGGTCAGGAACGAGGTCGCGATATCGCAGGATGTCGTGAACTTCGCCGTGCCGACCGGATTGAACTGGAACCTGCAGTCGCCGGGGGCCGCGGTCACCGTTGCGCGCGTGTTCTGCTGTGCGGTGGCCAGCGCCGGATTGGCGGCCCAGGTCAGCGCCTTGAACAGCGGGAAGGTGCAGACGATTCCCAAAGCAAGGCCGGCCATGATGATCGGCTTGCGGCCGATCTTGTCGGACAGCCAGCCGAACACGACGAAGAAGATCGAGCCGACGGCAAGCGCGATCGCGATCATAACGTTGACCGACCACGCGTCGACCTTCAGCACGTTCTGCAGGAAGAACAGCGCGTAGAACTGGCCGTTGTACCAGATCACGGCCTGGCCTGCGGTGAGGCCGAGCAGCGCCAGAAGCGCGATCTTGGCATTCTTCCACTGGCCGAAGGCTTCTGACAGCGGCGCCTTGGAGCCCTTGCCCTCCTCCTTCATGCGCTGGAAGGTCGGCGACTCCGAAAGCGACAGCCGGATCCAGATCGAAATGGCAAGCAGCAGGAAGGAGACGATGAAGGGAATGCGCCAGCCCCAGGCAGCGTAGGTTTCCTTGCTGAGCGAACCCTGGACGATGAGGATGACGATCAGCGACAGGAATAGGCCGAGCGTTGCCGTCGTCTGGATCCAGGAGGTGTAGAAGCCGCGGCGATCGTCCGGCGCGTGCTCTGCGACATAGGTTGCGGCACCGCCATATTCGCCGCCAAGCGCCAGCCCCTGCAGCATGCGCAGCCCGATCAGTATCACCGGCGCCGCGATGCCCCAGCTGGCATAGCCGGGCAGCAGGCCGACCAGGAAGGTCGACAGGCCCATGATCGTCATGGTGACGAGGAAGGTGTATTTGCGGCCGACGAGGTCGCCGATGCGGCCGAACACAAGCGCGCCGAAGGGACGGACGAGGAAGCCGGCGGCGAAAGCCAGCAGCGCGAAGATGTTGCGCGTCGCCTCGGGGATGGTCGGGCTGAAGAAGGTCGCGCCGATGAAGGCGGCCAGCGAACCGTAAAGATAGAAATCGTACCATTCGAAAACGGTACCGAGCGAGGAGGCGAAGATGACCTTCTTTTCCTCCCGCGTCATGCCGCGGCTTTTTCCGCCGGCGGTCGATGCCATTGCCATTGATATATCCTCCCGTGGATCCCGTCTGTCCTCGATGGCTGCGCGCCACCGTCCGCAATTCCTCCGAACGCGGACTCAAAAACGCGGCCAACGAAGGAAAAAATGGCAGAAAGCGCCCCGGAAAGGCACCGCGACGATGGGATTATGACTTTGGTATTAGATGCAATGCGAAGCGGCGCTCAGGCTTTGAGCGACTCAAGCAGGCTGACTGCCGCCATCATGTCGCGCTTGCGGGCGGAGCGGCGCGCGACGGCTTCGGCATCCTGGCCCCAGTGCTCGATCTGCCAGTCTTCGTCGACATGGCCGGCGGCCCAGGCCTCCTCGCCGTCGAGCTCGCCGAAGTCGACGGCAAGCGCCAGCAGCGCTGAGCCGGTCAGCGAGGTCATGACGTGGATCGCGGCCAGACGCAGCGGCTCGGCGCGCTGGGCAAGATGAGCGCCAAGGACGGCGATCGTCTCGCGCGGCTGCTCGACATGGATGACACCTTCGGCGAGGTTGAAGCGCACGCCGAGGTTGCTTCTTGCCCAATCGAGAACCGGATCCCAGAGCCTGTTCTGACGGTCTACCAGCCCCTGCGGGCCATCGGCTCGGTAGCAAAGCAGGTCCGACGAAGCGAAGCGCAGGACATCCTCCAGCACCGCTTGCGGGTCGCTGGCCACACCGTCGAGTGCCGTGTTGGCAAGGCGCATCACCGGCATGGTCACAGGGTCGATGATCTCGCGCTGGGCGGAAAATTCGTCAGCAACCAGCGTCGCGGCTCCTTCAGTCGGCAACACCAGCAGCGCCTTTCCCGGCGTGCGGACCGGCCTGCCGTCCAGATGGACGGCAAAACCGCCTTCGACCGGCACTACCGAAACCGCCTTGTAGAAGCGCTTCGGCAGCGGCGTCTTCATCTGGATCTGGGCGCGGCGCACCGGATCGGGATCTGAAAGCTGCTTTCCCGCTTCGAGGTCGTTGAGGATGTCGCGCATCTCGAACTCCTTACGCTGGGACCTGCTTGCGCGACGGCCGATTGACGATGATCAGCCCGGCCGCGATCAGGCCCAGTGCCAGGAAGATCCTGATCGTCAGCGGCTCGCCCAAAAGCACGGCGCCGCACAGAACACCGAACACCGGCGACAGGAAGGCGAAGCTGGACAGGCCTGCCGCCGGATAGCGCGTGAGCAGCCAGAACCACAAAACATAGGTGAAAGCGACGATATAGAAAGACTGGAACATCAATGCCAGTGTCGGCAATGCAGCGATTTCGCGGATCGGCGGGCCGGCGAACGGCATCACAAGGGCACCGACGACGGCGGCGCCCGCGAGTTGATAGAGCAGAAGCTTCTCGGCGCTGGTTTCGACCAGCTTCGATCGCTTGATGACGATGCTGGTCAACGCCCACAGGATGCCCGAGCCAAGACTGAGGAGATCGCCCGTCAGCGTCGCGTCATTGCCGGCGAAGATGCCGTCTGAGAACACGGCCAGAAGGCCGCAGAAGGCAAGCACGAGGCCCCCAAGCTTGCGCGCGTTGATGCGCTCGCCGAGTAAAAAATGGCCGCCGATCAGGACCCAGAACGGCATGGTGTTGACCAGGAGCGTGTTGCGAGCGACGGTCGTGTATTCCAGCCCGATATAGAGAAACAGGAACTCGACGCCGAAGAGCACGCCGACGACAATACCGGCGCTGAGCGTCCCATCCGCTTCAAACAGCTTGATGCCGCGCAACCGGCACCAGCCGAGAACGCACAGCCCGCCGATGATCGAGCGCGCGATCGATACGAAGACCGGATCGTAGCCGGCATAGGAGACCTTGGCGGCGACGTAGTTCAGGCCCCAGGACAATGTCAGCCCGACCATCATGGCGGCCGCGGTCATGTCGACCGCGTCGCGTCGGCCGAATGTATCGGCAGCACCGCTCAATTGTCGTCCTCCGCGCTCTGCTCATCGAAGCCGAGCAGGTTCCAGCTTTGGCGCATATGCGGCGGCATCGGCGCGGTAACATCGATGACGCCCTGGTCTGGATGCGGGATAACGATGCGGCGCGCGTGAAGATGAAGGCGGTTCTGGATGCCGCCGGGAAACTCCCAATTCGTGTCGGCCTCGAAATATTTGGGATCGCCGATGATCGGGCAGCCGATATGGGCGGCATGGACGCGAAGCTGGTGGGTGCGGCCGGTATAAGGTTCCATTTCCAGCCAGGACAGCGACTGCGCCGCCTGCTCGACGACGCGGTAATAGGAAACGGCATGGTCGGCGCCCTTCTCGCCATGCTTGGCGATGCGCACGCGGTCGCCGTCCGGCGTCGCCTCCTTGACAAGCCAGGTCGAGATCTTGTCCTCGCGCTTCGGCGGCACGCCCTTGACCAAGGCCCAATAGGTTTTCTTCGTCTCGCGCGCCCGGAACGCTTCCGACAGCTTCATCGCGGCAAGGCGGGTGCGGGCAACGACCAGCACGCCGGAAGTGTCGCGGTCGAGGCGATGGACGAGGCGCGGCTTCTCGCCCTTCTGGTTGCGCCAGGCCTCGAGCATGTCGTCGACATTGCGCGTGACGCCGGAGCCGCCCTGCACGGCAAGCCCGGCCGGCTTGTTGAAGACGAAGACTTTCGGGCCCTCGTGCAGCAGCATCTTGGCCAGCACATCGGCATCGCCCTGGTTGCGGATCGAATGGCCGGTGAGCGCGGCGTCGCCCTTCTTGTCGACTTCGAGCGGCGGAATGCGCACGGTCTGCCCGGGCTCGACGCGCGTGTCGGCCTTGACGCGGCCGCCATCAACGCGGACCTGGCCCGAGCGCAAGAGCTTTTGCAGGTGACCGAAGCCAAGGCCCGGATAATGGACCTTGAACCAGCGGTCGAGCCGCATGCCCGCTTCGCCGGCCTCCACCGTGATTTGTTCGACACCTGCCATGGTTACGCTTTTCCGGTTGAAAGCGGCGCCATAGCACTAAGGCAGAGAGGTTGCGAGCCAAAGACCCAACAACGGACAAAGATCGCGCCAAAGAGCGTTGCGCAGCCGCGGGCGCGGACGCCTCAGTTTGCGGCCGCCTTCTTGGCCTTGGACGAGCCGATCATCTTCCAGTTCTTGTAGAACATGGAATTGACGCGCTCGACGCTGACCGAGACGATGGCGAGAAGGTTGGCGATCAGGCCGGGGAATGGCGATGGACGGATGATATCCATGAACACGCAGTAGCGGCGTCCGTCATATTCGTTCACTGAACGGTGCAGCAGCGTGTCGTCGAAAATGTAAAGCGGGTTGTCGTGCCAGTAGTTCCTGGCGCCGTTGCACTCGACGAAAATCTCAGCCTTGACCGGCAACAGGTTGTAGAGGATGCGCAGGCTGAGCCGCAGCGGCCCGAAATGCCAGGAAGTCGATTCCTTGCCTCTGAAGACTGAGACGGCGATGGTCTTGATGTATTTGAAGTCCTTGTTGAATTCCGCGACGTTGTCGATCTTGTGCTTGCCATACCACTGATAGACATACATGCCGCGCCGACCGGTGCCGAAATTGGCGTCGATATCGGCGATGATCTCGTCCTTGCGAGCCTTGAAGACGTCGAGAACCTCGTTGACCTCGCGCTGATAGTCTGCAGGGAACTGCTCCAGCTTCCATACGCCCGGGTTCCGATAGCAAAGCAGGTCGACCAAAAGGTTGAATGGCGACAGCAGCCAGGTGAAGATGCCGTTGCCCAGGAAATAGCCGCGGAACAACGACAGATCCTTGTTTGCATTGCGCATCACGTCGATCAGACCGCAGACGATCCAGATCGTGGTCAGGATCGGGATAAAATAAAAGCCAAGCGCGAGAAGCGGGACTGCGATAGCAGCCTGACGAAGAGTCTTACGGGTTTGCTTTGTCATAGTCTTTCGCTTGGGAGCGCGATCCTGTTCGCATGAGCCAAATCACGGCGACCCCCGCCAGCCGTGCGCCTTCATAGGATTTTTCATGACGCGGCACAATCTGGAACAGGTTTGCCCGCTCACGATCGCGCCAGCATCTCGACTTTGCTGTCATGCCGACGAAGCTTCGCCGCGAAGCACCCGAGCCCGCCGAGTCGCGGAAGCGGCTATTCCCGCTCTTTGCGCAGCTTTGCCCAGTATTCCAACCGCTTCTTGACCTCGCGCTCGAAGCCGCGCTCGGGCGGATCGTAGAAAGTGCGGCGGCCCATCTTTTCCGGGAAATAGTCCTGGCCGGAAAAGGCATCCGGCTCGTCGTGGTCGTAGCGGTAGCCGGCGCCGTAATCCTCTTCCTTCATCAGCTTGGTCGGCGCGTTGAGGATGTGCTTGGGCGGCAGCAGCGAGCCGAATTCCTTGGCCGCTTGTGTCGCCGCCTTGAAGGCGGTGTAGACGGCATTCGACTTGGGCGCGGTGGCGAGATAGACGGTGGCCTCGGCGAAGGCGAGTTCGCCCTCGGGCGAGCCGAGATAATCGTAGGCGTCCTTTGCGGCATTGGCGACGACCAGGGCCTGCGGATCGGCAAGCCCGATATCTTCCACCGCCATGCGCACCAGCCGGCGGCCGAGATAGAGCGGATCCTCACCGGCATCGAACATGCGGGCGAGGTAATACAGCGCAGCGTCCGGATCCGAGCCGCGCACCGATTTATGCAGCGCCGAGATCAGGTTGTAATGGCCGTCCTGGCCCTTGTCGTAGATCGGCGCGCGACGCTGGATGACGCGCTGCAGGCCTTCGGGCCCAAACACCTCGCCCGGCTTGGCGGCGCGCCAGACTTCCTCGGCGAGCGTCAGCGAGGCACGACCGTCGCCATCGCTCATGCGGATGAGCATGGCCCGCGCCTCGTCGTCGAGCGGCAGCGCCCTGCCCTCGGTCGCCTCGGCCCGCTCCAGCAGCTTGGCGATGCTCTCCTCGTCCAGCGAGCGGAAGACGAGCACCCGCGCGCGGGACAGAAGCGCCGCGTTCAGCTCGAAGGACGGGTTCTCCGTCGTGGCGCCGACCAGCACCACCGTGCCGTCTTCCATGACCGGCAAGAAACCGTCCTGCTGGGCACGATTAAAGCGATGGATCTCGTCGACGAAGAGCAGCGTCTGGCGGCCATTGGTCCGGCGCAGTTTTGCTGCCTCGAATACTTTCTTCAGGTCGGCGACGCCGGAAAACACCGCCGATATCTGCTCGAAGGCAAGGTGGGTTTCGCCGGCGAGCAACCGCGCCACCGTCGTCTTGCCGGTGCCGGGCGGGCCCCAGAAAATCATCGAGCCGAGCGTGCCGGACTTGATCAGCCGCGTCAGCGCGCCATCCGGGCCGGTCAAGTGCTCCTGGCCGACAACCTCGCCAAGGGTCTTCGGGCGCAACCGGTCAGCCAGCGGCCGGCCGGGCGGCGCCTTCTCCGGTTCATCGACGCTGAACAGATCGGCCATGCGCTTTTATTTGGTTGGAACGCGGCCCCTTTTCCAGAGCCTGCTCAGTAACGCAACACTTGGCGCAGTATCTGCCCACCGCGCTCGACGGTAAACCGCCACCACCGCGTGTCCTGCTGCGCAATCTGTGCCAGCGTCGCCGCCTTATCGATGCTCGTGCCGTTCACTTCGCGCACGATGTCGCCCGGTTGGAAGCCGAAATCGGCGGCCGGTGAATCGCGGTTGATGTCGACCACGGTGACCCCCTTCATGTCGGTGCGCAGCCCGAGACGCTGGGCAAGGCGCGGCGAAAGCTCTGCCACCTTGGCGCCGGCGAAGGGGCTGCGGCCATGCAGCGTGACCTCGCTCGGCTTCGCGCCTTCGGGGGCGCGCTCCAGCGCAATCTCAAGCGTTGCCTGCTGGCCCTTGCTCAGCACTGCGAAGGTCGCCTTGGTACCGATCGACAGCGTCGCCATGCGGTAATCCAGCGCCTCGATGCTTTCGACCGGGGTGTTGTTGAGCGACAGCACGACGTCGCCGGGCTTGAGCCCCGCCTTGCCGGCCGGTCCGGCCCCATCGACCGACGAGACCAGCGCGCCTGTCGGCTTTTCCATGCCAAGCGATTCCGCGATCTGGGGTGTCACGGCTTCAAACTCGGCGCCGATATAGGGCCGCTCGAAGAAATCCAGGCCGGCTTTGGCGGCGTCGGCGAAAGCCCTGACCATGTTCGACGGAATGGCGAAACCGATACCGATCGAGCCGCCGCTGCGGCTATAGATAGCCGTGTTGATGCCGACCAGCTGGCCGCCCATGTTGATCAGCGCGCCGCCGGAATTGCCGGGATTGATGGCGGCATCGGTCTGGATGAAATAGCCGGAGTCGGAAACGCCGATATGGCTGCGGGCAAGCGCCGAAACGATCCCGCTGGTGGTCGTCTGGCCGACGCCGAAGGGATTGCCGATGGCGAGCACCAGGTCGCCGACCTCGAGCGCGTCGGAATCGCCGATGGCGATCACCGGGAACGGCTTGTCGGCGGAGATTTTGAGCACGGCAAGATCCAGTGTCTCGTCCTTCAGCATCACCTTGGATGTGAACTCGCGCCCGTCGGCCGTCGCGACCTTCACCTCGTCGGCATCCTTGATGACATGGTAGTTGGTGACGATCACGCCGCTCGGATCGACCAGCACGCCGGAACCGAGCGAAGACTGCGCGCGCGGCTGCGCGCGGCCGAAGAACTCCTCGAAGAAGGGATCGCCCTCGAATGGCGAGGTCACCTTTGCGGTCTGCGAGGCGTAGACGTTGACCACGGCCGGCGCCGTCTGCTTGACCAGCGGCGCAAACGAAAGCTGCACCTCCTCGCGGCCGAACGGCACGCGCTTGTCGGGCCCGGAAGTGGAGTTCTCGCCCTCGACGCCATGCAAGAGATCGGTCAGCACGTCGGAAAGGCCAGGGTCGGCCGGCTTGGCGGCATCTTCTGCGAATGCCTGTCTGACGCTAGGAGCCGCGGCGAAAGCGGCAAGCGTGCAAACCGCAATAAGAAACAGCCGTTTGAGGTGCATTCCGAATCCTCCAGATCAGGCGCCATTGTCCCGACGATTGTGCAGAATGAAAGGCTAAGGCGATGATATCGAATTATTTTCAGCCAGTAGCCGGCTATAGCTACAGGCGCAATCGGGTACCGCGGTTCGTCTGATGAAAAAACAGGTCGCTTCCTTCTGCGATTTCTTGGCAACCGGAACCTTGGGGCCGCTTTCCCCTGAGATGAAGCTGATCGATGTCGCGAAGGTGCTTGGCACGCCCGACGACTGGGACGTCGATGATGATGGTGACGTTCCGCTCTATTGGTGTTTCGGCAAGGTGGAGATTTCGTTCGACATTGCCGCTCCCTACCGGATGAACTGGTTTCAGGTCGAAGGCGCGGCCCAACTCAAGGGCAAATTCGAGCCTGTGACGGAACGGCTAAAGCTGTCCTTGGACAGATTCAGTGGAAAGACAAAACCCTCGGAGTTTCTTTCCGCCGGGCTCTGGGACCTTCAACGCACAAAGGTCCACTACGCCGCACTGAGCGATAGTGTCCTGCTAAACATTTGCGCCGGCTGCATCAAGGTGCACTTTCAAGTCGATACATCATTCATAGGTGATGGCGACCCGGTCAGGCATCTGGAAGAAGCAAAGCTAGGTCGGCTTTTGCGGGATATCGATCCCCGAACCAAGGTCGACAGCATCTATTCATATCCGCAACCTGCCGCCGAGGAGGTGCCTGGGGTGCTCAATTGGCGCGCGTTGTCCGGCCGTGACTATTTGGATATTCTCGGATAGCGCCAGACACAAGAACGCAAAAAGGGGCCCGAGGGCCCCTTGAATTCATTCGCTGAAAACCTGGCCTTATGCGGCCGCGGCTTCCTCGTCGCCGCCTTCGGCTTCGAGACGCGCGCGGTCGGCGGCGCCCTTGGCCGAGGTGTCGCGGTCGACGAACTCGATGACCGCCATGGCGGCATTGTCGCCGTGGCGGAAGCCCGCCTTCATGATGCGCAGGTAGCCGCCGTTGCGGCTGGCGTAGCGCGGTGCGATGGTTTCGAACAGGCGCTTGACGACGCCTTCATTGCCGATCTGCGCGATCACTTGGCGGCGGGCGTGCAGGTCGCCGCGCTTGCCGAGCGTCACCAGCTTCTCGACGATCGGACGCAGGTCCTTCGCCTTCGGCAGGGTGGTGACGATCTGCTCGTGCTCGATCAGAGACACGGCGAGGTTGGCGAACATCGACTTGCGGTGGCTTACGCTGCGGGCGAAGCGACGGCCTTTGAAACCGTGGCGCATGGCTCTTTTCCTTCTTTAGTTGTTCAAGAGGCCACGGCCTCTGATGGTTTTCCGCATGACCGTCGGATCGAGCGGCTCGCGCCGCCGATCCTTGGAATTCATGCTCAATACTGATCCTCGTAACGCTTGGCGAGGTCTTCAATGTTTTCCGGTGGCCAGTCCGGCACTTCCATGCCGAGGTGCAGACCCATCGCCGCCAGCACTTCCTTGATCTCGTTCAGCGACTTGCGGCCGAAATTCGGAGTGCGCAGCATCTCGGCTTCGGTCTTCTGGATCAGGTCGCCGATATAGACGATGTTGTCGTTCTTCAGGCAGTTGGCCGAACGCACCGAAAGCTCGAGTTCGTCGACCTTCTTGAGCAGCGCCGGGTTGAAGGCCAGCTCGGTGACGGCCTCGGTGGCGACTTCCTTCTGCGGCTCGTCGAAGTTGACGAACAGGCTGAGCTGGTCCTGCAGGATGCGGGCCGCGAAAGCCACGGCGTCCTCGCCCGAGATCGAACCGTCGGTCTCGATGGTCATGGTCAGCTTGTCATAGTCGAGAACCTGGCCCTCGCGGGTGTTCTCGACCTTGTAGGAGACCTTCTTGACCGGCGAGTAGAGGCTGTCGACCGGGATCAAGCCGATCGGCGCGTCCTCGGCGCGGTTGCGCTCAGCCGGCACATAACCCTTGCCGGTGTCGACGGTGAATTCCATGCGGATCTCCGCGCCCTCGTCCAGCGTGCAGATCACGTGGTCGGGGTTGAGGATCTCGACGTCGCCGACGGTCTGGATGTCACCGGCAAGCACGGCGCCCGGGCCCTGCTTGCGCACGACCATGCGCTTGGGACCATCGCCTTCCATGCGGATGGCGATTTCCTTGATGTTGAGCACGATGTCGGTCACGTCCTCGCGCACGCCGGCGATGGACGAGAACTCATGCAGCACGCCGTCGATCTGCACGGCGGTGACGGCCGCGCCGCGCAGCGAAGACAGAAGCACGCGCCGCAACGCGTTGCCGAGCGTGAGGCCGAAGCCGCGCTCGAGCGGCTCGGCCACGAGCGTGGTCAGCGTCTTCTTCTTCGACGAGAACTCGATCTTGTTCGGCTTGATCAGTTCCTGCCAGTTTTTCTGGATCATGGTGTCTTCCTTCCTTTGACCCGCCACCATCCAATCGTGGCGGGCAGCCTGGAATTGCCGCGGAGGAGCGCCCTGGCGCTCACGCGGCGTTCAAAAATATTAGACGCGGCGCTTCTTGCGCGGGCGGCAGCCATTGTGCGGGATCGGCGTCACATCGCGGATCGAGGTGATGGTGAAGCCGGCCGCCTGCAGGGCGCGCAGCGCCGATTCACGGCCGGAGCCGGGTCCGCAGACCTCGACCTCGAGCATGCGCATGCCGTGTTCCTGTGCCTTCTTGGCGACGTCCTCGGCGGCCATCTGGGCGGCGAACGGGGTCGACTTGCGCGAACCCTTGAAGCCCTGGGCGCCGGCGGAGGACCAGGCGATCGAATTGCCCTGCGCGTCGGTGATGGTGATCATCGTGTTGTTGAAGGTCGAATTGACGTGGGCAACGCCCGACGAGATGTTCTTGCGTTCGCGACGGCGAACACGAGCGGCTTCCTTGGCCATGGTAGTCCTTTCAGTTGATCTCTACACCGCCGTAGCGCCAGCGGCTCCACCTTCGTAAGGGAGTAGGGGAATAGGGCAGTAAGGGAGTAGGGAAATGAACGATCCGATTTCGGACTATTCCCTACTGCCTTATTCCCCTACTCCCTTATTCCCCTAATTACTTCTTCTTGCCGGCGATCGCCTTGGCCGGGCCCTTGCGGGTGCGCGCATTGGTATGCGTGCGCTGGCCGCGGACCGGCAGCGAGCGGCGGTGACGCAGGCCGCGGTAGCAGCCGAGGTCCATCAGCCGCTTGATGTTCATCGAGACCTCGCGGCGCAGGTCGCCTTCGACCTGGTAGTCGCGGTCGATCGTCTCGCGGATCTGCAGCACTTCCGCGTCGGTCAACTGGTTGACGCGGCGGTCTGCCGGGATGCCGACCTTGTCGACGATCTCCTGGGCAAACTTCTTGCCGATGCCGTGAATGTACTGAAGCGCAATGACGACGCGCTTGTTGGTCGGAATGTTGACGCCGGCTATACGAGCCATGTTCTTTCATCTCCATTTGGGCCGGCCATCCTTCAAAAAGGCAGGCCTGGCGCTATCTAAGTTGCCCCGCGTCCGGTGGAGGCCGGCCCTTGCGGGAGTTTCCTGGTTCAAAACAGATGCCCTGCCCTTGCGGGCAAGCAAAGTCCATGCCTGATAGGAAGACGGGCCGCCATACCCCAATGGCTTCTTCCAGTCAAGCGCAATCTTTGCTTGTCGGAGCGGCCTAGCTCACCGCCGCCGTGAGCACCTTCTCGATCTCCGCGGTCACCGCGTCGATGCTGGCCATGCCGTCAACGCTCTTCAGCCTGCCTTTGGCATAGTAGTAGCCGGTCAGCGGCGCCGTCTTCTTGTAATATTCTCGCAGGCGCTCCTCGAACACCGCCGGGTTGTCGTCCTTGCGCACCGGCTGGCCGGCCGCCTTGGCATCCTCGGCCCGCTTGACGATGCGCCCGACCAGCGCCTTGTCGTCGACGACGAGCTCGATGACGCTGTCGAGCGCGATGTTGCGCTCGGCGAGCATGGCTTCGACGGCATCGGCCTGCACCAGCGTGCGCGGATAACCGTCGAGGATGAAGCCCCTGGCGCAGTCGGGCTGGTCGATCCGCTCGGCAACGATCGCATTGACGATCGCGTCCGATACCAGCTCGCCGGCATCCATAACCGCCTTGGCCCGCTTGCCGACTTCGGTTCCGGTCTGGACGGCGGCACGCAGCATGTCTCCCGTCGAAAGCTGGGGTATGCCGTGTTTTTCTACCAGTCTCTGTGCTTGCGTCCCCTTGCCCGCTCCTGGCGGCCCAAGCAATATCAGCCTCATCTGCTCCTCTTACCCCCGCGCAACTTCGACTTCTTGATCAGGCCCTCATACTGGTGCGCGATCAGGTGACCCTGAATCTGCGCCACCGTGTCGAGCGTGACACTGACCACGATCAGAAGCGATGTGCCACCGAGATAGAAAGGTACGCCAGTCGCTGAAATCAGGAACTCAGGCAGCAGACACACCAGCACCAGGTAGATGGCGCCGATGACGGTGATCCGCGTCAGAACATAGTCGATATATTCGGCGGTGCGCTCGCCCGGACGATAGCCCGGGATGAAGCCGGAATGCTTCTTGAGCTGGTCGGCCGTGTCCTTCGGGTTGAAGACGATCGCCGTGTAGAAGAAGGCGAAGAAAATGATCATCGCCGCATAGAACGCCATATAGAGCGGCTGGCCGTGGCCCAGCGCCGCAAGAACCGTGCTCGCCCAGGCAGGCAGGTTGGTGGTCTGCGAGAAGCCGGCAACCGTTGCCGGGAGAAGCAGCAGCGAGGAGGCGAAGATCGGCGGGATGACGCCCGAGGTGTTGAGCTTCAGCGGCAGATGCGAGGTGTCGCCTTGGAACATGCGGTTGCCGACCTGCCGCTTCGGATACTGGATGAGCAGGCGGCGCTGGGCGCGCTCGAAGAAGACGATGACGCCGATGACGACGACGGCGAGCACGATGATCGCGAGAATCAGGCTCGTGGACAGCGCACCGGTGCGGCCGAGTTCCAGCGTGCCTGAAATGGCGTGCGGCAGACCGGCGACGATGCCCGAGAAGATGATCAGCGAAATGCCGTTGCCGATGCCGCGCGCGGTGATCTGCTCGCCGAGCCACATCAGGAACATGGTCCCGCCGACAAGCGTGACGACGGTCGAGATGCGGAAGAACATGCCGGGATCGGTGACGATACCGTTGCCGCCCTCCAGCCCGACCGAAATGCCGTAGGCCTGCACCAAGGCCAGCAGCACGGTGCCGTAGCGCGTGTACTGGTTGATGATCTTGCGGCCCTGCTCGCCTTCCTTCTTCAGCGCTTCCAGCGACGGGATGACCGAGGTCATCAGCTGCATGATGATGGAAGCGGAGATGTAGGGCATGATGCCGAGCGCGAAGATCGCCATGCGCTGCACGGCGCCGCCGGCAAACATGTTGAACATGCCGAGCACGCCCTTGCTCTGCGAGGAGAAGGCCTGCGCGAAAGCGTCGGGATTGATCCCGGGAAGCGGGATGTAGGTGCCGAGGCGGTAGACGAGCAGCGCGCCGACGGTGAACCAGATGCGCTTCTTCAGATCCTCGGCCTTGGCGAAGGCCGCAAAATTCAGATTGGAGGCTAGTTGTTCAGCAGCCGAAGCCATGCCTGATTTTCTCCGCTAGAGCATGATGCCGAAAAGTGTGAAGCGGTTTTCGGAAGACATCATGCTCTACTTCATTGATTATGCTCTACTTCATTGATTTCTATGTCGCGCTCGATGCCCGCAGCTCAGGCGGCGCGTGTCACCGAAGCTCACGAGATAAGCTCCGGACCGTCAACATGCAAGCGGCCGCGTTGACGCGGCCGCCTAATTGATCAGATCAAAGCGCGGACGGGCGGCAAAAATGAAATCATACCCGCCGGCCGCGCTTCAAATCGCCGTTACTCGGCGGCGGCCGCTTCCGGCAGCTTCACCGAACCGCCGGCCTTCTCGATCTTCTCGATCGCAGCTTTGGAGGCGCCGGCGACGTCGAAGCTGAGCTTGGCCTTGAGCTCGCCGTCGGAGAGCACGCGCACGCCGTCCTTGGCGCGGCGGATGACGCCGGCAGTGATCAGGGTCTCAGCCGTCACGGTCTCCTTCGCGTCGAGCTTCTTGGCATCGACGGCAGCCTGGATGCGAGCAAGCGACACGACGGTGAAGCTCTTGGCGAACAGGTTGTTGAAGCCGCGCTTCGGCAGGCGCCGGTAAAGCGGCATCTGGCCGCCCTCGAAGCCGTTGATGGCAACGCCCGAGCGTGCCTTCTGACCCTTGACGCCGCGACCGGCGGTCTTGCCAGAGCCGGAGCCGATGCCGCGACCGAGGCGCTTCCTGGAGTGCGTGGCGCCATCCTTGTCACGCAGATCGTTGAGTTTCATGTTTCTGTCTCCTGCGCTTCCGTTCAGGCCTCGTCCACAACGCGGACGAGGTGCTGGACGGCGGCGATCATGCCGCGCACCGAAGGGGTGTCTTCCAGCGTACGCCGCTTGTGCATCTTGTTGAGGCCGAGGCCGACCAGCGTCGCGCGCTGCTCCTTCGGCCGGCGGATCGGCGAACCGATCTGCTCGACGGTGATGGTCTTGGTAGCTTTCTTGGCCATGGTCGAAATCCCTGGTCAGCGTCGACTATTCTTCGGCCGCGACGGCGGTGCCGCGGCGGGCCTGAAGGGTCGAGTACTTGATGCCGCGCGCAGCAGCCACATCCTTCGGATGCATCTGGCTCTTCAGCGCGTCGAAGGTGGCGCGAACCATGTTGTATGGGTTCGACGAACCCATCGACTTGGCGACCACGTCGTGCATGCCGAGTGTCTCGAAGACGGCGCGCATCGGGCCGCCAGCGATGATGCCGGTACCCTGCTTGGCGGCGCGCAGCAGAACGCGTCCGGCGCCCCAGCGGCCCTCGACGTCGTGATGCAGCGTGCGGCCAGAACGCAGCGGCACGAAGATCATGTCGCGCTTGGCCGATTCGGTCGCCTTGCGGATCGCCTCCGGCACTTCGCGCGCCTTGCCGTGGCCGAAGCCGACGCGGCCCTTCTGGTCGCCGACGACGACGAGCGCGGCAAAACCGAAGCGACGGCCGCCCTTCACCACCTTGGCGACGCGGTTGATGTGGACAAGCTTGTCCACCATGCCGTCGTCGCGCTCTTCGCGTTCACGCTCGCGGCCGCGGCCGCCTTCCCTACGTTCCTGTGCCATATCCTAGTCCTTGTTCTTTTCCGGAAGCACGGGTTGCTGTTTGCCGGCGCCTCTATCGACACCGGCGGTGAATTTCTCCTTTGCATGATCTTGTCCGAAAAGTCTGCAACTTTTCGGGATCATGCATTAGAAGCTCAGACCGCCTTCGCGGGCAGCCTCGGCCAGCGCCTTGACGCGGCCGTGATAGATGTACGGGCCACGATCGAAGACGACTTCCTTGACGCCGGCCTTCGACGCGCGCTCGGCGATCAGCTTGCCGACCGCGGCAGCAGCGGCGCTGTCGGCGCCGGTCTTGAGCGAGCCCTTCAGCTCCTTCTCCAGCGTCGAGGCGGCGGCCAGCGTGTGGCCCTTGGCGTCGTCGATGACCTGGACGTAGATGTGCTTCGAGGTGCGATGCACCGAAAGCCGCGGCCGCTCGCCGGCGACCTTCTTGAGCTGGCGGCGCACGCGCTGCGCGCGGCGCTGGGTGGTTTCTTTGGGGCTAGCCATCGTGTCTGTTCCTTGCCTTCAGAAAACGGGGGCAACCGTGTGCGGTAGGCCAAGCCTCCCGCGGTCGCGCCCCGCGGCGATCAAAAGTCTTACTTCTTCTTGCCTTCCTTGCGGACAATCCGCTCGTCGGCGTAGCGAACGCCCTTGCCCTTGTAGGGCTCGGGGCCACGATACTCGCGGATCTCGGCCGCGACCTGGCCGACCTGCTGCTTGTCGATGCCGGAGACCGTGATTTCGGTCGGCTTCGGCACCGAGATCGTGATGCCCTGCGGCGTCTCATAGACCACGTCGTGGCTGAAGCCGAGCGCCAGCTGCAGGTTCTTGCCCTGCATGGCGGCGCGATAGCCGACGCCGGTGATCTCGAGCTTCTTCTCGAAGCCGTCCTTGACGCCCTGCAGGATGTTGACGATCTGCGTGCGCGACATGCCCCACTTGGCCCGAGCGGTCTTGGTCTGGTCGCGCGGCTCCACCGAAATCTCGGCGCCTTCCATCTTGACCAGCACTTCGTCGTTGACCACGAACTTCAGCTCGCCCTTGGGGCCCTTGGCCGTCACGGTCTGGCCGTTGACGGTCGCGGAGACGCCCTGCGGCAGCGAAACGGGTTTCTTTCCGATACGAGACATTGTTGTCTCCTCTTTCCTTTACTGCTGTGAATGGTGAATGGTGAAATGGCGAACGGCGCGGTCAAAGTCCCGTGCAGTCTCACCATTCACTATTCACCATTGACCATTCACCCTTAGAAAATCTGGCAGAGGATCTCGCCGCCGACATTCTGCTCGCGCGCTTCGTGATCGGCCATGACGCCCTTCGGCGTCGAAAGGATGGCGATGCCGAGGCCGTTGGCGACATGCGGGATCGACTTGGCCGAGACATAGACGCGGCGGCCGGGCTTCGAGACGCGCTCGATTTCGCGCACGACCGGAGCGCCGTCGAAATACTTCAGCTCGATCTCGATTTCCGACTTGCCGTTCTCGAAGTCGGTCTGGCTGTAGTCGCGGATATAGCCTTCCGACTTCAGCACTTCGAGGACGCGGGCGCGCAGACGCGAGGCCGGAGTCGAGACGGTCGACTTCTTGCGGCCATAGGCGTTGCGGATGCGGGTCAGCATATCGCCGAGAGGATCGCTCAATGACATCTCAGTGTCTCCTTACCAGCTCGACTTGACCAGGCCCGGGATCTGGCCGTTGTTGCCCAGATCGCGAAGCGCGATACGCGAAAGCTTGAGCTTGCGATAGTAGGCGCGAGGACGCCCCGTCACTTCGCAGCGGTTGCGGATGCGGATCTTGGCCGAGTTGCGCGGCAGCGCCGAAAGCTTCAACTGGGCGCGGAAACGCTCTTCCATCGGCTTGGACTGGTCCATGACGATGTCCTTGAGCGCCTTGCGCTTGGCGGCGTACTGACCGGCAAGCTTGCGGCGCCGGTTGTTCTTCTCGACTGAGCTGGTCTTTGCCATTTCAGATTTTTCCTTTTTCGCTGCCGTTACTGGCGGAAGGGGAAGTTGAAGGCCTTGAGCAGCGCCCTGGCCTCGTCATCCGTCTTCGCCGTCGTACAAACGATGACGTCCATGCCCCAGACCTGATCAACCTTGTCGTAGTTGATCTCCGGGAACACGATGTGCTCCTTGATGCCCATGGCGTAGTTGCCACGGCCGTCAAAGCTCTTCGGGTTCAGTCCGCGAAAGTCGCGAACGCGCGGCAGCGCGATGTTCACGAGGCGGTCGAGGAACTCGTACATGCGTTCCTTGCGCAGCGTGACCTTGGCGCCGATCGGCATGTTCTCGCGCACCTTGAAGCCCGCGATCGAATTGCGGGCGCGGGTGACGACAGCCTTCTGGCCGGCGATCAGCGCGAGGTCCTCGGCCGCGACCGAGGGCTTCTTGGAATCGCCGGTCGCTTCGCCGACACCCATGTTCAGCACGATCTTGTCGATGCGCGGAACCTGCATCTCGTTGTCATAGCCGAACTGCTCCTGTAGCGCCTTGCGGATGGTCTCCTGATAGACCTTCTTGAGGCGCGGCTCGTTCTTGGCAGCTGCCTGCTTGGTTTCAGCTTTAGCCATTGATGACTTCTCCCGAACGCTTGGCGACGCGCACCTTCTTGCCGTCCTTCTGGATGGCGAAGCCGACGCGGGTCGGCTTGCCGTCCTTGGGGTCGGCCAGCGCGATGTTCGACAGGTGGATCGGCGCTTCCTTGGTGATGATCCCGCCCTCTTGGGACTGGGTCTGCTTCTGGTGACGGCGAATGAGGTTCACGCCGCGGACCAGCGCGGTGTCTTCCTTCGGCTGCACCGACAGGACTTCGCCCGAACGGCCCTTGTCCTTGCCGGCAAGCACGACGACCTTGTCGCCTTTTCTGATCTTTTGCATGGGTCCGGCTCCTTACAGCACTTCAGGCGCGAGCGAGATGATCTTCATGTGGTTCTTGGCGCGAAGCTCGCGCGGAACCGGCCCGAAGATACGTGTGCCGATCGGCTCTTTCTTGTTGTCGACGAGAACGGCCGCGTTCTTGTCGAAACGGATCACGCTGCCGTCCGGACGGCGGATGTCCTTGGCCGTGCGAACCACGACCGCCTTCATCACGTCGCCCTTCTTAACGCGGCCGCGCGGGATGGCTTCCTTGATCGACACCACGATGATGTCGCCGACGGAGGCATACTTCCGCTTCGAACCGCCCAGCACCTTGATGCACATGACACGACGGGCGCCGGAATTGTCCGCGACGTCGAGGTTTGTTTGCATCTGAATCATGACTGGCCGCCTTCTTCTTTTCTAACGGGACGGGCTTTCACCCCTCCCCGGTCTGTCCAAAATTCGTTTCGTTCGCCCGGATCAAGCCTGATCCGCGGTGATGACGACCCAGCGCTTGTCCTTGGAGATCGGCTTCGATTCCTGGATGAACACCTGGTCGCCGACCTTGTGGGCGTTGTTCTCGTCATGCGCCTTGTACTTCTTGGTCAGGCGCACGGTCTTCTTCATCACGGGATGCGTGAAGCGCCGCTCGACCTTGACGACGACCGTCTTCTCGTTCTTGTCGCTGACCACGGTGCCCTGCAGGATGCGCTTTGGCATGGTTCTCGTCCTTAAGCCTTCTTGGCCGCGGCTTTTTCCGCGGCGATGGTCTTGATGCGCGCGATGTCCCTGCGGACCTGCTTCACGCGTGCGGTCTTCTCGAGCTGGCCGGTGGCCTTCTGGAAGCGCAGGTTGAACTGCTCCTTCTTGAGGGCGGCCAGGTCGTCGGCCAGCTGATCCTGGGTCTTGGTCCGGATATCTTCGGCTTTCATGATCGCCTGTCCTTATTCTGCGATGCGCTGCACGAAGCGCGTCTTGACCGAGAGCTTGGCGGCGCCGAGACGCAGCGCCTCACGCGCGGTTTCTTCGCTGACGCCGTCGATCTCGAACATGATGCGGCCAGGCTTGACGCGCGCCGCCCAGTAGTCGACGGCGCCCTTGCCCTTACCCATGCGCACTTCGGTCGGCTTCGAGGTGACCGGCAGATCCGGGAACACCCGGATCCAGACGCGGCCGGCGCGCTTCATCTCGCGGGTGATCGCGCGGCGGGCCGCCTCGATCTCGCGCGCGGTGACGCGGTTCGGCTCAAGCGCCTTCAGCCCGAAACCGCCGAAATCCAGATTGGTGCCGCCCTTGGCGGTACCGTGGATACGGCCCTTGAACTGCTTGCGGAACTTTGTGCGCTTTGGCTGCAGCATCGTTCTAACTCCAAATTCTCAAATTTCTCAGGCGTTCTCGCGACGGCGACCGCGCTCACGCTCGCCGGTCTGACCGCCGTGATCGCCTTCCGTGGCGCGACGCTCCGACGCCATCGGGTCGTGCTCGAGGATCTCGCCCTTGAACACCCACACCTTGACGCCGCAGATGCCATACGCCGTGTTCGCCTCGGCCGTGCCGTAGTCGACATCGGCGCGCAGCGTATGCAGCGGCACGCGGCCTTCGCGGTACCACTCCATGCGCGCGATTTCGGCGCCGCCGAGACGGCCGGAGCAGTTGATGCGGATGCCTTCGGCACCAAGACGCATGGCCGACTGAACGGCGCGCTTCATGGCGCGACGGAACGCGATGCGGCGCTCGAGCTGCTGGGCGATCGACTGGGCGATCAGCGTGGCGTCGATTTCCGGCTTGCGCACTTCAACGATGTTGAGGTGCGTCTCGGACTTCGTCATCTCCATCAGCTTCCTGCGGAGCTTCTCGATGTCGGCGCCCTTCTTGCCGATGATCAGGCCCGGACGCGCGGCATGGATGGTGACGCGGCACTTCTTGTGCGGACGCTCGATCACGACCTTGGAGATCGCGGCCTGCTTGAGTTCCTTCTCAAGATACTTACGGATCTTGATGTCTTCATGCAGCAGCTGACCGTATTCGCCGGTGTTCGCGAACCAGCGCGAATCCCAGGTGCGGTTGATGCCGAGACGCAGCCCGATCGGATTGACTTTCTGGCCCATTAAGCGGCCTCCCCTTTTTCCTCGACTTCACGAACGACGATCGTGAGGTGCGAGAACGGCTTTTCGATACGGCTGGCGCGACCACGGCCACGCGCGTGGAAACGCTTCATGACGATCGACTTGCCGACATAGGCTTCCGATACGATCAGTGCGTCGACATCGAGGTCGTGGTTGTTTTCCGCGTTGGCGATCGCCGACTCCAGGGTCTTCTTGACCGTGCCGGAAATCCGCTTGGCCGAGAATTCGAGGTCGGAAAGCGCTGTCGCGACCTTCTTGCCGCGGATCAGCGCGGCAACCAGGTTCAGCTTCTGCGGGCTGATACGGATGGTGCGCAGAACGGCGCGCGCCTCGTTGTCAGCAAGCCTGCGCGGAGCTTTGGCCTTGCCCATGATTATTTCCTCTTCGCCTTCTTATCCGCGCCATGACCGTAGTAGGTCCGGGTCGGAGCGAATTCACCGAACTTGTGGCCGACCATGTCCTCGTTCACGGAGACGGGAACGTGCTTCTGGCCGTTGTAGACACCGAAGGTGAAGCCGACGAACTGCGGCAGGATGGTGGAGCGACGGCTCCACATCTTGATCACCTCATTGCGACCGCCTTCACGAACCTTGTCCACCTTCTTGAGAAGGTAGCCGTCGATGAAGGGGCCTTTCCAAATCGAACGAGTCACTTGGCGTTACCTCTTCTTAGCTCTTGCGCTGATGGCGCGAGCGCACGATGAACTTGTCGGTCGCCTTGTTGGACCGCGTCTTCTTGCCCTTGGTCGGCTTGCCCCAGGGCGAAACCGGGTGACGGCCACCCGAGGTGCGGCCTTCGCCACCACCGTGCGGATGATCGACCGGGTTCATGGCCACGCCGCGATTGTGCGGGCGCTTGCCACGCCACACCGTGCGGCCGGCCTTGCCGTCGTTGATGTTGCCGTGATCGGGGTTCGACACGGCGCCGACGGTGGCCATGCACGAGCCGTGCACGACGCGCTGCTCGCCCGAGTTGAGGCGCAGGATCGCCATGCCCTGGTCGCGGCCGACGAGCTGGGCGTAGCCGCCGGCCGAACGGGCGACCTGGCCGCCCTTGCCCGGCTTCAGCTCAATATTGTGGACGATCGTGCCGACCGGCATCGAGGCCAGCGGCATCGCGTTGCCCGGCTTCACGTCGACCGCTTCGCCGGCCACGATCTTGTCGCCGGCAGCCAGACGCTGCGGCGCCAGGATGTAGGACAGCTCGCCGTCGTCATACTTGATCAGCGCGATGAAGGCGGTGCGGTTCGGATCGTATTCGATGCGCTCGACCGTGCCGACGACGTCGTACTTCTTACGCTTGAAGTCGATGATGCGGTACGAACGCTTGTGACCGCCGCCGATGAAGCGGGCCGTGATGCGGCCGTAATTATTGCGGCCGCCCGACTTGGTCAGGCCTTCGGTCAGGCCCTTGACGGGCTTGCCCTTGTAGAGGCCCGAGCGGTCGACGATGACCAGCTGACGGGTGCTCGGCGTTACCGGGTTGAATTTCTTGAGTGCCATTGTCCTGTCCTCGCGGCCTTGCTCAGAGACCCGTCGCGACGTCGATCGACTGGCCGTCGGCCAGCGTCACAACCGCCTTCTTGACGTCGCCCTGGCGGCCAACCGTGCCGCGGAAGCGCTTGATCTTGCCCTTGCGGACGAGCGTGTTCACGGCCGTAACCTTGACGCCGAAGAGAGCTTCCACGGCAGCCTTGATTTCCGGCTTCGACGCCTTCTTGGCGACATTGAAGACGACCTGGTTCTGCTCGGAAGCCATGGTCGACTTTTCGGTGATCGCCGGCGAGACGATCACGTCGTAGTGACGGAGGTCGGTCATTTGAAGCGCTCCTCGAGAGCCTCGACGGCGGCCTTCGAAAGGACCAGCGTGCCGCGGCGCAGAATGTCGTAGACGTTGATGCCCTGGATCGGCAGCACGTCGATGTTGGGAATATTGGTCGCCGCCAGCCTGAAGTTCTGGTCAAGCTCGGCGCCGCCAATCACCAGGGCATTGGTGAGCCCGAGCGTCTCGAGGCTCGCCACCAGCGCCTTGGTCTTGGCTTCGGCGAGCTTCAGCTCGTCAACGATGATCAGCGAAGCGCTCTTGGCCTTGGCCGAGAGAGCGTGCTTCAAGCCCAGCGCGCGCACCTTCTTCGGCAGCTCGTGCTCATGGCTGCGCACGACCGGGCCGTGCGCCTTGCCACCGCCGCGGAACTGCGGAGCGCGAGCCGAATGGTGACGGGCGCGGCCCGTACCCTTCTGCTTGTACATCTTGGCGCCGGTGCGCGCGATCTCGGCGCGGCCCTTGGCCTTGTGCGTGCCCTGCTGCTTCTTGGCCAGCTGCCAGCGCACCACGCGCTGCAGGATGTCCTCACGCGGGTCAAGGCCGAAGATCTCCTCGGAGAGCTTTACCTTGCCAGCGTCCTTGCCGCCGAGGGTTGTGATCTTGAGGTCCATTATTCCGCTCCCTCATTGGCCGGGGCATCGTTCTTGGCGGCAGCGGCACGGATCGCGGCTGGCTTCGGCGCGTTGGCCGGCAGCGCAACCTTGGCCGCGTCACGGACCAGGATCCAGGCGCCCTTCACTCCCGGGACGGCGCCGCGGATCAGGATCAGGCCGCGGTCGGCATCGGTCGAGACGACCTCGACATTCTGGGTGGTGACGCGGACGTCGCCCATGTGGCCGGCCATCTTCTTGCCCTTGAACACCTTGCCGGGGTCCTGGCGCTGACCGGTCGAGCCGTGCGTGCGGTGCGAGACCGAGTTACCGTGCGTGGCGCGGCCGCCACCCATGTTGTGCCGCTTGATCACGCCCTGGAAACCCTTGCCGGTCGAGGTGCCCGTCACGTCGACCTTCTGGCCGGCGACGAAGTGCTCGACGGTGAGCTCGGCGCCGACGTCGATCATGTTGTCGGCGGAGACGCGGAACTCGGCGAGCTTCGCCTTTGGCTCGACGGAGGCGGCAGCGAAATGGCCGCGCATCGCCTTCGACGTGTTCTTCACCTTGGCAAGGCCAACGCCGAGCTGGACGGCGGTGTAGCCGTTCTTCTCCTGCGTGCGCTGCGCCACGACCTGGCAGTTCTCCATCTGGAGAACGGTGACGGGAACGTGTTCCCCGGCATCGTTATAGATGCGGGTCATTCCCACCTTCTTTGCAATCACACCTGAACGCATCGGTTCAATTCCTTTAGAGTTCCCTGTCGGGGCTGACGCCCCTCCACGCCTCTTGCTTCCTTCAGAGTTCCGGGTCGCCCCGCCCTCTTGTTCCTTAGAGCTTGATCTCGACGTCGACACCGGCGGCCAGGTCGAGCTTCATCAGAGCATCGACCGTCTGCGGGGTCGGATCGACGATGTCGAGCAGCCGCTTGTGGGTGCGCATCTCGAACTGCTCGCGGCTCTTCTTGTCGACGTGAGGCGACCGGTTGACCGTGAACTTTTCGATCCGCGTCGGCAGCGGAATGGGGCCGCGGACGTTGGCGCCGGTGCGCTTGGCGGTCGACACGATTTCGCGCGTCGAGGCGTCGAGCACCCGGTGGTCAAACGCCTTAAGGCGGATGCGGATATTCTGTCCGTTCATGCGTCAATTCCTTGTTCTGGCGCGGCGCGGGCAGCCCCGCGCCCGCGACAGATCCGTTTCGTCCAATTATTCTTTGATGGTGACGACGATGCCGGCACCGACGGTGCGGCCGCCTTCACGGATGGCGAAGCGCAGCTTCTCTTCC